>JAYQVH010000083.1:0-1551 GCA_038148375.1 Rhodospirillaceae bacterium | reverse complement strand
GATGATCTCAAAGTTTTGGTCGAGGCGTATAAAGGAGCGGTACAAAAAGATACCGGTGAGCCGTTCCCGCAAGATCCTCAGGAGCAACTATGGGGCGCTGTGGGCGCGGTATTCGGCAGCTGGATGAATCAGCGCGCTATTACCTACCGGCGTCTGCATAACATCCCCGATGAATGGGGTACGGCTGTCAACGTGCAGTCCATGGTATTTGGCAACATGGGCAACGATTGCGCCACCGGCGTATGTTTCTCGCGCGATCCATCTGTTGGTACGAACGAATTTTACGGCGAATACCTGGTCAATGCGCAAGGCGAGGATGTCGTTGCCGGTATTCGCACACCGCAGCAGATTACCGTCGCCGGCAAACAAGCACAGAAATCTGATCTGCCCGCCATGGAAGAATCGATGCCCGAGATGTATGGCGAACTCGTCGCCGTACGCGACAAGCTCGAGCGGCATTATCGTGACATGCAGGACATGGAATTTACCATCCAGAAGGGCAAGCTCTGGATGTTGCAAACGCGTAACGGCAAGCGCACGTCCGCAGCCGCTTTGAAAATTGCCGTTGATATGGCCAACGAAGGTTTGATTTCTAAGGATGAGGCGGTGTCGCGCATCGACCCGGCCCAGCTCGATCAACTACTGCATCCTATGCTTGATCCCGAAACGCCGCGAACGTTGCTGTCCCGCGGACTTCCGGCATCGCCGGGTGCTGCATCCGGCAAGGTCGTGTTCACAGCGGAGGAGGCGGAAGACTGGGTCAAGCGGGGTGAGCACGTGATCCTCGTGCGCCGCGAGACCAGTCCAGAAGATATCGGTGGAATGCATGTCGCCGAGGGAATTCTGACGTCGCGCGGCGGCATGACCAGCCACGCGGCGGTCGTGGCGCGGGGTATGGGAACGCCCTGCGTATCCGGGGCAGGTGAAATTCACATCGACGCCAAGCAGAAGTATCTCAAAGTCCGCGATGAGATGATTTATGAGGGCGACGTTCTCACCCTTGATGGGTCCACGGGCGAAGTGTTTGTTGGTAAGGTCGCAACCATAGAACCGGAACTTACCGGTGATTTCGGTACATTGATGGAATGGGTCGATGGCATTCGAACCTTAAAGGTCCGCACCAATGCGGAGACGCCAACGGATTGCGCTACGGCGCGTAAATTCGGAGCGGAGGGTATCGGTCTGTGCCGGACGGAGCATATGTTCTTCGACTCTGACCGCATTATCAGTGTGCGCCAGATGATTCTGGCCGCCGATGAAGGCGGGCGGGCTGCCGCGTTGTCCCGCTTGCTGCCCCACCAGCGCGCCGACTTCGTCAAGCTGTTCAAGATCATGGCCGGACTGCCGGTAACCGTGCGGCTGCTCGATCCGCCGCTGCACGAGTTCTTGCCCCACAGTGAAGCGGAAATCGCTGAAGTCGCGTCGTCGTCGGGCGTGTCCGTAGATACAGTCCGCAATGCGCTTAACCGATTGAGCGAGCAAAACCCAATGCTCGGCCACCGCGGCTGCCGTCTCGGCGTCACCTATCCGGAAATCTATGCCATGCAGGCC
>JAYQVH010000082.1:0-1593 GCA_038148375.1 Rhodospirillaceae bacterium | reverse complement strand
TGCTAAAGATCAAGCTCTCGCAAGAAAAAAGTCAAATTCAACTTCCCATTGTTTTTGATCGCTACCAATAGGCGTTTTGTCGACATATTTGGCAATCAAGCTCTCTTTAACCCCAAAAACTGCATCGGAATTTATATAAGGGTCGTCCGGATCAAATGTGTGCGTCGTTAATGTTTCAAATCCATCTGCCTCAATTATGTAATGAAGATGTGCGGGACGATAGGGATGACGTCCCATGCGCGCTAACATTTTTCCTACCGGTCCATCATCGGGTATTGAATAGTATCTGGGCTTAACAGCCGTAAACCAATAGCGGCCTTGTTCATCTGTTCTAAATACCCCCCGAAGGTTGAATTCAGGCTGTTTTCCCTTTTGCTGAACATCATAAAAACCTTCGTCATTTGCCTGCCATACATCCACCTTGGCGTTTGCAATTGGTGAGCCGTCGGTGTCCAGAACGCGGCCCTTAACCAGCATTGGTTCGCCTTGCTGATCAAGACATATGTTGCTGCCTAACTCCAATTCTGGCGCATTTGCAACGTGAAACGGACCGAGAACAGTTGACTCAGACGCACCCGAGGGTTTGCGATTATTTATGGCGTCTACCAACATCGACACGCCCAAGACGTCAGACAACAAAATGAATTCTTGACGCCAGTCATCACACTTGTGACCAGTTGAAGTTAAAAATTGGATGGCTTGAAACCATTCTTCTTGGGTTGGCTCAATCTCTTTTACAGCGGCATGCAGGTGCTTGATCAGTACTGTCATTATCTCTTTAAACCGCGGGTCTGCTGTATCTGCAATCCGCCCAGCAACAACTTCTCCAGAGTTTTTTTCGGTAAAAAATCCGATTTCCATCTATTTTCCCATCGCAACAAAATTGAGTCCATGACACGTGTGAGTTCGAATTTACGATACGCTTTCAGTTCATTTAGCTATCAAATTATTCGTTTCCCGTTGGTGTCGGCGAAATCCGCTCCATATCATCATGATAACCACAAGAGCGGCAGTCGCAAGGATAGCGCCACTGATTGGGCGCTTCAGAAAAGTCATTGGATCACCACGTGACAGCATTAGTAATCGCCGGCTGCACGCGACTGCATGTGACCACTATGTTGACAGGCGAGGAAGCTGCCACATAGACTCGCCTTATTCTCCTGACTTTCTGCGACGGACGGATTGCTATGAAAATTACTGCAGTGAAAAGTTTTCCGGTGCATCCGGGTTGGCGCAAGAATCTGATTTTCGTCAAGGTGGAAACTGACGCTGGGATACATGGCTGGGGCGAGGCTTATTCGCAGTATGATCGTGACACGGCGGTGATGGCACAGTTGAACGCGCTTGGGCCTTACCTGACCGGACGCAGTCCTTTCGATATCAAACATTTCACGCAGTTCGCTTTTGATGATTATGCAGCCCGACGTGGTTCTGTCGAACTGTGGTGCGCGATTAGCGGGATTGAGCAGGCACTCTGGGATATCGTCGGCAAGGCTTGCGGACAGCCGGTTTACAACCTGCTTGGTGGGAAATACCGCGAGAAAATCCGTGTATATGCCAATGGCTGGAGCTATGGCGTGAAGGAACCTGACG
>JAYQVH010000081.1:0-2188 GCA_038148375.1 Rhodospirillaceae bacterium | reverse complement strand
TTTGCTGTCAAAGTTGCAAAGGCCATAGTTGCGATTCTTGATCAGAGGACAGCGGACGGATACGTCTTTCGGATCGATCTCCGGCTAAGGCCGGACCCTAGTTCGACAGCGATCGCGGTTTCGACGGCCGCGGCAGAGCAGTACTACGAAAGCTGGGGACAAAACTGGGAAAGGTCTGCCTTGATAAAATCGCGTGTGATTGCGGGCGATGAACGTTGCGGTACCGAATTCCTTCAAAGATTAGAGCCCTTCATTTGGCGAAAATCGCTCGATTTCTACGCTATCCAAGATATCCATTCGATAAAGCGCCAGATTTACGCTTCGAAAGGCGGGCGTGAAGTTGATGTCGTAGGACATGACATTAAAACGGGCCGCGGCGGCATACGGGAGATCGAATTCTTTGCCCAGATACAGCAGTTAATCTGGGGCGGTCGCATTCCGGAATTGCGAGAACCGACCACCCTAGGCGCACTAACTGCACTAGCTGACAATAACTTAGTTGAAGGTTCGGTAGTTTCCGACCTCACCAATTGCTACATCTTTCTTCGTCACCTCGAACACAGGATACAGATGATAAATGATGAGCAAACGCAACGCATTCCTGCGAAGCACGAAGACGCAATGCTCGTCTCCAATTTCTTCGGTTACAGCGAGTTTGACGGGTTTGCGAAAGATGTCACTCGATACCTGACAACTGTAGAAACTCACTACGCTGAACTGTTCGAAGACGCACCAACGCTTACAGTCGAAGGCAACCTTGTTTTTACGGGCGCGGAGCACGACCCAGAAACAATTCAGAATTTGGAAAGACTTGGCTTTGAGAACGCTGAAACTGTGTCGCGACTCGTAAGGGAGTGGCATTATGGTAAATACCGCGCGACAAAAAGTACTAAATCCCGGCAGATTCTAACCGAGATAATGCCGAACATTATTTCTGCCTTTAGCAAAACAGTCCAGCCGGACAGAGCTTTCATAAAGTTCGATCAATTTCTTCAGAGCCTTCCCGCTGGCGTACAGATTTTTTCTATTTTCCAGAGACACAGTGAACTTCTGGAATTGGTCGCTGATGTGATGGGTAACGCACCTCGTATGGCCGACTATCTGACTGGGTCACCGCAGCGCCTTGACTATGTCCTGGAGCCTGAATTTTTCTCTCCCCTACCCGATAGATCTAATCTGGCTCTGGAGCTGCAACAGACTCTCGCGCGGGAAGACGGATTCGAGTCCGTATTAGACGCCAGCCGTCGTTGGACCAACGACATGAGATTTAGGGTCGGCATTCAAGCGATGCGCGGAGATACTTCGCTTGAATATGCAGCTGACGCATTGACCGCGATCGCCGAGACAACCATCAATGCGCTGACGAGGTCTGTCGGAAACGAGTTCGCCAGTAAATTCGGTGTAATAGAGGAAGGCGAGTTTGCCATTTTCGCCAATGGGAAATTGGCCGCGCGCGAACTGACACCGTCTTCAGATCTCGACCTTGTGTTCATATACGACGCACCCAGTGACGCGCAGTCAACCGGCGGTGAGAGATCCTTACCGGCTAGCGCATATTTCCTGCGATTTGCGCAACGCGTGATCTCCGCCCTTACTGTTATGACTGCGGAAGGCCGTCTCTATGACGTGGACCTGCGCTTGCGGCCAGCTGGAGAGCAAGGCCCAGTCGCGAGTAGCCTAAATGCTTTCGATAAATATCACCAAGAAGACGCATGGCTATGGGAACGTCTTGCCCTGATTCGTGGCCGAGTCATTTACGCTGAGAAACAGCTCGGCCAAAAAGTTGAACGCATTCGCCGCAAAATCTTGGGGAAATCTGTACCTGAAACTCAACTCGCAGAAACTGTCTCGGAAATGCGTAGCCGCATTCATGCAAACGCGCCCAGTACAGACGGCTGGGACATAAAGCGTTCCGCCGGCGGCTTGATGGACACAGAATTTTTATTGCACTTTCACATTTTGAGGATCGTCGGAAAGCTTCCGGATGCGGTAGGCACCTCCACTTCAGAACTGATCGCGCTTCTTCGTGAGTATGAGGGCCTAGAGGAACAGGATATCGATACCATTCAACATGCACATAAACTGTGGTCCACGATCTCCTGGCTGCTCCGTCTCGCATTGACAGACACAGCCGTTGAGTTGAATAAACTTCCTTTAGGCCTGGAAAGAAGACTTTTAGCTCATACGG
>JAYQVH010000080.1:0-2578 GCA_038148375.1 Rhodospirillaceae bacterium | reverse complement strand
GTATAATACCCGCGCGCAACGCCGGACTGATTTGTCACGACAAACACAAACCACCCGGCGTCATTAAATGCTTTGATGGTATCAATTGCACCGTCAATCCAATCAATATGTTCCCTCAGGTGCGGGTAACCGCTGTCTTTGTTGATGACGCCGTCGCGATCTAAGAACACCGCAGAGCGGCATATCTGAGCTGGAATAAGCTGTTGGGCCTGTGCATATGAGTCCGGTGTACCGATATCTATAAAAAAACCATCGAAGATGCGGGCGCGCAGCAGGTTCCGGTCGGCAAGGTGAGGGAAGACTTCTTTTTCAAGGGAGACTTTACCATCATCGATGTAATCGATAATCGCGTGGTCTAACCAATACACTCCAGTATTGATGAGTGTCTCCGTGCTCCGAGCTTCTTGTTTTTCATGAAACGCGACAACGAGATCGCCATCCGTTTTTACGGTGCCAAATCTGTCGGGTCGAGCGTCACGTTTAAGGGCGATCCATCCAAGGCAGTTGCCGCCAAGTGGAGCTGTGGTCAGGTTCAACACGTTGAAATCGAACAAACTGTCGCCGTTCACCAGAAGAAACTGAGGGTCGAGATGCGCTGTGGCATGTTTGAGTGCGCCTCCCGTTCCCATCAATTCCGGTTCTTCAATAATTTCAATCTCGATTGGAAAGGGAGTGCGCTGCGTAAGCGCGGCAACCTCTTCCTTTACAACCCCTGCTTGGTAACCTGCGAGGAGGAGAACTTTGCGAAAGCCATGACGCCCGATCTCCCTGAGAAGAATACCTAAGAATGGTTCTTCTTTAACGGGTAGCATGGGTTTGGGTGTGGTGCGTACACGATCACCTAGCCGGCTGCCTTTTCCTCCGACCAAAATGACGCATTGCTTTGGGAACTGCATTTTCGAACGGACTTATAAATTGACTGGCGTCGCTGACTTCGGAGAAGGAAAGATCAATGTATAATCTCTTTGCCGTAGCGATATCCATTATAACATATCCGCTGAAAACTGACGAATATCTGTGACGCGAGCGAAGTATGTAACGAGCATAGCGTGCCTAAATGTCTTGCGAACTGCGTGGTGACCCGCCCACGTTGTGGTTCCGGCAATGGTGGTCAAACTATTACCCGGATATTCCATGCGGCCAGCCTACATAGATGCCTCTAGTCGGGGATCAGTCTTCGAGGCCGGCTGTTACCGCTGATAAAAAAACTGTGCGTCTTATGAAGATCGAGTATTTCCTCTATGAACTGTGGTTCGAGAGGGCCGTCCGATATCGCGCCGGCATTTTGTTCAACTTCCTCGCAGGTCAACATGCCGGAGAGAACGGAGGCGACGCTGGGAAAAGAACGACAAAAGCGCAACGCGAGGGCAGTTGGTGAACTTATCCCATGTTGCTCACCTAATTTCCGCAAGGTCTGAGCACCCTCGATCCACGTTTCCAGCTGTTTGCGGGGCCATGCCGCACGATGGTCGCCGTCGGAGAAAACGGTATCTGTTGTGATGTCTCCTGTCAGAAAGCCAAAGCACAGGGGGGTGCGCGCAATGAGATATTGCCCGTTGCGTTCCAGCGTCTCCAGTAAGCCTGAGGAGATAACTCTAATATCCATCAAGTTAAAGTTGGCTTGGATAAATCCGATGGTAGACACACCTGCCAGCTTTAGTGCTTCGTCGGGAGAGCCGACAGAAACGCCTATCGTTTTAGCCAGACCCTCTGAGCGCAAGCTTTCGAGGGCGTCAATTATGTACTGACAATCCGATACCCAGTTATCAGGGGGATTGTGCAATTGAAGAATATCGACATGGTCCGTCTGCAGGCGATCTAAACTGCCCGTCAGTGATCGCAACATTCCGTCATGCGTGAAATCCGGGGAAGAATCGTAAGACAGCCAGCCGACCTTTGTCGCAATCAAAACCTCATCGCGCCGGGAGGCCAAGACCTGGCCTAACAGGGCTTCGCTATGACCGTCGCCATAAACGTTTGACGTATCGAATAGGTTTATTCCCAACTCGAAGGCGCGCTCGAGAGCCCTTACAGACTCAGCGTCGTCTGTTTCCCCATAAGACGTTGCTCCACGTGTTTTTCCGCCGATACCCCAGCCGCCAAAAGACAAAACTGATATCGGAGCAGCTAAGGCCGGGACTTTTCGATATTCCATTGCGTGCCATGCTGACTAAGGAGCAAGTGTGGACGATTAGAAATGTCCCGCGAGCTGTCGTTCTGCGACCGAATTCGTGTACAAGTACGCGCCTTTTTTGTAACCCCACCAGACAACTTCCCGACACCACTTTTGAAAGTCATCGTAGTAGGACTTCGATCTTTCGATGGTAATGGAAATCGCTTTTGGCTCAATGTTCTGCCGCTGGCCGAGGCGAATATTTTGATAGAAGCTAGGCACATCGAATTCCAGATCCAACGTGATGTCGCGACCGACAAACGGTTGTTTGAGCAACGCGAAATTTAGTCTTAGAGATTCACACAGTATCGTTTCCGAGTGAGAATCGGCGTTCTTGCTCAGCCAACTTAATAGAAGTTTCTCCGCTTCGGAATAAAGCTGGGGTAACTGCCCTGATTCCGTCAG
>JAYQVH010000079.1:0-2736 GCA_038148375.1 Rhodospirillaceae bacterium | reverse complement strand
TAGTTTTCCATCTTGTCTGAACTCAATGTAGTTCAAGCCACCATATGCTGCGGCTAGTTGATCTTGAGAACCGACATTGTCGTGGAGTATGTTCCGTTCGAGATGAATAGCCTCTGTCGCCAAATCGTGAACAGTTGGTTTTTCTCCGCGCATAGTTCTGAGGGCATTCAATAACCCTACCGCAAATGTAGAACTGGATCCAACGCCAGCGCGTGCCGGAAGGTCCCCCTGATAGGTAATTTCAATACCGACCGAGTCATCGAACTCCAGAAATTTCATTCCCTCTCGAACGGCAGGGTGGAGGATATCGTGCACCGTCTCAACTGTTTCGACATGGCGCCACATGATCCTGTGGGCCACAACGCCGGTGACTTTGGGCAAGTGTCGCGCGCTGATGTAGCAATACTTATTCATGGTAGATGACAGCACAGCGCCGCCGTGTTTCAGATACCAGTCAGGGTAGTCGCTGCCGCCACCGAAAAATGAAATACGATAAGGCGTTCGTGTCAGAACAAAAGTCATAAGCCGTGCGCGCGCTTTAAGCGGATTCGATGGTAGTTGAGGAGGTCAATCAGCGTCTGTTCCATTGAGACGGCCGGCGCCCAGCCTGTAGCCGTCTTGAATTTACTGACATCGGGGATCTGCAGAGTAACATCTGACGGCCGTAGCCGTGCTGGGTCGATCACATGTTCGATGGGCACCTGCGCGTTCGCTTTTAAAATTTCCAGTATTTCGCCGATCGTAGCGGTTTCTTCGCCACCGATGTTGTAGACTTCCCCAGGATTGCAGTCTTTCAGCAACATCCAATAGGCGCGCACCGCATCGCGCACATGAGTGATGGTTCTGATACTGTCTAAGTTCCCCACCTTTACCGGCCCGTTGGATATACCGAGTTCACGTTCCGCTATTTGCTCAGCAAATGTGCTCTCCGCGAAAACGCTGCCGCGTCTTGGTCCGGTATGTGTGAACATGCGGGTTCTGAACGTCTTGAGGCCATAAGACAGATGGTACTGAAGAGCGAGCATGTCCTCGCCGACTTTGGACACAGCATATGGGCTGGCAGGGCGAAACGCATTATCTTCGGTGATCGGCACTTCCGCAGGCTTGACCTGTCCGTAAACTTCAGATGACGAGCAAATGTGAATAAGGGGGTCTGTGCCGCTCAAACGTATGGCTTCAAGTAGATTAGCTGTGCCGATAACGTTGGTATCGAGTGTGGAAACGGGCGCCGCAAAACTTTGATCAACGTATGACTGGGCGGCCAAGTGAAAGATGCCTTCCGGTTGTATTGTCCTGAGTAAATTGGTTAAAGAACTCAAATCTTGCAGATCGCCGAGATGCAAGCAAATTTTATCCACAATTTGCAGGATGTTATCTTTGGGGCTTCTCCATCGTACAAGCCCGTGAACTTCGACGTTAGGATGTTGCGTGAGAATGTAGTCGGCTAAGTGGCTCCCTACCATTCCTGTAATGCCAGTAATTAAAACCTTTGCGGTCAAATGGAACCTACCCTGTATCGATACTCTTACATTCTGTTCCGAATATAGAAGTTCTATACTTCAACTACAGTTTGTCGGCCAATTCAAGCGCTTTAGACAATATAGCTAAGTCAACTTCTATATCGTCGTTGATTCCCGATGGGGCCGATGAACTCACAGAGTTAGCTTCAACTCTTGTGTAGGTTTGCCCTATTACAGCCGCGAAACCGAGGGAGCCAAGGCCACCGCCTAATTTGGGAGGAACGATATCGATAATCGAGACATTGTTCGGTGCAAACTGGGTCATGCTGCTGTTGGAACCTGTTACGGAAACTATAATTTCTGCTGACGCGACGGCAGCAATTTGCTCGGCGGCAGGTTCGCCGGTTAAGTCCGGGTATACGAAACCGTGTGATGAGAGAAAATCCCAGACCAAATTTTCATTCACAAGTCTGCGATGCCGCGCACCTTTCCTGCCGAGGAATACGCGACCTGGCCCGCTGGGAAACTGTTTGGATGCTTTCTCTCGAAGTCTCTTTCTTAGAAAATGAATGCCGTCATCCCAGAAAGAGTATCTACTGTCTGAATTGAGAAAATTTGGACAAGAAGCGATCCATACAGCCTTGAACTTTGGGCATGGTTGCTGTGGAACCTGGATAATCATACTTCTGGGGACGCCATAAAGTTCGATGAACGACATCCAAGATGCAGGTATTTCATCAAATACCACTAGGGGATACTTCCCTAGCACCCCGCACATTTCGAACGCTACAAGTCGATATAAAAACTCGAATATAAAATGGCCAAAATATCGATCTTGGCCGGAAAATCCGCCCAAGAAACAGCACTCATCCTCGATTAATGGCCGAGCTAACCGTTCAATTACAATGTCGTTAAAATAGTATCTTGAAAATTCGTCACGGGAATAATTCCGGTGAGATTGATTTAGAAAAACTGCCCTACCTGATTCACCGATTACATAAGATTTGCCGAATATGACTGAGTCACGCACGCGGCCGCAGTACATGCTTGTGATTTGTGATGGAAAACGAACTTCTCCAACGAGTGACTTAAGAGTTCTATCCAAAACTTTTTGCTCATTCGAAATCCAATAAAATTTCTCTCCCTGCTCTTCGCAATAAGCTTCAAGGCTAGTTTGCTTTAATGACTTAAGGGAAGCCATGAGTGCCTTTTTAAACCCGACAAGTGGTATGGAGGATGGAGCGACTAATCAACTCAACGGAGCATACCTAAATGA
>JAYQVH010000078.1:0-2799 GCA_038148375.1 Rhodospirillaceae bacterium | reverse complement strand
AATAAGCCAGATTCTCTCAATTAAGCTGGGGCACTTTCGCCATGGCAGGTCAACCCCATCCGCCACAAACCTATATTCAACCGATACACCCTTTTTTTCAGGTGCGTGCTTTATATTCACTGTACGTCTTTCCAACGATTCCCTAACGACCGGTCAACTTGTATCCAGATAAAATAACGGTCGCTCGACGTCGGCCCGCCGCTTGGCGCTCAAGTCATTGACTAAATTTACCCACCATAGCGTTCAACGTCTATCGATAGGGCCATGGATGCAAAGACTGGGAGGGTAAAAACGGATATGGGACCTATTGCGCAACCAAACTAATTGTTTCTTCTGTCTCGACGGATACACCCTAAAAGTAGACAATTCCGCTCCTGACCACAGGAATCCGCGATGAAATTTTTCTCTCTGGAACCAAGCCCGTGGTATGGTCCTCCAGCCCCGTGTAAAGCTCACCTCCCATCCACGAGATCAAATTAAGACCGTTATGGATAAACGCGCTAAAGGCGGCAAACGCCGTTACCTCGATACTGTTCCGCCGGAAGAATATCGTCCGGAAACTGGCGAAGTTATCCTGAGTGAACTTTCCCTCACAGGTCTAGCGGATCTCTATGGTTCTGACAAAGGAACTCTGAAACACAACTATACAGAAGTTTATGCGCGCCTCATCGACGAACTATTGGCAGGCGGGGACCGAAGAAAAGCTAAATTGAAAATTGTCGAATTCGGAGTTGCCTGCGCCGCCTCCTTGCGTATGTGGGCAAATTACCTGCCTCATTCCGACATCGTGGGGTTAGATATTCGAGAAGCCTGTGGGCAGTTGTGCGGCGATCTGCCGAACGTGCGCATCGAAATTTGTGACCCGACGCAGTGGAATACAGAGGAAGTCTTCGATCTTGTCGTCGACGATGCCAGTCATATTTCTGAACAAATCGTGTCGGCAGTGAGGTCTTGCTGGCCGAAGGTTAGACCAGGCGGCGCGTACGTTGTGGAAGATCTCGCCTGCACATACTCAGAAGAGTACGCTGCGTCATACCGAAATACATTCAAAACCGACGCCGCTAACGACCGCGGCGTTCTAATGGCTTTAATGGACGAGTTGATGCGCATTACCGACGTGCGTGGTGACGTAGCAGAGGTTCAATACTATCCTCAATTGCTGATCATTAAGAAGCGTAGCCTCAAAAATTCATGATGAACCGAATTTTTTCGACACTGTGCTAAGAAACAAGATCCTGCCCTAGGTGAGAATGTAGAATCACATATGTGCGGTATAGCAGGATTACTGAATTTCTCAGGACGTATTCCAGTTGAAGATGTGAGCCGACTGGTCCGCGAAATGACCGGACTGGCCGTTCACCGTGGACCGGACGACGAGGGATACTGGAATGACCCCACGGGGCGCGTCGCTCTGGGCCACCGGCGCTTAAGCATTATCGACCTTTCCGTCAATGCGCGCCAACCGATGCTAGATCATTCTGGACGATACGTCGGCTTGGTTAATGGCGAGATATACAACTATCAGTCTTTGCGCCGGATATTGGACCAGGAGGGAATACATCTGAAGTCGCAGAGTGATAGCGAGGTGCTCATCAATCTATTCTCTCTTCTGGGAGAGAAAGCTCTGCAACTCGTCGACGGTATGTTTGCTGTCGCGATTTACGACACCCGCGAGAAGAGTTTGTTCCTGGCGCGAGACGCCGGCGGCGAAAAGCCGCTATACTTCGTAAAATCCAATGAGTTTTTTGCGTTTTCGTCGGAGTTAACACAGCTGCTTCCGTTGTGTCCGAACCATATGAGTCTGGACTTATGTGAAGAGGCTCTAACGCTGTATTTTACTCTGCGATACGTTCCAGCGCCGCGAAGCATTCTTAAGGACGTTGCTAAACTAGAGCCAGGGACGCATATCAAAGTACGCAAAGACGGTGAAATTATCACGACGCGTTGGTTTGAATTTAGCATCGATTCAGACGCCAACCTTGACCACGCTCCGTCGATTGACTCTGCCGCCGATGAAGTTGAGGACCTTCTGAGCCAATCTATTTCCGATAGATTCATTGCCGATGTCCCGGTCGGGGTTTTTCTCTCAAGCGGCATCGACTCATCGCTGATTGCCGCGATTGCCGCGAAGAAACTTGGAAAATCCGTCAAGACCTTTAGCTGTGGCATTGACGGAGATCCGAATTCCGAACATCAGATCGCGCGCGATACGGCTGAGTATATCGGCGCCGCCCATTTTGAGCGCATGCTGAATCCTAGCCACTTTGAGCGCATCATTGAAAACATCGGCGCAACATTGGACGAACCGAATGGTGACCGAAGTTGTGTTCCGACACGGTTGCTGTCTAATTTCGCAAAGGAAAAGGTAACGGTCGCGCTATCTGGAGACGGCGGCGACGAACTTTTCGCTGGTTATTCGAGGTATCTGGCGTTCAGCAAAAACACCGCCGACCCGCAACAGATTGATGCGCGAAAGATTATCGAGACCTATTTCACAAAATCCTTACCCGTGTTTCCGCTTACCTCGGTCAAAGGATTCTTCAATTCGTCCAGCCGCACACTTGATGAATTTGTTGCAGGCCTCGAACCAATTTTCACACATCCAGGGCGTTCATTTGTCGACAGCCTCCGGCTGTTGGACTTTCATACGTATCTGCCTGGCGCCGTCCTCTCAAAAGTGGACAGAATGAGCATGCAAGACAGTCTTGAAGTGCGCAGTCCATTTTTATTCCGGCCCCTCATCGACTGGGCGTCGAGACAATCTCCGTATTACATGGTTCACGGAAACGTTCTTAAGAG
>JAYQVH010000077.1:0-2871 GCA_038148375.1 Rhodospirillaceae bacterium | reverse complement strand
AAACTCTCTCTTAGGTCATCAGCCCGCTTGTCCCAAATACTCTGACGACGGACAGATGCTACCGAAGCCGGCTTGCGCGCATTGGGCTGGACGGCGCGCGGTCTGAAGTCAACATACGACCGAGGCACGGCGAAAGGCGAGAGCCAGGTCATGATCGGACCCGATGATCTGGTTGTGTCCTTTCAAGAACGGCAAGCGCCACCGCTGAAAGGGTGGCCACCCTTCACCGGCGCCACGCACATCGAAGTCGGCTACCAAATGGTGCGCGATCTCGACGCTTGGCACGCCTTCTACACCGACACTCTGGGTTTCAACGGCATCGGCCTGCGCGAGCGCCCACAAGACGGCCCGATCGGCCCCAATGACTACGGCCTGCCGCACAACGCCTCGTCCATCGCGAGTTACAGCCAGGCCAACGTTCTGTTCCCGGAAGAGACCAAGCAGTCGCTCGGTGCCCGGGCATGGACGACTGCCGAAGGCTACGATTATGCGGACCGGATCAAGGCGCCAAATCTGGGAATATTGAGCGTGCGTCTGCCCGTCCCAGATTTGGACTCGGTCCTCGCGCGGTTGAGAGATACGGGACACACCCCAATCGGCGACGTTCAGATCCTGTTCCTGGAACCTTACGGTGCGGTACGTGCGGCGCTGGTGCGCACACCAGGCGGCTCTGGACAACTGCTCACCCTGTTTGAGCCCGGCGCCACCCCCATGACAGAAGATGAACTGACAGATTTTTTCGGCCCCGGACGTTTCGGGCGTTGGGAACGGTTTAACAACCAGATGACCGGCACAGTCCACTACAAGAACGGCGGCGACGCACACGTAAACTGGGTGACCGGACTCGATGAAAAGGGCATATGGACGATCAAGGGCGATGCCCTGTGCACGGCTTGGTACCGGCTGCGCGACTTTCGTGAGCTCTGTGTGCAGCACTACCGCATCAGCGAAACGACGACTCAATCTTTCCGCATCGGCGCCGGCCCAGATGGAATTACGACTTTCGATCCACCCGATACCCCTTAGCCTTCGCGCTTAAACTTTGTAGAGTGCCCGGTCAGAATGATTGAGGGGTTATATGCTGAGCAGGTTAATCGCCATCGCGCTGGCTCTCATCGCCGTGTCTGTGCAGGCGCAAACGCCGGGTGTGCTGCGCCGGGGCGGCGGCGGCGAACCGGAAAGCATGGACCCGCATAAAATCCTCTCGGCATTTGAATCAACGATCATGACCGACATGTATCTGCCACTGGCGACGACAGCGGCGGACGACAGCGCGATTCCCGGATCCGCCGAATCCTGGACGATCAGCGACGACGGGCTGACGTACACCTTCGACATGCGGGATGGTCTCAAATGGTCCGACGGCACGCCGATGGATGCCTACGACTTTCTTTACACCTTCCGGCGTCAGCTCGATCCGGTTATTGCCTCGCGCACGGCAGAGTACTTCCGCCCTATCGTCAATGCCGAAGCTGTGTATCGCGGGGAGCTTCCAGTCGAGCGTTTGGGTGTCGAAGCGCCGGACGCGGATACGCTCGTGATCCACTTGCGCCACCCCGCCCCGTACATGATCGATATTGTCGCTATCGACGCGCGGCCAGTGCCTCGGCATTTGGTGGAAGAGTTAGGGGACGATTGGGCGAAGCCGGGCAATATCGTAGTCAACGGGCCCTTTACGCTGGAGGCGTGGTCACCTGGATCGGACGTCAAGCTGATGAAGAACGAAAACTTCTTCGACGCGGAGAACGTGAAACTCGATGTCGTCTATCACGTGCCGTCGGAGGATATGAATACGGGCTTTCGCCGCTTCCGTGCCGGCGATCTGGATGCGCTGGTATTTTTTCCGCCTGAACAACTGAGCTACATCCAGGGAAACATGCCTGACAGCTTGCGCGTCACGCCTGGACTAACGACAGAGTTCTACCTGATCAACACGCAGCGTCCGCCCTTTGACGATGTCCGCGTGCGCAGGGCCCTCTCCATGGCCATTGACCGTGAAACTTTGGTCAATCGGGTGCTGCGTACGGGCGAACAACCGGCCTACAGCTACATCCCGCCGACAATGAAAGATTACCCGGACCGCCCGCAGATGGACTTCGCCGATTGGACGATGGACGAACGCCGCGCGGAAGCGAAGCGGCTTCTAACCGAAGCAGGTTTCGGTCCGGACAATCCCTTGGTCGTGCCGCTGCGTTACAACACACAGGACCTGCAGGCACGCCAAGCGGCTGCCATCGCGGCGATGTGGCGGCAAATCGGCGTGCAAACAGAGATGCTTAACACAGAGCGGCGGATTCTTGCGGCAGATCGTCAGAACAACAACTTCGATGTTGCCCGGTATCTTCACGTGGCCGGGAATTACGATGCGGCCTCGTTTATTCTGCAACTTCATTCGGGTCTGAGTTCGCGCAATTTCACCGGCTACGACAGCAAGACATTCAACGACTTGTTTGAGCGGGCCTGGGTCATTAACGACCCTGTGAGCCGGGGCGCCGCCATGTACGAGGCTGAGGCACAGGCCCTTGAGGACCAGCCGATGATCCCGCTGTATTTCTACGAGGGACGCCGCCTGGTTCGACCCTACGTCAAAGGCTGGGTCGACAACGCCCGCGGCGTTTATCCGTCACGCTGGATATCGATCGAGCCTTAACGTTGAAATATTCATAAAATTCATACAGTTACGCCTTTCTCACTCAAACCCCGCCTGCTTAGTCCGGGTATCGACCACGGCGCCAACGGCGATTGCACCTGACCGGCAGGCGCACTATTGTTAGTTCTTCATCGATTCAGCCAGATTACACGCGCCCAAAGAGAGGAAACCATGGCGACCAGCACACTGAAGACCGACCGCCCGACCTATGCGTCCGACTT
>JAYQVH010000076.1:0-3080 GCA_038148375.1 Rhodospirillaceae bacterium | reverse complement strand
ATACATCAGTCCTGCAAAGGGCCGCACCTTGGTGCGGCCCTTTGTCTTTGGTCCGCCGCGTGATGGCGGCTTATGATCACCTGCGCAGAATGGCGTGGTGTAACGAAACTTCGGATTGCACGTGGATATCGATGCCCAACTCAGAGCCGCCGCCGAGCGGTTCAATGCTGGTGATTTGTCAGCGGCAAAAACGGCGTGCGATGCTGTCATTGCATACGCACCCCGTCAGCCCGTGGCACTCAATTTGTTGGCGTTGATCGCCCGGCAGATCAAGAAATGGGGGAAGGCGGAAGAGATTGCCAAAGCCGGACTCGCCGCCAATCCCGACGATCCAAATCTGGCTAATACTCTGGGCGTTGTAATGCTCGACCAGCGGCGCTGGCAGGACGCTGAAGAGGCGTTTTCACGCGCCGTCGAAATTGATCCAATATCTCCCCTGTTTCTCAGTAATCTCGGCCGTGCGGTCCTGCGGCAAGGGCGACAGAGTCAGGCGCGCGAGTACTTTGATCGCGCGGTTGCGTCTGACGCTTCTTTCATCCCCGCGCTTACCGGCCGGGCCGAGGTATCGCTCGAGGTCGGAGACCTTGATGCCGCTGACAAAGATCTCGAATCTGCACGCGCCATTGAACCGAATAGCCCAGACGTGCTGGGAGCGCAGGCCGTGCTTGAGCTGGCCAGGGGCAACCTTGACGGCGCGTACCGGCTGTTCGACGAGGTGAGTTCAACGGCACCGGACGGCGCCGACGCGGCCGTCAATCGGGGTCTCGTGCGCCTGATGCAGGGCAATGTCGCGGAGGGATGGGACGATTATACCCTAAGGCGCAAGCGCCGCTGGGCGCGGGCCTTCGGGCGACATGAGACGTTGCCGCAATGGACAGGCGGCTCCCTTGCAGGAAAATCATTGCTGGTGTGGTGCGAGCAGGGCCTCGGCGAAGCGATTCTCGGTGCGTCTCAGTTGGCGGGAGTTATCGCGGAAGCAGATTCCGTGACGGTTGAATGCGATACCCGACTGACCGATATATTCGCCCGGTCATTCCCCGACGCGCATTTCTTGCACCAAAGCGATCCACCGCACGCAAAAATTCACGATGGTGCCTTCGATTGCCAAGCCGCGATGTTCGATCTTATCGGCGCGCGCGCCCAAGGAATCGCTCAGCAGGCACCCTTAGCGCCCTACTTGCGCGCTGATGCGTCCGCGGCATCGGACTTACGCAACAAGTACCTGGGCGAAACGCGAAGGAACGTCCTGGTCGGTCTGTCGTGGGGTAGCCCAAAAGCGTTATCGGCGGGGCAAAAAGGGCTCGCACCGGAGGCTTGGCTACCTGTATTTGGCGCCGACACTGCCGCGTTTGTGAACCTGCAATATGGTGCAATCCGCGCCGCGATGGCGGCAATCGCCGAAACCGCTGGTGCGGTGTGGGTCGATGACAGCAACGTCGATCCGGACGGGCCGCTAGACGGTTTCGCGTCCCAGATCGCCGCACTTGATCTGGTGATTACTGTGTCCAACACGACCGCACACCTTGCTGGGGCCCTGGGTGTCGAAACCTGGGTTTTGGTGCCGCCGCCGGGCCCGGCCAGCATGTGGTATTGGTTCACGGACCGGACCGACTCACCCTGGTATCAGTCGGTACGTTTGTTCCGCCGCCGACCAGGTCAGCGCGACGCTGCTCATCTGGAACTGCGCTCAGCCCTTGACGTGTGGCTGTCCCAGCGGTCCGGATAGGCCGCGGGGTTTCGTTGATCCGGCAGTTGGTGTAAACGACGGCCACGTTTCTAAGCGGTGGAGCACGATGTGAGCGCGACCGTATTCATCGATGGAGAGGCGGGCACCACGGGGTTGCAGATCAGGCAGCGCCTGGACGCCCATGCCGGCATAGACGTGGTGTCGATCGATCCCGACCGGCGCAAGGATGCTGCCGCGCGCGCCGAACTTCTCAATGGCGTCGATGCGGTTGTGTTGTGTCTGCCGGACGATGCGGCGCGAGAAGCCGTGTCGCTGATCACCAATCCCGATGTGCGTGTCGTCGATGCGTCTACGGCGCATCGGGTTGCCGACAGCTGGGTCTATGGGTTCCCGGAAATGACCCCGCATCACCGTGCCGCGATCGCGGCGTCGAAGCGGGTCTCGAATTGCGGCTGCTACGCCACTGCGTCAGTCGCGCTGATCCGGCCTCTGGTCGACGCGGGTGTTCTCGATCCCGCCGTGCCGGTATCGATCAACGGTGTGAGCGGATATTCGGGCGGCGGGCGCAAGATGATCGAGGAATTCGAGGACAAAAGCTCGGATTCGTACACGGACGTGCCGTACCGCATGTACGGACTTCCCTTGCAGCACAAACATGTTCCCGAAATCCAAATGCACGCCCGTTTGACTCATCGGCCGCTGTTTGCACCTGCCGTCGGCCGGTACGCGCAGGGCATGCTGGTTACAGTGCCGTTGCATGTATCGTCGTTGGCCGGTGACCAATCCGTTGACTCCGTGCACAGCGTTCTCAGCGCCGCGTACGACGGCGAGCGGTTCGTCAGTGTCGAGCCACTGGAGACCAGTCAATCCATCGCGACGTTGTCGCCGGAAGGTTTGAACGGGACAAACCGGTTGAACCTGTACGTCTTCGGCGCGCAGGACGGCGATCAGGTGTTGCTGACCGCGTTGCTCGACAACCTCGGCAAGGGCGCATCCGGACAGGCGGTGCAAAACCTCAATATCATGCTCGGTCTGCCGGAAGGTGAGGGCGTTGAGGTCCCTCAATGAGCTGCGCCGGATTGATCCTGCCCTACGGCGACAAGACGCCGATTGTTGACGGCACTGCATTTGTCGCACCTAACGCGACGATTATCGGCGATACGGAAGTCGGCGCTGAAGCAAGCATTTGGTTCAATGTCGTCTTACGCGGTGACGTCAACTACATCCGTGTCGGCGCGCGCACCAATATCCAAGACGGTGCGGTCGTTCATGTGTCGTCCAAAGACCATCCGGCGTTAATCGGGCGCGATGTTCTGATCGGGCATTTAGCGATGATCCACGCCCTGTCTCTTATAAACATATGACGCTTCCGAAGATAAAGCTCGTGTATATA
>JAYQVH010000075.1:0-3224 GCA_038148375.1 Rhodospirillaceae bacterium | reverse complement strand
TGGAGCGGGAAACGAGACTCGAACTCGCGACCCCAACCTTGGCAAGGTTTGGCCTGACACTACTATTACAGTGTTTTTTGCGACTGTATAGCACTAGCAGTTGTTTATCGTTGTTCTGCGTTGTTTATCGTTGTTCCTGAAAGGCCACAACTTTGGCCACAACTTTTACGCAGCCTCGATCTTGGTTTGGCGCATCTGCTGCAGCTTCTCAAAGAGGCCGTCGGGCATATCGGAGAACCAGCCTGCGGCTGATCCCCGGCTGCAGAGAATGTCGATGACCTGCGCCTTGGACTTTGCAGCCAGCAGGTCTTGGTGGAATTTGTAGGCCGGGGGAATTGGATTTGGTGTTATCTTGATCACTGAGGTGCAGAGTCCGGGGGTTTCAAAAATGGTTTGGGGATTGTTTTCGGTGTTCATATGTTCACCTTATTGGCTCGGTCAAACGACCGAAACGGGTGGGGGACGTTCCGTCAGCTAACGTGACAGAAATTTGACGTTTAAAACACAGCCTTTTGGCATGGCGGTGATTCCTGCTATTTCCCCGTCCTCGGTGATTGACCCTCCGATTTTTAGATATTTTTCGGAGTTCTCGACTAAATACCCGACGCTGGTAACGGTCAAGCAATCGACATTCGTTTCCCACGTCGGATCTTGGACAATGTCCTCCCAAATAACTTCAACGAGCTGAATTGTCACGTCGGTTTAGTTTGAACGGCGACGGCATAAACCATCCTAGGATGATGAACACCAGCGCGCAGATTCCGATCCACTTGCCCGAGGTCGCAAACAAAACGGCCAGTGCGCCCCAGCCCGTAGTCGCTTGTTCAGGCGCAGACGGCGCTGCCGTCTGACTATCATCATCTATCACCATCGCCGTAATGCCACCGGCTGCAGCTCCAGCTGCAACGGCAGGCAGCGTTCCTGTCAGTGCCGATGCCGCAGCTCCGGTCGCCAGCGCGGTTCCAGAAACCCATCCTGCTTCTTTGATTGAGCCGCAGCTGCTCAAAAGCAGCGCGGTCAAAAGAAGGCTAATACGCATTGAGTTTTTCTGTAATGTGGGCAATGGCTTGGTTTAAGAACTCAGGCAGGAAAAACGGCACCACGGCGTGGATCAGGCCGATCAAACCGCAGGCAATAAAAAGGCCGGCGATGGTGCCGGCCCGTTTGAGATGCTGCCAATATTCTCCCTTGGCATGGGTGTGATCAAAAACCTTCATCAGCTGTACCTCTTCGCCGCTTTGCGCAGGTTGGACTTTGCAGTCTTGGATGCCTTGGCCCATGCCTCATCAGTGGGGGCGCCCTTGTCGCCCTTGCTGCGCATGGTTCGACCTTCTTTGCGCTTTTTGTTCACGTTGTAGTAAAGACCTTTCATTTGCCTGCCTTCTTTTTAGCGGCTGCAGACAATGCAGCCTTGTGAACCAACACCTGAGATGCTGCAGTGTGCTTCTTCCCGCTGTGCAGCTCTCCATTCATGCGATGCGTCGCGCCTTTATGCTCTCGACCATCCCTAAAAAAATGTCGTGCGTTCTTTGCCATTATTTCTGCAAAAGCCTCTCTTCGAGTTTGTCAATTCTGTTAAGGACGCGATCAATGGCACCGTGCAGCTCGGCACGGCTGACGGCCTCATTAGAAAGATCCGTAATGCGCCCGTGGATGTCCTTATGCTCATCGTGGATGCGGTCGAACAAATGAAACACTCGGCGCAGCAAAAACCCAGCGACCAAGATAAAGGCGCCGTACAGCATATCGATCATTGCTGCCTGATCCATCATCGCATCTCTTTACCAAAGGCGCGGTCAATGGTCGCCTCAATCGATTGCACTCGATACGCCAAAACATCAAGACCTTTTACGGCCTCTGCCAAAATATCGCGGTCGTGTTCTAGCTTTTTAAGATTGTGAATTTCAAGCGCGCACTGTTGCGCTTCAGCCTCCAATGCCGGAATGGTCTTGTCCGTGTATTTCTGCAGTGCCGCGACATCTGAAGACAACGCGCTTGCCCACCAGATCGCGGTAATGCTTTGGCCGATCACAAAGATAATCGCGCCGAGTAAGTACGTCGGGATGTTCAACTTTCCTCCTGCGGAAAGATTGGATCAGGATTAACTGAGAAGCTGCCGCCGTTTGAACGACCGCCCCAAAGGATGCATGCTTCTTCTCGGTCTTTTGTTTTGCGCGTCACCACAAAAGTGGATGTCGTGCTGTCCCGATTGACGAACAAGACAATGGTCGTGTCGACGCTCATGTGTGACATGACCATTGGGATCTCGCCGTAGTCGCGGGCAAGATGATCGACCATGCTGACAAAGCTGGGAGTGCAGGCCAGAACAAACGGAGCGTCGAACGTGTACATATCGTCCGGTATTGCTGGCTGGCTGTGAGCAGGCACAAAAAAACCGCCCATCAGGGCGGCTGTCAGCGCGAGTGCTTTTCTCACGGCTTTGGATGCGCGGCTTTGACTGCGGCGATATGGTCAGCCCAAGTGGTCGTGCCGTTCACCGAATCCCAATATTGCATATCGAGTTGGTCAGCGATGGGGGCGTATGCCTCTGCGCGATCTCTTTGGTACTGGGTAGCGTTGTGTTCTGCCTCTAGTCGAGCAACCTCTGCTTCGTACAAAGACATAGTAATAGCAACAGCATTACCTTGTGCGTCCATTGCGCCTGCGGTGTCATCAATAGAAACGACATTAGGATGAGTGTTGTAGATTGCTTGGTGGTTCATCCTGCTATCTCCATTAAAACTATATTAGATGCCGATCTTGTCGTGTAATCATAGTCACCATCTATAGGCGGTCTGTTAATGTATGTTGTATATGAAGAGGAAGTCGTATTAGCAATTTGTATTTTGTAAGTTACAGATGAAGTGGTTGATGGGGAATCTAGATAAGTTAATCCCATATTTCTAGCAATGTAACTTTGACTTGTTTCATCGTGATTAGAGTCAATAGGTATTGTTACTCTTGTTCTATTGCTTGCCGCATCGCCAATAAAAATATCTGTAGAATCTCGTAATAAACGTATAGCGGAATACCTATTACTTGCCGAACCATTTATAGTCATTAAAACTAAAATTTTATTAGATGTTGAAAACGGGGTTATGCTTGCTGATAATCCAGTAACATCCGTAAAAGTTGCTCCAGTGTATGAAAAAGTATCAGTTTTTACGGTCTGAACAACTTGCAACACTTTGCCAAACCCAGACTGAGTACCCGCATTGCTGATC
>JAYQVH010000074.1:0-3300 GCA_038148375.1 Rhodospirillaceae bacterium | reverse complement strand
GGTCAGGCCTGGAAAGACGGCCTGTTAGCGATGACACGCTGGTGGAATCGTATTCCGACAGCTCAAGAATGGCTGTTGTTTACACGCAGCACCGGAAACTTAAGCGGAGGAACAGCAGCGCGATCGGTAGCTCCCACCACTGTAGAATGGCTTGAACGTCCCTGGACGAATTCTAGGACCAATACCGATCTGCTTCATCTTCTGACGCAAAACAGAAACGTCGTAAACATTGCCGCTGCCATTGCACTCGGACCATTCATCTTTCTGCTGGCTCAATGGGTTACATATGGCATAGCACACGAGGCCGTTCAGCAACGCCTTGCGACAATTGAAGAGACGAGTATTCAAGTCAGACAGCAGCGAGCGGCAGCGCTTTCGGCTCTCGATCGAGTCGAGGATTACATGGCCCTTGCCAGATTTCCACATCAAGTCGAGATTGTGTCTGCCGCCCATGCGATTCTAAAGGACCACAATATTACGCTGTCCAACTGGGATTACGACGACGGCGTTCTCGAATTCGGCATGACTTCCGAGCAAGATATGGACGCCCGCATATTTATATCCGCGTTCGAAGACAGCGCGATGTTCTATCAGGTTAGCGCAAGCACCCGCGGGGACCGGCTTCTGATGCGCATGAATGTAGCGGCCGCACGGCAGGCAGCGTCATGACGACAATCGCTATGCTTCCACCCTCAATTCAGGATGCATTGGACAGAGCCAGGGAACGGGTCGAGTCAGAGCTGACGACGAACGCGCGATTACGCTGGCTCGTCGCTGCGGGTGCATTAGCCCTCTACATCGGAGTCCTGTTAACCGCGTGGAACGACGTAAACGCGTCACGTGCAAATCTTCACCAGACTCAGGACCGCCTAGCACGGCTCGAAGCCCAGGCCTCAGAAACGCGATGGCCGGACCGTGCTCAGCAAGCGCAAGCTCTCGCCAACGCACTGGAGCAGCGTCTTTGGGCTGGTGACACACCGGGCCTCGCAGAGGCGGGGTTTGAACGGTGGATACGTCAAGGACTTGAGGAACAGGGTGTCGATATTCGCCAAGTGCAGCTTTCACGAGGTCCGGCGCTGGACAACCGCAATGATGCTGCCGGGGCAAGTCTTGCAGATGTCCAGCGCATCCGCGCCAAAGTAGTTGGCGAACTTAATGAAGCGGCTCTTATTCGATTCCTGTCCGCCGCGTCCGAAAACCAATCTTGGATATTCGTGGAGCAGTTGATCATTCGCGGCGGAAGAAACGCACGTTTTGAAATGGATTTGGCTGTCTTTTACCGCCCTGGAGCAGCCCGCTCATGACCGTCTTGGACTCGATTTTACGAAAAGTGACTTCTCTTGCGCCTCTCAACCGGAATAGCGCCGTTGCTCTTGCTGGATGCGCTGGACTTGGACTTCTATCCGGCTTAGCGACGCTTGGCAGCGATATTGACGAGACAAGTTTGTCGGATAGCTGGACTCTCTCCGAGCCACCGCGCATTGCACTGGCGTCTGAGGTCGACACGATGCTTGCCGGACCTCTTTTCGGCGGAGAACCAGTCATCGTCGCCAGCGAACAACCTGTCGAACCTGTAGAAATTTCAAATGAAGGCGACCCTTGGTCACTGACGGGCCTTGTGTTCGAAGGCATGGACCGCTTCGCAGTCGTGCGCAACAAAACAACCGACCGGCTTCAATACGTGACACCGGGTGGCAGTTTACCTGGCGGAGAGATTCTCGTCGAAATTCGACCGAACTCAATCTTATACGAAACACAAGACGACGTCGTGGAACTCGCCCTGTTCCGGGATATCAGAAATGCCGAGGAATAATCATGGCTCCATTTCAACCCTCTGTCGCGACTTTGCCCATAAGTTCGGCCCTATTCGTCGGCGCGTTGTGCGTTTTCCTTGTCGGATGTTCGACAATGGAGCGGACACCTATGACCCAACCCCTGAAGATTGAAAAGTCTTCTACTGCCCCCGTATCTAGGGACATCTCAGCCAACAACGCCCGCCGCCAGATAACTGCGGAAGACGGGCTCAGAACCCCTATGGGGCGCAATATTGCTGAACCGGTTACCAGCAACCAGGCACCGAGCCTTGAAGGTGAAAGTATCAGCATTAACTTTGAAGGCGTCCAGTTGCCGTCCTTCGTGAATACTGTTTTCGGTGATTTGCTCAACGTCACTTTCGAGATTGACAGTGCGGTTCAGCAGAGGGAACAACTTGTAACCTTGCGCACAGCACAGGCGCTTACCCCTAACGACTTTTATCAACTTGTAACCCAGGTTCTTTCAAACTACGGGATTAGCATTGCGTATCAGAACAACGTCTACCGCATTGTCGAGAATTCCCAGGCTCAGCGGGAAATTCCGCGCATTGTGAGATCGCGTGCGTTTTCAAACGTACCCGGAGACATGCGTCCCGTCTTTTACTATGCGCTCGTCGACAATATTCGCGTCAAGACGATGCAGGTTTGGCTTGACCTAACCCTTCGTCAGCGCGTTCAGATCATGAACGTTCCGTATACCAATGCGTTGCTGTTACTCGGGAACGCGGAAGATGTCGCCGCCGCGATCGAGGTTATCGAAACGTTGGACCAGCCCAACTTGGCAGGAAGCCGGAGTCTGAAGATTTCGCCAGCTTTCTGGAGCGCCGAAAAGCTAACCCAACAGTTAGTCGAGGTTCTGCGGGCAGAAGGGTATTGGGTGGAGATTGGCTCGGGCTCCGACGCTCCTATTCAACTTGTCCCCGTCGGCGCCCTGAATGCGATTATTGTTTTCGCATCTAGCGAACAAAATTTGAGGCACGTTTTTGATTGGGCGGCGGAACTCGATCAACCAGGTCAAACCATCAATACGACAGGTGTTTATTACCATCAGGTTCAGAACACCAATGCTGAGGATCTAGCGGCGGTTATGGAATCGGTTCTTGTGTCTAATGACAGTGAAGGCGCGCCTAACGACGCGTTACAGGTCGATAGAGAGGAGGAAATTGGCATCATTGTCGACAAGGCGCGCAACGGCATCATCTTCAAGGGCACAGCGGAGCAGTACGCACAGTTTCGCACGATCATCGAACAAATGGATCGTGCGCCCTTTGAAGTGCTTATCGAGGCCACTGTGGCCGAAGTGACGCTCGACGAAGGCGAGTCTCTTGGCGTTGTGCTGAAATACGATGATGGCGCATCCGCCACAGGCAGCCGCTCGACCATTCAATCTGAAGACGGACTTGTGGTTAATCTGATCCGCGATCAGGGTGATTTCTCGGCGTCGCTAAGCGCGGCTGCAGACGAGAGTAAAGTGACAATTCTGTCC
>JAYQVH010000073.1:0-3570 GCA_038148375.1 Rhodospirillaceae bacterium | reverse complement strand
GTGCTATATGGTCGTGCCATTAAATCACCTACTTTAGAAAACGCTTGAGCACGGACGCAGCCACGCGGACCAGGATCATGAGCGTTGCCGGATCGAGTTCGACAGCGGCATCCCCTCGCACCCCCAGCACCGCGCCGAATGCGTTTTGCGCTTCGGCCTCAGTAGGCTCGCCCGCATTCTCCTGGCGCCCATCACCGAACGTCGTCATGGTAGGCACGAACTTATCCAAACCGTACCCAGCGACGTTCCAGGCCACGAGTGCGGCCTGACGGCGGTCTACGGTGTGATTGAAGTAGGCGTCTTGAAGAATCGCGAACGCTTCGCGCGTCGGCATCTCTTGGGGGAATGGGACAAGCATGGTTGCTCCTTAATGTGCCAGGGCCATCGCACGCGGAGCTACGGCCCCGTTCGGAATCGCGCGATTGCCCATGATGATGTTTGATCGATCCGGCGTGCCTTCCTTGTGTGAATTCCAGTAGCGGACGCCGAATTGCCCGGCGTCCTCGACCAGTTCAACGAGGCAAACCGCATGTCTCATGAAGTAGTAATCGGCCATGACCGGGACGCGGGCGGCGAGGAGAGTCTTGACCGCCTGCCATGCGATGTTCCGGTTGTAGACGCTGGCGTTGATCTCAACCCACCCCTCAGAGACCTTGTACTTCGCGGCATCCGCTCGCATCGCGGGCGTGTCCTGGTTCAATCCCGCCTTGAGGTTCGGCCAGAGGTCTTGGGATGGGATGCCGTTGGCCATCACCCATTCGAGGGACAGCGCCGACCAACCCCCCTCGTCGCGCCCCTTCTTGATGATGTGAGCCACGGCGAACGGCGAGAGCTTGACGTAGGGCAGTCCCATCGCGGCGCGGATCGCGGTCACCCCGTGCCCGGTGCTGTAGGCCCAGCAATATCCGTAACCGTTTTGGTAGTAACACTTAATCGGTTGCCCGTTGTCGCCCGTGTCGAGCCGATCCACGAGCCGGGTGCCGGTTGCCTTCGCTTCCTTTAACGATTCGCGGATGCGGTCATCTTCCCATGTCGGTAGGTTCAGGCTCTCGAACGTCGGAGCGTAGTATCCTTCGGGGAAGGCGGAGTAGTCGCGCGGGATCAATCCCATATCGGGGAAATTGTCCGGCGTGCCGTCATCAATCACTACGTCGCCCGGTTCAAGACTCATTCGCCACCTGCTTTCTTTATGTCGATGCACCCGCAGCATTCTTCGCATTCCCAGCATTGATGCCCTGAGTGCCAATATTTTCCTGGATGCGTACAGCACCACGCGCAAATCGGAGACTTACCAATATCTCTGCAAAGGGCGTGCTTGCCGCAAACTCGACAAGCCCAGTCTTTTGGGGTATCGCCACGATTAAACAAGGGAACGCCGATAGGCAAGGCGGAGGCAATAACCAGACAGCTAATTCTCATTCGCCACCCCATTTCTTCAACAGGCTTAGCGTCTCGTCAACTGTCCCAGGCAACGGACCCTCGAACCCGCCCTTGGGTCCGCCGATCACGATCCACGGCAGGCTTGTGCGAGGTCGTTGCATCGCCGCCACCATCGCAGGCCCGTAGGCGGATACGTCCGTATGCTGATCCGTGATGAGCCAGGATTTACCCTTACCGTCCGGGCGCGGCGTGCATTTCGTGTCCAGGTAATCCCGCACCCGCTTGTCGAAGAGAATCTGAATCTGTTTTTCCGGCAGCTTCGTGCGGGCCTCGGTCTCTTCGATGATGATCGCGCGGAACGCGTCAGTCGGTAGCGGGGATGGTCCCGGCGGTTTCGGATCGGGCTTAGGATCAGGCTTCGGGTCGGGAGGCGGAATCGGCCCCTTTCCGCTCCGCACCTTGACCCACAGCGGCCCATGAACATTGCCAGCGAACAACGCGACCGCACCGATGTCGAACTCCCCTTCCGCTCGCGGAACCACAATCGCATGATCAGCGTATGGGAAGACAGACAGCCCCGCTTTGGTTGCAGGAGGCACGATCCAAGTGACCTTGGCCCCTTCGAAAATCATGGCTTCGATCTTCTCGCCACCTGCCGCAACTTGGACCTCGACCGGGAGCACAAGCGGGCGTTCCTTCGTCGGAACTAGGATGGGAGGGATCGGGACGGGCTGGGGATTCGGGTCGCGCTGGGGAATCAACCACAGCACGCCGATCATTAGTCCGGCGACGGTTACCGCGATCCCGGTTTGTATCAGTCGTTCTTTCACCTGTTCCCCTTACAGACGCCGGATAGCTTTTCTTCAATTTGTTTTAGCGCCGCGGTTGTTTGGTCAGCCTTCTCGGTTTGGGCTTTGATCTGCTTCGTCTGCTCGTGGATTTGCTCGCCAATAGTGTCCACGGTCCCCTCAAGTCTATCCAGGAAATGAAAAGCACGGTCTCGTGCTGGAACCGCGACATTGACACCGAACCACTGGATAATTTTCCAGATGGCGAAAAACACCGCCGCGAGAATGGCGACGGGGATACCAAGTCGAGAGGCAACGTCAACCCAAGGATCAATCATGATTGCACCCTATCGCTATCGCGTGACGTGTCAACCGTGGTTTTGTCAATAATCCACAACTAAATCTTTCCCACGTACCTCGCCACCTTCGTCACATGCCCCACCAGTTTCGTGAAAGCCGCCCGCGTCTGAGCCGCTGACGCCGTGTCCTTAATCGCCTCCCACGCCGCCGCGTCGCTCTCGATCTCCGCGAGTGCCCGCCGCACCGCCGTCCACTCCGGGTTCGCCGCCTCCTCGCGTGCCGCCTCCGCTTCCGCTGACCAGTCCCAGCCGTCTACGATTGCCTGAGCCGCCGCACGCTGTTGGGGTGTGGCTTCGGGCTTAAAGTCGGGTTCCGTCGCCGAAAGCATGCCGTGAATCGGGCACACCTTGCTCACGGCTTTGTTAATTGAGGTAAGATTCATATACTTATTTTTCCTAACAGTCGGCCAGAATTGTATGTCGCCGTACCGGTCGCCGTGCGCTGGCACATCGCATAGTAATGGTAACCGAGCGGTGCCGGTCGAGACCAGAAGACGCTTGCGCCGAGTTCCTCCGAGGTCGCGCCACCATTGATGTAGAGCACCTCGTCCTCGACGGAAGTCGTGTCAAGGCATGCAGACGCTACCGCGTAGATTCCGGCCCCGCCAGTAGTGTCACACGTGATAGACATGTCAATAACGCTGCCGGGGAGCCCGGCAAGGAACTCGACTTTGTTCGCCGACTGAGCCCGCCATTGCCGGCAAGTGTTGGTGGCGTATGTATGACCAGTCGTGTCTTTTAGGGCAAAATACTGGCATGGATTATGGTGCACGCGGAATAGATGGAGTTGCACCGCTGTTCCCGCTGGAGGAGACCAGACTACGTTCACCTGCCCATTCGCGACCGCGCGGAACGTTCCCACAAGCGTTGCATTCCCCGCACTCACCGAGGTCGTGTTGCCGCTCGCGGAACCCCAGCGAAGTGTGATTGTACCCGAATTGACCCAGATTCCGTTCGTCAGCGTGACCGCGTCCGCGCGTGCCGTGTTGCTCGTCCACGCGGGACCAGACCCTAACCGGATCGTGCCAGAGTCGTTGTAGACA
>JAYQVH010000072.1:0-3586 GCA_038148375.1 Rhodospirillaceae bacterium | reverse complement strand
CGCCGTCACCGCTTAGACCGGTTCAACACTGATCTCCTCAATCGCCTCGTAAAGCAGCTTGGCGCAGAAACCGATGGAGCGGAAAGCGATCGCGAGTACACCTGCGAACACGCCGGGGCCGACGATCACCACCAACAGCAGGGCCCAAATCAATGAATTGATTGAGCGCGACGCAGCAATGATGAACAGCGCAACCGGACGCACAATCGTTGCGCTGGGTGTTGTGTTTCGCGCTGCACAGAATGCGACGGGGACCGAAATCACGATAGCAATGGCCGTGCCCAACGTCGCGATATTGAAGGTGTCCCACATCGGCCGGCCCAACTGCAGGATATACGGCCAGTCCGGTGGAATCATGCGGCTGCCCAGGTCTGCCGCCTCCTGGGTAGCGCTGAGCACAAAAATCCAAATCGTCTTCTCTGAAATAAACGACATACAGAGGACGACAATCATCGTCCCCAGCAGCCACGATGCCCAAACCGCTAGGTCGCCGCGCCGCGTACGGTAGCGCCACTCAGGTGTAACGTTTCGTTCGGAGGCCGTCATCACTGCACACGCTTGCGGATCAGCCCTGAGACGTATTCCGCCGCCATGACGATGGCGATGATCACCAACAAGATCGCTGCGGCTGTATCGAATTCATAACGATCGAAGGCCGTATTCAATGTCGCACCGATGCCGCCGGCGCCGACAATGCCGATAACGGCGGATTCACGAAAATTGATATCGAGGCGATAAACGGCAAGCCCGACGGCGCGCGGCCGCACCTGCGGACGGATGGCGTAGTCGAGCCATTGCAGCCACCCCGCCCCGGTCGCGCGCACGGCCTCGGCCTGAGCCGGATCAATGGCCTCGATGTCTTCGGCCAAGAGCTTGGCGTAAAAGCCGAGCGTGGCGAAGGTCAGGGTCAGCAAGCCGGCGAATGGCCCAAAGCCGAACAGTTTGACGAAGAAAATCGCGATCAGGACTTCATGAAACGTCCGCGATACAGCCATGATGGCGCGGCACACGACATACACAGGGACTGGGGAAACATTGCGCGCGCCCCCAACAGCAATCGGTATGGAGATCAACACGCCGAAGACGGTCGCCGCGATGGTCATCCACAGACTCTCAAGCAGTCCGTCGACAATGGCGTCCCACCGCGACACGAAATCCGGCGGAAAGAATCCGCCAAAGAAACGTGCTGCGCGCGGCCATCCTTCCGCGACACGCATCCAATTGATGTCCATGGTCCCGAAAGCTGCTGCGAGATAGATGGCAATGCCGAGCGCCAACATCCAGCGCAGCCTGGCGCTGCGAATTAAGGGCGGCGGCCGCCATGTCGTCGGGAAGTGGACCGACACCGCCATTGCCTTAGCCCTCTCCCGCGAGACGGTCGGTATTAAGTTTTGCGGAGTCAGTTTGACGGTCTGCACCAGGATCGCGCGTCGCGGTCCAGTCTTCTTCCCCATAAATTTCAGTCAGGGCATCCGGAGTCAATCCGTCGGGCAATCCGTCGTAGACGACACGGCCGGCGCGCAATCCAACGATACGCTCGGCGAACATCTGCGCAAGCGGCACATCGTGAATATTGATCACGGCGGTCAGTCCGCGCTCGCGGCAGAGATCGCCTATCAGCCTCATGATCTGGCGCGATGTTTTGGGGTCAAGGCTCGCCGTGGGCTCATCGACGAGCAGAATATCCGGATCCTGGATCAGCGCCCTGGCGATCCCGACGCGTTGACGCTGGCCGCCGGACAACGCATCAGCGCGCTTGTCCGCCATGCCGGAGAGGCCGACGCGCTCAAGCAGCGAAAATGCCGCGACGATGTCTTTGCCCGGGAAGCGCCGCAGCCAACTTGCCCAGAACCCGACATAGCCAAGGCGTCCTGACAGGACATTTTCCATCACCGTCAGGCGTTCGACCAGTGCGTACTCCTGAAATATCATGCCCAGGCGGCGTCGCGCCCGCCGCAACTTGCCGGCTCCGAGCTTGGATACTTCCTCGCCGCCGATGAAGACTGAGCCCGATGTTGGCTCAACCAGGCGGTTGACGCAGCGAATCAGCGTACTCTTGCCCGCGCCGGACGGCCCAATGAGCGCCATCACCTGCCCTTCCGGAACGGTGAGCGACACGTCGTCGAGGGCAAGGTCGCCGGTGGGATAGCGCTTGGTCAGATGATCGAGGCGCAAACTGGGCATAAAGGTTTATCGCCCAAAGCTGCAGATGAACACAATGCCGAACGGCTTTACCGGCAATCGTAGGTCACGCCGCTCGCGGAGTCGATCTTACGGACGACATCCCAGTCGGTCTTGTACGTGATGGAGGTAAACCCGTCTTCCTCCGCGAATTCCTGCTGCAGCTCAGAACCCTGCCAAGGAAAGGTGAAGAACGCTTGCCGGATTTTTGCCGCGACGGCGGGATGCAGATTGTAAGCATAGCCGTAAGACGTGGTCGGAAAAGTCTGGGATTTGTATATCGACTTGTACGTCGCCGGATCGACGGCTTCTCTGTCAATCATTCGTCCGAGAACGGAATTTGCGACCGCGGCGGCTTCGTAGTCACCATTGGCGACTCCAAGGATTGAATTGTCGTGCTTGCCTGAAAAAGCAGTGTCGAAATCCTTACCTGATTCCAACCCGAATTCAGCCTTCAGGATTGCCGATGGCGCCTTAAAGCCCGAGTTCGACGTCGGCGATGTAAACGTAAGTTGCCGCCCTCTAAGGTCCGTCGGGGACTGGATGGCTGAACTTGCCGGGACAAGAATTTCCATTTCATAACCGAAGGTGCCGTCGTTCCTAGCCATCATCGTAAACGGCACGTATCCGGCACAATTGACTGCCACCGGTGTCCCGCCGGTGTTGATACCGGCGACATGCAAACGTCCAGAACGCATCGCTTCATATTGCGCTGCGTAGGACTGCACCGGAAAAAACACGACGCGTTTGCCCGTCGTTTTCTCGAGGTGTTCGATAAATCCGGCCCAGACTTTTTCATAAACGGCCGGGTCCTCGAGTGGCGTATAGGAAAAAATCACTACAGGCGGATCAACCCAATCATCCTCGTCGAGCGGCAGATCGGCAACGAGGTCGCCGTCGCGATCGCAATACCGCGCATCGAGTGTGCCGCGGCGGCAGTCGTCTTGCGCGCTAACGCTTGAGACAGCACCACACGCAATGGCAAAGATCAGTCCAATTATGTACCGCGTCATATGAGACTCTTCAGTGACAAGACAGTCCTCATGCTAGCGCGGCCGTGTCCCAGCGCAAATGACACTTCAGTGTCATGGACTTTTTAAGACGCCAGGGTCGCGCGATATTTTTGTCCGAGATCGACGTAGCGCTGGATTTGGCCAGGAAAACTTGCCGATTCCTCAGGCGTGAGGTCGCGCACGTATTTTGCTGGCGTGCCGGCCCAGAGCTGTCCGGCCCCCACACGCTTGCCTGGCGCAATAAGAGCACCTGCAGCGACCATGGCCCCTTCTTCGACCACAGCGCCGTCCATAACCGTCGCTGACATTCCAATGAAACAGCGATCTTCGAGTGTACAGGCGTGGATCATCGCTAAATGCCCGATCAGAACATCGCGCCCGATTAACGCCGG
>JAYQVH010000071.1:0-4188 GCA_038148375.1 Rhodospirillaceae bacterium | reverse complement strand
TCTCGTGGGCTCGGATATGTGTATACGAGACAGGCCGATGGCATTCTTTGCCAGCTCCGACGCTCCGGCGTTGGTCGTCATAATCAATATGGCGTTCCTAAAATCGACACTCTTGCCATTGTGATCGGTTAGCTTGCCGTGATCCATCACCTGCAACAGGATATTGAATAAGTCAGGGTGCGCTTTTTCAATTTCATCCAAGAGCAAGACACAGTGCGGATGCTGATCTACAGCGTCCGTCAGCAAGCCGCCTTGATCGAAGCCGACATATCCAGGGGGCGCGCCGATCAAACGCGAAACGGAATGCCGCTCCATGTACTCAGACATGTCGAAGCGGTGAATTTCAATACCGAGGCTCGCCGCAAGCTGACGGGCTACCTCGGTTTTGCCAACTCCCGTAGGACCGGAGAACAAATAGTTGCCGATCGGTTTTTCCGGCTCACGCAACCCGGCACGGGACAGCTTGATGGCACTGGCCAGCGCGACAATCGCATCGTCTTGGCCGAACACCATGGTCTTCAGGTCGCGCTCCAGGTTCTGCAACGCTTTCTTATCGTCACGCGACACCGACTTCGGAGGTATCCGCGCCATTTTAGCGACCACGGCCTCTACGTCCTTCACCGAAATGGTTTTGCGGCGTTTGCCTTCCGGGACAAGCATCTGGGCCGCGCCCGTTTCATCGATCACGTCGATGGCCTTGTCCGGCAACTTGCGGTCGTTGATATACTTCGCAGCCAATTCAACAGCCGTCTTGATCGCATCAGCAGTATAGCGCACATGATGATGCTCTTCGTAATACGGCTTGAGTCCCTTCAGAATTTTGATTGTGTCCTCAACAGTCGGCTCCACGACATCAATCTTTTGGAAGCGGCGCACGAGGGCGCGGTCTTTTTCAAAGTGGTTGCGGAATTCCTTGTACGTCGTCGAACCGACACAACGTAAACTGCCCGAGGCCAAAGCCGGTTTCAGGAGATTTGAAGCATCCATTGCGCCGCCGGACGTCGCTCCGGCACCGATCACGGTATGAATTTCGTCGATGAACAACACCGCGCCTTCGGTTTCTTCCAACTCGGATACAACGGCTTTTAGCCGCTCTTCGAAATCACCGCGATAGCGCGTACCGGCCAGCAAGGCGCCCATGTCGAGCGCAAAAATGGTCGCATTCTCGAGAACCTCAGGGACCTCTTTGTTGACGATGCGGCGCGCCAACCCCTCAGCGATCGCTGTTTTTCCAACACCTGAATCACCGACGTACAGCGGATTATTTTTCGTGCGGCGGCACAAGATCTGAATCGTGCGCTCAATTTCAAGCTCACGGCCAATCAGTGGATCAATTTTACCAGCGGCGGCTTTCTCGTTGAGATTGACACAATAGGCTGTCAGCGCCTCCCTGCCTTCCTTGACCTGTTCGTCGGCGGACTCTCCTTCACCATCAGCGCCTTGAACGGGCCGCGACCGCGTTTCACCTGGCCGCTTTGCAATTCCGTGGGAGATGTAATTCACAGCGTCCAGGCGGGTCATATCCTGAGTTTGCAGGAAATAGACCGCATGGCTCTCACGCTCGGAAAACAGCGCGACGAGAACGTTGGCTCCCGTCACTTCTTCACGGTTTGAGGACTGAACGTGGATTGCAGCACGTTGAACCACACGCTGAAATCCGGCCGTAGGCTTTGGATCTTCGCCCGACGAGACAACCAGCTCATCCAAGTCTTCATCGAGAAAACCCGTCAGAACTTGGGACAGCTGCTCTAGATCGACATTACAGGCCCGCATCACCGACACCGCGTCCTGGTCCTCGCATAGCGCAAGCAACAAGTGCTCAAGGGTCGCGTACTCGTGCTCACGTTCCGCGGCCAGCGCCAAAGCGTGGTGCAGCGTCTTCTCTAAATTTTGTGACAACATTTAAGCGGGCTACCTCTGCAAAACGATTAAAATGAAAGTGCTGTCCCCGACTTCTCTTCCCCGGTTTCTTCGCTAATCCTTTTCCAACGTACACTGTAACGGATGTTGGTGCTTACGCGCCAAGTCCATAGTTTGCGTCACCTTGGTCTCCGCGACTTCGTAGGTATACACCCCACACACCCCGACGCCTTTTTGGTGAACATGCAGCATTATCTTGGTGGCTTCGTCGGCTGACTTACCGAAGAAGCGTTCAAGCACATGCACGACGAATTCCATCGGCGTGTAATCGTCGTTGAGCATCAGAACCTTGTACATCGACGGCTTCTTGACCTTGGGACGGGTCTTGATCACGACGCCCGTGTTGGGACCGCCGTCATTGTCCTGATTGTCATCCTTGCCGTCCCCGGCGAGACGCGGTTCGACGGCGGGGGTGTCGGTCAGTTTGAGATGCATGTTGCTGTGTACCATAGCGAGAATATTACCAAATATGGTGTCGGGTGCGGGCGAAAAAAAGGCCATGACGAGAGTTAGGGCCGGGGAAGGCCCCGCGCAAGGGACACCGGAAGCATGGTCAGCCACAGCACATCTCGAAACCATAAACGAATTGTTAACAACCCTTATTTACCATTAGGAATCAAAGAGATGTGTGGACAGGCGCAGAGTTATCACTGTACCGTTGCGTGTTTCGGCGAAAGCTGATCCGGGGGCCTGGGGTTGGGTACTACAACCATAAAGTATTGGCTGGATGTGCGCTGGCGCTCCGCTCTTGTCGCGGGCCTCTCTTTTTTTCTATTTATTTCAATCGGTTATCCGGCGATTGCGAAATACGCGTCGATAGTCATCGATGCTGAAAACGGACGCGTTTTTCACGAAACCAATGCAGATACCAGGAACTATCCGGCATCTCTGACGAAGATGATGACCCTCTACCTGCTGTTCGAAAAGATCGAAGCGGGAGAGATGACGCTGTCGTCGAAGATGAAGGTCTCAGCCCGGGCATCGCGCCAGCCGAGTTCCAAAATGTGGCTCGCGCCCAGGAGCACCATCACGGCCGAGGAAGCGATACTGGCGCTGATCGTCCGGTCGGCAAACGACGTCGCCGTCGTGGTTGCTGAGCATATCGGCAAGACTGAACGCAACTTTGCAAAAGTCATGACCACCAAGGCCACGGAGCTGGGCATGTCGAGCACGACGTTCCGCAACGCCTCGGGCCTGCCTAACCGTGGCCAGCTGTCCACCGCACGGGACATGGCCGTACTGGCTCAGCGCTTGATGAGCGACTTCCCGCAATTCTACGAATATTTCTCGCGTACGCGGTTCACATACAACGGTACGACTTTCCGGGGGCACAACAAGTTTATGTCCCAATATGCCGGCGCGGATGGTTTGAAAACCGGATACATAAGCGCCTCGGGATACAATTTGGCTGCGTCGGCAAAACGCGACAACAGCCGGTTAATCGGTGTCGTCTTCGGCGGCAAGTCTGCCCGGCAGCGTGACAACCATCTCGCTTCATTGATGGACGACGGTTTCAAGGCAGCAGCTCTTTATGGTCTGCCTCCCTACCCTGCCCGCAAACCGTTGATGATGGCGGATCGCAACGGCACGTTGATTCCGACATCCATCACCGTCAAACCTGTTGACCGGCCCAACTTCGAAGTTCTCCAGTCGGAAACCTGGGGAATTCAGATCGGCGCGTACTCCATAAGCGACGTCGCCCATCAGAAAGCTAATGAGGCGGTCGCTCTCATCAAAGCGACCTACGCAGCCGTCGTCAGCCGCATTGAGCCGGTGACTGTGAAAGGCAAACAGCTTTACCGGGCTCAGGTTGTCGGATTGACTCAGTCCGAGACCCGGCGCGCATGTGAATTGATGAAAAAGGCGCCTCACCAGTGCCTGGTCGTCGCGCCTGAATTCGCCACGGTGGACCGCAAGACCAACGCCGGCTAGTTGCTATTCAAAAATCCGGCAAGCTAAGACCGCTGGCCTCCAACTGCTCCGACAAACTGGATTTCAGGTCCACAAGCCGCGCTTCCGAGGGCGCCTCGCATCGCGCCACCAGCACGGGCTGGGTGTTCGATGCTCGCAGCAGCCACCATCCTCCGTCCTGAGACACACGCACGCCGTCGACATCGTTGACGTCCGCGCCAGCTTTCTCGAGGCGGGATTTGACTTCGTCAATCACAGCGAATTTCCGGTCATCCGGACACTCGAAACGAAGTTCGGGGGTATTAATGGCTTTCGGAATTCTCGCATACCGATCCGCTAGGCTCTCTTCCGTACGAC
>JAYQVH010000070.1:0-4203 GCA_038148375.1 Rhodospirillaceae bacterium | reverse complement strand
GCCTTGGACATACTGTACGTCGTGTAAGCGGGCACACAGTACCAAGCCCCCACAGAAAGAATGTTGGTTATAGCGCCTCCACCATTGGCAATGATAATGGGCATAAACAACCTAGCGAGCTCCGCCGGAGACCAGCAGTTTGTTTCCATTACAAAACGCGCGTCATCAAGCGAGCTAGCTGACCGAATACGGCGCTCCATTGCCGTATCACTTCCCGGCACCCCGGCATTATTGATCAACCATGTGGCATCAGTAGCGGCGGCGACTGCATTGGCACGATGTTCAACATTGTTGACATCCAATTGCAGAGGCACAACACGGCCAGAACTTGAAGCCACAACTTCGCTCAAACTTTCCGGTCGGCGCGCCGTCGCATAGACCTTTTTGGCACCGCGCTCCAATAACACTTTAACAAAACCAAGCCCAATGCCTCTGTTGGCACCTGTGACCAGAACCGTTGCGCCTTCGACATGAGCTGTCTTTATAGGATGCTCGGCAGACGATTGCCGTGCTGGTGGGATAGTTTGGGCCTTAACTCCAACACCTATGGTGGTTAGAGCAATTGAAGTAGCAGCACCAAGAATATCGCGGCGTTTCATGACATGCTTCCAATTCGATGCCACCAGGGCTTGTTATTAACCCTAATTGTCATCACTGAAGGATTCTGACCTCGAGTATTAGGCACGTAATACCGCGTTTCGCCCCGCGGACCGTCCCGAAATCATGGCCTCAGTTAGATAGGTGCCGTTCTGATAAAGGTCAGCGACCATAGAGCCTAGCTGCCCAGCCTCGTACAGACCTGGGATAGGTGTTCCAGCGACGTCCAACACTTCGCCACTGGGGGTACGCTTCGCGCCAGCCGATGTGCACACAAGGCCTGGTTTAAGCTCAATCGCGTAGAACGGCGGAGTAATGATGGGTTCGAGCGTAGCGGGGTCACGGTCAAACGCAGTATCGGCCTTGGCGTCACAAGCAGCGTTATATTCAGTGACCGTGCGTTTCAGTTGGTCCTGATCCCGGCCCAGCATAAGGGCGAGTTGAGCAATGGAGTTGGCTTTCGTGATCCAGCCCTTTTCGATCTCCTTGCTGTTATCGTCACTCCAATCATACCGTTCGACTGCCATATTCCATGTCATCCACTTCATGCCAAGACAGTTATTTTCGCGCACGTTCTCGTCGAAGATCATATGCACCGGCATTACCCAGTGATGTAGCGTATCGACATAATGGCCGTGCTGCTTCCATTTGTAGTGGGTGCTTCCATACGGGTAGGTTTCATCGCCAAAGCGTTTGTCGTCGGCAGCCACTTCGATCCAACTGTAAGCATCGTAATCAAAGGCACGCATAAACGCGGACTCATATTCGGGCACCTTGAAAGCAAGATGGAATCCGCCTGAGTTCATGCGGTTGCGTAAATGCCATAAATCCGCCCCAGCCCGTTGCAGCATGTGAATACCGTCACCGGTGTTGTAGGGACTGCCAAAGGCATGGACATCTGTCCATCCTGCATAGTTCCGCTTCATGTCGTCGTTGTTCTCATACCCGCCGCAGGCCAGGATCACGCCACCATGGGCTTTGACCGCAACTTCCTCACCCTTGCGGTCAACAATGACACCAAATACTTCGCGTGTGTCAGGGTCCTGAACAAGATCAGCGGCCGGACTTTCGTACCACACCGTTACCGGTCGCTTATCAATGTTCTTCTTGAACGCTTCCCATAACCCACCAGGACGGGGCATAATAGTTGCCGCACCCTTAACCGCTTCCTTGGCACCAAGGTCGGCAAACTCGTAGACCGGGTTCCTAGCCACATATTCTTGTCTAGCTTCCTTAGCGCGTTCCTGAATCCAAGGATGGAGTTCCATCAGTTCGCTAGCCCAAAACTCAAGTAAATCTTCCGGAACTGGATTCGAGTAAAACAGATTGCGCTGATAGCGCTTCATCGCTTCCTTATCTTTAGGAACTACCAGGCCTTGACCAGAGGCGCGTGAATTGCCGCCAGCGTGCTTCTCCGGCGCTTTCTCCAGAATCAGAATTTTGGCGTCCGGTTTTGCATCGAGCGCCTCAATAGCAGCGGAGCACGCGGCAATGCCAAATCCAACTATAACAATGTCAAATTCCTCGTTCCATTTGATGGAACGGGGGATTGCTGCCTGCGCTGAAGCCATAGCACCCGCCGCAAACCCGGCGCTGCCGGCCATCAACGAACGACGATTGATTGTTTGATTGCGACTGTTCGTGAGATCCATTTCCCTCTCCGATTCTAAATCAATTTTGCATGCGATCTTCCACGGCCTAATTAAACCACGGTTCTAGTTTGACTGCTTCGGCCCCGGCGATTCGACCAAACACCATGCATTCCACCAAGAAGCTGCCATTCTGATACAGATTGGAAAATATCGAGCCCAGTTCACCAGCCTCATACAATCTTGGAATAGGCTTTCCCTCAGGTGTCAGCACCTGAGCCCGACCGTTGCGTTTGCCACCGCCTGTGGTGTTTATGATGCCAGGTACAATTTCGACGGCATAAAAAGGCGGATTGACTATAGGCTTCATAGTCGACGATGGCCGCTCGAAATCAGGGTCTAAACCTGTTTCGCAGTGTTGGTTGAAGCGACTTACCGTCGCAGTCAGTGCATCCGGATCACGGTCAATGAGTTCTGCCAATTCTTCAATGCTACCAGCTTTCTTTATCCAACCTTTTTGCACTTCCGTATTATTATCCTCACTCCAAGCGTATCCCTCAGCCACAGCGGCCCAGCCCATCAAGGGTTGACTGGCAATGCAATCTTGCTTCCTCGTCTCATCATCAAAGATCATGTGAATGGGCTGCACTTGCCAAAGGGGGAAATCATTCCAAACCCCGTGATATTTACGATGAAAGTGGGTCCATCGATGATGCGTGCCTTCGTCGTAGAACCGCTCACTGTCCGCCGCTACATCGATCCAGCTACCCGCAGTCATGTGGATATTTCGAAAGATCGCCGATTCGTAGTCGGGCACTTTAAAGGCTGGCCATAATCCACCTGATTGTGTTTGATTGCGCATATGCCAGAGTTCGGCCCCCGCGCGTTGTAATATCGCAATTCCATCCCCTGTATTTCCTGGCGAACCTAAAGGATAAGCGCGGTCAACGCCCCAATAGTTTTTTTGCATATTGAGATTGTTTTCAAAGCCGCCGGTACACATGACAACTGCTTTGCTGGCTTTGATGGCCTGAACCTTCCCATTACAATTGACGATCACACCAAAGACCTCGAGCGTATCGGGATCTTGAACTAGGTCTGCCGCACGGGAGTCGTAAACGATCCTTACTGGTCTACGTCGGATTTGTTCCCGGAACACATTCCAAACACCGCTCGGCATGGGCGGTACAGTCGCGTTGTAATTAATCGCTATGCGCGCCCCAAACTCTTCATATTCGAAAATAGTCTCGTCAGCATCCGGCCCACTACCACGGGCATATTCAGCGCCCACCTCGAAAGCCATGCGTTCGACCCAGGGCTCGATCTCAACAACATTTGCCGCCCACGTTCTTAAAAGGTCTTCCGGAATGGGATTGGGTTCATTGAGACGTCGCTGGTAATCCATCAGCTTTTCAATGTCGTGGGCGGGACAAAGGGTTTGACCGGAAACACGGCTGTTGCCGCCTTCTTTACCCTCGGGCATTTTTTCAACGATCAAGACATTGGCGTTAGGGTCAGTGTCAAAGGCTTCAATTGCCGTGCAAGTCCCAGCGAGGCCAAACCCGAGCACGACCACGTCGGCTTCGTCGTCCCATTTTTTTATACTGGCAAGACTCGCCATCCGGCTTTTCCTCCCATGCTTCACATAGCCTGGGACCCCAAAATCAGAAAAGCGAACAAAAAACTCTATTAATATACAGAAATAATTTGTAAATTAAGGAATGGAGTTTCGCCAAGTCCGCCATTTCCTCAGTGTCGTCAACCAAGGCAGCTTTTCTGGGGCTGCCGCTTCTCTCGGTCTCACCCAACAGACCCTTAGCAAAAGCATTTCCAATTTAGAAAGTGAGTTGGGCGTTCGACTTTTTGACCGAGATACGCGCAATTTAGACCTCACCAGCCATGGAGAGCTACTCCTTCAGTACGCAAAAAATATCGATGCAGAAGAGCGGCAATTTCGACGTCATCTAGATGATATTCTTGGTATTCGTTCGGGCCATTTGCGGATTGGGGCTGGTTT
>JAYQVH010000069.1:0-4362 GCA_038148375.1 Rhodospirillaceae bacterium | reverse complement strand
CCTCCGGCGTGACAGGCCGGCGCTCTAACCAACTGAGCTACACCCCCTACCGCGGTCCACAGAGCCACGATAGAACGGCGGCGTCCTGCGGAAGGAGCGGGGTTTTAACAGGCCTGACACGGGTGCGCAAGAGGTCGCGGATGCGCTCAGCATCGCGCCATGACGCACCATCCGACTGGATAATTGGGCCCTATGACCGGGAGCGGCTTCGGCGATATAGCGAAGCCGCGGCTATGCCGATCGCAACCCCTACGGTATCGGCTAGCCAATCGAGCGGGTCCGGAAAGCGGCCAGGCGAGAATGCCTGCGCGACCTCGATGGCGCCCCCGAACAGCACACATATGGCGCCGACCTGCCACCACCGGCGTCTCGCCCATCCATGACTGCTGCTCGCTGCCAGCAGGGCGAACGCAGCGAAGTGTTCCGTCTTGTCACCGAAACCGGAGGATATCGCCGTATCCGCCGGCAGCAGGGAGAAAAAGGCGATCACCATTGCCAGGCCAATGGATAGTTTGCGGGACAGCTGGGTCACATCTCGGCCTTGCGCAAATGGCGGTGGGTCGAATCTCTAACGAGGCTTGTGAACAGAACAAACACACGCAAAGGTTTATTATGCCGAGAGACAAACTTTCTGGTGGACAAGACCCCAAGCCCTAACTATTTTTTAGTCCAAACTAAATGCTGCACGCATGGGGATGGGTTCAGCATATTATGCTTGCGGACGCCGCTCAAAATATAGCTCCGATCAGTCAAGCAGAGGCTCAGGACGACATGCGTGTCCTGTCGCTGGCGGAATCCGTCGGCAACATGGGCCATTGGTATTGGCAAACGGATACGGATGCAATGACCTGGTCCGATCAGGTCTATGCCATCTTCGGGCGATCCGCAGCGGACTATAAGCCGGTCTTCCAGTCATTCCTGGCTCATTTCCAAAAGGTGGACCGGGATCGTGTGTACGCACAGCTGCGCCAGGCGCTCGAATCCCAGGCAACATTCGAATTCGATGCCCGTATTGTCGCTTCAAACGGCCAAATCCGAAATATCATCGCCAAGGGTCAGCCCGAGGTCGACGACGAGGCCCGTGTCGTCGGCGTTTTCGGCGTCATTACCGACGTTACGGAGGCGTTCCAGACGCTGCAGGCCATTCGTGACCAAAAGGAAATGCTCGACCTCGCTGCCCGCGTATCAGGGTTAGGGCATTGGGTTTGGGATCCGGATCAGCGGCGGCTTGCCTTCTGCTCGGATCATCTCGCCGATATGTTTGGCGCAACCGCAGCCGAACTTATCAGCACGACCGAACATCCCAGCGACTTTGCCAAATTGATTTGCGAAGAAGACCGCGTCGGATACGCCGAAACAGTGCGCCGCCAAGTGAGCACGATTGAGTCTTACGAAACCGAGTACCGTTGCGTCGTCCACGGCCAGACACGGCATTTCCGCGAAATCGGCCGGCCGATTGTCGGCGACGATGGCGAATTGCAGCGATACATTGCCACGGTACAGGACATCACAGTCCGTAGGATGCGCGAAGCGGAGCTTGAAGCGGCACGGCGCGAACTCGAGAGCGTTGTTGCGGCGAAAGATCAGCTGTTTTCAATCATCGGTCACGACTTGAAGAGTTCGTTCAACAACATCATTGGATTTTCCTCGTTGTTGACAAGCGAAGACATCAACCTGCCGCCGGAACGGGTGACGGAATACGGCCGTCTCATCACGACGGCGGCACAAAATACCAATGAACTGTTGGATACCTTGCTCGCTTGGGCCGCAACCGAAAGCGGGACGGTTCCGTTCAAGGAGCTGGAGTTTGACCTCGCGTCAGCTTTTTCAGACGGAGTGCGCCCGCTTATCGACGTTGCGGCTGACAAACAGGTTGCAATCGAGTCCGCGTTGGACGACATGTACGTTAAAGCGGACCGTGATATGGTCATGACGATTTTCAGAAATTTGATCAATAACGCGATCAAGTTCTGCCGTTCGGGAGATAAGATCTCTGTCCATGCGGTTAGAGACAAAGACAAGCCGGGCTTCGTTAAAATCGACGTCGCCGACACTGGGGTCGGTATGGACGGCGAGAAGGCGCGCGCGCTTATCAGTGACAAGCGCCGGTCATCCACATCTGGCACGGCCGGAGAGACGGGCTCGGGGCTCGGTCTTCGCCTGTGCACCACTCTCGTCAAACGCCACGGCTGTGATCTCACACTACAATCCGCGCAAGGTGAGGGGTGTACCGTCACGTTCTGGCTGTCCGCGCCCGACTAGTTTTTCCGTCAGGATGGTGTGAACGCGCCATGACGGAGGACGACACCGCATCCCTTTCACGTTCCGCCTACCTGATTTGGGAAGAGTCAGACAAAGAAACGTGGTGGTTGGCGCGTAGTCATGACGGCGCTTCGACGTTCGTAATTGCACCCGACCAGTTGACCGGACATGTTCTTACGCTGAGGCAGGACGGTGAAAGCGGTCCATTCGATGTCATTGCCGCCGTTCCAGCGACAGCGAACGCGGAGACAGCCAAACTGGTTGCGGAAGCGAAACGGCTCGGTGTGCGTTGGCTAAGCGACAACGCTGACCCGGCGATACGTACTTCGGTGCGGAACTGGCGCCTTATCCGGTGGACGAAGATCGCGACACGGGAGCTTCCCTTGGCCATTTTATCGGTTGCGACCGGAGCGTTCTTAGCGTTTGTTGTCGCGGCGTTCTTTATACTGACAGGGCTCGCCGGCTGGACCATGATCGCGGTTGGAACGGTTTTGGGCGCCTTAGCCGGCTGGGTCTTGAAATGGCTCGCTGATTTGAAATTGGCGAGCGTTTTAGGAGCAACTGGACGTTTCTACACAGTCACGGGCAGCGCTGTTTTAGGTGCGGTCACAACGCTCGCCATTTTCTTTACGTTGTTTGTCGGCGTTTGACCGCCGCGGTAACTCTTTCGCTTGTCAGCTCGGATCGTAATTGAGGTTGGGGGCGAGCCAGCGCTCCACCTCAGAGACAGTTTTGCCCTTGCGCGCGGCGTAGTCCTCGACCTGATCGCGCTCGATCTTGCCGACACCGAAATAGCGGCTGTCAGGGTGGCCGAAATAAAATCCAGAGACGGACGCCGCCGGCCACATAGCGAAACTTTCCGTAAGTGTGACACCAGTATTCTTCTTGGCGTCAAGAATTTGCCACAGCAACTCTTTCTCGGTGTGGTCGGGGCAGGCGGGATATCCCGGTGCCGGGCGAATGCCCTGATATTGTTCCTTGATCAGGTCTTCGTTGTCGGCGGCCTCATTGGCGGCGTACCCCCAAAGCTCTTTACGCACCTTTTCGTGCATACGCTCCGCAAAAGCCTCGGCCAGGCGGTCTGCGACCGCTTTCAGCAGGATCGAATTGTAATCGTCATGATCACGCTCGAATGCTTTTACGTGTTCGTCTATGCCGTGCCCGGCTGTGACGACAAAGCCGCCAATGTAGTCAACGCCACCAGCATCGCGCGGCCGGACAAAGTCCGATAAGGCGAAGTTGGCACGGTTTTGTCCCGTGCGCGGCATTTGCTGGCGCAGCGTATGAAAAGTCTGAAGGGCCGACGAGCGGTCGTCGTCGGCGTAAACTTCGATATCGTCGCCAACCGAATTGGCGGGCCACAATCCGACGACCGCCTTCGCGGTCAGCCATTTTTCACCAATGACCCGTTGCAGCATCGCCTGGGCGTCGTTGTACAAACTGAGGGCTGTTTCCCCGACTTTTGGGTCCTTCAAAATCGCTGGATAGGTGCCTTTGATTTCCCACGTCGCGAAAAACGGTGACCAGTCAATGCGCGTTGTCAGCTCTGCGAGATCGTAGTCGTCGAAGACCGTAAGGCCGGGTGCAGCCGGTTGCGATGACGTGTACCGGGACCAATCAATCTCCAGCTTATTCGCGCGTGCGTCGGCAATCGACTGGCGGTTCTTCGCCTGTTGTCCCCGTTCATGAGCCTCGCGCACCGACGCGTAATCGGTCTTCACGGACTCGAGATAATCGTCCCGCTGTGTCTCAGACAGCAGATTGCTGGACACGCCGACAGCGCGAGACGCATCGGTCACATAGATCGTCGGGCCATCGTATTTCGGAGCAATTTTTACGGCGGTGTGGACTTTCGATGTCGTTGCCCCGCCGATCAGCAGCGGAATGTCCATCTTACGTCGCTGCATCTCGGCGGCGACATACGTCATTTCGTCCAGGCTTGGTGTGATTAATCCGGACAACCCGATAATATCGGCGTTCTCGTTCTTCGCCGTTTCGAGAATCTTTTCCGTCGGCACCATGACCCCGAGATCGACGATGTCGAAATTATTGCATTGAAGGACGACGCCGACGATGTTCTTGCCCATGTCGTGAACGTCG
>JAYQVH010000068.1:0-4401 GCA_038148375.1 Rhodospirillaceae bacterium | reverse complement strand
TTTAACAAATCCACCGAAGCATTTAGACCTGAGCGTCTGTTTCGTCTCTCGTAAGCATCAATTCCACGATATGAGCCACGTATATCTTCCCCATAAATATTCGCAAATTCTAATTTAAAATTGTAATTAGGTAAATTGATCGAAGTAGAGATGCCTCGAGAAAACATTCCCTGGTTGACCAGATCTACTCCTCCATTAAGTCCGACGTCGCCCGCTTCAAGCGCGATGTCAACAAGGTCATTGTTATATTTGAACGCGCCCTTGGCTCTCGTATAATCGAGCTTCGATCCATCACTTTGACGTAGACGTTTATCGCCGTCGTCGGTCCACGTAGCTTCACCGGCAAAAGTTAGCTGCCAGTCATCGCGCTCAAACGTTGCATCTAGGTCAGCCTTGTTGTCCCAAGTTCGATCTTTAACAGAATAATTTTCTGGCCGGGGGCGCTGATTACTGTCGAATTTATAAGTCGCGTCACTTTGAAGACTGTATTTAATATTCGATTTGTCAAAAATATCTTCTGTCGACTGTATTTTCTGATTGTAGATAACAGAATTCGTTAGACGATCTACGATTTTTAAGAGATAGATTTTTCTGCTCTCCGGGAAAGGCACTGTGATGATTATTTTTCCCGTAGAGAATTGAGCAAATAGATTTACCTGGATATCGTCGAGGTATACATCCAGGTTCGAGACGTCTCGCTCTCGCAAGAGTACCTCGATAGCGCCTGAGCGGATTTTTTGGATAGCGCCATCTCGTTGCTCTGCAGTCGCAGCTTGAGTGATCATTGGAGAAATCAAAAGAGTTGCTAGTGCGACAGATACATTCGAGAGCTTGATGTCAAAATTCTTTAACATGGTACTGCGTCATTCTAGATGGTCGGTCAGGGTTTACGTGAAATATAAATAATAAAAGATCTGCATTTCTGTCAATCCAACTGCCCGCCTTCCCTTAAAACCGGGTCACTTTTTTTTTGAGAGAGCGAAGGTATAACCTGTGATCTGCCCCCCCTTAACCGGGTCCATGTGCTGAGTTAGGTATTTGGCCTCTTGACCTTGCCCCGAACGTTGGACCGGCCTGAGGCCAAACTTCCCGTTCTTCAGACCATCGCGCGGCTGGGTTGCCCGATAGTCTTCATGAACTTCACCGGGGTTTTGTTCCCGATGGCGCTGTGCGGTGAGATCGGTGTAAGGCTCGAGCACGCCGATCTTCAACGTGAAGCTCCATCGAAGCATCTCATTCCGCATCGTCTGTCTCCGCTTCAATGTGGTCAGGCTCTGGCCGCGATGGATCGGGCGCACCGAGTGCGCGATCCACTTCCAGCGACACCACACGGCTCTCGTCGTCTAGATGGCTTTACGGCCCAGCCTCGGTTGGCTGGATCGATTCAAGGTCTTCGGCAAGGAACTGCTCTGCCTCATCGACTGGCGTGCCGGAAAGCGCGTCTATCGTTGCGTTGCTTACAGCCATGAACTGCTGAATTTCGGACGATGACGCGCCAAGCGTTTGTCCGATTGCGTGGATGACGCCCTCGTATTTCGACGGACCGTCGAGCTCCGCGACGAAGCCCTGCCAGATATTGCCTTCAAGAGCGTCACCGTCGTCAGCGAGGATGGCTGCTTCCAAAAGCCCTGTGTACCGATCAACGGTACCGTCCGTCACTGTCACGCCCTTTGTCGACAGGGCGAGCCGCACCAGCTGCTCCAGCGGACGGCCCGAATGCACGATCTCATTAAACCGCATCGGCCATCTCCTCTGCGCTCGCTTCCCGATATCCGGTCGCGCCCTGGTCGTCGTTGCAATCCACGAAAAGCTCTGGCGATTTCCATTCGTCTCGAGCCCGATAGATTGAAGCAAAGGCTCGCGCCATCCCTTCCTTGGCGGCGTCCGGTTTCGGCCAGTTTTCGATGTGGTAGGCAGGCGACAGGGCGAACGCGCTGGCGAAAGCATGCACGGTGAAGACGTATGGTGCTCGCGCCGGATGGGTGGTCCTGAACGTCGTCATATCAAATCCCTCCGCGCCTTCGCCGAGTTCGATTACGTTGCGGACGCTTTCATTGAGATGCTGGTAGATCCGACCAGACCGTCTCAGGGAGCGTTGCAATGCTTCCGCGTCTCTCTCGATCGAGTCGATCACCTTTGCCATTTCGTCTCGGCGGGCTATGCGCTGATCGCGCTCGGCGTCGTCGTGTGCTGAGGCAAGGTCGGCCCGTGCCGCACGCAACGCGACCCGACCAAGCCGAGCTAGTTCGCGTGCTTCGACGATCTGCCGGACCAGCTCCAAACGACTTGAAGCGTCAACAGAAGTTGCTTCCGTCGTCAGCCGCGCTATTTCCGTGTCGGCCGTTTCGATATCGCGCTCTAGCAACGCGATGCATTTCGTTATTTTGTCAGTTTGAGCCATGTTTGTTTGCCTTTCAGATTTCTCAGGAAAATTTTTAGTGCGACGCCCATATAGAAACAGGACGGGGGCGGGAGGGTGGATGGTCGGTTTCTCCGTGCCAGCCATGACGCGCATATTCGCGTAGGCGGCGTTTTTGTGATTCTCCTGTAGTCCGTGAATTCAAGCATGGACAACAACCCGCTGATTTATTGGCAAATGCCAATAACTTTGCATTAACTTGCCCGCCCGCCAGCGGCGCTGGGGATCGCCGCAGACGGACGGGCGCTGCGCGCGGCGACCGGCAAACGCGCGCACGATGAGTGTGAGAGAGATCACGCCGGCCCCAGACCCCATTTCGCATGGTTACCACCGGCGGGTTCGCGCACCCCAGCCAATCTCGATTTCTTTCTCGGACGGTAGCGGCTGATCTTCGGTATACAGAATCTGATATCGATTGCCGCGCTGGAACGCGCCACGCGGCTTGCGGCCAGCTGGCAGGAGCATTCTCAGCAAGCCAGCCTCGTGCAATTCCTTTACCGCGCGTGATACATCGGGTTGCCCCATACTACCCGCCAAATCGCCGAGCGTCTGCTGCGCCGGGTAGCAAATGCCGTGCACAGAAGCGTAGTGACCGAGTGCAGCCAAGACGCGCCAGGTGGTTCCGCGTTTGATGATCGGGACGGCACGGATCGGAATAATGCTGTAGTGCCGGCGATCAATTCTCATCCCAGCCACCTCTAATATAACTGGGTACAACCCCTACAAGTTGTACAAGTTGTGGGACTTGTAGTTGTTCCATGGTTGGCATCTAAAACAGGTCCCTTTCAGCTAAACGCCACGGCTTCCCGCGACCTTCCCGCTCTATCTTCTTGGCAGCTTCAAGCGCTTTGCACATTCGGCTCAAATTGCCAGCATCTATGGCAAGCTCGTCCGCCATCTCCGCCTGCGTGGCTGGACATTCAGACAGCATCTCAAGTATGTCCGCCTGCCTGTCAGCCTTGCCCCGAAGCTCTGCGCCAGCGGACCCATCGAGCTCAAATCGATGCTCGTTCAATCGAAAGCGCTTCACGCTCGACGCAGCCAACCGGCCCTTGGTGTGCAGAACGGTCTGGCCGCCGTCGCTAAGCAGCACCATGAGGTTGTCAGGAACGGCAGCTAGCGCGGTCGAGCCGAGGATTCTGTCGAACGGGTCGTCTGCGTTATCGTGAATTGACGCCTTCCGCGTGTGATGAATGCAAACGCAGCTGAGGTCGTGGACGGCAAAAAGCTGCTTAAGCTCAGCCATCGCGTCGGTCTCACCCTCATAGCCGCGCTCTGAACCGGGCCGTTTGACCTTGGCCAGCGTATCTATGACGGTGAGCTTCGGCCGTAGTTTCTTGAGCAGGCGTTCGAGCTGCTCAGCGCCGCCGTCATCCATTTTCGGAAACTGACCTTCGCAAAACAGGCGGATGCTCGGTTGCGAGCCCATCCAGCGGAAGCGCGCCTGTAGCATCGGCAGGGAATACTCAAGCGCGAGATAGAGAACGGGAGCCTCCGCGCTTACCTCAAACGCCAGCCATTCCATGAAGGTCGACTTCCCGGCCTTCGGTGCGCCCGCCAACAGGGTAAAGCCGTGGGGCATATGTTCGTGGACGGGATCAGGTGTAATGACGTCGAGCTTCGCAAGATCGGCCAACGTCATGCCGAGGCCATCACCGACCGGCTCCGCCTCGTCCAGTGCCCGCTTCAGATCGCCGAGTGTGTTCCCGTCCGCTAGCCAATCGACCACATCGCCCTTATGCGGCAGGTCAGGCAGCCGGCAGACACGGATCGACTCCGCGACTTCTTCCAGATTATCGATCAGCTTGCGTAAATGCTTTTCACCGGCATCGTCGTTGTCCGGCAGGATCACGAGGTCGCGGCCCGCGAAGTAGCTGTTTAGCTCCGGCCGCCAGTTTCCAGCACCGCCTGCGTTGCATGTCGCAACAAGGCCGAGGTCGATCAGCGTATCGGCACATTTTTCACCTTCGACCAAGTAGATC
>JAYQVH010000067.1:0-5238 GCA_038148375.1 Rhodospirillaceae bacterium | reverse complement strand
CAGATTCTCTCAATTAAGCCGGAGCACTTTCGCCGTGGCAGGTCATCGGACAAGTGTGTAATTAACTAGCGCGATCAATATTCAAGAGTGACCCAAAATGAATGGCTCTGTGACAAAGTTTGCCGTTACGCTAGTTCTTCTAACTACTTTAGCAGGCTGCGCAACACAGCCTGAAAGATACAGCGACGATGTCCAAGGATTCTTCTTTGGTTTCCTTCACGGATATATTTCTCTATTTACCTTGATTGGTAGCTTATTCATGGACATTAGAATTTACGCATTTCCGAATAGTGGTTTTCTATATGATCTTGGTTTCTTTCTCGGTTTCATAGCTTTGGCGGGAAGTTCTTCAGCCAGCAGATAACGTGTGTGAAATTAAAGGAGACGGCCCCTCCTTGGATGGAGAGGCCGTTTTATTTTTGCTGGGAAATTACTATACCCCCGTCCGTAAGGACGGGGGTTTTCCTTGCGTCTTAGTCCTGTCCGCGAAACATACTGGGGCGAACAGGACCAACCGGTCTTCTGTTAGACCGCGTAGTACATGTCGTATTCGACAGGGTGTGGGGTCTGCATGAAGCGCGTTACTTCGGCGCGCTTGATATCCAAGTACCCGTCAATCATGTCGTCGGTGAACGCGTCACCCTTCGTCAGGAAAGCGCGGTCCTGGTCGAGGGCGTCGCAAGCCTCAGAGAGGGACGAGCAGACCGTCGGAATGCCCTTCAGTTCTTCCGGCGGCAAGTCGTAAAGGTCCTTGTCCATCGGGTCGCCCGGATGGATCTTGTTTTCGATACCGTCGATGCCGGCCATCAGCAGCGCGGCGTAGGTGAGGTATGGGTTGCCTGCCGGATCCGGGAAGCGGACTTCAACACGCTTTCCTTTCGGGCTGGCAACGTGCGGGATACGGCAGGACGCCGAGCGATTCCGCGCCGAGTATGCCAAGAGGATGGGTGCTTCGAAGCCCGGCACCAGCCGCTTGTAGCTGTTGGTCGTAGAGTTCGAGAACGCGTTGATCGCGCGGGCATGCTTGATGACGCCACCGATGTAGTACAGCGCCGTTTCCGACAAGTCGGCATAGCCGGAGCCAGCGAACAGATTTTTGCCGTCTTTCCACAATGATTGGTGGACGTGCATGCCCGAACCGTTGTCGTTGAATACCGGCTTCGGCATGAAGGTCGCCGTCTTACCGTAGGAGTGAGCAACCATGTGCACGCAGTACTTATAGATCTGCATGTTGTCGCCGCATTTGATCAACTCGTCGAACTTAATGCCCAGCTCGTGTTGGGACGGCGCCACTTCGTGGTGGTGCTTTTCCATGTTGAGCCCCATCTCGGTCATCACGGTGACCATTTCAGCGCGCAGGTCCGTGCCGCTGTCCACCGGCGGAACCGGGAAGTAGCCACCCTTATCCTTGGGGCGATGGGCATAGTTGCCCTCGTCATATGACTTCCAGCTGTTGTAAGGGCCTTCCTCGCTATCGATTTGATAGGCCATCAGGTTCTGTTTGGTCGAGATTTTGACATCATCGAAAACGAAGAACTCGGCTTCCGGGCCGAAATAGGCTGTATCGGCAATCCCGCTTGACTGCATGTAGGTTAGCGCGGCTTTCGCGACCGAACGGGGGCAGCGGTTGTAGTTTTCGCCCGTCGACGGCTCGAGCACGTCGCAGAACAGCACCAGCTGCGGCTGGGCAGTAAACGGATCCATGCATGCGGTCGAAAGGTCCGGCATCAATGTCATGTCTGACTTATCGATACTCTTCCAGCCCTGGATAGAAGAGCCATCGAACATAATGCCTTCTTCGAGCATTTCTTCATCAACGGTGCTCACGTGCTGCGCCGTGTGCTGCCATTTACCGACAGGGTTCGTGAAACGGAAATCAACGTACTTAACGTCGTTATCCTGAATCATTTTCAAAACAGTCTTAGCGTCCGACATAGTGTTTTCCCATCCTTGCAAGTGTGGAGTAGAGAGGGTTCCGCTGTGTATTACGAGCGGCTGTTAGCGCGCCGGGTCTTGCGCACGTCAACCCGGCTGGCCAAGCGGGGGAGGAGGGTGGAAGTCATCATACAGCTTCCGATCCTCTTTCGCCTGTGCGGATGCGAATCGCATCCTCAACTGAATAAATAAATATTTTTCCGTCACCGATGCGCCCGGTGTGAGCCGCTTGCTGGATGGCTTCGATCGCGCGATCAAGCATTGCGTCATCCAACACGACTTCAATTTTCACCTTTGGCAGGAAATCGACCACATATTCGGCGCCGCGATACAGCTCGGTATGCCCTTTTTGCCGGCCGAAGCCCTTCGCCTCGGTCACCGTAATGCCCTGCAAGCCGACCTCGTGAAGAGCTTCTTTCACCTCATCTAACTTGAACGGCTTTATGATCGCCTCGATCTTTTTCATGCGTGTGCGTCCGTTTCTAATTGTTCGACGACCGGAAGTACGCGGTAAAACCGATCCTTCCGGGTTATGTTCCTGCTCTCGGCGTCTGCAGGGGAACTCTCATCCTCCTCTATTCAAAAGCCGTGCCAATCCGACATCCAGGCCAAAATGCTTGTTAGACAATAGGTTAAGCAGCGCCACCACTCAGCGAACGGCGCAAGGGTGCTTATTACAAAGGCAGTATGGTCAAGGATTGGGCACTAAAGCGATTTCACCGCTGAATTCCTAATCCAGTCATAGTTTTGGCGCTTCTTGACGGCCATCTGATTAGGGGTTAAACGCGCGGCCTGTATGGCGGGTGTAGCTCAGTTGGTTAGAGCGCCTGGTTGTGGTCCAGGAGGCCGTGGGTTCAAATCCCATCACTCGCCCCACCCTGCTCAGGGTAATAAAATGGCTTTTTTTGCCGTTTTAAGGGGGTTGCCCAAGTACCCCCGTACCAAAGAACCCTGAAAAATCAAAAAATTAGCCAAAAATAGGAAAATTCCTCTTTTTGGTTCAATTGCTTATTCGGCTGCCCAATTCGGCAAAGTTACAAACGTTTGTAACTAGTTTCCTGGGTTTAAATCCCATCACTCGCTCTATTCGAATTTGCAGTGCTGCAGTGGAATTTCGTCTGCCATCCAGGTGGTGACGTTAAACTCGTAATTTGGGTCGCGATTGACAATAATTTGAAGTCGTTTGCCAAAGATTGCTAAGTTAGCGCGCCACAATGAACCAATCGCCGGACAAAGAAACTATCCTAAACAAGATTCGTGAGATGGCTTCCGCTGACGGAAAGCCGCCGGGGAAACTTCAGTTCAAAAAATCTACAGGCATTCCTGAAAGCCAGTGGTGTGGAGTCTACTAGCCACGATGGAGTGATGCAGTTCTTGAGGCGGGCTTATCGCCAAACGTGGTGCAAGATAAGACGCCAATGGAACTGATCTTAACGCGAGTTCTCGAACTCGCTTCTGAGCTTGGAAAATTTCCGACCACAAGTGAGATGAGTATTAAGCGCCGACAAGACGATACGTTCCCCGGTAGGACTTCAATTCGGAAACAGTTTCGGAACAAATCACAATTGGCTCATGCCGTTTTAGAATTTGGAAAGTCAAAAGGTTGGGATTCTGAAATTCTAGCTTTGTTTCAGGCTAAGATTTCACATGACGAGATTCCTCAAGAGGGGGCCCAGTCTAAGAATTCGATCAATGGTTTTGTCTATTTGATGAAGTCTGGCAAGCACTACAAGATCGGAAAGACCAATTCCGTAGATCGGAGAATGTATGAGATCGGCTTACAACTCCCTGAGGGAAACGAGCCTGTTCATAGTATCGAGACCGATGATCCAAGTGGGATCGAGGCATACTGGCACAACAGATTTTCCGAAAAGCGAACCAATGGTGAATGGTTCTTGTTAAATCGCGAAGACATCGCTGTTTTTAAAAAGAGAAAATTCATGTGAATTGGTTTGCCTTTCTCAGGCGGATTCGTCTCAGTCCAAACGACTTGGTCATTCGGCTCAATAGAGCTAGCCAAAAACGCACATCTTGAAATTACAAAAAATTACAAATGGCGTGTGGAGAAGGCCTAAGTTCTTGATTTAATTAATTAAAAAAGTTTACCCCAGCAAACGCCCCATTTTTCAAAAAATATTGTAGTTCTGTTTTCCTGACCGCTGTTGCTGGGAAAAGGTATTATAATACCTATAGTGCAAATCACTGTTTTCGTTGCAATTTTCGCGTTGACTTGACGCTTTCGCAGGCTTAAACAGCGCGCAGCATTTGGGCAGAGGCACATGTTTCGGCCCCAAGAACGGGCACAGACGCCCAGAACAGTCTTTTATTACGAGGACGCTCATGAAGACCTATTCCGCACGTCCAAGCGACGTGGAGCGCAAGTGGTACATCATTGATGCAGAAGACGTGGTGCTCGGCCGCATGGCTGCAGAAATCGCCGACGTTCTGCGGGGCAAGCACAAGACGATGTTCACGCCGCACATCGACACCGGCGACAACGTCATCGTTATAAATGCCGCCAAAGTCCGCCTCACCGGCAACAAGCGTGTTCAGAAGCGCTATTACTGGCACACGGGGTATCCCGGCGGCATCAAGGAACGCTCTGCGGAGCAAATTTTGTCCGGCAAATACCCTGAGCGGGTCGTCCAGAAAGCCGTGGAACGCATGATGCCACGCGGACCTTTGGGCCGGGCCCAGCTCAAGAAGCTCAAAGTTTATGCCGGCGCGGAACACCCGCATGACGCTCAGCAGCCTGAGGTCCTGGATATCGCCGCCCGCAACGCAAAGAACAAGAGGAGCGCCTAACCCATGGCGGACTCAACCACGACTCTCGAAGATCTGAAGGAAGCCGTGACGGAAACGGCGACCCCGCGCGAACCTCAAAAGGACCAGCTTGGCAGATCCTACGCCACCGGCCGGCGCAAGGACGCCGTTGCGCGTGTCTGGATCAAGCCGGGTTCCGGAAAGATTTCCATCAACAGCCGCGAAATCGAAAACTACTTTCCGCGCCCTGTGTTGCGCATGATGATCAATCAGCCGTTCCAGGTGACCAACCGGGAAGGACAGTTTGACGTCTACTGCACAGTGTCTGGCGGGGGGCTGTCGGGCCAAGCTGGCGCGGTGCGCCATGGCATCGCCCAAGCGCTGACCCTGTTTGAGCCCGAGCTGCGCTCCGTGCTCAAGAAGGGTGGGTTCTTGACGCGCGACTCCCGCGTCGTTGAACGTAAGAAATACGGCCGTCGCAAGGCGCGCCGGAGCTTCCAGTTCTCGAAGCGCTAAGTCGATCATACATCAGTCCTGCAA
>JAYQVH010000066.1:0-5934 GCA_038148375.1 Rhodospirillaceae bacterium | reverse complement strand
CGGTCTACGACCAGCGCGACGCCGAAGGCTTCATCAAGCTCAACGCGCTGCGGCTGCGGCTGATGCGCGCCCAGCGGGGCTGACGCGACCCTTGGCGGCGGCGCCTTCCTTTCTGCGCGCCGCCTTCTGGGCGGTGATGACGGCGCTCAGCTTCGCCGTCATGATGACCGTCGTTCACTACATGGAAGGAAAGTTCGACGCCTTCGAGCTCGTGTTCGTTCGGGCGGTCGTCGGCCTGTTTCTCGTTATCCCGCTGGTGACGAAATCCGGCTTCGGCGCGCTGAAGACGACGCGGATGCCGATGCATGTCGTCCGCACGCTGTTCGCGCTGGCTGCAATGGCGACGCTGTATTACGCGCTCGCCGAGGTGCCGATTGCGGAAGCCACCGTGCTTACCTTCCTGATCCCGCTGTTCACCACCATCGCCGCCGGCACCGTGCTGCGCGAGCAGGTCGGCATCCACCGCTGGACGGCGACGCTGGTCGGCTTCGGCGGCGCGCTGATCATCATCCGCCCGGGGCTCGTCGAGGTATCTATCCCGGTGATGCTGGCGGTGCTGTCGTCCCTGCTCTACGCGGGCGCGTGGTCGAGCGTGAAAATCCTGACGCGGACGGATTCGGCCGCTGTCACCGTTTTCTGGATGAACGTGCTGATGGTGCCGCTGACCGCGGTTCCGCTGTTTTTCGTCTGGGTGACGCCGACATGGGCCGACGTGCCGCCTTTGCTGATCATGGCGCTGGCCGGCTGGTCGGCGCATTTCTGCCAGGCTCGTACGTTCGAACACGCGGACGCCAGTGCGGTGATGCCGTTCGATTTCCTGCGCCTGCCGATCGCCGCCGCGTTCGGCTGGTTCCTGTTCCGCGAGACCGTCGGCGTCTATACGTGGGCGGGCGGCGCGATCATCTTCGCCGCGGGCTACTACATCACGCTGCGCGAAAGCCGGAAGAAACGCGCGGCAGCGGCCACGGGCAAATAGGCGTTGCTTCGACGCACCGCAATTTTCTTCTTCTATGTCATCCCGGACTTGTTCCGGGATCCAGGGCCACAGACTGATCTTCTCCCCTGAAAACTGGACCCCGGAACAAGTCGGGAATTATGTCTTTAACTCACACGAATCCTTTAAAATGTAATTGTGTGCTTTGCCAGCGGATTGAGGGATTGGTCGAATCTGCCGCTTTGGGTGAGGATGTTCGCGACAGCGTTCGCTTGTTCATCTCCAAGTATGACCGGTGGCGGCCAAGGGATGGATAGGTTTTGAGGTGGCCAAATTCTAATAAGGCCGTCGTTGTCGATATTGCCGAAGGCATCGAAGATGCCGTCCCAGCTCGAATTGACCACGAGGAAAAGCGCGTGCCCCATCCCGAAGATGGTCGACTGACAATAGTGGACTTGGATATGTGGACGGCGGACGGGCGCGCTCTGTAGGGAGCCGCGATTTTGGGCAAACGCGAGTTCGGCCCAGCTCTTACCGTTATAACCCGCCAGCCAAATAAGCCAGTTGTCGGGAGGCGTCGGGTTATCTTTCAACCAGGTGCGTTCGCTCTGCGTGATCCCATCCGACCTAGGCTTCTCAAATTCCGCGACCATCACGGTTTTCGCTGCCCATCGAGACAGAAGTTGCTGCTGGGACGGCTCTAACCCGACGAATTCGTTTGTAATCATCGGAATAAGAATAGGCTTTACCGTCTCCTCTAACTGGCTCATCCAATTGTTGTTGCAGGTTGCGCAAACGACTTTGAGTCTACGGGTTCCGATGTGCCCTTGGAGGTGAGTGATTTTTTCCTTCGGGGTTTCAGTGATTATCCCCTTGTAGGGGTCAATCGTTCCAAAGGTGTGTGTCGATGATGCATCTCGCGGAAAAAGAATACGGAGCCAGTCTGCGAATATGTGTTCTTTGGATTTTTTTCCGGGGACACCACAGAAGATGCAATTCTTGGGTGGTTTTGGCATGATCGTATCTATGTCCAATGACAAAAAAGACGACGCGCAGAAGGTCATGGACGACGCATTGAGGCGTGCCCTCAATACGCCGCCCAAGCCTCACAAGAAGCCTACGAACTCGGGAAAGTCCGGGTCAAAAGGCGAATCCGGACGACGCGGTAAGTCAAAAACCGCGTAGCGTGCTTACCGGCCAGCAGGCTGTTGATAGGTCAGCCTCTTGCCTTCCGCGCCCTTGATCGCCAGCGCCGCGCGCGTGGCATCGTCAACACCGAGCGCAGAGCGTTCGTTGTAGCGGAAATCGAATTCGCCCAAGTACCGTTTGAGTTGCTTCTGGCTGACGTGGTGATACGTCCCCGTGATGCCGCGTTTCAGCACCGAGAAGTAGCCTTCAATCGTGTTGGTGTGCGCCGATCCGCGAACGTATTCGCCGGCGCTGTGGTTGACCACTTCATGCCGGAAATCGCGGTGCATGTGGCGGTACTGGCCCGCATCGTCCGTCACCAGCAGGGACGCGCGATCCACTTGTGCGACGAGGATCGGCCGCAGCGTCCGCGCACTGACTGACGGGGTATGGACGGACCGCACGCGCCCGCCGCGTTCTACGAGGGAAAAGACCATTTCCTTGCCGTAGTTGCCGCCCTTGGGGAGCGCGTTGCGCTTGGCGCGGTGCATGTTCTTGGCCTTGCCGCCGACATAGGTTTCGTCGGCCTCTACGACCTTGCCTTCGCCGCCCATGGGCGGGCCGAAGTCGGAACCGGGCCGCATGGCCTCGCGGATGCGGTGGGCCATGAACCATGCCGACTTGTATGTGATGCCGAGCATACGGTGCAGCTGATGGGCCGAAATGCCCTTCTTGCTCGCGGCCATCAGGTAGAAGCCCGCGACCCACTTGGTGAGCGGGATATGCGAGCGCTCGAAGATGGATCCGATGCGCACCGTGAACTGCTTCTTGCAGGACAGGCAGCGATACCAGCCCTCGCGGCCGCCGACGGCGCTGGTGCGCTCACACTCACCGCAGCGGGTGCAGAACCGGCCATTGGCCCAGCGGAGGCTCTCTAGGTACTCGCGGGCCTTGGTTTCGTCGTGAAAGATGGGGTTTGAAATGTCGAACATGGCTGATGCCTTGGTTACTGCTTGGTGTGCGCCGTCAGGATTTGAATTTCGACTTTCGGGTATCTATCCGTTTGCTGGCAGGTCGGGCATTGAAGTCCAAGCGTCTCCGGTAGATCGTCGGCGCTCTCAAAATTCCCGCCAAGCGCCATCGCGTGCTGGCAATTGTGACAGACGAGGCCAAGAACTTGATCGCCCGACTTGATGCCTGTAGGTCCGCGACGTGTAGGTATCTTCATGCCTCGCCCTCCTGTTACCCAACAGATATGGGTAGCGGCATTGTGTGAATCAAGTATATAATTCCCGAACAAGTCCGGGGTGACACTGTGCGGTGGGGCCTGGTTGCAGACAGGCTCTTATTAAATCGGCGTCAGATAGAGCCCGACGACGGGCCCGTGCGCGAAGATCAGCGCAGCGAACAGGACGATCCCGGCGGCAATTCGCCCCCACCCGACGGCTGTGAGGCTGATCCTCGTCCGGCCCTCCGCCGCAGCGCGAAACGGCATCCGCGACGTCGACGCCTCGAACGCGGCCCACTCGGCACCGCCGGCCGCGCGACGCCTCGCGTCGATATGCGCCATCCCGAGCGCGGACAGGACGAAAAATCCGCCGAAGAACAGGATTCCCGCCGCGTCGCCGCGGACGATGACGTGGCCCGCCGACCAGAAAGCAAAGGCCGCAAGCATCGGATGGCGCGTGACGGCGTAGATTCCCGACAGCGTCGCGGGATCGGGCGACGCGCCGTCCATCCCGGCGAGCGTCGGGTTGCGCGTCGTCAGGCTGCAGACAAACAGGATCGACGCGACGAACATCAGGAAATAAAGAATCGGCGGGCCCAGCGGGCCGACGTCCCATACCGGCCGGAGCGTTGCATACCGGTAGGAATCGATCATCCAGATCAGCGCCACGGCAACGAGAATGGAATAGAGGCCGCGGAACGGCCCCTCGCCCATCCTGGCCAGCAACGGGCGGCGCACCGGCGCGCTCGACAGCACGAAATGCCCGCCGACGAAGGCGAGCGTTGCGAGGGCAAGGGTTATGAGCGAGGGATCCATGGCGCACCCTCCCGATGGCGGCAAATCCCGGTCATGTTAGCGCAGAAAGCGAGTCGGCGTCACAGTGCCGGCGGCTCGATCCCGTTCTGGCGGCACGCGGCGACCAGCGTGTTGCGCAACAGGCACGCGATGGTCATCGGGCCGACGCCGCCGGGGACCGGCGTGATCGCGCCCGCGACCTCGACCGCTTCCGGGAAGTTCACGTCGCCGACGAGGCGGTACTTTCCCTCTTCCTCCGCCGGCACCCGGTTGATGCCGACATCGATCACCGTCGCGCCGGGTTTGATCCAGTCGCCGCCGATCATCTGCGGGCGGCCGACGGCGGAGACGAGAATGTCGGCCGCGCGGCAGACGGCGGGCAGGTCCCTGGTGCGCGAATGGGCGATCGTCACCGTGCAGTTGGCGGCGAGCAGGAGCTGCGCCATCGGCTTGCCGACGATGTTCGAGCGCCCGACGACAACGGCGTTGAGGCCGGTCAGGTCGCCGAGCCGGTCTTCGAGCAGCATCATGCATCCCAATGGCGTGCAGGGCACCATGCCGCCGCGCCCGGTGGACAGAAGACCGACGTTGGTCAGGTGAAACCCGTCGACGTCCTTGGCGGGGTCGATGGCGTCGATCACCTTGTTCTCGTCGATCTGGCCGGGCAGCGGCAGCTGGACGAGGATGCCGTTGACGGCGGGATCCTTGTTGAGCCGGTCGACGACGGCGAGCAGGTCGGCCTCGGAGGCCTCGGCGGGCAGCGTCTCGCCGAGCGAATTCATGCCGCACTCGACGGTCTGCTTGTTCTTGTTGCGCACGTAGACCTGGCTGGCCGGATCCTCGCCCACCAGCACCGCGGCAAGGCCGGGCACGAGCCCGTGTTCCGCCTTGATCTTCGCGGCCGCTTCCGCAACGCGGGCGCGCAGCCCCTCGGCGAACCCCTTTCCGTCTATGATCCTGCTGTCATTCATTCGACGCCGTCTCCATCCATTCTTCGAGGCGCGCGGCAAGCTCTTCCGGCGCGCCGGCAATCTCTATCACCTTTCGCCGCGACGTGTCGCCCGATGCGACCCGAAAGGCGCCGCGCGGCAGTTTCCATGTCATGGCCAGCAGCCGGATCACTGCCGCGTTGGCCTTGCCGTCCTCTGGAACGGCGGTCACCTGGATCTTGAGAACGCGGTTGCCGTCGGCCTCGTCGGCCACACCTGCGATCGCATTCCGCGAGGATCTGGGCGTCACCCGCACCGCAAGCCGGACGCCGTCCGGTGCCAGGGTGACGGGACCGGAGGGCACCCGCGGAACCGCGGACCTAGCCCGCCATCCAGATATAGATCTGAGGAATGACGCCGTCCTTGACAAGGATGATGGCGAAGATCGCGATCAGCGGCGAGAAGTCGATGCCGCCGAAATTGGGCAGGAAATTGCGGATCGGCCGCAGCATCGGTTCCGTTATGCGGTAGAGAAAATCGCCGATCGTGTAGATGAAACGGTTGTTCATGTTGATCACGTTGAACGCGACCAGCCAGCTCAGGACCGCCGAGATCACGAAACACCACATATAGAGGTTGAGGATCTCTCGGATGATCCAGAAGAGGGTTCCAATAAGCTGCATAGAACGTCCGAATTTTGGAAAACCTGCCGCACCTTAACGACGGCCCGGGTGGCGCGCAAGCGCGGCGACCGGCGCGGTTCCGGCATCCAAATAATGCGGCAACCGCCTTTCCGAATGCTTGACAGAAACCCCCTTCATCCACATTATCCGCGCGCCCGGCCCTCAGGGGGCCCGGCACACGTGGGGCCGTAGCTCAGTTGGGAGAGCGCAGCGTTCGCAATGCTGAGGTCAGGGGTT
>JAYQVH010000065.1:0-6081 GCA_038148375.1 Rhodospirillaceae bacterium | reverse complement strand
CGTTGCCAAGCCAAAAGCATATAAACTTCTGGCCCAGTTTTAAGGGGGAAGGACAGGGCAATGCGTCCGGCATTGGATTAGGAAATGCGTGTCGTGCAGACGACTTGAATCTGTAAGGTCTGCCTGCGTCACTCAAGTTCCGCGCTCAGAAGTGGCGCTCACCGGCGCAGACGTGCGCACGTGATGGCGGTCGCCGCAGACATCGTTTATGCTGCCGGCCCATCCGCTGATGGCACATTCGTGAGGGGGCACGTCACACATGAAACTCGTTTTCACACCCAACCCGGAATACATCCACAAGGTGCTCGTTGTCGCCTACGAAGGCGATCTTCTCGACCGCCTCGAGTTTGAACGCACACGTCCGTTCGATGCCGAGACAATTTGGCAGTATCACCCGATGGGTAAGGTGCCGGCGCTGGTGATGGATAACGGCGATCCGCTCTACGGCGGCCTCGTTATTTGCGAATATCTGGATTCCCTATCGGCCAGCGGCAAGCACGTGTTTCCTTCCGGTGACGCTCGGTGGCCGGCGCTGCGCCAAATGGTGCTCGGCGACGGCATGTTCGACGCCACAACGCTCTTGCGGGTTGAAGGCTGGCGCGACAAGGCCGACTGGAACATGGATTATATGCTGCGCGAGCGCCGCAAGATCATCGGCTGTCTCGACCGCATGGAAACCGAAGCGCCGCAATTCAAAGATGCGGAGTTTCACATCGGTCACATCTGCATGGCCGGCGGCTTAAGTTATCTCGACTTGCGCAATCCGATCCGCGAGCACGTCATTGTCGATGGCGACGATGCCTTCGACTGGCGTGAAGGCCGGCCAAATCTGTCCGGCTGGTACGACGCCATCCTCGAGCGCCCGTCGCTCAAGTGGCGCTTCACCATGCCGGAATAAGGACCTGAGATTGCTTAGCTCTTCGGCGGACTTTGCGCTTCCGGCAACCGGCCGATGATCTGTTCCCAGTTGTTCAGCGACGCGATGTGGAAATACATCGCGGCCAGCCAGCCTTTTTTGCGCCACTCAAGGAACTGCTCATCCGACGCTTCGCGCAGCTTCTCTTCATTGATCGCTGCAAAGGCGCCAACGTCCATTTTCTCGCCGTTGCCCATGTCGACCTCAAGAGACCGCTCGATCACCAGGTCGGACGTTTTCAACATCTCGGAAAATTCGGCGGTCTGCTGATAGGCGCCGTGAAACTGCTGGCAAAGGTCCAGCGCATCTGTCACGACCTGTGTTTCTTTTTCGCCTTCGAACAGGGCGCGCGCATCGTCGCGGTCCGAAGACGCCTTATTGCAGACGCCGAGTTGCAGGCGCTCGTCGTCCTGGCGGCCGAGCAGAATGAACGGAAAGCGGCGCACGTAGGCGGGGATATAAGCGAACCGCTCCCAGCTGCCGTCTTCCTGAACATACAGGTTCTGATCCGGGCGGAAGCCGAGCGCCACGGTCGGGACCAATTCGGTGCCGACGAATACGATCGGGTAGTGACGGGCGGCGAGAACGAATTCAGGCAGGGTGACCGGAACGGCGTTGGTCTCACGGGCAAAATTAAAGTTCGCACTGCCGCGAATCTTGAATTTCCCGTGCCCGTTGGCCGTGACCGGTACCGGTTCCTGATAAAACAAGGGCGGCGCCATTGTCGCGCCGGCAGGAGCTTGTCCGTTGCCAGCCGCAGGCTGTGCCGAATCCGAGGGTGTGGTGTTGTCTTGATCTGAGCTCACCGGGGGCGTCCTTTTTTGGATGGTTATTTGAGGGCGCAAAATAAAGGCTTATCCGATCCGGTCAACACGCCAGACGGGGCAAAATCGCTCGGAGTCGGGCGCAGGCATTGCCGTTTTGGGGGGCGATGGCCCAAAGTGGCCTTCTCAGGTCGTTAATCCATCAGGGAAGGGACCTCCCATGCTGTCCGGCAAGACCGCGCTCGTCACCAACGTTTGTCACTTTGTCGGCGCGGCCGCGGCCGAGGTGCTGGCCGCCCACGGCGCGGAAGTGCGCTGCCACGACGCCAGCTTCGCAGAGGCAGCCGCGCGTGAGGCTTTCTCGCAGGATCATCCGAGACTGGAGCTCTTATCCTGTGCCGGCACGGCGGACGCCGTCAATCAAACGGTCGCCGAGCTGGGTCACCTCGATATTGCCGTGATCAACGATTTCTATCCCGCCGTACGCGCGCCGATGGGCGACGGACAGGGAGAAGACTTCCGCAAAGCGCTAGAGGCACTGATGATCGTGCCGTTCGAAACCGCATCCGCGGCTGCACGGCATATGAAACCACGGAAGTCCGGCAAGCTGGTGTTCGTGACCTCAGCGGCGCCGTTCCATGGCCTGCCCAACTACTGCATGTATGCTGCGGCGCGCGGCGGAGCGAACTCGCTCGCGTTGTCCGTCGCCAAGGAACTCGCGAAATTCAACATTCAGGTCAACGCCGTCGCGCCCAATTACGTCGAAAGCGAAAGCTATTTTCCCAAGGAGCTGCTCGCCGATGCAGCGGCTGTCGCCAAGATGACCAGCAAGGTGCCGTTGGGACGTCTCGGTAAACCGGAAGAGGTGGCGGAGATGATCGCCTTTCTCGCATCCGACCGTTCGAACTTCACGACCGGGCAAATAATCCCCATTGCCGGCGGCTGGGCTTAATCGTCACGCCCTAGATTTTTGGCGTGCGGCACCAACGGCGTGCCACAGCAAGATCGCCGCCGCGGAGCGATGCGGCCGCCAGGCCTCGGCGATTGCGGCCAGGTCCTCGGCGGAAATTCGTTCCGCATCCGCCGTAACGGTCTGCCAGCCGGTGCGCAACGCGAGGTCGCCGGCGGGCCAGACATCGGGCCGGCCCATGGCGAACATCATGTAGATCTCCGCCGTCCAGTCCCCGATCCCCCACACCTGAGTGAGAAGCTCTTTGGTCGACGTGTCGTCCTTGCGCGTTAGCGTGCGCAAATTTAGAGCACCTGATGCAACGGCATCGGACAGCGCGCGCAAAGTCTTCACCTTGCCGCCGCTCAAGCCCGCCGCGCGGAGGTCCGTTTCCCGGGCGGCGAGAATTGAGTCCGGTCCAATCCGTCCCACCGTAGACCGGAGCCGCCGCCAGATCGCGGCCGCGGCCAGCGTTGACAGCTGCTGATCAACAACGATACGCGCCAGAGTGGCAAACCCGGCGGTCTGTTTGCGCGATGCCGGCAGGCCGAACGCTTTGACCGCGTCCTTGAGAATAGGATCGCGCCGCGTCAGCGTTCTGACAGACCTGATTAGAATCTCTTGCTCAGCGGTGCCCATCTTTTGTCACAAACGAGGTCCAGGGTTTGCGCATGCTACGCCCGGCGTTAAGGTCACGCCACGTTTTCTCGCGCGCGTGCGCCGCAGCCGCAAGGATGGTTCTTATGTCTCTTCGCATCGCGACTCTCATAGTGACTCTGATGTGGACCTCCTGGTCCGTGCAGGCCGGTGGCGTGCTATACCGCGGCAACATCGGCGAGCCGGACTCGCTCGATCCGCATATGACGACCAGCGGTTACGCGACGAACATCATCTTCGAGATGTTTATCGGTCTGACCACGCTCGATACGAAAGCGCGCGTCGTGCCGGGCGCGGCGGAAAGCTGGATCGTTTCCGAGGACGGCCTGACCTACGTATTCACCATGCGCGACGGGATGCTGTGGTCCGATGGCACGCCTGTCACCACGCACGACTACGAATACGCATTCAAACGCATCCTCAATCCGGAAACCGCGTCACGGGCCGCGCCGATGCTGTACATGATCAGGAACGGCCGTCCCATCAACGGCGGGCAGATGCCCGTCGACGACCTGGGTGTCACCGCGCTCGACGACCGCACACTGGAAATCAGGCTTGAAGCGCCAACGCCGTTTTTCTTGGAGCTGATCGTACATCGCGGTTTTCCCGCGCCGCGCTGGGCGATCGAAGAGCACGGCCGAGAATGGACGCGCGCTGAGAACATCGTCGTCAACGGCGCGTTCAAACTGAAGGAGTGGGTGCCACAGACGTCGGTTACGGTGGTGCGTAATCCGTTGTTTTTCGATGCCGAGAATGTCGCGCTCGATGAAGTCGTCTATTATCCGACAGAAGACCTCACCGCAGCGTTCAACCGCTACCGCGCGGGCGATCTCGACATGCTGATCTCCTTTCCTCCATCGCAATTCGACTGGATCAAGGAAAATTTGCCCGACGACCTGCGCATGACTCAGAACCTCGGTCTCGAATACATCACCTTCAACACGACGAAGGCGCCGTTTGACGATCCGCGCGTGCGCTTAGCGCTGAGCATGGCCATCGACCGCGAAACCATCACCGACCGCGTCATGCGCGGCGGCGAGGTGCCCGGCTACAGCCTGATCCCGGAGGGCTCGCGCGCGGGCTACCAACCGGCGTTTGCGTTCTACAAGGATATGAGCCCGGCCGAGCGCGTCGCCCGCGCCAAGGACCTTTTAGCCGAAGCCGGTTTTGGACCGGACAATCCGCTGTCCTTTAGTTTTCGCTACAACACCCAGGAAGTCCTGCGCCGGGTTGCCGCGGCGGTTTCACTGATGTGGCAGCGGAACCTTGGGGCAGAGGTGAGTTTGCTGAACAGCGATCTCAACGTGCTGAACGCGGATCTGCGCAACGGTGACTACGAGGTCGCGCGCTATCAGTGGTTCGGCGAGCACGCCGATCCCTCAACGTTTCTCTACCTCTTGGAAAGCGACGCCATCGGCGACAATCACTCGAAGTATAAAAACCCCGAGTATGACGCGTTGATGCGCGAGATGTACGCGACGGCCGACATCGGCACGCGGATGAAACTCATGCACGATGCAGAGCGCATCGTCATGGACGAAGCGCCGATCGTGCCGTTGAATTACTACGTCAGCAAGCGGCTGGTGAAGCCGTATGTTTCGGGAATCGGCGACAACGTGCGCGGTATCAATCTCGGCCGCTATATTTCAGTCGACCGGCCTTAGGCGCGGCTATTTTTTGCCCACCGGAATGAATTTGCGGCTGAACACCCACTTGGTGTCTGTCGAGGATTTGGCGTCGAACGAGTAGCGCTCGACGTTGAAGTCCTTGAGGTTGTCCGGAGCGTTGATGCGGTTTTCGATGATGTAGCGGGCCATCTGGCCGCGCGCTTTTTTGGCCAGGAAGCTCATCACCATCGGTTTGCCGTTCTTGATGTCCTTGAACACCGGCTGGATCACCGGCACATCCAACGCTTTCGGCTGCAGCGCAGAAAAATATTCGTTCGATGCCAGATTGATCAGCACCTTGGTTTTCGACTTGGCGATCAACTTGGCGATTTCCTCGGTGATTTTGGACCCCCAGAAGTCATACAGGGTATTGCCGCGTTTGGTGTCGACGCGCGATCCCATCTCGAGCCGGTAGGCCTGAATGCCGTCGAGTGGCCGCAAGAGTCCGTACAATCCGGACAGAATGCCGACATGGGTCTGAGCGAATGTCAGGTCGTCTGCGTTGAGCGTGCCGGCGTCGAGCCCGAGATAAACATCGCCCGCAAACGTCAGCGCCGCCTGTTTGGTCTCACCTTTGCCGTCGACATCGAAGGCCTTGAACCGTTCCTTATTCAGGCTGGCGAGGTCGTCGCTGATGCCCATAAGGCGCTTGAGATCTTGGGCAGAATATTTCCGCGTCCGGCCGATCAGTTCCTTGGTATCGCCGGGGAACAGCGGCTTGGTTTTCTTCAATCCTTTGTGCGGATCGGAGAAGTCCAATTTCTTTGCCGGGGAGAGAACGGTATACATGCGTTTCGGTCTCGCATCTGGATCGAACAAATAAGGTCACTAGGGGTATATCATGATCACCGTTGCTGGCATCAAGTCCTGCGATACCTGCCGCAAGGCTTTGTCTTGGCTGGAAGAGCAGGGGATCGCCCATGAGTTCCACGATCTGCGCGCCGACGGGCTTGATGCCAAGCGTCTCGCGGCCTGGATCGACGAACTTGGCTGGGAAACACTTCTCAACCGCCGCAGCACAACATGGCGGCAATTACCGGAAGCAGACAAGGTCGGCCTGAATGACAAAAAAGCCGCGAAACTGATCGCCGCGAACCCGACTTTGATTAAGCGGCCGGTGTTCGAAAC
>JAYQVH010000064.1:0-6808 GCA_038148375.1 Rhodospirillaceae bacterium | reverse complement strand
GTTGCCAAGCCAAAAGCATATAAACTTCTGGCCCAGTTTTAAGGGGGCAGGACACATTAGCGCATGGGAATTGGGTATAGCAGGCCGCCATCGCGCCACAAGGCATTGTGTCCGCGTGGCAGGTTTATAGTGCTCTCATCGCCCAAATGGCGCGCATAAATTTCGCCATAATTGCCCACCGTAGCAATCACATCTGCTGCCCATGATTCACGGAGCCCGAGCGCAGCGCCGTTGCCGCCATCAAAGCCCAACAGCCGTCGGGCTTCAGGGTTCGGATGTTCCCGTAAAATCCTGACGTTATTCTTGGTAATGCCGAGTTCTTCTGCCGCGATCAGGGCATTCATCGTCCAATCAACCACCGCAGAGAATTGGTCGTCGACGGCGTGAGTCAGAAGGGCTAGCGGTTCCCTAGACAGAAGTTCGGGTAAGAGGGCGAGACTCTCCGGATGCCGTGCGCGGATCGGCGCAAGCTCCGACAAATCGCCAGCCAATGCGCCACAGTCTCCGTTCAAGAACGTGTCAGCGGCGGACTGTATGTCGGTTCTGCGAAGTACCGTAACGGGTAAGTGTTTTTCCCTAAAATAAGACGTCACACTGCGGTCTGTTTCAGATTGCCCCTGCAAACAAATCGTCAAGTCGGAGAGATTAGATGGTTTTTCTCCCTGCAAGTCTATCGGAACGAGTAGGGCCGCCCCGTCAAAAAAAACAACCCGACTAAACACCAGTCCAGGGGTCAGGGCGCGGCGCATCGTCACGGTCAGGCGGCGCGCAACGACATCTGGCACATCACTTGTAAGGAAAGTTTGAACGTCATTCGTCATCACGTAGGTGACGCCAGCGTCTGGGCCAAGGATTGCAGCGGCTACGGCGCGGCAAAGGTCAGGCTCAAAACCTGAAACCTGACCTTCTGTGTCAATGTCAGTAAATCCCGGCACACGTTGAATCACCCCGCATAACAAGCTGCCCCGAACTTTGATCGCCTCCATACGGTTTGAGGCCGTTGCCGCTGATACCGTAAGTGCGGTTAGGGTAAACGCGCTAACGAGGATTTGAGCGATGGGCACTCTTGTCTCAGAAAAGCTGAACTTTATTCTAAGTCTGCTGCGCATCCTAATATTCAACGCTCGCTCTTTGATCACGCACTGTTTCAACCTGGCCGTCGTCAGTGACCCTAGCTCCCGCCGATGGAGCAATGGTTTAAGCATAGCCCATAACGTTTAGCCCGTGCACAATGGGTACGTTGGCCCAGAGTGTAAAATAGTGATTAAATTCAAGCTTCAGATACTCACTTTCATCTTTTGCCTGCTTGCATCCTTCAATGGATATGCGGACGGCGACGACTTTTTCGAGATCATCGATGTTCCGAACGAACAACAACTCATTTTTGTCGGAACTGTCAAAGACGAGGGTGGTCGATACGTGCAAGATGCGCTGGTGAGATGGCAGGCAACGGGCATAGTTGGTGATGGCGGAGATGAACATACCAGCACCGCAGGGACGTGGACGAATGTGCTCGGCCGTTTTAGAACTGTAGATCTTGCCCGGGTCGTCGCACGAGAGGGTGCTAAGCTGGATTTGGAACGCGTAGAATTTACGGTTGAAAAGCAGGGCTACGAAATGGTCCGCCGTATGATCCGCACCCGCGGTCCCATGCGCATGGGGTTGCAGGAAATAGACTTCGTTTTACGGAAATCGAACCAGGCGCAGAGATCGGAATGACTGTTTTCCTCGTAATTCTTCACGCCCTTGTCTCTATCGCCCTGATCGGCGCGGTCACGCACCAGGGATTGAGTGTGTGGCGCCGTCCCGCGCCTGTGCGAGGTTTTATCGACCGGTTTAGGGCTGTGCCTGCCGCCGGTTACACCGCACCGATTATTCTGCTGTATGTGATCGACTTCGGTCTCGGCTCATACATTTACCCGGCTTATGTACTCGACGTAAAAGCGTCCTTGGCGGATTTTGGCCTATACACCGAAATCTTTCTCTTTCAGGCCAAAGAGCACATTGCCGTAATCGGGTTCCTTCTACTGCCAGCTTATTGGCACTATTGGAAGAAAGCTGGTTTGGGCGAATTCACTATGACCCGCCGGTTCGTTACGACAGTCGTCTTGATCGCTGTATGGTGGAACCTCGTCATCGGTCACTTGCTCAACAATGTGCGGGGACTGTTGTGAGCCGGTTTATTTCATTGCCGCTTTTTTCGGTCGTCTCTAGTGCGGTCTACGCGGTCGCGGTCTACGTGAATTACCCATTGTTCAGATACTATCCTCTGGTCGAGCGGTTCTCCTTGATCGATATACCGGACAGAACACTTGGCCCAGCCATGACCTGGTATGGGTGGATCGCCATTTCGATCCCCCCCGCCATCATTGTTGCTGTCGCCGGCCAGCTGCTTCTCCCCACGCGCTTGCTCGATAGACTGAACAATCTCGTTTGGGTCGTTCCGTTCGTGATTCTTTACGCAGGGTGGATCGCCGAGAAAAGCTGGCTGCTTGGGCTGGGCGGTTGAACATTCGGTGCCGCGGCAGGTGCAGGCCCTGCATACATGGGTAGCCTGACGTTTTAAAGGAGGACATGATGCTGCGAAAACTCATAGGCGCTCTCATTTTGCCTTTGGTCTTAGTCGCGTCTGCAATAGCCAAAATCCCAGGTACAGGAACGCTTGATGGGACTGTTACGGCTCCAAAACCCTTCACCGCTGCGAAAGTCTTCGCTCGCAAGGCCGGGTCGAACATCACCTATGTCGTGTTCACGGAAGGCGGACACTACTCCGCGGTCAACGTCATGCCGGGGCAGTACGAAGTCTGGGCAGAGCATCAAGGCTTCACGTCGGATCGCGCCTCCGTCACGGTGGCTGAGGACAAGGCCTCGCAGGCGGCCATAACAATGGCCGTCAGCGAACCGGTCAGGAATCCGGTCGGGCCACGCGGTTTGGAGGACCGGTGGCTTGTGCCCTTCGATGAGTTGTATCCGCCCGGCGAGACGAGGGATCTGCTTCGGGATACCTGCATCGTCTGTCATGCCTGGAACTTTCTGCCGGCGCAGCCGCAGTCCCGCGCGGGCTGGGGCGCCGTGGTCGATTACATGACGACGTCGCCGCACTGGGGCGTTCCAGACAGCGACCCGTTCCTGGTGCCTGAGCGGCTGCCGCTAGCGAAGCGTGAAATGCTGCTCGATTATCTGGAGGCAAATTTCGGCGACGGCCAGCCACCGCGGGCCGTGCTGGAGGAAGAAACGGAACCACGGGACGAATCTGTTCTCGGGAAGGCGCAGTACATCATGTACACTTTTCCTAAGACGGACGACGCACCCAACATCATGCGCCAAGAGATTACCTTCGACAGCAAAGGCAATGTCTGGAGCACGGATACCCGAAGAAGCGCGATTTCTTTCCTTAATCCGAAAACGGGTGAACACGAATATTACCTCACGCCGCACTCGTCTTGGGCGCCCCATGGGATCGCGATCGATACGGACGACACGATCTGGTTCGCCGCCCTGAAGGTCGGTGCGGTGCACTTCGATCCTGAAACCGGTAACTGGGACGCCTATGGCAAGGACGAGGATTCGCACAGGGACATGGGTGGGCTCACGCCCTTCCTGGATTCCAAAGGAAACGTCTATTGGACCGACATCCGCTTTAACAAGATCGGCCGTTTGGACCGCGCAACAGGTACATGGACGCATTTTGACAGCCCTACAATGAACGGCTCACCTTATGGTGGCGTCGTCGACCGTCAGGACCGGTTCTGGTGGAACGAATTTCACGCCTGCGGCGTCGCGGTATACGACCCGAAGACCGGAACAACGAAAGCTTATCCGTCACCCAGCCGGCCCTGCCTTAGCCGCCGCCCGGGTTTGGATTCAAAAGGCAACATTTGGTACGGTGTCTATGACCGTGGCCGTCTTGAAAAACTTGACCCCGCGACCGGTGTAACCACGGTCTTCCAAATCCCCGTCAAGTTCGCCACGCCCTACGACACTTGGGTGGATCCAGATGACAAAGTCTGGACCAGCTCCGATAACTATTTCGTGCGCCTAGATCCTGACAATGGCTCATTCACCTACTATCCGACGCCATGGCGTAACGACATGCCGAAAATGACCATAGCCAGGGGTGGCGCCATTTGGTTTCCAGCCCGGGGAGATGCGAACTCGCCGGCGGCGCTTGGTGTGCTTTGGCCCGACAAAGCCGATATGGACACGTTCAACGGAAATTTTCCGCCAAACGATCCGAACGCGACGGTACTCCGGGGCGGGCCGCCGCCCATCGCTGTCGCAGGCAATGCCAACGACGGCGGACAGTGGCCGAAACCGCCGGGCACGGAATACATCAACCCGGAACTCGGTGCAGCGGCAGAGTAGGGCGCCGGATAAAGGGCAGGTAGGAATCAAGTGATGTTTGAAAACAAAATCAATACGGCGGTGTTCGCGGCCTTGGTCTTGCTGGGAGTGACCCCCTTACAAGTGCACGCGGCTGACGACGCAGCATCAGAAGCTGACTTTATCCGCGGTCTCGTCACAGGCGAAACCGGGCCCGAGGCCGGCGTCTGGGTGATTGCGCAGACCGAGGATCTGGCGACGCCGTTCGCAAAAGTTGTCGTGACAGATGACGAGGGCCGGTATGTCCTGCCGCAACTGCCGCAAGCGAGTTATAGGATATGGGTGCGCGGCTACGGTTTGCAGGACAGCGAGCCGGTCGCGGGCGCGCCCGGCCAAAACGTCGACATTGCAGTATCCAATGCGCCCGATGCGCAAACCGCGGCACAAGTCTATCCGGCGAACTATTGGTCCTCGTTGATCGAAGTTCCGGATGAGAGCGAATTTCCCGGCACGGGCCCCAATGGAAACGGCATCAGTCCCGCCTTTGAGATACAGGAGCATTGGCTTCTCAATCTCAAGTCCCGCTGCGCGTCCTGTCATCAGTTGGGTAACCAGGTGACGCGCGAGATTTTGCTCGACGATCCTATCGAAGCCTGGGAACAGAAGATCAATATGGAGCGCGACCCAGGCGATATCACGCTCAGCAATAGCGGCCGAGACTATAAGAATACCATGGTCAACGGCATGACCTCGTTTGGCGGGGAACGGGCCTATCAGATGTTCGCTGACTGGTCAGTCGCGATCCTAAATGGCGCCGTGCCCACATCGCCGCCGCGTCCCAAGGGGCTGGAGCGCAATGTCGTCCTAACTATGTGGGATTGGGCTGACGAGCGCGCGGTTCACGACGAGGTGACGACCGATCAGCGCAATCCGACCGTCAATGCTTACGGACCCGTCTACGGCGCGATCGGACTTTACAACGAGGAGCCGCGCTTTGGTGCCCTGTCCGTCCTTGATCCCGTTTCCCATGAGGCGAATTTAATTCCGGCCAATCGGTTGGATCCGGAGTCAGTATCGGCGCCGCCCTCCGGAATTGAGTGGGCGCTGCACACACCCATGCTGGATCAAAAGGGCCGCGTCTGGACGACGTCCGTAACGACCGAGCCGACGCCGAGCCCCATTGATTGCTTCGACCCAGACAACAAGTATGCGGCGTACTATCCCATCGATAACGCCCGCTATCCGCAGGACACGTCGACCAAGTATGTCAGTCTGTATGATCCTGAGACAGGTGAAGAAAGGCCGATTCCAGTCTGTTATATGACCCATCACCTCAGGTTCGCTTATGACGAAGACAACACACTGTTCTTCAGCAGCATTCAAACCCGGGATGCCATAGGCTGGCTGAACACGCGTGTGTACGATGAAACTCAGGACCCCATGAAAGCGATCGGATGGTGCCCGCTAGTCTTGGATACCAGTGGTGACGGCAAAATCGATCCTGATCGCGCCATGTGGAAACAACTGACGGGAGGATTGAGAGGGGCTTCCGAAGGGAGAAACGATTCCCTGGATGATGTGAACCGCAACGAGAATGTCTCCGCTGAGGGCGGTGACACGCAATACACATTCGGATCGTATTCGATCTCCGTTTCGCAAGTGGATGGCAGCATTTGGTTTGGTGCGCCGAGTTCCCCCCATCCGGGCGGTATTGGCCGTCTCAGTCTAGGAAAGAACCCGCCAGAAACCTGCGTGACAGAATACTATCAGCCGCCGAAAAACTCCGACGGCACGTCTTCCGCCTTTTTTGACCAGGGCATGGATCTGGACTCGAAAGGCATTGCCTGGGCGGCCTTTTCGAGTGGTCATCTCGGTAAGTTCGACCGCAGTAAATGCAGGGTGACCAACGGTCCGACAGCGACGGGTCAACAGTGCCCCGAAGGCTGGACGATCTACGAAACTCCAGGCCCAAAACTCGCTGATACGGACACGAGTGGTGACTTCCACTATCTGATTTTTGTCGACATCCATAACACTCTTGGGTTGGGAGAAGATGTCCCTATCGTCACGGGAACAAATTCCGATTCCTTGCTTGCCTTTCTTCCGGATAAGGAAGAGTGGGTGGTGATGCGTCGGCCCTATCCGCTTGGGTTTTACGCTCGCGGACTTGACGGTCGCATTGACGATCCCGATGCTGGCTGGAAGGGGCGAGCGATTTGGAGCGCTGATGAGATGATTCCAATCTTTCAGTTAGAGACTGGTCTCTTCTCTACCGGCAAGGTCGTCAAGTTTCAGATGCGTCCTGATCCGCTTGCGCACTAATTTCATCCGAACCGATCGTGCTGCCCTAAGTCCGAGATGTTGATTTCGCACACCAAGATCAGGACGCAGTCTTTCCGGGTCTTTTGGGGAGCGCTCTTCTTCCTGTTAACGCCAGACTTACGAGCGTATGCGGATGGGGACGATTTCTTCGGGGCGATAGAGG
>JAYQVH010000063.1:0-6955 GCA_038148375.1 Rhodospirillaceae bacterium | reverse complement strand
ATGACGGCAGTCGGGTTAACAGCGGAACCCTCTAGATTGATCAAGCCACCACGGGTCAAGGAATCGCCCATTCAATTCGAATGCACGCAATACCAGACAATCGTTTTACCAAACAATGTATATGGCCGGTGCAACTACGTCGTAATTGGGCAAGTGGTCGGCATTCACATTTCTGATGATGTAATAACCTCGGAGGGCCGTGTTGACGTCGCGAAGATCAAGCCGCTCGCCCGCCTTGGTTACAATGATTACTGCGTGGTTGATGAGCTCTTCGAACTAGCAGGTCATGCCGATTTGCCTGGACCACGCAAGGAGCGCCTCTCCTAAGCGACGTCCGGCGAATAGTGAGCCTTGTGGCTCTTTGGCAGGTCTTCGAACGTGATCATTTGCAGCCTTGGATCCTGTTTGCGCGCCAGCCCGGCGTCGGGATCCGTCAGAATATTGAGAACGGTTGCCCGATCGGCGGCAAAAGCTCGCTTCAAAGCCGGCGCAATGTCTGCCGCCTGCTCGATGCGCTCGCCGAGCAAACCATAGGCCTTGGCAATTTGATCGTAGGCGACGTCACCGAGTTCACAATTAAAGTTACGCCCCGCTGAATGCAGTTGGCCATTTTTCTCCGTTCCCCACGCGCGGTCGTTGACGATGATACATACGATCTTCAAACCGGCGAGTGCCGCAGCGTTCCATTCAGACGAATAGAATCCAAAGGACCCGTCACCGGTGATTAGCACGACCGGACGTTCGGCACGTCCCTGTTGGCGAGCGAGTTCACGTTCCGCAGCAGCGGCACCGATGGAAAGTGGCGTGCCAATCCCCATAGATCCGAGTGGATAATGGTCGAGGTAACAACGATCACCGCTGAGCCGAATCACACCCAGCATCCAATTGAGTGCATCGGCTCCATCGCCGACAAAAATCACGTCATCCGGCATCGCGTCGGACAACTCCCGCCCCACCCGATAGGGGTGAATTGGACCGTCCTCGTCCCGCCCGAGTTCGTCTATCCGCGCCAACCTCGCGGCCATGGCGTCATTCACCCAGGAGGGCTCCGGAGAATTAGGTTTGTAGCCACGCCGCGAGAGTTCTGCGTCGATCTTCTCGACTGTCAGCGCGGCGTCGCCGAATAGAGGGACATCAATCACCCGATTGCGACCGAACTCATCTGCAAAGATATCGATCTGAGCAAACCTTGCGTCCGTGCGGAAACGCGGCGCCAGCCCATACCCGATGCGCTGCGACAAACGCATGCCGACCGAAAGGACAGCATCGGCCTCTAGGGCAGCGACTTGCGCAAGCGGCCAGCTGAATCCGAACTTGAGGTCCTCTGGCACGAGCCCCCGTCCAAGCGCGTGACCGAACACAGGCACGCCGTGAGTTTGCGAAAGAGCACGCAATGCGGGCCCCGCACCCGATAACGCCGCACCAGAACCAGCCAGAACCAGAGGACGTTCCGCGCCGGCAAGCATGTCGGCTGCGGCTTCTACACTTTCGTCTGATGCGGCAGCTTTGGATGTCGATAAAGGAAATGGCGTGAGAGCAGAGGTGTTCGGCGTTGTCGCACCCTGAATGCTGATTGGAACGCCAATCACCGCGACACCCGGACGACCGGACGTTGCCGCTCGGATGGCTGCATGAACGAATTCGGCGAGGCGATCGATGTTCGGAACGATACGGCACCACTTTGCGTAAGGCGCCGCCATCTCAAGCGGGTCTTCCCCTTCTTCACCGACGGACTCTCGCGCAGCGTCTGTATAGACCGATGCAAAAACGACAACCGGGGAACAAGCCAGGCGCGCCGTTTGAATCCCGCCCATGGCATTTGGCATTCCCTGCTTTCCGGCAATCATGGCGATACCCGGCTTGCCCGTCACCCGAGCGTATCCGTCGGCCGCACCTACGGTGCCGGTCTCATGCCGCCCGGATATGACGGCCATGCCGTCGTCTTCGAAGGCATACAGAGTGTGGGCGTGAGCAGCGCCGGCCAGCACAAAAACCGTCTCGATGCCGTATCCCTGCAGAATCGAGCTGATGATCTGACCACCGGTCATCTCGTTTGTCGCTTGCGACATCGCTTTCTTCCTTCCCTTAACGCACCTTGTATGAAACGCCCGCACAATGTCCGAACTCAAAGGAACTGTCGACACGCGTTGCTTCAAACTATCAGCGGCGACCGTATAGCGATAAACAGTTAAGGGCTAAGTTACATAGAGTGAACACGCTGGCGTAATAACCGCCGCCAGCATTGGCGGCATGTCATAGTACGAAACCTAACTAACGGCCTTATATGGGGTCTGGCAGCCCTGATCAGGAGACCTGCATGGCCACCGCAACGACTGTCGATTTCCGCAGAATGACGATACCGGAGCGCGTTTACCACCTCGAGACCGAAGGGTACGTGATCCTTCCTGATATCCTAAGCGGCAACGACGTGGAGCGCATTAAAGCGGAATTGGAAAGTCTGCCGATGCGGCCATCGTTTTACAGTGATGCCCCGACTTTCGCATCTCAGCCGCCACATACATACAGCGTAGCGTGCAGTGATCTAATCGCTTATCCGCCGATGCTCGATTTCCTAGAGACGCTTATGGGTGACGACCTCGTATTCATGCACAGTCACTACATACTGAGTCACCCCGGCCAGCCCCCGTTGGAATTACATACAGACTACCAACCCTACGGGTCGACGTATTCGGGATGGTTGGAAAGCTGTCCGGTGCGCATACGCGTCCTCTATTACCTTGATGACACGGGCACGGATAGAGCTCCCTTGCGGATACTTCCGCGATCACACATCTGTATGCATGCCGATGCACACCCCTACAAAAGGTATCGCGCACATGCCGATGAAGTCCTTATTCCGATAGAGGCTGGTGGCGCATTCGTGTTCTCGGTTCGCCTTTTTCACGGCGTCGGGCCAAACACGACTCAACAAACGCGGGGAATGCTCGAATATGACTACCGCCCCTCTTGGGCACGGCCCTACCAGCCGTTAGAGGAATGGGCGCAACCGCCCGCGGGCGAGGTGTCAAGGCGGGCGGAAAAATTGTTGCGCAGCCGCAACACACTCGATTTCCGATGGGAGTTCGACATGAAGCGGGAAACGAGAGACGAACCGGCGCCGGGCATGACACCGCGTAGGTGGAACAAAGCTTAGCTGCACCTACATTTGGGCACCCGATCTGGAGTAAAGACGATGCAAGTAATCGATGCAGATACGCATGTCATTGAATGCGAAGACACGTGGGACTTCCTTGAAGGAAACGACAAGCGGTATCGGCCAAAGCCCGTCGTTACGACTGATGAAAATGAAGCGCCCTACTGGGTAATTGACGGCAACGTCATCGACCGTGAGATCGGCGACGATTCCATTCCGCTCGATGTCCGCCAGATGCGCGACCTCACTGCGCGCAAGGCGATGATGACGGAAACGGGCTTCGACGTGCAGATTTTGTACCCGACGTTCTTCATTGCACCGCCGAGCGACCGGCCAGAAATCCAAGTCGCGCTGTCCCGGAGTTACAATCGTTGGATGGCCGACATTCACAAACGCGGCGGCGATTCGTTTCGCTGGGTGGTGGTGCCACCGACCCTTAGCATTTCAGACTCACTTGCAGAAATGGAGTACGGCAAAGCACATGGCGCCTGCGGCGTCTCCTTGCGCGGCGTAGAAGGAGACCGGCTGCTCGCAGACCCCTACTTCTACCCGATTTATGAAAAGGCATCCGAATTGGACATGCCGATTTGCATCCATGTCGGCAACGGCAGTATTTCAATTCGCGACGTGCTGTATGGAGATCGCAGCGCGCGCACGCTGGACGTGTTCTTCGTTGCCAACATGCCCGTTCTTGCGGCTTTTCACCTATTGATCACTGCAGGGATTCCGGAGATGTTTCCAAAAATCCGTTTCGCGTTCGTAGAAGCAGGTGCGGAATGGGTGCCCTACATGCTGGGAGAAGCCAAGCGGCGCATGGACACCATGCCTACAAAAGGGACGATCGAACGCATGGAAACGGCGCTGCAGGACAAACGCCTGTTCGTCACATGCCGTACCGACAACAATCTCACCGCACTCCAAGCGTTCGGCGCCGAGGACAACCTCATGATCGGGACGGACTTCGGGCACGCGGATGCGTCGACCGAACTCGATACATTAAGGAACTTGGAAAAAGCGGGTAAAATCGACGACGGATTTTATACGAAACTCGTCCACGACAACCCCAAAACACTGCACGCGCTCTAAGAGCGGCCGACGCGAGCTCAGCGCAACACTTCGTATTCCACCAGTTCGTAGTAGCGTCGTCGCTCCGGCACGACGGTTTTTATAGGCAGCCAATCGCCGGGCTGTGCGTATAAATTGAGTGTGCGCCCTGTTCCCGTATCCCAGTCAAAATGCACACAATCGAAGGTGCCGGCACCAACGGAAACCTTGTCTCTGCCGCGGAATGTCAGGTCGTAGGTCTTCGGAGTCAGCATCGGTCCTGAAGCGCCGTTGACGGCGAGTGAGCTGCTAAAGCAATTCTCCAGCTTCTGAGTTTCGCCTGGCTTGTCGGCCTCGACATGGACGCATTTCCAAATATCGATACAAATCGGGTGAGTTCCAAACAGATTTGCGCGGCCAGGAGTGGCGAATTTTTGCGAAATACGCCCCTCCTTCGCGGTGACAATCTCGCCTTCTACATGGTCATCCGAAAACCGGAACCAACCGGACCCGACGAATTCAGCTTCGTTCACCACACGCACGAAGCAATCGCGCGGCCGGAACGATGCGTCGACGCTGCAGGTGACATCGCGTGTCAACCGGACCGGATCCATTTCGCACAAGCAACGCAGTGTGCGGGACCCGTCGTCTTCTACGGTCACGGTAAACCACTCGCGGCCGAACTCTCCTTCATCTTCGTGGGCATAAACGATCTTGCCGCGGTAAAGTCTGCTCATATGTGCCTCCCGGTTGACCCTGCATTATCGAGCACAAGTGATTAACAGTATCACCCGTAAAGTTGGAAACAGCTACCTAGCGATGGTCACTCATGTTCGTGAATGATCAAAACTACCCTTGTGTCCATTCCAAGGTTAAAGTCCCTTCGGTTCTGTCACGGATGGCACTCTGTACTTATGACCCCACATAAATTGATGCGCCTGTCTGCCGTTCTGGCACTTTTGATTGGCGGCACGCTTTCACCACCGGCCGGGGCAACGACACTGCGCGTCGCCGCGGGCGGGCTGCCGCCTTCACTTGGCAACCCGTTTACCGCGCAGGCCCTGCCGGCAACCGAACTGTGGATTTCCATTTTTGACGGACTGACGCGTCTGGACTGGCGAGGCGGCCCGCAGCCCGGTTTGGCGACCAGCTGGAGCAATCCAACGCCTACAACTTGGCGATTCGTGATCCGGGACAATGTCTCATTCCACAACGGGCGAACGCTTACAGCCTCCACGGTCGCGGACGTATTCGACATTTTGCTTGGTGAAAGTGGGCAGCGGTATTTGGTCACTCGGGAATTGGAAAATATCGCCGGGACCGTCGCTCTCGACTCATCAACGATTGAGGTCACGCTGCGCGAACCGGATGCCATTCTGCCCAATCGGCTTTCAACCATGATGATTGTTGATCCGCAGGTTTGGGTTGAAGACGGCGTAGACGCCTTTACCATCTCGCCGGTGGGAACCGGACCCTACCGCTTGGCGAAGTGGGGACCCGGGAATACGTCAGCTACGCTGACGGCATTTACCGGGAGTTGGCGGACGATTAGCACGTTCGACACGATCGAGTACCTTGCCGTGCAAGACAAAACCTCGCGTTTGCAAGCATTGTTCGGCGACAGCGCGGACATCGTCACGGGTTTGAGCCAGGAAGACGTCAGCAGCCTTGAAGCCAACGGCTATGCCGCGCACGTGACGCCGACGACTCAAATCAAATCCATCGCGCTTCCCAATGTGCGTGACGGTGATCATCCGCTCAAGGACGAGCGTGTCCGCCGGGCCCTGAATTTGGCGGTCGATAAAGACGCCATCGCAAACGTGATACTCGGTGGCCGGGTCAATGTCGCAAGCCAAGGCGCAGTCGAGGGCATCGCCGGCTTTAACCCCGACCTTGAACCTTATCCCTACGATCCTGCGCGGGCGCGCGCCCTGCTGGCCGAAGCGGGATATGCCGGCGGTTTTAAACTGGATATCGAGTTCACCGCCGCTTTGACACCATTAGATGTCGTCGTTTTTCAAAAGGTGGCGCAAGACCTGAATTCAGTCGGCGTCGATACGTCGGTCCGCATGATTCCGTTTGCAGACTACATCCGCAAGTATTCCAACAACGACTGGGGAAACGTCGATGCCTTCGGATTGCTTTGGAATGTGGCATCGTTTCAAGACGCCATACGGCCGTTTGAATATTTCTCTTGTCTGCGTGTGAATCCGTTTTTTTGCGATGAAGGTGTTGCGGCAGATGTCAGTGCGGTGCGAACAATGCCGGATCCCCTACAGCGTGCGGCAAAGATGCGGGACATCATGGCCAGATTACACGCTCTTGCACCGGCAATCTGGCTGACCAATTCCGCATACGTCACGGGTGCGCGGCAGGAGATTCAGAATTTCGATATGATTCCGACGGGAATCGTATTCGAAGGTCTTACCCTCGCGGATGAAAGGCGAGATCCGCGAAGTCAATAAGGTCCCGGTCGAACCCCGTAGGATCGTCGAGAAAGGGGGCATGTCCCCAGTCTTGTCGAAACACGACCCGCGCATTGCGCAACAGGCGTACAGAATTATTCAACTTCGCCATATCGACGGCGCGGTCTTCTCCACCCGCCATGAACAGGACTGGCGCTTCGATTGTAGGTGCGATGTCATCGTTGATGACAGTGTGCGTGCGCAGCCAATACCGGACCTCCGGCGGCACCGACGCAATTGACCTGCCATGGCGAAAGTGCCCCAGCTTAATTGAGAGAATCTGGCTTATTCT
>JAYQVH010000062.1:0-6959 GCA_038148375.1 Rhodospirillaceae bacterium | reverse complement strand
CTCTCTCTTAGGTCATCAGCCCGCTTGTCCCAAATACTCTGACGACGGACACTGGCCCAGTTTTAAGGGGGCAGGACACACAGCCGGTGCCGTGACAATGGATTTGATCAAGGCGCCTTCACACGGCGCAGACCACAGCGACGGAACGAGCGTCATTTTTGCGCCTTTGATCGCCGCGAAGAGCCCATCGTCCCACCTCATCGGCCTGATCGTAGCGTTGGCGGGCCCGGTGAACGTGACATTGCCGCGGTCGAGCGGTACGAGAAAGCTAAGGTGCGGCAGAGCTGCAGCGACCGTGAGAACCCAGCCGAGTCCTTTCGCGAGGTCGCGGCTGCCATGATAGACGACATCAAACGTACCGTCCTGCTCGCGGTCGACCCCGAACGACTCAAAGTGGTCGAAATGCTCTTGCCAGTCTTCACACCACAGTCCAGCGACGCCGATGGCGGCGGACTGGCCGAAATGTCGATGCGCAAGCTCCCTCTGTGTCTCCGTTTGCGCAATAAGTGACACCGCGCCCGCCGAAACAAGCTCACCTATACGAATTGCAAACTCCGAAGCGCCGGGAGAGACCTTGGGCCAAGGGCTGCAGCCCATACGGTCGGCTTCATGGCTGCGGTTTGTGCCGATACAGCGCAAGCAGGGCGTCCATTCCTGGTCGATGTGGTTGTAGCTACGGCGGCAAAAGAAAAAGCTGTCGAGCAAATACATCGAAGTGACACGTCGGGCTCGGCGACGTAACTCGATGAGTCTGAGAACCTCCGCTACTCCGAGCATTTGCGGATGAAACAGTATAACTTTAGACGCTTCTGTCAGCAGTTGGAGCTGGTCCTCGGTCAGGCTCTCTCCATCCGGCGAATACATAATTGTTCCGTCGAACCTGCGCGCCGCCAATACCTCGCTCTCCAGGTGACGCATCATCTGGCCGGTGCCACCGGGGTGGCTGGACGGAATTCCTGACAATAGGATCCAGTCCCACGTGGTCACGTGCTTAGTTCCGCAATGGTCTCAGTGATCGCGGCGGAGATGTCCGTCGGATGCAAATCTCCCAACACTTCTTTTAATCTATCAGTTTCGGCGATGCCCGATGGCGGCTCGCGCCCAGGCATGGCCTTATTGCCGAAGCGTAAAAACTCAACCCCATTCATTTCGTGCGCGATTTGGGTTGCGAACTCTCGAACGGAAGACCGTTGTCCGCCGGCGATATTAAACTCTATGTAGGGGAGGCGTTTGGAATGCAATGTGAGTGCGCAAACCCATCGTGAGGCGTCCCTAACGTATGTAAAGTCCTTGACCTGCCGCCCCTCAGTCAAATCGAGCTTCCTGTGTTCACGACATGCGCGGATCACCTGCGGTGTCAATCTATGTGCGGCTTCGCCGGGTCCCCACAGATGGAAAGCGCGGGCAATGACCGTTTCCATCTTGCCGCAAAGACGTTGGTCCCGAAGCATCAGGCCCGCGGCTGCCTTTGTCGCGGCGTAGGTGCTTTCGGGCCGCAAACTTACAGTTTCGTATACAGGGCCTTCCTGCCTGCCATACTCAAAGTAACTACCGATTTGCGTAAAGCGTTTTACGGCGGCTTCTGCTGATGCACTTAGCAGGTTGTATGTACCCATTACATTTACCGCGACGTATTCCGCAAACGAGTTTTGCGCAGGGTTCACCCCGTATGTTGCAGCATTAATAACGTGCGTCGGTTGAGTTTCCCTAAAGACGGTTCGGACGGCGTCGCCATCTCGAATGTCGGCAGAAATGTGTTTGCAGTCACCGCTTGTGAGGCGCGATGCGGGATTATGTCCCGGGCGCAGCAACGCTGTAACTTCAGTATCGGCAATGCCTTTCAGGGTCGCTACTAAATGCGCTCCTAAGAAGCCGGTTGCGCCACTGACAAGAACGTGGTGAGCAGCCATAGACCCTACCAGACTTTCCAGGCTGCCTTACCGTCGGTCCACATTTGGTCTAGGGCGATTTTGTCGCGCAAGGTATCCATCGGTAACCAGAAACCTTGATGGCGATAGACGGACAATTGGTTTTCGCTTGAGAGTCGTTCAAGCGGTTCTCTCTCGAATCTGGTTCCATCACCTTCTATGTAGGCTGCAACGTCAGGCGAAAGCACGAAAAAGCCGCCGTTGATCCAGCCGCCGTCGCTGGGTTTCTCCTTAAATCCGCGGACGTTGTCGCCGTCTATATCAAGGACACCAAATCTTCCCGGCATTTGGACAGCTGTAACCAACGCTTTTTTCCCAGACGTGGAGAAGCGGTCAATTGTTGCCTTAACATCGATGTCACCGACGCCATCTCCGTAGGTCATGCAGAACGGCTCACCATCGAGATGCGGCATGACACGTTTTAGGCGGCCCCCCGTCAAAGTGTCTTCTCCGGTATCGACGAGCGTAATACGCCAAGGTTCCGCCTGGTTCTCGTGTACGTCTATGCTATTGGCGGCCAGATCAATCGTTACGTCAGTCATGTGGAGCAAGTAATTGGCGAAGTACTCTTTGATCATGTAGCCCTTGTATCCAAGGCAAATAACAAACTCCCGGATACCGTGATGCCCGTATATCTTCATGATGTGCCAAAGAATCGGCATGCCCCCGATTTCGACCATCGGCTTCGGCCGCGACTCCGTCTCTTCGCGCAGGCGAGTACCTTTTCCGCCGGCCAATATGACTGCTTTCATGGCAGCAAATCCTTCAGCATTTTCCTGAATGTTGCGACAATGTAATCGCGTCGCGGCTGATCGATGCCAGGCCAGACACCAATCCAGAAACTATCATTCATGACTTTGTCGGTATTGGTGAGATTGCCGACGACCCGGTAGTTGACGCCCTTGAAGGCCGGCTGACGGGTGAGGTTTCCCGCAAACAACAATCGCGTACCAATTTTCTTCTCTGTCAAATATTGGACAACTTGGAGTCTATTAAGTGGGGATGAATCCCGAACCGTTAAGAGGAAACCAAACCAGCTTGGGTTAGAGTTTGGCGTGGCTTCCGGCAGGATGAAGTGCTCGTCGATGCCTTCTTCTGCGAATACTGACTTGAAGAAATTGAAGTTCGCGCGCCGCGCCTCAACAAAGCGGTCAAGCTTCGCCAACTGACTTAAGCCGACCGCCGCCTGCATATCGGTTGCCTTGAGGTTATAGCCCAGGTGGGAATAGATGTACTTGTGGTCGTATCCCTCCGGCAGGTCACCAAGCTTCCAGCCAAATCGTGTGCCGCACGTGTTTTCTTCGGCAGGTGGGCACCAACAATCGCGTCCCCAGTCTCTCAAAGATTCGATATTTCGAACGATCGACGTATTGTTTGCCATAACGGCGCCGCCCTCCCCAGTGGTAATGTGATGGGCGGGGTAGAAGCTCAAGGTCGCGGTTGTGCCAAACGTTCCGACATTTTTCCCATCGTAGGTCGCACCGAACGCGTCGCAACAATCCTCAATCAAAAAAAGATCATGCTGTTTCGCGATTTCGCAAACCGCGTCGAGGTTGAATGGATTGCCCAGCGAGTGCGCGATCATGATTGCGCGCGTCTTAGGCGAAACCGCGTCAGCCAAACGATCGACATCTACGTTGTGCGTTTCGAGGTCGATGTCCACAAAAACAGGCACGCAACCGTTTTGAACAATTGGAGTCACGGTGGTGGGAAATCCGGCCGCAACCGTAACAACTTCGCTCTCTGGCTCGATCCGCTTACGCATTCTTGGTGAACATAGACAAGAAAAGGCCAGTAAATTCGCAGCCGATCCCGATACCGTCATTCGGGCGTGATTGGTACCGAACGTTTCGGCGAGGCGGCGTTCAAATTCGAGCCCAAATCGTCCGGTCGTCAGCCACATGTCCAGTGACGCGTCGACAAGCGCTGTCAGATCGTCTTCTTCGATAATCTTTCCCGACGGCGGGATATAAGTCTCCCCGGGCACAAAAGCCTCGACCGGTTGCGATCGGAAATATGCGCGCGCGGCGTCCAAAACACCGGTGCGCGCCGGCGCCCATGTTGAATCCAATTGGGTTTCGGAACCTGACATACACTTCCCGCGGCGCCCTTAGCTGGGCACCGGTTTTCCCCGTCTACTGTTGGCGAGGCGATATACCCCGGGTCGCAAGATATATAAGGTGGGTGAACAAAGTCCTAACCCGTTGAATAGTTTAGGAAAGCGGGTAAATCTGATGAATCGCTTGGCGCGCAAACTCCGCCATATCGGTTTCCCCGTTGTCCGCCATATACCACGCCACGGTCATTTCGAGCGCTGTATCCAAGGGAATGCGAGGGCTCCAACCCAACTCCGCCTGCGCTTTCGAACTGTCAACGGCTAAGGTCTTGGCTTCATAGGGCGCATTGGGGTCTGAGACATCTACCCATGTCGCGACGGGTGTTCCGCCCTGGGCATTCCACTGGGCAGCCAACACGTTCGCGACATCACGTACCGGCCATGCGTGCTTTTCAGCTGATCCAAGGGGTCCGAAATTCCAGGCGGATCGCCATTTTGAGTCCTGAGACGCTAACTTCTCGGCGAGAAGAATGTACCCGGCAAGCGGATCAATGACGTGTTGCCATGGACGGGTCGATGCCGGATTCCGCACATCCAGAGGCTGGCCTTTCTTGAATGCATCCATCGCGTCGGGAACGAGGCGATCCTTTGCCCAATCGCCGCCGCCGATGACATTGCCTGCTCTCACAGTTGCGACTCCTAGAGGCGCGCTTGGTCCGAGGGAGAAACGAAAAGCATCAATAACGTATTCGCCGGCCGCCTTACTTATGCCGTAGGGCTCAACGCCACCCAGTCGATCAGATTCGACGAATGCATGACCGTCCTCCCGATTTTCATAAACCTTATCCGATGTGGCCACGACAATCGCTGATGTTTCCGCGCACGTTCGGCACGCTTCGAGAACGTTTGTCAGGCCGCTCAGATTTGTAGAATAGGTTTCAGCTGGATCGTCATAAGCCCGTCGTACCAGCGCCTGAGCGGCAAGATGAAACACCACTTCAGGGTGCGTTTTGTCTAACACAGTCTCAACGACAGACTTGTCTCGAATATCGCCGAGTGTGCCATGGGTCGCCGCGTTCGCCTGTGTGGCGTTAAAAAAACAAAGATCGGACTCTGGAGGCAGCGCCAGGCCGTAAACTTCAGCCCCCATCTCTGTCAGCCAGAACGCAAGCCAGGCTCCCTTGAAGCCGGTATGGCCGGTCACCAATACGCGGCGGCCGCGCCAGAAATCTTTGCTTGGGCTTGCTGATGTCATGGGCCGATTTCAAGTATAGGCATTGGATACAGGGGGATACGAAGGTGATAGCCTTACTATAGTCGAATTTGATGCCAGATCGTACGGTAGATTGCTTTCGAATATCGCGAGGAATGATGCAAGGCGGATCAAGGAAGTCATGCCGCGGTGATTAAATCGATCCCGACCGTAGGCGATATCGTGCGGGCCGCCGAAATACTGGATGGTATCGCCGTGAAGACTCCGCTGGCGAACTCCGCCATATTGGACAAGCGTACCGGTCGCCGAATATTTCTCAAACTTGAATCGCATCAGCATACTGGCTCTTTTAAGTTTCGCGGTGCCTACAACCGGCTGGCCCAATTGTCTGATCGGGAAAAACGCCAAGGTGTCGTCGCTTATTCATCCGGGAATCACGCACAGGCTGTTGCCTACGCCGCCCGGTTGCTCGGTGTGCCAGCGACGATCGTCATGCCGCGTGATGCGCCCCAAGCAAAACTCGACGGAACCCGAAACTGCGGCGCGGAAGTCATCCTCTATGAGCGCAGTACAGAAATCCGGGAAGAAATCGCCGCAGATTTGGCGCGAGACCAGGGCCGAGTTCTGGTGCCGCCATACGAGGACGCGGCCGTCATCGCAGGCCAGGGAACGGCGGCTTTGGAAATCATTGATGACATTCGGGATCTTGGAGAAGATCTTGACGCGGCATTCATCTGTTGTGGTGGCGGCGGTTTAACGGCGGGATGTGCTCTCGCTTTTGAGGCTCGTTCACCAACAGTAGCGGTATTTACGGTAGAACCCGAAGGTTTCGATGACACCGCTCGATCGCTCAAAGCAAAGCAGCGGGTCAGAAACGATTCCGACGCACGTTCAATTTGCGATGCGCTCTTGGCGCCCATGCCCGGAGAGTTGACCTTTAGCCTAAACGTTGCTCGCGTTACTGCGGGCATCAGTGTCAGTGATGCAGAGGTCCAACATGCCGTTGCTTTTGCTTTTCGATTCCTGAACGTTACGCTTGAGCCAGGCGGTGCTGTAGCATTGGCGGCGGCGCTAGCTGGGAAAATTCCAGCTCAACACCGGTCGGTCGCACTGATGTGCTCCGGTGCGAACATCGACGCCAATGTATTGCAAGAGTGCCTAGCAAAATTTCCGGATCCGTAAAACGCAGTGCGAGACCAATCCGTTGGAATGTGGATTTGAGGGGCGGGCTGTACATCTGGTGCAAAGGTCACTTTAAGAGGAAGACTCATTGAATTCGCACGCTCTTGAGCAAGGCGCCGCTATTGCTGCGCGTCAGCATTTCTGCGGCTGGGACCGTGAATGCAGGTGGATGGAGTAGTGAGTGGGTCCGGCAAAAGAAGGGACGGTGAACTTAAAACCCGATTGCCACCGTCAACCATAGATTATTCCGGCTCGCAGGCGTTCCAGGCCCCCTGTAGTCAGCATATTTAATCTCAAACGCCAACCAGTCCGACACCTTGGTTGAAACAACCAGGTCGATTTCATCGCCGAGGTCGCTCCCGCCGGTTTCTGCGGAAAAGTCGTGGTACCAAGCTGCCACTTTAAAGGACTGAAAAATGTCGTGACCGGTGCTGTACGTCATGTCCGCGGTTAAATAGACATCCTCAATGCCGTTCGCCGGAGTGGTCAGAAAAGCATCGGCAAATCCCTGAAATTTGTGCAACGTGGTGTAAAGCCCCCTGGCTATGGGCCAGTTGTGAGTAGAGTTTCTGGCACGGGT
>JAYQVH010000061.1:0-8490 GCA_038148375.1 Rhodospirillaceae bacterium | reverse complement strand
GCCGTGACTTGATCGGACCTAATGCTGGGCTGCCTTGTCTTTGAACGAGAGCGCAACTACCGTGAAGCTCACCAAATGAGCTAAAGGCGGTTCCTGAAGAAAGGTATTGAGCTGTGCCTCAACCTGTCCAGTCCTTTGATCGAGGCCTCGCGGTTCTTGAGTATCTGAATACTTACAATGGTTCGAATGCGAATGCAGTCGCGCGAGGAACCGGTTTGACGAGGGGGACCGCGTTTCGCCTTTTAGAGACTTTAAAGCAGTCAAAGTTCATCCGGCGCGACGACAACTCGGGGCAATATTGGTTGGAGCGGCGGGTCCGAGTGCTTTCGGATGGGTATTCAGATGAACAGTGGATTGATGAAATTGCCCGTCCAAAACTACAGGAGGTCGGGGCGAAGCTCGTTTGGCCCCTAACGTTGTCGACTCCTTCTGGCGTGTACATGCTTATCCGTGTGAATACGGATTTTGAGAGCCCTTTGTCACAGAATCGTTTTCTGACGGGGCACCGCGTTCCGATCCTCGACAGTGCATCAGGCCTCGTGTTTCTCAGCTTTTGCGATGATAGCCAGCGCAAGACCTTGATCGAACTGGCCGTAAAGGCCGGGCAAGCACGAACGAATGCGCTCTTTACCAATGAAAAATCGTTGACCCAGCGTCTAGGTGACGTCCGCAAGAAGGGTTACGCCAAACGTGTCGAAAAGAGCCGGTCTGTAGTGTCGGTGCCTATATTGTCTCAAGGAAGAATCTTCGCATGCTTGGCGCTGCGTTTCTATTCTTCGGCGATCAAGGACAAGCAGATTCACGTTGACTATTTGCCGCCGCTTTTAGAGACGGCGGCCGATATTGGTGAAGCCTTCGAAGCGGCCGATTTGCGGTAAATTTAGCTCGAATAGTGAGCGCGAACTTACATGCAGGTGAGTTTGCGGCCAAAAACTTACTAGATTCTCACCTGGCTAACAGGATGAAAGCGCGGAGAAGGTAATGCAGCCGCCCTCTAGTGGACCTTTGGCAGGACTTCGGGTCTTGGATTGCGGCACGGCGATCGTTGGGCCGTGGAGTGCGACCTTACTGTCCTTCTTAGGCGCTGACGCAATCAAGGTCGAGCGGCCATCCGGAGAAATCACCCGCTTGGCGCGTCCGCAACAGAACGGTTGGTCGACCGCGTATACCATTGCCAATTTATGCAAGCGGTCGATCGAGTTGGATTTTAAAGATTCGGCAAACAAGCAGGTGATCGGACGCCTTTTATCTGAAGCTGATGTTGTCATTGAGAACTATCGACCCGGTGTCGCAGACCGCATCGGCATTGGCTATGAGGCGGCAAAACGAGCAAATCCCGACGTTGTATATGGTTCCAGTTCCGGCTGGGGTGATGTCGGCCCCATGCGGGACATGTCGGCCGTGGACTCTCACTTGCAAGCGTTTAGCGGTTTTGCTGCGTTAAACGGTGCGCCCGGCGGTGACCCCGAAATGCTCCGCTACACACATATCGATCCGAGCGGAGGAACGTTTCTTGCCGCCGGCGTGCTGTTGGGTCTGATCGGACGGGAACGGTTCGGCTCCGGCGCCCATGTCGTTACAAGTCACCTCGCGATGACCTTGGCAATGCAGGCGAGCCGCATCGCCGAAACGCTTGAAACCAATGAACGAGTCCCAAGGCTTGGAAGCGCATGCACCGCTAGCGTGCCTAACCAGTGCTTTAAGACACAAGACGGCGCCTACATTGCGGTAACAGCGCAAACACCCGCAGAATGGGAAGGATTTTGCAGGGCGCTCGGTGCAAGCGATTGGCTCGAGGATGGGCGCTTCAAGACCAATAAGGACCGTGTTGCGAATAGAGCCGCGCTCGTCGGAATGATCTATGACAAGATCAAATCAAGGCCGTTGCGCTGGTGGACGATTCAGTTTGACAAGGAAGGTGTGCCCGCAAGCAAACCCTTCGATATCGGGGAGTTGCTTCATCACGACCATATTCGTGAAAACGATATGCTGGTCGAGGTTGAACCCGAGCATACGGGCGCAATGTTGAGTGGTGGCCTGCCATGGAAATTCTCCCGGACACCGGCGGGCATTGCGAGGCATACGCCGACACCCGGCAGCGACACGGAGTCAGTTAAGGTGAACGGCTTTGGCGGTTCGGATAGTGACAACAAAGCGGTACCAGGTGGAGACGGCGAAAAGCGTCCGCTGCAGGGAATAAGGGTAATTGAACTATGCGAGGGTTATGCAGGCCCGCACGTGGGTCTGTTGATGGCAGAAGCCGGTGCCGACGTCACGAAGGTTGAGTGGGGCGATGGCGACTGGTCGCGGCAACTTACCCCGCACAATCGGGATGGGACCAGCGCGCTATTTACAGCGCTAAACCGCAATAAAAAATTCGTTCGGGCCGATTTCTCAAAGCCTGCGGATAAGGCCCGCATTGTCCAGAATCTAGCCGACGCGGATTTGGTAATCGTTGACTGGACGCCGGATCGCGCTGATCCAGTCCGCCAATTACTGGCTGGCGCAAAGTCCGAAGGTAAAATCATCCTCAGTCTATCCTGGTACGGCGAGGAGGGGTCGCTTTCGGCCAAAAGAGGCAGCGAGCTGACGGTACAAGCGATGACAGGATATCTGCGTGCGCTAGGTACTCTTGATGGCGAGCCGGTTCGCGTTGGTGCCGATATTGCTGAAAGTGCGGCTACGGGGATGGGCTTGCTTGGTGCGTTGGCGGCATTATTTCACCGTGAGAAGACAGGTGAAGGTCAAACGGTGTCGGTCAGCCGGCTTGGCGCCCTTATGTCTCTGCGCTCATTGCAATGGGCGGCAATATCCAATCCCGACGATTGGCTTGGACCGTCATATTGCTTGGCAGAAACGGACCGTCCGAGACACGGTTATCATACTCGGGACACGAATATTTTCGTCTCAATGATGAATCTCAGAGACGACAAAAATTTCTTTAAGATGTTGGAAGACCTAGAAATGCTGCCGGATGTTCAGGCGGATGAGCGCTTCATGAAGGAAGGACGGACAACGATCGGTATGGGGTTTCTAAGTAGCGAATACCATTCGTTATGGGAGAAGTACCTCACACGGTTTGAGTCGGAAAAAGTACTGGAGGTGTTCAATGCGCACGGTGGGACCGCTGTCCCCTTTCCGGAACTCGATGACCTTATGGTCCACCCTCAGGTCGGTGCCCTAAACCTCGTGGACGAAGTGGGTGACCGCAGGTATCTGAGGGCTCCGTGGCGCGGACCGTGGACCATGCCTGACGTCGCACCAGTTGACGCTGACTGTGACGAACCAGAAGAAATCTTGAATTCTGTCGCAGGAGCGTAGTCATGGATTTTGACCTGCCTGAAGAAACACGCATGCTCAGGGAGACGGTGCGACGGTTTGTCGACACAGAGTTAATGCCGCTGGAGACGTCTTTACCAGAACGGCAGAATTCCAACTCTCTTCCTGACGATGTACGCCAGCCATTAGAAGATAAGATTCGCGCTCTGGGCCTTTGGGCGATGGATGCGCCGGCGGATATTGGTGGGGCCGGACTCGGCTTGCTTGACCACTGTATCGTCATGGAAGAAGCCTACAGGTGTACGGCTGGCCGTGGCCTTTGGACATCATTGTTTTTCCCTGTGCTCTACAATCTCGGGACGCCTGAGCAGAAGGAAAAATATCTTGTTCCAACGGTTAAAGGTGACTTTCATGGTGCCGCCGCGTTCAGTGAACCGAATGCGGCAGGTGATCTGGCGGGAATTCAGACATCCGCAGAGAAGGTTGACGGCGGCTGGCTAATCAACGGCACCAAATGCTGGATTAGCTACGCAAACACGGCTCGGTTTATCCTTGTGCTAACGCGATTGAAAGGCACTCAACGTCATGAGGGGATGACGTGGTTCATTGTAGATACGGATACGCCCGGATTTGAGCTGGGCCGTGAACAGAAGATGCTCCACGGACAGTCGACATATGAGCTGTTCTTCAGTGATTGCCTGGTGCCTGATACCCAGCTTCTCGGCCAACCCGGCGAAGGCTGGGGGGCGGGAGAGTCGGCGTTGTACCGTGGGAGAGTAATGATTTCGGCCCGGGCGGTGGGTATCGCGCAGCGTTGTTACGAAATGATGGTCGACTACGCAAAGGAGCGTCATACGTTTGGCAAGCCGCTTGCCTCCCGCCAGGCAATCCAGTGGATGATCGCTGATTCGGCAATTGATCTACATGCCTCGCGTCTTATGGTTTATGAAGCGGCTTGGCGCGCACAACGAGGCGAGGACGTGCGCACCCAGATGGCAATGATCAAGACTTTCACGTCGGAAATGGCGGGCCGGGTCGTTGATCGCGCGGTTCAGGTGCACGGAGCGGCCGGGCTGTCCGACGAGACCATCCTAGAGCGCTGCTACCGGGATGTGCGGCCAATGCGCATCTATGAGGGAGCATCCGAAGCCATGCGCAGCGTCATTGCGCGCAACGAACTCCAGACGGGACGCAACAGGTAGGCCTGTCATTTGACAGGAACAATATCCTCATACGTCACACCAACCGGCCGTACAGATACATTAGAAATTCTCTCCGAGTACCCGATAACACTTCCGTATTCGATCAGATTAATCGTTGGTGCCAGTTTATGCATGCTGGCCATGGCGTCTTGAAGCAAAGCCTCGCGGCGTTCTGGCGACATTTCTGTGTTCGCTTTTATTATCAAGTCGGCGGTCGGCGGATCGCAGAAGAATGGGTTGCTCTTCAAGCACGAGAAATCCCGCAGGGCGCGTCCGGTATCGTTATAGGGTGCGTTGTTCCAAAGAATAGAGAACCCATCCACGTTTCCCCAATCTCCGCTGAAATACTTGCGCGTGCGTTCAGGATAGGTGGTCGTTCTCAGATCCACTCGAATTCCGACATTGGACAAATCCTGAGCGGCCTGCTGATATATTAGGGAATCGGATGGGCCCATGCCTACCAAGACTTCGATGATGATCTCGAACCCGCCTTCGTAGCCGGCTTCCGCCAGAAGGGCCTTGGATTCCTCGGGATCGTACTCGTATGGCTCGATATCAGGATTATAACCTACGTTTGAAGGTGTAGCGCCTTGAGACGCGAGCGGAAACATACCGCCCAGAATTAAGTCCACGATGGCGCGGCGGTTAACCGCATAATTCATAGCCTGTCTGACTTTTTCGCTATTCAGCGGGCTTTCTGGCTTTAGTGCATTGGGCAATCCGATCGCCATTACCTGATTGCCATAATGAACTTTTGAATTCTTGCCCTCTGATTGAATGAGGGGCGCATCCTCCGGCGTAAGCCCAAGTGCGAGATCGATTTGATCCGCAAGCAAAGCTTGGGTCCGCGCGATGGAATCCTTCAGCGTGTAAATTCTCAAATCGGTAAAACCTTTAGGTGGTCTCCAAGAGTCAGCAAAGCCTGAGAAAACGATCGCTCCGCCCTGGTTCCATGACTTCAGCTTGTACGGCCCGGTGCCAATGGGCTCCTGGCCATAAGCATCCGCACCAATCTTCCGCCAAAGGTCGAAATCCACGATACGCATCAAACTCATCCGCTTGGCCAAGAGCGGATCTGGCTGACGTGTTACAATTTCAACGGAATTCGAGCTCTTGGCCGCGGCGTAAGCGATGCCGGCCATCTCCGTCGCTATCGGATAACCAGCGTTCTCGGAACGAATAAGTTCGTTAAGGAGAGCAGTAACGTTTTCAGCAGTGACCGGCCGGTTGTTTTGAAACTTTACGCCATCACGTAGCTTGAACGTCCAAATCAGATTGCCATCATTTTCCCATGAAGTGGCAATCGCTGGTTTAAGCTGCCCGTCAGAGTCGATCTGTGTGAGTCCGTCATATATGGCACCGAGAATTGATCCTGGAGTTACACCGATCGCCGCATAAGGGTTGCCCAAAGTCGCCGGCAACTCGGTTCCACCCACGTTGAGAGTCTCTGCGAATGCATTGGACGCTCCCGCGAGGGAGAGTGCAGTTATTGATATGGCCAGAAATGCGGTCTTCGTTGTCATTTGTCGTTTTCATCTAGGTCTCGGGCGACACGAAATCCAAAGATATGCGATGCGAGGTTTTCCGGATCTCTGCCGCGAAAGGCTGGCCGATGTCTGGAAATCATTGAAAACCAGCTGCCTCCCCGAACGGCTCGCCGGTCACATTCGCCGTCCACCTGGTTAGGGCGCTCATCAACATCTTCTTCGTCATATAACCATAGGGAGCAATCCTCATTCCATTCCCATACGTTGCCGCCGAGGTCGTGCAGCCCAAAGGAATTTGGCGCAAACGAACCAACCGGCGCGACGCGCGCAAAACCATCTGTACAGTTTAAAGGCTCCCACCCAGCGTGTTCTTTGGCGTAGTCCGTCTCGGCGGCCTCCAGGTCAAATACGTTTCCATACCTGCAAGCAAGGTCCGGGTCTTCTCCCCAGGACCATGTTGTCTGGGTACCGTCACGCGCGACGTATTCCCACTCCGCTTCGGACAAAAGCCGATACCGCTGGCCAGTCTTGCCGCTTAACCAAAGCGTGTATGCTTTCGCGTCGTGCCACGATACGCATACAACTGGCTCGTCAGGAGCAGGAGGGCGGCCATAGTCTGGATCGGTCCAGTCGCCGCCGAAAAGGACAACTTCTCCTTTCCATTTTGTGCAGGCTTGGGACGGGCGATAACCTGTAGCGTCGACGAATGCGCCGAATTCCTCATTTGTAATCTCAGTCTTCCCGGCTGCGAATGCGTATCGGATAACACGCCGGTGGACGGGAGTTTCAGGTCTCATTTCGTTGAGTACAAACTCTCCGCGATCTGATCCCATCGTGAACTCTCCGGGAGGGATCAACACCATCGTTGGGCAGTCTTCACAATCCGAGAATGAGTCGCCTGGTTCGAGTTGTGCAGCCGATGCGGTAGAAAGGCTAACCATGAGCGGAAGCGCCCAATAGATCGTTTTCGAACTGAGGTTCGTCATCTCGATTATTCCTATACTCATGCCAATTACGCGATAAAGCAGGCAAAGCCATATTCGCCAAAAAGGTGTCCGAACAAGCTCTGATAACGAGCTTACCACGGAAGGTGTAAGTCTCGTTCCAAGAGTTGTAGGGAGGCTTATGACCACCGCGCCATAGCTCATATTACGAGCTGAGATCGAGATGGCCGTGCGAATCTACTTGTGCTGAGGTAACCAATTCGTGTGAAGAATTTCAAACTGGAGCTGTAAGGTGTCCGTGACCAGGGCCGTCCTGTTACTTTTCATTGGTATTTTAAGTGCGTCGCCGGATGCGGACGCAGATGGGGTGCTAATATTTGGCGCCACAAGGAACACAGGACTCGAAGTAGCAAAAATTCTTTCCGCTCGAGGAGAGCCGGTTACGGCATTCGTTCGCCCGTCGTCGGATGTCGGCGAGCTCGAGCAACTTGGCGTGTCCTATTTTAAGGGCGACGCTATGGATGCGGATGATGTCGCTGCCGCCATCACATCTCGCGATTTCAATGCGGTCATTTCCACGCTTGGTGGTGGCCGTGGCGAGCGACCACCTGATCTCGTTGGAACCATAAATATTGTCGACGCGATGGAGCGGGCAAACACAAAGCGTCTGATCGTTGTCACAATCATCGGCCCCGGCAAAAGCATGGTCATGGTGCCGGAGCCCCAACGTAAGAGTTTAGGCGGAGTCATTGCGCTGAAGGTTCAAGCAGAGAACTATATTTTCGATAGCGAACTAGATTACACAATCCTACGCCCTGGCCAACTTACCTCAAACCCGAGATCCGGTATTATTCGAATCAGTGAGGATACCGCACCGACGGGGCCTGTGACGCGTTCCGATTTGGCAGATATGGTCGTAAAGGTCTACGACGATTCCAGCAGTGTCGGTAAAGTATACCAAGTGATCGGCGATGATCCGTTGGCTACGGTTCGTATGGATCGACAATAGTGAGAAAGGGACCGGCTAAAGTCGCCCCAAAGCCCCAAGTGCTGTGATCCGCCAGGGCAGATTTGAACGGTTTTGCCGGCATAACCTCATAGTGGTGGTTGCCGTAATCTCCGTTTTGCCATCACCGTCATTTATAGGAATGATCTAATATTGCAATGATCTAAGTGCCCGAACCTGGGCAATTTCAAAGGGGAGGAAGAAAAGTGGCAACACGCAGGGTGCTCAAGGCAGGGGCGTCGCTGGCCATTTTAGCGGCCGTGGCATCAACCGAGATTACGCCGGCATTTGCTCAGCTACAGGTCGAAGAAATCATGGTCACAACGCGTAAGCGGGCGGAAAACCTTCAAGAAATTCCGCTGGTGATCAAGGCGTTCACGGCTGAAAACCTTGAGCGCAAGGGGCTCGATAGCATTGAAGACATCGCCCGTCTAACGGCGGGGGTGATCGTTGATCAGGGTACATTCCCTCAGGATGTCCGCATCGTCATCCGCGGACTGTCACCGACCCGCGGTCGTCCCAATGTGGCTCTGCTGCTTGATGGTGTCGATGTCTCGAGTGAATCCGTGCAG
>JAYQVH010000060.1:0-9022 GCA_038148375.1 Rhodospirillaceae bacterium | reverse complement strand
GAATAAGCCAGATTCTCTCAATTAAGCTGGGGCACTTTCGCCATGGCAGGTCACTCATGTATCGTGGACAGACATTTAGTCCGAAGGGAGGACTCGCGATGAGCAAAGACAAGACGAATACAGATCCAAGACAAATAAGTCGGAAATCTGTGGTGCGCGGCCTTGCAGGATCCGGAGCCGCGCTCAGTGCAGGTTTACTGGGCACCTCACCGCGACCGGCTGCCGCTCAGACGACTTCGAATTCAGGCGTAACCGTGCCGATAAACGGCAAGTACAAGACGGCACCGCTAAAGAAAGAGTCGATACGCGTCACCGCAATTCAATCTCAGATCCGCGCCGCCGACCCACGCAATCCAAAAAAGATCATATCCGCCAACCTAGCGGAGATGATCGAAAGCATCGATCAGGCCAATGGATTTCCCGGCCCTCAGGATTTGGTTTGCTTCCACGAACAACCGATTATGGGCTGGAATCCCTGGAATAGAGAAGAAGCGCTTAAAGTTGCGATCGAAGTGCCGGGCAAAGAAACCGAAGCGCTTGGCAAGAAGGCCAAGGAATACGGGTGTTACATTGCGTTTGGAACGTATGCCAAGAGCGACGATTGGCCGGGCCATCTGCTGCTCATTGGCGTTCTGATCGGACCAGATGGCGAAGTCGCCGCGCAGCATTGGAAGCTTCACAACGTCAGGCTCAGCCCAGAGTGGACGATGTTCACGACATCGGCCTACGACGTCTTAGATCAGTACATTGAGATGTATGGCGCCGATGCCGTTTTACCAATCGCGCACACGGATATTGGCAATCTGTCACTAACGATATCGCCGTATGATCCGGATATTCACCGAGCTCTCGCCATTAAAGGTGCCGAAATCTGCGTTCGTTTTTCCTCAGGCGGGTTCCGCGCCGAAGACTCCCAGTCCGCAGCTCTGTTCAACAAGAATTATGTCATCACTGTAAATCAATCGCTCTCACCTGAGCAGCCCGGTTTCCCGGCATTCGCCGGCGCGGGCGGGACCAGCATCTACGGGCCCTTTGGACGGGAAGTCGCAATCGCCAAATCCTATCACGAGGAATTTGTTACAGCGACGATACCGATCGGCCAATTCAGAAAAACCTTCGAGCCGCCCGACGTACCCATGTCGATGGTAATGCCTGTGTACCAGCAGTACGTGCCGCCAAATCCGCCGAATTTGCTGGCGGACCATCTTCCGGAAACCTCCGAAGAAGCGGCCAAATATTTTTACTCCAACAGCAGTTGGTAAGGGTTTCACCATGAAACGCAGAACAGCCTTGGGCGCACTCACGGCCGCCCCGTTTTTGACCGCGACATTTGGACGCAACGCGCTCGCACAATCGGAGTTGCTCAATCTCGATCCGGCCAACCCCGATCACAATCTGATGATCTTCCGCAAGCTCGCACACACGATGGATGACACCCTCGCGTTTTTTTGGGCCGACCTCCGGCGCATGGGGCAGAAAGGTCCAATCGCGACGCCGATGTGGGATATGAAGCTGGCTGCCGTGCTCAGCGCCAGGGACATTGACGACGACGGCACATACGAAACCACGACAATCAGCATGGTGGTCTACACTGACCCGAAAACAGGCGAGGTCCTGGAGACCTACGACAACCCTTGGACCGGAGAAACCGTTGATGTTTCGCGGTTCCCCTCCGCGCCTGCCAAACGCATCATCGCCAAAGACGGCGTCAAAAGCCCCCTGATCGAGCAAGAGGGCACGCTCGTAACCCATGCAAGTCCGATCGGCCCAAGCTACATTCACGGCGACAAGGTATGGGTCTATGGCGACGACATGACCAAGCTTGAAAGCGATGATGAAGAACGCCGGCTTATCTTCGGGGTCAATGACTGGAGCACCTTCACCGGCTCTGTCGCCGACGTCGCCAACCCAGCAAATGGCAACCCACTGTCAGACTGGTACTTTAACGACATTCTGACTTGGTCGCCTTGGCTCAAGATGGCCGGATACCCAGGTAATATGATCTCGCGTGGATTGGGCGCTAAGGTTCGATCCTTTGATGAAATGCCAGCCGACATTCTCGTGTTGATCAAGCAGTTACATCCGACGGTTTACGCGGATCCGCGCGCTGCACTCGGCGTCTAATTCAGGTCGCATCGCAGAGAACCCAGCAGAAGAGTTCATTCCGACAGAATGATGTTTTCGAACTCCATCCCTGTCGCGCGAGCGCTATAACTGCGCACACGTGGCAACGTTGCTGTAAGACTAGAATAGTCGACCAAGTACAGGACAGGGGCGAGATCGTGAAACTTGGCCATGATCTCATGCAGCAATGCTTCGCGCTTCGCCCGATCCATTTCATGTTCGCTTCGCTCAATGAGGTCAGTCATCGACGGCTCGCAGAAAAACGTCGCGGGGTAGTCGCAAGACAATCGGTCTATCGCCTGACCCGCGTCCCCAAACCAGGCGCTGCTGAGGGTGCCGGAATAAGCATCAATATTGTCCCACTCCCCTGACGTGATGCGGCGCGCGAGATCAAGAAAGGACAACAGACGCAAAGTGACGTCTATCCCGACGTTTGCGAGGTCTTGCTGGATCAATTGAAACAACAGCGCATCCGCGGGGGTTTGACCGGGTACGACGCCGAAGGTCAGCGCTAAACCGTCTCCATATCCTGCCGCAGCCAACAGACTGCGCGCCTTTTCGGGATCGTATGGGTAAGGTTCTAGAGACGGGTTAAACCCAAAGACCTCAGGTGTTGCCGGTTGACTGACGACACGGACATGTCCTGACAGCAACTGCTCGGCCATGATCTCTTTGTTGACCGCATAATTGATTGCCTGACGCACAAGTTTGTTTTTCAAACCGTCTGATACATTGCCGGTATTCCGCAACGCCAACGTGACAATGTGAGCTGCAGGCAACACAAGAACTTTCAAGCCCGCTGCTTCAAGTTCCGGAATAGCGTCAGGGTCGAGGTTGACCGCGATATCCACTTGGCCAGACAACAAGGCTTGAAGCCGCGTCGTGGAATCTGGGAGAACCACAATTCGCACCCGTTCTACGCTTTGGGACTTACGCCAAGACCGCGAGAAGGCTGCAAGCTCAACCTCACGTCCAGCGGCACCCCAATCAACCGGCGTGAAAGGCCCCGTCCCCACCGGTTCCTGCGTAAAACCATCCGCGCCAAGTTCGCTCCAGACCCTCGGTTCGACGATAGTCACGTTTGCCAAGCGATTAGGAAGGATTGGATCGGGATCATGAGTCGTAAAAACGACCGTCAGCGGATTCACGGCCTCCGCAACACTTATTGTTTCAGCATGTCTGGCGATGGTGAATTGTGCCGCATCCGGACTTTTTAAGAACTCAAAATTTGCAACAACATCATCTGCCCTGAGCGGCGCACCGTTGTGAAAAACCACGTCTTCGCGCAATTCGAATATCCATGTATTCGGCCCGGCGGACTTCCAGGACTTGGCGAGAGCAGGCTTTAACTTGGCATCGCGAGTTAATCTGGTAAGAGCGTCGAAAAGCGCAACGCGTATGCTTGTCCCGTCATCGCGGACATAGGGATTCCCCAACGCTGTCGCTGGCACCGGTGACGCAGCCCTTAGGAGACCGGGCTCGACCTGCGCCATAGACATAGAGCCTGTCGCGATCGTGATAAGGACGGCTAGGCTGAAAATTCGCGACCAGAACTGATACACTGTGCGCTCAGACATGAACTGTGACCGGATCATACATCGCGACTGTTTCCTGGTTATATTCGCGGGCGATCTGTTCTGTCTTATCGTCATGTATCCCATGCATCTTCAGTCCTGAATGACGTGCTCCCTGGGTTACCAACGTCGTGCGCTCCCGGCGAGCCGCCTCATAACGCTCCAGGCCTTCAAAAATATCCTGCGATGCTTCGAATGCGCGCGCCAGCACTATCGCGTCTTCAATGGCCATACCTGCGCCCTGCCCTAGAAATGGCAACATGGGATGGGCCGCATCACCGAGCAAAGTAGCACGTCCCGACGTCCACTTTGGAAGTGGATCACGGCCGAGAAGCCCCCATTTGAAGCACGTATTGGGCGGTGTATTGGTCACGAGCAAGCGGACTTCGTCTGCGGCGTCTTCAAACTCGTCTAATACTTCCTCTACAGTCGAAGGCACGGTCCAACCATCTGCTGTCCAATCATCGCGTCGCGCAAAGGCAACATAATTGACCAGCGAGCCGTCACGTATCTTGTATCGCGTAAAGCTTTTGTTCTGGCCTCGCAGTACGCCCGTATCGGGCGTGATCAAATCATCGGGAAGTGACGTGATTGGGACTAAACCCCGCCAAGCGACGTAATTGAGAAACTCCGGATCGTCGCTTCCGTACAGGTTTTGGCGGACAGCCGAGCGAATCCCATCGCACCCGATCAGAACATGACCCGCTGCCGTTGCGCCATTTTCGAATTCGGCCGTGATCGAGTCTTTATCCTGGATCAGTCCACGAAATGCATGTCCCAGGTGAATGGCGTGCGGATCTTTGGCCAATACGCTTTCAACAAGGATCGCATGAAGGTCGGCGCGATGGATCTGTCGTAGGTTAAATTCAGTGTTTTTCCACGCCTCTCCGTCAACAGTATCTGCGGCGGTTCGTAGCGGTTTGGTCGTGTTGAGGACTTCACCCGTTTTGTAGTCTTTCAGCGCCGCAAAATTGGGAATGTCGGAACGGGACGCGATAACTTGATTGAGACCAAGGTAGTCGAAAGCGATGTTCGCGTTCTTAAAAAGGGTTAACCCAGCCCCGATCTCGCCCAGTTCCGGCGCCTGCTCGAACACCGAGACGCTGAAACCATGCTTTTGAAGCGCGAGTGCAGTCGTCAGCCCGCCTATGCCAGCACCAATCACCAAAACATGCGTGTCGGCTCTGTTCATGCCGGTTACCTTTCTCTATGACAGTCGACGACGCATGTGCGATACCAACATCCATAGCTCTGGGAGAGTGTCATGACAGAGTCTAGCCAATCCGGTATGGAAGCGCTGACCGCCACCCTAAGAAATATCGTCGGCCCGGACAACGTCATAGTAGATTTAAACGAACGGATTTACTTCTCGCAAGACTACTACAAGAAGGTCGACCCAGTAGCCTTGGTTATCCGGCCAACAAGCGTCGAAGCTCTCGCGTTGGCTGTCAAACACCTGTCTGAAGCCGACGTGGCTATGTATCCGCGTGGAGGAGGATATTCATATACCGACGCGTATCTGCCGACGCGATCCCCCGGCGTCTGCATAGATACCCAGGCCCTGAATAATATCGTGCATGTAAATGAACAGGATATGTATGTCACGGCCGAGGCCGGATGCACTTGGGAGAAATTGGACTCTCACTTAGCGACTTTAGGATTGCGAACACCGTTTATGGGACCGCAGTCGGGCCTGAACGCGACACTGGGCGGCGGCGTGTCCCAGGGCAGCGTGAGCATAGGTTCCGGCAAATACGGCCCTTCTGGAGAAAGCGTTCTCAGTCTTGATGTCGTGCTTGCTGATGGAACCATTATCAAAACAGGTTCAGCGGCACAGGGTCAGCGCCCGCCCTTCTTCCGCCATTATGGTCCCGATCTAACTGGCCTGTTCTGCAACGACGCGGGCGCGCTGGGTATCAAGGCCCGCGTCACGCTTCGGCTGCAAAAGCGAAAGCCGATGGTGCACGGCCTGTCCTTCGGATTCCAAAGCTTTGAAGATATGGCGAAAGGCATGGGCGCGGTCGCCCGTCTCAATGTCGCGACAGAAAATATGGGTCTAACCCACACCGCCCTGACAAATGCGACCACTCAAGGATTCTCCGAAGATTTGCGTATCTTCCTTCAAGTGGCGCGCTCCGGACCAGACAAGATCGGCTCAGTTATGCGGGCCGTGCGTATGGCCATGCATGGGCGACGGTACATCAGCAAGTTTCACTCATCGGCGAATTTCGTCATCGAGGGATACAACCGCGCGCACGCAACGGGCCAGCTGCGCGCCGTGCGGTCTGCCATGAGAGGGCTAGGAAAAGAAATTCCAAACACAGTGCCGACGGTATTGAGGTCCAATCCGTTTCCAGCGCACCCAATGCTCAGTCGCGATGGCCGCCGGCAACTACCGATGCATGGAATTTTTCAGTATTCGCGCGTCGCCCACTTCAACAACAAATATCTAAAGCTGCTCGAGGATCACGAAGTGAAGATGTCCGCCTACGGCGTTTCGCAGGTTGCCGTATACGCCGGCATCAGCACAAACGGTATCCTGTTTGAGCCGGTCTTGATATGGCCAGACACAGTGGAGGAATTCCACCGGCGCCATACGTCCGATGACATCCTCGCCAACGTCCAGGCCACAGAGGCCAATGAGCCAGCCCGCGCCCTCGTCTCCGACTTACACGCCAAGATTCTCGACCTCATGTATGAGTGCGGCGGCGTGCACCTTCAAATCGGCAAGGCATACCCCTACCTCAGAGATAGGGACGCAACTCAAAAACAGATGCTGAAGAACCTCAAGGCGCTCACAGATCCCAAAGATCTGTTCAATCCGGGCGCTCTTGGGCTGGGCGTTTCGTAGAAAAACAACCGGCGGCTGGAATTTCTCCAGCCGCCGCATTATCGGATTCTATCTTCAGGTTTGACCTAGAACGTCGCCGAGAGCTTGACGCCAACTTCACGCTTGGTTGAGATCGGGCCAAAGGTCTTACGGTCACCGTTCGGCGTACCGATGGCGGTTGTCGTTCCGCCAAAGTTACCGCGGCTCAGATCATTGGTGATGTTGTTGCCGTAGAGTTCGACGGTTAACTGGTCGCTGACTGCGACGCCAGCCCGCATATTGAACTTCCAAAAGCCTTTGACACGCCCGTAGTTGTGGTTGTCGACAAAGAAGTCATCTTGCCAAGTACCGGTCAGGCTAATCCAGGCCGGACGTTCCATTCCGGTCAATCTGTCTACATTGAGTGTGCCCGTGAAATTACCCCGCCACTCCGGCGTATACCGCGGTGTGTTGCCATCGGCTGAGAACAACTCACCCGGTTGGCGGCCCGGGTTTGCACCGACCGCAAAAACAGCAGTGGGCGGGCTACCTGCAGCCGCGTAGTCGGTGAACTTGACGTCAAGGTACGTCAAGCCGAGAGTCAAATCGAACCACTCGGTCGGGGACATATTGGTCTCGAAATCGAGGCCGTAGACCCGGGAGTCGCCCGGCACCTGGGCGCTGACAAAACCAATGGCCGTAAAGACCACGTCACCGAAGGTCTGGTTTTTCCAATCGTAATAGTAGCCGGCAAGAGAGTAGTTCAGCCAGTCGAGCGGTGTTTGCTTGACACCGATTTCATAGGCGTCGAGCTTTTGGGTAGGTGTAAACACGCCAATGCCGAGGTCGATCCCCGTCAGATCGCGATACCGCGCCGCTTCACTGTTCTGGCCTTGAATGTAGCTCTGCGACCAGTTGGTGTAGATGTTCAAGTCATCCGTCGGTTGGTATGACAATATGACACGTGGCATGAACTTGCCGAATGACTGGGTTCGGTCCTCAATCGAATACGGGTTTTGCCCAGTGGTCCCCGAGAAATCGACGGTGAGATCATCTTCAGCGTAGCGGCCTTCAAGAGACAACGTGAATTCTTCGGTGATGTCATAGTCCAAACTGCCGAAGACGCCGTAGTTTTCCCGCGTTTCCCGCAAAACAAACCACGTCCCCGAGTTGAAGCCTTGGTAATTCCTGAGCTTGTAGTAATTGACGCCGATCATGTAGCGAAGACGTTCTTCGTCACCCGATGTGATACGGGCTTCGACGTTTGTATCGACTGTACCGCGGACGATGGACCCAAGACGGATACCCGCGGTTTCAGGGTTCCCGGGGCGCGGCAGCCCGTGATTGCTGTCGGAAAGATTGAAAGCTCCGGATTCGCCGCGGGCAATCTGAAACGAAAAGGTGTGATCGTTGGCGACGTCATATTCCGCGCCAAGATCGACCCGCCACAGGTCATAGTTCCCACCTAGTTTACCAGGCCAATTCGGAACATGGCCCTTCAACTCCGGCGGCAGGTTGGAGAGCAAGGCAACGCCATCGCCGCCCGAAAGGACCGCGTCCGTGATGGTGGCCGCGGCTGAGAAATTCAACGGGACATTGGGATCATCAAAGTCAGGTATTTCCCCGCAGAACGTGCGGCGCGGTAACGTAGACAGATCGGTTGTGTAGGAGCGCGTGATTTCCCGCGTTTCGATCGACTTAAAGTCGCCCGTGTAAATGATATTACAATCACCTGGCAGCACTGGACCAAGCTGCGAAACGTGACCCGATGTGTCATCGCCATCTACATAAAACCCATTGAGTTTGAGCCTGAATGACTCCGATGGTTCGAATTCGGCGGTGGCACTGATGGAGGTCGTGTTCTCCTCACCGAGCGCTTCGCCGTTGTCGTAATACCAATCCCCGCCAACACGCTCGTGCATCCCAGCGACACGCAGGCCGAACTTATCCGTCACCGGTCCGCCTGCTGCGGCGGTGATGTTGTAGCCGTCTTGATGGGACGGTGAATAGGAAACGGACGCTTTACCAGAGAATTCATCTCCCGGGCTTGCAGGCACGAAATTCACCGCGCCGGCAAATGTGTTTGTTCCGTATAAGGCGGTTTGAGGCCCTTTAATGATTTCGACGCGCTCAACATCGTAAATGGGAAGGAACGCGGAACCGGCAGCCATGTAACCGCCGTTCCAAAAGACGGACCCGCTTTGGCTGGTGGGATTCGGCTGGAACACGCTGAGCCCGCGGAAACTCACGATGGCATTGGCCCGGCCGGGAGTCCCGGCACCGGAGTTCCAGAACTGGAAACCCGGAGTCATGTCGGAGATGGCATCGAGAGAATTGATTCCCAGAGAATCAAGATCGTTCTGAGAAAACGCCGTCACCGAGACAGGAATTTCAAGTAGTGACTCTTCACGCTTACGGGACGTAACCGTGATTTCTTCGATAGCGACTTGCTGCGCCAGAGCTGTCCCCCGTCAGCACCAATGGGACAGATTGGGGTGATTGCGTAAGGGAGTAA
>JAYQVH010000059.1:0-9385 GCA_038148375.1 Rhodospirillaceae bacterium | reverse complement strand
CGCCGGGCCTGCCGGGTTCTGGGACAGCACCGCTCGACCCAGCGCAAGGTGCCGCCGCGGCGTCTGAAGGAGACACCTCTGGCGACGCCGTGATCTATCTCCAATGATTCCGCGTGCGCGCCGGTGAGGAGCGTAAGGTTTGGCCGTCCCAACGCATCTCTAAGAAATGCCCGTGATGCGCTCTGACGGTATCCGGAATGAATAGTTGTCTGGGCGAGGGCTGCGCCTTCCTGTTCGGGGCCATTGTAGTCGACCGCTCTTGGAATACCGGCCTCGCACGCCGCAGCGACGAATAAGGAACTTAAAACGTGCGGGGCAGGGACATCGGAAATCCGAAGGCTACCATTTCTACCGCGGTACTTTTCGTCCCCTCCGCAGTAAGACTCAATCTGTTTGAAATAGGGAAGGACATCTTCATAACTCCACCCATCGTTCCCGGACGCAGCCCAGTCATCGAAGTCAGCCGGGTTGCCCCGCACGTAAAAAAGGCCATTGATAGATGTGCTGCCGCCCAAAACCTTGCCGCGGGGCCAAACTTCAGTTTTGCCACGGCGAGAGGGGTCTGGTTGGGTCTGGTAGCGCCAGTCGTATTTCGGATTGCCCAGAGCGTAAACTTTACCTGCCGGGATGTGGAGAATGGGCGACCAATCCCGCCCACCGGCTTCGAGCAGGCATACGCTTACAGATGGATCTTTGGACAGAGCGTCAGCAAGGACACACCCAGCAGCACCGGCGCCGACGATAATATAGTCGAAAGTCTTATCTTTGTTCATGCACGTGCAGTCTTCGCGGAAACTTTTGGCGGCCTCGGTGCCAGACGACCGAGTCAATCAAGCTGTCATATTCTAAGAGATTTGGTGTAGATTGGCCTAACTATAACGCAGCGATCTTTGACCTGCACAGTGCAGCTATGGTCAAACAAGACTCAAGGCTTGATTAATGGGGAGAACAATGACCGAATTCGCATACGATCTTTTTATTATCCTGCACCTATTGGGCTTCGTGTATTGGCTCGGTGGTGATGTCGGCGTCTATTATTCTAGCGGCTTTGTCGTTAATCCAAAGTACTCGCCTGAAACCCGTCTCATCGCATCGAAGATCATGATGAATCTCGATATGATCCCGCGGATTTGCATGACACTGATGCTGACCGTCGGCGGCACATTAGCCAGCATGCAGGGCATCGATCACTATCCAGGGCAGATGGTCGCGCTGTGGATTCTCGCTCCTGCGTGGTTGTTCATGGTGTTGTATATGCATTTCCGTCATGGCACGCCGCTTGCTAATAAACTCGGTCCGATCGATTTCTGGCTGCGCCGTATATTGATCGCTGGGATAGCAATCTCCGTGATCTATACAATCTTCTCGGGCCGTCTTGACGACACACCCTGGCTCACCACGAAAGTCGCCCTATTCGCCTATTTGATTTTCGCCGGCGTCATGATTCGCCGGCATTTGCCGGGCTTCATCGTCGGTCTTCAGGCTTTGGCAAAAGGCTCGATCAATGACGAAGAAAACGCGCAAATGGCTGCAGGCCTCAGCGGGGCGCGGCCCTGGGTTCTGTCGATCTGGGTCGTTGTTTTTCTCGAAGCGGTCTTGGGGGTAGTCAAACCTGGCAACGAATTGGCGCTTAGGTTTGCCAGTTTCCTCTAACGAGGCCTGTCCCGAGGCAAAACGTCTCGACCCGATTTCTTCGCGTTACTAGAAATGCGCAATGTCACGCGTAAAAGCGGACGGTCTTAACGGCCGTCCGCCTGAACGCTATCGCATTTGTTTGTGAGGTGATGCATCTCGGCCACAGGCACGTGCCGGCACGTGCTGCTCAATCTACAGGTATTCTGTTTAGAAGCACCGTTGTCGGCGCGTCTCGAAAGGCAAGCGCCCCTGGGCCTTGCGACCTGGTGCGCCGCGAGCGGCAAACTCCACCGTGATATTTGTCCATATAAATCCGATGGCGGTGCATGAATAATTGTTATAGCTGCAGTGCGTTTGGTGATTAGACACATTGGTGACCCATAGCTGATATTGCCAACTCCCAAAAGGGATCAAACACCAATGACGTCAGCGACTACCTAGGGAGGGGTCCGTGAACAATCTTAAGTATAGGAAGCTCGTAACACTTACGAGCGCCATCGCCCTATCGGCTTTTGCGTCCGAAGTTTCCGCGCAAAGCTTGGCCTTGGAAGAAATTACGGTGACCGCGCGTAAGCGTGACGAAACGTTGCTCGACGTGCCGTTGTCGATCACGGCGCTGAGTGCCGCTCAGCTTGAAAAGTTCAACCTGCAGAGCATGGAAGAAATGTCCCGCATGACGCCGGGCATGTTCTACACCGACTTCGGCGGCACGGGCCGTCAGGACCGCGGCAGCAGCCAGTTCGTTGTTCGCGGCCTCTCGGTCAACAACTTTTCCAACTCGGCCAGTGCGGCCGTCATGTTCGTCGATGGAATACCGGTCTACAGCGGTAACACGCCTGGTACCCTGGATATCGAACGCATCGAAGTTCTGAAGGGTCCGCAGACCGCGACCTTCGGCCGCAATACCTTCACGGGCGCGATCAGTGTCGTAACCCGCGATCCCGGCAACGAATGGTCCAGCCGCTTGGTCGCTGAATACGCCAACTACGATTCCACCCAGCTCGGTCTCTCCGTAGAAGGGCCGATCATTGAAGACAAGGTGTCTTTCCGCCTGAGCGGTGAGGCTCGCAACGAAGGCGCGCAATATCAAAGCTCCGCGACCAGTCAGCCGCTCGGTGGCCAAACCACGACAAGCTTGTGGGGAACGCTCAAGTTAACCCCGTCCGAGCAACTCACAGTTCGGGCAAGTTTGAACCTGTTCAAGTATCGAGATGATCCCGGCGCCCACGTCCGCTTTATTAAAAGAGACCACACCTGCGACACTACTGGCGACGGAATCCCCGATTGGTTCTGCGGTGTTATTCCGGAAGCCAGCGACAACGATTCGCATGCACGGTTTGTCGATCAGCGCTGGTTGGACAATACTCTACCGATCCTCCAATTCCCGAACTTCAATGACAAGCCGGGGTTGAAGAGCGAAAACCTGCACGCCAGTCTGAAGGTCAACTACACGTTCGACAACGGCATCGAATTCCAGACGTTGACCGGGTACGATACCAACAAGGACGGCAACATTCAGCAGGAATGGTCGTCGGATGCCCCGAACCCGTTCTTCGGCGTGATCCCGGGTGTACGTCCGGATCAGTTCTGGCTGTATAGCCTTGAAGGCAAAGCGAACGACTTCTCGCAGGAAGTTCGTATTTCCTCTGCGAGTGACCAGCGTCTGCGTTGGAGCATCGGCGGTAACTACCTGTACTTCTCCACTGTCGGCTCTGTTCGCGGTGATGTGTCTCTCGGCGCACCGTTGAATCTGCCCGGTGCCCGCCGCCAGACCAACACCTGGTCCGGTTTTGGCAGCATCTACTACGATATCCAGGACAACCTGGAACTGGGTCTTGAAGCGCGCTATCAGTCTGACAAGATCAAGGATACGCCGAGGTTCTGGACGCCGGCGCCGGGTACACCGTTAAAGGGCACCTGGAAAGAGTTCACCCCGCGTGTGTCGTTGAAGTATAAGCCCAGCGATGACACCACATTGTTTGCCTTGTGGGCACGTGGTTCCCGTCCGGGTGCGTTCAACTCCAACCTCTCCCCGGGTGCTTTGGCGCCAGGAGTGGCGGACGCGGTTGCGGCGGCGACCGGGGCGATGCTTGAGGTCGACCAGGAAAAGCTCGACTCCTATGACATCGGCATCAAGCACCGGTTTGCCGAAGGGCGTGGTAACTTCACGTTGACCGGCTACACCGGCGCGATCACCAACCAGCAGGTGGCCCAAAATATCACGCTGCTGCAGCCGTCCCTATTCATCGGGACCGTGTTGACCAACACCGGTAAGATTGGTCTCAAGGGCATTGAATTCGACATCAACTATCAGCTGACCGACGAATTCAACGTGGCGGCCGCTTACTCGATCAACGATACGAGTATCAAGCGCGGTGATGACCTTGGTATTCGCATCTTCACTGGCGGCGACCCGAATGTGCTGGGCAACCGCTTGCAGAACGCACCGAAGACTCAGGGCTTCATCAGCGGCACCTACACCAGCGCCTTCAACAGCGACATGGATTGGTACGCCGGAGCTGACATGGTCTACATCGGCAGCAAGTACGTCACGAACGCCAACCTGGCCAAGACCGGTTCGCAGTACCTTCTCAATGCCCGCATCGGCCTTGAGATGGAGAACATGCGCATCGAACTGTGGGGTAAAAACATCCTTGGCGATGAAACGCCCGACCAGGCATTCGACGCTTTCGATTATGAAACCTTCACGCCGACCGCGCTCAACATCGGTCTGCCGAAAAAGACAACTTACGGCTTGAGGGTTAACTACGACTTCTAAGAGTTAATCTCTCCTCCCTAACTCGGATTCTCATCCCGTCGCTGAATCGATCCTCCGCGGCGGGATGAGAATCAAATTTTTTAGATGCGATACGCGCATTTTTTATGAGCAAGAAAAGGTGCTTCGCGACTGAGAGAACATGATGTCAAACGTCACAAGACCTTCGGTCGCTAACCTCGTTCTTGCCAGTTCTTTTATCTGCATAACAATTTTATCGGCTTGTACCGACTCATCGGACGCGCCTCCGGAGCCTTATGTTGACGCCCAGGGCGAGACGCAAGAATGGCTCGCTCATGGCCGGACAAATTCCGAGCAACGCTTCAGCCCGCTCGATGAAATTAATCTTTCAAATATCAATAACCTTAGCCTTGCGTGGTACTACGACCTCCGGGACCACAATGTCGTAGAGGCCACGCCAATCGTCGCTAACGGCCAAATGTTTGTCACCGGAGCAATGGGTATTGTGTACGCCCTGGACTCGCAAACCGGTGCCGAACTCTGGATTCATGACCCGGAAGTGCCGCCGGAAACCTTGGTGCGGGCCTGTTGTCAGCCGGTCAATCGCGGCGTGGCATTGGCCGACGGAAAAGTGTTTGTTGGGTCCCTCGACGGTCGGCTCATTGCGTTGAACGCAAAGACCGGTGCTGTTGAATGGGAAGTGGTAACAACCGATTCCGAGAAACCGTTCACGATCACAGGCGCACCGCGGATCGTCAAAGATACGGTCGTTATCGGCAATGCCGGCGCCGAGTATGGCGTTCGCGGCTATGTGTCTGCGTACAAGATTGCCGACGGCGAAATGGCATGGCGCTTCTATACGATCCCGGGTGATCCGTCGCTCGGCTTCGAAGATGAGGCGATGGAGAGAGCTGCTGAAACCTGGACCGGCGAATGGTGGAAATTCGGCGGTGGCGGCACGGTCTGGGATGCGATCGTCTACGACCCCGACCTCAACCTTGTATATATCGGCACTGGTAACGGCACGCCGTGGAATCACGCAGTTCGGTCGCCGGAAGGTGGCGATAATCTGTATTTATCCTCCATCGTGGCGCTGAATGCGGACACAGGTGAATACGTCTGGCACTACCAGACCACGCCCGCCGAGACGTGGGACTACACCGCGACGCAGCCGATCATGCTTGCGGAACTCGAAATTCGCGGTGAGACCCGCAAAGTTTTGATGCAGGCGCCGAAGAACGGGATCTTTTACGTCTTGGATCGCACGAACGGTGAATTCATTTCCGGCGCGCCGTTTTCGCAGGTGAACTGGGCAACCGGCTTTGATCCGGTTTCAGGACGCCCGATTGAGAATCCGGCAACGCGCCCAACAGGAAATGAGCGTGTTTTCGTTCAGCCCGGCCCCTCCGGCGCGCATAACTGGAATCCGATGGCGTACAGCCCGGACACCGGGCTTGTTTATGTGCCGACGCTCGATAGCCGCTTCTTCTGGCAGAATGATCCAAATTTCGAGTTTGCGGACGGATACTGGAATTTGGCCTATGACCTCAGTATCCCGATGGATTTTTCCACTATCGGAGAAGAGCAAAGGTCTACGAGTTATCTCCTTGCCTGGGATCCGGTCACTCAGGAAGAAGCGTGGCGGGCTGACGGCAGCGGGGGTGGTTTGTTGGCAACGGCTGGCGGCCTGGTCTTCCGCGGCGAAGTGACGGGTGAATTCTCTGCTTACAATGCTGCAACCGGTGAGAAAGTTTGGTCATCTGCGGTGCAGAACAGCGGCGTTGCCGGCCCGGTGACTTACGCCGTTGACGGCGAGCAAATTGTCGCTATCGCGCTAGGAAGAGGTGCGGCGACAATGCAAAAAGGCGCTGTTCCCTATCCAGCGAATGTACCTCATGCCAATCGTGTCGTGGCGTTCAAGCTCGGCGGAACCGCATCGCTTCCGCCGTACGAATACACGCCGCCAGAACTCCGTGCTGCTCCCATAGAGAAAGTCGACGTTGAGTCCGCGGCGCTTGGTCGCTCCGTCTTCCACAGATTCTGTTTCGGATGCCATGGGCGTGAAGCCAGAGGTAACCGCATCCAGCCGGACCTGAGATTCTCGGACTACTTGGACAATGGCCTGTGGGATGAGGTCGTTCTGGAAGGCGTTCTCCAGGGGGTCGGCATGGTTTCATTTAGTGACGTTCTGGACGCTGAGCTTTCCGAGGCCCTTCGTCAGTATGTTATCCTGGAAGCGCAAAAGCCGGGCGCGCGTGCCCTGGGGCAGAGCGGAGCACCTGTTCAGTGATGACCGCGAAAAAAGCCAATAAAGTCGTTTTCAACATTGCGGTGTCGGTGATCGCCGTTGTGGGGTCGTTCAAGGTCGCTTCGGCAGCACCCGAAGACGACCCCTGGGGAGGTGTCCGTAACTTTGACGCCGAAATTTCAGCGGCCAACCAGACGACCTTTACCAAAAGTGACGGCCGGGGGACGGCAAGGCTCTCGTTCGATATCGAGACGTTGGAGATGACCTGGGAGATCGAATACGCGGATTTAACGTCACCGCCTGTCGGCATTCATCTGCATGGACCGGCGCAGCCGGGTACCAATGCCGTGGAAATTGTCGACCTGGGTGTCAATGGCTTGCGCAGCCCAATCAAAGGCACGGTAACGATTCCTGACGCCTACGCTCAGTACATGCTGCTGGGCTGGAGTTACGTTCTGCTTAAGACCGAGAAATATCCGGATGGCGAGCTGCGCGGAAAGGTGGATGTCGTTCCGCCGCCAGACTACTTGGAAAAATCGCGCGCCTGGGGAAGAGGTGAAATAGAATGAAATATCGTATTCAAAACGCTCAGGGAAAATCTCTTAAATGGTCCCTTTGTGCAGCAGCGGCTTTGTCGGTTCTCTCCATCGCGGGCGGTGCCAACGCTGCGGAAATGAACAAGCTCGGTTTCGTCGTCGAGTCTTGGTACACGGCCATCTATGACACAGAGTATATGGAAGAGTGTCCGGAAGGGATCGTGATCGGCAACGATGAGATCTGGTTCAACAGCCTTTCACCTGAGGAGAAAGAGGCGCAGACCGAGGGCGGGACGCTGCAGGTGCTAGACCTGCCTCGCCGTCCAAATCAATACCTGCGGAATTCCGAAGGTCAGGATGTATGTTGGCATCCCGAATCAGTGATCGACCCGCCGATGCGGACGGTTCACGGCCGGTATTCCTATGGCATGAACCTTGATGGCAATACAGATGGTTCGGCGACCCCAAACACCTGCGAGCATGGCAATTTTGTTACGCCTGACGGGTCCGTAAAGGGGGTGGATAACCAGCTCTACCGGCTAATGGGTTGCGTATACGGGTACCGGTCGGAGGGGTACCTGGAGCACCACGCCAACCGTGAGCGTCAAGACGAGAGCAAGGGGATCATTCTTATCGACGTGAAGAACGTTGAAGACCCGCGGAATGACAGCGATGTCGAGGTTTCTTTCTACCTGTCCGAATCTGCGCTCGACTTTGATACCGCTGGGAAGATTGTCCCCTATGGCAGCTATAAGACGGCGGGCGGATTATACGGTGACACGGTTTCGGGAAAAATTACCGATGGCGTGCTGACCACCGAACCTGGAGACGTGACGTTGCCGATATACGGGAACGACGGCATAACGGACATGGTCTTTAAAGATTTCCGTATAGAGATGGAGATCAATGAAGACGGGGCGCGTGCTGAAGGCCTTTGGGCGGGCTATCACCCCGTCTCAAGCTTCTGGGACCATATTCAGAAAGTTCAGCACAACGTTCCGGTTGGTCAATATAGTTGCCCGGCCATGTATGTCGCCGCGCACGAGCTTGCCGATGGGTATCCGGATCCCGAGACCGGCGCGTGCACCGCTTTATCTTCCGCTTTTACGTTTGATGCGGTAGCCGGATTTATCATTGAAAGCGACGAAAACAGTGATACGCGGAAGCTGGCGGAGAATATCGTCGGGGAGCTTAAATGAGCAAATCGAGATCCTCATTGCTGCTTAGTTCTGTCAGTCGAACCGTGGCTAGCGTTTCCCGGCTTATTAAGGTTTGCGTTTGCTTTGCGGTCCTTTCCGCATGTGAAGATCCAGAGCCGGTCATTTCAGGGGGCGAACCGTCACTGCGTCGCCTGACCGAGGAACAATACCGCAATGTCATTTCAGACCTGTTTGGCGACCATATCGTCATCGCGGGCCGCTTTGATCCGATCTTGAGGCAAGACGGACTTATCGCCATCGGGGCAGGCAACGCGACGATCTCGGCCTCCAGCTTCGACAAGCATGAGAAACTGGCGAGGGCGATCTCCGACCAGATCGTGAGTAATGACAACCGGTCTCTTTATATTCCTTGCGAACCCGCCGAACTTGACCGTTCCGATACGTCTTGCGCGCGGGCATTCTTGGAGCCCGTTGGCCGTTTTCTGTTCCGCCGCCCGCTTTCGGAGCAAGAGCTAGACGATGCCTTGACGCTCGCGAGCGTCGCGAGTGACCGGCTCGGAAATTTTTATGATGGTTTGGCTTTCGGACTGACGTCTCTTCTGGTCAATCCGAATTTCCTGTTCATTGTTGACCACGTGGAAAGTTCAGGAGACGCTGAAAATCAGGTGCAGCTAACGGGCTATGCGAAAGCATCGCGCCTGAGCTTTTTCTTGTGGAATACAGCGCCCGACGGTGTGCTCCTCGACGCCGCCGCGTCAGGGCAACTGGACTCGGACAGCGGTCTCAAGGCGCAAATTGATCGCATGCTCCAGTCGCCCAAGGTTCGTGACGGCGTGGCGGCTTTGTTCACGGATATGTTCCATCTGGAGGAATTCGACCACCTCGAGAAGGATAACCTGATCTACCCCGCATTCGATCCAGAGGCCATTGAAGACGCTAGAACGCAACTCATCCTAACGATTCAACACCACCTCCTCGACAAGGACGCGGACTATCGCACCTTGTTTTCAACCAATACCAGCTTCATTAGTGGCTCCCTGGGGCGTATCTATCGCACGCCAGTTACAGA
>JAYQVH010000058.1:0-9403 GCA_038148375.1 Rhodospirillaceae bacterium | reverse complement strand
TTGCCAAGCCAAAAGCATATAAACTTCTGGCCCAGTTTTAAGGGGGCAGGACAAAGGTACTCGTGCCCGACCACCTTCGTGGGGCCAAGCCAATGCCAAATGCTCGGCTGATCAAGTTGATCACGCATGCGCATGCGTGGTTCCGCGCAGTGACAACTGGTGAGGTGGCATCCATCAATGAGCTGAGTGACCGGCTCAAGCGGTCGCGCACTTACGTCAGTAATGTGATCAAGGTCGCGTTCCTCGCGCCCGACATCACAGAGTCCATTTTGGCCGGTACACAGCCGATAGATGTGGGGTCAGCGGATCTCCTGAAGAACTTGCCGATGGACTGGTCTGATCAACGCCGCGTACTCGGGTTCAAAGCCCAATAGTTAATCCTGCGAGTCCTGAGATTAGAGAGGTCAGTTGCGGCCCTTTTTTCGTTTGCGAGCCGGGATACCGGCTGATCACAACTTCAAAACGTCAGTGGAATAGTGCCCAACGGAGAATCTCGGGCCCATTGCGGCGTCGTTGCCCCATATCCGGTGACAATGGTCGGCAACCAGTGACGGCAATCGCCCACATGTCTTTGAATTGTTAAGAAGTCTTGGGAGATATTCTGTCTGTGCTGGTTCGCTGCAGACTGGTTGGCTGGGGCGGCAGGATTCGAACCTGCGAATGCCGATACCAAAAACCGGTGCCTTACCGCTTGGCCACGCCCCAGCATTAACCGTGCGGGACCATAAGCGAAACAGTCGGCCGCTGCAACGCTTTGCCGACCCTCGCTAAATCCTTACGAAGCAACGAAAAAAAGTATCCTCATGGAGGCCGGCTAAAGGGCGTTCAGCGCCGCAATAAAAGCGCCGGGCGTGAGGATTTGCGGTTGCACCTGCGCTTGACCCGAGCTGTCGTATAGAACGTACAATGGCACTCCAGATCGTCCGAAGGAGTCGAGGGCAGCGGTTATCGCGGGGTCGCGGTTAGTCCAGTCCGCTTTCAAATACGCGACGCCATTGTCCTCAAGGGCCTGCCGGACATCGTCCGTCGCAATGACGGCGCGCTCATTCATCAGACAAGTGATGCACCAAGCCGCTGTAAAATTGACGAAGACGGGTTTGCCTTCCGCTTTTAAGTCAGCAAGCCGATCCGGTGAATACGGTTCCCATTGACCACCCGCGCTCGACGACAGTGTGGACTGAGAAACGCTCAACATCGGTTGGGGGACCGACGCAAGAACAAGCGCGCCTATGATCGAAAGTGCCGCAAGCGTTGCCGATATCGCGCGTGGACCGCTTTGCGTTGCACTGCGGCCGTAGAGCCACGCCGCGAAGGCCACGCAAACCATGCCCGCGAGCGTCGCGGCGAGGCCCATTGGATCTACCTGCTGGGCGACCACCCAAACGAGCCACGCCGCTGCGCCGTACATTGGGAACGCGAGGACCTGTTTGAACGTCTCCATCCAGGCGCCGGGTTTGGGCAAGGCGCGCGCCACAGCTGGAACGAACCCGATCAGGAGGAAGGGCGCGGCTAAACCCAGAGCCAAACTCTCGAATACAAGAAATACCGTTGCGGCCTGTTGAGTCAAAGCAAAGCCGATCGCCGGCGCCATGAAAGGTGCTGTACACGGCGTCGCGACGACTGCGGCCAGGACCCCGGTGAGAAAGGAGCCAACCAGCCCATCACCATGCGCCCACCCGGTGCCGGTCCCCATCAGTCCCGTGCCGATGTTGAACACACCCGACAAACTCAGCCCGACGGCCAGCATCAGGAACGCCAAGAGGGAAACGAAACCCGGTGACTGTAATTGGAAGCCCCAGCCTAGGCTTTCTCCGCCGGTTTTGAGTGCCAGCAATACGCCGACCAGAATGGCGAAGGATGCCATAACGCCTGCGGCATAGGCCGTCGCATCGCGTCGTGCGGACCCGCCGCCGCCATGTTTCACAACCGCCAACGCTTTGATCGACAGCACCGGCAAGACGCATGGCATCAGGTTCAGGATCAATCCGCCGAGAAAAGCAAAGATAAGTGCCGTGATCAGAGACATATCCGCGGAAACTGCTTTGTCCGCGGTTAGCAGTGGGGCAACACCGACCGCCAGGGGCGCATTCTCGAATGCGACCGTGGTGGTTGCGGTTTCCCCAATCACCTTGAACAGCCCGCCAATAGTTTCGCCGTACTCAGGATCCGGGACAGTGGCCACTTCGACCCGGAACCCATTAGACGTTCGCGTTACATTCTGTGTTGCAACGTTGTCCATTAGGTAGGTCGGGTAGGGGAAGAAGACTATCTCGCCGGCCGGCGCATCTGGCCACTCGGCATCAACGATCAACGTGTTTTCCGTCAGCGTTGCGGCAACCATCCCGGGCACCGGATCCGGCAGGGAGCCCGCAACCGCATTCAAGTGGGTACCGGCCAGTGTCGACGCTTGCGGTGCCGCAGGATCGACCTGGAGTGAAATCGAAAACGATCCGTCTTCCGGAACACAAATGTCGGCGCACACGAGCCATGTCGACCGAGCGCTGATCGCCACATTTCCGGTTGGCGAGTTGGGTGCAACGGAAAGACGCGCGAGAAGAGTTACCTCATCGCTGTAGCCGAAATTCATCAGCGGTCCATACGGCTGACGTTCGGGTGCGGGCCACTGAATCGGTCCGACTTCGATTCCCTCCGGCGTCTGCCAATCGATCGTTGTTGCCAGTCCTGAATCGCCAGGATTGCGCCAATAGGTGTGCCAGCCATCGGCCATCTCAAGTTTCAGACCGACCCAGATCGTCTCACCCGGTGCGACTGCAGCGCGCTCCATTATCAGTGTCGCGGTTACGCGCTCTGTTTGCACCTGATCCTGAGCCGCTGAGGGCGGTGACGTCAGGGAAAGGATTAGAACGGCGCACAATCCGATCGCGGCCGCAAAGGTGGCTTTTCCTATGCTCATGGTTGCGAACATGACCTCCCCAAAGCCAGGATTCAAGTCACGAGGGCGGGAGGCCTCTCGGGCCTCACCGGCCTTGCGTTTCCGCTAGGTGATGATTGGGGTTGGGCGGACCCACCAAGCGGGGTGCGTCGTAGCCAACGTCTCTGCCGCCTGGCGCGCCGATTCGCTTGATTCATATAACCCGAAACAAGTCGGACCTGATCCGCTCATGCGCGCGGCGGCGCACTTTTCGGTGCTCTGGAGGGCAGTGAGGACGTCGTCAATCGGCGGCGCGATTCTGACGGCGGCGTCCGTCAAGTCGTTGTGGTGGGACCCAACGTATTCGCAAAGCGCCTGGAAACTGTTCAACCCGCCGGGCCCGGTGTCTTGCTGGGAGAACGGTGCTTCAAACGTCTTAAAAACATCACGCGTCGGGACGTTGATTCTCGGATTGACCAGAACCAGCCATGCGGATGGAAAACGGCCGATTGGATGGATGACCTCTCCGATCCCGCGCATCATCGCCGCGCGACCGTGCCGACACACCGGAACATCGGCGCCAAGCTCGTAGGCAAGATCTGTATCCGAAATCGGTGGCATGTCGCTGCCCGCCCATGTCGCCCAGCAGGCGGCGACCGCCGCCGCCGCATCTGCCGACCCGCCGCCGAGGCCCGCTTGCAGAGGAATGTGTTTCTCAAGCGCAATCGAAACACCAGACTGATCACCTGTCCGATCTTGCACCATCCGCGCCGCGCGCAGTGCCAGATTCGAATCATCGCCGGTCAGGGTGCCCGCTTCCGGACCCGAGACGGCGACGCTCAACGTGCCGTTACGCGTAAATGTGAATCTCAGCGTGTCTGCAATCTCTGTGAACACGACGAGTGACTGCAAGGTGTGATAGCCGTCGTCGCGACGGCCCGTAATCTCAAGGGTGAGATTGACTTTGGCCGCGGCAGTCCGCGTCAGCGCTGCCGTCGGCATGAGAAGTCAGTTTCGGGCCAAGCCGCGTTGCAGCTTGACGCGAATTTCTTCGGCCTGATCTTGTTCGGGGTCCATCGACAAGGCACGCCGCCATTGGAAGCGGGCCTCGGTCTCGCGGCCGACTTTCCAATAGGCATCGCCGAGATGTTCGTTGATCGTCGGGTCTGCGGGTTTGAGAGATACGGCGCGCTCGAGATTGAACACCGCCTCTTCGTACTCACCCATCAGGAATTGAGCCCAGCCGAGGCTATCGACGATGAAGCCGTCTTCGGGATGCTGGCTGATGGCAATTTCAATCATGCGCCGCGCTTCGGAAATGTTTTCGCCGCGGTCGAGCCAGGAATAGCCCAGATAGTTCAGCACCTGCGCCTGTTCCGGATTGATTTGCAGGGCCTGCTTGAAATCTCGCTCGGCGCGGTCCCACAATTGTGCGCGCTCAAGCGCCATGCCGCGCCCGTAATACACTGCCCAGCTGTCCGGCTTGCCGCCGAGATAGCGGGCAAACGCCCGGTCATACGCGGAGATGGCTTCGTCAAATCGCTGCCTGTTGCGCAGGAGGTCGCCGAGAGACACCAGAGGTTCAGGTAGTCCCGGGAATATCCTGGCGAGGTCATCCAGCACGGTGACTGCTTCGTCGGTTTGACCCAGACGGTCCAGGTTTTCGGCCAAGCGCAGGCGCGCGACGAGATAGCCCGGATCGCTCTGCTGCACATCCTGCAGAATGTCATTGGCCATTTCCGGTTGGCCGCTGGCCGCAAAGACGTCGGCTACTTCGCGGCGCAGGAGATCGAGGTCCGGATTCAGATACAACGCCAAATTGGCGTAAACCAAAGCCATCTGCAGGCCGGAAGCGCGTCTGGCCGTCGCCATGCGAATTCGCGTCATCGCATATAGCGCTTCCGCCATGCCCGCCTGCGCGGTGATCGGAGCACGCGGCGTGTCGGCGTCTTCATATTGCGTCAGGTAGCCGTCCCACAGCGGAGACGGGCTACGCAATTCTCTGTAGCGGGCAACTGTGTCGCGGGCTTCTTCGCTCTTGTCGAGGCGATGCAGGCCGTCCGTGATAAGACGCAGCATATAAAGAGGCACCCGGTCGATGTTGGCTGCGAGGGCGCGGTAGTACACCAGCGCCGCTTCGTCGCGGCCGTAATACTCATTGAGCAAGGCCATCATTGAGGCCGACAGCTCGCGCAATTCGTCCTGGCCTTCGTAGGGTGCGAGGGCCGACGCCGCTTCGACATAAGGTTGCACGGGCGCTCTGGCCCACGCACGCACCAGCGGAAGCAACGTGCCGATGGAATTGCGGCCGGTGATGTTACTGATCAGGTTTTCAGCTTTTGCGAAGCGGCCATCGGCATAGTCGGTGATGGCGATCAGCAAGGGAGCAATCGCCAAGCTCGGGCGATCGGCGTACGTTTCCTCGGCAAATGGGCGGGCCCCGTCGATGTCCCCCGCCTGTGCTTTTTGGAAATACGCCAGGAACTTCATCGACCTATTCTCAGGGTCGATCTTCAGAACCTCGTCGATAAAGTGAGAGGCCGCAACCGGATCCGCGGATGCCTGCGCATGGCGCACGGACAAGTACGCCCCTGCCAAACCGGATGACGGACTATCCGCCTGCGCCGGAATCGGCGGAAAAACCAGGGCGGCGATGCCGACGGATGCCAATGCCGCTGAGACTGAGTTTTTGATCATGCCCCACATCATAGCGGTGTCGGGGCGCGAGGGAAAACCCGGAATTGTGTCGGGAGATCACATGTTCGGGTAATTGGGTCCGCCGCCGCCTTGAGGCACGGTCCACGTGATGTTGTGGCTGGGATCCTTGATGTCACAGGTTTTGCAGTGAACGCAGTTTTGGGCGTTGATCTGAAAGCGCTTGCCGTCACCGCTGTCTGACTCAACGACCTCGTAAACGCCGGCCGGGCAATACCGCTGTGCGGGCTCGTCCCACTCCGGCAGGTTCTTGCCGATGGGCACGTTTGGATCGGCCAGTTTCAGGTGGACCGGCTGATTTTCCTCGTGGTTGGTGTTGGAAATGAACACCGAACTCAGTTTGTCGAACGAGATCACGCCGTCCGGCTTGGGGTAGTCGATCGGCTTGGCTTGTGAGGCCGGTATCAGCGTATCCGCATCCCGTTTGCCGTGCTTCAGGGTGATCGGCAGACCGATACCCAGGTTGTTCATCCACATATCGATGCCACCGAGAATCAGGCCGCCGAACGTCCCAAATTTGCTCCACAACGGCTTGACGTTGCGCACGCGCTTGAGGTCCTTGTAGATCGTGGACGATGTATAGGCCTCGCCATAGGCCGTCAGCTCGTCTCCGGAGCGGCCGTCCGCGACCGCGGCGAAGGCAGCTTCCGCCGCCAGCATGCCGGACTTCATTGCATTGTGACTGCCTTTGATGCGCGGCAGATTGACCAACCCGGCCGAGCATCCGATCAAGGCGCCGCCCGGGAAGGTCAGCTTGGGTACGGATTGGAATCCGCCTTCGGTGATCGCGCGCGCGCCGTAGGAAATGCGCCGGCCACCTTCCAGCACCGGTTTGATCCTGGGGTGGAGTTTGAAGCGCTGAAACTCGTCGAAAGGCGAGAGGTGCGGATTCTTGTAGTTGAGGTGGACGACGAAGCCGATGGTGACCTGATTGTCTTCCAGATGATACATGAACGATCCGCCACCGGTGTCGCTCGACAAAGGCCAGCCCATGGTGTGAGTGACCTGACCCAGCTTGTGGTTCTCCGGTTTGACTTCCCACAGCTCTTTCAAACCTATGCCGAACTTGGGCACATCCGAGTCTTGTTCCAGACTGAACTTGGCGATCAGCTCTTTGGCCAGCGAGCCGCGCACACCCTCGGCGATGAACGTGTATTTGCCGTGCAATTCAATGCCCGGCTCATAGCTTGAGGTCTGTTCGCCGTCGCGTCCGACGCCCATGTCACCTGTCGCGACGCCTTTGACCGAGCCGTCGTCGTTGTACAGGACTTCGGCGCCGGCGAAGCCGGGATAAATTTCGACCTCTAACGCTTCCGCCTGTTCGGCGAGCCAGCGGCAGACGTTGCCAAGACTGACGATGTAGTTGCCGTGATTGTTCATCAGCGGGGGCATCACGAAGTTCGGCACGCCGAAGCTACCCGATTTCGTCAAATATAGAAAACGGTCCTCGCTCACCTGCGTGTTCAGCGGCGCGCCCTTGTCTTTCCAGTCGGGGATCAGTTCGTTCAACGCGATAGGGTCGATCACCGCGCCCGACAGAATGTGGGCGCCGATTTCGGAGCCTTTCTCCAGAACGCAAACGGAGATGTCCCGCTCTTTCTCAGCCGCCAGCTGCTTAAGGCGGATCGCAGCCGACAGGCCGGCTGGGCCGCCGCCGACGATCACCACATCGAATTCCATCGCTTCGCGTTCCATAGCCCTATCCTCGTCTTTTCCGCTGTTCTGCGCCGGATCAGCGTACTGGATACCTTGCGGCACCTTAACCGGTGCGGCGGCAGCCGGTCTATGCCGGGTCTATGCCAAGGCGGATGCGGCGATGCAAGGAGCTATGCAAATTCGTCCGGGTGTCTTGCAAATTCCGCACAGGTTCAGGGGTTTAGGCAGGCGTATAGTACGCCCACTCACCGCCCCGCCGGTGGACTGCTTCAGAGCGAGGTTCCCTATGTCGCGTTTCGCAATCGGTCTAACAGCCCTGTCCGGCGCCGTGCTAGCGATCGGTACGTTTGGCATGATTGGTACGGGTCTTTTGTACCTAGCTGAAGAGCGCTTGACCGTGTTGGCGTACACGACCGGCTTAATCAGCCTTGCCGCAGAGGAGCTGATCTTGAACGATCTGATGCTCTGGACTCTGGTTATCGCAACGCCCGTGCTGGGCTGGATGGGCTTCCGCACCTTCGAGCGTATCTGGTCGGTGGAACTCAACATGCTTAAGCCCACCGAGGACGAAGTCCAGTCGTCCGGCGAGTAGGGCCGCCCCGCTCGCCCATGCCCCCCTAAACATGCTACCAAACGGGCATGGACCAAGACCGCACCACGCCCCCTGGCCGTTCAGACAAGCCCCTGGACCCCGTCGGCATTCTCACCTGGCTGATCGAATCAGGTGCTGACGAGGCGATCGGCGACGCTCCGCTGAATCGCTACGTGCTGTCACAATCAAAGCCGAAAACCGTTGCTCCGCAGCCGCACACGGTGCGCGAGCGCCCAGCCGCGCCTGCCGCGCGTCCCGCGCCTGTCACCATGCCTCAATCGGCGGCCTCGCAGTCTGCGGCCGCCCTGGCCGGCGCGGCGACGACCCTCGACGGCCTGCGCACCGCGCTGGAGAGCTTTGAAGGGTGCAGCCTGAAGACGACGGCGAAGTCGACGGTGTTTGCCGACGGCAACCCGGAGGCACGGCTTATGGTTATCGGCGAAGCGCCGGGCGGTGACGAGGACCGCCAGGGCCTGCCCTTCGTCGGCGTGTCCGGCAAGCTGCTCGACCGCATGCTGGAATCCATCGGCCTGACGCGCGACACCGCTTACATTACCAACGTCATCCCGTGGCGCCCGCCCGGCAATCGCAAGCCAACGCCGGAGGAAGTCGCCCTGTGTACGCCGTTCCTCGAGCGGCACATTGCTCTGATGCAGCCGGAGGTCATCCTTATGGTCGGTGGCCTCAGTGCCAAGACGCTGCTCGATCGCAGCGAGGGAATCACCCGCCTGCGCGGTCGCTGGGAAGAGGTGCAAACCCCCGGTCTGGACGCGCCGGTGCCGGCGATTGCGACATTCCACCCGGCGTACCTTTTGCGCTCGCCGCAGCATAAACGCCTGGCCTGGCGCGACCTGCTGGCGGTGAAGCAAAAATTGGACTCATCCTCTTCCGGTAACGCAGAGACCTGACACGATAGATAGACATGGCGCGCATCGACGAAAGCAAACAGTTCGTGCCGATCAACATCGGCATCCTGACCATCACCGACAGCCGCACGCTCGAGACCGACACCTCGGGCCAACTGCTGGCTGATAGGTTGACGGAGGCCGGGCACAGCCTCGCCGGACGCAAGATCGTCAAGGACGAGGTGCCGGACATCGTCGCCGCGCTCAACGCCTGGATCGATGATCCGCAGGTTGATGTCATCATCACCAACGGCGGCACCGGACTGACCGGGCGTGACGTCACACCGGAAGCTTACGCGCAGGTGTGGGAGAAGGAGATCCCCGGCTTCGGTGAGCTGTTCCGCTATGTCAGCATCAAGTCGATCGGCACCTCGACGGTTCAGTCGCGCGCGACCGCGGGCGTTGCCAGGGGCACGTATTTCTTCGCCCTGCCGGGCTCAAACGGCGCAGTGAAAGACGGCTGGGACGAGATTCTCAAGTATCAGCTCGACATCCGGCACAAGCCCTGCAACTTCGTCGAGTTGATCCCCCGGCTGCGTGAGACCTAAGCCCAAAAAAGGTTTCCCCGCAGGTTTTGCGAGGAACGAGCCCATGCACGCTGGCGTGCCCGAGCCCATGCACGCTGGCGTGCCCGAGCCCATGCACGCTGGCGTGCCCGAGCCC
>JAYQVH010000057.1:0-9478 GCA_038148375.1 Rhodospirillaceae bacterium | reverse complement strand
CCGCTGGGGTCAACCGTGACTGATGGCCGCTTTTTCAGTGCCAAAACGACCGTTTTCGAAACTCCATGGTTTGATCTGGAAGAAGTACGGGTAACGACCAGATCAGAAAAGCAATCTCGGCTGAAGGATGAACGACCTTACTACCGCGTTGTCGAACCTCCCGGTGTAATATGCGTTTTGCTCTCACCGGACGGTGAATTCATCATGGTGCGACAGCCGAGGCCAGCGATCGGATGTTACACCTACGAATTTCCAGCAGGCGGCATAGACGAAAATGAAATGCCGCAGGAAGCTGCCCGCAGAGAAGTCCTAGAAGAAGTCGGTGTTGAGCTATCGTCGCTCCATTTGATTGGAACAACCCAGCCGCTTCCCAACCGGATTGACAGTTTCCAGTCTTTGTTTCTGGGAATCAGTAAGACGATTCCGGAACAGACTGAATCTGAAAACGACATGAACGTAGTCGTTGTTCCGCGCCATTTATTCTTGGCTAAGATGACGGGCGATGGCATGCACTGCGCTGTCGCCTTGGGTGGCATCAAACTCGCTGAACTGCTTTATTCCTTTGATCTTTTCAAGGACCCGATAAATACCATCATTGAGACGTTAGAGTTCGGCTATAAAAAGTAGCCTAAGGTACGAGTGGGGACCGGATTTTGACAACCGAACACAGCACGAGGCTGAAGAATTTATTGCGCACAACGCTGCTGATTCGGCGTGTCGAAGAACGCATAATTGAATTGTATCCGTCGGATAGGATCCAAAGCCCCGTTCATCTCTCGATCGGCCAGGAGCCTGTTGCCGTTGGCATCTGCGCTTCAATGGCGCCACAAGACCTCCTTTTCACTACGTATCGTGGCCACGCCTATTACATTGCTAAAGGCGGAAGCCTGCCGAAACTGATGGCAGAGCTTTATGGGCGATCCGGTGGGATGTCAGGCGGCAAAGCTGGGTCCATGCACTTGGCCGCACCTGACGTCGGAATGATGGGATCGTCTGCCATCGTTGCCAGCACTATTCCGCATGCTGTGGGGGCTGCGCTTGCAACCAAACTTCGGTCAAGCGATCAAGTGAGCGTCGCGATTTTTGGTGACGGGGCGTCGGAAGAGGGCGTCTACCATGAATCGCTCAATTTTGCTGCGTTACATCATCTGCCTGTTTTATTCGTGTGTGAAAATAACGCTCTTGCCGTTTACACAACGCTGGCCGAACGGCAGGCATACGAGATGCAATCGCACGCAGAAACTTTCGGCCTGTCCACCACCGTTGTTGAAAATGGCAATGACCTGATTGAAGTGGCCGATACCACAGCTGATCTTCTCGAGAAAATAAGGTCTGGTTCGGGACCGCAATGGCTGATGGTCCATACATATAGATATAAAGAGCACGTGGGCCCCGGAGATGATTTTGATGCGGGTTATAGAAATCGCGCGGATATGGACCGTTGGCTGGCTTCTGACCCAGTCTTGAAATGGCCAGAACTCACGCAGTCGTTCGAGGATGACGTTGCGGCAGAAATCGAGGAAGCCGTTGCATTTGCCGAAGCGTCATTGCCGCCGACGGCAGACGACTTACTCACTCATGTTGAATAATGAACACTGTGATCTCGGATTAAAAGATGCATGAGCAAGAGTCACTGATGACATATCGCGAGGGCCTTGCGAAGGCCATGCACGATGCAATGGAGCACTCCGATAAAACAATTATTCTTGGCCAGGGTGTAGCCGATCATAAAGGAACTTTTGGTACGACATTGGGCCTCGCGTCGAAATTTGGCGATAGCCGGGTAATCGAAGTGCCTCTATCTGAAGAAGGCATAACCGGAATTTGCGTCGGTGCAGCACTCAACGGTCTTTATCCAATTAACACACACATCCGTGCGGACTTCGCCCTCCTCGCCATGAACCAACTGATCAATCTGGCGGCCAAGTACAAATACATGTTTGGCGGCTTGTTTGAGGTCCCCATGATGGTCCGTCTCGTCATCGGGCGATCATGGGGCCAGGGAGCTCAGCACAGCCAAAGCCTGCAGTCTCTGTTCGCACATATTCCTGGCCTCACCGTCATCATGCCGGCCAGCCCAGGCGCGATTATCGACACTTATGCACATGCGGTCGCGCACCATCGCGGCCCGGTGATTTCGCTCGAACACCGGTTGATGTACGACCTGAGTTTCTCGTCTGCCAACGAGCCGGAAATACTGGGAGAGACACCCTTCAGTCAGCGGCGCGTTGCGCGGGGGGATGATGTCACTATCGTGAGCACGTCTATAATGAGTTTAGAGGCACGGCGCGCAGGAGAATGGCTATTGGATCAAGGAATTTCCTGCGACATCATTGATCTTCACTGTGTGTCGCATATCGATTCCGAGGTGATCCTCGAAAGCGTCAATCGCACCGGTAAACTCCTCATTGCCGATACAAGCTGGCGGCCATTTGGCGTCGCCGCTGAAATTTGCCGAATCGTATGCGAGAACCACCCTGGTGCACTCAAAGCCCCGGCGGTTTCCCTCGGCATGGCCGCTGCCCCCTGCCCTACCGCGAAAGCACTCGAAGACTTGTATTATCCCAATTTGACGACCTTAACCGATGCGATTGCCAAACTCGTCGTTGGAAAAGACGACCATGGCATTAAGCTGCCGTCCGAAGCATCCATGGCAGATGTATATAAAAGATTTAAGGGGCCGTTTTGATGACTCAGAGCTCGGCGCGCCAAGCCGATACACAGGCGATACCTGCGGAGGTGTCGATTGCTCTATATCGCACCCTGTATCTAACCCGCAGATGCGAAGAGATGATCGTCAAAATCTATCCGGACGACGAGATGAAAACGCCGATGCATATGTCAATGGGACAAGAGGCAGTGTCCGTTGGCGTATGTAAGGCAATCGGACAAGACGGTGATGTGCTGGCCAGCTATCGAAGCCACGCCACCTACCTTGCAAAGACGGAAAACTCCCATGCGTTTTTTGGCGAACTGCACGGACGCGTCAACGGAACCGCTAACGGAAAAGGCGGGTCCATGCATCTTGCAGATGTTGAGAACGGAATGCTGGGTTCGACAGGTATCGTTGCGGCAGGCATCCCGGTCGCTTTGGGCGCGGCATACGCAAACAAACAGAAACAAAACGGGCGCGTTGTCGCGACCTTTTTTGGCGACGGCGCGACGGACGAAGCCGCTTTCTGGGAGTCACTCAACATCGCCTGTTCAATGAAACTACCGGTGCTGTTCGTCTGCGAGGACAATGACCTTGCCGTCCACACAAGAAAAGCAGAGCGGCAAGGTTTTGCGTCTCTCACCGACGTTGTGCGCCAGTACGCGTGTTTGGTGTACGAAGATGATACGAACGACGTGGAAAGCATTTATGCCCTGACCCGTGCCGCAATCAATCGAGTGCTGACTGAAGGCAAACCCGCATTTCTGAATATTCGCACCTACCGCTATTTGGAGCCGTGCGGAACGGCTATGGACACAGATGCACCGTATAGATCGAGCGAAGAAGATACATTCTGGAAAAACCGGGATTGCGTGAGCCTTCAACGAGAGCGCTTACTCGCATCAGGCGTCCAAAAAGACGCCATCACCGAGTTGGAAACCACCATTGACTCATCCATTGAAGCCAGCGTGAGCGCGGCAAAGTCCGCCGCTCATCCTTCTCCCGAAATGCTTTATGACGGCGTGTTCCATGAGAAAGGTTAGTTTTGCCGAGGCCATCCGCGAGGCGCTCTTCCAGGAAATGGAACGAGACCCCTCTGTTTTTGTCTATGGAATTGGCGTCCCCGATTTTAAGGGCATATTCGGGACCACGCTGGGCCTGGCGGAGCAATACGGATCTGCCCGGTGCTTTGACACCCCGCTCAGCGAAGAAAGTATGACCGGTTTCGCCCTCGGAGCGGCCTTAAAAGGAATGCGCCCTGTTCATATTCACATCCGGGCAGATTTCTTACTCTTGGCCATGAACCAGATCGTTAATATGATCTCGTGTCACAATTATCTCACCGGCGGAGATACACCTTTGCCGATCGTCATTCGCGCCATCATCGGCCGCGGTTGGGGTCAGGGTTCCCAACACAGCAAGAGCTTGTTTTCCTACTTCACGCACATCCCCGGGTTAAAGGTTGTGACTCCGACCACACCTCGAGATGCCAAGGGACTGCTTATTGCATCAATTCGAGATAACAATCCCGTCGTCTTTCTAGAACACCGCTGGCTCCATTGGATAGAGGACGAGGTACCTGAAGAACCGTATGCCATCCCGTTAAGTCAATCCAACGTTCTCAGAGAAGGGTCTGACATCACGATCGTCGCGACATCTTGGATGAATGTCGAAGCCATGCATGCCGCGCAGATACTTTCGACCAAAGGCATAGACGCCGAAGTCATTGATCCTCGAACGTTAGCGCCCATGGATATGGGACCGATTACAAAATCGGTTCGGAAAACAGGGCGTTGCTTGGTCGTCGACTATGATTGGGTTAATTCGGGACTGAGCGCGGAAATCGCAGCGGACGTGAGTCACAGTTGCTTTAACGATCTGACCATGCCGGTCGAACGCGTCGGCTTTGCCCACACGCCTTGCCCAACCGTCCGGGCTTTGGAAAACCACTTCTATCCGAACTCAGAAACGATTATTCGGAAGGTCGAGCAAATGATGGACAAACCGCATATGGATTTAAGCGGCATCGACTTCTATAGCCACGAACGGCGCTTTCGCGGTCCGTTTTAAGATCGCCTTCTTGGTTAGAACCAACAATTGAGGCTGTACGCATCGTGTCTTCGACCCTGACCGTAGATGATTTTGCCGATCTTTTTGGAACCGCAACGGACCATATCCCTCCGGCCTGTATCGACATGATCGAAAAGGGCAATTGGGCTTATGCTCCCTACACCCAGCAAGACCGCGACAAAATTATCCTTGAGCTTCTCCTCCGTATTCGCGACCGGCAGTTTTCGTTTGTGGAGCAAGATGACAAGACACGGTGGCTGAAAGGTTGGGGAGAAAACCTCGCGGCCTTCGACAAGTCGGACGGAGACCTGGATGCACTGCTCCCCAAATACATCCGCCCCAATATGCCCGTCCGCCTTAACGGTGATTTTGTCCGCACCGAAGACCCGTTTTTCGAGCAGCATTGGTATGAAGTATTCCGCGAATGGCTGTTTCTGACACAGTGTGCGGGATTCGACCACATCTTCGAGTTTGGGTGCGGGTCGGGCTTCAATGTAGCACGGCTGGCCGAAATGTATCCTGACACCGTTGTCCATGGCCTGGACTGGGCTGAACCTTCCGTGGAAATCGTTGACCGGCTCCACACTTTAAAAGGACTTAATACTCAGGGACATTTGTTCGATTTCTTCGACCCCGATTACGAAATTGACGTCCCGGCAAATTCTCTCGTCTTGACGATCGGCGCCCTTGAGCAGACCGGCGAGAGAAATGCTCAATTCCTCGAGTTTCTTTTGAAGAAGAAGCCCGCGTTGGTCATCCACATTGAGCCTACGTACGACTGGTACGACCAGACGTCGTTAATCGACCACCTCGCAATTGCTGCGCACGAACTGCGCAATTTCTGGCGTGGTTATCACGCCAAATTGAATGAATTCGCCGAGCAAGGTATCGTGGAAATTCTTAAGACCAAGCGAGCGAACTTCGGCAGTTTGGTGCTGGAGGGATACTCGCAGACAATTTGGAAGCCATCCGAAGGGTCGATATGAACCTGGGCCTGAACGGAAGACGCGCTCTAGTAACAGGCGGCACTCACGGCATTGGCTTGGCTACGGCAAAAGCGCTAGCGGCCGAAGGGTGCAGTATCGCTGTCTGCTCACGAACGGCAGAGCGTCTCAAGGCGGCACAGGCCGCGCTGGAATCATTCGATGTGGACGTCATTGCCGAACCCTGCGACGTTCATTCGCTAGACGCAATTGACTCGTTTTGGCGCACACTTTCCAGCGCCTGGGGCGGAGTCGACATCCTTGTCAATAACGTCGGTGGGGGCGGCCGATGGGGCTCACCCACCGTTACTGAGACCGGCGACAATGTGTGGTTAGAAGTGTACGAGAAAAATGCGGCGGCAGCCGTACGCTTCACCACCAGAGCTTTGCCGCACATGATCGCCCAAGAGTGGGGGCGCATCGTCACGGTCACGTCGCGGCTGGGGCGCGAGGGCGGCGGCCGGCCATGGTTCAATATGGCCAAAGCAGCGCAAACCAGTCTTATGAAAACTTTAGGAATGGATCATTCCCTTGCTGGCAAAGGGATAACGTTTAACAGCGTTGCACCGGGCAACATCATGATTCCCGGCACGGGCTGGGAAGACGAAATGAAACGGGACCCCGAAGGCTTTAAAAATTATGTCGCTGGTGAATGCCCCATCGGACGCTTGGGAACGGCCGAAGAAGTAGCCGACGTGATCGCTTTTGTTTGCTCGGCAAAAGCGAGCTTAATCAATGGTGCCGCTATAGCTGTGGACGGCGGCGAAAGCCGGGCATTTTGACCTTCTTGTCGTTCAAGGATAGGCCACGTGAAAAATATCTGCCCGCCAGCCAACGTAAGATAAAGTTTATACGCTGCCAGCGGGGACCCGGTTTTTTTCGTACCACTGAAGGGTCTTCGCCAGCCCCTCCTCCAAAGGCGTAGACGCTTCAAACCCCAGGAGGTCGCGCGCACGGGTAACGTCAATAAGCCGTCTGGGGATCATGGTTGGTTTAGACGACAAGTATGTAATTTCCGCGTCTTCGTAGTTTCCGGCGCGGAGCAAGTGACCGAGCACATGTCGAATGGTTACCGATGTCCCGGTAGCGATGTTAATCGGATCAGGTGAGTCGACCTTTTCCATCGCCAAGATCATTCCATCGATAAAATCGCCGACGTAGATAAAATCCTTTTCGTCATTGCCGTCACCCCAAACTTCCAACGGCGCTAGCCGCTCAACTACCTTACGAATAAGCGCCGGAATGACGTGCGACGTCGCCTCTTCGAAGTCGTCGTATTCGCCGTAGATGTTCCCGGGCCTAACGACACAGACCTTCAAAGCGTCCTGACCGGTCGTCGCATAGGTCTCACACGCAATCTCTGAAAATCGTTTCATCCTGGCGGCCACAACGTATTTACCGAAAAATTCACCAGTAACGTCTTCTTCTTTCACCGGGCGGTCCGTTTCCGGATAGACAACGTTGCTGCTAATGAAGAGGAACTTCTTCACCCCGGACCTGTGGCACGCATCGAGCATGGAGAGGTTCATGATGAGATTGGGGGTAAAATGCGTCAGAGGGTTCCGCTCGATCACCGCAGCCCCGGATGTGTTGGCAGCGCACATAAAAACATAGTCATGGCCCGCTACGACGCGATCGCAGTCCTCCGCTTTTAGGAGATCACATTTGACGTATTTTACGGCCGCCAGCTTCAACTGGGGCTCCCGACTGTGAAGCGTTGCCGTGACATCGGCGCCCATATCCACCAGACGCTCAATCAGGTTCGTGCCAATGAAGCCCGCTCCGCCGGCAACCAGCACCTTAGCCCCTTTCAACATGGAGATACTTGCCATTGAGATTCACGCCCAAATCTTGTTAGAGAAGCCCTTGACGTCGCCATGAAGAGTATATGCGGCGACGTCCAAAGGGATTATGAAGCGTAATCCAATATGGTCTGTTATCATCGAGATAAGCCACATCTGGTGTGTAGGAATACAGCATAGCCCGGGTCGATCAAACGTACATTATCACAGATGAAGCCCCTGTCTGGCGCCAGCCATGTACCTGTGCTCTTTGGCATTGAACCAGCCCGAAGGGCATGGCACGGGGATGAAGATTTGAGATTGAAGGACGTTCTCTCCTGGGGTGCGAAGGTACCGGAAACTGACGACAGATATGAGTACTAGTTCTCCACAGCCAGTCACCGTTGGCCTTGTCCAGATCAACAACAGCTTTTCAGGGCAGAATTACCTGCCTTATTCGGTTGGTGTTCTTCAGGTTTATGCGGAAGCCAATTCGGTTGATCCGGATAGATACACATTTATACCTGCGATCTATAAGCGCATCCCCATTTCAGACATCGTGTCGCAGCTTAAAGAGGCCGATGTCATCGGTTTTAGTACGTATGTCTGGAATCATGAAATTTCCCTTGAGGCTGCCAAACGGCTGAAGGCGCTTAACGATGACGTGCTCATCGTCTTTGGGGGCCCTCATGTTCCGGACTCATCCGAGGAGTGGCTTCGAAAAAATTCGTTTGTCGATGTCGCGGTGCATGGTGAGGGAGAAGCGACCTTCCTCGAAGTCCTGGAGTCATATCCCCGCTGCGAGTGGCACTCTATCGCCGGATTGAGTTTCATATCTGACTCAGGCAAATACGTAAAAACGAATCCAAGAGAGCGCTTCCGTACCTTGGACGATGTTCCTTCACCATTTTTGGAGGGAACGTTCGAGCCTTTGATGGCTGCGCATTCCGATGAAGCGTGGATCGGCTTGTGGGAGACGAACAGAGGATGTCCGTTCAGATGCACGTTTTGTGATTGGGGCTCTGCAACAGCAGCAAAGGTAACAAAATTCGGCCTCGACAGGTTGTATGCGGAGGTCGATTGGTTCGCTGAGAAGAAAATCGAATACATTTTTTGCTGCGATGCCAACTTCGGTATCCAAAAAAGGGACCTCGATATCGCTAACTACGTTGCCCAGGTAAAATCTGAAAAGAACTTTCCGTCCGCGCTATCTGTGCAAAACACGAAAAACGCTACGGAGCGCGCTTACGAAACACAAAAAGCTCTTTCGGATGCTGGGCTTAACAAGGGTGTGGCTCTGTCGATGCAGAGCTTGGATATGACCACTCTGAAGTCTGTCAAGCGTGACAACATTTCCGGAGAAACATATAGGGAGCTGCAAAGGCGATTCACCCGGGATCGCATAGAAACGTACAGCGATTTGATCATCGGCTTACCTGGTGAAACGTATTCCACTTTCGTTGCGGGCGTCAGCGACCTTATTGAAACAGGGCAGCACAACCGCATTCAGTTTAACAATTTATCTATCCTTCCAAATGCCGAGATGGGTAATCCTGACTACCAAAAAGAACATGGTATGAAGACGGTTAGATCCGAGATCATCAATTTCCATGGAGAACGCATTACGCTTGAGGACGACGTACCTGAATACCAAGACTTGGTGATCGCGACTTCCTCAATGCCTCCCGACGCGTGGCGTAAAACGCGTGCCTTCAGTTGGATGACAGCGTTCCTGCATTTCGACAAGATTTTACAGATTCCACTTATCGTCACCCACGAATTTACGTCGTGCGAATACGGAAAACTGATCGAGTCTTTCCTAAATGCGAACCCAAAGGCTTACCCCTTGATTGCGGAGATCAGCGGCTTCTTTATGTCTGAAGCTGAAGCTATCCAACGTGGTGGCTCTGAATACGTCTTTTCGGCAGACTACCTGGGTATTTACTGGCCAGCGGACGAATTCATGTTCATCAAGCTGACGGAATCAGGGC
>JAYQVH010000056.1:0-9894 GCA_038148375.1 Rhodospirillaceae bacterium | reverse complement strand
TGGCAATTGTTGTCGCGACCTGGCGATTGTCTCAGGGGCCAGTATCTGTCGACTGTCTCGCACCGTACATATCTGAGGCCCTAAATGAAATTGGTGACGGTGTAGAATTTCAAGTTTCCGATGCCATAGTCCGTTGGGCTGGCTTTCGGGATCGATTTCAAATCCAGATTGTCGATGTGTCTGTTGCAGATCAAGAGGGCCGGGTCGTCGCATCCTTTCCGTCAATGAATGTCGACTTAAGCGTCCGTTCTCTGTTGGACGGTACTCCCGCGCCAGAGAAGATTTCTGTCTCACGCCCCGTTCTGCGGTTCACACGGGCCAGTGACGGTGCGGTAATCCTCGGATTTGAACCGACATCCACTGAGCAGAAGCAAAAACAAGAATTAGATTACACCGTTAGCGGTCCCGAAACTCGTTTGGGCGATGAACCTGCTAGTGTCCTAGTCCGAGCGATAGTCGCTGCATTGACGGATCCGGGAGGCGCTAGTGTTAGAACCGGATATCTCCAAAGTTTCGCTGTCGAACGCGCAACCGTTGTGTTTGCGGACCAGGCGAGCAATGCGCAATGGGTTGTGCCTTCCGGTCATATTGAGCTCGTACGGGATGGCATGGATATCCGTGTTCAGGGCGAGTTACCGCTCTTGAATGAAGCGCGCCCATCCAACATCGAAGCGCAAGGGCACTATGATGTTGAAGCGCGCGAGGTATCGCTGACGTTAGCGTTCTCGGGTGTACGCCCTTCCTCGTTCTCGCCACTCATTCCGGAGGTCGCAGTTATTTCTGGTGCGGAAATCGATCTCACCGGCAGTTTCATGTCGAAGTTCAGGGTTGATGAAAGCGCCGTGCGAATTGAGAGTGCGGAGCTCGATATCACTGATGGGTCGGGCAGTTTTTCGTTACCCTTACCGATTGGTAAGACGTTCAAGCTTTCTGACCTGAAATTGGCGGCTGTATTGAGTCAAACTGAGGGGCGTGCAGAACTTCAGTTTCTAAATGCGCAATTAGAATCCGGTAGCCGACTTAGTGTGGCAGCCAAAGCGGATAGTCTTTTCGATGCTCCGACAATCGTGGCAAGTGTCAGTATTGACACACTTACGCTTAGCGACCTTAACGCGTATTGGCCTACAGACATAAAACCGAACACCGGCAGTTGGATCGCCTCTAATCTAAGTAATGGTTTGATCACGGACGCCAGCTTTGACTTTCGTCTCAGTGGACCAAACCTATCATCAATTGAAGTGTTGGGATTTGAAGGAAAGGCGAACTTAACCGAAATCGATGTCCTGTATATGAAACAGATGCCGCCAGTTATTGGTACGTCCGGCAGCATGATGCTGACGCCCAGCGAGGTTACCATTGAGATAGACAGGGGGCAGGTGCACCAAGGCAACGGACGGGGAAGGCTGAATGTAACGGATGGCCGTGTACGGCTACATGGACTGGACGGTTCTTCGCATCATGCAGATATTGACGTTCGAGTGATTGGAAACGTTACCGACGTTATCTCATTGATCGATTCAGATCCGCTCAACTATGCGTCAGCACTAGGGATAAGCCCAGACGATACTGCCGGAGATGTGGAAGTCGCGTTGGCGCTAGACTTTCCACTGGTACAGGACTTAAGCCTAGCGGATGTTGCGATCAAAACGGAGGCCGCGTTAAGTCAGGTCAAGGTTGACGATGTTGCCTTTGGGTTAGATTTGTCAGCCGGCCAATTCAGTTTGGTTTTGGATAATGACGGTATGGATATCGTCGGTACGGCGGCCCTCGGCGGGATTCGGTCGGGCATTTCATGGCATGAAAACTTCACTGGCACATCGTTCAAACGAAGGTACGCCGTCGACGCGGTTGTTGAGAATGAACAGCGAACGTTGGTTGGCCTAGATGCAGACATATTTCGACCGCCGATTATGGATGGCCCTGTTCGTGTCGAGGCGCTGTATACGATTGCTATCGACAATGCCGATAGTTTGGTCGTTGAGGCCGACCTGATTGGAGCAGACCTACGAATCTCTCAAATTAACTGGAGAAAACCGATTGGTGTACCTGCAATGGTCTCCGCTCAGGTCAATTTGGATGACTCGGGTATAGTCGACGTTAGAGAATTCACGTTCGATGCGCCAAACGTCGACGCGCATGTCGAAGGAGCGGTGCAAATAGCTGGCGGTGAAATTGAGGTGCTGAATATCGGTAACGCGCGACTTGGTGAAAACAGACTATCAATCGACGCCCGTCGCGGTGCCGATGGCTACCTAGACATTGACGTTGCTGGTCCGGTCCTGGATGGGCGAGCATTCTGGTCGTCATTAAAGGACAGCAACCGTAGCCGAAGTTTAGTGGATCAAGAGGGCGGTCAAGACCGCGCTCCCTTGCGGTTCAGCGGGAATATTGACCGTGTGATGCTCGCAGACGACGGCGAGATGTTTAACGCGCAAGCGACAATTTCGCAGGATGAATTTGGAATTCGAGGAATGAATTTTGATGCCCAATTGAAGAACGAAAAGTTTTTCAAGTTCGATCTCCAGACTGCTGACAACCAGAGAACGTTTAAGGCGCAAAGTGACGACGGAGGCGAGGTATTGAAATCCCTTGGGCTAGGAGACGATTTCGTTTCCGGAAGTTTCGACATAAGCGGCAACCTGGATAGTGCCGGCGCTGTAAGTGGCGTGGTCAATATTGCTGAATTCAAGTTGGTTGAGGCGCCGCTCTTGGCACGCCTCCTGTCCGTCGCCGCGTTGACTGGAATCGTTGACGAGTTGAGAGGGACTGGGATCACTTTTTCTGAGCTCAATTTACCTTTCCGGTATTCGGACAATGTATTTGAGATCAAGGATGGGGCAATGTTTGGGCCATCATTAGGTCTGACAGCCCGCGGAACATATGATCTGTCCAACGATATCATTAATGGCCAAGGCACCATTGTGCCCGCTTACGCGTTAAACAGCGCGCTCGGCGCTATCCCTATACTTGGTCTAATGCTAACTGGCGGTGAAGAGGGTGGGGGTGTTTTTGCCGCCACCTTTGTAATGCGCGGCAGTCCCGAGGGCGGTGAGATTACCGTTAATCCGCTCGCTACGCTTACACCTGGTTTTTTACGCCAAATTTTTCGCGTCTTTGAGCCGCCGCCTATTGAGCCGCAACAATCCAAAGCAGCGGATCCGCCTCTCCAACAGAGCGTTGAATAAACGGGCAGTACCTGTGCGTCTATGAGAGTTCGATGACGGCGTGCTTTTTCTTTCCAGCAGAGACTTTTACGCTTCCAGAAGAAAATAATTTTTCGTCTAGAATCTTTGCGTCATCATCGACTTTTCGGTCGTTCAGTCGAGCTCCGCCACCTGCGATTAGCCGGCGCGCCTCGCCTTTGCTCTTGCAAAGGGAGGTTCCAACCAATGCATCGACTATGGAGTAGCCGGCCTCAAGCTCGGACTTCGAGATTTTGATCTTCGGAAGCCCGGATGCGTTTTCGCCTTCTTCGAAGGTTTTCAACGCCGTTTCTTCCGCGTTGCGGGCAGCAGTTTCGCCGTGGAGCAGTTTAGTTGTCTCATAGGCCAATATCTTCTTGGCTTCGTTGATTTCAGCGCCCTCTAAGGCCTCCAATCGCGAAATCTCATCAAGTGGCAATTCCGTAAAGAGTTTGAGAAATCGCCCCACGTCCAAATCTTCGGTATTTCGCCAATACTGGTAGTAGTCATATGGTGGCAACCGGCTTGCGCTTAACCAGACTGCACCACTCGCAGTCTTACCCATTTTTGCGCCAGATGCTGTTGTGAGAAGAGGGCAGGTCAGTCCGAATAATTCAGCGTCAGCGAGCCGACGGCCTAAATCCACCCCGTTCACAATGTTTCCCCATTGATCGGATCCACCGGTCTGCAGTGTGCAACCGTAACGTTTGAACAATTCAACAAAATCATAAGATTGGAGAATCATATAGTTGAATTCGAGGAAAGTGAGGGGCTGCTCGCGCTCAAGGCGCAGCTTAACGCTGTCCAGCGTAAGCATTCTGTTAATGGTAAAATGCTTGCCGATTTCACGAAGAAACGGGATGTATTCCAAAGAGTCCAACCATTCTGCGTTGTTCACCATTACCGCACCGGTTTCGCTTTCGGAAAAATCGAAAAACCGGTCGAATGTGGCTTGAATCGCTGCAATATTGGCGTCGATTTCCTTTTCGGTGAGAAGTTGTCGCGTTTCATCCTTGCCGGACGGGTCACCTACTTTAGTGGTTCCCCCGCCCATGAGCGCTATCGGACGGTGCCCCGTTTTTTGAAGCCAGCGCAGCATCATGATCGGAAGTAAATGCCCGACATGTAAGCTGTCGGCCGTTGCATCAAATCCGTTGTAGGCGGTTATAACCGTCTCCGTCGCGAGTTTATCAAGCCGATCAATGTCAGTGCATTGATGTAAGAATCCTCTCGTCTGTAGCACGTGAACGAGTTCTGAGGCTGACGCAGCAGCGGCGGACATGGACACAATTCCGTTAATACTAGTTGTCTGATATTCTTGCCGAAATCACGGCTTAAGCGACTTTTTGCGGGATATCAAGGCCACTTCTCAAGAGATAAAGATGAACCTAATCAACCAGCATGAACATGTTATCGCGCTCGGATTCATGAGCGGTACGTCCTTGGACGGATTGGATGCTGCGATCATTGAGACCGACGGCATATCGGTTAGGGATTTCGGCCCGACACTTTCGGCTAAATACGAGGCGGGATTCAGGCAGAAACTTAAGGCCGCTGTAGAAGTTGCCGCTGCGACCGACTCGCCATGCACTGACCAGGCTCTTATTGATGAGTTCACAGACCTGCATGTTCAATTGGCGCAAAAATTATCGGAAAAATGTCAAGGCGAGGGAAGCAAATGGCGTAGCTTTGGACTGGTCGGCATGCATGGGCATACGGTTGTGCACCGGCCGAACATTGGCCTGACTCAGCAGATCGGCAATGGCGAGAAACTTGCCCAGGCCTTATCTGTTCCGGTGATCGCGGACCTCAGGCAAAACGATATTCAGATGGGCGGCCAGGGCGCGCCTCTGGCTCCCGCTTACCACGCCGCGCTGTATGGCACTGAAGAGAGGCCAATTTGTATCGTAAACATCGGCGGCATATCGAATGTGACGTGGATTGGGTCCGCTGACGAAGAACTAATCGCCTTCGATACTGGACCGGGAAATGGGTTGATTGATGCGTGGATGGAAATGAAGACCGGCGCACCAATTGACATGAATGGTGAAACTGCGAGCCGGGGGAAAATAAATGATAGAATTCTCGACCGCTTGACTCGCCATTCCTATTACTCGGCTCAATATCCGAAGAGCCTTGACCGATCTGACCTGTCGTTCGATGAGATTAAGAGCCTTGATGTGGAAGACGGTGCGGCCACTCTCGTCGCGTACACAGTTCAGACTATTTTGAGTGGAATTTCCATATGCCCAGCAATTCCACGAAAGATATTCGTGACAGGAGGCGGGAGGCATAACCCGGAAATTATGAATAAACTGCGGGCAGGTGCGCCATGTGATGTAGCGCCGGTCGACGATTCCGGTTGGGACGGTGATATGGTCGAAGCGCAGGCATTCGGTTTTCTTGCCGTTCGATCTGCGAAAGGGATGCCCATAACGTTCCCGGGCACCACAGGGGCCCCAGAACCGCTTAGCGGCGGGAAGTTATTTTTGCCAAACGCGAAGCGCTTCACCTGAAGCGTTTTTTACTCAGCTTTCAACGCGTCCCTGGCGTCTAAGTAATCTTCAACAGATTTTGTTACCTGATCCATGTGTTCTTTGAAAAAATGGTTCGCGCCTTTGATTAGCTTGTAATCAACCGTAATATTTTTTTGTAAAGCCAGCTTGTTGCACAGTTTTTCTACGGATGGTTCCGGTACAACATCGTCACTTGTACCTTGAACAATCAGGCCCGAGGACGGGCACGGCGCAAGAAATGAGAAGTCGTACATGTTTGCCGGCGGTGCGACCGAAATAAACCCTTCTATCTCTGGACGGCGCATGAGCAGCTGCATTCCAATCCAGGCGCCGAATGAGAAGCCTGCGACCCAGCACGCACTGGCATTCGGTTTGATGGATTGCATCCAGTCCAATGCTCCCGCGGCATCGGACAGTTCTCCCATACCATTGTCGAACTCGCCTTGAGACCTCCCGACGCCACGGAAGTTGAAGCGGAGCACCGAATATCCACGGCGGACGAAAATGTAATAAAGATTGTAAACAATCTTGTTGTTCATCGTTCCGCCGTGCTGCGGATGAGGGTGGAGTATTATTGCGAGTGGAGATTTTGGATCTTCCGCGTGATGGTAACGGCCTTCGAGGCGCCCCTCAGGACCATTGATTATAATTTCTGGCATCGAATATCCGATTTAATGAGAGCAGCCGAGGACTTCGGACCACAAGAGAGGGGCTCTTGTATGAAAATCCGATAGGTGTTGCAAATGCGATTTTCAGCACGCGGTGCACCATCTTGACCGCCCCGTGACCACTAAGACACTGAAATATATATAGAAAATAGACTGATCTGAATGGCGAATTGGACCGTAGATAAATTGCAACAACAACCGAAATCAGAGTGCATTACCGTGAAACCTAGCACAAAGGCTGAACTCGCTCTCAACGGCATGGCGGAACTGGCGCGAAGGGCGCCGACAAAGCCACTTGCTTTGGCAGTACTCGCTGATCGGCAATCGATCTCTCTATCGTATTTGGAGCAGGTTTTTGGCGCATTGCGCCGCGCTGGATTGGTGGTGAGCGTTCGCGGCCCCGGCGGGGGCTATCTACTAGCCAAGGCTTCACAAGACATCAAGGCCGGTGACATCGTCGCAGCAGTGGACGGCGCGTTCCATCCCAAAATAACGGGTTCTCAACCGTTTGGCTCAGACGATGGAACGGACGCCTTCTGGCGTGCCATGAATTCAAAGGTTCTGGACCTATTCCGAACGGTAACCTTGAAGTCCATCGTTGACGGTGACTACGCGGCCCCCGTCGACGTGTCTGAAAGACGGCCACAAGCCGCCGAGTAGGTGCTAAACTCGGCTACTATGCCGGCACGTAGCGATTCAGTTTACCTTGACTACAATGCAACGACGCCGTTGTGTAACGCAGCGCGCGCCTCTATTTCCGATGCGCTTGAAGCTCTCGGGAACGCATCTTCCGTCCACTCCTTCGGCCGCTCTGTAAGAGCTCGGATAGAAGACGCACGAGATAAAGTGGCGAAACTTAGCGAAGTCGACTCTCAGGCTGTTACCTTCACGTCCGGAGCAACTGAGGCAAACGCACTGGTGATCGGTGGATTGCAGTCAAGCGGTACGGCAAAAAGTGTTCTTTGCTCTGCGATAGAACATCCCTCTGTCTTAGAAAATGTCGCGCCAGACAAAATTGTCCGGGTAACAAATGAAGGAGTTGTAGACTTAGATCACCTTGACGCTTCTTTAAGGGAGCACGCTGCCCCAGCTTTGGTCTGTATCATGGCGGCAAACAATGAAACGGGCGTCGTGCAGCCTATTGAACAAGCGAAGGAGATCATCACTGCTCATGGCGGCTATCTTTTCTGCGATATGGTCCAAACGCCAGGAAAAATTCCGGTGCAGGAATTTTCGAGAAATGCCGACGTCTATTCCGTTTCCGCTCACAAATTCGGCGGTCCAGCAGGCATTGGTGCTCTCGTCAATCCACGAGGACTTGAAATTGCGCCTTCATTTCACGGTGGCGGTCAAGAACGCAAAGTAAGGTCTGGCACGGAAAACTTTCTCGGTATCGTTGGATTCGGAGCGGCGGCTCAGAACGTTGCTAATTTGGGAATAGATGAATCCATTCGACAGCGGCGCGATTCTCTGGAACAACGCCTTTTGGCATCTTGTCCCGAAGCGGTCATTTTCGGACGCTCTCAGGCGAGGCTACCGAACACGATTTGTGTTGCGACACCACAAGTAACCAGTCAACAACAGTTGATCAAGTTGGACTTGGCCGGTTTTGCCGTGAGCGCTGGTTCCGCTTGTTCATCTGGGAAAATCGCCAAGAGTCATGTTTTAGTGGCAATGGGCGTATCAGATCTGCTCGCAGGTACGGCTATCCGGATAAGTATCGGACGAGAAACCACACAAGAAGAACTGGAAAGATTTGCCGACACCTGGTCAAAATTGTGATCACCAAGAATATTCGAACTGCGCATGACAAAAATTAAATTCGTTCGCCCTTCAGGCGACATTCAAATCGTATCGGGAAGGGAAGGTGACACGATCCTGACCGTTGCCCAAGCTAACGGAATAGATATGGAGGGCGCCTGCGAAGGGTCAATGGCATGCTCAACATGCCACGTCATAATAGATGACGATTGGGCGTCTAAGTTGCCGCCGCCTTCGGACGAAGAACTCGATATGCTCGACCTGACCTACGGACTGACTCGAACATCCCGCCTGGGATGCCAAATACGCATTAGGAGGGAGATTGACGGCCTCACGCTTTACCTTCCTTCCGAAACTCACAACATGATGGATTGACCAGCCATCGCGAGCATTCGAACTCATTGCGGCCATCCGATTTGGGCATTATATACCCGCGCATGAGACACGAACTGAAATCTATACGGTCAGGCAGTGAAGCCGCCGGAACGCGGATCGCGGTTGCAATGTCAGGCGGCGTTGATAGTTCAGTGGCTGCGGCGGTTTTGGTCGAGGCCGGCTATGAAGTAGTTGGTCTGACAATGCAGTTGTATGATCACGGTGCCTTAACAGCGAAGACCAAAACTTGCTGCGCCGGCCAGGACATATACGATGCCCGCCGTGTCGCCGATGCACTCGGCATTCCGCACTATGTGTTAGATTACGAAAATAATTTCGAGATTGACGTCATTAAGCCGTTTGCAGAGGCGTACAGGCGAGGCGAGACGCCGATACCCTGCATACAGTGCAATCAAACGGTTAAGTTCCGCGACTTGATTTCGTCGGCAAGAGAAATCGGCGCGTCAGCGCTCGCGACCGGGCATTATGTTCGAAGAGTCGACGGCGAACAGGGGCCATCGCTTCGCCGCGGTGTCGATCAGGACAGAGATCAATCCTATTTTTTGTTTGCAACGACACGCGAGCAACTGGAATTTCTCAGATTTCCACTCGGTGATCTTTCCAAGAAGAAAACACGCGAACTGGCTGAGAAATTCAGCTTGGCGGTTGCAGAAAAGCAGGACAGCCAAGATATTTGTTTCGTACCGACCGGTAAATATACGGAAGTGGTAAAGAAATACGCCGGCGGCTCATTCGTGGCCGGGAAGATAGTGCATGTCGATGGACGCGAGATCGGCCAACACGATGGCATAGAGAATTTTACGATTGGCCAGCGGCGAGGTCTCGGTGTCGGCGGTGAACGGGATCCATTGTATGTTGTTCGCGTGGACCCGGAAACAAATACGGTTACGGCGGGGCCGCGCTCGGCACTGGCACGAGACTCGATCGTTCTTCGCGACATCAATTGGCTTGGCGATAACGAATCTCCGAGTGAACAAGGCGAGCGAATTCTTGCGCGTGTCCGTAATGCGCATGTGCCTGTTCCTGCAACCGTATTCGGAGACGACGCCACGGCTGGGGTGTTTGTGCGTTTCGATCAGCCGCTTTACGGTGTGTCACCTGGCCAAGCCTGCGTATTTTACCAAGAAGACAGGGTGCTCGGTGGCGGGTGGATTACGCGTGACAATGCCGTAGACTCGGCACCTCATAATTTGCGGTCTCAGATCACGGCCACGGGATAGGAAATCGCTACACTGTGTGTCCGGTTTCTTGAGTGGCGGGGCTTATTTGACAAAGGGCGCTCTGGAGCGTAAAAAGCCGCGCTTTTCAAGAGCCGTGGCGGAGTAGCTCAGCTGGTTAGAGCAGTGGAATCATAATCCATGTGTCGGGGGT
>JAYQVH010000055.1:0-10522 GCA_038148375.1 Rhodospirillaceae bacterium | reverse complement strand
GATTCCTATCGACCGTAAATTTTGCGCGATGATCTGATAAATTAAATCATCATTGCCGGAGATGCCCGTAGCGATACGAATGTTGATAGGGCGGCTGAAATCGAACCCAACAGCGTCGAGCACTTGCCGTGCTCTTTCCGGATCGTAAGGCCATGGTTCCACATCTGGGTTGTGACCATTGACCATGGGGGCAGCACCCTGCCCCGCCGCAATCGCCTTTCCTCGATAAATCTGATTCACGATCAAGTCACGGTCGATGGCGAGATTCATAGCCTGGCGCACACGCTGGTCGGCGACCGGGGACTCTTCATTTCCAATAACCCGAAAAGCAACGCCGGCCACGTTAGGTGCGACACGTTCATATAGTAACAGGTTGTCGTCGCCGGCCTCAGAAACAAGATCAACACTCATCTGCTCAGCAACGTGAACCTGCCCCGACCTCAATGCTTGGAGCCGCGTAATCGATTCCTGCATGATGAAAATTGTGAGCTTGTCTATCGCCGTCGGCGCGCGCCATGACGCAGGAAAGGCTTCAAATTCAGCCGCGCCGCTGGTCACGCCCCAGTCCGCCAGCCGGAAGGAACCGGTTCCCACGGGTTCTTGCGAGAAGTGCTCAATACCTGACTCCGCCAGAAGGAGAGGCGGTAACACCCACAACAAATTCGCTCTGCGCGGTAAAATCGGATCCGGTTTGAGAGTCGTAATCGCAATGGTTAAGGGGTCGATTTCTTCTACTTCAGCGATGTTTAGAACTTCGGATGCTGTGTAAAATTTTGACCCCTCTTCGCTTTTCAGAAAAGCAATGGAGTCAATCACAGCTTCGGCTGTGAGGTCCTCTCCATTATGAAATTTGACATTCGGACGCAGACGAAAGATCCAGCGCAGCGGCGTCTCAGACTCCCAGCTCATCGCCAATTCAGGCCGTACGCGCCCTTGCTTATCGATGTGTGTTAAGGTGTCATACATCAATGACCAAATACCGACGCCAGGCTGAGATACAGCCGTAAAGGGAATGCCTCTGCTCGGCGGTATGGCGGTTCGCGCAATACGCAATGACTCAGCCGTCGCGGCGGATGTGCATATGGCGAAGATTACAATGGTAAGAGCTGTTCTGACGGCTATCATGGGCTCGGTGTTCTTATGTGGTTGAATAGCGGCGGACAATTCTACCTCATGCAGACTGTCATCTACATCAATAAGGTGCCCGGCTGATGGATGAAGCCGTCGCAAGTGTACCGGATTTTGATTCGGACAACCGAAGAACCGGGTACCGCCAAATCGCTCAAACGATCAAGAACTGGATTCTGAGTGGTCGGCTCAACGTCGGCGACAAGATTCCGACCGAAAATCAACTTTCCACCCACTTCTCTGTCGCACGTTTGACTGTGCGACGCGCGCTCAAGGTTCTCGTAGATGATGGGATCCTGACACAAAAACGGCCTATCGGAACGTTTGTCACAGAACAGCCTGTCGCGGGTCCAATCATTGCACCATTGGAGGCATGGACAAAACAAGTTGCCGAGCCAGACAAAGGCACCTTTTGGACCTTGATAAGCCGGCGGGAAGTCACACCGCTTTTCCATATCCGTGACGCCCTTCAAGTCGAGGACGGGATTGGCGTCCTAGAATTCACGGTTCTTCGTGAACAGGACGGCATCCCAAACGCACTGACGACGGCGTACCTGGCCCCGTGGGCACGTGAACTTACAGAAGAGGCGGATTTCCAGGACGGCCGCACCCTATTCAACGCGCTTTCAGACGCCGGAATTAAGCCGTTTCGTGTTCATCAATCTATGGGTGCCCAATTGGCGGACCCAGAACTTGCCGGACATTTGGACATCGATATAAACACCCCCGTGCTTACGATCCTGCGCACAAACGCTGACAAACAGGGGCGAACGATTACCTTCGACCAGGTGTTTGTGAGAACCGACCGGTTCCGGTATCAGGTCGACTTTATTCGCGACGTCGGCTGACTCAGCGGTCGGTCGCACTCTTAACGCCGTTCCCCGCGCTCACGTCAGGAACTCACGCATCTTCCCCGCAATTTGATCGGCTCCGACGTCGAATACGTCCCGGCGCAATTCCGGCAGCTCTACAATCCTGACATCTTTGATAAGGTCCGCTGCCCTGCGCGAACTTTCCAGCAACCCTTCGTGTGGTTGGAGAATAAGTGTCGGCTGAGATATGAGGGGGAAGCGGTCGGTGAAATCGTAAGTCCAAACCCCTCGATATGGCCACCAGTAGCGGTCGAGAGGTTTCGCCTTTTCAATAAAAACGTCTACGGCGCGGCGCAGCGGCACACGGGAATCACGCTGGCTCACGACAAACGTCCAAAGGCGTCGCAACTGGCCGATAATATCGTCACCGTCTTCTGTGATGCGCGGCCTGTCCTCAATGTCTTGCAAACGCTCTTCACGCTCCTCCTCTGTGCGGTAAGGGATGCCGGAGATCACCAGCCTCCCCACACGCCTCGGATTCTCGATAGACAGTTCGGCCGCCAAGAGAGTCCCGGTGTGAAATCCAAAAACGTCGACCGTTGAATCGCCCCATAGACCTAGTGCCTCCAGACCATCAGCGAACGCAGCCGCATACATAGAGAGGCTCTGGGGCTCCGGCGGCCAGTCGGACATGCCGTTACCCGGTGTATCGAATGCGTAAACGTCTCGGTCGTGGGCCATCTCTCTGATCAAGGGTTCGTATTCCACGGAAGACGACGGATTCTGATGAAGCATCACCAGCGGCTGCGACGTGGTTTCTCCGGTTCTCGGCGTGCCATGGATATAGTGCAATTGTCCGAACCGGCATTCGGTATAGCCCCGTTTCATAACTATTGCCCCCTCGCCGCCGTTCCCAGGCGCCGCACGCGCCTGGCGACCGCCAATCCTCAGACCGGAAACCAGTGCCGCGAACGCCATAAATTTATCACCCAAATGACGTCTGCTTATTGAGCTCACCATTGCGCATGCTCCAAGATATTTAGTCGATTGCGATATGCATTTGCTCGAATTGAATCGCGCCGATCCTCGACTGGAAATCAACGACGCGCGGTCCAAGCGCATTGATGCTGACATATTGGATAAGGGGCAAAGACGGTACCAAATCATGGAGGTCAGACATCAAGGTTTGCAATTTCTGGTCTCTAAGCGCTTCGTCCATCTCTGCATCCGAATTCGCGAGATCCTCGATCAGATCGGGCACACAGAAATATGGGGTGGGATGAGCCCCCACATACCTTTGAAGTGCGCGGCTGACGTCACCCAACTCATAATGACTCCAGACAGTGGAGATCGCGTCAAAATCTGCCCAGTCACCAGATAGTAAGCGCCTCGAATACTCCGGAAATGGGATTCGGCGGAATTCCGCGTCTACACCGGCATTGCGCCAGTCTTGCGCAACCTGTTGAAAAATAAGGGCATCAGATGGGAACTGCCCGGCAAAAACGCCGACGACTAATTTCCGATCCGGCGGATAGGCAGCCTCCCGCAGGAGCGCGCGCGCCGCGTCAGGATCAAACGGATACGGTGCTATATCGGGGTTGTATCCAACAACACCAGGCATCCCCCCTTGCGTTGCGACCTTGGTCACGCCCGCCATGAGACTCTCGACCATCTGATTTTTGTTGACGGCGAGTGCGAGGGCACGGCGTACACGTACGTCCTTCATAGGAGTGGGCTCGACGCCGCAATTATAGAATGTGATAGCCAGAATAATGGGCCCAACTTGGGCGTGAACGACTAGCCCAGCATCCTCGACAACAGGAATTGCGTCGACGTCAATCGCATTGGCAATATCAACGGCATCGCTGAGAAGACTTTGTAACCGAGTCGTCGGATCGGTCAGAATGATGTATTCCACCTTTTCAATCTGTTTTGGCGGACGCCAAGACTGCTCGACGGCCGTAAGAACAACGCCGCCAGAGCCGCCGCCTGACCAGCTGCCAACCCTATAGGATCCAGTTCCGATCGGATTTTTTGAGAACTCTGTTCGCCCAACTTCCGCCCATATACTCATCGGTAAGACGGGGAGCTTACTAAGACGCCGAGGCAGAACAGCGTCCGGCCGATGCGTCTTTATCTCAATCGTTAGGTCATCGACCTTACTAATTCCAGCAATCGTCTGGGCCTCAACCGCAACCGGATACACAAAAGCATCAGACGAAATGATGAATTCGAAAAAGGAAACCGCCACGTCCGCATCAAATGGCGTCCCATCGCTGAAAACGACGTCCGGCCGCAGTCGAAACGTCCAGGTCGTTGGAGAGGTATTTTCCCAGCTGATGGCGAGTGCAGGCTTCAACTTGCCGCGCTCGACAACGGTCAGCGCATCGAAGACCGCTGCAATAATCCCATTGCCGGTGTCGATCGCAAGAGGGTCCGCATAGGACGACAGCGGGGTTGACGCGGCCAAGCGAAGGGTCGTTGCATCAGCCTTTTGTGCGACAATTCCAAACATCAAGGCTGCTAACGCCAAAGGGACGTAAGCACCCTTCACGTAAACAACACCGGCATTGATTAAGCCCCCAACTGCAGAGACCTGCTGTCCTAGAGCCAACCTCATTGATTTGCCGATCCTCTGCGAACGTGCATTCAATTACGGTCTGCGCCGGCGTCAGCCTTCTTGTCCGTCAGCCATTTAAAGTGATTAAGATCTTCAGGAATTCCGGCGTCATCATACAGGCAGCCGAAAATACGATGCACGAACTGAAGCCGCAGCTCCTCGCTGCGTTTTTCAAACTCGTCGTCCGGTCTGAATGTCTCGATTAAATCAGGGGTCACTCTTCCTTCGGTCGCCAGCAGGTGCTCCATGACCATCTGCCTATCTCGATTGGTCCAGATTTCCCCGCCGATCAGAAGCGTGATTTCCAATAGTTTATCGATCATCGGGTCGCGGAAAAATTGCGGATGCGTTTTGTCAAACCCTGGCAGGTCTTTGACGTACTCAGTTTCCGCGTCCAGAGAGGCTCTATCACCCATCTCAATATCCTTTATGACGGTTTATCGCATACCCGACCGTAAACCAGCATATCTTCGGGGTCTTCATATCTTAGGGTAAAGCCCAGATCGCGAAGCTTATCCTCGATATTGCTGCGGACGAACTCGGGCGCGTACGGTTCATTGTTGTCAGCAGAATCTATCGAGCCGAGAAAATTTGTATAACTCAAACCCTTCTGGCCCGCCCTTAAGGTTGGAAAATCGGAAATCCAGAACGTACCACCCGGCCTGAGCATCCGATATACATTCGCGATTGTGCGATCAACAACAGGCGTCGGAACTTCGTGAAACAAGATATGGACAGTCACTAGATCAAAGTGATTTGCCGGCAACTCATCCAGGTCTTCGGATGCTTTTTGCAAGAAATGCACGTCCAATTCTTGCTGAATTGCACGATAATGTGCGTAACGCACCATAGCCGCTGAAATATCGCTGCCCCAGACCTCTGCATCCGGAAAGCGCCTCTTGAGCTGACACGTCAAGCGGCCGACGGAGCATGCGAGATCCATAATTCTATTCACCTCGCCGTCCAGTGGCGGTGAGATTTTCTCCGCCATGGCTTTATGGAGTTGATCGTCCTTGCTGACGTTACCGGCGAAGACGCGGGTACCATAATCATAGTGAAGTCCGGCGAGTGGATGCCCCACATAACCACCGATCTGGCGGTGAGTCTCGACCTTTGCATACTCCGGATAGACATAGTCCGGATCCCACGTGACAGAGCCCGGACCCATCGTGTCTGAATCATCGAGCATCTTGAGGAAATCTTCTTCACGCATGCCGTATGATTCTGCCACGCGAGTCCAAAATGCGTCTTGAGTTGAACGATACACTCGCGCCCACACACCGGCTTCGGGAAAATGGTCTCGAGCAATCTTCCGTACCGCCTCCACGGACTCCTTGGTCGCCTCGACGGGTATGCCTTTCGCCTCTATCGCAGCATTTATCTTGGGATGGATCTCTTTGGAACGCCCCCACATAAGGACACTGCGGAGATCTTTAATGTAGTTGAGAAAGGTCTCATCGGACCTCGTTGTCATCGCAGGAGTTGGTCCAACTGTACCGCGATCTGGAAATTGATTATGTGTCGCCATTGCTGCCCACTCTCACTTTGCGAATGCAAGATTTTTTGGATAGTGTCCGAGAAACAGTTGCGAGATACCGCCGACGACAAACAGTGACGCAGCGGTTATGAGAACAGAAGAATATGATCCTGATAAATCGTAGCCGAAGCCAAACATAAGCGGGCCGATGGCAGCGCCTGCAATGACTGAGGAAAATAAAATACCGTAGAGTTTTCCGTAATGGCGCAATCCGAAGTAACGGGACGTCATGTATGCAACGAGGTCAAATTCAGCTCCGCCGGCCAAACCGACGAATATTGCCGCCAGCAGCGCTCCGTTCGCACCCGAGATACCGGTACCCCACAGCAGGCATCCAAGGGCTGGCAACGCCATTACGACGGTCGACAGCACCGAAGCCCGTACGTGGTCCAGCAAGAAACCGGTTACGACACGCCCGATCAGCACAGAAATACCGATAGAACCTGCCATAGATGCGGCCGCTTCGCGTGAGACGCCGCCATCGGTCAGCATCGGGATGTAACTTGCGATGAAGCCGGAGATGCTGGTAGAGAAAAACAGAAACGATACGGCGATAATCCAGAACTGTGGAGTCTTTAACGCCTGAGCCAGATTCATGTCGCCGTCCGAACCGGCATCCGCATTCGCGTTGGGGTCCGCAGTCTGGTGCGAACTCTGCTTCTCGAAAAACCAGAAGTAGACGAGCGGTAGAACAAAGACCAACGGCACGATTGCGAGGGCGATATACCCGCCGCGCCAGCCAAACTCTCCAATCGCTAACGTGACATAAAGAGGACCGACGGTCGCGAACAGGCCGGTACCCATAAGCGTGAAGCCAAATGCCAGTCCGCGCATTTTCACAAACCACGTGCTGACGGCTCTCGTCCAGGTGACAGGCGATGTTCCGGCACCAAGAATGCCGATCAGGGCATATGCGAGATATAACCCCCAAAGAGTTCCCGCCAACGCCGCCGCACTGGCGACCGCAGCTGAAATGCCAAAAACCGACCACAAGGCGACGCGCCTCGGTCCATAGTGATCCGTCAAGTAACCGGCGGCCGGACCAGCGAATATCAACGTCAAATATGCGAAAACCGTAGCACTTGAGATAGCGCCGCGCGACCAGCCATAAGCATCTTCCAGTGGCCCTACGAACGCGCCGATGGTGTAAATCGGCACGGCGGTAATTCCACACGTAACCCCCATTGCGGCGACCAGCAAAACGCGCCACCCGTCTCGAAACTCTGCGGCTGAACTTTGTGAAACGCTATGACTTTCCATCGTTAGCCTGCTCTCTCAATTTCAGTTTTGTGCGAACCACGATCAGGCGGAGCGATCCGGCTGGCCGCACTTGGATGTTGTCAGGATCTGTCGCGTCGCAACCCGGATTCAATGGGAATAATGCGCCAGCCATCGCCGATGCGATAGCCGACTGCAATACCGTTGCCCTTCATGTCCCCGGGCTTCTCGTCTCTCGTGTGTGTGTAGAGAAATCGGCCCTTATAAGTCCACTGGCGTTGACCGTAGTCGTTCTCTTCAATCGTCCACAATCCGACCGGATTATCTTCAGCGTCCGCCAATACGGGACGCCAGTTTTCTTGCATACATTCTTCAGGACAGGACTGAGCAGCGACAATTACGTCGTAGTCCACTGGCGCATAAAGCGTCATCCCATTCATGTCGGCATATGCGAGGCCAAGATCGGTCCATTGGACCGTCATCCAAGGCGGTAGTCCGGGCGCTTTTTCAAGGATGACGGCGGACCAGATTCCGTCGCGGCCGTGACCATGGACGTCACCTGGGTCACTGTCTTTTTTAAAGGTGTAAAGGGGCTGGCCTTGATAGACCCACTGGCGCACTCCACCCTCTAACTGCCTGATCGTGAGATCCCCCTGATCCAGCGCGAGCCAAGGCGCTTCGAACGGCAGCCATAGACTTTCGCCCGTGGCTGAGTCCATTTGCCCTTCTCCAGAGTCTGAGCCTTGCCGGAAATACAATGTATGACCGGAATCATTCGCGAGCACATAGCCAAGCAATGTGGCATCTATCTTCATGCTTGGAGGAACGGTCTTGAATTCTTTTAGAACCAGCCAAACTCCGCGACCGGCGCCATCGCCTAAGCGAGCATCTGGGAACGTGTCGCGGAAATAGGTGTACAGCGGTCTACCGTCGTGTGCCCACTGAAGCGAATCGTCCGGGCGACGTACGATAGTCCATTGCCCCTCTTCCAGTTGATCAGCTCGCGCTGCGAGCGGGGACCAAATCTCCAGGCACGCATCAACGCACACGAACTCGTCTTGCGGTGTCTCTTGCGCATGGTAGTAAAGGGTGCGCCGGTCTTCAGTCATGAAATACGTCGCGGCGCCCGTCTCGTGTTGCGCCACACCATCTGGCAAACCCAACACCGGATACGCAAAGAGGAAGCCCTGCGCGAAAAGCAAGCCTGCGATGGCGCGCTTTACCCTCATGCCAGAATATCGCTTATCGTTTTAGACGTACGCAGGGACCGGGTGCCCCATTCCTCAATGTGCACATCCATCGTTTGCATGACGGTGAGCCCGATCTGCGTTACCGGCGCTGCATTACCGTTAATGTGCAGCCCTGTCTTGAGGCGACCGCCGGCCTTGCCGACTGTCAAACTCGGTATACCAATAACGGAGTGGGTCTTGGCGTCACTCGTATCGGTTTGAGCAAATATCAGCATGTTATCGAGGAGATTGCCGTCCCCTTCACGCACACTTGCAAATTCACCCAGCATGCGTGCAAACGCTTGAAAGCTGCGTTCATTGAACCACGCGGTCTGCACTTGATAGCCAAGCACGTCGTCGGGTGGCTCTTCATGCGACAGAATATGGTGGGTGAACGTCGTTCCCTTCACACGAGCTTCGGATGCCGCCTGGGCATACAGCATGTTGAACACACGTGTCTGATCACAAGCGAGCGCCAAAGCGAGAATTTTCGCCATGGTGTCGTGTGTACGATTGACCGTCTCCACTTCATAACCGATTTCCTCATCGGCCGGGCGTTCCGGGCGACGGCACGCATCCGAAACCGGTGGCGCTGACAACGACGCTTCGAGCTGCTGTTCAAGTTCACGAACAGAGGTGAAGTATTGATCCAGCCGCTCCCTGTCCGCCTGACCGACCGTCCGAATGAGACGGCCGCGTTGGTCCTCGACCGCTGAAAGCACACTCTGACGCAGAAGGATGCGCGGGTCAGGCGTGAAATCAGTGTCGCGGGGATCTCGAAATTCCGGCCCGAAAACCCGAAGATAGAAATTTAGAGGAGAAACTTCGGCCGCGTTATGGTTTCCAGACGCACGATACGAATAGCTGTCTATGGGACGGCCCGTGCTCGACAGCTCCAGCGACTTAAACCGCGTCTGGGTGCCAACCTCATCGGCAATGATCGTATCGAGGGTCGGTGCGGGAATGCCTCCGAACCCCTGTGGAACGCTACCCGTTTTACCTGCGACCCAACCTGTAAAATGCACGGCGCTGGCGTTTCCGTCGAGCGGCGTATTAAAGCCACTGAAGTAGTTGATGTAGTCTTTCCGAAACGGCTCGAGGGTCTGACATTCATGAATGAATTCGTAGTCCGTTCCCTCTAGCGCGCGCATACCGCGACCTGGCGTATGGCCAAGCCCCCAGAACCATGTACCGAAGCGGAGAGGAATTGGCGCACCGGACGCTAATGCCGTACCTTTATCGTTCAAGAATATGTCAAGGAACGGCAGACCCACACTGACAGCGGTGCCAGCCAGCGCGCCCCGTAGGAACGTGCGTCGACTTGCGTCCCTGGTCTTAATGAGAGTCATGGCTAGCTCCTTTTCTCTGCAGTATTGACTGCGCCTGCGCGCGCATCCATCGCAGACGGTGGCGTTGGTGCCTGAACTGCGAAAAAATTGTCGCTTGTCGCGATGGACCGCATCAACGGCTTAAAGCGGTAACCGTTCTGTTCAAATTTCTGCAATACGTAATCAAACCAGACACGTTCCTCTTTACCCAACTCCCTGCCTAGGCCGTACGACAACGTCTTCTGAACGAAACAGGCCGGAACCGCTGAGTTGGTGCTAAGCGCGGCGGAAAGGCCGGCATGATCTTCAAAGTCGATGCCATCAAGGCTTCCACTTGCGTCTATGGTTTGCCCTTGGTCGTTTACCCGAAACTGTCCGGCGCCGTCGAATTTCTCCATGGAGAGACCGATTGTGTCTGTCAATCTGTGACAGCCGGCGCAAGATGGCACTGAGTTGTGAATGTCCAGGCGGTCACGGGCGGTCAAGGTTTGCACGCGCGGTTCATTGAATAAGGAGAAGTCGACATCACCCGGCGGGTCAGGAACTTTTTGACACATAATTAGTTCCCGTACGGCCTTGCCACGGATGGTAGGGGAGCTGCGGCCCGGATGTGAATGGAGAGCAATGAACCCTGCAAGCATGTGAATTCC
>JAYQVH010000054.1:0-10672 GCA_038148375.1 Rhodospirillaceae bacterium | reverse complement strand
GCATTGGCACAATGTCTCCTGACCTGCCAACAGGGTCGGAACGGAAAAAACAGTCCAACAGGCACGCCTTACTCTCACTCATATTGAAGCCCCTGCCCGGCCAAGCACTTGGATCACAGCTGCAGTATCTTCAGACCCCAAACCCATTTCGATCGCCTTTTCATACAAAGGTTGGGTTGCTCGAAAGAGCGGCGTCGCCGCTTTTCGGCTTTCTGCAAATTCAGCAATAAGGTCCATATCTTTTTGCCAGACATCCAACTTCATGGTCGCCGGGGTAAACGCGTCTTTGACCATCATGGGACCACGTAACTCTAGAATTCTCGATGCACCGGCCCCTGACTTGATAACCTCGTGGACCGTGCTCAACTCCATTCCGGCGCATCGCGCCAAATTATACGCTTCAGCGGTTGCGACGTTGTGAACGGCAACCAGCAGATTTGCGATAAACTTCATTTTCGTGCCATTGCCGAACGTTCCTAGGTAAAAGCTTTGGCGCGCGATCGCATCGAAAACCGGTCTACATTGATCGAAGACGCTCTCATCTCCACTAGCGTAGAGCACGATATCTTTCACCGCTGCTTGAGCACCCGTTCCACTCACGGGACAGTCGAGCATCTCAATGCCGCACTCTCTCAATCGCCTGTGCGCGTCACCTTTGCATTCTAGGGAGAGCGTGCTCAATTCGACGATGACCGGCTCCTCGGCAAATTTCTCTCGTTCATGGGTCAACGCATCGACGGACGCCGCTAAGGCGCTTTCCGAAGGCAAACTCGCCAAAATCACATCCGCCCCGCGCACCGCTTCAATCATGGTCGGCGCGGTCCGGACCCCCATATTCTCGGCTCTCCGGGACGCATCTGAATCGGGATCAAAACCCTGGGCGGTGTATCCCGCTTTGATCAGCGAGCCCGCAAATGCCGATCCCATTATTCCGAGACCAATGACGGCAACACTGAAAGGCTTTGGGATTTGCTCGCGCATATGTCCGTGTTTTTCCTGACAACCTAATTCAAGATCTGACGCAACCGCGATACAGCCGCTGCTGGCGTTGTAATAACCCGGCGCTGCGTTGCCTGCTCAACTGACCGGTACGCCCGAGCCATCGAAAATTGCCCGAGAACAATACAAGAAACGTCACCCAGCTCTCTTGCAGCACCTGCGATTAAAGCGTCATGTTCCTCTTCGCGGCCTGCCTGCAAAGCTGCCAGCGCACCAACTGCCACGCCAGTCTTAAGCACGAGGTCGTGCTTTTGGGCCGCTGCAGCGCGGCGAAGTTCCGCCGACAGCGACGCTTCAGACGGTGGAAACGTGACCAGCAATCCTACCGGTCCATCTGCTTTGAGCGCCACTTCAAACGCGGCTTCATTAGGCGACAGAACGGGTACGTCGAGGTCCTGCTTGACCTGATCGATTGCGGGCCCAAACGCAGAACACGTGAACAAGATGGCGTCTGTTTTTTGCCCATCCGGTCCGGCGGCACGCGCGTATCGCCCGAGATTGAGAAATCTATCGACGATAGCTTGCGTTAAGGCGCCCTCATCCGCGAGGTCTTCTGATAGCGAGTCATCCAAGAGATTAAACGTCTTGGCCTCTGGCCATGACTGCTCAAACTCATTCCATATAGGAACCATTGAGTCTCGCAAAGCATGGATCAGTGCGATACGCGGGCCTGGGGACATAAGGGCTTGCCTCTAGTTTTCTTACGCCGCCGGCCTCGGAATGACCGGCAGGAGCACATAATTTTCAGTATCGCTGCCAATATGAATTTTGGTCTCGCCGCCGAAGACATCAAGCGGCCGGTCAAGAGGATCGTTGTGAAGAAAAGGCCCGCACCCTTTCAACTCGTTCTTAAAGTTCGACAACCTATCTCCGGCCGCATTCGGATTTTCGTAATCTGAACCTCTCACCGTCAGACCGATGCGGTAGCCAGCCGGTATAACCAGGGACGTGGGCCATATCTCAATGTCCAGTTCCACAGGTTTACCTGGCTCTAGCGGCCAGACCTCATCGTGACTGTGGTAGGGCCGCCAGGGCTGACTCTGACCCGCGTCAAGCTTGCGGTGGGACGCCCGCAGCCAGCCTTGCCCGATTGGGGTGTGAGGATCAATCGCACCCTGAAATGTCACTTCGTTATCGTCGGGATCGAAAATGCGCACGACGACGAAGATATCCGCGTCGGACGTCGACGACGAAACCCAGAGTTTCGCGGCCGAAGGTCCTGTGATTTCCGTTTCTTCGGACAACGGGTCTGAGAAAAACGTAACGCCTTCACCTTGCGCATCAAAGGACACCGGCGCTTCTCCATCCCCCGCTGTATGGGTAAGAGTCATATCCGAGGCGTTCAAGTAGAGCTTGGTCCACTGCGTACGAGGAATTGGCCAGTCTTCCTCGAATCGTTTCTCGAATTTATCGAGATGGCGGACAAGCAGTTGCACTTTGGGATGATTGTCCCATTCGGCATCCTCTCCCTTGAGAAAATGCCCGAAAAACCGCTTTTGAAGTTGTACCCCGTAGTCCGTATAAAACTCCGTCCAATGCTCTAATCCGTGCGCTTCTAACCACTTCTCCTTGGAAGCCGCACGTACATATCCCTCAAAATTCCCTCTCAGGTGGAGGCCCTGGCCGCCCCAGTTTGCAGCCGTCAACATGGGCGTTGTTATCTTGTCCCAGTCGGCGGATCGAGCACGATGATAGTCATCGTCAAGCGGATGAGAGCGTATCTCGTCACCAAAATCACACCGGTTGTGAGCAAGCTCATCCTCCGGCAAAGTCTCGTCGCCGCAGACCAGTTCCCCCGTGACCACACTGCGCGGACCTCGCTCTCCCAGTCCATATTGAACCGTCTTCACCTGCATGTCGGACCAATTGGCCCAGAATGTTGAGAGAATACCGCCGTGATGTGTCATATCGCGGTACCAGTCAGCCGCCCCTTCCCAAATACACATCGCCGCCAGATGCTTCGGCTGCCTTGACGCTACCTGCCACTGGTTAATGCCGTAATACGACACGCCGTTCAGACCGACTTTCCCGTTACTCCACGGTTGCGTACCGGCCCACTCAATGCACAATTCGAAGTCCGTCGTTTCCCGTGGAGAAAAGTGCTGGATGTATCCAGGCGAGCGGCCGCATCCCCGCGAATCGACGCGCACACAAACATAACCGTCTGGCACCCATTTTTCAGGGTCGACCACTTCCCAATTTTGATACTTATTTGTAGATCCTGCGGTGACGTCGGGATGCTTTTCTGCCATCCGATCCCAAGCGCTGGGATATCCTTCTTGGAACGCAAGACCCTTAGCGTAAGGTCCGTAAGTGAGTAGCGGCGGATATTTGCCATCATCGTCAGGGCGAAATACGTCCGCACGCAACACAACGCCGTCATCCATTTCGATTGGAACATCCCAATCGATACGCATCCCGTCGCGGACTTCACTTTTAAAATCACTCATAACTTCGCTCGCCGTGTCAATTTATCGGAAAGATATCGGACCACTGCGACAGCGTCCTCTTGCCCCAGCCCTCCTGCGGACGCGGCTGCGTACGACGTTAGAGCGGCTGACGCGGTTGGTAACGGCACGCCAAGACTGCTACCAGTCTCAAGCATCGCGAGGATGTCTTTCCGCATGCTATCGACGTCAAACGCGACCGAACCCGGCTGACCGAGAATAGTGGGTGTTTTAAGACCAAGAACCGCCAGTGCCGCGGAACTGTCGCTAATCGTTTCGAGTATTTGCTCGCGCGAAAGACCTCCGGCCTCACCCAACGCAACCGACTCCGCCAGGGCCTGCCAATAGACCGCTAGCGGCAAATTGACGACCAGTTTCATCAACGCGCCGTGACCGACAGGGCCAGCGTGCGTGATCCGCCGGCACAACACGACTAAATAAGGGCGTGCCCGTTCAACCGCATCTTCTTCACCGCCGACCAAGGCCAGAAGCTTGCCATCGGCGGCCGGCCCCACCGTACCGGAGACAGGTGATTCGACAAATTGACCACCGGCAGCCACGACGTTTTTGCCGACGCGCTCGGACGTCGCCGGCTGTATCGTGCTCATATCTATAAACAATTTTCCGGCAGCGCCGCTCGCAAGTAATCCGCCGTCACCGGCGTAAACGCTCGAGACCGACGCATCGTCACCCAGAATACTCACTACCACGTCGCTGGACGCCGTAACATCCGCCAGCGCCGCAGCGACTTGAGCACCCTGAGACGCGAGCGGTTCGGTCTTGGACTTCGTCCGATTCCAAACGACCAAGTCATGACCCGCATCCAGAAAGCGGGGCGCCATAACTGTACCCATCTTTCCAAGACCAACAAATCCAACGGTGCTCAAGGCGCCAACTCCTCAGTCGAGAGTTGCGTCATTAGTCTGGCGCGTAGGCGATCAGGTCTAGCAACGTGTTGGCGCCCGGCACAACGAATGGCCCGCCAAGGCGGATTGTCGTTGAAGCCGGTTTATCATCGGGGAAATAGGACGCCCACTCTTCGATAGATTCAGCGAACCACTGGAAGTCATCATGGAAGCAGACACGGCGACAAATGTTGTCTACTGTCGTTCCGGCAGCCTCACATATGGCGGCGATGTTCTTCATCATATAGCGCATTTGCGCCTGCCCGGGCGAGCCGTACCACGGGAATGACGGATGACGCACCATGCCTTCCGCCAGGTTGCCCGAAGAGTCGAAAGCCATCTGCGTACTGAAGAATAGCAGGTCGCCTGCCTTTACGGCTTGGGGCTCATGCCCCGGTTGTTGTGGTGCCTTTGCTGTCTCGATGATCTTCGACTTCGTCTTCCCACCTTTCGCCAACAAAGTCAGCGCAACTTCTACCCGGCTGCCGAGCGCGCCCATCCCCATGTAAGGAATGACAACACGAGCGGGCGGATTTTTCGGGAAACGTTTCTTCCAAACCCTGTCCATTACGGCAAAATCTTGAGGGTGTCCGATATATACGTCAGCCTTCACAGCATGATCCAATGACGTGCCCGCCGCTTCCGCAATCGCGGCAAGTTTGTCGAGCACATGTTCAGTCTGGCGCTCCACCGGGTCTCCGTGCCACTGATCAGACCCGCCCGCCAAATCGGAGGCATTCTCTGCCCCAAGGAAAATCCAGTCGCCGCGTTTCATACCTGCCGCATGGCCACCGTCAGCGGTAGATACACTGCGGGGCGCTTTGATGATCTGAGGCTTGTTCGCGTCCTCGATGCAAATCATATCGACTTCGAGAATCGTGCCGTAACAGAGAAGCTCTCGAACACCCAAGTACGACGACGGCGGAGCTGGTGAATTAACAATATCATCGCGCACGTTGAGATACGGCTTCAACGCCATCGCTGGCCAATTGTCACCGCGGGTGAACGCATCGGCGGTTGGCTCCTCGGATACCAGCCACTGCCACATGCGAACCATATTCTTGTTGATGTCGCAGCCGGTAGCGGAAATCGTATTGGCGAGGTTTTGCAAAACGAACCGTGCCTGCAGCGATAGTTCGTTGCCGACATAAGAATTGGCATTGAGCACTTCGGGTGCCAGTCCGGTCTGGAAGTCGCTCGCAATTTGACCGGCGATAAACACCCAGTTTCCAGCCTTAATCGCAGGGCTATATGGCATAAGAGGCTTTGGCACGCCCGCTTCTAACCCGGGCCATACGGCTTCCTTCTTCGGTTTCGATTTGACCTTTGACTTTGGCGACGGCCGGGCGGCAGGACGCTTTCCGGAAGCCGTTTTCTTCTTAACCGCCTTCTTGGCAGCCTTCTTTTTTGGCGTTGTTTTGCGGGCCATTTCGACCTCCCTCTCGAAGTAATGTGTCCCCAGGCGTAAGCTTGTGTAGCCTAAGCCTAACCCCTGTGCGGGGTCATGGAAAAATCTGAATATCTGATCTCAGGTATCACGGATTGTGATCATAGAGGTGAGCCCTAGAGTGTTGAAAATACAGCAGATGCGCAGTTTCGTCGCGGTTTACCAAGAGCACTCGTTCACATCGGCTGCAAAGCGACTGCGGGCGACGCAGTCAGGTTTAAGTATGCAGATCAAGGAACTCGAAGACCACCTCGGAGTCGAGCTGCTGACGCGCACATCTGCCGGTGTTCACCCCACGCCGGCCGGAGAACGCTTCTATCAACGCGCCGTCAGCATTCTGCATGATCTGAGTGACGCCGAAGAGGACATGCGCAAGATGCAGGGGCAGCTTTCCGGCAGCGCAGTCGTGGGGCTTATGCCGACCTTCTCCCGTGCCGTGCTGCCGCCAGTCCTGAAAGACTTCAAGGACGAACATCCGCTTGTCGATGTACAGGTTTTTGAGGCTTATAGCGGTGTTCTGACAAAAGCCGTGATTGCGGGGGAAGCGGATTTTGCAATCGTGCCGCCCGACGGCACGATCGAGGGTATCTCGATGAAACACGTCGCTACGGATAGGGAGGTGTTGGTTACCCGGTCCGATACAAACCTAGGCCACCTGGACCCGATCTGCCTAAAAGACATCGACCCGATAAAGCTGATCCTACCGCGCAGCGGAAACTCCAGGCGCACGCGGCTGGATGCCTATCTAAACAGAATCGGCGCAAAGGTAGACTCAATCATAGAGATCGATGGAATGATGGGTACGCTGGACATGATCGCCCAAAGCGACTGGATGGCCATATTGCCTGGTGCGTTGTGCGTGCCTGACCTTGATGGGGCGCTGCGCAAGCTGCACCCGCTCGTCGATCCAGTATTGACCGTGGACTACGTTCTCATTCAGTCCGATGTCCGCGTGCTGAACCCGGCGGCTGATGCCATCGCTGAGACTTTTGTGCGACAAGTCCAGAAAATATGCGGTGAGGTCGAACAGCGTTTTTAACTACTTCCGCAGCACCGGCCTATCACGTTCATCAAAATCAATGATTGCCGCTATCGCCAAATTTAATTTCATCGGCATGGCAAGTCCTCCTACGATGCGATGACCAATGTGTTTCATCGAGGAAAACAAAATGAAACTCGGTTTTTTCACCATGCCAATCCACCCGCTAGACAAAGACTGGCGGTCGTGCCTGCGCGAAGATCGTGAAGCGTTCATTTTAGCGGACGAGCTCGGGTTTGTTGAAGGGTATGTCGGCGAACACGCCACGGATAAGGCCGAGAATATAACGTCCTGCGCCCTCTTCATCGCGACACTGGTCGAGGCAACCAAGAATGTTCGGTTAGGTACCGGCACTGTTAACATGCCGAACTCCCACCCTGCTGCGGTGGCATCGCAAATAGCGATGCTGGATCATCTTCTGGACGGCCGTTTCAATTTTGGCATAAGCCCCGGCGGCCTACTTTCCGATGCTGAAATTTTTGGAACACTGGACGAGGACCGCACGGCGATGTTTGTTGAGGCGATCGACCTCGTCCTTGACATATGGAAATCCGAGCCTCCGTACAAACTTAAGGGAGAGCATTGGACCATCACCACAGAGCGCACGATGATCCCCGAGATCGGGCAGGGTTACGTCGGAAAACCGCTTCAGCAACCGCATCCGCCGATTATCGTCACCGCCGTCGCACCCTTTTCCAAAGGTCTGATCTCGGCCGCGGCACGCGGATGGGAGCCGATCTCAGCAAATTTCCTCCTTCCCCAATGGGTTGCCAGCCACTGGCCTAAATACGTCGAAGGCTGCGAACAGGGCGGACGCGCCGCAGATCCCCAGAACTGGCGGGTCGCAAAAAGCATTTTCGTCGCCGACGACCTGAACACTGCAAAGGAGTATGCGTTGGGTCCTGACAGCCCCTATCGCTATTATTACAAACAGATTGTCACAAAGATGAAAAAGAGCGGCCGGGCCAACTTGTTCAAATCCGACCAGTCCATGTCGGACGGCGAGGTGACATTAGACAGCGTGCTCGATGACCTGGTGATATGGGGAACGCCAGACAAGGTTGCTGATGACATACTGGCGTTTCGGGAAACGACCGGAGACTTCGGAACGCTGTTATATGCCGGCAAAGACTGGGCCGATCGGGAGCTATCACGCCGTTCAATGATTCTTTTGGCTGAGTCTGTTCTGCCGACCGTTAACGCTGCGATTAGATGAAGCGTCAGCTGTCTTGAAGGCCTGATCATGCAGAAGACAAACATCAATGGCGCCGAGATTGCGTTCCGCGTTGATGGCCCGGAGTCTCTACCTTGGCTGGTGCTATCGAATTCGCTCGCCGCTGACATGCGCATGTGGAGCCCACAGATAGACGTTTTTACGCAATCACACAGAGTCTTGCGTTACGACACCCGAGGCCATGGCAACAGCGAACCGGTTTCTGCCCCCTACTCGTTTGACAATCTGGTTGGAGATGTCATTGGACTCATGGATGAGGTTGGCATTCAGTCGGCGGATATTCTAGGGCTTTCGTTAGGCGGCATGACCGCCCTTGGTCTTGCGCTCGACCACCCTGACCGGGTCAACCGGATTATATGCTGTGATGCACGCGCCGACGCCCCGGCGGACTATGTTAACGGCTGGCGCGAACGCATCGCGATTGCCGAGGAAAAAGGTGTGGGAGCGCTGGTCGAGGGTACGCTTGAACGGTGGCTTACGCAGGAATTTCGATCCGACGCTCGTAATGCCGGGACCGTTGAAGGCATTCGGTTAATGATCGCGTCCACCAGTGTCGAAGGCTTCTGCGGATGCGCGTCGGCACTTATGGAACTTAATTACTTGGAGCGTCTTGGAGAGATAGATGCGCCGGCATTATTCATAGTGGGTGACAATGACATGGCCGCACCAGCCGCCGTTATGGAGCGAATGGCCGGGCGCGTTCAAACGCATGATTTCGTCGTCTTAGAAAATGCGGGTCACCTGTCAAATGTAAACAATCCTAATGATTTCAACAAAACCGTTTCCGGCTGGCTCCGCAACGCTTGATCGGCACACATTCAATGTCGAGCGCTCAAGTCCTCTGATGCCGTGCGCGGAGCAACGAAATCCACCGCTGGAAGTTCAATCTGAGTGTCATCGGTGGCGATTCCTTGAAGCCGCAATACTTCGGAAACGTGGCGTTGGCACGCTTCGGGGCTATCGTTCCCAGCAAAGGGCTTCTTATAGCGATCTGCAACCGAAGGGCGCTGGAGTGCCTTTTCAAACCAGCCAGAGAGCTGGGGGTGACCTTCGCGCCAATTGAAGTTCTGTTGAACAGGACCTGGAATTCCAATTGCGACCTGCCGCTCAAAGTATGTCAGGGCCTGGAGCGTTGAGATGTCGCCTATATCGAAGCGGCCTTCGGAACTGACTCCTCTTTCCATGTGATCGAGTCCGCGCATTAATTTCGGCCAGTTCCACTGTACGATGTGCTCTCCAGGCGGGTCTACCAGACGCTCTTGACCGATTCGTACGACGATATCGAAAAGTATGTCCGCCAATGCGAGGCGCGTCAGCGCGTCCCATCTATCAGGACCAGACGCCGGATATACGCGCTTTCCGTTCACACTTATCGAGTCGAAGTATTCAACGATCGTCTGACTCCCAAACAGGACCCGGCCATCTTCGAGCGCGAGGGTCGGAACCTTTGCGAGTGGATTGATCGCCGCGATCGAATACCCATGCTTGCGAGGATATACAGCGACTTCATCAATGCCCTGCGTCAATCCAAGTTCGTCAGCAACGACAAGCGATTTTTGAACGACATCGGAAATGGGGGAATAGAAAAGTTTCATCGGCATTGGCATAATCCGTGTTGCAAAGAGGCGCATCCACAGCGGACTCGAAGGAAGAAAGCATGAGAACCGCCGTCCTTATCGTTGCAAGCATAGTCTTAATTTGGATTGCGGGGTATGTGGCTCTTGCCCGCTCAGGCTTTTTCGAGCTGACTCGCGCAGACCTTATCGAAAGGTACGCCGGGCCCGAATCAAAGTTTGTAAACATCAAAGGCATCGAGGTTCATTACAAAGATGAAGGCGCTGGCACTCCAGTCGTCTTATTTCACGGCTCGTTTGGCTCAGTGCATACATGGGATGGCATCGCAAACGAGTTGGTGTCCGACTACCGCGTAATTCGGATGGATCAGCCGCAATCCGCCCTCTCAAGTGATATCGACCAGGAAAATGAAGGGCTATTGCTAGAAGATTTTGTCGCAACCTTCCTTGATGAGGTCGGTGTTGATAAAGCCCACTTTATTGGCACTTCGAGCGGAGGTATTATTGCTTACCGGTTCGCGTCGAAGTATCCGCATCGCACCGGCGCCTTGATTATTGCCAACGCGCCATCTGCAGTCGTCGATAATGATGCAATAGAAACGCCGCTCGGATTGAAAGCACTAACGTTCTTCTCTCAGCACGTTCTTAAGTACCAGCCCCGGATCTATTGGAACTCATTTCTGAAATCTCTCTATGCGGAGCCTTCCCGGCTTAATGACAAGACCGTCAATCAATATTATGATTTCGGCTGGCGGTCTCGGACCGCACCTTATGTGCGTTCTATGTTCGCTCGGGTAAACGACACTGCTGAAATTGATCAGGTCCTATCCATTGTGACCTCGCCAACGCTTCTGCTGTGGGGCACACCTGACCGCGTTTTGCCAGAAGAAATGGGATATCAACTACAACGCAAACTCGTATCAACGGACGCAGAGTTGGTGATGCTTAATGGGACCGGCCACTACCCTCCGGTCGAGTCTCCATTGATCGTATCGAGATACGTTGAAGCGTTTCTCTCTGAGTACAC
>JAYQVH010000053.1:0-10672 GCA_038148375.1 Rhodospirillaceae bacterium | reverse complement strand
GATCAGTGTTGAACCGGTCGAAGCGGTGACGGCGACGGGCGCGTCGCAGGCGCAGATCCTGGGTTACGGCGTGGTGCCTCAGGTCCTGCCCGCCTTCGCCGGCATTTCCGTGTTTCGCTGGGATATCAACATCCGCGAGTCGACCATTCTCGGCCTGGTCGGGGCCGGTGGGATTGGCCTTCAGCTCAATGCGTCGATCAATAACCTGGACTGGTCACGCGTCGCCGTCATCCTGGTGGTCATTCTCGCGACGGTCATCGTGTCGGAATGGCTCTCTGCGAAAATTCGTGCCGCGTTGACCTAGTCCGCCTATTCAGGGCGCAGCTTGCAGTATGCGCCTGGCGCGTCTTCGATCACTTTAAGTCCGCCTTTGCCGGGCTTGCGCGCCTCGACCTGCTTGCCTGACTGCGGCTTCAACCAGTTGTCCCAATCCACCCACCAGGATCCGGCATGTTCCTTCGCACTGGACAGCCATTTTTCAGGATCCGCAGGGTTCTTCGTGTTGGTCCAATAGCAGTATTTGTTTGCCGCAGGCGGATTGACGACGCCGGCAATATGACCGGACGCGGACAGCACAAAGCGGACCTTGCCGTCGAAAACCTGTGTTGCCGCGTAGGTCGACATCCATGGGGCGATGTGATCTTCCTTGCATGAAATCATGTAAGTCGGCAGATCAATCGTGCGTAGGTCGATGGGCGTACCGTCGAGTTTGATGCCGCCCGGCTTTATCAGATTATTCTCAAGGTACATGTTGCGCAGATAAAAACTGTGCATCGCCTTCGGCATACGCGTTGAATCTGCGTTCCAATAAAGAAGATCGAACGGGAAGGGGTCTTTTCCGAGCAAATAGTTATTGACCACGAACGACCAGATTAAGTCGTTCGAACGCAGCATATTGAACGTCGCTGCCATGTCGGCGCCCTCGAGGAATCCGCCGCTTTCGTCCATTCGCTTTTCCAGGTCGCCGACCTGACCCTCGTCGATGAACACGCGAATATCGCCAACTTCTTCAAAATCGGTGAGCGATGTCAGGAAAGTTGCCGTTTTGACGCTGTCGTTGCCCTTAGCCTTCAGGTAGGCAAGCGTAGCCGCGAGCAATGTCCCGCCGATGCAGTAACCCGCGACATTGACCTTTTTTACTTTGCACGCCTTTTTGACCGCTTCGATTGCGCCAATTGCACCCTCGATCATGTAGTCGTCGAAGGACTTGTCGGCGAGGCTTTCATCCGGATTGACCCAGGAGACGACGAACGTCGTATATCCCTGGTCTGTCAGCCATTTCACCAGCGAGTTCTTCTCGCGCAGATCAAGGATGTAATACTTGTTGATCCACGGCGGAATAATCAGCATCGGCGTCGAATACTGCTGCTTCGTTGTCGGTTCATATTGAATGAGCTGAATCAGATCGTTCCGGAACACGACCTTACCGGGCGTGACGGCCACATTGACGCCGACTTCGAACGCTTCTTCATCGGTCATGGAAATGCGCAGTTTACCTTTACCGCGCTCCATATCCTCGAGCATGTGCTCGAGACCTTTTATTAGATTTTCGCCGTGTGTCTCGGCGGTGGCGCGGAGAACTTCGGGGTTGGTGAGCGCGAAGTTCGTGGGGGCAATGGCGTCGGCGAATTGGCGGGTATAGAAGTCGACCTTACGCGCTGTCTGTGGGTCAAGACCTTCGACTTCGTTGACCGTGGAATTCATCCACCGCGCCGTCAACAGGTAGGATTGCTTAATGAAGTCAAAGATCTCGTTTTCTTGCCAGGTTTCGTCCTTGAATCGGCGGTCGCCGGCTTCCGGCTCGATTACCGGCTCGGTCTGTTCCCCCAGCATGCGCAGCGTCGTGTTGCGCCACAGGTTCATGTAGTCGTTCCACAGATTGACCTGGGCCTCGACGAATTTCGAGGGGTCCTCCATCATCTTCTGGGTCAAATCCATAAACGCGGCGCTGATATGCGCCCCTTCGCTCATGTCGAACGCCTCACCAGAAGCATTGCGGGCTATGAAATTAGACACTAGGCGCTGCGAGCGTTGGGCGATGTTGGCCATGATTTCGGCCATTTCTTCAGATTTTGCAGTCGGTTCTTGAGATTTGGTCTGTTGCGCCATGGTCTGTGCTCTGTCTATTTGCGCGGGCGTTTTTGGGCCGGTTCGTCGGGGCCGCGCTCCTTTGAGCCTTGATGGCCCTTAAGGTCGCCTGCGACGCTACCGTCCGCCGGTCCTTTAGAGGTTTTTTTCCGGCTGAAGTCGCGGTATGGAATAGGCGCTGAAACCAGGGATGTCCAGGGTTGCGGCACTCGAATACGGCAAATACCACTCTTCGATCAGTGGATTGACGCTTCGAGTTGTTCGCCAAGACGGCGCAGGGATCAAGGGGGCGTAACATGGCTGCCATGGAAGAACATGATGGACAGCGCGAAACGGTGCATTGGCTTTCGATGCGCGCCTTAGCCGCGCCTTTGTTCGCATGCTTACTGCTTGCGGGCTGTTCGACCGTGACGGACGTCTGGGAAGGTACGACCGATGCCGTCGGGAGCCTGTTCGGCGGCGACGATGACGAACTGGCCGAAGAGGCGGAAGAGGGCTATCCGGATCTCGCGGGCGTTCCTGAAGATGCGCCCGAGACGTCTGACGCCGAAAGGGCCGACGCGACAGAGGGCCTAATCGCCGACCGCAGCCAGGCGCAATACACCGAACAGGTTCGCCGCCGCGATCCCATGGATGTGCGTCCGCTGCAGGACGGCGACGCCGCGTCCGTCCCGGCGGCGGATGAACCACCGCCGCCGCAGGCTGCTCCTGTCGCAGAGGTAACGCCCGTGGATACGGCTCCGCGCTCACGGCCGTCGTTGGCAGAACGTCTTGGGGCGACACCTCCGCCGCCGCCGCCGGCATCAGCGGAAAGCGCGCCGCCACCTCCGCCGGTTCCCCCGATCTCGTCCATGGATACGGCGTCCGGTGCACCGTCTCCGGCGACAACTGTCATTGGCGGCACCGACACGACGGCCCCATCGCAGCTGGCGGCGTTGCCGAATGCCATGTCCACCTACGATCCCAGTGCCTACCGGGTCTCGACCCATGTCGCGACGATCACGTTCCCAACAGGCAGCAGCCGTTTGACGTCGGGTGATCGCCAGGTGCTGGACGATGTTATCCGGCTGCACCGGCAGTACGGGGGCGCGGTTCGTGTAATTGGCCATGCGTCCAGCCGGACCCAGAACCTCGATCCCATGCGCCACAAGCTGGTCAATTTCCGGGTATCGATGAACCGGGCCAATTCCGTCGCTTCGGCGTTGATGGGCAAGGGCATCGAAGCCGACCGCCTGTTCGTCGGAGCCGTCTCGGACAATGAGCCGCTTTACTATGAGGTCATGCCTGCCGGTGAAAGCGGAAATCAGCGCGCCGAGATCTTCATCGACTATTAAGCCTGGGGTTTGCCCTGGAATTGCCGCCGCAACGCCGGAATTCCCTTATAATCCCTCGCTTCAATGCGGCTGGCGCGCTACAACGTGCCCCGCAAGACCAATCATAATGTTCACCCGTTAACCTTAACCACGCTGACCACCATGCCTCACGAATTCCACCGCATTAAGCGACTGCCGCCCTACGTGTTTGCCGAAGTCAACGCGATGAAGGCCGCCGCGCGCGCCGCCGGTGAGGACATCATCGATTTGGGAATGGGAAATCCGGATTTGCCGACGCCGCCGCATATCGTCGATAAACTGTGCGAAGTTGCGCGCGATCCGAAGGCGCATCGCTATTCGGCGTCGGCCGGCATCAAAGGGCTACGCCGGGCTCTGTCCGCGTACTATGAGCGCCGGTTCAACGTATCGATCGATCCCAACAAGGAATGCATCGTCACGCTTGGGTCCAAAGAAGGGCTTGCCAATTTGGCGTCGGCCATGACCAGCCCCGGTGACATCGTGCTGACGCCTAACCCGAGTTATCCGATCCATCCGTTCGGTTTCATCATTGCCGACGGTTCGGTTCAACATTTACCGGTGACACCGGACGACAATTTCCTGCAGGCGCTGGAACAGGCAGTTGCTCACGTCGTGCCGAAACCGGTTGCGTTGATCTTGAATTACCCATCCAATCCAACGGCGCTGGTCGCCGACTTGGATTTCTACGCCCAGGTCGTCGACTTCTGTAAAAAGCACGAAATTTGGATTTTGTCCGACCTTGCGTACTCGGAGATCTATTTCGACGATAATCCGCCACCCTCGATTCTGCAGGTACCGGGTGCACGCGATATCGCCGTTGAGTTCACGTCGATGAGCAAGACCTACAGCATGCCGGGATGGCGCATCGGCTTTGTTGCCGGAAATGCGTTTCTGATTGGCGCGCTGACGCGCATAAAGTCCTACCTCGATTACGGTGCCTTTACACCGATTCAGGTAGCAGCAGCCGCAGCACTGAACGGACCTCAGGACTGTGTCGAGGAAATTCGCCAAATATATAAAGGCCGGCGGGACGTTTTGATCGAAGGATTTGCGCAAGCCGGGTGGGACGTTCCATCGCCGCCGGCCACGATGTTTGCGTGGGCGCCCGTGCCGGAGCCGTTCAAAGACTTGGGATGCATGGGCTTCTCGAAGTTGCTGTTGCAGCACGCAAAGGTCGCCGTATCCCCGGGAACTGGCTTTGGCGAGAACGGTGAAGGCTACGTCCGCATCGCACTGGTGGAGAACAAACACCGTATTCGCCAGGCTGTGCGTAACGTTAAGCAGTTCATGGCGGACTCGGGCTCGATCTTGGACGGCGCCGAGAAAGCGCGCGCGGCCTCATGAGCGATCCCCTTAAAGTCGCGATTGCCGGTCTCGGTACTGTGGGTGCGGGCACGGTTAAAGTGCTGGCCAAACATGCGGAGCGAATAGCGGCGCGCTGTGGGCGCCCCGTTTCGGTTACCGCTGTCAGCGCCCGCTCCAAGGGAAAGGACCGTGGCGTCGATTTGTCCGGTTACGTCTGGTTTGACGATCCTGTCGCCATGGCCAAAGGCGCAGACGCAGATGTCATCATAGAATTGATCGGTGGGGCCGATGGCCCGGCATTGGCGCTGACGCATGCCGCTTTTGCGGCTGGGCGCCATGTCGTGACGGCCAACAAAGCTCTGGTCGCGGAAAAGGGCTCGGAACTCGCAACTGCTGCGGAACAGGCGGGTGTGACGTTGGCATACGAAGCGGCGGTCGCCGGCGGAATTCCGATTATCAAAGCCCTGCGCGAAGGTCTTGCCGGCAACCGGATCAGCCGGGTGCTCGGGATATTAAATGGCACATGTAATTATATTCTCTCGACAATGGAAGAAACCGGTCGAGCATTCGACGACGTGCTGAAGGAAGCTCAGGATTTGGGCTATGCCGAGGCCGACCCGTCTTTCGATATCGACGGTGTGGATGCTGCTCACAAACTTGCCATTCTTGCCAGCCTGGCTTTTGGCACGAAAGTTGAATTCAGCCAGGTGCATATCGAGGGTATCCGGCGAATCTCGGCGCTCGACTTCCAATACGCGCGCGATCTCGGCTTTAAGATAAAGCTGCTTGGCCTGGCCGGTACGACTGAACACGGCGTATATCAGCGCGTGCATCCCTGTCTCATAGATGAAGACGGTCCCTTGGCGGCAGTGGACGGTTCTTTCAACGCGGTCATCGCAGAAGGAGATTTTGTCGGACGGTCTGTCTACGAGGGCCGCGGCGCGGGCGAGGGGCCAACGGCCTCCGCCGTTGTCGCTGACCTTATGGACATAGCGGCGGGCCGCAAGGCCCACGTGTTCGGCGTGCCAGCGTCTCAGTTGGCGGATCTCAAACCGGTGCCGATCGAGCAGCGCACCGGGTCTTACTATGTCCGTCTGAAAGTTGTCGATCGCACCGGCGTGGTCGCCGACATCGGCGGTGCATTCCGCGATCATAATATTTCGATGGATTCAGTCTTGCAGCGCGATCACGACGCAGACGGCAATGCGTTCGTGATTATCGTGACGCACGACGCGCTTGAGTCTGACCTGCGCAGTGCGCTCAAGGCGCTGGAAGCCAATTCTGCGATGGTTGAACCTCCGCAGGTCATTCGCATTGAGGATGTTTGGGGCGAATAATTCGATGCGGCGCGTCGCAGCCGTGTAAACTGGAACCGGATATTTAGAACACCCGAGGAGACAGCATGTCACTGCAACTCGACAGCAGCTTTAGCAACGTGTTGGAACGCAATCTGGCGCTGGAAACTGTCCGCGTGACCGAAGCTGCGGCCCTGTCGGCGTCGCGCCTTATGGGCCGAGGCGACGAGAAGGCGGCTGACCAGGCCGCGGTCGATGCCATGCGTGAAGCGCTGAACAGTTTGAACATCGACGGCACGGTGGTGATCGGTGAAGGCGAACGTGACGAAGCGCCGATGCTTTATATCGGCGAAAAGGTCGGCAGCGGCGAGGGGCCGGCCGTCGATATCGCGCTCGATCCGCTGGAGGGCACGACGATCACCGCGAAGGGTGGTCCCAATGCTTTGGCTGTCATCGCCATGGCCGAATCTGGAAATTTCTTAAACGCGCCTGACGTGTACATGGACAAGATCGCTGTCGGCCCCGGACTGCCAAACGGCGTTATCGATCTCGATGCCAGCGCGACGGAAAATCTTAAGGCGTTGGCGGACGCCCGAAAAACCGATGTCGAAGATTTGGTTGCCTGTATTCTTGACCGCCCGCGTCACGAAGAACTGATCGCAGAAGTGCGTGAAGCCGGAGCGCGCATCATGCTCATTTCGGACGGCGATGTCTCGGGCGTCATTGCCACAGCGGAAGCGCAAAGCGGCGTCGATATTTATATGGGATCGGGCGGCGCGCCTGAGGGTGTGCTCGCTGCTGCCGCGCTGCGGTGTATCGGGGGGCAGATGCAAACCCGATTATTGTTTCGCAATGATGACGAGCGCGCGCGCGCTAAGAAGTGGGGTATTGATGACCTCGATCGAAAGTACTCCTTGCTCGACATGGCCAGCGGAAACGTGATGTTAGCGGCGACAGGTGTGACGAGTGGTGCAATGCTTAAAGGTGTGCGCCGTTTTGGCCGTGGAGCGATCACCCATTCGATGGTGATGCGTTCCAAATCCGGCACCGTGCGCTACATCGAAGCGCATCACAGGTTCGACGGAGAGGACGAGCTTTAGAGCGTATGCCCCCGGCGTCATCGCCATCCCGTTCCGGTCTTGATGTTTCGCGGAGCCTGCTCGGCCGGTCCTGGCAGGTGGCGCGCGCGGCGGAGGATGACGTCGAATCGCTGCGCGACGCGCTCGATATCCCGGCGCCCGTCGCACGCATCCTCGTTTCGCGCGGTTTTACACCCGGTACGGCCGATCCTTTCCTCAACCCGACCTTGAAGGCTTTGATGCCGGACCCGTCAAGCCTCGCGGGTATGGACGACGCGGTGACCCGCACCGTCGACGCCATTACTCGCGGTGAAAACATCGTCATTTTCGGCGATTATGACGTTGATGGGGCGACTTCTTCAGCGCTTCTCATTCGTTTTCTCCAGGCGGTGGGAGTCGATGCCGGGAGTTATATTCCCGACCGCGTCAAGGAAGGCTACGGACCCAACGAAGCGGCGTTGTTGGCATTGCGCAATGACGGAGCGGCTGTCGTGATCACGGTCGATTGCGGTATCACTGCCTATGGGCCGCTGTCGGCGGCGGCCGACGCCGGTCTCGACGTTGTCATCGTCGATCACCATAAAGCCGAGGCTGACTTGCCGCGCGCGGCCGCAGTGGTCAATCCCAATCGACTGGATGACACTAGCGGGCAGGGGCATTTGGCCGCAGTCGGCGTGGCATTTCTTTTCGCGGTAGCGGTAAATCGCAGGTTGCGTGAAACGGGTTGGTACAAGGACAGCGGTGTTGAAGAACCGGATCTGCGCCAATGGCTCGACCTCGTGGCCTTGGGTACCGTTTGCGATGTCGTCCCGCTCATCGGGCTTAATCGCGCGTACGTCAACTCCGGCTTGTCCGTTATGGCGCGAGGCGAGAATACCGGCCTGAGAGCGCTGACCGCGGTCGCACGACTAACCGAACCGCCGCGCGCGTTTCATTTGGGGTACCTGTTGGGCCCGCGAGTCAATGCGGGAGGCCGTGTCGGTGACGCTGCACTCGGCACCCGCCTGCTGACGTGCGACGACTCTGACGAGGCTGCAGTTCTTGCGCTGCGTCTGGACGAACACAATGCCGCCCGTAAAGAGCTCGAGGCGGCGGTATTGGGCGAGGCCATTGAACAGGCAGAAAGCACCGCCGACACAGGCGCGCAGATTATCTTTGTATCCGGCGAGAATTGGCATCCCGGTGTTATCGGCATTGTCGCCAGCCGTCTCCGGGAGCGGTACGATCTTCCGGCGTGTGTCGTGGCGCTCGATGGCGGCATGGCGAAAGGATCTGGCCGGTCTGTTCCCGGCGTTGATCTCGGCCGCGCCATTCTGGCCGCCCGCGATGCCGGTCTTTTGTTCACAGGCGGTGGTCATGCGATGGCCGCTGGGTTTGCTGTGGAAGAGCATCGTCTCGACGCGTTTAAAACGTTCTTGGCAGATCAGGTCAGTGAACAGATGGCAGCTGGCGGTATCCAGCCTGAGTACACTATTGACGCCGTCGTTTCGGTTGATGGCGCATCGTATTCGCTGGTCAAGGCCCTTTCCCGGCTCGAGCCCTTCGGAGCCGGTAATGATGAGCCAAGAATTGCAGTCGACCGGGCGCGGGTGGCCCAGGCGGATGTCGTCGGAAGCGGCCATGTACGATGCATTCTGACGGGGGAGACCGGGGGGCGGCTGAAGGGCATCGCATTCAATAGCGCGGATTCGGAGCTCGGCTATGCGCTGCTCGGTCATCAGGGGCGGGCCATCCACGTCGCCGGAACGCTGCGGGAAGACACATGGCAAGGTAGAAACGACGTTCAACTGGTGATTGAAGACGCGGCTTGGGTCGTGTGACCCCACCTTAGGCCCAGCAGTCGGGCTGAGTCCGGACGGGACAAATGTGGCACTATCCACCCCGGAGAGGGCCGTTTGTGGCCGTTGACACCATATACGCTGCATGCGACTTTCCGCCCGCTAGGCCGCGCAAATCCGGCCTTCCACATCCGAACAGGGAGACACGTAGATGACCAATTTGATCCGGTTTTTGAGCGCCGCCGTCGCGGTGGTCGGACTTGGTCTCTCGGGCGCGCAGGCCCAAAAAGGGGACTTCAACCCGGCAGACATGCGCTGCCTCGATTTCGTCAACGGTCAGGGCGACAGCGCCACCAACAAAGGCAGGGCGGATCTCGCCCGCATTTGGTTGATGGGCTACATCACCGGTCACAACACCGGCAAAGAACGCCTTGAGTGGGTCGATGATACGGACGCCGAGAACAAGGCGGTGAGTGCGATCCTAAGCAAATGCCGGGAAAATCCCGAAGTCACACTGCTGACGGTTGCCGAGTTTGTTTCCTCAGATCGCCGTCGCGACATTCCGGCAACGCTGAGCAACGAATTCAATCCGCAGACATACATGTGCGGTGATTACGCCGACGGCCGTGGAGGTAGCGCTGCCGATGTTCTCAAAGCTGACTTGGCTGACGTTTGGGCATTCGCCTTCGTGCAAGGATTCGTCAATACGCGGGACCCGGATCTACTAATCCCAATCGAAAACAAGCCCGCGATCACGGGAGCCATCGCGAACAACTGCGCGAAGAATCGTGAGTTCTCATACTTTGACCTGACATCCGCCGTTGCGCCGATGGTAACGCCGCAGTAAAGGCGCGGGTTCAAATCAGCAAAGTTGGAAAAAGGCCCCAAGACGGGGCCTTTATTATGCCGGTGTTGTTACGTGCTGGGCGGTGTCGTGTTGCCGTCGCCCAGCGGCCGCTGCATCAGAACGCTATCGATCCAGCGGTCGAATTTACGCCCCGTTGAGGGCAAAGCGCCGATGACGCGGAAGCCGAGCTGGCTGTGCAAGGCGATGGACGCGGCGTTAGCTGAATCACCGATCACGGCGATCATCTGCCGGAAGCCCAACGCAGTCGCACGTCCGATCAGTTCGCTCAGGAGACGGCGGCCTATTCCCAGGCCGATGCAATCCTTGTCTACGTAGACGCTGTCTTCGACGGTGTAGCGGTACCCCCAGCGGGTCCGGTACAGCCCGGCATAGGCATAGCCCAAGACCGCGCCGTCCCGTTCCGCCACCAGGTAGGGCAGGCCGCGCGCTTGAAGGTCAGCGAAGCGGCTGGCCATTTCCTCGGCCGCTGGAGGGTCGACTTCAAAGGTGGCGGCGCTTGTGCGGACATAGTGGGCGTAGATGCGGGCCACCTCAGCCATATCGGCCTGTGCTGCATCGCGCACAGAAATCTGCACTGCGGCGGATTCTGGCTGTGGACGTGGTGTTCGGTCGGCCATCCGGTTGGGTCTCGCGCCGAGGCCGGGCCGGGGCCCGGAACAGGTTAAAAGTGAAGCGGTTTTAGCCTTTGGGCCTAAGCGGCGCAATGCCTCGCCGGGGCATTGCGCTGGGGCACGGTGGTCAACCCCGCTCACGCGCGCCCGGCGCTGCCTGCGCAGGCTCTGGGGCGCACGTTTCCGGGCTTGCGCGATTGCGATAGAGTCGTTAGAAACGCGCTTCTCGTCCAGGGTCCCCTTCGTCTAGAGGCCTAGGACACCGCCCTTTCACGGCGGCAACAGGGGTTCGAATC
>JAYQVH010000052.1:0-11179 GCA_038148375.1 Rhodospirillaceae bacterium | reverse complement strand
CGCCGCACCTCTACAGCTATGCTGGCGACCACTTCTTTATCGATAGCAACAGTTTCAATTGTTTTGATTTTATTCCCGCCGACAACATAAATTCAAACCTTAGATTTAGAACCTCACCCGCTCCGTCATCAACAGGCGATAACCATTTAATTTGTACGTTAATTTCGTGAACATTAAGGATTGCGGTCCGTAGTGGCAACTGATCTGTATGGCTGAGTGAACAGCGTCTAACCCTCTATGTCGCTTAGCATGTCCCTTCTGCCTAATTACATAAGACTATGGTTTCATATGGCAGCTCTTACACCGATTAGGCTACAAAATTCGCGCCTTCCTCGTGGTTAGTCTCGCTAATCAACACTGGGCGGCCAGTAGTCATATCGCGGGGCATACTCAACCCTGATGGCGCAGGCCGCGATAAAGCTCGGCATATTCGGCGGCCGACTTGTCCCAGCCGACGGGATGGCTCATCGCATTCTCCTGCAGGGAACGCCACAGATCAGGCCGAGCGTAAAGATCACACAGCCAGTCAAGCGAGCGCGAAAGTGCATCGGCCGTCACTGGGTGAAACTGTAGCCCCGTCGCTACACCTGCCCGCAAACCCGCAGGTGTCGCGTTGATCACCGTATCAACTAGGCCTCCAGTATATGCAACCAGCGGCAGCGTGCCGAAGCGCAAACCATACATCTGCGTCAGACCGCAAGGCTCGAAGCGCGACGGGACTAGGATTGCATCACCTCCCTGCATTAATAGTCGCGCTAGCGCCTCATCATAACCGAGTCTTACCGCTACATTTGGATGCCCCGCCGCCTGCATGAAAGCCTCTTCCAGCCACTTTTCCCCAGATCCCAGCAGCGCGAGCTGCCCACCCCGGTCAGTTAGCCGGGGTTGGGCGTCAAGCAGAACGTCCAGTCCCTTCTGATGGGTCAACCGCGAGATGACTACACACAACGGCCCCGCCGCATCCGGCAGGCCCATTTCCTGACGCAGCAGCGCTTTAAACCGCTGCTTGCCTGCGGGTGTTTTGTAGGTGGGTGCCCATGTGGTCAAATCTACCCCGTTCAGGATGCCTGACAGCACATCCGCCCGGGACCGCAACAGCCCGTCAAGCCCCATCCCGAATTCGGGCGTCAGCAGCTCGCCCGCATAGGTTGGGCTTACGGTGGTGATCTTATCGGCGGCGACAACACCAGCTTTCAGTGCGCTGATATCGCCCCAGAATTCAAACCCGTCCTGTGTCATCCCCCCGGGGCGCAGCCGCAAGGAACGCAATCTGCCAACCCCCGCCTTTCCCTGAAAGGCTATGTTGTGGATCGTTAGGATGCTGCCCGTGCCCGCGCCGCCATACCTTTCGCGCATATACCACGGCGCGAACCCCGCTTGCCAATCATGACCATGCAGGATGTCGGGCTGCCAGCACGCCATGGCACCGCCCGCAATCTCCGAACCGATCCATGACAGCGCGGCGAAGCGCTCAGGATTGTCGGGCCAATCGCGCCCTTCAGCATCGGCGTAGAGTCCACCCTCGCGTGCGAAAAGATGGGGCGCATCGAGCACTAATAGGTCGAGTCCTGCAACCTTTGTCGAGACCACCTTGGCTGGAGCGCCGAAGAGGTTAGCATCCTCAAACACCACCTTACTCGTGGTCATAGCTGCCATAACGTCCGGATATCCTGGCAGAAGCGTTCGCATTTCTACCCCCAAGGGCGCTAGCGCCCCTGGCAGTGCGCCAGCCACATCTGCTAAGCCACCGGTCTTGACCAGCGGCGCACATTCTGAAGTGACAGACAGCACCTTGATCATAGGTCAGCGGCTCTCCGGTTCAGCATGTCTTGGGTGATCAGCGTAACGCCGCCTGGTGTGACATTGAACCATTTAGAATCCTCCTCCGGGTCTTCGCCCACTACAAGCCCGCGCGGGATCACGACGCCCCGATCAATCACCACATTCTTAAGCCGTGCGTGTCGTTCCACGACCACATCCGGCAGTACCACTGCGCGCAAAAGTTGCGAATAGGAATTGGTATGGACGCGTGTGAACAGAAGAGATTCACGCACCTCGGTCCCCGAGATGATGCAGCCACCTGACACCATGGAGGATATCGCACTACCGCGTCTATCGGCCTCGTCATGGATGAACTTTGCGGGCGGCACGCTTTCCGAATAGGTCCAAATCGGCCAGTTCGTGTCCCATAGGTTAAGCTCGGGGGTAAAGTTAGTCAGGTCGATATTTGCCTTCCAATAGGCGTCGATAGTGCCTACGTCGCGCCAATAGGCTGGGGCGTCCAGGCTGCTGCGCACGCAAGACTTTTCGAACCGGTGAGCCATCGCCTTTCCGCCAGCCACGATCTGAGGGATCAGGTCGCCGCCGAAATCGTGCATAGAATTTGAATCGTCGGCATCGCGGGTCAAAAGCTCTCGCAAGAAGGACCAAGTAAAGACATAGATGCCCATAGAAGCCAACGTAACATCTGAGTTCTCAGGCGTTCCTGGCGGGTCCTTGGGCTTTTCAAGGAAAGATGTGATCCGGTCATTCTCGTCGATCGCCATAATGCCGAAGTCCGACCCCTCGGACCTTGGCACGGTGAGGCAGCCAATGGTCACATCCGCACCGGTATCCACGTGCTGTCGCAGCATCACTTCGTAATCCATCTTATAGATATGATCACCCGCAAGGATAATGACGTAATCCACCTCGTAGCTGTCGATGATGTCGATGTTCTGGAATACTGCATCCGCAGTGCCCTGGTACCAATTCAATTCGTCCACTCGTTGGCTGGCGGGCAAGATATCAAGGTATTCATTGCGTTCCGGTTGAAAGAAATTCCAGCCGCGCTGGCAATGGCGGATGAGAGAATGCGCCTTGTATTGCGTAGCGATTGCCATCTTGCGGATACCAGAATTAAGTGCATTCGACAGTGCAAAATCAATGATCCGTGTCTTTCCGCCGAAATAGACTGCGGGTTTCGCACGACGCTCGGTCAACTGCATCAGGCGGCTGCCACGCCCACCAGCCAGCACGAAGGCCATCGAGCGGGTTTCGAGCTTTTTGGATGGTCTAACCATGTTCGTCGTCCTCCCTTGCAGGCGCCGGTCGCACGTTGCAAGGTGTCAAGGGTCTGGTATCAGGAACAGTGTGGTGAGCGGTGGCAGGTAAACGTGTGCACTAGCGCGTTGGTTGTTGCGGGCGTGGTCTCGGGCCGTGAACCTTTCCATAGTACCCCGATTGCCGCCCCCGTAAAGTAGCGCATCGGTGTTCAGCACCACGCGCCATGTGCCCGCAAGAGGCAACCCGATCCGATAGTTGGGCCACTCCACCTGGGTGAAATTAGTAATCATGACTACGGGTTTATCCGCTGGAGCGCCATGCCGGACCCATGCGACGACGGAGTGGGCCGCATCATTCCCGATCAGCCACTCGAATCCGGAGGCTTCCGCATCTTTGACATGCATTGCAGGAATGGTGCGGTAAAGCGTGTTGAGGTCGCGAACCAGTCGCTGCAAGCCTTTGTGTAATGGATCGTCAAGGTGATGCCAGCCGATCTCCGCGTCATGGTTCCATTCGGCGACCTGGCCAAATTCCTGCCCCATGAAGAGCAGTTTCTTGCCGGGATGACCCCACATAAAGCCGTAATAGGCACGCAGATTGGCCAGTTTCATCGTGTGATCGCCCGGCATCCGGCCGTACATGCTTCTTTTGCCGTGCACAACCTCGTCATGGCTGATCGGCAGCACGAAATTCTCTAAAAACGCGCAATGCAGGCCGAAGGTTAACTTATCGTGGTGATGTTTCCTGTTTACCGGATCCTCGGCCATGTAGCGAAGCGTGTCGTTCATCCAGCCCATATTCCATTTGAAGCCGAAACCAAGCCCTCCGTCATGAACCGGTGCGGAAACTTTCGGGAATGATGTGCTTTCCTCGGCCACCGTCAGGATGCCGGGATGCGTGCCATAGGCCGCGACATTCATCGCGCGCAGGAAATCTACCGCCTCGTAATTCTCGTTGCCGCCATCCGCATTGGGCACCCATTCGCCAGTCCGCCGCGAATAGTCGCGGTAGAGCATTGAGGCAACGGCATCCACGCGCAGCCCGTCGATGTGGTATTCCTCCAACCAATAAAGCGCGTTGGCTATAAGGTAGTTTCTCACTTCAGGCCGCCCGTAATTGTAGATCAGCGTGTTCCAGTCACGGTGGAACCCTTCCTTGGGATCGGCATGTTCGTAAAGCGACGTGCCGTCGAACCGGCTCAGCCCATGCTCATCGGTTGGGAAATGCCCCGGCACCCAGTCAAGGATCACACCTAGTCCTGCCAGGTGAGCGGCATCAATTAGGTCTCGAAACTCATGCGGGGGACCATGGCGGACAGTGGGTGCATAAAGGCCCAGGGGCTGATAGCCCCATGAGCCGTCAAAAGGGTATTCGCTGATTGGCAACAATTCCAGATGGGTAAAGCCCATCTCTACCGCATAGTCCACCAGTTCTCCGGCGGCTTCACGATAGCTTATGCGTCTACCTTCTGCCTTGCGCCGCCATGATCCCAGATGCACCTCGTAGATCGAAATCGGCGCGGTCCGATCGTTGGCACCTGCGCGTTGTTTCATCCATTCCGCATCACGCCAGCCGTAACCGGTGATATCGCACACGACCGACGCGTCCTCAGGTGGATGTTGCGAGCGAAAGCCGACAGGATCAGCCTTGAGAGGTAGTGGCAAACCATCCGGCCCGGTGATCGCGTATTTATATAAATCCCCTTCGCCTACGCCGGGCAGGAAAATCTCCCAAACAGCGGTCGAGCCGCGCCTTCGTAAGTAATGCACTCGGGGGTCCCAGCCATTGAAATCCCCCACGATGGCGAGGCGTTGGGCATTGGGCGCCCAGACCGCGAAATAGGTGCCTATGACACCTTCATGGGTCCGGACATGAGACCCTAGAACCCGCCAAAGCTCGTGATGAGTACCTTCGCTGATCAGGTATTCGTCGATCTCGCCCAGAAAGTTAGTGAAGCGGTACTGCTCCTCCATCAGATAGACTGCACCATCGTCCCCCGTGTCTTGATTGACACCATGGCCATCGCATCGGCGCGCGGATTTACCAAAGAATCATCCAAACACTGCCGGATCAGTCCTTCCAGTGACAGGCAAAAGACCCGTTTAGCCTGGGAAATGTAATTTGCCCGGGTTGACTCAAACCAGGACACAAGGACCCCCTGGCACACAGTAAAGGACTGCGAAATCCTCCAGCCATGAAGCGTTGCGTAATCCACATCCTTGCCAACTTTGTTAACCAGGTGCCAAAGGATGACGGTCTGCAATCCCACAGCCCCGCGCAGATCAAAATAAGTCATGGGTCTTGCCTCGTGGCGGATCGATGTTTGCTCTAACTAATCTGCCTTAATCGAAACTGAAAGCCCTCTGGTTTTATTGCTACTGCGGGGCAGCCGTTGCTGGAAATTCAAGGAAGATCAGTTTTCCGCTGCATCCAACATGCTAACGTAGACGTCATTGTCGGGAAGTTCGATCGCGGGCATTCCGCCAATCCTCTTGATCATCTCGCACATTTGATCAACATTGCGCCGCTCGACTGGGCCGTGACCGCTGACCAACATACGTGCCCCGAGTTTTTGGATGCGCTCGGCAGCTTCGGCGATTGCTTCTGGCTTGACATGTTCAAACCAGATGTGGTTGGCGCGGTTCATGAAGAAGAACCCATCTTCGAAATCTGATCCTGTCATATCGTCAGTATAATGAGGGACTTCGCCCGCCGTAACGACACCAAAGCAATCTGCAGCATAATATATTTCGCTTTTAGGGTCCCAGATGCCGGTCGTAGCCGAGGAATCAAACAGCGGTGGGCGGATCGCGGTCACCGTGCGATCGCCAATATCAAGTGTGCCGCCGTCATTAAGAATGTGAACGCGGCGCGGGTCGAAATCGAATTCCTCGTGCAGTTTTCCAAGGCCCAGAAAATTCGTGACCAGTTTGGCTTTTGGACAACGCGCCAACACTTCCATGATCGCACCCGAGTGGTCGCGATCTTCATGGCTCAGGAACAACCAGCGGACATCTTCAGGTTCGACAATTTTGAAGACCTCTTCAAGAAAATAGTCACGGTGAACGATTGCCAATGTATCAAGGATCATCGGCTCCTTGCCCCGCAATACCATCGCATTTACCGGCAATTTGCCTACGCCCGGAACAGGCAAGTCTTGTGGGATAACAAATGCTTCGGGCGAGATCTGGTATGAACGTGACATGGATTTCTTCCTAGTTAGTTGTTGAGGGCTAGATCGAGAAGATCGATCAGCCCAGGGTTTTCGTTAACATTCAGAACATCGTCGCAGCCAGGGTTCCAGTCCGGCTCGCGCACCAGAAAGGACAAAGGGTCCCTGCGTATGCATGAGATCAAGACATCTGCCACGATGCGACCCCCAACAGGACCAAGCCTGTTACCTCCGCCAAGGACCGCGGCCTCGCGCAGAATGTAGTAAAACAGCGGCGTTCCTTTGGGGCTGACGGTCACCTCGATGTCGTCTGGTGAAAGCAAGGGCAGAGCCAGCGCTTTGGCAACATCTTCACCGGACGGAAGCGCTGTCGAAAGGCCTCGGCGCAGATCACGGGCGGCCAAAGAGCGATAAGTCGTATTAGTCAGCGCTCCAGTGATTTCCGTTGGCAAATGGATCATCGGACGTGCCATCTTTTCACTGATCTGCATCGCCCTTTGCGCCGGTTCAGACCCTTGTCGGTCAAACAATGTGGCAAAATCCAGATGCTTTGACTCGGGAACGGGTCGAAATCCGAGAAGGTCCGGGAAAAGTGGGAACGAAGGCCCCCCATGCACTAGCTGATAGCTGTTGCGGATTTGTGAATGTCCATAGCGAAAGGCAGCGTCAGCAAATTCAACAGGGATATTGACCTCTTGTGATAAGGCAGAAGTTAACTCTGATGCCAACAGTGACTCGGTCTCGGCTTTGCCGATTAAGACGGGAAGGAATTCATTCACGATAATCCACTGGTAGAACCAAACTACCCGCTGCCGGGCCTGTGAAAACAGTTTATCAGGGGAACAACCCGAGTCCTTCAAAAGTGCGACAATCGCGTTATGCGCCTGCATGATAGCCAAATGCATACGGTTCATGAAAAAATGGGAGTCGTTACGCGCGTCGCCAATGATCGCAATACCTTGAGCATTTCGCGGCATATCCGTGCCGGCGAGAAGAAAACTTGCAGCGTCAGAATAATCATAGAGATAGCCCGAACCACTTGGCCCTCCGGCATAGACACATTCCAAATCGAGTTTGGCTACTCGGAAATTGACTAAATCTTTGTCGGCTCCATGATCGACCAGGGACCGGTCGGCCGTGAGGTCATGGGCAATGAGTTGTCCAAAGAACGGCCACCCTGCCTCCGTTTGAGAAGCTTCTGCTGTGGTTTCGCCGTCACATTCCGCACCTGGTTGTCCAAGTTTGACCAAATCCAACTCGGTCACCTCAAGCGGACGCAGCTGCGGAAACATCCGGCCATAGCGGCCGGATGTTGCCAATATATTCGATGTGCGCCCTACCCCTAGGCAGTGAACACGATTCAAAGTCTTTGAACCGGGCGCATCAATCACATTGTTCATTCGTAGTGATCGCGCAGTTCATAGCGTGTCATGGTGAAAGTGGGCATGTCGATCATGGCCGTAAAGGCCTTGGTACCTTCGTTGCCTACAAACTTGTCCATGGATGCTTGGGCGTCTTCGGCAGAGGCCCAATGCAGGACAACGACCCAGTTGCCATCTGCGGATTTACCAGTATCGCGGTCCATAAAGCCATTCAGCTTGCCAAGAAATTCGCGTTCCATTGACATGGTTTCAGCAAGAAATGCCTCGTCCGTTACTCCGTTCGCTAATCGAAAATTCACGATTTCGATAGTTTTTGCCATTTTTTAAACTCCTTTAGGTTTAGTTGTGATTACAGCTGCCGGGTGGACATTCACCGCCGCAATGCGGACAGACATGAGGTCCCCCCAGATAAATCTCCTCGTATTTGGCCTTTAAAAAAGCTAGTGAGGCGCGTGCCAAAGCTTCGGGGCTTTCTGCATAGTCGCGCCAGATGCAAACTAGGCTTGCGAGACGCTCGATGCCCGGATTGAAGGATTCAACTCCGATTACATAGTCATAACCAATGTCTTTGAGCGCATTGAATGTTGCGTCCCATGGAACCATGTCCCTTCCGGGAATGCCGCGGTGGCTTCCACATGCGTGAAAATACGCCATCCTCGATCCCGTTGAGCGTATCGCACCAGCTAAATCATCTTCCTCACGCAGCATATGAAACGTGTCGAGATGAACCTTGCAGTTGTCTAGGCCTACGGCATCTACAAACGCACATGCATCGGCGGCAGTGTTCAGATAGTGCGATTCAAATCTGTTCAAGGTTTCGACGGCGATCGTTAGTCCGCTGCCAGCTGCATATTCCCCAATCTGTCGATAAGCCTCGACACCCCAGCTCCATTCATCCGCTGACCGCCGTCTACCAGAGTGATAGCCCCAAGCACAATAATTCGCGCCACAATAAACCTCGACCCCGGCTTCGACGCACAGATCGACGACTTTCTTCGAAAGTTCTACGCCGCGCGCCCTTACCGCCGGATCAGGACTGATGGTATTAGCATCTAGCGGCAACGCGAAATTTGCATTGATTGACAGCCCTAGTTCCTTGGCCCGTGCCCGCAATTTTGCGGCAGGAAACGTCTCGGGGTCCACCGGGGTGACCTCGAACACGCTAAATCCCATCTCATGAACTTTATCACATAGGTGTAGGTCGCTTTCGTCGAAGCTTCCTGAGAAGAGAAGTGAGTTTACCCCAAAGCGCATGAATTAATCTTTCTGATTTGGTTGGAGCAAGACGAGTCCGGATGCCCGATCCAACCCGCGGCTCAAATGAACAGGGCTTTCCTCGATGACTAACTCCATCGTTGGGCGCACGATCCCTTGGATTAGATGCCCACCGCGTGTGCTAGCGTCGTTCAATCCTACAACGCAGTGCAGATGCAGATGCGGACCATCATCCTCGGCAGCGCCATGGTCATGGCCATGGTCATGGCCATCATCGTCTTCGTGTCCGTCATTATCACCAAGGCCACCCGCTATATTGCCGTTGAGCGCCAGCACTTCAGACTGCACTGTTACGTCATTTCGTGTGAACTCTTTAGTTGCCGAATTGAAATGACCAAAAGCGCAGGTCTCAAACGCACCGATACCGAGTACGGTGGACCCCTGAAGGTTTTGCTGTCTGGCAAAGGCCTGAATGGAAGCCACGGCTTCTTCGCCTGCATCCAGCACTAAGACGAATTTCCGATTTCCGTCAATCTGTTCAAGAAGTTTATGGCGCATATTATATCCCCGCTGTCTTTCGAATATACTCACGTGCCATACGTGCGTATTGCAGTGGGTTTGCCTTCAGCGCGTCCTGCTCGGCTTCGACCATAAGCCAGCCTGCATAATCGGCATCCGCAAGGACCTTGAAGATCGGGGCAAAGTCAATGGCGCCGTCACCGGGAACTGTAAACACTCCCTCCATCACACTTTCGATAAAGGTCCGGTTGGTCTCGTTGCAGCGCACCATAATATCATGACGAATGTCTTTGAGATGCACATGGCGAATACGAGAAGCGTAGGCCCGCGCCATATCCAGGGGGTCATCTCCCGCCCAATAAAGATGCCCGGTATCAAGTAAGAGATGAACAACTTCAGGGTCGGTCTCAGCCATCAGCCGGTCTACTTCGGGGCGAAACATCACGCCGGTGCCCATATGATGGTGATAGCAAAGCTGCATATCGTTATCGGCAGCAATCCGGCCAAGGTCGTTGAGGCCTTCGGTCATTGCCTTCCACTGGTCTTCATTGAACTGGGGTTTATTAGCGATTGTAGGAACAGGTTGTTGGTGAACCGCGTGGCCTAGTTCGGCAACGACTACCGAAGTTCCGCCCATTCGCTTTATGAATGCCATGGACTCGCGAAAGCTTTCAAAGGTCCGTTCGCGCATGTTGTTTACGGTGAAATAGGTGCTTGACCACGGCTCCGAGACGCGCAGTCCACGCTGCGACAACTCACGCTCTAGAACCTCGGGATCTCTTGGAAACTTGTGACCCACTGAACAGCCTTCATAACCGGCCAAAGCCATTTCCGAAACACACTGACCAAAGGAGATGTGGTCTCCAAGGGCAGGATAATCGTCATTTGTCCATCCAGTGGGAGTAATCCCGACGAATACTTTGCTTCGATCAAACACGATCAAATCTCCTGCGATGGGGTTGGAATACGAGGAGGCCGCGCCCACATGGCGTAGCCTTGGGCTTTGACACCGGCCGGATTGGTGCCGATGGCGGGCCAAAGCAAGCCTTCGGTGTAGGACGCTGGGCAAGGAACACAGTTAGTATCGTCAAGCGCGCCACCAAAACGATCGTGCCATTCCGCTGGCAAAGCATGCCATACGCCAACGTACCACATCTTGAGCAAGCTGCGGGCGGCGGGCCCCAGACATGCATCGCTTAGGATGGAATGACGCAATATCCGATCCTTTTCGGCATCGTCTGCCACATGGGAAAGCTGATCGATGGCGTCAGACAAAGCTGCGAATGCTTTTGGCCCCATGCGAGTCTTAAGATGCGTGGCATATACTTCGAGTAAGCCGGTTCCGCGAAGCCTGAAAGCAGAAAAGCCTGTCAGAACGACGCTTAGCGCGGTGACGGCCTCAAGATCTGAATTTGCCATTCTAAAACCCCCCTCAGGCCAGATTGATTTCGAAAGTAGGTGCTGCGTTTAACGCTGAGCCATCACCAATGGGTTGGCGCATTAGCTGGTAGGTCAGATCTTTTAGATGGAACATCTCGCCAACGGCATCTACCAGCAGGTTAGCCTCGCCGTTGAAGGCCCGCGTCAACAGGCCCAAGTATTGTGCATAGCCTGCGTTGAACGACTCTGCCGCCGCCCTCACATCAGAACCGGCAGGAAAATCCGCAATCTTGGCATTTGATTTGATCGGATAGACTGATGTCCAATCCACATGCACCGGGCCACCAGTCGGATGATCTGGCTTGTCGCCTTCACGGTAAAAGCGACCAAGCAATAGTTGCTGAAAGCGATAGTAGTGTGAGATTTCGCCATCCGCGTCGAATATTTCGCCCATTGTGCCCTCACC
>JAYQVH010000051.1:0-11234 GCA_038148375.1 Rhodospirillaceae bacterium | reverse complement strand
TTTGAAGGTAGTCCGCGAAGATCCGGGCAGAGATATCCGACCCGCCGCCGGGCTTTGCCGGAATAAGCAGCTTCACGGGACCATTGGGCCAGTCTTGCGCCAAGGCGCCCTGTGTCATGAGTAGCAGAGCGGCGAGCGCTCCCATCATTTTCTTCAACATAGTGATGTCCTCCTTTTCATTGGACGGTTTGAAGTTTTTCGGCAAGCCAGTTGTAGATCCCCTCTCTGGCCCGTTGGCATTCGTCGGTTCCGGCGATGATGAAGCCGTGGCGACTGTTGTGGAATTGGCGGACATCGACATCGACGCCGTTCTCGATCAACCGGCCGGCGTATTGCCACGCTTCCATCCTGAGGGGGTCGTCGAAGGCGATATTGATCATTGCCGGCGGCATCCGGGCCAGGTCCAGGTTCGAAGCAACGATGGGAGAGAAATACCGGTTGGTACGATTGTCGGGCACATCGGAGTAGAGGATCATGAACCCTTCCAGCCGCTCCAATGGAAAGAACTTGCCGCCCGTGGCGATTTTTTGTTCGCTCGGCGTGATGCCGTCGACCATCGGGTAGTCGAGCAGTTGTGCGCACACCTGGAAACTGTCGTTGTCGATGGCCATCAATGTGATGGCCGCTGTAATGTTCGCACCGGCACTATGGCCGCCAAGCGCTATTCGGTTCAGGTCGACATCAAGGTTGCCCGCGTTTTCGAACGCCCAGGTGACCACGTCGAAACATTCATGGACGGCGGTCGGAAACGGATGTTCGGGCGCCAGGCGATAGTCGAGATCCAGCACCTTGATCCCGAGCCTGTTTGCAAGTTGGGCACAAAAAAGCGTATCCCTCTCATGATAGCCCCGAACAAAACCGCCACCATGAATGTTGATGAACAGCGGCCCCCTTGGCAGGGCGGTATGAGGAGTCACCTCGAGTACGCGGCTGGGGCCGCAACGTGTTGTCACTGAATGCTCGGACACGGAAACCCGATCCAGTTCAGTCAGCTGGTTTTCCGAGAGGATTGTTTCCATGAGGTTGCTCTGGCGAAGAACCTCAGCAAGGCGCAGTCGTTCGTCCCGCGTCATGTTATAACCTGGCATGAAGTCCGGTGAGGCCACGTCGCGGTTCATTGTGCACTCCGTTCCCGATTTCGTCGCTTCAGCCATGGCAGCACGAATGGCATCACGATACTGAGGGCCGCTGCGAGCAGCAACAGGCCAGAAATCGGACGGGTGAAGAACGGCCAGATTCCATCGTCGGTATAGGTCAAGCCGCGGCGCAGGTTCAGCTCCAGCATGTTTGCGAGGATGAAGGCTAGGATGAACGGGCTGACCGGCAGGCGCAGCTTGTCCATCGACAGCCCGAGCGCGGCGAATCCCAACAGCAAGACATAGTTGAACGCGGTCGACGAGCCGACGAAGACGCCCATGAAACCGAGGACGACGATGGTCGGGTAGAGGTAGTGATAGGGGATCTTCAGGATCGCCGGGAACAAGCGCATGCCGAAATACTGGAGAACCAGGACAAGGATGGCCGAGATCAGCGCCGTCAGGAACAGCGCATAGACGATCTCGGGGTTGTTGTTGAACAAAAGGGGCCCGGCCTGTACGCCATGGATCATCAGCCCACCCAGCAGGATCGCCGTGGTGCCGTCGCCCGGAATGCCGAGCGCCACCATCGGGATCAGCGCGCCGCCGACGCTGGCGTTGTTTGAGATTTCAGACGCGAAGACGCCATCGACACAGCCCTTGCCAAATTTCTCGGGGTGCTTGGAGGCCGACTTGGCCTGGGCATAGGCGACCATGTTCGACAGCGCGGCACCCATGCCCGGCAGGAAGCCGATCCAGAGGCCGATCATGAAAGACCGGATGAGGTTCCAAGCGTTGTCTCGGAATTCTTGCAGGGACACGCCGAAGCCCTTGATGTCGCTCATGTCAACCTCGGGGATCTGTTGTTCGCCATTCGCATAGTCGGCGATGATCTGCTTCAGCGCAAACAGGCCCAGCATTAGCGGGATCAAGTCGAACCCGCTTGACAGGTAAATTGAACCGAAGGTGAAACGCGGGTAGCCGTCGATGGGAGCGAAACCGACCGACGCCAGGATCAGGCCAAGCGCTGCAGCCGCCAGCCCGTGGAACACGCCGTCGCGGGAGAGCGCCGCGACCAACGAGATCGCGCAAAAGCCCAGCGAGAAGTATTCCCAGGGTCCCAATTGCAGCGCAAGTCGCGCAAGGAACGGGCTGGCGACCATGGCGATCAGGATCGACAGGAAGGTCCCCATGAAGGACGCGGTAATCGCGGCGCCTAGCGCCTTCACAGCCTCGCCGTTGCGCGTCATCGGGTAGCCGTCGAACGTGGTGGCGATGGCCGAGGGTGAGCCCGGAATGCCCAGCAGGATCGAGCCGATCATGGCTCCCGACACACCCCCGACCCAGATCGAGATCAGCATGGCAAGCCCGACTTCGGCCTGCATGCCGAATGTGAGCGGAAGCAGAAGCGCGACGCCAAGGCCACCGGACAGGCCGGGAATGGCGCCGAGGATGATCCCGAGGATCGACGAGATGAGAATGATCAGGAAAGTCAGCGGATCTAGTAGGGTGGCGAAGCTGGACAGGATATCAGCCATAATTCTTGTTCCTCAGATCAGGATGCCAATGGGCAGAAGCGTATTCAGGAACATCGAGAACACCAGATGCACTGCCCCTGTGACGGCGATTGGATAGATCGCACCGCGCCAGACTAAACGCCGCTGCGGCCCTGCAATGACGTGGTAGAAGGCGTAGACAGCAACCGGCGTCGCCACGTAAAAGCCGACCAGCCATAGACCGACCGAATAAACAATGAACAGCCCTGACATTACGGTGCCGCGCAGGAAGCGGTTGCGCTGTTCCTCAGGCGTGTAATTGCTGGTAGGAGCGGGTTTCGACAGCAGCAGCATACCCACACCGCAGATGATCAGGATCACGAAGCCGAAGATCGGGAACAGTTTTGGTCCTGGATCGTCGTTGAACGTTCTCGCCGTGATCTGCATCGTCATCCAGATTCCAGCGACGCCAAAGGCGATCAGACCAGCACCGAGCGATTTGTCCGAATTCATGTGTTCCTCCCCCGTAGGACAGGGCGACGTGTGCCGCCGCCCCGCGTTTGGCTCTATTAGCGGGCCGACAGCCCCAGACGCTTGGCTAGCGCGCTGATCTTTTCATTCTCACCGTCTATCAGTTTGGTCGCGGCGGGAACATCATAATAAACGAAGGTCGAGTCCGCTTTTGCAAGCTGATCTTGCGCGGTAGGGTCAATGGCCATGCCCGCGATCAAACCATTGATCTCGGCGACCAGCGCGGGATCCATTCCCGGAGGTCCCCAAAGCACCAACGGTGCGAGCCAGGTAACGTTCACGCCCTGCTGCATCATGGGCACGAATTCTGGATATCGCGGGTTCGGTTCGGCGTCTAGCAGGCCTAGCACTTTCATGTCACCCTTGGCGACGTACTGGCGGGCCGATCCCGCAGATAGGTTGCCTATGCTGATGAAACCGCCCTGGATTGCAGCTACCTTGTCAACCTCTGCAGCAGCTTCGGCCATCTTCAGGGTCACGCCTTCATTCATCTCGATTAGGCCAGCAATGAAATGGCTGGTTCCACCCAGTTGCACTGCAGCGCTGAGCTTGCCGGGATTGGCTCTTGCGTCCTCGACAAAGTCCTTCATCGTATTCCAAGACGCGTTCGGAGCCACTGCATAGACTTGTGGAGGATAGGACTGTCCGATACCGATCAGTGTCAGGTCCTCCGGATTGATGTCGACGCGGCCAGTATAATAGTTGACGATCTGCCCGGTGTGGTTGAACAGCAGGGTCATCCCGTCGGGATTGGCCTTCAGCACCTGGTCGGCGGCGACCGCTCCACCGCCTGCAGGCTGGTTGACAACGACAACATTACCATCCGATGCACGTGACAGGTAGTCGGCAAAGATGCGTGCCATCACGTCAGTCCCGCCGCCGGGTTTGGTGGGCACCACCATCTGCACGGTGGCGCCGGTCCAGCTGCCAGCAACAGCCGCGGTTGTAGATATCGCTAGCGCGACGGCCGCGCCGATTAGTTTCAAAGGTTTCATGAGTAGCCTCCCTTTCTTTTACTTCAGTTGAAGAGTGCTTCGAGCCAATCAAAGATGATACGGCGCGCCGTTTCGTGACCCGGCAGTCCGGAAATCACGAAGCCATGGTCATTGTCGGGAAACTGCCGAACTGTTACATCGACGCCCGCTTGGATCAGCTTGGCGGCATAGCGCTGCGCCTCAAACCTGAGCGGGTCCATCCCGGCGATCAACATCAAGACCGGCGGTTGCCCCTCCATGGCCTCGCGCGGGGCCAGGATTGGTGACAAGCGCGGGTCGGATAGGTTCTCCGGCACCTCTGCATAGAGCACATTGAAAGCCTCCATCCTCCAGGCCGGCATGACGCTACGCGCGTCCAGCTTATCGACAGGCGGCGTCACGCCATCTACGAACGGGTAATCCATTACATGGCCGATAAGCCGGAAATCGCCGGATTGCTGTGCCATCATCGTGATCACGGCCGAGAAATTGCCGCCCGCGCTGTGTCCGCCGATAGCGATCCGCGCTGGGTCAATTCCAAGGAGGTCTGCATTGGCAAATGCCCAGGCGACCACGTCGTAGCTTTCGTGTACGGCGGTCGGGAACGGATGTTCCGGCGCTAGTCGATAATCGACGTCCAGCACCAGGCAACCGAGCCGGAGCGCCATCTGCGCGCAGAAGATTGTGTCGCGCTTATGATAGGGGCGCACGAACCCACCGCCGTGAAAGTTGATAAACAGGGGTCGCGGCGACGGTCTTGGCGACGTGGAGGATGGTTCGACCTTCAGTACCCTGGAAGGACCTACCCGCGTCGGCACGGCGAGTTCGGTCACCGTCACTTGGGCCAGATCGGCCTCCATCTCTGGCGTGATGATCGGCGGAAGCAATGTACCTGCTCGCAAATCTTCGGCCACTGCCTGCCGTTGGTCCAGTGTCATCGAGAAATCATAGTTCAAATAGAGTCCTCCATCAGTTTCCTTACCTGCGCGATCCGCCCGTCGATCAGCCGTGTCCAGACGTGGCGATCGAGGTACGGGTTGAAGCCCGGGCGAATGTCGCGAACTTTCTCGATCATGCCGACCTGTCCGGGATGGCTGCCGAGCGTGATCTCGACCGGCATCTGGCGGACGCGCAGCATCGTGGCTAGATATTCGTCGCGGGCCGAGACCGGCAAGCCGGTTTCCTTTAGGAAAGCATCGCTTAGGGTGTTGAGTCCGACACCGCCGTGCAACCCGCACAAATGCGGGCCCGCATCGAAGAAGAAAGAGGTAGTGCCGGGCGTATGCCCGGGAGTCAGCACCGTGCGGATTTCACGGTCACCCAGCACCACAGGCACGGCATCGTCATAGAAACCGTCGGGCTCGAACTCGCCAAATGGATAGCCGCAATCAAAGATCTGGTCGGGCCGTGCGGTCATGAAGGCCCAGTCCTCGCGGCTCATGAGCACCCTGGCGCCTGAGGCCTCTTGCAGAGGGCGAACGCCGCCGAGGTGATCGTAATGCATATGGCTAACCAGTATCAGCCTGATGTCGGCTGGGTCAAAGCCCAGTTTGCGGATGCTTTCGAACACCAAGTAGACCTGTGGCTGCATCGTGGTGTCTATCAGGATCAGACCCTCTCTGGTCTCGACCAAGTAGGCGCCGACCCAGAGGTTGCCAACATAGTAGGTGCGCTCCGCCACTTCGAATGGATCGACCGCAACCTCCCAGGGACGTTCGCAGCCCTGCTTCAGTAGTTCGAAGGGATCGGTCGGAAGCTTGGGCAATATGCTTAGGGTCATGCGCGGACACGCCTTATGGTTTTTTACATACAGGGAATGTGGGCTCGCACACCTGTCGAGCCCGATGGTCAGGTTACTTCGCGAGTCCGAGGAGTTGGGCGGTCGCCTTGACGCGCTTGTCCGAGCTCTTCAGACGGGTCTGGCTGTCAGCCACGCTCATTGCCGAGATGGGCATCCGCATCTTGGCCAGCTGCGCGGTGATCTCGTCATCCGCCAGCACGGCGGTGAAGGCCGCGTTAACCGCTTCGACATCGGCTGAACCCATGCCTTTCGGCCCCAGGATCAGGAAGTCGAGACCATAGACCGCGTCCGCATAGCCAAGCTCGGCCATCGACGGCAGGTCGGGGGCGTTTTTGTCGCGATCGGGTGTGCCTGCGATCGTGGCCAGAACGCGCAAGTCGCCTTTCTGGACATATTGAAGTGCACCCGGCGTATTTACGAGCGCGGCATTGATCTGATTACCCTGAAGCTGCACCAATTTGTCGGCATCGCTGCCCGCCTCGACAACGCGGAATTGCGAGCCGCTGCTCATCGCGATCAGGCCGGCCATGAAATGCGACGACCCTCTCAGCTGGACTCCTAGGGTGATCTTATCAGGGTTGTCCTTGGTCGCTTGCACCAGGTCGGCCATCGTCTGGTAGGGCGAATCCGCCGGGACCGCCAAAGAATAGCTGCCGGCGACTGGCATCGCGATCGCGATCGCGAACTCGTCGATCGGAGAATGGTGGTAAACGCCCGTGTGATAGGGCGAAAGAATTACAGTATGGAAGAACAGAAGCGTGGTGCCGTCGGGCGCAGCTGAACGCACCTGCTCGGCAGCGATCGCGCCACCGCCGCCCGGGTTGTTCACGACGACGAAATTGCCGCCAGTTTTTTCACCGAGTGCCGCCGCGATCACCCGCGCTGCCGCGTCTGTACCTCCGCCAGGTTTTGCCGGAACTATCAGCTGGACCGAGCCCGACGGCCAGTTGTCGGCATGCGCCGCCGATAACGAAAGAGTCATCGCGGATGCCATCGCTGTTGTTAGAAACACGCGACGCGTGGCGTTGAGAATATTGGTCATGTGAAGTTCTCCCGAGTTTGTCTCCCGCCTGGAAGGCTATTGACAATTGTAATAGGTTGGTAATTATTTATTCACCCTACCCATAAGTTATCCTTATATTATGACCCTCACAGCGCTCACAATAGTTCGACGACTGACCACGCGGTCCAAGCTGCGCCATATGCAAGCTTTGATCGCGCTCTGCGATCTTGGAAGCATGGGCCGCGCGGCGATGCAGCTCGGTATCACCCAACCCGCCATGTCGCAACTTGTTGCGGAACTGGAGCGCCTGATCGAGGCCAAATTGTTCCTGCGACACTCCAAGGGCGTCGATCCGACACCGACCGCGCTGGATCTGCTGCCTATTGCACAACGAATGATCGCCGCAGCCGAAGAAGGCGCTGAGCGCATCGCCTCGCACCAGCGCCGCGATGGCGGTCTCGTTCGTTTGGCTACAACGGCGGCAGCCACGGGCGCGATACTTGATCCCATCCTCGCGGGCTTTGTCGACGTCCAGCCGAAAATTCAGGTACAGGCCACCACAGTCATTGGCCCTACGCTGGACGCCTCGTTCAAAGGGGACGAATACGACATCGTTTGCTGTCGGCGTCGTGAAACCATTCCAGAAGGCTGGAGCTTTCAGGCCTGTATCGATGACGCGCTGGTGGCGATCTGCGGGCCTACCCATCCCCTGGCAAGTAAGGCGCGGGTTTCAAAGGCTGACCTGGGCAGGTCGACATGGCTACAGAACCACGTATCAACCGTCGCCCGACATGAGTTCGACAATCTGGTCCAGCGTGAAGTCTGGACCGGTTTGAGCGAAATCCAGATCCAGACGCGCGTGCCACTTCTGATCTGGACCATGCTCAAGACGGGCAAATACCTAATGCTTGTTCCCCGTAGCGTAGCCGCGCCGTGGTTGTCTGAAGGGCTTCTATATGAACTTTCGGTGGATTTGAATCTTCCCTTGGAACCGCTTGGATTTCACTGGCGTCCAGATTATGCGGGCATGGCGGTACGCCAATTCATACAAGCTTTGCCACGGCTCGATCCGGTAGCGGCCTAATCTGGTGGAATAACGGTTCCAACCTAAAAGGTAATGTGGCAAATTTTTATGGTCGACGCTAGCTGCGAAGCGGGACTGTTCCTAGTTGGCAATGTCAGATTAAATCGATTAAGCGGGTAGGTATAGTTTTCTAAAGTTGTGCAAGACACCGCGCCCATTTCAAGTAAAGCGTACCTCTGCTCTTATTGGGTGGACGCCTTAATTGTTGCGTAATAAACGAACAATTTATAAAAGCTCGTATTTGTTTGACAGCAAATCTTGATATCAGTTTTCAGCAAGAAGCGTAGGATAGTAGGTATCACTCCAGTAATTGGAAATGGCACCTCGGTTATATATCAGATGCTTTAGCTTGGTAGTCTAAAGGCGCCCCATTATCTTTAACCGCGACCAATAAATGGCATGTTACTCGCCATTAATGTCATGGATTGGACGTTCGCGTCTAATGGAAGGCATGCCATATGAAATACTGATGTAGCAACGTGCTCAACATCAAACATTGGCTCTTTCTTGATAGTCCCATCTGCTTGTGGCACCCCAGTCCTCTGAGTTTTAGACATATCTGTTAGAGCGTTTCCAATATCGATTTGTCCACATGCAATATTAAATTTACGCCCATCGAGAGATAGCGATTTAGTCAGACCGGTAATCGCATGTTTTGAAGCCGAATATGCCGCGGATCCAGGACGAGGCGTCTGAGCCGAAATCGAGCCGTTGTTAATTATGCGCCCACCTTGAGGATCTTGCTGTTTCATGTAGCTAAACGCTAATTTTGAACATAAAAAGCTTCCATTAACGTTTACTTCGAACACGTTTTTCCACTGATCAAATGTTATGTCTTCAATCGAAACAGACTTTAATCCTACTCCTGCATTATTAAACAAAACATCAATGTGACCCCAGTTATCTATTGCAGTTTTAAATGCTATTTCTACTTCATCTTGTTTAGTCACATCGCAAGGCAAAATTATTGCATTTTCACGCCCGGCGGCAATTTCGGACAATTTATATTCATTGCGACTTAGCAAGCCAACGCTCCATCCTTCCTTCAAGAATTTTAGGGATGTTGCTTTTCCAATGCCTGTCGATGCGCCTGTGATGATAATTCGCTTTCTTAAATTCATAACTTACTTTCTCAGTAGCTGGTCTAGCGTTGCATCAATCTAATTATTTGATTTGAATTAATTCCTGTCGCCGATCACGTCACGAAGCATGTCGCATTCTTCGTCGGTCAGCGATGTCAAAGGCGGCCGCACAGGACCTGTTTCAAACCCGCGTAATGCCACGCCTGCTTTGATTGCTGAAACAGCATAGCCCGTTTTACGATCACGGATTTTGGCGAACGGATAATAGAATTCACGCAGCATTTGTTCGCATTTCGCATCATCTTTAGCACTAAAGGCGGCATAAAATTCCAAGGCTGTTTCGGGGACAAAGTTAAATACGGCAGAGGAGTAGGTATCTACGCCCGCACCACGAAAAGCTTGAGCAAAAAGTTCATGCGTTGGCATGCCTCCGATATAGGCCAAGCGGTCGCCATTTTGCACAGTGATGCGCTTGACCGTATCAATATCGCCCGTTCCATCTTTGAAACCAATCAGGTTTGGGCAGCTGTCCGTCAATCGCGCTAATGTTTCTGCGGAACACACAGAGCCGCCCCTGTTATAGACGATCACACCCATATTAGTTGCCTTGCATACAGAGCGAATATGCGTTTCAATCCCATCTTGGGGGGCGCCGATCAAATAGTGTGGCAAAAGCAGGATACCATCGCCGCCCGCGGCCTCAATCCCGTGGGCCAGTTCACAGGCCAATTTGGTGCCGTATCCACAACCTGCAATTACAGGCTGTTTTGGATGTGCTGCGCGCGCGGTTTTGACGACCTCTATGATTTCTGCGGGGGTCAGGGAAAACATTTCTCCTGTTCCGCCTGCTACTATTAATCCTGCAATCTTGTATGGCGAGAGCCATTCTAAATGCGCAGCAAAGGACAATGTATTGACATTATTGTCCGTGTCAAACGGTGTAACAGGAAAGGACAATAAGCCGGAGCGGATGATATCTCGAAGGTCAGTCGGCGCGATCATGGTTTTTTCCTTTTGACTTAATTGAAAGCTAAATTTTTTGTGATTCTTTATTGTTACACATTGTCAAAACTATTTTTGGCCTCGGTAAATATATCTATTAGATTATTCCATGCAATTCTTGTGGCGGGGGTGGGTTCTTTGTATCCGTGAGAAATGTATAAGTCAGATCTTAAATCATTTTTAAAGTTACAGTTCTTAAAAATAACATTTTTAAAATTTAATGTTGAAGTTGATTTCGGCACTATCGCAACGCCAAGTCCTTCACTAACCAACCCAAGTATAGAATGACTCTGCGAGACACTAAAAACATTTTTTGTTGAAATACCAGACGCGCTCAAATGCCCGCCAATTATTTTTGCGAGAGCACCCCCTCTCTCCGATGAAAAGTTAATAAAATTTTGATTATCTAAATCTAAAAGTTCAATCTTTTGTTTATTTGCAAGAGGATGATCATCACGCATTGCTACGCAAAACTCCTCGGACCAAATTTTATTAATTTTAAATTCTGGTTTGGTTTCCGGTAACCGGAATAATCCGATATCTATTGCCCCGGATCTCAGCCCGTCAAGTATTTCTGTAGTCATCATTTCTCGAATATGTAGATTGATCCCCGTTTCTCTACGTAAAAATTCAGAGACACATTTAGGTAATATACCAATTGATGCTGACGGAACAAAACCTAAGTTAACTTCGCCAATTTCTCCTCTGCTCACTTGTTTAGCTGTGACCATGGCGACTTGAGCACGAGATATCAAATCTAATGCGTCAATATAAAAACGCTTTCCTGTGCTTGTTAATTTGACAGAGCGACTTGATCGCACGAAGAGATCTGCGCCTAGTAAATTTTCAAGCTGAGCAATTTGTCTCGATAGAGGTGGCTGGCTAATATTTAAGCGTTCTGCGGCTTTTCTAAAGTTTAATTCTTCTGCAACTACTATAAATGACTTCAGAAGATTTAAATCAAACATTATGTGATTTTCCTCAAAGATAAATTCAAATTTAACTTTATTTTTGTAAACTAGTAAACATAATAAAGTTGAATATAATTAGTATGATATGAAAAACCGTATACATATTTCAGAAAAACATCGTTGGTTGGTGATTGCAGATGATCTAACTGGCGCATTGGACGCAGTCGCACCGTTCGCAATGAGGGGAGCGAAATGTGAAGTAATGATTGAGCCG
>JAYQVH010000050.1:0-11476 GCA_038148375.1 Rhodospirillaceae bacterium | reverse complement strand
GTGTTGCGCGGGGGATGCTGTGTGACGCCAGGCGGTCACATTCGTTCCACATACCGCAACTTTTATTATCCTCATCAGAGATGGATGTTTGCGGGATTGCGATTGGCGGAGGACGTTTAATGTCAGACTCTGCTTATCCGCCCGAAGATGACCGGTTCCTCGCCGATGTTATTCATGGGCTTTCGCAAGACCAAAAGGGCCTGCCTCCGAAGTATTTCTATGATGCAACAGGATCTGCATTATTCGACAAGATATGCGAATTGGATGAGTACTATCCGACGCGGACAGAAATAGATCTATTGAGACAAAGAGCGACGGACGTTGCACAGATAATCGACGGCCATCACTTGATTGAGTACGGATCTGGCTCAAGCGTCAAGATTAGAACTTTGTTGGATGCTGCCGACGGATTGGCAAGTTACGTACCCGTCGATATCTCTGAATCGCATTTACTTGCCGCTGCCGACTCCATTTCCCGCGACTATCCTGACCTCGTGGTCATTCCGGTCTGCGCGGATTTTACGCGCGCATTTCCGTTACCGGATGACGTGAATGACGGACAAAAAGCTGGCTTTTTCCCAGGATCAACAATCGGGAACTTCTCGCGTGCGGACGCCCGGTCGTTTCTCGAAATGGCCGCAGACATGCTCGGCGTGAGCGGCAATCTCATTATCGGCGTTGACCTCAAGAAAGATCCAGAGATATTGCACTCCGCATACAATGACAATGAAGGCGTGACCGCAGCGTTCAATAAGAATCTACTGCATCGCATAAACCGTGAATTAGACGGGTCATTTGATGTCGATGCTTTTGAGCATGAAGCGAGATATGTTGCTGGTGAGGGCCGCATTGAGATGCATTTGATCAGCACTCGGGATCAAGAGGTCGAAGTCTCGGGGCACACTTTTCAATTCCGCGCCGGCGAGAGCATTCATACAGAGAATTCTCACAAATACGACGTTGATGAATTCCATGAACTCGGCAGGCAAGCCGGATTTACGCCGGAACGGACATGGACCGATTCACGCAACCTCTTCAGCGTCCACCATTTGCGGGTTGCGGCTTAACGTCCTAGCGATTAGCCGATGCGGCGCACTCAACGCATAGCGGTTCTGACGGGTCGGCGTTAAGACGACCAGGTGCGATCTCCTCATCGCAACTTACGCAATACCCGTAAACCTCTGAATCGAAACGCTTCAAGGCAGAGTCAATCCGAGCGAGTTCGAGGTCTCGCCGTCGTTGAGTCGCCAACGCCATCTCTCTTTGTTGCAACGCGTCCATTCGCGACAGCCGGCCTTGCATCGCCTGGTCTAACTCAACAGGCGCACGATCTTCGGAGGTCGATTTAGACGTCTTAAGAAGATCCGCGCGGCGTTCTTCAAGTTTCTTGCGCAGTACCTTCAAATTGATTTTGGCCGTGGTCGACATACCAAAAAGCGTAGGCCGTGGCCCACTAGAAGGTAAAGTAAAACCGTACAACGTACTGAAACTTCTAGTGCTTTAGAGCGAGATCCGCGAGTTGAAGTGCTGTTGGAATAACTTCCGGCACCGTAGACGCCGCACCAGCCCGCTCCAAAGTTCTTGCGTGTTCAGCATCGCGCGCGCGCGCGTAAACAGTCAATTCCGGTAGTATGTATTTCACAACATTCATGATTTGCACTGCTTTGCCAGGATCATCGATCGCGATCACTAAGGCCCTCGCCTGAGCTAGTCCGACCGCATATAGAACTTCGGGACGTGCAGCATCGCCGAAATAGACAGACAACCCAGATTGTCGTGCAGTCGCAATCGCGTGAGGATTTATATCTAGGCAAACGTAAGGACGATTCGATTCCTTGAGTTGAAGCGCGACCTCCCGGCCGACACGCCCGACACCGATCACGACGATATGATCCGCCAGTTGACCCACGTCTTCTTCTAGCTTGTCGACTGATACTACGGATGCAAGCTCCCATTTCTCAATTATCAACGCAGACAAGCGCACTAAGAGCGGCGTTAACAACATTGAGACCGCCACTGCCACAGCAATGATCTGCGCCATGTCTGAAGGTATAAGGTGGGAGGCGAGCGCGGCCGTTAGCAGGACGAAGGCGAATTCACCGCCCTGACTAAGGTATACTCCGGCTTCGGCGGACTCGGCTGTGGTTAACCCGGTTAAACGCGCCAACACAAAAACAACCACCGACTTCAGGATCATCAAACCGCCAACCAATAGTGCGATGTCGGCACTTCGGTGAATCACTAAGTCGGTATCGACGTTCATGCCGACACCCATGAAAAACAGCCCGAGCAACAGCCCACGATAAGGTTGAATTTCAGCGGCAACCTGATGACGAAACTGGGTATCGGCCAGCAACATGCCCGCCAGCAGAGCGCCGAACGCGAGCGATAGGCCAGCAGTTTCTGTCAGTGCCGCGGCGCTTAGCAATACGAGCAGTGTAAAGCCGGCAAACACCTCAGGACTGCGCAAACCGCTAACCGTGACGAAAATACGTTCCAACAGCCAGCGTCCCAGGATAAGGATCGCTACAACGGCGCCGACCATTTTCGCAATAGCCAACACCATTATGTCGCCGAGATCGCCTTGATCTACCCCGAGTGCGACGACAACGGCAAGCAACGGTCCCACCGCGAGGTCTTGCATTAGAAGAACCCCGAATACGTTGCGGCCAAATTGGGTAGGCAGGCGGCCGCGCTCCGACAGGACTGTGAGCACCACGGCGGTTGATGAAAGAGAAAGGGAGGCACCGATTATAGCAGCCGCAACGATCTCAATACCCAACCATCGCGCGACCCCAAAAATCATCGCCGTTGTGCATACCAGTTGCAACAGGCCAAGTTTAAAAATGGGTCCGCGCATGACACGAATGCGCTCAAGTGGCAATTCGAGTCCAATGATAAAAAGAAGGAAGACGACGCCAAGCTCTCCGAGCAGTGTTATCGTCTCGTTTGCTGTTACAAGCCCGAAGCCGAATGGACCGATCAGCCCACCGGCAACGAGATAGCCGAGCACGGCGCCCAGCCCCAATTTCTGAAAGAGGGCGACCGTCAGCACACCTGCAGCGAGTAGGATGATGACGTCAGGTAAGATGTGAATGCCTGGCATGATAGCCGTCAGTATACCATTGGCCAGTCAATTCTAGGATTTTTCCCAGTGTTGAGTTAACGGCTCGCGACCACGGTTATTTCGACAAGGAACTCAGGCCGGGCAAGCCGCGCCTCTACGGTCGTTCTTGCCGGTGTTGCTCCAACCGGAACCCACTTCTTCCAAACTTCGTTCATCGCCTCAAAAGCTGAAATATCAGAAAGATAAACTGTAGCGGAGAGCACGCGTGCTTTTTGCGCACCAACGCGGGCTAACAGCGCGTCTATCTTGTCTAAGACAGCTTGAGTCTGTCCTGCAACATCGTCGGCGTCAGATGACACCTGACCGGCGAGATATACAGTGTCACCGTGGATAACCGCCTGACTCATTATCTCGCCGGTATCTAGGCGATCTATTTGCATGGCCTCCCCCTTTTGATGCGCGGCGCCTGGAAGGCGCGGCTAGTGGATCTGTTCCTTCGTCTTTTGGAATCTCAATTCAGGCCAGTCTTCCTCTGCCTTGCCGATATGCCAAGCGTTACGGGCAAGAAACACCGGCGCTTGATCGTGATCGTCGGCGATACTAGCTGCATTCTTGTCGATGAATTCTTTGACCATCGCCTGATTGTCGCCCTCTATCCATCTCGCAGTATACAAAGACGTCGATTCAAAATGCACTGGAACGTCGTACTCTGTCCGGATGCGGTCCGCCATTACCTCGAACTGCAATCCCCCGACAACACCGACTATCCAATCTGAACCGATGCGCGGTTTGAAAACACTGGCGGCGCCTTCCTCTGCCAGCTGCTGAAGAGCACGCCCTAAGTGCTTCGCTTTCATAGGGTCTTCCGGACGGGCGACCTGCAACAATTCAGGGGCGAAGCTCGGAATTCCTGTGAAATGCAGCACCTCACCTTCTGTCAAGGCGTCACCAATACGCAGATTGCCGTGGTTGGGAATGCCGATGATATCTCCTGGCCAAGCCTCTTCCGCCGTTTCGCGATCCTGCGCGAGAAAGAGAACCGGATTGTGAATGGTCAGGATCTTGCCGGACCTAACATGTAAGAGTTTTTGACCCTTCTTAAAATGACCTGAGCTGAGGCGGAAAAACGCAATACGATCCCGGTGCTTCGGATCCATGTTCGCTTGAATCTTAAAAACGAAACCGGAAACCTTTCCTTCAGCTGGAGAAACAGGACGCTCCAATGTCGGTTGAGTCCGGGGCGTTGGCGCCAGCATGGTTAACCCCTCCAGCAGTTCGTGCACGCCGAAGTTATTCACGGCGCTTCCAAACCAAACCGGTGTCATCGTGCCCTCTAGGTATGCACTCCGATCAAATTCGGGACACAGTCCGCGCACCATTTCGACATCTTCACGCAATTTACTCACAGCGTCAGCAGGCAATAGTTCATCGAGCTTGGGATCATTGAGTCCAGAACACACGGTCCCAGCATCAGGCTTTTCACCTTTGGAACGCGCGACAAGGACCAGCCTGTCATTTAGGAGGTCATAGCAGCCCAAGAAATGCCGGCCCATACCGATTGGCCAACTGGCTGGCGACACGTCTAATGCCAGGCGTTGCTCGATTTCATCGAGCAGATCAAACGGATCCTGACCGTCACGATCAAGCTTGTTTATAAATGTCGCGATCGGCATGTCGCGCATCCGGCAGACTTCAAAAAGCTTCAGCGTTTGAGCCTCGATACCCTTCGCGCTGTCCATCACCATGACCGCAGAATCCACTGCGGTGAGCGTTCTATATGTATCCTCGCTGAAATCTTCGTGGCCCGGAGTATCGAGCAGATTGAACGTGCGTCCGCTGTAATCAAACGTCATTACTGACGATGCAACTGAAATACCTCGTTCTTTCTCGACCTTCATCCAGTCCGAGCGCGCGCGGCGCCGTTCGCCTTTCGCCTTTACAGCGCCCGCGAGCTGAATCGCGCCACCAAAGAGCAGCAATTTCTCAGTGAGGGTGGTTTTTCCAGCATCAGGATGCGATATGATCGCGAACGTCCTGCGGCGCTCCACCTCCGCAATTTGCGAAGTCATGACAGTCTCTTTTGTCGCTAATCTTCAAGGGCATCCAATTGAAGGGCGACGTTTAAGCCATCGAGAGGCGCCACGCAATCTATCTGACAGGCCAAACGAGAAGCTGCAGTGGCGTAATCGGAGTCATCCAGCAAATCTGCTTCTTCATCGCCCGGCGGCCCAACACGGTCTAACCATTCCTGCAAAATATGGATATGGCAGGTCGCGCATGCCATCGCGCCTCCGCATTCAGCGCGAATTGGGACTCCGCCGTCGCGAAGGGCGGCCATCACACTTTGTCCAGCTTTGCTCTCAACCGACATGACCTGCCCGTTTGGCAGGCTGACATTAACGACCATTAACGACCCAGTTTTTCCTGAATATTTGAACTGGATGTCGTGTGCTCGAACTTCAGCTTTTGGTCAGGCCGCGCGTAATGAAAAGAGCCGTGAGCCATCAGTGCCGCTTCGTGGAATCCGGAAAGAATCAGTTTGAGCTTCCCTGGGTAACTACACATATCGCCGATGCAGAAGACGCCCGGAACAGACGTTTCAAACTTCTCCGTATCGACCGCGATTCTGTTGCTGTCCATGTTGATGCCCCATTCTGCTATTGGGCCAAGCTTCATGGTCAAGCCGTAAAACGCGAGCATCGTGTCACAGGGAACGTCGTACTCTTCTTTCGTATCAACGCTCTTAAGCGTGACGGATTCAATTTGCCCGTCCGCTCCATTTAGGCGCGGTATATCCGCCACATGCACCGTTAACTTGCCGGCAGCCTCTAATGCACGCATTTTGTCGACGGAATCCTGCACGGCCCGGAACTCCGCTCGGCGGTGGACCAGATGCATACTCTCAGCCGATTCATTCAACGCAAGTACCCAGTCCAACGCGGAATCTCCACCGCCGGCGATGAGGAGGTTCTTGCCTTCAAACTGCTCCATTCTCCGCACCGAATAGAATAACGACGTGTTTTCGAACGCTTCGATTCCTTCGATCTTCGGTTTCTTCGGAGTAAAACTTCCGCCGCCGCCAGCAATACAAATTACGGGCGCGTCGACCTCAATTCCCATGTCTGTCGACATCCGCCAGTTGCCGTTGTCCAGCTTCCTCATGCTCTCTGCCATCTGATTTAAGAGCATGACAGGCTGAAAAGGCGCGATCTGTTCCATCAGATCGTCGGTAAGTTCCTGGCCGGTTACTGATTGTCTGCTTGGAATATCCAGAATCGGTTTCTCGGGATACAGCTCTGCGCATTGGCCGCCCGGCTTGTCGCGAATGTCTATGACAACGCTCTTAAGCCCCAAGAGGCCTAGCTCGAATACGGCAAACAGGCCAACCGGCCCAGCACCGATAATAATAACGTCAGTTTCATAAGAGCTCTGCTCTCCTCCGCTTGCGTCAGGCATTTTTTCTATATCCCCTCTCCGGTAACGCCTCTCTAACTGGCAGCACGCAGCTAGCCCCCCTCAGACTCTCGATATCTGGCCAACTGTTCAGGCGTATCTAAGTCTGTGAGAATTGAAGTGTCGTCAAATTCCACTTCGTAAACAAGGTCCGCGTTTTCGCCGATAAGGTGCCGTGCACCCACATCCCCTCTGACATCGCTCATGCCTGGCCAGAACCGCCTCGCCCACAAAATCGGATTTCCGCGCTTGCCACGATGAACCGGCACGCCGATCAAACGATCCATTTCCGGGTCGAAACGATTGACAAGCTTTTTGATGTGGCTCGGCGCAACAGCCGGCATATCGGCCAAGCAAACGACAACCGCATCACTTTCCTCCGGCAGCGCTTCGAGACCGGCTCTTAGAGATGTAGACAATCCATCAGCAAAATTCTCATTGTGGACAGTCTCAACATCCAAGCCCCTCAATGTCTCCGTCACCGCATCGCTGTCATACCCGGTGACAACCACGACAGGAGTGACTCCCGCATCAATGACAGCTTGGACCGAGCGGCGAACCAATGGCATTCCATCTATCCGTTCCAAGAGCTTGTTGATTTCTCCCATACGCCTTGACTGGCCTGCGGCAAGAACAACGCCGGCAACATTCAAGACGGCCTGGGTTTCTTCTTCGACCTCTTTCACTGCTTTGTCGCGAGGGAGCGGCCGCGACGGACTGTCGACCAGCAGGCCGCCAACACCCATACCCATAATATCTCGGCCGGAGACAGGAATCCGTGCAGAAAACCTCTCCAGCACCCAATCAATACCATTCAGTTTTGGTGAACGCGCGCATCCTGGCAAGACGAAGATCGGCGTTTTATCGTGCCGTGCTAACACCATCATATTACCCGGATCAACGGGCATTCCGAAGTGCTCTATCGCTCCACCAGCACGCCCGATTCCCTCCGGCACTGCGTCCGCGCGATCCACCGTTACGGACGCACCGACGATAACAATCAAATCCGGCTTCTTGCTCACAGCTTCTTCAACGGCATGCGCTATGCTTTCCGGATCGTGCTCACACTCAGTCACATTATCCAAAGTGCCGTGCACAGACTTGATTCGCCGGCGAGATAACTCAGTGGTTTTTGCAACTACACTCGCCTTGAGCGAGGGTAGGACCGTGTTGATTAGAGCGGCGGAGAATGACTGAAACGGCAGAACATAGACAGGTTCAGCAGCGGTTTGAAGCACATTTTCAACACGCGCCATCGCGTCAGCAGCGACTGCAAAGGGAATGACCTTAACTGTTGCGACCACTTGCCCTTCAGCAGCCCTCGCGTAATCAGACAGCGTGGCAATCGTCACCGCCTCATCGATATTATTGAATCGATTTATCCAGTCGGAATCTACTCTTGTAATGCCAGACTGCTTGGCAACGATATTGCATCTGCCAGTGAATGCCCTCGTCGTTTCGGTACCAGCGCCAGCGCTTTGTTTCGCGATAAGGGCCGCCGCTTCGTCCTCGTGAACATCTCCGCTTTCGAGTGCAGCAGCGTAAATTTCAAGAATTCCTGCCGCAGACAATTTTTCGATGTCAGCGGATGTTATTCTGTGACCTTTCTTGAGCGTCCAGCCATCTTGCCGGACCGTATGCGCAAGGAGAGTTCCTTCAGATTCTCGTATTGAGATAAGGCTAAATTTCATATTTGGCTCAGGTTATCGCACCCCGGCGCACCGCGACCGCCTGACTCAAAATTGAGACAGCGATTTCCGCCGGTGTTAGGGCCTTGATATTTAGTCCTGCAGGGCCGTGAATACGCGACAATTGTTCATCGCTGAAGCCGTCGCTTCTAAGCCTCTGGAGTCGTTTTGCGTGGGTGCGGGTACTGCCGAGAGAAGCGATATAAAAAGCATCTGACTTCAGTGCGGCTTGGAGTGCGGGGTCATCCAGTTTCGGATCGTGTGTAAGTGTTACAACCGCCGTGCGAGCGTCAGGTTTGAGTAACTCCATTCCCTCGTCCGGCCACATCGTAACGGTATCAAAATCTGCCATCCGGCCAGCCGTCGCGAATCCTTCTCTCGGGTCAATAACGGTTACGTCGAATCCAGCAAGCTGGGCCATAGGGGCCAGCACTTGGGCGATATGAACCGCACCGACTACGATCATCCGTAAAGGCGGTCCATATACGCGCACAAAGACGTTTGACTCTCCCAGCATACCTGATCGGTCGGAGACAATCATGTCAGCGATTCGTGCACATTGATCGTCAGAGAGAGTTAGCTGACCGGTCTTTTTTTCGCCATCAAGGATGCACTGGCCTCCAGTGTCCGTATCCGTAACTACGGCAACCGTTCTCTTAGATTCGATAGCCTCCAAAACGAGTTGAAAAATTAACGCGTTCATTCAACGCGCTCCACATAGACATGCACAGTTCCGCCACACGCCAAACCCACTTCCCAGGCCATGTCGTTAGTGACTCCGAATTCGAGCCGCTTGGGCTCACCGCTGCTGATCACATCTAACGCGGCCTCAACCACTGCACCTTCAATGCATCCACCGGAAACCGACCCAGCGAATTCCCCGTCTTGGTTCACTGCCAAGTGGCTTCCGACTGGACGCGGTGATGAACCCCACGTTCTAACAACTGTCGCAAGCGCGCTCCTTTTGCCCGCGCTTCGCCACTCGGATAGCCGTGCCAACGGGTCGATTTCCAGGCTAGGCATGCTTGCCCTCTTTCTGATCCGGGTGCCATCGGCCTGCACTTCCCATCTGAGAAAGCGCATCAGCAAGTGAAGTTAAACTGTTCAAATTGTGTACGGCGCGAAACTCGTCAACATACGGCAGCATAGCCCTCACGCCTGCCGATTTAGGTTCAAACCCGTCAAAGCGCAGCAGAGGGTTCAACCAGATAAGGCGCCGACAAGATTTTTGCAGCCGCTCCATCTCAGCGCCAAGGCCATCTCCTCCATCACGATCCAACCCATCGCTAATCAACAAGACAACAGCACCTTGGCCGAGCACCCGTCGCGACCATTGTCGATTAAACGTGGCGATCGCATCTCCAATCCGCGTACCGCCAGACCAGTCTTGCACAGCCTCGCCGACTCGTCGCAGCGCGACGTCTGGATCGGTATGCGACAAGTGATGGGTGACATTCGTCAATCGCGTTCCAAAAAGGAACGTGTGAACGCGATCTTGATCGTTGGTGACCGCGTGCAAAAAATGCAGAAGCATTCGCGCATACGCCTCCATAGAACCTGAAATATCGCACAGCACGACCAGCGGTGGATGACGACGGGTCCGCTTCTTGCACTTCAAATCTATTCCACCACCTGATCGAACTGTACCGCGCAGTGTGGCGCGCATATCGATGCGTCGTCCTGCTGAGTGAGGCCTGAACCGCCGACTAGGCAATTCCGGAATTGGCAGCTTTATTCGTCTCATGGCGCGCCGCGTTGCGGCCAACTCGTCCGTTGACATCGATTCAAAATCCTTCGATCTCAACTGTTCCACTGCAGACCAGGTACCGGCAGAGTCAAACTCTACCTCCCGCTCTTCCACGTCTTTGCGATGCCCCAACCCGGCATTCGCCATCGCTTCCGCAACCCGGCGCGGGACTTCTCGCTCTATATCCGGCTTCAGGTCACCGCCGTCGCTATCAAATACTGAAAAATCCAGATCATCTTGTGAGCGAACCGCCCAAAACTGCTCAAACGCGACCTGGTACAATTCGGTCTGGGAGTGCCGCTCGACCAGTATGGCGTGTAGTGTCCAGTAGACGTCTGCCCGAACCGTAACGTCGATCGCCGCGAGCGCATCAATTGCAGTCAGAATTTTCCCTGGTCCGATCGGCAAGCCCGCGTAGCGCAATATGCGGGCGAACAGCATCACGTTGGCGGCAAGCGCTCCATTTCGATCAACCGTCGTCATCATGCCCCGGCAATAGCCGACAGCGCCACCTCAGTCCCCTCGCTTCGAACGCGGACGATATCATCTTGGTACTTGAGTACGACTCCGAGCGTCGATTCAAACCCAGAGCGATCGAGTTCAGTCCGATTGAGCGCCATCAATGCACGTGTCCAGTCCAGCGTTTCAGCTATTCCAGGCGGCTTGAAAAGATCCTGGCCACGGAGATATTGAACAGCCGCGACAACCTGTTCGCTCAACGCCTCGGCGGCATCGGGAACCTTACGATGAACGATCTCACGCTCCCGTTCTAGTGTCGGATAGTCGACCCAGTGGTAAAGGCACCGCCGTTTGAGAGCATCGTGAATCTCTCGAGTTCGATTAGATGTCAGGACAACGATTGGCGGATCCTGAGCGGCAACCTTTCCGAGCTCTGGAATGCTGATCTGATACTCTGACAAAACTTCGAGCAAGTACGCTTCGAACGGCTCATCCGTTCGGTCGAGTTCATCGATGAGGAGAATGGGCGGCCCTTCCGGGCGAGGCCGCAAGGCAGTGAGCAAAGGGCGCTCGATCAAGTACTCGGCGCCGTAGATATCATCTGTCACGCGTTCAGTAGAGGATTCACCTTTCGCTTCCGCCAACCGGATCGCCATCATTTGCCTAGGATAATTCCACTCATATACGGCGGAGGAGACATCCAGCCCTTCGTAACACTGTAGGCGGATTAACTTTCGACCGAGTGCCTGCGCCAGTACTTTTGCGACTTCTGTTTTTCCAACACCCGCCTCGCCTTCCAAAAACAAAGGCCGGCCAAGTTTCAAGCAAAGAAACAGCGCTGTGCAAAGAGCGCGATCTGCGACGTAATCTTGTTGCTCGAGCAGCGCTTCCGTTTCATCAATGCTTTGTGGCAGAACGTTGGTCACGTGCGACTATCCGGTTACCTTGTCAGTTGGGCTATTTTGCTCGGAAATTCTGTGCAGAAACGAGACGGGCGCGGTTTAACCCGCGCCCGCAAATTCTTTTCGGCGTCTCTGTTTATTTATTGTTGGAGAGCAGCTG
>JAYQVH010000049.1:0-11772 GCA_038148375.1 Rhodospirillaceae bacterium | reverse complement strand
CTCCAGGAAGCCGAACCGTAGTTTTGGAAATCGTTCTGAAAAATCGCTATCAAAAATTGTCGTAAAAGCCCCAGCCATAGCAGTGACCGCAAACATGACGGCATTCAGGTTTGTGTAAACAGGGGAATGGGCATTGCCGATATGAATTCCAATCGCTAAATCGCAATCTTGGGCAACCTCGTAGACGGGATAGAAATAGGGATCCGAAAGGATACGTTTCAGTTCTATGGCTCGCATGAGTACCGATGCCGCTCCATTTTCGGCACCCCATTGAATTTCCTTGATAGTTGCGGGTATATCGAGAAGAGGTGGTACAAGCGACCATTTCAAGCGACCATCTGACCCCGAGCACCTATCCGCCATCCATCGATTATAGCTTCGTGTCAGTGCGATCTGAGCCGCCGGGTTTTCAAATACAATCGCCAGAAAGAAACTGGAATAGATGACCTGAACATCGGTATTGAGCCGATCCATCCATTCTAATCTTGCGGATGAATCTTCGAGTGTGCGTACTTCGTATGGCGGCACCCCTTCTGGCTGAGGCCCTGGCACTGATCGTGTTATCGTCTGCCCATTAAATGACCAAAGCGCCTTAGCTCCAGTCCAATCCTTTTGACTTCCGTCCGTGTCAACTTTGACAGGACACCAATGTTGTTCGTTCTTTGCGAGGTGCTCCCACGTTGCATCACATTCCATCACATGGGTATCAACATCAATATGGCACATTCTTGCGGTTCTCTCTGCCAGTGTTACATCCGTTCCATAATCTCGAACGCGGCGCGCTCGCCGCTTTCAAGGGCTCCTTCCATGCCACGGTCCAGGCGCGCTGTGTGCTCACCACTGAAGTGGATGCGGCCTGTTGGTTGCGCCATCACATTGACGTAGCGGCTGACTTGTCCCGGCCTCCACGCGCACCATGTCCCGCCAGCGAACTGATCCTGTTGCCAAGACCAGTTACCGATCGGTTTAAGAGCGCCTTTCGTCGAGGGACGCGCTTTTGCGATGGAGTCCAATACTTCACGAGTCAGGACATCTGCAGGCAATCGATCCGCACGTAGTGCATTGGGGCCTGTCAACCAGGCACAAGCACTCGTGATCTCTCCATTGGGGCCATGGGCATAGGCCAAAAGCTGGCCAAAGAATTCATCACTCCACATATTTGGGGGAAGTCCGTCGTCCTCCCAATAGGGCCGTTCGATGGAAAAGTGCAGTTGCGTGGTGGTAGCGTATCCGAGCTTGGCCACTGCTTCGCTCTGTAGGCCCTCTAGCGGCGGATCAAAACGTAGCAGCCGTAGTGCGACGAACGGCAAAGAAACGAGAACGTATTTTGCTTTGTGACGTTTGCCATCTGACGAAACAACGGTCACTCCTGAAGAATCGTGAAAAATCGTTTCGACGCGGGTCTCCATATGAATATCGCCGCGAAACGTCTTGGCCATGGCGATTGGCAAACCTTGATTGCCACCTTGTATGTGATAAAGACTCGTCCCACCCTGGCCTTGATGCTTGGCCCAAGTTTGATTCTGAAACATGTGAAGGGCTGAGACCACATGTGCGCTGTCGCCATAGGCTTGGTTGCGGTCGAATCCTAAATCAATGGTATCTGGCGAGTAACCGGCACCGGACAGAAGTTCGTACATGGAAATGTCAGCGCTTGCTGCTTCCGGTTCAAGCCAGCTCTCGATGTCTTTCAATGGATTAAGAGGTTCGATCGCTGGATTGCGAAAAAGGAAAGGCAGTATCGTTTTCATGTGATCTGGGAAAGGATTGCCGCTCCATCCTTCCCACTCTGAAGCTCTTAAGTTTTGTCCATTCAAATAAAAGAGTGTCTTTTCTTCATTTTGATCGGGAGGGAGTTCGACCGGCTCACGGGGTCTATAGGGTTCTAGCGTCAACCCCAAGCGATCAGCGTAATCAAGCACACGGGCATAGAGCGGCCCGATGACGCTACCACCAGCTTCAGGCGCTCCTGGAACATCAGTCAAGGTGTAGAGCCTACCACCAATGCGGTCACGCCCTTCTAGAATAGTTACTTTTGCGCCTTCTTCTTCCAGCAAGAGCGCAGCATTGAGACCGGACAGGCCTGCACCAATGACCAGGACATCGCTGTCCGAGGCATAAGCGCGGCGCATTGGAAGAGCGGATGTCACAAGACCACTAGCGGTCAAAGACAGTATGGATCTGCGCGATAGGCCGTTTCGTTTCTTTATGTTGTCCATTTAGTAAGTTCCTTACTGACTAAGAGAACAGGACAAGCGACTGGTCGGACACCCGACCAACGAAGGATCCGATTTGCAAACGTCCTTCCTCGCCAACTCCTTGCCCGGCTGAAACTTCGTGAGGATTTCGACTGTTGAACAGCACAACGTCACCGACAGCTGCGCTGTACTCGAAGGATTCAACGCCCTCAAAGTCACCCGAATACAGGCCATAGCTCTGTGGCGGTTCGTCATCCTTCATCTCAGGCGCCCAGGGTGCATTGTAGATTTTGGTCACACCCCCAGCGTCGGGGGCTTCCACGAATAAGTTCCATCCCAGTTGCGCATCGATCGCATCGACACTGTAGCCCGGCATGTTGAACGGTGCGTAATCCGCATGCAGTGCGATTCCCTCTGACGCAAAACGGATAATGCCGGCAAAGTAGGGGCCGTACTCATCTTCAGCAATTTTTACCGGTGCGGACCACACTGACTGTAATGTGGAAATCAAGCGTTCCATAGGGTCGAAAGACCGGTCGAAGACGTCCTTTTGGTCCGCATTCGCTTCCGCAACCGCATCAAAGTAGTCCTTTTTGTCATGACCCCAACGGTACTCGTATTGGGCCATGCCGATGTAACCGATGGGACGATCCACGCCGTAATGACGCAAGCGTCCGTTTCTCATAGCCATTGCAAATTGGGCGCACTCTTCATGATTGGCAAACAACTCAATGCGAATGGCCGGGATATCATTCGCCAGCAGAGCGGTGAGCGACTCTCGACTCAATGCAAACTCTTTTCTTTCATGCCATTGCGATGTCATTGAATTGGCCACCCTACTCGCTGGTCCACGTCTTTCTTGGGGGCGACTTGATTTCGATTTGCAAACAATCCGTTAGTGCCTCGCTGAAATGATCTACACCCACGGGATGACGCCACGACGAGCCAGGTCCAGCGATATATTCTTCCCCGCCGACGACTACACGCATCTGTCCTTCGATCAGATACCCGCATGATTCGTGATCATCGTGTTTGTGTATGGGATCAACGAGGCCTTTCTTGCGAAAGACCTCCAGAACGAGCAATTCGTCTCCCACATGGAGGACCTTAACCGTAAGATCACCTTGCTCCTTGACCCCTTCGACGGCAGCAATCTTTTCGTCAGGAATGTCCTTGGCATGGCAAAACCAGTGGGGTGTCTGAGCCATTTCTCGGGTCATGACATAGTCCTATTTTTTGACAGATAGGTTAGATCGGTAATACGCGGAGATCAGTCTCCATGGATGTTAGTGCTTCGCACCCGGTTTTTGTAACGCGCACAGTATCTTCTAGATGAATGGCACCCCACCCAATTTCGATGTGGGGCAAATCAACATTGATCACCATATTCTCTTCTAGAACGCGATCAGGTTTTAAGCTGGGCGGAAGATCTAGAGGAGTCGGGTCATCCGTATGTTCGAGCCCGAGGCTGTGCGGGACGGGATCACGAAACGCGCCGTTAAACCCTGCTTTTTTTACAGCCTCACTGACGGCAGTTTTGAGTTCGCTATAGCTCACGCCCGGCCGAATCATATTGTGGGCCGTTTCAAGTCCCGCTTGGAGGGCTTTGACGCGGGTCTCAAGTTCTTTTGTTGGTTCCCCCACTACGGTCGAGCGCCCGAAATCACCATGATACCCTTTGTACTTGCCGAGCCCGTCGAACATAACCGGCTCATTTGCCACCACCTCCCTATGAGGTAAGCCGCCAGCGCCGCACGCGAGATAAACGCCTGCGCCGCCTTGCCGTGCCATGTTGGTCATATAGATTTGTTCAAGTTCCGCCCAAGTCGTGCCGAGTTTCAATCCATCAATGGCAGCGAGAACAGACGCTTCGTTAATCTTTGCAGCTACTTTGAGAAGTTCGATTTCATTTGCAGATTTAACAACGCGTATTTCGTTGAACACGTCTCGCCGGTAAACAACTTTCGCCTCCGATAAGCCGGCGTCCGGTAGAGCCGTGACAAGACGCTCATCATCAACGCCGATCACGCCCTTGCTCAATCCAGCGTCTGTAAGTGCACGGGCCAACCCTTCTACGGAATTCGCCGACGTCGCCCCACACCACTTTTCAACACCTTCAACCCATTCCATGGCCAATTCTGTCAGGGGAACATCAGATCGGGTTGGCCAACCGCCATAGGGAATGCCTCCACCGGACGTGCTGGTCATGCCGGTTTGAGGACGATCAGTATAGGTAATGATGTTCGGAACCCACGTGCCTGCGCTAATAAGATTACGAAGATCAAGCGCGGGCAGCACGAGTGCTGGGGGTTCAGCGTCATTGCACGATAGAGCCGCAAAATAAGTCCAATCAAAATTGGCGGCCATTAGCTGACCCCAATAATCCGTCATGTAGTAAACGTTTATAGGGAGTTGTGCGGCCAGACCGTTCAAGCCGTTTTTTTCCATGACATATTTGGCACGGGGGCGGTTCAAAAGCATTGGTTATTTCTTCAATTTGAGAACTGGGCGAGTTCAAACGTTGTCGCCATGTATCCGCCTACGCGAATCTTCACCATGACAAAGTCGTCTGGTGTAACCCATAGCTCCTCGGTGGGGTGTTCTTTGGGTAAGCTGCCCTCGACCAGAAAGCGGTAGTGATGGGTGTCGAATGTTCCGGCGCCAACAGTGATGCGTTCCGGACCGACAAACTCGATACGAAAATCAATGGGACACAGCATTGGTCCCGAGCAGCCATCATGTTCCAGGGAGTTCAACATGGACCCTTTTGTAGGCTGCGGATTGACTGCAGAACTATGGTCAAATGTTGCCAGGTGTAACGCATCACCTGATAAGGGGTGGGGTCCAAAGGACTGTGGTCTGGTCGGTAAGTCCATGTGCTGACTTATACGTCCAGTTCCGATGTTATAGCCCTCGAACGAAGCAAAGTTATCACCAAAGCGAAACCATCCATCCCCTAAATAAGCACCGTTCTTTTGCAGGCGCGTATAGCAGTCAACAGGGCGCCATTGGTCATCGACGGTATAGACAATATCTTTAGATACTTCGCGATCATAGATTTCACACGTGGCCTGTAGAGTACGGTGGCCGTTGGGCGCGACAGATACTGAAAAGTATTCAATGCCACGCTCACCTTTGGTGTCATGTGTGGCAACTATGGTTCCGCTGTATCGGCGACGCATTGGTTCCATAATTTATGCTCCCTGCTGACGGCTAGTTAGGCTGCTTCACCAAAGTGCGGTTTGTTTGGATCGACGTCTCCCGATTCCTGGTCCATATCTATAAAGATTCTCCACTTTCCGTCTTCGCACTGACGCAGTAAGAGCGTGAAGCGCCCGAATAGATAGGATGGCTCGGTTCCGTCTTTTGGTGCCAATGTGAACCATGACCGCCCATAAACGTATGCCCACGTCCCATTGACCTCCGCCCGGTCATATTCGACGGTTACTTTCCTATCTAGCCTAACGAATGACCGCCTAATCAGATCTCCTATGGCGTTTTTACCATTCACCGTCGACCTCCCCTGAACAGCGACCACAGCGTCATCGGTGTATAGGTCAACCACCTTCTCAGGATCTTCGGCTTGGTAAGCTGCATTCCAATCACCGATGACGGCGATTATTTTGGGATCAAGGTTGGGCATAATGCTCATTCCTATTGCTGTTGAACCAGATGACATCTGAATCGTTGACATGACGCTTTGTTCTGCTTCGTGTAATAATAGCGTGGCATTAGGGTGAAAGACGGTGAGACCGTTACTACTACCAGCTATTAGTCGTCACATTTTGTGATGAGAGTTTGCTAATTAAACTATTCTCGTGCGGCCAATAATTCCTCAAGGTCATCAATGAGTAGGCCGTCATACCAATCATATTGAGACGAGCCACGGGCAAGTTTTAGAAACTCACCGACCTCTTGCCAGTCAACTTTTTCATCACACTGATCATATTTACCCTTGAGAGCGAACCGGCTGTAGCTGATCAAGGATGCGTATCGACCCCAACGCGCCGCAATCAAGTGGTGATGTGCACCCTTGCAATGATTTTGAGGCAACAACTCACCCAAATCCCCATTGGAATAAAAATTACCTAGAGCAAAGTGCGCTTGCGGATATCCCCGTTCTGCGGCAGCCGTAATAAGTGCTAAGGAGCGCTCCCAGTCCGTCCAAGCATGGTCGTAATAGAGTAAATGGCCCAGCAAATACATGAGGTGAGCGTTATCTGGGTCGGCGGCTAGATCCCGCTCACAGGCATAAACGGCACCGCGCCAATTGATTAGACCGATTGGCAACCCCGGAGCTTGACGTTGAGGGTCAGTAGAATGCCCTCCGACCCAATCACATTCCGTAACATGCGCCTGGACATTGGTAGCTGCGCAAATAGAAATCCCAAGTAATAATAGTAGTAGCCTGTACATTTTCATTGCGCGTCCTCTAATTAAGGTTTCCTAGGGATCTATACAGTTAGGGGAATGATCTTCTGCCCCAACAACCGCCCAAACGTCAGTGCCGGTGTCATCCCCATCCCATTGGTCAACGCATGACCTGAGGTCGCAGCAGCACCAATGACTTCGCCCGCAGCATAGAGATTGGGAATCGGCATTCCATCGCTGCGCGTGACACGCAGGTCGCCATCTACTCCAAGACCAGCGTAGGACATAACGTTCCAGCCTTGCAGGCAAACAGCGTAGTAAGGTGCTTTGCCAAGGGTTACGGGACGATGTTCGCGACCCCATTTGTCTGCTCTGCCTTGCGATAGACTATTGTTATAGTCCGCAATTTCCCGCTCGAGATTATATGGGTTCACGCCTGCTTTCACGGCGAGTTCACCAAGTGTTTCCGCTTTCGCAAACATAGGATGATCGATAAACGCGTCGTCTAACTCTTCGCGCGACCAACGCGGGAGGAACGGCGGTGCAGAGTCTAAGATTTCCTGATCAAAGATAGACCAATGACGGCGGCCTAGTTGCAGTCCCAGCGTATATTCCCGCTGGGCAACGCTCGGCTCATCTTCACGAATAAAACGTTTGCCATGAACATTGACATAGACTTCCCAAGGCTGCCGCCGTTCCGGCGCAAGACTGGCACCGACCAGACGCAAGGCTGGGTAATGATCGCTGTCCATAACGGCGCCGAACAAGGTCGCATATTTATCGCCACCGCGCACATATCCACCAGCACCGAGACCCAATGTAATGCCCTGCCCTTGGCTGTATGGATAAGCGACGTCACAGAATAGAGGCACGCCATGCAAGTCTTCGAACATGCGAGGATTGGACGCGCAGCCACCACTGGTCAACAAAACGAAACGGCTGCGATAGTCCATCCGTTCTCCGCTATCGTTTTCTGTAACCACGCCTGTGACAGCTCCAGAATCATCCTGGATGAGGTCTACCGCGCCCGTATCTAACAATACGGACAAGCGCCCAGTAGCCTTCGCATCTTCGATCATCGGGTCCATGATATTTTGGAACGCCCGAGCACCGTCCTTGTGCCACTGATACCTGCGGGTTGTGAAAGGTTCGTGTCCACCCCCCATAACAGGATGAGTGTCGCCAATCGTGTAGCCTCGTGCGGCAAACCAATTCAAAGTATCGGCAGCATTGTCGACCAGCAGTCGTGTCAGGAGAGGGTCAGATGTGTTGCGGTTAATGCGCATGACATCGTCGTAATGCGCGTCAGGTGAATCTTTGATACCTTGTTCTTTTTGCCATACTGTTCCTGCAGCCGCAACTTGCCCAGTAGAACGGTCCATCGTCCCGCCAAGTTGTGGCGCTTTATCGACTATAAGAACACGGGCACCTCTTTCCGTCGCGAATAATGCAGCCGGCATCCCTGCCGTGCCGCCGCCAACGATGATTAAATCCCATTCAGCGCTTTGCGCAACTGCTTGCCGCACGCCCAATCCTTGTGTACTGAGAGCCACGGCAGCTGCCGACCCAGTTAAAAATACCCTCTTAGAAATAGAGGTGTTTAAGAGAGGTAGCTTAATTTGATCTGACATGTTCAATCTCCTCGACAAGATTAAGAATTAGGGTTCATCACTTTGAATTGGTTCGCTTCGCCATTTTTTGTGAATTTCTAACTTTATTGATCAGGTATTAAAGCAAGCCCGTCCGGACTGGACGTATCAATGTCTCTATAGATGCGCCATTCGTCTTCATCCTTACGCAGCACAATGAGGTAATTGCCTGGGTCTTCGATACCTTTTGGTTTATCAACAACAAGGAAGCGCCCAATCATCGTTGCCATGTTTCCAAATACGCGCAATTCGGTCAGGGAGCCGTACTGCTCCCGGCTTGACCCTGCGTCATAATTTTCTATGTAAAAGGCGCGCGCACCGTCGCGCCCTTTTATGATTGCGCGATCCCTGGTCATAATCCATACGTCGGGGTGATGAAGTTCAATAACACCATCAATGTCTGATGCTTTGCGACGCTCGCCCCATTGTGTAAGTAGCTCAAGAATTGCGTCAATCTCGACCTGTGGACCTTCGAACACGGGATTGCCCTGCGCTGACAAAACTCCCCCTGTTGTGCAAGACATGCACAATCCGATGAATAGAATTCGTAATCTTGATTTCATTATTTGTTCCTTTTGGTGTGCAAGGCCTTTAGCCGGGCTTCATCACTGACAACACGACGATCCCTGCAATAAACACCCAAAGCAAAATGAGGATCCCGGTACCCCAGGTGTAAATCCACCAAATCTCTTTTTCCTTATCTTCGGTAGATCCGTTGGCATCGATGTCCCTCCAAACACGGAAGAACGCGATGATGGACAATCGAATACCGACGCCACAGGCAATCACACACCCGAATAAAACTAGCTTCCACGCCAGCCAACCTTGCAGGCTCATGGCACCGATAAGGGTGGCGATGCCGACCCCAAACAAGACGACAAGCAACACGTAGCGAATAGACCGGTCTACCAGTGCTAGCGTCTGGCCCACGGCTCCATGTCGTACGCGGTGAATAAACTCAATAAAGGCGAGCCAAAACAGTCCGACGATGCCGGCGATCCATGCGAGTGTTGCGCCGCCCGGGAAGTATCCAAACAAGGCGGCAAGGACCGTTCCGAGTCCTGCTTGAAGAACGAGCGCATAGCGTACATGCTGATCGACATCCATCACATGTTCCATCAGCTTTTTACGTTCAGGAAATGGCATTGAGGATGCCCGGCACACGTATCGGTATTCGCTGTTGATGACGAACTCAGACCCCAGCCAATACCCCAATACAGCGATATGAAAAACAAGGAGGACTTCAATTAACATCAAATTTCCTTAAGACTCAGCTTGTTTGAAAAGGGATATGAAGCACAATTTGATAATGCTGGGCTTGAGAAAGAGCTTGGCCATAAGAAACACCTCGCGTGGCTTCAGCGTGACATCACATTGAAGCGTTGAAGCCATGCCGGTAAGTTTGATTTTGCCATCTTCAACACTCGATGACTCGATATCTACAGAGAGAGTGATGGCTGGCGTGGATACGCGCATGGCTAAACCGTCCACGCCGAAAGACCAACAGCGTTTCGCCCGGCCGCGCGGCCAGAAATCATCGCTTCAGTGAGATAACTGCCGTTCTGATAGAGATCGGAAATCATTGATCCCAGCTCACCCGCTTCGTACAGGCGTGGAATGCGCTCACCGTCATGCCCGAGCACTTCAGACTCAATTGTGCGCTTTGCGCCACCGCTTGTGCAGACAATAGTGGGCACGACTTCAATGGCGTAAAACGGTGGCTGGACAATTGGCGCAAGAGTTTTTGCTTTGCGACCATATTCTTCGTCTATGCCTATTGTGCACGCAGCGTTATATCCATCTACAGTAAGTTTCACGCGTATCGGATCGCGGCCAATTGTTTCTGCAAGACCTTCAAGTGAGTCTGATTTGGCGATCCAGCCCCGCTCTACTTCTGCCTGGTTGTCGTCTGTCCAGCGATAGCGGTTGACCACCGTGTTCCACGTCATGAACTTTGTGACCAGGCACATATTCTGCCGGGTTACTTCATCAAAAATCATATGCACAGGCTGAGCATGGTGAAGGGGTACATCGACCCAGGTGCCATGGTGATTGTATTTGTAGTGCGTCTGGTGAAGATTGGCTGTCTCATTGTAAAACCGATGGTCATCGGCCGCGATGTCAATCCAGCTAAACGCTGTGAACAGCGTGTTTCTGAGAAACCCGCCTTCGTAATCGGGTACTTTGAACCCGGGCCAGATTCCTCCACTCTGCCCACGATTGCGCATGTGCCACATCTCCGCCCCTGCTTTTTGCAGAATCTTGATTCCGTCGCCTGTATTACCAGGCGTGCCGAGCGGGTAAACTTCGGTTAGGCCAAAGTAATTCCGCTGCATTTCCAAATTATTTTCATAACCACCGCAAGCCATAATCACTCCGCGTCGAGCCTTGATGGCTTGCCGGCTATTTTCGACCTCACAAATGACGCCCAAAACCTCTAGAGAGTCTGGGTTTTGAACCAAATCAATAATCGGTGCTTCAAACTTGATTCGTGATTTGCGATTTTCTGCACTGGCTTTCATGGCCAGCCACACGCCACTGGGCGTGGGCAGAATGGTCGATTGATGCGTTATCGCGTCACTCGCCCCATACTCGGGAAATTCCAGCACAGCGTCGCCATCGCTCCAGCCACTGCCAATTGCGTACTTAAGCCCGGCTTCCTCCGCCCGCGCGATGATCCAGGGCTCTAATTCTGCCATGCGCTCTGCCCATTCCTGAAGCATGTTTTCCGGAACAGGATTGGCCACGCTCATGGCACGTTGGTAGGCCGCTAAAGCGTCGGCATCCTTTCCCACCAGGAGAGACTGGCCGGACACGCGCGCATTGCCGCCTGCCTTATCTTCAGACATTTTTTCTATTACCAGAACGTCGGCGTTGGGATCAGTCTCACGAGCCTCGATGGCAGCGCAGGCTCCGGCCATGCCATACCCGACAATGATCACGTCAGCTTCATCGTCCCATGCCGTCACACTGCCGGGGCTAGCCATTATTTATTACTCATTACAGCGCCTCGACAGAAAATAGGCCGCCAGGGCCGATGGTTGGCCCTGGCGGGTGCGTGACAAGTTCTTTGTTTTAGGCGTAAGCGCGCGTTACGGCGTTTCTCCCAGCCGTACGCCCCGTAATCATGGCTTCGGTGAGGTAGGCGCCGTTTTGATACAGATGGGAAATAAACGATCCCAAATTACCGGCTTCATAGAGACCAGGGATGGGCTTACCATCGTAATCCAGCACTTCAGAATCTATGCTCCTCCTGGCGCCGCCAGACGTACAAACAATACCACCGACTATTTTCACAGCGTAAAACGGCCCGTTCTCGATTGGAACCAATGTGTCAGGATGGCGGCCAAATTTTTCATCCACACCGGCTCGACAGGCAGCGTTGTACTCATCGACCGTGCGGATGATCTGATCTGAGTTGCGGCCCATCTTGAAAGCCAAACCGCCCATAGTTTCCGCTTTCATGACCCAGCCCTTTTCCACTTCAGCGCTGTTGTCTTCGCTCCAATCGTACCGGTGAACGGCGGCGTTCCAGGTCATCCATTTCATCATCA
>JAYQVH010000048.1:0-11856 GCA_038148375.1 Rhodospirillaceae bacterium | reverse complement strand
GCCATACAGTCCGCGTGACCATGGCAAGACCTGGGATTGAATAAACTCAATGTGTGGCCTCGGCATCAGTTCCTCCTATCTATCCAGAATCACGCGATCAAAACGCGGGTCTGACTGTGAGTTGTCTATTCGTGCGTCACCTGTCTTAAGTCCCAGCATTCTTTTACCTACAGGTGCCATACTGGCGTCCCATTGCAGACCACCGTGCGTAGAAATCGTACGGCAGTCGCGAAAATAACGCTGAACCGGATTACTCCTTGCCTGACCTGTCACCCCCATCATCCCGGAAACTCGGGACACGGCCTCAAGACACATACGTGACGCCAGCGCCATGTCTTGGCGAATTGTCTGCAAGGCGTCACCAGACAAGTTTTCCCCAGAACTTCCTCTTTCATGTAAATAGCGCGTGATGTTCTCGATAAGGAGGTTGGCCGCCTGAATTTCTGCAGCTGATTCCCCTATTCGCATTTGAACCGGGATTTGCTCCGCCACAGTTTCCTTAAACATCTGGCCAACGCGCTCTTTGGTAATACGGCAATACTCCTCTAGACCACCTAAAGCGGTACCAAGCATCGGGCCGGCGACAAGTGTAAAAAAATACGGAGAAAACTCTACTTTGTAGATGTAACTGTCGTGCAGCTTTGCCCCGGGAGGTGACGTCCCAATAGCATCTTCGGTGAGAATCGTCCTATGCCGGGGGATAAATTTTTCATCAACCTGAATATCATGACTACCCGTGCCACGCAGCCCTTCAGAGTCCCAGGTGTCTACGATTTCGTACTCGCTAGGGAGCAGCATCGCCATTCTAAATACAGCCGTGCGGCCGCTGTGAGGTTCGTCGACGCCGTCGTCTATTTGCGCCGCCACTATGGCGCAATCTGAGTGGCGGATTCCGCTCGAGAATTTCCATCGCCCTTTGATGATAAAACCGCCATCCACTTCAGTCATTGTACCGCCCCCGGCAAAGGCCGTGCCAATTACTGCGTCCGGATGATCTGGCCAAAACTCTTCCTGACATTCAGGTGGAAATCGTGCCAGCAGCCACGTATGACAAAACACAACGGAGCTGACCCAAGATGTCGAGCCACAACCCCGTCCTAGCTCACGGGAGACGTCGACATGAACGCCCCAATCCATTTCAAATCCGCCATACCTGCGCGGCGTAAATATTTTGTGGATGCCAGCGGCCTTAAGGTCACGTACCGTTTGTTCGGGCAGGTCGCGCAAGTCTTCGGTTTCCTGTGCGCGATCACGCAAAACCTGAACGAGGTTGCGCGCGGCTTTTATGATCTCGTCGGGCGTTGGGATATTGCTCTTATATCTCACGGCGCATACCCTTCTCATCGTGCGCTCCTTGACCGGACAGACAGCAAAAGTCTGCACCATCCTGTATAGCTGTATAATATCATGGTTGAACGTCGCGCAATGAGACTGCCCTTCTGATCACCTAGGGGTCGTAGACAATAGAAGCGGTTCAGGTATGAGTGCTACGGCAGACATTCGTGGAAATCTTGAAGAGATTATCGGCGCTGCGCATGTCTCAACTGATGACAACAGCCGATCGATTGCCTCCAAAGATATTTTCTATGACGCGGCTCCACCTCTCTGCGTCGTCAGACCGGACTCTGTTAAGGACGTCAGAACCATCGTATCGCTTGCCAGGGCGAAAGGTATTGCCCTCGCCGCTCGCGGAGGCGGGCTATCGTATTCCGCCGGGTACCTGACAGGTCGGGAGGATACGGTCCTCATCGACATGAGGCGCTTCAACAGGATCGTCGAAATCAACGAACAGGATATGTACGTTCATGTCGAAGCTGGCGTGACCTGGGCCGATCTAAATGATGCGTTAAAACCTCTTGCTTTGCGTACGCCATTTTGGGGTACGGGATCAGGATTGTATGCGACCGTGGGCGGCGGACTATCGCAGAACGCGATAAACTACGGCTCAGGACGGCATGGAACGCTTGGTGAAAGCGTCATCGCACTTGAGGTCGTTTTAGGTACAGGCGAAGTCCTTAAAACGGGCTCATGGGCGACACCTGATCACCCTACGCCGTTTAACCGGTATTACGGTCCCGACCTGACAGGTCTGTTCGTAGGCGACACTGGTGCATTTGGCATCAAAACATCTGCGGTGCTGCAACTGATTCCGAGACCCATGACAACCCGCTTCGCCGCTTACTCTTTTGCCGAACGCAGCGATTTCACCGCGGCCGCGGCCGCCGTGGGACGCCTTGGCTTGGTTTCAGAATGTTTCGGTTTGGACCCCTTCTTCCTTTCGGAACGCATTGCGTCGACGGGATTTGCCGACGACATCGACAAATTGATTGGTGTGGCAAAAGGTCAATCGTCAATGTTACGTGGAGCCAAAGAAGCCTTCTTGGTTGCCGCCGCTGGGCGGCGTTACCTGAAGAACGTTGGATATTCGCTGCACATGTCAATCGATGGACGGGATGATGCCGATGTGGAGAGTGCCGAATCGGCCGTTCGTGACGCCTGTGAAAAGTGCCGTGGCGATAGTATTCCAGCCAGCATTCCCAAAGTCATGCGCGGCACACCGTTTCCATCACCAGTAATGATGCTCGGGCCTCATGGCGACCGGTGGGTACCGATGCACGGTATCGTCCCGCACTCGCGACACCTTTCCATGCTAAATGAGATAGACGCATATATGGATCGCAACAAAGATCTCATCGACCGGCATCAATTGGTCTGGGGCCAGGTCAGTAATCTGATCGGCAATTCGCGTGTGCTGGTCGAGGTAAATCTATATTGGAAAGACCGCCGCACCGACATGATAGAAAGCTACTTGGACGATTCCTTCCTAGCGTCCAAAGGCGAGTTTAAGGAGGACGCGGACGCACGAGCGGCAGTGCATCAGCTACGCCAGGGCCTGAGCGAATTATTCCGCATTGCCGGCGGAACACATCTGCAGATCGGCCGCAGCTACCCTTACCTGGCATCACGTCTCGAAAGCACGGCGTTGATGGTTCGGCAGCTGAAACAAATGTTCGACCCTGACAGCGTGATGAATCCTGGCTCTCTTGGTTTGTGATGTCGCCGCATGAGCAACCTTGACGTCAATCAATCGGAATCAAGAGGTTTTCATTATGGATGGATTAACATCGGTGTCCTTCTGCTGGTTATGTCGGTCAGCCATGGGATTATTTCCGCAGGCATCCCGGTTTTTGACGCCCGTATCCTAGCCGAACTCAATATTTCACGCGGCGCATTAAAGTTTCGTGACTTCATTCAGATTATTTCTGCCGGACTGTCTGGCCTTGCTATCGGTTACGCGGTTGCACGTATCCCACCGCGTTGGATCACTGTTTCAGGGTTATTAGCACTTGCAGTTGCCCTGCTCGGATATGGTCTAGCGCCGAACGTTGCAACGATATACGCCCTGCACGTCCTGCTCGGCTTTTGTTACGCTTCTGTTCACGTGGTCATTGTAGTTATTTTTGTCAGTCAATGGTTCACGACGCACCGTGGGCTAGCGATTGGCCTTGCGCTCTCCGGCACGAGTTTAGGCAGCGCGGTATTCCCGCAGATCGGCGTCGCCCTGACATCAGTTCTTGATTGGCGCGAGGCCATAAAATGGTTAGCCGTTTTCCCGCTGGCCATGGCTCCGATCGCCGCGATTGCCCTCAGAAGCAGACTTCCTTCCGCCGCCGGACACCAGGACGGGTCGTCCGAGAGCACATCCTCAGCACCGAGTGCCCGCGCAGTTGATTATCGTATGGTCGGAGTTCTCGGGATTGCCGTTTTCGGGGTTTTTTATTCCGCGTCGGGCTTCATCGCACATACGTTTCTTCACTTAAAAGATCAGGGATTCAACGATCAGACCGCCGCAACCGGCCTCACTATTGTTTTCATAATGGGGCTAATCGGGAAGATCGCAGCTGGCGTTGCCGGCGATGCTTGGGGCACGCGCCCCGTGTGGCAGGGACATCAAGGGATATTAATCGCCTCAGGCGTTCTTTTGGTCACTATTCAGCCAGCGTGGTTTTGGATCGCGCTGGTCGCGCTTGGGCTGGGGTGGGCCGGCTGCTACACACTCACCCAGGTCGTATTGACAGATATGTTTGCAGGGCCATCGCTTGGCAAGCTTATCGGGTGGTTCATCGTCTTCGAGGCGGTCGGCGCGGGCTCTGGCAGCTGGTTGACCGGTGTCCTATTCGACGCATTCGGGAGCTATTCAATACCATTCATGATCAACACCGCCTTGCTGCTCGTGTCATTCACGGCTTGCTTTTTCCTCCCTAAGCGCAGGTAAAGGGGTTAGCTTGAAACGGTGCAAGCGAGACCTGCTTACGGCTGAGAAATCACCTCAATTAATTCGCCTACCGGCCCGCGCGTGACAGCCGTGGGCGGTGCAGAGCCGAAACGTGCTGGAGGCGAAATCCACTCCACGTCCAGCGCTGAGATATCAGCAACCTCGATTGCAGTCATGGCAACGCCAGGTGGTAGCATTCCTGAGGTTTGCGGTCTGTCTCCAATATGTTGAGGGTATAAATCGAGCTCTACCTTATTACCTCGCTCCGATGCAACGAGAACGGATATGTCATACTTGTGATCATTAGGCATGCCGTGCGCACGGGCGAGTACCGGTACAGGCAGCACCAAGTCTCCCTGATCAGACAATCCGAAGGTGCGTTCGTAAAACGATTTCATTTCCGGCAGGTCCCGGCCCGCAAGCACCATTATGAAAATGCGGCCGATCATTGCGTCGGCCTCAGGATGATTTGACGCTTTGCGGTCACCAATGTTGTCGGTGAGATAAAGAACTTCGCGCCCGGGACCAACAACTTGCATCGCTCTGATCGGAGAGCCCGGCGCCAATGCGGCTGGCGGTGAGAGAATCTCTACCCTTTCCCGCGCCATGATATCCGCCACGGCAAAGACGTCTTGGACGGTAATTTCAATTGCACCCCAGCCAAGACTGGCGAGCGGTTCATACTCAGGCACATCCTCAATCTCGACTAGCCGGACAAAAACGTCGCTCCCACCTAAGGGAACCAATTTCGAGTACGCCTGCCCAGCACACGCCGGCGCATCCCAGGCTTGAGCATCGTCCTCCGATATCGTGCCTCGGTCAGCAACTCGATAACCTAGTACACGCCTGTACCATTCTGTTGCCTCTGCGACGTTAGAACACCCCACAGTCGCGCCCCTGATACGGGTCATCGAAGCCCGCCCCTGGGCACGTGGCATGGGTGCAAGGCTTGCCGCCGCTATTGAGGCGCATAGGAACGTGCGGCGTGCGAACATTTGCATTCTCCAATATGTTTATATGTTTATGTTTTGGCTTGCGCTGATTGCGATGTGAAACTCATTTAGTCTCCGCGCAAGAGAACGTTGCCAAGCCGTCGCACATTTCGAAGTATCTATAGAGATAAACCGCTATTGCGCGTGCTCTTCCTGCGAACTCGCAGGCAATTTACACTGCACGCTGCAACCAGATTGCGCAACGCATTGGAGCGTCTTTCTTTCGCATACAAGAGGAGCCCGGTATGCACAAAGCCTCTGGCTTTACACGTCCATTCTCACCTGACGGAAGCGCCTCAAGCATTCCGCCACTTCCCTGGCACTTCGCCGCAGACCAATTCATGATTCATTTCAGGGCGGACCCAGACGCCCTGAACAGTTTTATCCGCGCTCCTCTGAAGCCAAATCCCGACCGGAAGGGCGAAGCGTTCTTGTGGAGTCCCAATTTGAACTGCCATCCGGTCGACGTTGCCGCAAATGCCCAGATTCGTAACCCAGCACGCACTCAATACAACGTATGCGTCATCGCTATTCCGGCACTTTTTAATGAAAAGCCTGTTCTAATCAGCGCCTTTCAGTGGTGCGACAAGGATTGGCTGGTCATTTTAAGTTGGATGATTGGCACCTGCGCAAAGCAGGCGGAATTTTATAGCACCGGCGTCCATCCGTCATTTGACTCTGTCGATTCTGCGCAGACATCCGGTCTCGGAACGCGATTCGGTCGCACTATTTCACGCAATGGTGAGCGGTTGATATCGATATCGTTTACATCAGAAGAAAAGGTTGATTCAGAGGCGCTCTCGGCTTTTACCGGCACATTTCCCCTGCTGTCTGAGCGGCATATCCCGGATCTCGAAATACCGCCGAGAGGGCGCCCTGCGCTCCATGATATCACTGAAATGATACTAGAACGGTCGCACTCAGAAATGTTTGTGCGAGGGAGCGCGACCCTCACCTTCAATACTGCGGCCGACAACGAAGTTTTGGGGCTAATCGCACCGACATCGGTTATCGCTGGTTATCGCTGGCGCACGGCTTGGACGATGACCGGCATTAGGGTGGTTCATGACTATCTGAAAGACGCTTGACTAGGTTTTATGCTTGTCAAGAAACGGAAGCAGCAACTCCACAGTTTCCTTTGGATTTGTAATCATGCAGTACGTGCTGCCAGCGTTTGGAATCGCCTGAACCTTTGCATCCGGTTTTAGTGCGAGGAAGTCTCGAACAAGTTTGTCATAACTCGCGGATTCCATATCTTCGTCATCGTTGAGCGCGCTATCGTTGCCCATGAGCAGCATTGTCGGACACTGAATGCGGGGAATATCTCCCGTTAGATCTACGTTGGACAATACATCCATAAGACTTCGCATCGAGGTCATGTTTACGTTCTTTTCATATACCGGTCCCGACCATTTCTCGTATTTGAAGTGATCCTCTGTATACAAGGTCTTTGGCGAGAGTACGACACCGGCAAATAGGCGCGACAACTGCCGAATACCGTATACACGAGCGACCCACTCTGCTGTTGTAAAAATGTCCTGCCACGTTCTATCGGACCGAAACCAGGGATAGGTTACCAGCGCACGCATACGCTCCGGATATTTAGCGGCGAAGCGCTGGCCAATAATTGAGCCGGTCGACGTGCCCCAAACCATCACTTGGTTCAGGCCCGCATCGTCCAATATGGCTCGCAGATCCTCTACCCATTGCTCAAGCGTAAAGGGCTCAACCATGGTCCAGTCTGAATTGCCGCTGCACCTGAAATTCCAGTCAAGGACGCTATAACCAGCATCAACAATCATTTCACGGCAGAAATCGAACTGATTGTGCAGCAGAGCGAACCCGCCGATTGGAACCAGCACCGGACCTTTACCGTGAAGCTGGTACCACAGTCGTGTGCCATTAACAGTAACGTGTGACATGAAGACTGACTCCCGCCTTTAAGTGCGCGCCAATTGAAGTTGATATGCTGTTGAGCAATACCCTTGCCCGCAAGGTTCCGGTGAAGAGGCTGGAACTGTCAAGGAAATTGGCCAAAGATGACTTTTACGTTCGACAAACAAACACCATACCTTCACATGTGGCGAGTGGTGCCTATTCACACGATTATGTCGAGAAGCAACCGAGACCATTGGTTAGAGGGTAGCTTTGAGGCTACAATAGTATGCTACTGATGTTAGGTCAGACTTCACACAATTCACGCACGCGGGGGCGATCGTGAGGCAGCGCGTTGAATATGTAAGATTTGCAGAGCTACAGAGAACACCCCTCTCCATTCCTGGGCTAAGCGCCGGGCTCACCGCGGCCCGTTTGAGCCATGATACCGAGTCCGGGGCGGCGACCTACTTCGTCAATGCCGCACCAATGTGGATTCACCGAGAAGCAGGCGCTTTCAATACTGAAGTCGAAATTTTGGTCGTTGGCGGCGATCTCAGCATTGGATCTGCAACATTGGAGCGTGGCAGTTACATCGATATCGGCTGCGGTGAAGTCCACGGAACCATTTCGTCCAAGGGTGGCTGCGCTTTTTTGCTTATGTTCGCGGGTCAAGTCCGATTCACTCCCGTGAATAGCGCGAGCGAACCGGAGCGCGTCCAGCGTATATTCGCAATGCCTTGGGGTGAGTCTCCAGGGTATGAAGGCCGTTCGAAACAGGAAACGCCCCCCGGCCTATCAGTAAAGTTCCTGCGCCGCGATTCCAGTACAGGCGCGTACACATTGATTACGCGTCATGCGCCCAATTGGTATGATCCCAAGCTTGAAAGTCACGAGACTTGGGAAGAATTGATTCTCATCGACGGCGATTACCTGATGGGAACGTCCGGAATGGTAACAGGCGGAACATATATCTTCCGTAATGGCGATATTCCGCACGGGCCGCAAGCGTCCAAAACTGGGGCGGTTTGGTTTGCCCGTGGCAACCGCGAAATCAATTTCGACTATTCTGAAGTCGATTGGGCACAACCAATGATCGATACGTATCTCTCGCGAACTGATCTTTTCGAGAATCCCGAGGCGTTTTCACCCTTTGGAGAATGGAAAAGCTGAAAATGACACGCGGGTACACCAGACCTTTTTCTCCGCAAGGAAATGCATCCATCATCGAGCCGTTACCCTGGCGCTTTGCTGGGGATTTGCATGTGGTGCATTTTCGAGCCGACCCAAACGCGCTTAACGCGTTGCTGCCACCGCCTCTTGCGCCGCCAGAACATCCGGGTGACGCCTTTCTGTGGAGCGTACGCTTCATGACCTCCCCTGATGAAGACGGCGTTGAACGCGACCGCCACCCTGCACGCAGCAATTACACTGTTGCTGTCATAGGCGTGCCGTGTCTCCACAATGGAAACAAGACAATGCTCTCCGCGTTCCAATGGTGCGATCGCGATTGGCTGGTCGTGATGAGTTGGTTCCTCGGGGCATGTTCGAAGCAGGCGGAAATCGAAGAGTCAGGCACTCACCCTCTGGCCCATGTGTCCGGCTCACCCCAGACGGGCGGTATGGGCACGACTTTCAATCGCAGCGTTTCCCGTAACGGGCAGGAGGTTCTGAGATACTCTGTCACGCCATCAACTCCCGTCTCCCTGGATGATCTGGCGTTTTACACAGACAACCTCCCTCTCACATGCGAGCGGCACTTTCCGGACGTTCACTATCCGCCGCGCGGCAAACCTGACGTTCATGATCTTTGTCAGATGCTTATGTCAGACACGCAATTCGGTGAAATCCGCAAAGGCACTGCGACTTTATCGTTCGGCAGTGCCGACAACGAGGACTTGCTTCCGATTCAACCATCCGAAGTGCTTGGCGGGTATATTCTCCCCATGGGCTTTAAACTGCGTGGGATCCGCGTAACCCACGATTATTTGGCACCCGATTAACTTTGGATTGAACATAGACTCACCCCGAGCGAAAGGAGACTCACTATGCCAGTCAGCCGCGAAGATGGCTTAGATGTCGCATCCGTCACGCCGGCCCCGCTGGCCGGAGAGTTAGAGCCTGGCGCCACCACCCGCGTGATCAGCGAAAATAGTGATACAGGGGGAGGGCATATGGTGGTGGAGTTTCCAGCTGGTTGGAGCAATCCGCGTGGCTACTCAACCGCCGCGCTGGACATCTATATACTCGAGGGCGAACTCACGGCCGGGAACGAACGGATGATCGCAGGCTGCTATTCCTATATTCCGGCTGGCGTATGCTTCGGTCCGCTCTCTAGCGAAAATGGCTGCCGCGCGCTCGTATTCCATGGCGCTCCGTTTAACTTTGTGCGATCGAGTGAGAACGCGGCTGATGCCGAAGTAGATCGCCTTCGCCTAGGCGAAAAAACCTGGGAAGCGCCATGGGTGGATCCCATGGCCGAAATGGTTGAGAGGACAACCTACGTCGATCCTGAAACAGGAAAACCTGCGCGGCCAACGGGGGTCTTGGTCAAGGTTTTACGCTGGGACAAAGACCCGGAAGAGCAGATTGCACTGGTTTCTCAAGCGCCCGGTTGCACCGACCCCGGCACTGAGGTGCATCCGCATAACGAATGTCTCTATCTCATTTCCGGTGATTGCTATATCGGCTACACCTACGATACCAAAAACAAGAATGACAAAAAGCTCGATATCGTCCTCACCAAGGATCATTACATCTCGCGCCCCCCTGGGATTTACCATGGCCCTGTGACGACCCATGGCGGAGTTTTCTGGATCACCTATATGAGTGACGGCTATCACGGTATTTTTAATGACGTACCAGAATTCAAGGAAATGACCGAGAAGTATCGCGAGAGTGCGCGATACCATTAAGTGCATGCTAAAGTAGGAACGCGACGGCCATGACACAGGACAGTAAACCCCAGTCCCGGGGCCGTGCGATGTTCCTGCGCATATTCGGGCCCCATTACGGTACTGAACTTTGCGCCCAGATCGATGAGGACCGGACTGGTTTCAACCAAGTCCTGATGGAACAGATCTCACCCATCGTATGGGAAATGGACAAAGTCGAACTACCGACAAAACTATTGGCCGTAATCGCGGTATTTACCGCGCTGAATAGAGAGGACATCTCCTTCTTTGTTCGCGCCGCGCTCCACCACGGGGTCACTCGAGAGCAAATTGAGGAAGTAATTATGCTCGCTGGTTTGGAATCCGGATTTCCAGCGGCAACAGCCGCGCGCCGGCGAATGGAGCAGGCCATCTCCGCTCACGAAAACATGATGTATCAGATCGAAGGGCCCGCACGCACGTGACAGATCATTCGATGGCCGGCGGGCCAGTATCATCTTTTTGGGGCGCAGTGCGTGGCCACCCCATTCGCACGTTCGCCATCTGTTTTGTCGGAATGATCATGTCGACAATGGATCAAGCGTTGTTCTCATACGCGATTCCTGGCATTTCACGCGAATTCGGTGCGTCGCTCAATGTGATGGGCCAGATTCTTTCGCTCTCATTTTTCGTCGCCAGCTTAAGCGTTTTGGTGTCCGGGGTATTAACCGACTACCTAGGCCGCAAACGCATGTTCGTAGCAATGATGGCGCTATCCGCCACTTTTGTCGGCTGTCATGCCTTTGCCAATAGCCTGACAATGCTGGCGACGTTCCGTGTGATTGGCTTTGCGCTGGCTGTCGGTCTTTATCCGATTACAGCAACGATCGTCATCGAAGTGGCTCCGGCCAGATATCGCGGCATGCTATCCGGATGGCTTCAGCTCACATATCCGTTGGGGTTCGCACTTGGCGCGATCGTTGCGTCCGGCTTTCTCTCAGACTTTGGCTGGCGCGTCATTTTCTACCCGGCTTTTGTAGTCGTTCCACTCGCGTTTATTCTCGGCAAGCTATTGAATGAAACTAAGCGCTTTGAAAAAGCCCAGGGTGCAGAACTGGGCGCCGCTGAAGCTGCGCAGAGCCCGGATAGGCGAAGACTCGGCCAGCACATCGGGGAGTTATTGTCGCCCCGTTTCCGCCGCAGATCTGTGGTGTGCCTCTTAGGAACATTTTGTTCGAACATCGCAATAGGTGGGATGACCTACTTCCTGCCGTCCTTTCTTGCAGAGGACCGCGGAATGAGCGAGGGAGATGCCGCCGGCCTTCTGGTTTGGTCATGGGGCATAGCGGCCGTCGGTTATGTTTTGGCGTCTTACGTCGGTGAGTTTATCCTGACCCGCCGCAATACGGTCATCCTATGGCAATGGCTTGGCGCACTATGCCTGGCCTTAACCCTGTGGTTTGCCAACTCAGATACAATGTTAATGATCGGGCTCGGAGTTTCGACAATGTTTTTCTTCGGCTCCGAATGTGTGCGAATGCCCCTTACCGGCGAGATTTTTCCAACGCGCATACGCGCAACAGCTTCGGCGGCGACAGGCGCGCTGGCGGTCACTTTGGCATCACTCACTGCACCGCTCATCATCACATCGGCCGTGCCCATACTCGGATGGACCTGGACATTTACCTTTTTCGGCGTGGTGCCGCTGTTGCTCGCCGGCCTTATCTTCACGCAACTCGAAAATTTTCCTTCGGGCGTCGAAGTCGAGGAACTGAGCCGGTAGATAGTGACCTGCCATGGCGAAAGTGCCCCAGCTTAATTGAGAGAATCTGGCTTATTC
>JAYQVH010000047.1:0-12524 GCA_038148375.1 Rhodospirillaceae bacterium | reverse complement strand
GGCGGAGTAGCTCAGCTGGTTAGAGCAGTGGAATCATAATCCATGTGTCGGGGGTTCAAATCCCTCCTCCGCTACCACTTCTCACTTCAAATTGTGACTTGCTACGGTCCGCCCTGGTCCAAATCGGCCCATTGCTGAAAGGGCGTTGAGGCAGGCACGCGCCGAGACTGAATCATTGCGCGCCATACCTCGCATCCTTCAATGAAATTCGGAATCGATCCCGTGAACATGGCGTAGGTCAGAGCTTCGGCCAGGTATGTTTCAGGGACATTCAATCGATATGACTCTTCGATATGCCATTCTAACGCTGACCAGCCGCGTCGGCTTGTTTGTATGGCGGCGCAGGCAAGCTGCAACAGTGCTTCTTCAACTTCGGCAAATCGCACGGCGTCGGAAATCGCACTTAGATATAATGTTTTGGCGTCGAGTTCTGAAACCCGGCTTTTCCAATGTGTTCCACCGAATTCGAAACTGTTCACACCTCGGCAAAGTGCCGCTATGCGCAATGCAGCAATGATATGGCTGTCTGTGCCACCCGCAGTACGAAATTTGTCGACATGCTGAGTGGCTAGATGTTCTTCTTTGACAGCAAGTATTCCCAGCCAGATGAACTCTTTATCGAACTCACATAGATCGCGCTGCCCAAGGGTCAATGCAGAGTAACACGCGTCATATCCGTCAAGAAGCGCTGGGGCGGTTAAAGCCAACAGGCCATGATGCGGCAGAAGGTACCCTCGTTTGGAGCGTACTTTTTCGATCCGATCTAGTAGAATTGCATTACTTGTCTCGTTCGCTGAGCTGGTCATGAGTGTCTTCTCAGAAAGAGGATGCGAATGTCAGTATATGAATACTAAGGTCTTCATCGAGATGATGAAATCTTTGTGAATGAACTGCAATGTTGCGGATGATCCGCTATATTTCCGGCGTCATATCAGCATTCGGGAATTGTCCAAATGGCAAGACTTTTCGGTCCAACCGCACCACTTCTCGCAATTGCGATGTCATTAACGGGTGTGCATTCGGCTACCAGCCAGGAGGCGAGTGCCGCTCACGATGAACAAATCGCCTCTATTCGCGCATCTGAATGCGGTCAGGCACCCTACTCCATACTTTTATCAGTTATGGATGTTCGTAAAGCCGAGGGCTTGGTGACTGCCGACCTACATAATGACAACCCAGAGCGTTTTTTGGCGTCGGGGCGGAAACTCGCTCGAATTCGTGTTCCTGCCGTGATGGGCGAGACCCTGATCTGCATACCAGTTGAACAGCCTGGAAAATATGCCGTCGCCGTGTATCACGACAAGGATGCCGACATGAAGTTCGATAAGACATGGATCGGGCTTCCGGATGAGCCTTTTGGCCTGACCCGCGACCCCAAAATTCGTCTTTCAAAACCAGACGTCGACGACGTTGTGTTTGACGTTCAGGGACCGCTTACGCCGGCTACGGCGACTTTGCGGCGCCTTTGAAGTCGCTTACTTCTCAGAGGCGCTGGGCACCGACGATACGATAGGCTCCTGACAGGCGGGAGCGATCGTAAAACTCGCTCGCGAGCGGATACAGCGTTCCTATGGCGATTGAGTGCGCCGTAACGACGATCAACTGGCCGATGATGAACCCACCTCCCGACCGGGCAAGAGCCACGTCCACTTTCGGGCCGTCAAGAGTATGAGCCGGACTGACGTAAAGCATATCGCCGGCGTCGTAGCGGGGCATGAGTGTATCGTCGGGCATGAGGATGGCGAAGGCGAGCGGATCGCTCCATAGAAAGGGCGGCCGTTGGGTACGCATCGGAGCGGCATCGAAATTGCCGTCCGCGACATCGATATCCTGGGTCGAGACCAGGACCACCGGCAAATTGGGCGGCGGCCCGGGCTCTCCAGAATACAGCGCAATATTCGACTGCGGACCGGCCGCCGAACGGGCCTGCTTGACCACGTCCGTCAGGTCGGGGGCCAGTTCCAGCATCCCGCGTTCATAGACGGACAACGCGGGGATCAGATCAGACAGGGCGTGACGGTCCCATTCGTCCCGGCGTACGTCGCGCAAGGTGAGAAAAGTGTGGGTGAGCAGCGCCAGCATGGTGCGCTGACTGAGCGTGTGCCGCACCGGTTTATGCATGAACCGGTTGACAGTGGAGGGGGTCAGACCCGCCGCGGCAGCCAGGGCACTGGCTGACTGGCCGGTCAAAGTCATCATCGCGCGGACGAGCTTGCGCGTTTCCCGCTGATGCGCGGTTAAAGCGTCATCGGGAAGAGGGGAGTCTGTCTGCGTTCCGTCCATTGTGGTGATTGCATCCCTGATTGGCGCAGATCGCGTTTGTAAAATATGAATAAATGCACTATTATCTGCGCATTGTTACTCTTCTACGAAATCAAGTCAAGGTGTGCGCCGCGTGCGGGGGGTTAGAACCCAATTTTGACACGTGGGATGCTGCTGTTATTTACACTAGTTAACGCTCGAGGTTGCATTTCGTTGCATGCTTAGAGCGAAATTTTTTTTCGTCTGACGCCGCTGCATTGCGGCGACCTTAAACCCTAGGATGACATTGACCATGGCGAGTTTGATCCCTGTTCGCCGGCGCGGCCGGCCCAAGGCGAAGGCTCATGACGCCGTACCGCCGACACCTGAGACCTTAGCCAAACTCAAGCCGGATCACCTCTCCGCGCTCTTGAGAGACGGCGATATTTCCCCGGATCAGGAGCGCGCCGGGCGGCAGATTCATACGCTTTTTCAAGCATTACATCGTGGCGCAAGCCCGGGTTCAAAGCTGCGCGAGCCGGCGGGCCGTCACACGCGGCAGATGCCTTTGTCTCCCCTGGAACGCCTGAGTGAACGCCAGGAGGGCATTTGGAAGGCCATATACGGTCCTTGGGCCGCTGCCTCCAGTCAGACAGTGGTCGTTCGCTGGCCCAAACTGACCGCCCTGGATTTGGCTGAGCGTGTCCTTGTCGACAACGCCTCTATCTGCGGCATTGCGGCCGCCCACCACATTTCGCCTAGCACCGTCTTGTCTGCCTTTCAGCGCACGATGGATGTGTTTAATGCACAAAAAAGAGCAAAAAAGCGTTTGTAATATGCATATTAATTTGACATAATTCACATGCTGGCGCTGGAGATATGTTGTATCGGTACAGCGCCAGTCCATGGGTCCCCCAGTTTGTTGCTCATGGTTTTTGGATAGATCGGTTCTCTCCTCAAAACTCTTAAGGCCCGTTCGCTTCGAGCGGGCCTTTTTTTATCTCACGATCTTTTTGCGCACATGGTCCAGGCGCCGATGATTCCGGACCCTTTTTCAGGATCAGTTTATGGATCTCGAGGTCGTAAAACGGGTGGTCTCAGCAGAGTACGGAGAACGCCTGGTCGAGATCGAAGTTACTGTGCGCCAGCACGGCAAGGCGATTGACGGCATCGATGCTGAGATCAAGGCCATCCGTGGCGAAGCCGTGCCGCAATGGCGCGTCAAAGTCCTGGAGGCGGTCGTGTTCTCAGCGCTCTGCGGCGCGGCGATGCTGTTCGGACTTTATGTCAAGCAAACACTCGGATTTTAGAATGCCCAATCTCTGCAAACTGGGACGGCTTCTCTATGCAGGAACCGTTTTGGCGACATTGGCTGCCCTGCTGTGGCTAGCTCTTTGGCGTGAGTGGGCGCTGCGTTATGACACGGACTATCCGGCCCGGATCATTTTCGAAAACAATTTCTTCCTCGATAAAGCCGGCGCGCCGGTACAGGACATTACCGCAGGCGACACGGTTTACTACCGTAAGGCTTTTTGCATATCTCTGGACGACCCGGACCGTTTGGTCGCGGAACTCGTGCGGGGGAGCCGCGGCTTCATCGAAGCGGGCGATACCGTTCTCACTCCGCAAACCGACCACTTCGGCACGATCTACGGGCTGTCCCGCGCCACCTTCGTCGATGGCGTCGCCCTGCAAGTTCCCGACCGCACCTTCGAGGTGCGTGAAGGTTGCTACGATGTCACTCAAAGCCTGCGTATTCCGGCCACCCTGCCGCCGAGCGACTACGCGCTGGTGTTCCGGTTCACCTACTACCGCAACCGCTGGCAGAAGGGTGAGGGGCAGGGTGTTACGCGCTCCGCCACGCCCATCCGCTTTCGCGTTATCCCATAAGGCCGCGCCGATGAAACTCTCCAGTCATTTTACCCTGGCGGAAGCGGCGAAGAGCCATGTGGCTACGCGCCACGGCATCGACAATGCCCCGCCGGCGCGCATCATTCCTCGTTTGGTGCGGGTGGCAACGCAAATCCTTGAGCCCGTACGCACGGAGTTCCGGATTCCGTTCGCGCCGTCGTCGTGGTACCGCAGTCCCGATCTCAACACCGTTGTCGGGTCAAAGCCGACATCGGCGCATTTGTCCGGCCGGGCGGTGGATTTCGAGCTGCCAGGTGTAGCCAACGCGGACCTGGCGCATTGGTGCGCCCACAACCTGACCTTCGATCAGTTGATTTTGGAGTTCCCCGTGCCAGATGACCCGGCCTCAGGCTGGGTACATTGCGCCATCGCGGCGGACGGGCCGGATGCAGCCCCGCCGCGCGGCGAGATCCTAACGCTGACCCTCGACGGGTATACGCCTGGGCTGCCCGCATAGGCCGCCGCGTTCAATCGCGCACACATAGGAGAAAGACAATGACACACGTAAAAGCGAAATCCCCCAACGGCTGGAGCCTGAAGGAAGGTCTGGCTGCACAGTACGGCGCGCAGGCTGGGCTCGATCCCGACCTCGCGGCCAGTGCGGGCGAAGCGGGATGGTATGTGCTCAAGTCCCTGCGCGATGCGGCGGACGAACGCGATCCCGCGCGCCGGGCCAAGCGCGTGAAACAGACACAACGATACTTGGAGAAGGCGAACCTGGGCCGGGAATTGATGCATGCGATTCAACAGCGCTTGGCATCGCTGAGCCTAGCCAATCGTGTGCAACCAAGCGTCAATCCGGAGACTGGATTGCAGGAGTTTGCGTTGTGCTCAATGTGGGACCCGGACTGCGAAAACGTCTCGGATCCGATCCAAACTTTGAATCATGTCTTTACGTATGATGCGAACGGGACTCTTTTGCCCGGACAACACCGGCCGCATGTGAATGTTTTTAGCGGCGATAGCTATGTGACATCGCCCAGCGGCGCTGGCGCGGGCATTGGCGTCGCGGGTGGCGGAGGCACTAGCGCAGCGCCCAATTCGCCTGGTGCCGAGGAACTCAATGACTATTTATATGGGCCTTACAACAGCACTCGTACGCTCAATCCAGACAACTCAAACTCGCCCGAACAGATGGTTAACCCATCTTCATTGCTTCCGACATTCAATTCGTATGCCGAACTATTTTTAGGTTCAACCGTCCCGATAGTTGGCCAAGTGTTGGCTGGCAGAGATACCGTGAACAATTTGTATGATAGTTACGGAAACCTGCGGTCCGGAAACTATGACGCGGCAGCGGATAGCTTGGGAAGGGCGGGTATCTCGGCGCTAGGATTGGTTCCGGGTATGTATGGACCTTCACGCGGCTATGGGGCGTACCGATACTCGGATGAGATCATAAACAACATTCGCAATTTTAACGATATGATGACTGTTACGGACCCAATTCGAAATCCACAGAACTATCCAGATCCGTTGGAACGCTGACAAAAGCGCCACTGTGTGAAAAAAATAGAAAATGGCAAAGTACAAAGAACCGAATTGGACGCGCTGGTGGTATTTTGCATTCGTAAAGGGTTTTTTGATCGTCGGGTTATTTTGGGTTGGCCTTGAATCGCCGGGTATTGAATCGAATGCTGGAGGAATAATTTTTGTCTTGGTGGTCCTAACGGTGTTGTTTGGGCCTTATATCTATTTCATGGTGCTTGTACAGCGTCACTACGATGAGCTTGGGTTTTATGCTAAATCGATGCTTGTCAAAAATCGAAACCGTCACGAAACCTATTGGGCTCCGGAGAATGGAACTTATGCATTCTGGATGGTGATGGGTGGAGCCTTAGGCGGGTTCTTGTTGAGTCTGTAGTGTGAAACAGGCAGTGACAAAGTACAAAGAGCCCAATTGGAAGCGCTGGTGGTGTTTTGCGTTTCTAAGCGGTTTTGTTGCAATGGGCGTGGGGCAGGTAAGTTACACCGGTCTCGTTCTACAGTCAGGTGATATTCCCACACTCGTGAGGTTTGTTGGTTGGGCAATATTCCTAGGACCGGCCGTTTTATTCATGCTCCGTATGCGGGAGCATTACGATCACCTCGGGCCGGTATTCAAAAATATGCTCCGGCGATCGCGTTTTAGACCTGCCGCGGATTACGCTCCAGAAAACGGAGTATTCGTTATGTGGGAAATTATTGGTGCTGCAACTATGTACGCTTTAGTAATCATTTAGTCGCACGGCGGCTTTAACAACTTACAGACCATTACAAATACGATGCGCATCCAGACGATTGCACAAGCCCATTTGGTCGCTAGACTATTCATCATGAATAGAGATCGTGATATCCGGCTTAAGCCTTAATGTCTGAGAGCCCAACGATTTCGAATTTTTTGGTGGGCGCTAGCTTTCGCCTCAGGCTTTACCATCGTTGGCTTATATTGGCTTGACGAAGAGGGTATTTCGGACAAATTTGGTGATGGTGACGCTATTTTTGTAGCTGGGTTCTGGATACTTACGTTCGGCTCGTTTTACTTATTCAATAGAGCACTCAAACGATATTATGATGCTCTTGGCTTGTTCGCCAAATCAAAGCTTCTTAAAGATGGGTGGGAGGCGCGCTGGGCACCGGAGAATTATACTTTCTTCCTCTGGTGGGTTATTGGGGTGTACTTCGCCGGCTTTGTTTTCGGTTATTGGTCGATCTAGGCTGAACGACAAATCTCTGACGCAATTTAGAAACTATTTTAGGTCACTAGCTAAGTCGCGTCATATCCACGCTAGGTCAGACCCGCCCCACGCAACCGCGTATGAGTCCCGAGGCCGGCTTGCAGAAGTTCAATTCGAGTTGTCAGCTTTGGATGTCAGACTGTCAATTCCGCATGCCAGAAAACGTTACCGCCTTTTTCCCATCAGCCTTCCCAACAAAAACTAACCAGAAGCGCTAACAAAGCCGGCAAAACCGGCCGGAAACGATTGTCGCGCTGAAAACCGCGGCCGGAGGTCGTTATGACTCACAACGCCGTTAGAATAGGGCGCATTCGTCCCAAGTCCGGCGGCGACATCCATGTTCTGAGCCCGACATCGCGCACCGACGTGCAACAGGGCTTGCTGGAAAGCACGCTGGAGCTTTTGTCCGATCTGCCGGACCTCGCCGGGTTTGCCCTGGTGGTGTGGGACGAAGACAGCACACCCTATTGCCACAGCTGGGCCGGTGTCGATGGTACCGGACCTGTCGGGCCCTACCTATTGCTGTGCTTCGTTCACGACGCCGTGCTCATGCATGTCATGGGGGATGCGGATGTCGAAGACGACGAAGCGGGCGAAGACGACTAACGCGCCCCAACGCAACACTTTCAATTAAAGCTCATATAAGAGGATACGGCCATGCCATTTCCCCTCGCTGCCGCTTTGCCGATTGTCGGCAAAGTGATCGACCGCGTGCTGCCCGACAAGGCGGCTAAGGATGCCGCCAAGCTGGCCCTACAAATGCGTGGGCGGTTGGCTGATATAGATTCAAGGTACAGAAGCGACCAGCAACGTTTGGGTGCTGTGCGCGATATGGCGAACAGTACTTTGACCGCCCAGCAACGCGCAGATCAGCGCACTCTCCAGAAAGCTGACCTGCTCGCCTCGATCGGGCTGCAGCAACAACAGTATCAACAGGCTGTTGCTGATGCGCCATTTAGAGCGCTTGAAATCCGGAACAATACGTTAAGCGGTACTCCGTTTCCTACGACGACTACTCAAACGACCCGCGGCGGAGGAGGTGGGAAGGGAGGTTTGCTTTCTACAATTGGTAGTAGCATATTTAGTCCGGTCGGGACTGCGCTTGGATCTGCAGTTGGTAAGATGCTGAGCACCTGATGAGCATGCCGCAAACTGACTGACTTAAGAAAACGTGCCGAACTATTCACCGTTGTAAAATCATGTATTTTGGCGGTTATATGGATAGTGATTATAGGTAACCGACCATGCGGCAGCGCCTACCTTGTTTCGTCGCCATCTTAGTCTGTTTATTGACGACAGATTCTGCTTCCGTTTCAGCTCAGGCAGGACGTGTCGGCGCGTTCTCACTGCCGGACTCTCCCTGGGATATTCAGTGGCAGAGATTTAAGCGCTCTGTCAGCGCATCGGGTTTGCAACTCGAATACTTTATCAGAGGAGAAGTCGGCTCAGAAGAAGCAATGCTGTCTGCTCTAAAGAGGAATCGTCTTCAAGTCGCAGGAATTACAGTCCAGGGAATTACGTCCGTCATTCCTGAGCTCGCAGTCGCAATGTCCCCTTTTTTATTCGGCTCTGCGGAAGAAGTAGATTTCGTCTATGACAATTATTTGCTTGATGCAGTCAATGAGAGCCTTGCGCCGCACGATCTAATTCTATTGAGGTGGCTTGAGTCTGGATGGTTTAGCATTGGATCTAGGAATAAAATCGTTCTACCAACGGATTTAGTAGATCAGCGGATCGGCGGGTCGCCAAACGTTGGTATTCAAGAATTTCTTCTTGCTCTCGGCGGCGACGCAGTACCAATCGCATCTATTGATCTTGTGCAGTCACTAGATACAGGTTTGATTGACGGCGCAATAAAACCGACCGCATTGATATATTCCAACTTACGGGACCAGGTTAATTACGTGTCTTTATTGAGAGTCGCGTATGATACCGGCGGACTTTTCGCCAACCGGTCATGGTTCGAAGCTTTACCATCAGTGTATCAATCCGCACTGCGAGAGGGGCATGGCCCGTCGTCAGCGGTCAGACAAGAAGTGCGTGATCTTGTTCAATTCCAGGTCATAGACATGAAGGAAAATGGGCCCCAGGTCATTGAGTTGAGTGATGAGCAGCGACGTATGTGGAAACGAGCGAGCGAAAACGTATACCGTCGGATAGTTGATCGAAGCGGTCCGCGCGCTCAATTGATGTACGATACCATTACTGCCGCGAAGGCAGCTTTTATCAGGAGTCAAGGCGATAGGCCTTAGCGCCGTGACTATTATGGCTTGTTGTGAGTCTAGCTGTAAGTGTGGCAAATGAAGAAATTTGAGATCAATACTTTTAGTTTGCTTGCAGTAACAGCAGTTGCATTGTTGTTTGGGTTGGTCGTCCTGGTCATTGGGCAAATCCAGAATCTCGAGTCCAGACTGGCCACGCTTGTTGATGAGAACGCCACCCTCAGCGCGCAGGTGAATGAGCAATTGGCCGTCAACCGGACTTTAGAGAATAAAGTAGCTGACCTAAGTCAAAACATTGACGATTTACATCAACCGGTGCCAGTGCAAGACCCAGCTTTATTTCCGATATCCCGCGTGCTGGCGCGGCGCGGCGATACCGTGACCGCCCTTGCAGCAAGAGAAGGCACGGAACCCTCAGTCATTTTTGCGTTGAACCGCTGGCTTAAAGGCCGGGAAAACTTGGAAATTGGCCAACCAATTTGGATTCCATCGCCTAATAATTGAGCGCGAATTTTAACCGTTTAGACTTGGGTCGACCCGTAGGCAACTTGATAGCCGCTGTCTGAGCCCCGCCTGAATGCGCCAATGTTGGGAAAGATTAAACGTTTATTAACGCGTTGGCTAAATAGTACAACGTGGGAATGGAGTGCGGTCCACACCCCACTTTTGGACGCGGTGGATCGATAGATCGGGTGGAAGTTGCCATGACGGCAATACACGCAACATTGGCTGTCTCATTGAGTGTCGCATTGCTCTCCGGTTGTGCGGGCGTTAGCCAGTTTACCGGCAGCAATTTTGGATTATCTGGCACAGATAGTGCATCGTCTGGTGCTTCTATGTCGATGGGGAGTGCCAGTAATCAATCCATATCAGCTTCATCTATTGGTGCAGAAGTAAATTCGACCGGCTCAAATTCCCGGGCGGACTTGCGTTCAACGATCGGTGACGAGCAAATCGCTGATCCGATAAATGCGCCTCCACCGCTAGGTGCCATAGCGAGTTCTAGAGACGTTTCCGGTCAAAGCGCGATGGGTTCGCGTCCTCTAATGCTTGTACCTGCGCCCGGTCAGACATCTGTGCCTGTGGTGCCACCTCAAACAGGTCCCGAAAAATGGGAGCTACTTCAGGGCCAAGCAGCTGACAGGGTCGGAAAGCAACCAGTTACAATTCAATCTGCCGATCAAATGTCATCGCCGATGCCTAATCCAGAAGACCCGTTATCGGTGCCCGCTGCGACGATTGAATCCGGGAACGTTCGCGGTAGAGAATTTATTCCGGCGTCAACCACGCCTATGGGATCTCGCATTCAAGTCTCCTCGACTTTGGATGTGGCACCTACCCCAGAGCAAACAAATGTATTGCTACGATTTTTGGCTATGGACCGCTTATTGGCGAAGGGGCTAATAACACGCGATGAATACGAACGCAGGCGCGGTGAAAATCTAGGGGCGTTATTGCCGTATACCCATGCTGCTCCTTCTGCCGGATTGACTCGACCTGTCCCGAGTCCCGATGCACTCTCATCGCGTTTACAAGCTCTCAAACGTACATTGGAAATGCGTGCGATCACACCGCGCCAACACGCCCTTGAGCGTGGGATGATTCTCGATGCCGTTTTACCGGGCACCCCGCGATCTCGTGCTCTTGCGGAACCATACCCCTCAGACGTATTGGCAGCCGCAACTCGCGTCGGGTTTCTAGAGCGTTTGCGTGTATCCGGGGTGATTTCGCAGTCGGAATTTGACCCGAAAAAGCGGCGATCGATGCATTTCTCTTGACTGGAGACATTCCTGACGCAGCAGACATCGAACAGGTACTTAACTCTACAGAAAGCGGTGATGTAGCTGAGGTAGCACCACAAATGTCCAGTTTTGCTGTCCATCTTGCGTCTTACAGGAGCAGACAGGCTGCTCAAACGGGGTGGGGGGAACTCCAAGGAAAGTATAGGTCACAGCTCAGTGGACTGACTTCAATGGTGAGAGAAGTCAATTTGGGCTCTGCTCGGGGCACGTTTTACAGATTGACGGCGGGACCGTTTGCTAGCGAATCCCAAGCCGAGACGCTTTGCCAGACGCTTAAAAGGTCCAATCAGTACTGCGATCTACTTAGGCTAGACGGCTAACTCTTAAGTAATCATCCAGGTAAATCATCGGTAAATTGCTTTGTGCCATCCAGATAGGCACGAATATCGTTTGCGATCGTAATGCCGTCTTCCAACACAGCCATGTGGCCGAGTCCCGGATAGATCACGAGTTGTCTGTCCTCCGCGGACTCAAGCAATGAGATAAATTCAAAAGCTTGGTCGACGGTTACCACGGGATTTTCTTTACCCCACATGACAAGTGTCGGAGCAGTTATCTCTTTTATCAGGCCAACAATGTCTCCGGAAACATACTGCCTGGTACGTTCTAACTCTGCTGGACGATGCATTTCTGCCAACTGAAGTTCATGCCACCGAGTGACAATATCATCTGGTACGTCGCGCGAGTCGCCAAAACCGCCCTCAAGCATCAATTGGAAAAAAGCTCTTGGCGTAATAATCGTGAGAGCATCTATCCACCAGGGAAGGCTCCGAGCGGCAGACCTCCCTCTAACACCGCTATTTAGTGCTCCGGGATTTAACAGGACCAGCCGTTCTACTTGGTTAGGATGCTTGACCGTAAAGTGAATCGCATGTGTCCCACCCAGGGAGGTTCCCACTAAAGCAAAGCGGTCGATCGACATCGCTTCAAAAAAAAGCTCCATAAGTTCTACGCCGCGTTCCAGTGTGTAATCCCCAGTAGGATCAACGCCCGATAGACCGTGTCCTGTCATGTCGAACCTTAGCACGCGGTATTTGTCATTTAGTCTCTCGACCCAGCTATCCCACATTATCAGGCTGCCCCAATGGGCATGCATTAGGACTACGACCGGCCCATCTTTGTTTCCCTCGTCGCGATAGTGGATTTTGACCCCTGAAACCGTGATGAACTTTGACTCCGACGTCGCATACTTAGCTGTAAGTGTTGCAGGAGGTATATCGCGGAAATGCCACGTGGCACCGATGATGCCGAAGCATATGGTCGCCACAACTAAGATCGCGAACGTTAGTAATGCTCGCAATGATCTCATGATCACCACCTTCTTAGCTATGATCCTGCTTTCAAATCCAGGTCGCAAAGCAGGATCTTGTTTTCTGTGATAGAGCCGATCGCAAGTTTATTGAGATAAACAGCCCCAACACTACCAGCGGATATTTTCTCGCCTTCATTCTCAAAAAACGTCACGGGCGATTCAGCCCTCGTCTCATTGAATGCAACCTTTTGGACTTGAGTAGGGGCTAACTGTGATTCGTCACCAAAATGTTTCACAAGGGCAAGAGTATTAATGTGATTTGCAACCCACAAGCTACCATCTTCGTCAATGGAAATATTGTCTGGACCGCCATCTAGGG
>JAYQVH010000046.1:0-12724 GCA_038148375.1 Rhodospirillaceae bacterium | reverse complement strand
GATGGTGCTGCCGCAGAGATTTGAACTCTGGACCTCTCCCTTACCAAGGGAGTGCTCTACCCCTGAGCTACGGCAGCGCGGAATCCAAAGAAGACCACCCTGGAAAGCGGCGCGGACCATGCCACAAGCCCTTGGGGGGTGCAAGGCAAGGATAGGCCATTCGGCGCACTTTTCTGCGGCTCCCAACGCCTTCCCCCTGGCCGTTGACCGGGACCGCCCAAGGCGCCAGAGTCCACTCTCTTCTGTCTGCTGATCCTTGCCCTGCTTCTATGCCCAAGAGCCCTAAACCGCCCTCCAAACTCAAGTCCTCCGACGCCAAAGCGCGATCCGCCGCGGCGCTTAGGGAGAACCTCAAGCGGCGCAAGGCCCAGGCCCGCCTTCAGGCCCAGACCCAGGCACCGGACGCGCTCCCGACACGTGCGTCAGGAGACAAATCCGCACAATAACTTGAGAGTTCCGCCGCCGCTGGGCTACAAGATGTGGGATTTTCGCGTCGAGACCCGGGGGAGGGCCTGCATGTCCATCATGCCAGACAGTTGGATCCGTCAGATGGCGACGGAACAGGGGATGATCGAGCCCTTTAACGATTGCCTGAACCGAGAGGGGGTCATCTCCTACGGCCTGTCGTCCTACGGGTACGACGCGCGGGTGTCCGATGAATTCAAGATCTTCACCAATGTCGACAACGCGATTGTCGATCCCAAGGACTTCTCGACCACGAGCTTCGTTGACCGCAAAGCCGATGTTTGTGTCATCCCGCCGAACAGTTTCGCCTTGGCGCGCACCGTCGAACTCTTCCGCATCCCGCGCGACGTGCTCGTCATCTGCCTGGGCAAGTCGACCTACGCGCGTTGCGGCATCATCGTCAATGTCACGCCGCTGGAGCCGGAGTGGGAAGGGCACGTGACGCTGGAGTTCTCCAATACGACGCCGCTGCCGGCGCGCATTTACGCCAACGAAGGTGCCTGTCAGTTCATCTTCCTCAAGGGAGACCCCCCTTGTGAAGTGTCCTACGCCGACCGCAAGGGCAAGTACCAGGGACAGCAGGGTGTCACCCTGCCAAAGCTCTAAGCCCTTGCCTTCGCACCACCATCCAGGCGCCGCAATACGGCCACGCCAGTCCGGCACGGTCTAAACCATGGACGCCATACGGATTCACGGCGGGGTACCGCTCAAGGGCGAGATCGCGATTTCGGGGGCAAAGAATGCCGCGCTCCCGCTCATGGCGGCCTGCCTGCTCAGCGACGAGCCGCTGGTGCTGTCCAACGTGCCGGCCTTGGCCGACATCAAGACCATGGCGGAGTTGCTGAGCCAGCACGGCGCTTCGGTCGAACGGGCCGCCGACGGCCACACGGTAACGCTCCACGCCGCGTCGATCACCAGCACGGAAGCGCCCTACGATCTGGTGCGCAAGATGCGTGCGTCGGTGCTGGTGCTCGGGCCGCTGCTTGCGCGGGAAGGGCGGGCGCGGGTTTCTCTGCCCGGCGGCTGCGCCATCGGCACGCGGCCGGTGGACCTGCATCTTAAAGCGCTCGAAGCGCTGGGCGCCGAAATCGAACTGGCAGGCGGCTACGTCGAAGCCAGGCTGCCGAGCGGCACGTCGCGGCTCAAGGGCGCGCACTTCACGTTCCCCATGGTCACCGTCGGCGGTACCGAGAACCTCCTGATGGCAGCTGCGCTGGCCGAAGGTGAGACCGTCATCGAAAACGCAGCGCGGGAGCCGGAAATCACGGATCTCGCAAAGTGCCTGATCGCCATGGGCGCGCAGATTTCCGGTCTGGGCTCCGGGACGCTGACCGTCCGGGGCGTCGAGAAGCTGGGCCGGGCTGAGCATAGCGTTGTACCTGATCGCATCGAGACGGGGACCTACGCCGTCGCCGCAGCCATCACCCGCGGCAAGATTAAGCTGACGAATACCCGCGCCGATCTGCTGGACTCCGTGTTGGACGCCATGCGCCAGACCGGGGTGTCGATTGACGTGGCGGAGGACTCGATCACGGTCACGGCCGACAACGGCCTGCGCGGCGTAGACGTGATGACCGAGCCGTTTCCAGGCTTTCCCACCGACATGCAAGCGCAGTGGATGGCCTTGATGACCACGGCGGAAGGGGCCGCGATGGTCACCGAGACCATCTTCGAGAACCGGTTCATGCACGTGCCCGAACTCGGCCGTTTCGGCGCCGACGTCAACGTGCATGGTGCGTCTGCCATCGTGCGGGGCAAGGCAAACCTGTCTGGCGCGCCGGTGATGGCGACAGACCTGCGCGCGTCTGTGTCGCTGGTTCTGACCGGGCTCGCCGCTAAGGGGGAGACCATCGTCAACCGCGTCTACCATCTCGACCGCGGCTACGAGCACCTTGAAGAGAAGCTTGCCGCCTGCGGTGCCCGGATCGAGCGCATCACCGGCGTCTGAGGCCGCGCCTGCGGCCAAAAAAGCCCAATTTTAAGCCGTTATTCGCCTCAGACGCCCTATCGCAGGCGGTCAGGGCCTAGCCCTGCCGGGTCCTGCATGGTAAACGCCCGCCTCTATCAATCGAAGGATCGCGCGACAGATCATGGGACAAGACCCGCTGGTAATCGCCCTGCCGAAAGGGCGGATTATGGACGAGGCCCGGCCGCTCTTGGATGCGGTCGGAATTCACCCGGAATCCGCCTTCGACGATGAGAATTCGCGGCAGCTCCAGTTCTCGACCAATCTGGATCATGTTTCGATCATCCGGGTGCGCTCCTTTGACGTCGCGACGTTTGTCGCTTTCGGCGCGGCGCAGCTCGGCATCGCCGGCAACGACGTGCTGATGGAATTCGACTATCCCGAAATTTATGCCCCGCTTGACCTCGGTATCGGCACTTGCCGGTTGTGTGTCGCGCAGTCGGAAGAGCTAGGCGAAACCTTCGATACGTCGCAGTTGTCGCACATCCGCATTGCAACGAAGTATCCGGAAACAACAAGCCGCTATTTTGCCGCTCGCGGTGTCCAGGCGGAATGCGTGAAGCTCAACGGAGCGATGGAACTGGCGCCCAAACTCGGCCTCACTCCCAGGATCGTCGATCTCGTATCCACGGGGCGTACCCTAAAAGACAATGGCCTGCGCGAGGTTGCGACGATTGCAGAGGTGTCGTCCCGGCTGGTGATCAACCGAACGGCGCTTAAGGTGCGGTCGAACGAGATCAACGGATGGATCGAGAAGTTCCGGAGCGCGGTCGATGCCCAAGCGGCTTAATACTGCAAATCAGGATTTCGAAGCCGACTTCGAGCGTCTTCTGACGGCGAGCCGCGAAGAAAAGGTTAATGTTGACGGCACCGTTGCTGGCATCCTTGCCGACGTTAAGGCGCGAGGCGATGCTGCGCTCTCGGACCTAACTCTGAAATTCGACCGCCTTGATTTAACCAAGACCGCGATGCGCGTGTCTGCAGCAGACATCGCAGACGCGAAGTCGGCGTGTCCGGGCGACTTGCTTGCCGCCATGGAACACGCTGCCGAGCGCATTCGCGACTACCATGTCAGGCAAATGCCGGAAGATCTGCGCTACGAGCAGGATGGCATTTCTCTCGGGTACAAGTGGACGGCTGTGCAGGCTGCGGGCTTGTATGTGCCTGGCGGTACGGCACTTTTGTTCTCATCTGTGCTTATGAACGCCATTCCTGCCCAAGTCGCTGGTGTAGACAGGCTGGTTGTCACAATGCCGATGCCGGATGGCAAGTCGTCGCCCGCGATGCTCGCGGCCTGCGATATCGCGGGGATAGGTGAAGTCTATCGCATAGGCGGCGCGCAGGCGATCGGCGCACTTGCCTATGGAACCGAGACCATCACCGCGGTGGATGTCGTTGTCGGGCCGGGCAATGCTTATGTTGCGTCGGCCAAGAAACAGGTTTTCGGCACAGTCGGGATCGATATGGTCGCCGGACCGTCAGAAGTCACGGTCGTTGCAGACGGCAAAAATGATCCCGCGTGGATTGCCGCAGACCTCCTGGCGCAGGCGGAACACGATGCGACATCTCAGTCCATCCTTATTACCGATGATGAATCATTTGGCGACAGCGTTGCCGACGCGGTGGCGAACCAACTTGCCACGCTGGATCGAAAAGATATCGCGCAAGCGAGTTGGACCGCGCATGGTGCGATTATCGTTGTTGAAGACCTTAGAGATGCCGCTGCTTTGGTAGATCGAATCGCACCGGAACACCTCGAACTGGCGGTCGATGATCCTGACGGTCTTGCCCGCCAAATTCGCAACGCAGGCGCTATCTTCCTTGGACGGCATACGCCAGAAGCCGTGGGTGATTACATCGCCGGCCCCAGTCATGTGTTACCGACGTCGGGAACGGCGCGGTTTTCCTCCGGGCTCAGTGTCATGGATTTCCTTAAGCGGACGTCGTTGATCGGGTGCGATGCAAACGGACTTCGCTTGATCGGACCCGGCGCAGTTAAGATGGCCAAAGCTGAAGACCTGGCTGCGCATGCACGCTCCGTGTCAATCCGGATGAATTTGGAGTAACGGCGATGGCGTCCGGATCCAAAGACGACCGGGCATCCTCAGGAGCTAGCAACACAGCCGGGGCTCCAACCCAGGCAGCCTCGACTTCGCAAAATTCCATCCTCCAAATGTCGTTGGACGAGAATTCCATTCTGCGTCGTAGACCCGAGGTCGAGCATGAACGCGCGGTCGCGCTGTTCGACCTGTTAGAACGCAATACCTTTGAACTACTCGGTGAGGGGGCGACGCCGGGTCCGTATCACGTCAATCTCGCACTGAAAGATGACAAGCTTGTTTTTTCTGTCGCGAAGCCAGATGGGACCTCTCTGAGCGATGTTGCGCTGGCGATACGACCTTTTAGATCGATCATTAAAGATTACTTTCTGATCTGTGAGTCTTATTTCGACGCCATTAAGACGATGACTCCGTCGCAGATCGAAGCGATCGATATGGGGCGTCGCGGTCTCCACAATGAAGGAGCGCAACTGCTGGAAGAACGGTTGGGTGAATTCGTCAGCTTGGATCATGCCACGGCACGCCGGTTGTTCACGTTGCTTTGCGTCTTGCACATGCGTGGATAGCCAGACATGGAATTCTTGCCATCCTCCGTACTGTTTTGCTGCACATACAATGCGGTCAGGTCGCCAATGGCCGAAGGGATAATGAAGCGCTTTCACGGATCTCGTATTTTTGTCGACTCAGTGGGCGTACACACCGGTGAGCCGGACCCTTTTATGATCGAGGTCATGGAAGAAGTCGGCGTTGACATGAGTCACCATACCCCCAAGACATTTGATCAATTGGCCGATGACTCTTTTGACTACGTCATTTCCCTATCGCCGCACGCTCAGCACAAGGCGGTAGATCTCACCCGATACATGGCGTGCGATGTCGTCTTTTGGAATACGTTTGACCCTACTCTCGTAGAGGGGTCGCGTCGCGCGCGTCTCGACGCGTACAGGGAAGTGCGAAATCAACTTCAAGAGCGGATCTTGAACATATTCCCACAGCCCGAAGACGGGGCATTTTAGCAACAATTGTCCGAAAATACGTCCGAATCAGGGAAAAGGCTTGACCGCGGAGCAGACTCCGCCTTTTGTTGCGCCCAATCCGGCCGCCCAACCCCATTTCACATGTGGCGGCCTTCAATTGGAAGAGGGTGAATGGCTAAAGAAGACATGATTGAGTTTTCCGGAACCGTGACGGAAATTCTTCCCAACGCGATGTTCCGGGTAAAGCTGGACAACGATCACGAAATCCTGGCGCACACGTCAGGTAAGATGCGGAAGAACCGCATCCGCGTGTTGGCGGGTGATCGAGTCAACGTCGAAATGACCCCTTACGATTTGACCAAGGGGCGAATCACTTTCCGGTTTAAGTGATGATCCGGCGCAGTAGCGCCAGATCATAGTGCACGAGACCCGCCGTGGCGTTCATCCTCGCATCGGCTTCTCCCCGTCGCCTTGAGCTTCTCAAACAAATTGGACGTGCGCCTGACTCTGTGGTTGAGGCGGATATCGACGAAGCACCCATCCCAGGCGAGGCTCCTCGAGCGCTCGCCCGCCGTCTGGCCGAACAGAAAGCTGTCGCTGTCGCAGAAAAACATGCGGGTGACGTGATCCTCGCTGCCGATACCGTTGTGGCCTGCGGCCAGCGTATTTTAGGGAAGGCCGAGACGGAAGCGGAGGCTCTGTCATTTCTCCGTCTTCTTTCCGGGCGGCGCCACCGGGTGTACGGCGGCATTTCGCTCATGAGTGAGGGGATTATTCAGTGCAAGTCTGTAATGACGGTGGTCACCTTCAAGCGTCTCAGCGCAAGTGAAATCGCCAGCTATGTTCATAGCGGTGACTGGCAGGGCAAAGCCGGTGCTTACGCAATACAGGGCATGGCCGGGGCCTTTGTGAAACGCATCAACGGTTCCTACACAAACGTAGTCGGACTCTGTGTTCACGTGACCAAAGGTTTGTTGGATAACGCTCTCGGGTCCGTTCAGTATGCCCGCGATTGACACGCTGCTGATCGATCGAGGTCCAGGCGAAACCCGAATAGCTGCACTTAGCGACGGAACGGTACTCGAGATTTACGTGCATCGTGACGGCATACCGCGCGTCGACGCCATTTATCGCGGCCGCGTCGTAAAAGCGCTTTCCGGATCCGGATCTTGTTTCGTCGATATAGGGCTGGATAAACCGGCAATAATGACGTGCCGCAGCAAGATGCCGGGAGAGGGTGTGCCGGTTGATGTGCGTATCGTGCAGGCTCCAAGGGGCGGCAAAGGAGCTAAAGTCGCAATCGCTGAAGTTGCGGAAGTATCGGCCGCTTTGCAGAGTGCTGGCGATGATACCTCACCGCCGTGTCTGTTGCGGGATGCAGATCATCCCGTTGCCACGTATACGGAATCCTATGCCGCGACTTTAAAATCCGTGATCATAGCGCCCAGCGATTTTGGCGGGCGACTTGCCGCGCTGGTCAAGGAACTTTCCGATGTAGCGGTGGAGGTCGTGCCTGACGACATATTTTCAATGTATGGCGTTGATGCGGAGTTCGAGTGCGCACTTGGACGCGAAGTCACTGTGCCCGGTGGTGCGACCGTTGTAATTGAGACGACGGCCGCTTTAACAACGGTTGATATCGACGCGGGGCCAATGGATGCGGCCGCTGCCAATTTGGCGTCAATTCCGATTATCGCGCGTCAGCTGCGGCTGCGGTCGATCGGTGGTCCGATCATAGTCGATTTGATTCCTGCTCCCGGACGGGATGCATTGGTGGGGGCGATGAGAGAAGCGGTGGCGGAAGACCCGGTGCGAACGCATGTGTCCGGTCTTACACCGGAAGGGCGTCTCGAACTAAACCGCCGCAGAATTAGACCGTCGTTGGCCGATCTTTACCTCCGCGCCGTAACTCCTGCGCCGTCAATTGAAAGTGTCGCGTTTGACTTGTTACGGCGGTCTGTCCGCCAGGCAATGACCGCGGGCTCAGTGCGCGTGTCGGTCCGGGCGCATCCGCGCATCGTCGACGCATTGAATGGGGAATTGAGGTTCGCCCTTGACGAGGCGGAGCAGGCCTTGAAGACTCCCCTAACTCTCGTGCCCAAAGCGGATCAAGCGCTGGATCAATTCGATATATACACGGAATGAAGGATGGCGCAGCACGGCAATAATCGAGCGGGTAATCTCAAGCCCCCTGGGGTGCGCGTAACCGCCGCAACGTGTGTTCGCTGCGATAAGCCCGTTGTACCGCGTTATCGCCCATTCTGCTCCCAGCGCTGCTCAGATCTCGATCTGGCAGGGTGGCTCACGGGCCAATACCGCATACCCACCGAAGAAGCGCCCAATCCCGAGGCAGCTGAACCTTCAGCTGCGGAGGACGACGGCGATGCTGTACAGCGAAGTTGATAAGATTTCCGCCGTTAATTCACAGCGTTCTGTATGCTAGACAGTCCTTGGATTCTCTTTTATAACGCCGCGTTCCAAAGGCCCATTCAGGGCCGTTTTGTGGTGGGCCCAGGTAGCTCAGTTGGTAGAGCAGCGGACTGAAAATCCGCGTGTCGCTGGTTCGATTCCGGCCCTGGGCACCATTTTTTTCAAACACTTATCGAACTACGCCTAACGGCTATTTCTATCACTGACTAGCCGGCTTTAGGTCAACGTGGTGCAATTACCTATCTGCTAAACGTCGTAGAGGCTCTTGATATTCAGCTACAAGAATCTGCAAGGGGTCTAATCCTTTAAAAAGGGTCGCCGAGTCTATTCCTTCGAAAATGAAGGCAGATTGGATAATCCAAGCTTCGTCTGTCCTAAATGTGGACAAAAGACATTAAGGTTGGAAGAGATAGGGTTGTGGGATTAGGTGCATTTAAGCCAATAAGAAATTTGCTCCTTACGCATGCCTGTTTAAGCTGGGATTGCGCAGATTTATGAATGTGTTAATCGGGGTGAATAGTCACGCATAGCCATCAAGGCGTGGTTCACGAATTGCAAAAATACTGTTCAACTTTTGAAATGGGCTGAGGGTGTATCTAAGGGGTTTGTCTTTATATTGGATTGTCGCCACATTATCCGCGTGTGCCTACTCGCCGGATGACCCAAAATCCGTTGGTGGAACTGGAGGAATTTCCGGTTATCACGAAAGAGTGGGGCCAGAGAAATACATGCTTCGAGTCGAAGCGGCGCCTGGCATTTTAGAGACTGAAGGCTCTATGAAGCAGCGAATATTGATTTTCGCGAACGAATATGCGGCCGATCAATGCCAAGGGAATTTCACTTTTGTACAGGACGAGAGCTTGGCTCAGGCGTACACACGCACTTTTATGGAGCGATCACGACTGTTTGTTTTTGAGTGTAGCAAGTAAGGCTATTTTTAATGAGTATGACGGTTTTAAAACATCGATTTTGCCCTACCATTCTCCTTCGCCTTAGTTCCGCGCTTACTGAATCTTGCCTTCTGGCACGACATTTTGCAATTCGCGGACTGCATCTAGTATCCGCATCCAAACCTTTTGGCCGTCGATATCGCCAGCATCTAACATAGCGTCTTGACCTGCTCCCTATAAATCGGTCCATTTTGCCTGAGAGTTTCCGGCTATGATTTTGCTTATCAGGAGGATTGAGCATGAGCCGGAAGAGATACACACCAGAACAGATTATCGGGATGCTGCGTGAGGCCGAGGTTCGGCTGGGCCAGGGCGAGAAGATCGGATTGATCTGTAAGTCCCTCGGGGTATCGGAGCAGAGTTACTACCGCTGGCGCCGTGAGTATGGCGGATTGAAAGTCGATCAGGCGAAGCGGTTGAAGGATCTGGAGAAGGAGAACGCCCGGCTACGCAAGGCGATCTCCGACCTCACCCTGGATAAGATGATTCTCGAGGAAGCCGCCCGGGGAAACTTCTAAGCCCCGCCCGCCGCAGATCAGCTGTTCATCATATGGAGGAGACCTTTGCGGTCTCTGAACGCCGGGCCTGTCGGGTGCTGGGGCAACACAGGTCCACCCAGCGCAGGCCATCGGCGGTGTCCGGTGATGAAGACGCGTTGACCCAGGCCATCGTCGATCTAGCGTCTCAGTATGGCCGTTATGGCTATCGCCGCGTGGCCGCTTTGCTGAAGGCGGACGGGTGGCATGTGAACGTCAAGCGCGTCTGGCGCATCTGGCGGCGGGAGGGGTTGAAAGTGCCGAGTAAGCAACCAAAGCGAGGCCGGCTCTGGCTCAACGACGGATCTTGCATCCGTCTCAGGCCCTGCTGGCCGAACCACGTCTGGTCCTATGACTTCGTTCAGGACCGGACCCATGATGGACGGCCACTCAAGATGCTGACGGTGATCGACGAGTATACCCGGGAATCCCTGGCCATTGAGGTGGCCCGGCGACTGCGGTCAGACGATGTGCTGCACTGCCTGGCAGGGCTGTTCGCCGAACGAGGCCCGCCCGACCACATTCGCTCCGACAACGGTGCAGAGTTCACAGCCAAGGCGGTGCAGGAATGGCTCCCCAAGGTCGGCGTGAAGACTCTCTACATCGAGCCCGGCAGCCCTTGGGAGAACGGCTACAACGAGAGCTTCAACGGCAAGCTCAGAGATGAACTCCTGAACGGGGAAATCTTCTACACGCTGCGTGAAGCCAAAGTGCTGATCGAACGCTGGAGACGGCATTACAACACAGTCCGCCCGCACAGCTCACTCGGTTATAAACCGCCAGCACCGCTGGCGTACTTGCCTAAACCGCCAACCTCAGACTACCGTCATGACGTCCGGAAACTCTCATGGCACCTGGACCACTCATCGGGGGCAGGTCAGTCGGCTTAATGAGGCCCTCACGGCGGAGTGGAGCCTGATCAATCTGGATGGTAAAACGTGGCCTGTCTCTGCGGCGAACAGCAAAAGCGGTAAAGCTCGCATTGTGCCGCTATCCGATGCGGCTGTGGATGTGCTTAAAGCCGTGGGCACGAAGGATAAATACCCGCATGTATTTGTGAACCGTAAGACGGGTCAGCGGTACACACATATCGCCCACACCTGGCAGCGATTGCGCAAGAAGGCGGGGTTGCCTCATCTGCGGCTTCACGACCTACGGCACACCTATGCTTCGATGTTGGTGAACGCGGGAGAGTCCCTCTACGTGGTCCAGCAGTGTCTTGGCCATGCTGACGGACGTGTCACGCAGCGGTATGCCCACCTTGCACCACAGACGTTGCAGAATGCAGCGAGCAAGGCGTCAGACAAGATCCGTGAAGCAATGGGTGCTGCCGCAGAGTAAGAAACTAAGGGCTGCCAGGGAGGAGACTTCCTGGTGGCCGCTTTACCCGTTAGCATTGTGGGGCTGAGAATTCTTTACAGAGATGCGGCCTCTAAATGACCGATTTCCATCTTACCCATCCAAGCTTGGCCTCTAATTGGCGGGCGATCATTCTGTTTGGCCGTAATAGTGCCAGTTACAAGTTTGCGCTTGGATCATCGATCTTGGAATTAGCGCGTGCAGGTAAAACCGAGGTGTCTCTGCAAGACTTGGCGCTGCCCTATGCTCAACGTATCGCGGAGCATTTAAAGCGGGCAGATAAGCAGGGTACTCGAGATCAAAGTAAATTCTTGGACGCCTGCAGAAAGTTCAATGCCGATGAGATTTCTGAAGATCAGCTCGTGTCCGAAACCGTCAAGCTAGGGTTCGTCAACGTTATTGATGCCTTTCATGCCGTGAATGATGGACCGATACAGAGGCGATTCTTTGAAGATGACCGGAAAGCATCAAAATCAATCAAGCTAACCGATCACCTACTTTCGTTGGTTCAAACGCAAGATGGATCAAACCTCGATCAAGAAGTTGAATCGCGTTGGCGCTTGGTCGAAACCGCGTGGTCTATGGATTTGGCAGCAAACTTGATCACGCCATCCTCTGACCTTCAGTTCTTTGAAATTGGAGGTGTGCGGCGAACGGCTATTACTTCATCCAGACCCGCTCTGAACGGGTATCAAAAGGGGCATTGTTTCTATTGCTTTGGGGATATTTCGCTCGAGCCGAATTCAGAGCAATTGCCCGATGTCGATCATTTCTTTCCTTGGGTGCTGATGAGGGAAGGTTTAGCAGCCGGTATGGACGGCATCTGGAACTTGGTTCTAGCCTGTAAGGACTGCAATCGAGGTGTGGATGGCAAAAAAGCGCGCGTGCCGAACCTTAGCCTGTTGGAGCGCCTGAACAAGCGCAATACCTACTTAATCGAAAGCCACCACCCGTTACGTGAAACGCTGATGGCTCAGTCCGGACAGACGCGCGAAGAACGAACCCGCTTTCTGCAATCGCATTTCGATTCAGCAATCCAGCATCTTCAGCATACATGGCATCCAGTCGAAAAGCGGGAGCCGTTGTTCTGACTGACTCCATCTCTTTCTATGACAAGAATGCCTCTGAGTTCCTGGCGCGCACAATCGATGTCGATATGTCAGGGCTGTACGAACGCTTTTTGCCGTTGGTGTGCGATGGTGGCCTGATCTTGGATGCGGGATGTGGATCGGGAAGGGATAGCAAGGCGTTTCTTGATCGCGGATTTGAGGTAGAGGCAATTGATGCGTCTGCAGCAATGGTTGAGGCCACCAGCAGTCACACTGGTATCCGTGCAAAGCGGATGACCTTCGAGGAAATTGATTGGGTGGACCGATTTGATGGTGTTTGGGCCTGTGCATCATTGGTGCATACGCCTTACGAGGATTTCCAGTCCGCCCTACAAAAGCTCGTCAATGCAGCTAAACCTCGGGCTCCGATCTATGTCTCCGTAAAGAACGGGGGTGGCCCCGCTAACGAAGGTGAACGCCAGTTCTTCAATTACACTGAACAGCGATTCCGAGATGCGCTTAACGGTGTCTTAGGGCACCGGATTTCAGAGATATGGGTAACCGACGATTCCCGAGCCGATAAAGAGCGCCCGAGGTGGCTAAATGCAATCTGTATAAGGGTCTGAGGGTTCGGCTTCAAGCTAGCGTGTTGTGCCTCAATTACTCCCCATGCACTCTAAGGCTAGAGCCGTAATTGGATGTCATGACCAGGTAAGCAGATTATAGACACAAGGCGGACTCGCTACAGGGCTATTATATATGCGGAATATTTTCGATCAGTACTCTCAGCCTGAAAACCGGTTGACCCACAGCTTGGTGAGCATACTCCATCATGAAAAAGCTCTGCTAAAGAGCTTCCTCCAGGAATTCAGCCCTTCAACCGCTTCGTCGACTAAGGGCTTGCAGATTATTGAGCAAGGCTTGCCGGGAAA
>JAYQVH010000045.1:0-13057 GCA_038148375.1 Rhodospirillaceae bacterium | reverse complement strand
CGCGCGTAGTGAAAATCCGCAAGGATTTTCAGGGCGTGGCGCGTGCGAAACAGGAATCGCACATAGTGAAAATCCGCCAGGATTTTCAGGACGTGGTGCATGCCAAACAATAAGTTTCCACCTCTCGGTCGCTTCGCGTCTTGCCATTGGGTCCACAAGCACAATCGCTAAAGTGCGGTCAACGCAACGGGAGACCCCTTCATGACGCACACCTTTGGCGACCGGCTGATGTACATCGGCGGCGAGATGACCGCCGGCTCCGGCAGCGACTGGATCACCACCGTCAATCCGGCGACGGAGGAGCCCATCGGCCGCGTCCCCGCCGCAACGGCCCAGGACATTGCTGCAGCTGTCGCCGCGGCCAAAGCCGCCCAGCCGGGGTGGGCGAAAAAATCCATCTTCGAACGCGGCGCGCTGCTGCGCGCTTTGGCGGCCAAGTTCCGCGAACGCGCCCAAGACATCCTCACCATGGAGGCGACGGACACTGGCAACACTATCGCCAAGCTCGGCGCCGACGTGCAGATCGCCGCCGCTTATCTGGAATACTTCGCCGGTCTCGCTACCGAAATGAAGGGCGACACGGTGCCCGCATCGCCGGGCAACATTCACTTCTCGTTGCGCGAACCCTTCGGCGTGGTCGCGCGCATCGTGCCCTTCAATCATCCGTTCATGTTCGCCGGCGCGCATCTGGCCTCGCCGCTCACCGCCGGCAACACGGTGGTGGTGAAAACGCCTGAGACGAGTCCGCTCACCGGCTCGCTGCTGGCCGAGTGTTGTGCCGAGGTGCTGCCGCCGGGCGTGGTCAACATCGTCTCCGGCACAGGCCTGCCTGCGGGCGATGCCCTAGTGCGCCATCCGGATATTCACCGCATCGGCTTCACGGGCTCGGTGCCAACTGGGCTCGCCATCCAGCGTGCCGCGGCGGAAGTCGCGGTCAAACATGTCTCGCTCGAGCTCGGCGGCAAGAACCCGCTGATCGTGTTTCCCGATGCCGATCTGGATCAGGTCGAGGCCGCGTCCATCGCCGGAATGAATTTTTCCTGGGCCGGACAGTCCTGCGGTTCGACCAGCCGCATCCTGGCGCACGAAAGTGTCTACGACGAACTGGTGGAGCGCGTGGCCGCGCGCACCGACGCGGTCAAGCTTGGCGATCCACTCGATCCCGCGTCTGAAATGGGCCCGGTCAATTCCGCAGGCCACTACAAGAACGTGCTTAGGTTCGTCGAAGCGGGAAAGCGGGACGATGCCAAACTGGTCGCGGGTGGCGCTAGGCCCGAGGGCGAGATGTTCAAGAAAGGCTACTGGCTGCGCCCGACCGTGTTCGCGGATTGCACCATGGACATGGAGGTCGCGCGCGAGGAAATCTTCGGCCCCGTCGTGTCCATGCTCAAATGGTCGACGCGTGAACAGGCGGTCGAAATGGCCAACGCCACCGCTTATGGGCTCACCGCGGCGATCTACACCAACGACCTCAAGGCGGCGATGACCACTGCGCAGGAAGTTGAGAGCGGCTATGTCTGGATCAACGGCGTTGCCCAGCACTACGTCGGCCTGCCCTTCGGCGGGGTTAAGAATTCCGGCCTCGGCGGCGAGGAAGCGCTCGAAGAACTGCTCAGCTACACCCGCACCAAAACCGTCAATGTGATGGTCAGTCCCTGAGCACGCCGCGCTCCGTGCTCGGAATGCATCCGAACATGACCTAAAACGGGGGGGAGGAGGACGAACGTTATGACGGATCAGGACCGCGTTATCGTTGTCGGCGGCGGACCGGTGGGCATGATCACTGCCTTGCGCCTCGCCCAGCTGGACATTCCCGTTGTGGTCCTGGACGCGCTGGCGGAAACGCCGACCGCGCACCGCGCCGCCACCACTCATTCCTCGACGCTCGACTTGCTCGACACCGTCGGCATCGCCGATGAGGTAATTCGCCAGGGTTTGGTGGCGCGCTATTTCCAATACCGCTACCGGTCGACCAACGAAGTCTTCGCCGAATTCGATTTCGGCCGTCTCGAAGACGAGTCCAATCACCCGTACGCGGTGCAGCTCGAACAGCACAAGACCGTCGACATCGCCCTGGATGCGGCGAAGAAGTTTCCCCATTTTGAATTCCACCGCGAACACACGGTGACCGAGGTCATCAATGACACCGACCGTGCCGGGGTGGTGACGGAAACGCCGGGCGGCGAAAAGCAGACCTGGATGGGCCGCTACGTCATCGGCTGCGACGGCGGCCGCTCAACCGTACGCAAGTCGCAAGACATCGACTTTCCCGGCTTCACCTGGGAGGAACGCTTTATCATCGTCGCGTCGTACTTCGATTATGAAGCGGCGGATAACTACTGCTACCGCAACTACCTCGCCGATCCGGAAATGTGGTGTTCGGTGTTCAAGATTCCGGGTCCGGACGATCCCGCCAACACCAACGGTATGTGGCGCAATCTGTTTCCGGTGCTGACCGATGATCCGGAAGAGGTGGTGACGTCGGACGAGTATATCTACGGCATGGTCAACGACTGCTTCCCCTATGCCAAAGACCTCAAGATCATTCACCGCAATCTCTACACCGTGCATCAGCGCGTGGCGGAGAGTTTCCACAAGAACCGCATCACGCTGGCCGGCGACGCCGGGCATATCAACAATCCGCTCGGCGGCATGGGTATGAATTCCGGTATCGCCGACGGCCTCAATCTGGCGGAGAAGGTCGGCCAAGCCTGGCACGACAAAACCGCCGACGATCAGGCGCTGTTTGCGCGCTACGACCGTCAGCGCCGTCCGCTGGCGCAGAAGTACGTTCAGGCCCAGTCGATCCAGAACAAGGAAACGCTGCAGGCCAAGGACCCGGACAAGGCCAATGCCCGCTTCGAGGAAATGCGCAAGACGGCGGAAGACCCCAAGCGCCACAAAGCGTTCCTGATGAACGCGTCGCTGATCAACATGGTGCGCGAAGCCGACGCCATCGAGTAGGCTGAAACCTCTCAGGAGGGGCGCATGCGCGGAATGCTCTCGACATTGATTTTACTTTGGCCGTTCGCCGTTGGTGCGGCGGATCTGGCCATTGAAAACGTCACCGTCATCGACGGCACCGGCGGGCCCAACGCGGCCAACCAAACCGTGCTCATTGAAGACGGTGTGATCACGGCCGTCGGCGCAACGGACTCCGTCCAAATTCCGCAGGCGGCGGATCGCCTGGACGGGGCGGGGAAGTTTCTCATGCCAGGTTGGATCGACGCGCACATTCACCTCATCGGCGCGGGGCAGTGGCGCGGGCTGGACAACCCGCCGGGGGTGGAGATCGATTTTGCCGCCGCCCAATCGGCACTGCATAGTTTTCTCTATGTCGGCGTGACCTCGGTGTTCGATGCCGGCAACAATCCGGATCTGATTTTGGAAATGCGCCGCCGCGAGCGCGCGGGCGAGATCGTCAGTCCGCGCATTTTCGCGACTGGTCATGCGCTGAGTTGGCCAGGCAGTTGGATGGCCGGCACCTTCCACGGCGTCGGCGTGCCCGACTGGCCGGAGACGGTCAAAGTGCTGGATGCGCAAATCGCGGTTCAACCGGATTTGCAAAAGCTGGTGGTTGAGCCCTTCGGCGGCGGACCGAGTCCGGCCGGCCCGTCCATCCCCGACGAGGTCGTCGCCAAGATGATCGCCTATCTGCATGAACACGGCGTGCGCACGGTGATTCATGCCACCAAGGAACCGGGCGCGCGCAACGCGATTGACGCGGGCATAGATGCGCTGGCCCATCCGGTCAGTGCCGGGCGGGTCAATCCGTCGTTCACGCAACTGCTGGCGGACAAACAAATTCCCATGGCGACCACACTGTCCGTGTTCGACGAGATCGTGCGCTTCGGCGAGGACCCGTCGGTGATCGACACGCCGCTGAACCGCTTTGTGTTCGGGACGGAAGAAATCGCCGCCCGCCAGGCCAAGGGGCCGCCGCTGTATTCCAGCCTGGGCTGGACCACCTGGTTCAAGGCGCTGATGCCCTACCTGAAAGAGAACGTGCGCACTCTCTACGATGCCGGCGGCGTGGTTGTGGTGGCGACCGACCGCTCCAACGGCCCGCTGTATTTCCGTGAGCTTGAACTGCTGGCGGAGATGGGCATCCCCGCCGCCGATCTGGTGCGCATGGGAACGCTCCATGGCGCCAAGTTCCTCGGCCGCGAGGATGACCTCGGCACCGTCGCGGCGGGCAGGCGCGCGGACTTGGTGCTGCTCGACGCCGATCCCACCGCCGATATCCGCAATGCGCTTGAGATCGCGGAGGTCATTAAGAACGGAACGGTGATCGACCGCGGCGTGCTCGATCTGCCGGGAAACCGGGCCCGCTGAGAGCCGTAGAAAACCGCGGGTCTTGCGCGTGCATGGGCTCGTTTGTATAGAATCTTATGCCGTTGAAATCATGGAGTAAAAAGGCTTGCCACCGCCCGCATGGGCGGCGTGCATGGGCTCGTTCCGCGCGTTTTCCGCGCCGGAAACCTTTGCCGCGCGATGACAGCCCGCCGCCGTGCGGGGTTGCTTGTGCTTCGCCGTCTCGCCACCTAGTCTCGCGCCATGTTCCTGCCGCTGCGTGACGACAATCCCCACACCACCAAGCCGATTGTCACCTGGGCGCTGATCGCGCTCTGCGTCGCGGTGTTCGTGTGGCAGGAAACACTCGGAGAGCAGGGTGGCCGCATTGCCATTTTGGCGTACGGCGTCATCCCGGCCGACCTGTTCGGTACTGCGGAACTGAACCCGGTCATCGCGCCGCTGCCAGCGTGGATGACCATCTTCACCTCGATGTTTCTGCACGGCGGCTGGATGCACCTCGGCGGCAACATGCTTTACCTGTGGATCTTCGGCGACAACGTCGAAGCGTCGATGGGCCGCGCCAAGTTTCTGCTGTTCTATCTGATCTGCGGCTTCTCGGCGGCGATGACGCAAAGCCTGGCCGCGCCGGACTCGACGATTCCCATGGTCGGCGCCTCGGGTGCCGTTGCCGGTGTCCTCGGGGCGTATCTTGTCCTGCATCCCTTCGCCAACATCCGGGTGCTGGTGTGGCTCATCATCTTCATCACGATGATCAACGTACCGGCGTGGATCGTGCTCGGCCTCTGGTTTCTGGGCCAGCTGCTCAGTCAGGCGGTCACTCCGGTGGGCGAACCGGGCGTTGCCTTCCTCGCGCACATCGGCGGCTTCATCGCCGGGGCGGCGCTGATCTTCAAATTCCGGAAACGCGGCATCGGGCTGTTCACCAAACGCCGCTCGCGGGCGTTCGAAATCGCCAGCCGCCGGGTCGCTGCGCCGCGCCGCAGCGGCGGCAGTGTCCCGCAATCGGGTCGCCAAGGCCCGTGGGGCTAAGGCGTGTTAGAGATCGTTGGTCTGGCGGATGCGCGCCATGACCTGCTGCTGCACATAGCCCGCGGCGTGTTTCCAGTTCTGGCCGGCCAGCGTCGTGAACGCCTCCCGGTCGAACAGGCTGAAGTGGGGCGAGAACTCCGTGTGACGTTGCGCGCGGGCGAACAGATCCTCGTATACTGCGCGCGTCCGGTCCGCATCGCCGGTTCCGGTTTTTATCTGCTCGATCTCGTAACTCAGACTGACAATCTTGCCGTCTTCCCGCAGGATAATGCGATCGGCCTCAAGGCGCTCGCGTGTCTTCGCGCCGACGTCGCCAATCGCGAACGCCGGCATACGTTTGTGTAACCGGGTTTGCGTGCCGAATTTGATGTACAGGTCTGTTGCCTGAACGGGTGCGCCGTAGTCGAAGAAGATCGCGTTGCGCGGTCCGGGCGGCGGCAGGAATTGGTCCGGGTCGCGTTTGCTGAGCTCCGCCTCCTCGCGCGGATGCAGGCAGCGCTCCGGATCGGCCTTCAAGCGTTTCGATCCGGCGCTGTGCACCAGTGACAGATTCCAGATCACCAGGTCGCCGGGCCGGGTCGGCGCCGTTGCCAGGAAGTCTTCCGGGTCAGCCTCCGGCTGGGACGGCGGCGGCAGACGGATCATCGTGAACTCGTCGGTGGCGGAACGGTCGTAATCCGTTGTCCAGCGATGCGATCCGGGCACGACGCGCAGCCCGCCACTGGCGTTGGTGTAGTCTTGAGTGTAAATCGCGAAACGGTAGGCCGGGAAGCTGACCTCGGCGCCCCGGTCGACCTCCGCGGCGAGATTCTCGGGCTGGCCCGCCGCATCCACATGCAGCGCCGTGTAGGGGCTCAGCGTCAGGGCGCCGATTTCGGGTTCGTAGTTGACCGCCCCGTTCAGGTAATAGGTCAATCCATCGCCAAGCAGCGCGCGCGCAGCTTCGAGAATCTGCGCATGCAGCGGCACCCAGGCGAGGTCCGCGGCCTTCATCGGGTCGGGCAGGGGGTCGCCCAAAGTCTTGGCCGCCGCCGTCATGCCGGTGGCGATGCGGGTCATCTCCTCCGGCGTGAAGAAACCCTTGATCAGACAAATACCGTCGCGCTCGCAGACCGTTTTGATCCGCGCGAGGTCGAACGCTTCAACTGTGCTGGCCCACTCCACCGGATGAACAGCTCCTTACTCGCTGCGCGCGCGCGGATGCGCCTCGCGTGCGCGCGGATGCGCGTCGTCATATACCGCACGCAGCTTCTCCTCGTCGACGGCAGTATAGCGCTGTGTCGTCGACAGCGAAGCATGTCCGAGAAGTTCCTGGATGGTGCGCAGGTCGCCGCCCTTGGCCAGCAGGTGCGTGGCAAAGCTGTGGCGCAGCGCGTGTGGCGTTGCGCTGTCACCGAGTCCGAGCAGGGCGCGTACATGACGCATCTGCCGTTGCACCACGCCGGCATTGAGGCGCGCGCCACGCTTACCGACGAACAGCGGATCGTCCGCGGTGATCGCATGCGGGCAGGCGGCCCTGTAAGCGTCAATCGCCGCGGCGACGACGGGCAGCACGGGCACGATGCGTTCTTTGTTGCCCTTACCGATGACCCGCAAGGTGCCGTCGGTGTTTTTATCCTTGCCGATGTCGCCGCCGTTGAGCGCCAGTGCCTCGCCAATACGTAACCCGCAGCCGTAAAGCAGCAGCATGATCGCCATGTCGCGCTTGGCGAGCCACGGCTCGTCTTGCAACTCCGCGGCCGCTTTGACCGCCGCCAGCGCATCCTCCGCGGTCAGCGCTTTGGGGATACTTGCCGGCGTCTTCGGCGTGCGCACCGCATCGATCGCCGGATTGTGCACCTTCCCGGTGCGGTCGAGATAGCGGAAGAAGTTGCGCAGCGTGCTCATTGCCCGCGCTATCGAGGTCCGCGCCAGACCCTCAGCCGTGCGCCGCGCCAGATAGCTGCGAAAGTCGGCGGCGCGCAAAGACTGCAGATCGGCGAGCGACGGCTCCGCTCCCAGGTGATCGGTCAGGAAGGCAAAGAACGCGGCGAGATCGCGCCGGTAGGCGTCGGCGGTATGCGATGAGGCGCGGCGTTCGCGCGTCAGCCATTGGCCCCAGGCGTCGATGGCTGTCGCGACGTCCGGGCCGACTGTGAAGTTGATCAGTCCTGTGCGGGCCACCAGCGTGCCACGGCGTAACGCACGACCTCGGTCAGGAAGCCGAGCAGCTCCGTGCCCTGGTCCTCCGAAAAATAGCCCTCTTCCCGGCTGCCGACGGCGAACACGCCGACCGGCATGCCGCCGAGCGGTTCCAGACGGACCAACGCGTCGGAGGTCACCAGTCCTTCGGCGGCGCCGTACAGCGCCGTGCCGCCATCGGCTTTGGTGCGCAGGCGCGCGGGTGCTCCGGTTCCCATCAGCATATCGACGGTACCCGGAGTCAGGTGCCGGATGGCGCTGTTCGCGTTGTCCGGCACGGCCATGCCGGGTTCGATTTCAATCCCGATTGCAGCCGCATCGACGCCGAGGAACAGAGGCAGCTCTTCCGTCAGCAAATGCCCTAGCGCGGCGAAGTCCTCCGCGTGCAGGACGGCGAGCGCGCACTCATGCATCTTCTCCAGGATGGACATGTTCGAGCGCGTCGTGGTGACGAGATGCTCGCTCGTCGCTTTCAATTCGTCGACCTGACGGCGCAGCCGCTGCACCACGAAGCGTTGCATGTCGACCACGGTCTCGGATTCAAAGCGCCGGTCGGGCACCAATTCCGCCAGCAGCTTCGGATTGTTCATCAGCAGCTTGGGATGGCCACGCAAATAGGCGATAACATCCGCGTCGGTGATGTCGGGCTTGGTGTCTGTCGGCGTGTCGGCCATGGCCCTAATTGCCCAGGATCGACTGTCCGGTCTTGGCCCAGTCATCGAGGAAGGCGGCAAGGCCCTTGTCGGTCAACGGATGCTTGTACAGCTGGCGCAGCGTTTTCGGCGGCATGGTGGCGACGTGTGCGCCCATGCGGGCCGCTTCGACGACGTGCATGGGGTGGCGGATTGAGGCCACCAGCACTTCGGTCTGGAAATCGTAATTGGCATAGATCTCGCAAATCTCGTCGATCAGGTTCATGCCATCGGTGCCGATATCGTCGAGCCGGCCGACAAACGGCGAGATGAACGCCGCCCCTGCCTTGGCCGCCAGCAGCGCCTGGGCCGCGGAGAAGCACAGCGTCACGTTGACCTGCGTGCCGTCGTCGGACAGCGCCTTGCAGCATTTCAAACCGTCGGGAATCAGCGGCACTTTGATCGCCACGTTGGGGGCGATCTTCCGCAGGACTTCCGCTTCTTTCATCATGGTTGCGAAGTCGGTTGCGGTCACTTCGGCACTGACCGGTCCGTCGACCACGGCACAAATGTCCTTAATGAGGTCGAGAAACGACTTGCCGGTGGCCGCGGCCAGTGACGGATTGGTGGTCACGCCGTCGACCAGTCCGGTGTCGGCCAGGTCCTTGATCTCGTCAATATCTGCCGTGTCGATGAAAAACTTCATGGCGGTTCTAAGCTACCTTACTGTGATGATGGACGGCGACATTACCGCCGATATCCTGTGAATGGGTCAGCTATGATATGACCAGGACACCATGGTCCAATCAAGTACCCCACCGCCGCCAATTTCAAGCCAATCACCCGATGGCCGTGTTTTCGGTCCGGGTGGCCGGATCGCGGTGCTGTTGCCGCTGCCCGTCGAGACAACTTACGACTATGTCGTGCCGGAGGACGCGGCGTTCGCGGCCGGGGATATCATCGATGTCCCGCTCGGACGGCGCTTCGAAACCGGTGTGGTCTGGGGCGCCGCGGCCGACGACATCGCGCCTGAAAAGCTGAAAGAGGCGGTCGGCATCAAGGACCTGCCGCGGCTGCCGTATTCGCTGCTGACTTTCATCGACTGGATGGCGGACTACACCATCCAGCCCAAGGGCGTGATTCTGCGTATGGCGTTGCGCGGCATGCGCGGCCTCAAACCGCGCGCACTTGATACGGAGCTCGTTGCCGCGGCGTCGCTCCCCGACGGTCTGAAGATGACCGATGCGCGCACGCGGGTGATGACGGCGCTCGGCACCGGCGCGGCGGTCAATCCGGCCCAGTTGGGCAAGCGCGCGGGTGTCAGCGCCTCCGTGGTTAAAGGCTTGATCGATGCCGGGGCGATAGATGTGCAGGTCGCGACGGCGCGGTCACCGTTCGCGGCCCCCGACCCCCATCGCAGCGGCGTCGCTCTCGAGCCAGAGCAGCAGACAGCCGCGTCAACCTTGTCCGCTGCGGTCGGACGCGGCTTCTCGGTCTCCCTCCTTGAGGGCGTCACCGGTTCCGGTAAGACCGAGGTCTATTTCGAGCCGGTGGCCGCCGCGCTCAAGGTCGGGCGGCAGGTGCTTGTGCTGGTGCCGGAGATCTCGCTGACGGCGCAGTGGCTTGGCCGTTTCCGCGCGCGCTTCGGCGTCGATCCCGCCGTGTGGCACTCGGATGTCACCGGTAAGCAGCGCCGCGAAACCTGGCGCGCCGTGGCGGAGGGTGACGCGCGAGTCATCGTCGGCGCGCGCTCGGCGTTGTTTCTGCCATTTCAGGATCTCGGGTTGATCGTCGTCGATGAAGAACATGACGCCGGTTACAAGCAGGACGAAGGCGTCATTTATCACGCCCGCGACATGGCTGTTGTCCGTGCGCGCGAGGCCGACATTCCCATCGTACTTGCGTCGGCGACACCGTCGCTCGAGAGCGTGCTCAACGCACAGGCCGGACGCTACCGCCATGTCGTTCTGGCCGGCCGGGTCGGCGGCGCGACGCTGCCCGATGTCACGCTCATCAACATGATCCGTACGCCACCGGAAAAAGGGCCGTGGGGCCGCTCCTGGCTGGCGCCGCCGTTGGTCAATGCGATCGACGAGACACTACAGGCGGGGGAGCAGGTCTTGCTGTTCCTCAACCGCCGCGGCTATGCGCCGTTGACCTTATGCTCCGCCTGCGGTCATCGCCTGCAATGCCCGAGTTGCACCGCCTGGCTGGTCGAGCACCGTCTGGCCAAGCGGCTGCAATGTCATCACTGCGGCTACGTTGCGCCGCGTCCCACAGCCTGTCCCGCCTGCGGCAAGGAGGAGACGTTCGTGCCCTGCGGACCGGGGATCGAGCGGGTGGCCGAGGAAGCGGCGGCGCGCTGGCCGGATTCGAAGGTCGTTGCCGTCGCCAGCGATATGCTGGAACGGCCGTCGACGATGGCGGCCCTGGTGGATGCGATTGAACAGCGGCAGATCGACATTGTCGTCGGCACCCAAGTTCTGGCCAAAGGGCATCACTTTCCCAGCCTCACGCTGGTTGGCGTTGTCGATGCCGACCTTGGTCTGGCGAGCTGGGACCTGCGCGCGTCCGAACGCACCCACCAGCTGATGCATCAGGTCGCTGGGCGGGCAGGGCGGGCGGACTCACCCGGCCGGGTGATGCTCCAAACCCATGATCCCAACCATCCCGTGCTGCGGGCGATGACGGCAGGCGACACCGCCGCATTCCTCGAGACCGAGGCGGACGCCCGGCGCTCCCTGGGCATGCCGCCGTTCGGGCGCTTGGTGGCGCTCATCCTCAGCGGCACCAGTGAGCACGCGGTCCTTGAGGCCGGCAGGGATTTGGCCCGCGCCGCGCCGACAGCCAGCGGCGTTGAGGTCCTCGGTCCGGCCCCGGCGTTCATGGCCCTCTTGCGCGGCCGTCATCGCCACCGCTTTCTGGTCAAGGGGCCGCGCAACCGGCTCCTTCAACCCCTGATCCGGGCCTGGCTGAACAGCGTTAAACTGCCCTCCTCTGTGCGCGTTCAGATCGATGTCGATCCCTACGGTTTCTATTAGTTTTTTTATTCGTTTCCGGGGCTGTCCGGACTCTGTTGCAACGCACATGTGGTTATGGTACCACCCCGTTCGCGGTGGCCGAGGGGCCCGTTCTGGGCTCCAAGATCGCTAATAAAATCAAACGTTTAGTTCTCACCCACTGTGAGAAAAAGACGGGTCCCGGCGCAGTCCGGGGCAAGCGCCTGACGCTTAGTGGCGCGCCGTCGTCGTGAAGGGACACGTGAATGGCAGCGGATGGAGCAGGTGTAGGCGGTTTGGCCGCGCGTTATGCCTCAGCCCTCTATGACCTTGCGGACGAGTCCGGCGCCATCGACGCCATTGCCGAAGATCTTGCGGCCCTTGGCACACTGATCGGTGAAAGCGGCGACTTCGCCCGCTTCATCAAGAGCCCGGTTCTCTCCCGTGAGGACCAAACCAAAGGCATTGCCGCTGTCGCCGACAAGGCCGGCCTTAATGCCACAACGACAAAGTTTCTCGGTCTGGTCGCCAGCAATCGCCGCCTGTTCGCGCTGCCGGCTATGATCCGCGCCTACAATGAAATTCTCGCCGCCCGCCGCGGCCAGGTTACCGCCGAAGTCACGTCCGCGGTCGATCTGTCCGACAGCCAAAGCCAGTCCCTGGCCGACGCCCTGAAGGCTGCGGTCGGCAATACGGTCGCCGTCACAACGAAGGTCGATCCGTCCATTCTCGGCGGACTGATCGTGCGCGTTGGGTCGCGCATGGTCGACAGTTCGCTCAAGTCCAAGCTGCAACGCCTCAAGCTATCCATGAAAGGGGTCGGATAAATGGAAATCCGCGCCGCAGAAATCTCCGCAATTCTCAAAGATCAGATCGCCAATTTCGGCACCGAAGCTGAATCCGCCGAAGTCGGTCAGGTGCTGTCCGTCGGTGACGGGATCGCCCGTGTCTACGGCCTCGACAATGTCCAGGCCGGTGAGATGGTCGAATTCCCCGGCGGCATTAAGGGTATGGCGCTGAACCTTGAGACCGACAACGTCGGCATCGTGCTGTTCGGTGACGACAGCGGCATCAAGGAAGGCGATGTCGTCAAGCGCACCGGGGACATCGTTGACGTGCCGGTTGGCCTGGGCCTGCTCGGCCGCGTTGTCGATGCGCTCGGCAATCCGATCGACGGCAAGGGCGACATTGACTCGACCGAGCGCCGCCTCGCCGAACTCAAGGCGCCGGGCATCATTCCGCGCCAGTCCGTTCATGAGCCGGTGCAGACCGGCCTCAAGGCCATCGACTCTCTTATTCCTGTCGGCCGCGGCCAGCGTGAGTTGATCATCGGCGACCGTCAGACCGGCAAGACCGCCGTCATCCTCGACACCATCATCAACCAGAAGGCCGTCAACGACGCTGCCAAGGACGAGTCCGAGAAGCTGTACTGCGTTTATGTCGCCGTCGGCCAGAAGCGCTCGACCGTCGCTCAGGTCGTGAAGACCCTCGCCGACTATGGCGCGCTCGAATACACCTGCGTCGTCGCCGCCACCGCGTCTGATCCGGCGCCGATGCAGTTCCTGGCACCCTATGCCGGCTGCACCATCGGCGAATGGTTCCGCGACAACGGCAAGCATGCCGTTATCTTCTACGATGATTTGACCAAGCAGGCCGTGGCCTATCGCCAGATGTCCCTGCTGCTGCGCCGTCCGCCGGGCCGGGAAGCGTTCCCGGGCGACGTGTTCTACCTCCACTCCCGCCTGCTTGAGCGCGCGGCGAAGATGAACGACGACAACGGCGCCGGTTCGCTGACCGCGCTACCGATCATCGAAACCCAGGCCGGCGACGTTTCGGCCTACATCCCGACCAACGTGATCTCGATCACCGACGGCCAGATCTTCCTCGAAACCGGCCTGT
>JAYQVH010000044.1:0-13350 GCA_038148375.1 Rhodospirillaceae bacterium | reverse complement strand
TAGGCTCTCTTCCGTACGACATAGGATAGAGAGGAACCTAATCGCGGCGTACAGCGCATCGTCAAACCCGTAATACTTGTCGGCAAAGAAAATATGGCCGCTCATTTCGCCCGCAAGCGGCGCCGACAGCTCTGTCATCTTCGCTTTGATGAGGGAATGGCCGGTCTTTGCCATGACCGCCTGCCCGCCCATCCGGTCAATCTCATCAAAAAGGATTTGGCTGGCCTTAACGTCGGCGATGATCGGTTTACCCGGCATCTGAGATAGAACGTCTTCGGCAAGAATGACGAGAATCTGATCACCCCACAGGATATTGCCATGGCCATCGATCACGCCAATGCGGTCTCCGTCGCCGTCAAACGCGAATCCGACGTCCGCGCCCTCCTCAGCGACAGCATCCTGCAACTGCACCAAGTTTGCCGGAATCGTCGGGTCGGGGTGATGACTGGGAAACGTACCGTCTATGTCGCCGTTAATGATGCGATGCCGCCCGGGTAACTTTGCGATGGCCGCGGCAACCGCCTCTCCGGCCGCGCCATTGCCCGGATCCCAGACCGCGGATAGCTCTCGGCCACCTATAAAATCCCGCACCACGCGCTCGACATAACGATCTAACGCGGGGTTCTCGGTTACCTGGCCGTCTCCCGCATGCCAGACAGCTTCTGCCGCGCGGCGGCCGAGGTCCGCAATGGCCTCACCGAAAAACGGTTTCCGCCCCATCATCATCTTGAAGCCGTTATGGGTCGGCGGATTATGGGATCCGGTCACCATGATGCCGGCATCCGCCCTACCTTCAAACGTGGCAAAGTACAGCATGGGACTCGGACCGCGCCCGACCCGTTCGACGTCTACACCTGTAGATACAAGCCCTTTGACGAGCGCAGCCTCCATATCAGGGGAACTGATACGGCCATCGTAACCGACACAGACACGCGAACCGCCCTGTTCACGCACCAGGGCGCCAAACACCCGACCTAACGCCTCCGCGTCCACCGCATGCAGGGTCTCGCCGACAACGCCGCGGATGTCGTATTCGCGCAGGATTGACGGATCAAACCTATGTCCGCCTGGCATCAGGCCACACCCTTGATGGGCGTTCCGCGGCCAATACAGTGATAGGTAAAGCCAGTGCCTGACATGATCTCCGGCGAATAGATGTTACGCAGATCGACCATGATGGCGTCGGCCAAGAGACCCTTGGCCCTGTCCAGATCTAGACTGCGAAACTCATTCCACTCCGTAACGATCACCAGCGCACTTGCGTCTTGCATCGTTGCATATGCGTCGTCGCAATACTCGATATCCGGAAGCAGTTTTTTTGCTTCGTCCATACCCTCGGGATCATACGCCCGCACCTTGGCTCCGGCCGCCAACAGAGCCGGAACAATCGCTAACGAGGGACTGTCCCGCATGTCATCCGTATTCGGCTTAAAGGTCAGTCCGAGCAGCGCAATCGTTTTGCCGTCGACAGCCCCCCCACAGGCGTCAACAATACGTTGAGCCATTGCGGTCTTCCGCTTGTCGTTGATGTCGATGACGGTCTCGACGATGCGCAGAGGCGCTTTGAAATTCTGTGCCGTCTTTACGAGCGCCAAAGTATCTTTCGGGAAACAGGATCCGCCGTAGCCTGGACCAGGATGGAGAAACTTGCGGCCAATACGGCCGTCCAGACCGATCCCCTTGGCGACATCATGGACGTCGGCGCCAACTTTCTCACATAGATCGGCGACCTCGTTGATAAACGTGATCTTGGTCGCCAGGAATGTGTTGGCGGCGTACTTGATCAATTCCGACGTTTCTAGCTTGGTGAACAGGATCGGCGTCTCAATCAGGTAAAGCACCCTGTAGAGCTGCTTCATGAGATTTCGCGCACGGTCACTCTCAGCGCCAATAACGACGCGATCAGGGCGCATGAAGTCGTTGATGGCGGAGCCTTCGCGCAGAAACTCGGGATTGGAAACAACATCGAAGTCAGCGTCGGGACGCGTTTCACGGATAATCCGCTCCACTTCTCGCCCTGTTCCTACCGGGACCGTCGATTTGGTTACGACCACTGTATATCCGTCCATGGCCTCTGCGATCTCTTTCGCTGCGGCGTAAACGTATGACAAATCCGCGTGACCGTCCCCGCGCCGGCTCGGCGTCCCGACGGCAATAAATACGGCATCGGCGTTTTTCACATTTGACGTTAGGTCAGTCGAGAAAGTGAGCCGGCCAGCGGAAGCGTTGGATTCGACCAGCTGATCGAGGCCCGGTTCATAGATCGGAATTTCACCCTTGTTCAGGCGCTCAATCTTGCTCTCATCCTTATCGACGCAAACGACGTCCAACCCAAATTCGGAGAAACACGTTCCCGACACCAGACCGACATAGCCTGTCCCAATCATCGCAATGCGCATTGTTGAGAGAGTCCTTTGCTAGAGCTTTGCCTGTTGCATCACAGCACTTACAGCTTCACGTACTCGGTCAGCCATATCCGGTCGCTTGAGCGCGAACGCGATATTTGCAGCGAGAAAACCGACCTTATCACCGCAGTCAAACCGTTCGCCGGTAAACCGGACTCCATGAAACGGAACCGAGTCCGTGGTGGCGTCTATGGCGTCGGTCAATTGGATTTCTCCGCCTGCACCGGTTACTTTTTTATCCAGGTAGGTGAACACAGAAGGATCAAGCACATAACGCCCAATGTTCGCCAGACGCGATGGAGCGCTGGCTGGATCCGGTTTCTCAACCATGCCGCTGGCCTTGGCAACATGACCGTCATCACTTTCAACGACTAGGATTCCGTATCGGTTGGTGTGATCCTGCGGCACTTCCGTAACGGCTAAAATGTTCCCACCGACATCGCTGTGAACGTCGAGCAGCTGTTTCAGACACGGCGGATCGGACATCAGGAGTTCGTCAGGCAAAAGCACTGCAAACGGCTGATCCCGGATGATAGCCCGCGCGCACCAAACGGCGTGTCCCAGACCAAGCGGGACTTGCTGGCGCACAGAGAAAACCTTTCCGGGCGCAGGCATGGATGCAAGCAAGGCCTCAAGCGTCTCCGCCTTCCCGCGCGACTTTAGTAGGGCTTCCAACTCAGGAGCGTGATCAAAGTGATCGACAAGAACAGACTTGCCGCGACCGGTAACAAACACAAAATTCTCGATCCCTGCGGCAGCGGCTTCCTCGACGGCGTATTGAATCAGAGGCTTATCAACGATGGGCAGCATTTCCTTGGCGATGACCTTCGTCGCCGGAAGGAATCGGGTGCCGAGGCCAGCAACCGGAAAAACCGCCGTGCGAACGCGTTCCGCCATATTTCAGTCTCCCGTGACAGTTTTGTGAAGGAAACCGCAGAATTCTGCCGACCCGGAGGGGTCTGTGGAGGCCGTTTTGTGCCATGGCGCACGGATGTACGCAACACCGATCGATCGACCTTACGATTTTAGCAACAGGTCCTTCGCCTCGTTGATCTTGGCGGCGAGATAGGGGGAGCCACCTTTGTCAGGATGCACCTTGCTCATGAGCGAACGGTATGCCGCTTTAATCGCTTTCGCATCGGCACCAGGCTCAACCCCAAGGACGCGATATGCCTCGTCGCGCGTCATCGGGCCGGTTGCGTGTGGACTCGCGGTTTCGGCTCCTGCGGCGTCCCCGGCGCCGGGAGCATCACGCCAGCCAACATGTGCGCGCTCCAGATAAGCCTCGAGCAGCGCGGCGGACTCCGCATCGTTTGCGATCTGGCTGCGAAGTTTTAAAAGATCCTCCAGTGTCATCGCCGACAGCCGGCGCCCTGCAAACGTTCCCGTAAGCACATCGCCGTCCATACGGCCTGAATCATGATCGAGTGTCATGCGAAGAACCGACGTCTCGACTTCGGACGATTTCCCCGACGCGGTGCTGCTGCCGGAACCAAAGCCACCAAGTCCGCCGAAAAGGCCGCGCACCTGTTGGAACATGGCCAGGAAATTCATCAGGCGCCAACCAAAGGCGGCAATTCCCATCACCACGCCGAAAGCCGCTGCCAGCCGGCCGGTTAAAGCCAGAAAGACCGCGATCACACCGAGCACAATTATTGCGAGCCACTTGATGGCGCGCTTCACTACCGCCGGATTGGCATTCGCGTACCACCGCATCAACAGAAGGGCGGCGATCAGCAAACCCAACCCTAATATGGCAGATGGCAGCATCGGTCAGCGCCTTGTCATTTGATCTGCAATCTGCAGCACGTCACCGCCGTGACGTTTTCCGTAATTGATGAGGGCCTGCGCACCGCCTGCGGCGAATGCCGCAACGGCGCGCAGGAGATTGCGCAGCTTGTCCGGACTTGCCGCATCGAACAAACAGTAAGCACCTCCGCTCACCTTGGCGATGTGTTTAAACGCTCCAGCGGCAGGCTCGCCGCCGCCTTCATGGAACATGAACACAGGCACGCCGCGCAGACCAAGCTGTCCGGCCGCGTCAGCCAAAAGGTCTACGTTTTCTTCCATGGCATCGCCGATAAAAACGACCGCATTTACCTTACCTGTGCTGGCTTCCTTTAAGACATGCCGCAGTACGCGCTCTATCTGTGTACGGCCCGCTAACACCCCAACCTTGCTCATTAACCGCCCGAGACCTGCGGCATCACGGGTCCAGGCGCTGGAGCGGCATTCGGCCAAGCCACGGTAATAGACCAACTGGACCTCTAAGCCACCCAAAGCGGCAGCCGCGTTGAACATATCAGCCTGAATACTCATGGCCATGTCCCACGCTGGTGCCCGGCTCGCCGTGGCATCCATGGCAAAGATGAGGCGGCCCTTGGGGGTATCTGCTTGGACAGGCGTCTGGGCGGCCGTCTCTAAAAACGCAGCAACGTCTTGACCCTGTTTTGGGGCTGTCGGCGGCTTAGCTGACATCATGTTCCCTTTGTCGCGCCGGACTGCGCGCCTGAAAAAGACCGCTCGAGGCCTGTGCCGATCATGTCGAGCAAGCCCCTCAACTCCTGTCGGGCGGCGACATGGGAAACGGTCCAAGCCAGCCCAACGGCGCGGTCCTCAAAATCAGATAAGGTCAAACCCTGCAAAAACAACTCCCGAAAAATCACACGTTCGCCAAATCCCGGTCCGACCTTAAAGCCGACGCGAGGCGCCAATCTATCAAGAATTTCTGCCATGAGACGTTTGTTGTGCGCGTCCAGCGCACTCAGCCTGTTGCGCAGGACGACCCAGGAAATGGAGCCACCGTCGCGCGCAGCTCGCGCCTTACGTGCCTGCCAGACACGTTCTGCATAGTGACTGGGGCGAAGCACCTCGCCGGTGTCCGGCTCGATATCCGCCAACACGGCCAGATCGATAAGGCTGTCGTTAAGCGGGGTCACAATCAAGTCCGCGCACGTGTGAAGCGCATGTGACAAAGGGGAGTGAAAACCCGGCGTATCAACAACGATGACGTCCGTCTCAGCACCGGATAAATGGCCGGCGACTTCGTCGGGTGATGCGTCTTCCCACGCGTGTGCCAATCGGGTACGCGGCATCGCAAGGTGAGCGTGAGGGTTGCTTTGCAGAAACGTTTCACGATTCATGAGATAGCGTGTCGTCGAGCCTTGGCCTAGGTCGCCGTCAACCACCGTTACCGCAAAGTTCATGCGGACCAAGGCAATGGCGACATGCACGGCGAGGGTAGACTTCCCCGTGCCGCCCTTTTCGTTCCCAAAGACAATGACTGTCGCCATTTCCGCTCCAAGCGAAGTACTGGCAACCTACAGAATACCGGCACCGCGGCGCAATTTATCTTCACAGAGACGGTCAAAGGTATGAAGCTGCACAGAGATGAGATACAACGGGCGCATCAGTGGCACCACGCTTGCACATACTCTTTTATGACTGAGTCGGTTGATTGTGTCGTAATCGGAGCCGGGGTCGTCGGCTTAGCTGCCGCGCGGGCTCTTGCGCTGGCTGGGCGCGATGTCATTGTCCTGGAATCTGCCGGCGGCATAGGAACCGGCACGAGTTCGCGCAACAGCGAAGTGATCCATGCTGGTATCTATTACCCTGAGGGTAGTCTGAAAGCGCGCCTGTGTGTTCAGGGTCGCGAAATGATGTACGCCTTTTGCGCAGATCATGGCGTCACCGCTGAGAAAACGACAAAACTTGTCTTTGCCGCAGACGACTCTGAACTCGACGGCCTCAAAGAGCTGCAAGCCCATGCTGGGCGTAACGGTGTGCCGCTTCAATGGCTTAACGCCCAAGACACGCACGAGCTTGAGCCGAACTTGCGCTGTTCGGCGGCATTGCTGTCCCCCGAAACTGGGATCGTTGACAGCCATGCATTCATGCTCGCCTTGCAGGGTGAAGCCGAGGCACACGGCGCCGTTCTGGCGTTTAACAGCCCTGTCCTGGACGGACGGACCACTGGTCAGGGTATTGAATTGAATGTAGGGGGCAGCGAACCGATAAAACTGAACGCTCGGCTCGTCATCAATTGCGCCGGACTTGGAGCTCAAGAATTCAGCACCAATCTTGTGGGTTTGGATCCCTCGACCATTCCTCACCTGCACTTTGCCAAAGGCAGCTATTTTTACCTGTCTGGCAAGCCACCGTTTTCGCGTCTGATCTATCCGCTTCCCGGGTCCGCGAGCCTAGGTCTGCATTACACTCTCGATCTTTCGGGTCAGGCCCGTTTCGGCCCGGATATCGAATGGGTCGACTCCATCTCTTACAACGTCGACCCAAAGCGCGAATCTCACTTTTACGAAGCCATCCGCCAGTACTGGCCGGACCTCCCGGATGGCGCTTTACGGCCCGGATACGCCGGAATCCGCCCGAAAGTGCAGGCTCAAGGAGAACCTGCGCACGATTTCGTTATACAGACGCCGCCCGAAACAGGCGTACCCGGATATTACGCCCTTTACGGCATTGAATCCCCCGGACTAACGTCTAGCCTGGCTATTGCTGAATACGTTGCGGAGCGCGCTGTCTGATGCGTCCATTTAGAGTTCAAAAATTCGCCGGTGCTGCAATCGCAGCCATCCTTTTGGCATTTGCCGATCAATCGGCCGCGCAGGTCGATGATCTGTTACTCACCGATCCCAATCCGAGCGCGAGAGAAGAGATGGTGCCGCTCTCTCGCGTTCCGAATTACCGCGATCTAATGCGGGAAATCATCCAGGAACTATCCCAGTACGCTGACAGCCGCGATCCATCCTTCGTCGTTGTGGCACGTCCTGGCTTTGAACTTCTCCGGTGGGACCAGCGCGAAGTAATCCTGGCTGAAGCAAAAAGGCCCAACGTTGCCACGATGCCAGACGACGCAATGACCCCGCTCGGCGAGCCGATGCGCCGGTATATTCAGGCCAACGACGGGATCGCTCTCAGCAATCAGTTTTGTGGGCAAGGCCGGCCGATGGCGCGCCTTGCACGTTTTATAGACATGGGCGTCAAGGTCATGTCCGTTGAACATTGCGGGTCAGACGCAGCTGCGGTATCCGCCCTCGACCGCGCAGCGGAGTCGGGCATCGTCAGCCACGCAGATGGCGATACCTGGGACCAGTTCGATCGGATCCCCGTACGCCGACCGTCCCGGGAAAACTCGGACAACGTCGAGGCCGTGGACGATGCTCAAAACATGATGATCTCCATCAACAACAAAGCATACGGTTCGCGAGACGATTGGCTGCTTGCGGTCGCCGATACGAATTACGATGTCGTCGTCGTTGACGCGTTTTTTGACGGCAACGAGGCGTTGACCAGAGACGATGTCCATCGATTGAAGTTTAAAGCGCTAGGCGCTCGCAGACTGGTATTGGCCTGGATGGATATCAGCCATGCAGCAGACTAAAGGTACTACTGGCAACGCGACTGGCGCGTGGGGAGTCCTAGCTGGATCAAGGCTCGCGAAGAAAACCGTCCCGGCGTGTTTAGCGTTGAATACTGGCACCCGACCTGGAAGTCGATCCTGGGTGTATATTTCCGCAGCCTAATGGATTTAGGCTTCGACGGCGTGCTCTTGAATGGAACTGACGGATATTTGCGCTTCGAGGAAATGACCCCGCTGGCACCGCTCTAGCTGCCCGGTGTTGTGACGGGGCTGTTAGGCCTTGCCCGTGACTTTCGCGATTACGGCATCGAGACCCTTGAGGAGCTGCTCGCCTGCGGGGCCCCCTTCGCCGGCCATTTTTTGAGTGACGACCAGTTTCATCGTATCGATGTGCACCTTAACTGCGTCGAGTTGAACCTCGCTCAACTTCCCCTCGATACCTTCCATGAAGACACACAATTGATTAGCGACCGCTGTCATCAATGGGTAGCCGAAACTGCTACCCTGTCCCTTTACGTCATGCGCAAATCCGTAAAGGTCTTCTTGAATCTCTTCCCAATTTTCCGGGCTGGATTTCGCCTTTTCGTACGACGAGGTCAGGTTAGCAAGATCGTCCTTGACCCAGCCAAAGTAGTCGTCCTGCATATCCTCGATGGCCATTTCGGCCTGTTTCAGCGCAACAGCATCGATCTTTGATCCGTCGACCGTAACCTTACTCTTAAGAGTATTCGGAGGGTAAATATACTCGGGTTCTTGGGCCATCGTTCTCGTAACTTCGCACCTTCAGGCAAACTGATTTTCGCCTTTAAGTAAGCCGCAGTTTAAACCGTTCATCGCTGAAACCCAAACAGTATCAGGCGGCATCGGCCTTCACAGCAGAAACACGGCGGCCAGACCCAAAAACGTAAAGAAACCAACGATATCAGTGACCGTCGTCAGGAAGACGGCGGACGATGTCGCTGGATCAATCTTGAATTTGTCCAGTGCGATCGGGATCGTAATTCCGGCCAGCCCGGCAATGAGTAAGTTAACCATCATTGCAGCGGCGATCACCAGACCAAGCCCTAAGTCCTGGAACCATATATACGCAACCAATGCCGACAGGACCGCGAAGAGACCGCCGTTAAACAATCCGGCCAAAACCTCCTTACCGACGATCCTTGCTGCATTGCTGGCGTCGAGATCCTTGGTAGCGAGGCTGCGTACGGCGACAGTCAGGGTTTGCGTTCCGGCATTTCCGCCCATCGAGGCAACAATCGGCATCAGCACAGCCAACGCGACCAGCCGCTCAATGGTCGGCTGAAACCACCCGATGACAATGGAGGCGGCGACAGCCGTCAGCAGATTCAAAAGCAACCATGAGAATCGCCCTCGCACGGTTTCCAGCACTGCGCCGTAGAGATTGCTTTCCGCCACACCAGCGAGCTTGAAAATGTCTTCCTGCGCCTCTTCGTTGATAACGTCGACGATATCGTCAATGGTGATCTGGCCGATGAGGCGCCCCGATTTTTCGACCACGGGCGCGGTCACCAAGTCGCGCTGACGGAACAGGTACGCGACGTCTTCTTGGTCCATATCCGGTGATATGAGCGCCATGTCAGGATTGACGATATCGCGCATCTTTACCGGGCGGCGCGACCGCACCAAACGATTGAGGTCGACGAGCCCGACCGGCCGGTGCCGCGGGTCGACGACAAAAACAACGTAAAACTCGTCGGGCAATTTGCGGGCCGCACGGAGATAGTCGATGGTCTCCCCCACTGTCCAATAGTCCGGAACGGCGACGACCTCGCGCTGAACAAGGCGGCCGGCGGTTTCCTCGCCGTAGGACAGACTTTGTTCGATCTGCATTCGATCCGCAGCCGGAAGTTTTTCGAGTAGAGCTTCCCGGCGCTCGGGCTCCAGCAAGCCGGCGATATAGACCGCCTCATCGGAGTCCAGCTGCGTCAGCGCCTGAGCAAAGTCTTCGAAGCCCATGGCATGCATAACCGTGTCGCGCACGGCATCGTCGAGTTCAGGCAGGACGTCGGGATTGAACTGGTCTTTGAGCACCTCGACAAGTCTCTGGCACTGCTTAGGCTCAAGGTGTTCCAACAGGTCGGCGAGGTCGGCGGGATGCAAGTCTGCGACAAGCTTGCGCACCTGCTTCTTTTTCTTCTTGAGCAGTGCGTCATCAACTGCATCCACAAACATCGGGTGAAGCCCGAACGTTTCGTTCAGGGATTCCGTGTCTTCGATCACAGTGTTTGTGTGAAAGACGGCTTCTTGCATATGACACCTCCGGGCCCGGCGGCGGACCTGCGGATAGTTTGATGAATCGGTGAGTGTCCGGGACGGATCCCGGCAGCTAGTATCGATCTACTGGTCGTTTAGAACGTAAAGGACGATCAAATGACCATCGGGGTCGACAAAGGCCGACTCCCGGCCTTTGGGATTGCCGTCCGCGTCGGGCAAATGCTGTGGCTCGATAACCTCCAAGCCAGCCTTACGAACGTTTTCGATAACGTCGTCGAACGCCGGACAGTTGATCACGGCGGCAACCATGCGCGGCACCGGCATGTCCGGCAGGGCGATCCCGGTGACTTCCGTAAGAGCAAGGGTGCGCTCCTGGCTCGCAGAATTCAGCGTCGCGAAGCGCAACTTGGCCTCCTTCGGGAACGCGAACACGGGATAGGAATACGAATCGTCCTTGGAGTCTTTTATGTGGTCGACCGTGAATCCGAGGATATCCCGATAGACAGATAACGATCGGTCCAGATCTGCGACGCATAAGTTGATTCGTTTGAAAGTCGGAGAATTGGCCATGATCTGGGCTCCCCTTGCTGCGCTGCGGTCGATTACTGGCGATCGCCCTTTTTGAACGGGCGACTTGGTTGTGCCCCACTCGGGGAGGTAGCGCAAGCGAAACAACTGTTAGAATTCTATTCCAGAATTCGTGCCGGCGTGGCGGCGGGGCTATCGCGCCCGCCCCCGCAAATGATAAATTCCCGCATCGATAGAACAACGGGATTATACTCATGAACAAGGTCAGAACGTATTTCATCTCTCTGATCGCGGGCCTGGCGATTTCGGGTCCGGCTTTTGCCGACGGAATCATGCTGCTTGGCGGGACGGGACAGCTCGGCGCGCGGGTTGCAAAACTGCTTGTCGAGGCCGGTGAAGATGTGACCGTTTTGGTGCGTGAGACGTCAGACCGATCGGCCCTCGACGGCATACGTGTCGATTACGTGATTGGCGACATGTCGGACGAGGACAGCATCAAGGCGGCCTTTGGTGGCAAGCCCTACCGCGCCGTAATCAACACGGTCCGCGCCCCGACAGAAATTCCCGAGTTCTACCTGAGGAGCAGCACCTACGTCGCAAATGCCGCGAAGGCAGCAGGTGTAAAACAGATCATTCACCACGGAGCCGTCGGTGCCGGGTCGAATAGAATGCTGCATCCAGATGTCCCCTGGGGCCGTGTCCCGGGTCTGGAAGCTCGCATGCTCGATCATGGCGCCGCCGAGGAAGTATTCTTCTCGTCCGGCATCCCGACCACCATCATACGGAACAGCCGGGTGTGGCCCGATGACACGCCGCCATCCGGAAACGCGGTGCTGACCGAGGACCGCGGCACACTGACACCGATTACACGTGCCGACCTCGCCCGCTTTACCATGGAGTGCCTCGACAATCCGGACTGCTACGGCAAGGTGTTTCACAATAAGGACGACAGCCTGACATGGCCCCCGCCCAGCTTTGTCGAAGGAGACGGCGAATGATGCGCTTTTTCGCCGCGCTAATTGCCGGCTGGATGACGTCAGCGGCCGCGCTCGCTGACGGCGTCCTGATCTTTGGCGCTACGGGCCAGCTCGGCGCGCCACACGTGCAAATGCTTGTAACATCCGGAGAGACAGTCACAGCCTTTGTCCGTCCGACATCTACCCGCGAGCGGCTTGATGGCGTCGATATTCAGTATGCCATCGGCGATTTGATGGATGCGGATTCGGTGCGTGCCGCAATGGAACTCGTGAAGCCCAGGATCGTTATCGACACCTCCGCGCGTCGCGAAGGCAGCGCAGGCGGCAAAGAACGCTTCTACGCTCCAGCGATGCAGAACATCGTCGACGCCGCCAAGGTCAACGGCGTCGAGCAGATCATCATTCACAGCTCCGTGGGCGTGCGCGGCAGCGCGGAGGAACTTCTGCGGGAAACCTATGGCTACGACACCCGCAGCCCCAACATGCTCGACAAGGGCGCGGCGGAAGTGATCCTGGAAGAAAGCGGCGTGCCGTACACCATCATTCGCAACGGTGTGCTCGATTACGAGCCGGCCGCGCCGACAGGACAGGCCTACCTATCAGACAACATGGATGCGTTCGGCCGTATCACCCGGACGGACCTGGCCGCGCTGGCCGTCGGCTGCATCGACAACCCGGAATGCATCAACAGGATTTACCATGCTCAGGACGACAGCCTGAGCGGTCCACGGCCGGAGCGTGGCGAAAGCGAGTAACGGAAACGCTCAGTTCCCGGTAATGATGTACATGCGCACGGTCTGGGCGTTCAGAGGCGCCCAGGCCTCGAAACCGCGCCAGTGGCCGTACTTGGGGCGCAGATCGTCTACCGCGTTGGCAATCACTGCATCGATATAGACCTCACCGCGCGCAATCACATCCTCAACTGTATCGGACGGCGGCTCCGTGGTATTCGCCTCCGCTTTGCGCAGTGCGGCTTCCATGTCCGTGAAGTAGTTCAGGTAGCTCTCAATCCAGACGCCGCGCCCAGGGCCGCTGTGGCCGCCGAGCACCCAGTCGACGCCCAGCGCCGCCGCCCCCTCGAGTGACGCGATGTAGCCATGCACGTTGGTGTCCGGCAGCGTGCGGTAAGGCACGATGCCGATTTCCATGGTGTCGACGAATTGCAGCAGGGAACCGAGGCTAGTGTCGAATTCCAGCGCAATGTTCGATATGCCGTGGTTGGGTCCGAAGTAATGTACGCGCACGGACCGCTGTCCGACGGTGATGACGTCGCCATCGTCGACCAGCCGGGTCGGCAGCGGCACGTCGGGGTCGCCTCGCCGCTCCAGCGAAGACAGCGTGCCAGGATGGGCATATATCTCGGCCTCCGGGGCGAGCACGGCTGCACCGACGATATGATCGCGGTGATCGTGGCTATAAACGATCTTGGTGATCGGCTGGTCGGTCACCTGAGCAATCGCGTCGCGATACAGTGCGGCCGCGGCCGCGTTGATCGGATCGGTGGCAAGCACGCCGGCATCACTGACAACGAAGACACTGACGTAGAACTCCGGCCACCAGCGATACAGGTACACGCCCTTACCGACGTTCTCGACCGACACGCTGTTGTCGGCGCTGCGGTAGACCTCGTTGGGGGAATAGTCTTGTGCTGCCGCGGGCGCGACGAGCCAGGCGAGCGGCGCCAAACTCAAAAAGAAACGCAATAAGAGAGTCATACCACTCACCCTGGCGCTCAATCGTTAATCGGCAGACGCAGGGCGGAACGATCGATAACCTGTCCCCCGTCAGCACCAATGGGACAGATTGGGGTGATTGCGTAAGGGAGTAA
>JAYQVH010000043.1:0-13634 GCA_038148375.1 Rhodospirillaceae bacterium | reverse complement strand
GTTCCGACGCATACTTGCCATTTATACCCGCCAACCAGCATGTCCTCGCTATCGTGCATAGCCGAGAAGCCGGATGGTCCCATGCGCTCTCTAATGCGAAGAGACTTTCTTCGTTCCAAGTCACTTTCCTGACGCGCACAGGGCACGTCGCCAGCCCGATAGAAACTGCGCATAGTCTCAATTAGAGATGCTTGGTCCAACCGTTCCCACAGGTGAAACGCATCCCACTCGCGCTGCGTGGTGTACAAAGGAATTTTGTACTGCTCAGTTAGCCAGCCAGACAGCCCCATGTGATCCGGATGATGATGGGTGCAGATCAACCGCTGGACCGGTTTGCGAGAAAAGTAATTTTCAAGGAGGTGGGTCCAAATGCCCCTCGTTTCCGGCGTATCTATTCCAGTATCGATCAGCGTCCAACCACCCTCCTCTTCAACAACCCAAAGGTTAATGTGGTCTAGCGCGAACGGAAGCGGCATGCGAATCCAGTACACTCGGGGCCGCACTTGGATTACCTCACCTGGCGCAGGAGCGTCGGGCCACGGATAATCAAGTTCACTTGCTCTCAAAACTAAAGCCTTATTCAAGTTCACGTCTTAATAAGGTACGGATCACCTCGGTCACAAAATGTTCACCGCACTCCGGAGAGATTATGACCGCACACTACATTACTCGCCAACCGTGCTAACAAGCTCTTCAATTTTATTGTGACGTCGCATGACAATGCCATCTCCGTCTATCTGGTCGCCACTTGCTACCCCTTCGTTTCGCTCTTTTTGGTGCGGAATGTCGCTGTCAACAGCCGCGTTTTGGATGCAGAACATCGCTGTCACATGGTTGATGAGGGACTGGTCCGACGGCGATCCGCTGATGGTTTCTCTCGTCCAGACCGCGTTATTCCTGCCCGTTATGATGCTGTCTTTACCCGCGGGTGCTATTTCGGACCTATTTGATCGCCGGCGGCTGCTCATCTATTCACAAGCTTGGATGATGACCGCGCCGCTCGGTCTAGCGGTTCTGGTTTTCGTGGACCTCCGAAGCCCAGTCGCGCTTCTATTAACAACTTTATTTCTCGCGATCGGCAACGCACTGAAGCTTCCAAGCCAAGCTGCGCTGATGCCGTCCCTGATCGAAAAAGAGCGGCTCCCGATGGCCGTTGGTCTGACCAGTATGGCTGTCAATGGAGGGCGAATTATCGGCCCGGCCCTTGCCGGTGCACTCTTGCCGCTTATCGGCGCGACGGTGCTGTTCCTCGGAAATTCAGCCCTTTACGCATTGAACATTGCAGTCCTTGTTGCGCTCCCCGACCCATCTCCCCACCCGCGGCGACAAAGCAGCACTCTGAGCGTCGTCTTTAAGCAGCTTATACGTTACACCTCAGAGACACCGACCTACGCTCACATACTTATTCGAGGCGGCATCTATTTCTGCGCTTGGTCGACTGTGTTGGCCCTTGTCCCACTCCTCACCGAAAATGCGGAAGCATTCGGAACGCTGTATGCGCTTTTTGGCCTCGGCGCGGTCGTCGGCGCTTCTTTCTACGGCAAACTTAGCGTGATCGCCCGACGCAACACCGCGATAACTATCGGCATAGCTGGCCATGCACTCGCGCTCGGAATGCTGTCGTTGACGTCCAACTTTATCGCGATGGCCGCTTTAATGGCCATGCTTGGTGTTGGATCTTTCTTCGTCATGACAACGCTTCAGGTAAGCGCTCAGTCCCAGTTACCGGATGAAATGCGCGGTCGGGGCCTGGCGTTAATGACGACTGTGTTTATGGGAACAACCGCAATCTCAAGCCCACTTTGGGGCAGCCTTGCTGCCAACTCGTCACCCCAATTCGGTCTGTCAGCGGCCTGCATCATATCGGCGGTGGCCGCTCTCTCGCTACACCGGTTGAAGATCGACGTTAAATAAGGCGTGTCAGTCTTTATCAGCACCATCACGCGATGCACGTTCTTTACCAAGCGGCAGATGGAACATCCGGTCCGTCGACAGCGTTTCATACCATTTTGTCAGGTGGGGACGACCTTCACGCCAATCAAACTTGTCTGGGAGAGCATCCGTTTCCATTAGCCCAATGACGAGATCGAAGGTTTTATCAATAAAGGACAACGAGCCTACCGTACGGACCTGCCCTATATCCAAGCGCTTAAAACCCGGCGCCAGCGCCTCAAGGTGATCCATACATCGAAGCACTTTGCTCCATTGCCGCGCGATAAATTCATGCCTGCGCATAGCAGGCTCTTCCTTAACTTCGCGGGTTGCCCGGATCCATTGATCGAACAGCCCATCGGACATCCATAGTAAACGCCGTACCGGTAGCCAATGGTCCGCTGGAAACAACCTCTCACTATCGTGTAGAGTGTCGAGATATTCGTATATTACCGGGCCGCCATAAATGGCTTCACCCGTCTCCAAAAGCAGTGTGGGAACGGTCGAAAGCGGGTTATCCGCCAGTAAGCTCTCAATATCGTCGAAGGGGTCCGTGGCTACGGGTTCTATGACATCGCGCAACCCGCAATAATTGACCACGGCCTCTATCGTATGGACGTAGCCTTTCATCGGCGTATACCGAAGTCGCATTGAACTCACCGCCTTAGCCTTAAAACGCTACAGACTCAGTGTGCTGGCTTCAAAGCTCCGAAGAACTGAGGGCGACCTGTCCCTCCGCGCGGATTTGGATGAACGTCATCGAAGGGCTCGGGGAATAGCTTGAAGTTCCCATCGTGATCGCGATCCGCCCACGCATCAATTATCGTATCTGGGTCAAATCCCGCAGTCGTGAGGAACTCTGTCCGGTCGATATCTGTCCATTGACGCCAAAATGGTTCCGCATTGTAGTAGCAGTCCCAATCGAGCATAAACCTCGCATGCGGACTATAGGCTCCGCCGTAGGGGATATCGTAGTGCAGCGTTAAACCGCCCGGTCGAAGAACCCGATGCATTTCCTTGATCATCTTCCGTGCGGCAGTGTTGGACGTTTCGTGGAAAACGCCGCCTGAGAACACTAGATCAAAATGATCATCGGGAAATTTGATGTCCTCACCACTCATTTGATGAAAATGAACCTTTTTACCTAGCGCTTCAGCGCGGCCGTGTCCGTAACGAAGCAGTGCGCCGCCAACATCGATTCCGTGCACTTCCGCATCCGGAAAAGCATCGATCCAAGGCGTTGTCGTCCAGCCGATAGCGCAGCCGACGTCTAAAATACGTTTAGGGGCAAAGTCCGGAAACATGTCCCTAATCAACCCAATGGTAGCCAGAGTTCCGCCTTCACCTGTGCGGCCCGCCGTACCCTTGGTGTAGTAGTAGGCGCCACGGTCATATACGGCGCCGACAAACACATCGTCATCCGACAGCGTTGTTTGATAGCCCCCAGGCATGCAGTGTATATCCACCGCATCGATATATCTTGGAACTATAAAATCGGGATCGAGGTTCAGCGTTCCTACAGGTTTCTTTGCGTGTTCCTTAACCCATGACTGAATCCGCGGTAGATTGTGTTCAGCGATCCGGCCTTCATTATCCCAAAGCATTTCCTGCATGGAACGGGCGATAGCGCTCCAGAATTGGGTATATGGCTCGCTCATCATAAGCTGATGAACTTCGTCACCATTGCTAGGCTCTCGTCCGTTCACCTTAACGAACTTCGGCTTTGCGACTTTCTCGTAGACCGCTTCATCGTATGGATACACGTGATCGGTCATGTGCATCTTAAGTGTGACTATAAAGTCTTCTCGCGCGTGCTCATCATGGTCCGGCACGGGCATCATCGCATGCGCGACCGGCTGCTTAATCACAACTGCCATGTTACCTCTCCCTTATTGGACCACCCCGCCCAGCCCCCAGCGGACTGAGCAGGGTCACGTGGTATTGAACAGTCTGCGCTCTAGAACTTCACGGACGTCCGCAATCCAAATGTCCGTTTATCTTGCGGCAACAGAATTACGCCTAGTTTTGTGAAGTCGAAGATTACGCCTGGGCCAGGGTCCTGGATTGTGAAGTCTGTAAACTCCGCCCCTCCCCGCCAGTTGTCTTCGTCGAACAGATTGGTGACGAAGAACTCCACCCGAAGATTTTCCTTCTCTACGCCCAGGCGCGCATTCACCAAAGCCCAGGAGTCGATGATCGACAAGTTGGTCAGGCCGGCAAACGCCTGCCCATTGTAATTGAGATCGCCGCGAACGTACCAATCCCAGCTATCGTTTAACGTATCTGTGTAGGTGGACGTCAAATTCCATGACCACTTCGGGAAGCGGGTCGATCTATTGCCGCGAAGTTGAACGCTCTCAACACCGCCAATGCCGCCCAACGTCGCAACGTTAGAAGCGGTACCATCAGAGAATTCCGTGAACTTGTTCTTGTTGTACGTCAGATTAAACGCTGCATCCCATTTTTCCGTAATCGCCAGAGCGCTTTCCAGTTCTGCACCGTAACTCTTCGAACTGCCCGCGTCAGCGGTTGGGAAAAAGTTCGGATTGGTATTGGGCACACCGTCCCCATTGTCATCGCGGAACACCGTTACGAACGCATTGAACGGCTGATTTTTCCACTCGTAATAGTAACCGGCGACATTGAGGCGAAGCCGGTTATCCATCCAAGTCGATTTCATCCCGATTTCATACGAATCCAAACGCTGCCCCGGTGTGGTCGGCCCAAACGCATCACCGAGACGAGCCCGGAATTGATCACATTCGGACGCTGTGCTGAGTTGTCCGGTATTGGGATCGACATAAGGTGTTGTGAATTCCTGCTCGCTACACGCAATGATGTTCGCGTTCACCACCCCTGGAAGGCGGCCTATAGACCATGTCCCGTAAAGATTGACGTCGTCCGTCGGCTTAAAGCTCAGCGACACGCGGGGTAGGAACTGATTTTCTGAATTCGTAAAGGTGCCGATGCCGTCGCCACGTTCGTCTTCCTGATAGCGCGCTTCGAGGTCTAGCGTGATCGCGTCTGTTATGTCGTAAGACAGAGATCCATACACACCCCACGCCTCAACGAAGTCACCTCCATCGACAGCGACTGGGAAAAATCCCGGCGTGTCACAGCGCTCGCCAATCCCTGCTAAGCTGGCAAGGAAGTTGGCGCATGCGTGTACGAAAACACCGCCATTCGAACTCGTTAGAAATTCCTGTTCATAGTAGTTAGCGCCCGCCAGCCAGCGAAGGCGCTCATCCCCAGATGATTGGGCGCGAATATCGAAGCTGAGATCATCGCCCGCCTGTGGATTAGTTACCCACCAAGACTCCGTCGGATGCAGATCCCAGTCGCGGAAATTGCCTGCATCGTTATCATTGTAAGACCCTGTGGCCGTCACCAGGACGCCGTTGTCGAATTCATATTCGCTGACAACGCTTAGGCGCAAGATCTGGCGTGCGATTCCAAACTTGTCCAGTGCGGGGAACGACTTACCCAACCCATTTTCATTAAACTGATCAAAGTTAAACAAGTTATCGACCAAGAAATTCGGCTGCCCGGCCTGAGCAAGAATTGCAGGGAATAAGCTTGTGTTCGAATCCACGGTCGCCGCACCAGGGCTACCTGGATTGGGTAAAACGCCGCAGTAGAAATTCGTCGGGAACCGCGTAACCGAATTCCCGTCAGAATCAAATCCCTCGACCGATGTGCCTGTGCAGGTGTCGTTAAACCGGCCCTGAAGGAAAGCGTTTGCTTCCGCACCGTCCTCATCTTCCTGATAGAACGCTCTAAAGCGGATAGACCAGTCGTCCGTAGGCTGCGCGAGCAGTGTTCCACTAATTGCTTGCGTAGTCTGTTTACCCAACTCGCCGCCGTCTGTCGCTGTAAACTGGGAACCTTTTTGCCACAGTCGAACACCAAGGCGGGCTGCCAAACGGTTTTCTACGATTGGACCTTCGACACTCGCCTGCATTTCGTAGTTATCGTACGTCGCACCTTCTGCGGTGATCTTACCGCTCCATTCTTCCAGACTCGGGTCGGAAGTAATGTAGTTGATAGCACCGGCAAAAGAATTTCGCGCGAATTGCGCTGATTGGGGCCCTTTGATGACTTCTACGCGCTCGAGATCCAGGAAGCTCAGCGACTGTGCGGACTGGAGTGCAAATATCCCGTCAACGAACAAAGATGCGGTTTGGAGGGTGGAGAACTCCGATCCCTCGATACCGCGAATACGGATATTTGCGAATAACCGGCCGGGCCGGCTGCCAGCTTGGTCCGTGTTGAACTGCATCCCAGGCGTGCTAAGCGAAATATCTTCGAGGGTCTGAAAGCCTGCCCGTTCAATTTGGTCCGCCGTGAAAGCAGTCACCGAAAGCGGAATATCCTGGAGGCTTTCTTCGCGTTTACGCGCAGTTACAACGATCTCTTCCACAGAGATCGATTGTGCAAGTGCGTCATAGGATGCCGCAACGGCAGCGCCACCAATTAGCAAAGCAGTACAAAATTTCGATTTGCGGCCCATTTTGCCCCCCAAGGAAAAAATATTGTCCGGATCAACTGTCATGAATTTGGCTGGCCATGCCAAGTAGGAATTTACTGCCGTTTACGTTATTTTACGGTTAGGGCTTGTGGCCGAGAACACCGCCAGCGCGTAGAACGCGCAGCCACCTTGCAAGTCCGCCGTCCTCAGATCCCCAGATTCATGCAAAAAACACCATGACTGGCGCGACTAGCTTTGCGCCGGACGTCAATTCGTTATCGGCGGGACACCGCTCGGCATCATCCCCTCGTGATGGTGAATGATGCGCCAACGACCATTAGTCGAACGCAAGACATCGGTTATACGGACCTGTCCCGAAGTCGGGTTTGGAGGTGTGTAGTCGAACGAAAGGACGTATCGCACGAGCGCGGTATCCCCCCAAATATCGATAACGGGCTCACTGATTGACATCGTGAGGTCTCCTCTTGCCTGCATCTGCTCTTGATCACCTTCGTGAAATTTGACTCTCTCTTCCCGCCCACGAATTAGGTCTGGCTGGAAAACATCCCAGACCGTGCAGTCCTCGGCGAGCGCCGCTTCAATTTCCTGAATATTGTGATTCTCGAACGCCGAGAACATGTCTGTGATGACCTTAAATATTTCACCGGCACTTCCGCTCTTTGAATCGGGCATGTCTTGGGCTCCAGCACGTCTATCGGATCGCGAGACGATAATCGCGTTACAATCTCAGCGCACCCGGATTCATTAGGCCGTTCGGATCGAGAACGGCCTTAATTGATCGTAAAACGCTCAGAGTTTCAGGATCTAGACACTCACCGTAGTTGTAAAATTTACCGAGTTGCATGTGGGACGCCCCCATCTCCGAAAACTTTTTGGCTAAGTCTTTTCGGATATTTACGACCTGGGCCGTCGCCTCGCTTGCCTCACCGCCACCGTTTATGCGCCCGGCTGCGCCACCGAAAGCGTTGAGGTGAACAGGACTGGGAGCATCGGACCAATACATCACAGGTTCTAACACTAGCGCATTGGCCGTAACGGCTACCGTGAACGTGACATCGATGCCTGCTGCGCTGAGTAGATATTCACGGTCTCGATAGAAATCCAAAATATCATTCGCGGCAGATGGTCCACGCGACAAAGGGAACAGCGCATGTGTCCAGCTTTGCAATCGACCTTTAGCGTCCAACACACTTGTGACAAACTCAAACGGGTTTGAGCGGACGAAATTAGGAACTACAGGGTCTATCTCTTGGGGCTGGCCACTGATACCTGAACGAACGGCGTTTAAGCCTCGATCGACTTCCTCCTTGAAATACCCTTCGACAACGACGTGGAGAGTTGCGCCAGCACCGTCTGACGACGTGAACGGATTTTGCGCGACGCCAAAACACTCTGCTGATCTGTTTGTACGCGCGATATCTGCTGCCGCGGCAACAAGCTCTGAATAGCCCCGGAGTGCAAATGATGCGCACGCAATCTCCCGCGGCATATCGATTAGGCGAAAGCTTGCCTCGCTCTTAATCCCCAGCGCCCCTCCATCACTCAAAAAAATACCCGTCAAATCTGGGCCGTGATGTCTGAAGAATGGCGTCCCGTTGCGGATGGATTCTGAACCGGTCGGTACAATACGGCCGTCGGCAAGAACCACTCTCAGCCCCAATACATTATCTGCAGCTGTTCCATACTTACCTGAACCGAAAAACACTGCATTTTGGGCGAGCGCCCCACCTATCGTAGAAACCGCCCCGACCGCCGTTCCGAAGAATGGTATTCTGAGGCCATGGTGTTCGCACGCAATATATACATCTTCCCAAGTCGCACCGGCTTCCGCAGTGACGACGCGGTCTTCAGGATTCACCACCACCGCGTTCAACCGGCGCATATCAATCAGGACTGTTTGGTCGGTAACGGGAACATATCCTTTTGTGTAGGACAGTCCTCCGCCGCGGGCGATCACCGCTGAACCAGACTCCGTCGCAGTTCTTACGCAATCGGCGAGTTCGGCTTGGGAACCGGGACTCACCACCACAGATGGCGTTTCGCCTTCGAAGAATAAGTCGCGGGAATAGTATCTGCGATCACGCTCGTCCACCTTGACTGCGTCCGCGGACACGATTGACCTGAGGCTTTTAATCAACGTGCTATTCACCCTTATCCCCCTCAAACCTAATGTTGCGCTCAGACCCTAGGGACAATACCGTACCGTTTCCGTTCCAAAGACGTATGAAGTGCGGTAGCGCGTTTCGGCTGATGATTGCGCGGTTAAGAATATGAAATATGCCCAATACACACAATTTGGCGATCCACGAGACGTCATAAATATATTGGAGAAAGACGCACCGGCCCCTGGTCCCGGCCAAGTTACAATAGATGTAGAAGCCGCTCCGATACACTTGGCAGATCTTTACTGCCTGCGTGGGCGGGATCGGTTCGTCATGGACTTGCCGGCCATTCCTGGATTTGAAGGCATTGGACTCGTCCGCGAATTAGGGGACGGCGTGGAGGATTTTAGAGTCGGTGAGCGCGTTTTTTTTCTTCCAACAACAGGTGCCTGGACGGAAGTTGCCTTGATCGGCACCGATCACGTTTTTCCCGCTCCTGCAGGCGACGCCTCAACTCTCTCTTTGTTGCCAATTAATCCGCCAACATCGTACCTGATTTTGGAGGACTTCGGAGATCTTCAGCGCGGCGACTGGGTCATACAGAATGCAGCGAATTCAAATTGCGGGCGCTACCTTATTTCCCTGGCGAAACGCCGGGGGATTCGAACTGTCAATATTGTTCGCCGACCGGAACTCATTGAAGACTTGAAGGATATCGGTGCGGACGTCGTCCTCGTTGACGGAGACGACTTACCCGAGCGCGTTAGCCTGGCAACGGGCAATGCAGAGATTAGCCTTGCCGTTGACGCAGTTAACGGTATGGCGACAAGTAGACTCGCCGATTGCATTAAGGACGACGGCACGATCCTGGCGTATGGCGTTCTCACCGGCGAACACTGCATGGTTCCCTCCGATGTTCTATTCCTCAGAAACATTACTCTCAAAGGCTTTTGGACGATCAGACAGATGCAGAAACGCTCTCGGGATCAACAACGCGAAATATACAACTTACTTGCAAATTTGATGATAGCTGGCGACTTGCCGACGAGAATCGCGGCGACATACCCGTTAGAAAACGTCAAGGACGCGGTAGAGCATGCCGGCCGCAAAGGCGCGGATCGCGACGGTAAGGTGATTCTTACAATGACGCGGGATTAGCTCTATATCGGCTAAACCGCGATTTCGTCTAAGTCGAGCCCCGACTGAACATTCTCGAGAGAAAAGATAGCCAATCCGGTGATAACCATGGACGGTACCACCGCCAATGTGAATGCGAGTTGCCAGCCAATCATCTCGATACCTTGCGCGACCAAAATGGGGAACACAGCATGCCCCAAGTTGAGGGCGAAAGATCCTGCAAGCCCAGCCGCTGTCGCTCGGACGCGGGTCGGAAAAACCTCTGCCATGAAGGTCGAAAGGGCAGCGGCGTTACCATAGAAAAAAGCGGCCATGATGCCGAACCATATCATATCTTCGATCTGACTTTCCGGCAGCCATAACAATCCGAGAGTCGCAAGTGCGCCGCAGAAGGCCCAGGTCACGCAGATATTTCGGCGTGTGATGAAAAACTCCCCCAGGACCGCGACTGCGATGTACCCGAGAACACCAACTCCATATGAAATTCCGACGATCGCGGTTGCTGTCTCCATCGAATACCCGCGAAATTCGTTGAAATAGGCGGGAAAGAAGAATGCTGTTCCCGCATATGCACCCCCAAAAAAGAAAAAGGCCACAAAAACCATGATCGTCCGCTTGCGCAAGTCTGGGGCAAACAGATCGCGCCACTTATCAATGAATCTCGGTGGAGTTTCAGTCTCGCCTTTAGCGACGGACAGAAGTTGGGATTCACGGGTTTCTTCGAATTTCTTACTCTCTGGAAGGTAGCGGACAATGAAAAACGCGATGGGAATCACTAACAATGCCGGCGTAAAAATGTACCGCCAACCAAATGACGCGATAAGTGGAACAACGAACAACGAAGCGACGAACCAACCAATGGGGTAGCCGCACTGAATGAGTGCAACCATCAGTCCGCGATATCGCGCGGGCGCGGTTTCAGCGACAAAGGACGTTGTAATCGGCGATAATCCGTTACTAATCCCGAAAGCAAACATGCGTAAGATTGTTAGGCTCACCAGTCCGATGACAAAGGCATGCAGGCCGACCAGCAATGCGGAGGTTGCGAGGCAGAACAAAAACATACGCCGGCGGCCATACCGGTCTGAGAGATTTCCGATAACCGCCGAAGCGACTGCAGCAAAAATAAAGGATGCGGATAACACCCAGCCAAAATCGCTAATAGACGCATCGAACTCGCTTTGAATACCTGGAATGGCATAGCCAAACAGGGATTGATCCATACTTGTCAGGGTCCATCCCATCAAGCAGGCCAGAAAAACGATAATGGGATAGCCCTTCACAGCGGACCATGTCTGTCCGAAACGTGTCATAAGCCACAACCGGGGCCAGGCGCGGTAAACCGGCGCTTCGGTATGCCTGAGACCTCCGTGGCGGAGGCGTATGACCCCGTCCGCCTTGTGAAGGCTGGCGGCATTTGGTTCGCTTCATTGGCCATGGTGCGACACTCTAAGTCGGCAGATGTGACCGAGAGGAAAGCCGTTTCAGGCGAAGAACTCAATCGGAATCTTTAGTACAATGAAGATGTTTGGTTGAGGTGACAGGAATTTGAAATGGAGAAAGTAGCGTGACAGACGACATGGACGCACGATTCCGCGCGATTACCCATAAGCTATGGGGCGAAGACGAAGGTGAAGACATATATCAGTGGATCGTCAGGACCCGGCCCCCAGCATTCCACGAGAAATTGATCGCAGTAATGGTGCCGATATGGGAACTGGACAAGGTAGATCTTAAAACCAAAATTTTGTGCGCCATATCACTCTTCACGGGACTTCATAGGTCCGAGGTAGAGTTCTTTTTCAAAATGGCCGCGTACCACGAGATACCTCGGGAAGAGGTGGAAGAGATTCTCATGCTAACAGGGCTGGAGGCTGGCTTCCCTACAGCTGAGAAGGCCATCGAAATCATGGTCCGTGTGTATGAGGAACAGGATGCAAAGAAGAAAGGATAGGTAGATGCTCTTAAACCGCGACCGCGCTAATGAGTTAATGGATCGCGAGGGACTAGACGCGATCATCGCGGTATCACCCAATAACGTTTACTACCTCAGCGATTACGAAACAGATTTTCTATACGATGTGCCCTGGCTCGCGTGCGCCATATTGCCGCGATCCCCCGATATCCCTGCTTGCCTCATCACGACCGAAATAGAAGCGGTTGTGATGCATGAGCGTCCGTCCTGGATGCCCGACATCCGTTTCTACTATTTCGGTATCTATGGGGGAGTACTTAAGGTTCATACTTTCGCTGACGATGTCGAGTTTACCGAGGAAGAGCACGCGATCCGTAACATCGTGAACGGCATGGAACACAAACACTACGTTGGCGTTTTCGAGACCGCTGCCGCGGCACTAAGAGACATGGGACTTACAGCCGCCACCCTCGGTTTCGACGACACCCGCTTCGCGGATGCCTTAGGTGACACACTAGCGAAAGCCAAAGTGCTCGATGCGACTAATACCCTGCTCGAAATCCGGATGGTGAAAACACCGGCTGAGATCGAGATTCTGCGGACGTCGGCGATGAAAAATCAGACCGCCATGGAAAAGGCGTTTGGAGCAATTCACGAAGGCGCGACATGGGAAGACGTGGTTACGGCTTATGAGGTCGGGGTCGCCGAGCAAGGCGGACGTATATTGGCGGCCTTCAATGGCGCTGGACGGAAAAGCGCCGGTGCCGGCCGCGTGTTTAAGGACTATCCAATTTCGAATGGCGATCAGATTTGCTTCGACAGCATGATGCGGTGGCGGCGCTATATGGGTGACTGCCAGCGTACTGTTGTCCTGGGCGAAGCATCACCCAAGCTGGAACGGTATTGGAACGGGTATAAAACCGGGATCGATGAAATCTACGGAAATATGCGCGCCGGGCAAAGTACGGGGGAGTTACGCAATCAGGCTATCGATATTGTCCGGCGCAACGGGTGTCCGACCTTTGAGTTAGCGTTCATACACGGGATTGGACTCGATCACATAGAGGTTCCCTTCATTGCCGGCGGAACACTTGGCGACTTTCCGATCGAAGAAAATATGGTGCTCAATATGGACTTTGAATTGCACGAAGTGGGCTGGGGTGGCGTATTTTTCGAAGAGACGATGCTAATTACGAATGATGGCGCTGAACGTCTGTACAGCCTGCCACGAGACTTGATTAGGATTTAGTCAGGGTGACGTCGGAACCGAGCTGATGTCCGGAACAAATGAGCGTACACCCTTCCTCACTCACCTCACCTCCGGCAAAACGTGGATCGGCACCGGAAGTCCAGGCAAAAAAATCGCTCGTTCGCAACCGCAGCGCTTCGTCACCAACGGTTACGGCTAGGTCACCGTAAATCACGTAAAGCCATGGCCGGTGACTTGCACTGCCTTTCACATCGATAACCGCCCTAGAGTGCCAGCCCGCAGGTATATGAACCATCACCACAGGATCAGCACCATGATGGGCATCAGCCAAATACTTTATTTTTGCACCGGTGAGGAAAGGATGGGGCTGCCAAACAAGGTCGTCAGTTTCTATAAGCCGACATGGCGTGAAAGAATCAATCTTAAGCTTCGTTTGCGCGTCAAAGGGTACGTTTATGGTTTCGTGCTCAAACTCGGCTTCGCGGATACTTGTTCCACTTCCGGTATTCCAATACAGAATCTGCGCACCCGCTTGAGAAGTCGGTGTCGGTAGGAGCCCGTGCAGGCTGCCCGGCGGACGATCCATGAACAAACCGCGGGAAAAAATATACAATTCACCTTCGAAGACATCTACCGAGCTAAATTCCCAATGGGGAAAATCGCCGGATAAATGAAATGCGCGTTCAACGACGGTCTTATGATAATGCCGGTCAGGCTTACCGTCTAAAATGTCCCCACCCCATTCCGGCGGGATAAACCAGAGCCGCACAACCGCATTGGTTTGAGGGTCCTTACCCAAGATTTTTTGTTTGAATCCGGGAATATCGGGATCTTCGACCCAATTTATTT
>JAYQVH010000042.1:0-13895 GCA_038148375.1 Rhodospirillaceae bacterium | reverse complement strand
CGCATTGTCCTGGCTGGACTGCGCGGCGAGGACAGTATTGCCGAGCTGTGCCGCCCGCAAGACCGCCGCCAAATGGAAGAAGAGCGCCGCAACAATATGTGGCTGAGTATCATGATTGGTGGCGTGCTCGTGCTCGTCGGATTGGTGATGGTGCGTGAGACGAAACGGAAAAAGCGGGAACAGGACCAAGTCATCGCGCGCGGCCGTCAAGCGGCGAGAGACCGCCGTAAGAAAGAGGACCCGCCTAATCCTGACGACGACGATTTTGGCGGGTCAGGGCTCGGAAGGAGCACGGTAGACCGCCCGGGTGGTTTCGGACGCTAGGTTACTCAGGGTTTCTCAATCAGTTCCAGCCACTCGCCATTCGGACCGACGATCACACCGGCGCGTCCGCCCGCATACGGAAGGCCGGCGGGTTTGCCCGCCTTGGCTCGGAAGTCGACGGGGATCGCATTCAGATCCTCGACTTCAAAAGACACAATCGAAATACCTGGCGGAATATCTCCTGGAAGAATGGGTCTCGGTACTGTTCCTTTAGGATACTCATCCAATTCGATCTTAAACGGGCCGCCGATGTTGGCGACCGACAGCGGGTGCTTCATCTCGGAATCGAATCCAAGGATTGCATTCAACGCAGACATGCGGACCGGCTGGGGGTCATCAAGATCGACGCCTAACGTTTTGCCGTAGAAATCGAAGTGGCTGTCCATGGTCGCGCCGCCGTTGATGACGATGAATACGCGGTCCACGAATGATTCCGCCTGTCCGAGGCCGTAATTCGGATTCTTTACCGTCGTGAAATAGGTGAGTTCGCGGTTCGGCCCGAACACCTGCATCGCCTTGATCTCATCGGTGGTCGAGAGATTGCGCGGCATGGCGATGATCTCGAATTTGGACCCTTCAAGGTGCGCAGGCATGGCGTCGACGTCTTGCACAAGCAATTCGTTCGCATTCCAGCCGTAGGTGCGCAGCGGTTCGTAGCCAGGCGTTGGCGGCGATTCGACGAAGCGGAAGTACATATTTGCACCGCTGGCCGGCTGCATCACGATGTAGGGGCGCCCGGATGTCACCGGAGCGTTCCACACACTGGCAACGTCAGCGGCGACCACGCCGCGCTCGACAACCCGGTAACCCAAGGTTTCGCCGTAGGCTTGTTCGGCGACGATGAGATCCGGCACGGAGAGGGTAACGGCGAGTATGGGTCCCAGCATAATTCTAATCCTTTACGCAATGCGTCAGGGCGCTATTCAACCTGCCGCCGCCCGCGGGCGCAAGTCTAGGCATCGGTAAGTGCGCTGATGTCCTCGGCAAATTCCGGATACCGGTCAATGAGTTGCTGGCGGTCCGCGTGCCCGTAATCTGAGTATTCAAAGCCCGGCGCGACGGTGCAGCCCATCAGGGCAAATGCTCCACCGTCGCGCAGGCGGCACCCTTGCCAGACACCCTGGGGAACGACGACGACCGGTGTATGTCCTTGAGATATGTCGGATCCGATGGTGATTCGCGCGCCGGTGCCGTCCGCGTGCAGGTGTATCATCTCAACCGGATCGCCAACGTAAAAATGAAACAGTTCGTCACTCGCGACGGTATGAAGGTGCGAGAACGTACCCGGCGTTAAGAGGTAATAGATTGCGGTGCTGGACACTCTGGCACCTTCGTACCGGCTCGGCAGGACGCCCGGCGGGATGGTCTCCGTCGCGCGGTAAATCTCCTTAAAGAAACCGCCTTCCTTTGGGTGCGGCTGGAGGCCGAGCTGCGTGATAATCTCATCGGCTGACGATGTCATGCGCGGTCAACCAAGTTTTTGCGCAGAAACGCGCGCCCGAGCGTCGCGCCCATCTGTTCAATGCCATGACCGTGTCCGGGAACGATGTGTGCGGTGTAATTCACCTTTGCCGCGTCGAGGGCACGCTGCATGGCGGCAAGCGCGACCACCGGGACGACGTCATCGGCCGAGCCATGGACGAGCAGGATCGGCGGTGCGGCTTTGCGGTCGTCGCTCAATCGATCCTGGCCGAGCAACGCGCCTGAGTAACCGACGATCCCGCCAATGTCCGGTGATCGTCGCAGGCCGACGTGCATGGCCATCATCGTGCCCTGTGAGAACCCGATGAGCGCGAGGTCCTGTGCCTCGAGATCAAGCTCCCGTAGTACGTCATCGATGTAGGCATTGAGAGATGCGGTCGAGGCGACGGCGCCGTTATACATGCGCTCAAATACAGAGGTCATGCGGTCCGGGTCCCGCCGCAGCATATCCGGGTCATACCCCTGTAACGTGAACCATTGGCGTCCGAAACCCATCTCGCCCGATTCCGGTGCGTGGGGACTGAAAAATGCCGCATCTGGTAAACCCTCGGCGAAGAACGGGGCGAGGCCGATCAGGTCATTTCCGTCAGCGCCGTAGCCATGCAGAAACACAACCGCCTGTTTGGCGGGGCCGCCGGACGCCGGAGGAACGGTCGGGCCGGTGAGGGGCGAGTTAACGGTCATCAAACACTCTCCAGAAACATGCTCATTGGATGATAGGGTATCCCGATACGGGATGCACTCGAATGGAAGATGGAGATCTTAAGAATGGCTGGCGACGAAGAGGCGGTCCTGTTCGCCAACGACAGATTTTACATGGCGTTTTCGACCCGGGACATGGATGCGATGGAGGACCTTTGGAGCCGCGGTCCGGTTCTGTGTGTGCATCCCGGCTGGCAGCCCCTGCACGGGCGCGAAGATGTGCTCGCCAGTTGGCGGGGGATTCTCGGCGAGGGCCGGGCGCCGGATGTTACTTGCCACATTCCACGCGCCACGGTCCTTGGCGACAGCGCGATCGTGGTGTGCATTGAGGATGTGGGCGGCGCGTATCTCTGCGCGACAAACGTATTCGTGCGGGAGGACGGGGAGTGGCGGATGAGTCATCATCACGCTGGTCCGGTAAACATGAATCCGGAAGACTTGCCGGACGAACCGGACATCGCAATGAATTGAGCGGGCTTCTTAGCTGGCTTTGCGCTCCTCGCTGGAGCCCGCGTATGGATCTATCTTCAGGAAACTCGGCGTGTGCGCCCCAAAGGCAATCACGTCGTCGCCGTGGTCCATGACACCGACGTCCGGGTCATGCCGTCCTTCCCGGCGCTTGCGCTTGGGCTTGTCACCGGACGCTTTGGCAGGCCTGGGATCGGGCCGGCGGTCGGCCTTTGGTTCTTGCGTCGCCTCTTGCTTTGCCTCGGCGGCGGCCTGAGCCTTGTCTTGGTCAGGAGCGCGCTTGGCCGGTTCGCTTTTGGTGCTTTCAGACTTGCGGCCGCGTCCACCGCGCTTGCGACGGCCGTCGTCCTTGGCCGACACGTCGGCACTGAGTTCCGCCAGGCTTTCGATCTCGGCGCGCGGGATCGGTCCGCCGATCAGCGACTGGATCGCCGCGAGGTACTTGCCGTCAGCGGGCGTCGCGATGGTGAAGGCCTTGCCCTGCTTGCCGGCGCGGCCGGTGCGGCCGATGCGGTGGACGTAGTCCTCGGCATTGCTCGGCACGTCGAAGTTGATGACGAAGGGCACGGCGGAAATATCCAGGCCGCGCGCGGCAACGTCGGAACACACCAGCAGTCCGGCCTGACCGGACTTGAATGCCGCCAGCATTTCCATGCGCTTGCTCTGCACCATGTCGCCGTGCAGCGCGACGGCGTTAAAGCCGTGCTTGGTCAGCGACTTGTAGAGAATGTCGACGTCTTTCTTGCGATTGCAGAAGATGAAGCCGTTGGTGATGTCTTCGGCGCGCAGCAGGCGGCGCAACACTTCACGCTTGTCGGCGTCGGTGGTCGTGACCATCGCTTGCGTGATCGTCGTCGCCGTGGTCGCCGGCGGGTCGACGGCGACTTCCTTCGGGTTCATCAGGAAGGCTTCGGACAGACGGCGGATTTCCTTATCCATCGTTGCCGAGAAGAACAGGGTCTGACGCAGTGTCGGGACGAGCTTGGCAATGCGCTCAACATCGGGGATGAAGCCCATGTCGAGCATGCGGTCGGCTTCGTCGATCACGAAGTACTTGACGTCATTGAGCAGAATCTTGCCGCGCTCGAATAGATCAAGCAGGCGGCCCGGTGTGGCGATCAGGACGTCGCAGGTCTTCTCCAGCGCCTTTTCCTGATCGGTGAACGATGTACCGCCGATGATCAGCGCCATGTTCAGATCTGCGTATTTTGAATACTTGATGAAATTGTCGGCGGCCTGGGCGGCGAGTTCCCGCGTCGGGCATAGGATCAACGCCCGAGGCATACGCGCCTTGGAGCGGCCGGAACTGAGAATGTCGATCATCGGCAAGGTAAAGCTTGCGGTCTTGCCGGTACCGGTCTGGGCGATGCCCATGACATCACGGCCCATCAGTGCGATCGGGATCGCCTTGGCTTGGATCGGGGTGGGTTCTGTGTAGCCGGATTCGGATACGGCTTTTAGCGTGTTGGGCTCGAGGCCCAAGTCTTCAAAAGTCATGCAGGTAAAAAGTCCTCGCGGGGTTCATGGTGCATCAATATGCGCGCCCCAGCCCTCTTTGGCGCGCACTATATGCACGGCGGTGCTAAAGTCAACCGAAGCTCTTAATAATCAAGGGTTTTCGAGGGGTTAGGGGGGTGCCACCGTGCCGGACCGTCATCTTGTGCTGTTGCCCGGCCTGTTGTGCGATCACGCTCTGTGGGCGCACCAAGCCAAACACCTCAGCGGCATCGCAGACGTGATGATCGGCGATCTGTCGCGCGACGACAGCATCGTGGCGATGGCCGAACGCATCCTTGAGGAGGCGCCGGACACCTTCGCGCTCGCTGGCTTGTCGATGGGCGGCTACGTCGCCCAGGAGATCATGCGCCAGGAACCGGAGCGGGTGGAACGCCTGGCTCTGATCGACACCCAGGCGCGGGCGGACAGTGCCGAGCAGGTCAAGACCCGCAAGGATCTGATCCGGATCGCCGGCATGGGCAAATTCAAAGGAGTGACGCCGCGGCTGCTGCCCAACCTGATACATCACGACCGGCTCGACGACCCGGCGGTGCGCGACATCGTCCTCGGCATGGCCGAGCGCATCGGCCAGGAGGCTTTCGTGCGTCAGCAGACTGCGATCATGGGACGCAAGGACGGGCGCGGCGATCTGCATGCGATACGGGTGCCGACCCTGGTGCTGTGCGGCCGCCAGGACATCCTGACGCCGCCCGCGCTGCACGAGGAGATGACCGAAGCGATCTCCGGGGCGAAGCTGGTCATCGTCGAGGACGCCGGACACCTCGCGCCGCTCGAACGACCCGACGTGGTGTCCGCGGCCATGCGCAGCTGGCTCGGAAAATAAGTCTCCGCGGGAAAACGCGAGGAACGAGCCCATGCACGCCGCCCGTAACTTACGTTTTGTAGAAATTCGCCTTTGAATTCAACGCCTTGAATTTCTAACACACGAGCCCATGCACAATATCGTTGTTCAAGCGCGCACGAAATTTTCGCGCGGTCTTCAGTGCGTCTTGAGCGCGCGATGCGTGGCGGTGCAAATGTCCAATCGGTGACGGCCCGGTCATCTGTAGATGACCGGGCCGCTCCACCAGGAACAGGCACTACGCCGCGACGGCCCGCCGGACCGGGAAGTCGATGTCCGTTTCGGCGACGTTGTTCAGGTAGTTGGTGAAAATGTTGACCACCACGTTGCCGACGGTTTCGACGATGTCCGCATCGGAGAGACCGGCTGCGCGGGCGGCGTCCAGGTCACTCTCGGCGAGGTGTCCGCGTTCGTCGACGATCGCCACGGCCAGCGTCAAGATCGCCTGCAGGCGTGCGTCTTGGGCACGGCCGCTGAGAAGCTGCGTGATCGTCTCCGCGTCGATCTTGAGGCCGGAGGCAATGGTGGAATGGGCGGACGCGCAATAATCGCAGCCGTTCTTGCCGGCAACCGCGAGGGCGATTGCCTCGCGCGTGCGGGCGCAGCGGACATTGTGGATCACCTTTCGGTCGCGGGCTGTTTTGATGTTGCCGGGCGGTTGAGGATACGGGACACGGGAGGCCCGCCCAAACTGAATGCACAGGTTTTCACATGAACGACGTCCGCACACTCGCCATCGCCGCCCTTTCGGTTTTTTTCCTCGCGGCCTGTGACTCCGGCACGCCCGAACCCGCCGCATCCATGGACGCCGCGGCCGACAGCGCGGCAGCTGTGGCCCCCGCCGTTGAGGTGCCCACCGAAACCATGGGTGACGATGTCTATGTCGTCGTGGCCAAGGACAATCCGTTTTTTCCAGTCGCGGCCTGGGAGGCAGATGGCACAGTCCAGATGGCCATGGGCTCTGATGCCGCCTCGGCGCCGGACGGCGCGGTGACCTACGAAGCGCGTCAGGTGGTGTGGCCGACCGCGCGGGTGAGGGTGCTGCACTTCGCGGAGGAGACCGGCGGCGTGCTGCATCCCATTACCGACGAGACGATCCTCTATGTCCAGCGCGGAACGGCGACGGTTGGGGTTGGCGACGCAACCGTCACTCTGGCGGCGGGGGATGTCGCCAGCTTCCCGTCCGGCGCGCTGCGCAATGCCGGGGCGGCGGCGGACGCCACCATCGTCACCTGGAACGCGCCCAGCCTGACCGGCGAAGACACGCCGACCCATGTGCCCGGCGCCAGCGTCGAGTTGCGCGACCTCGGGTTCCTCGGCCTCAAGCGCTACACGTTTCCGGGCAACTCCGTGCGGGTGGCAATCCAGCGGGCCGGCCTGAATTCCGACCCGGTGACGGGACGGACGGATTCCCTGATTTACGTCACCGGCGGGCCCATGGGCTTCACCGAGAACGGCCAGGCGTTCACCGTCAGCGAAGGCGATTTCATTCGTGAAATCGCGGGGTTAGAGCATTTCTGGAACGTCGAAACGGAGTCCGAATTCGTTACGACCAGCGGCAAACCGTTGGAATTGGAGGCGATCGACCCCAGTCAGGCGACGGATATCCCGCCGGCCAAGTAGGATCGGCCGCCGAGCGCTCATAAATTCCCGTTTTCCGCCCCTGCGCCCCCTTGCGCCGGGCAGGCGGGTTGGGTATAAGCCCCTCTCTTCCGGACGGGCCCATACCTGACGACGGGCCCCGAACCGGGACCAGGACGCACGAAAAAGCAGAAAAAGGATCAGCACCGTGAAAGTGCGCTGTTCACTCAAATCCGCAAAAAAGCGGGACAAAAACTGTCGCATCGTGCGCCGGAAAGGCCGGGTCTACGTGATCAACAAGCGTAACCCGCGTTTCAAGGCCCGCCAGGGCTAATTCCGGCCATCAAAAAGATGCGCCGCCCCGGGTTGGGGGATGCACCAAGAACCGCGGTTATCCGCGGTTTTTGTTTGCCCGGTTCACGGGATTTTTCCCGGTTCACCGGGTTTTTGTTTGCCCGGACTTTGAGATTCTTCGGACTAGTTTTTCCGCCGCCAATTCGCCGGATCGGCGGGATCGCCGCTGCCGGTGAATTCTGAGTCCGCAGGGTAGGGAAACAGCATGCGCCCGGCCTCTACCTCGCCCTCCAGCGGGAATGGGGTGTAGCTCGCCGGTGAGGCGGAGGTGCGGAAAGCCGCCAGACTCTCTGGTGCTTCACCGCGCTCGACCCAGGCCTCCATCACCGAGAGATAATCCGCCGTATCGACCCCCGGTCCGCCACGGCAGTGGGGCATCCCCGGCAGGAAAAACAGGCGCAGGAACTCCGGCACGGCATCTGCCCCAAAGGCCGTGACCTGGGCGTCCTGAAAGAACAGCGACGACGCGGGAATGGCGTCCGTGTCGGACCAGCCGTGATAGATCAAAATCTTGCCGCCTTGGCCGGTGAAGCCTTCGAGTTGGCGGCCGTCCGGACCGAAATCGAGCAGGCCGCCAACCGGGCTGCCGGTCACGCCCTGAACCGAATAATCGAAATCCGCGAGAGTCGCTTGCGGGCCGATCTTCTGATTTAGGATGAAGCGCGTGCTGCCGGCCCGGCGGGGCGGGCTGTCCCCGTCGCCGAGGAATCCCGAGACCCAGTCCAGTTCCGTGCCTTTGGCATATCCCATAGCGTAGTATGGATTTCCGTCCGGGTCGCGTGCGCCGGCGTAAATCTTCTGCGCGGTGGCGACTTGCTCAGGCGTCAGGCAGGCCTCAGTCGCGGCCTCCTCGCATTGAAGTGACGCCGGATCGAAGGCGCAGGCGCGCGGATCGCCGATCACGCCGTCGTCCAGACCGTCATCGAGTTCGCACGCGCCGAGCACGGCGTCGTTGAGGGTGCGCAGCGCTGCCGGGGAAAAAATCGGCGTGCCGTCGGCGCGCTGAGATGCCTGATAGGCAAACACGTTGTGCATGGAGACCATTTCCATCGCCGGGGCGCCGGCAATGACGCCGTCGTAGTCGTCCGGGTACATTAGGGCGGCGGTCAGGCCCTGGCGGCCGCCGGTGGAGCAGCCGCGGATGTAGGAATAGTCCTGGGGCGTGCCGTAATGAGAGGCGATAACCGCCTTAGCCAAAAGGGTGGCCCGGTGAGTGGCCCGGTGAACCCAGTCCTCGACCAGCTCGGGATCGGCGGTGAAGGCGTAACGGTCGCCCTCGGGCAGAGTGGTATGGCCCATATCCGTGGTCGCGACGGCGTAGCCGCGCACCAGGGCGTCGTCGCCCTGTTCAGAGCGGATCACGCCGCACAGACCGCCGCAGCCGGTAAACAGCAGCCGGCCGTTCCACTGCGCCGGGAGCCGGATTTCGACCCCTGTTTCCGGCGCGATCTGCGCCAGCACATAGCAGTGCGCCGGCAACTCTTCGGTGGCGTCGACATCGAGCGCTTCGGTGATGGTGGTGATGGCCTCGGCGGCATCTGAAAAGTCCTCGCCAATGAGGGTGCCGCAGGCGCTCAAAGCGCCGATGGACTTCGCGGCCGGAGCCTGGGTCTCGGCGGGCTGGTCGGACTCACCGCAGGCGGCCAGCGCCAAAGCCGCGAGGCTGAGGATTATCGCAGGTGTTCGGTTGGTCATGGCGTCGCTCTCCTCCGCAGGACCGGCCCAGAACCGGCGCAGATCCGGAGACGCCAGTTTACGCCCGTTCGCCGACGCGTACGACCCTGATCATGTTGGTCGAGCCGACCGTGCCGAAGGGCACCCCGACGGTGACGACCAGGGCATCGTTGGTCTGGGCCAGACCTTCGGCGACCGCAGTTTCGATAGCCATGGAGCCGATGTCCTCGTCGGGCGTATGGCCGTCGTTGACGACCGCATGGACGCCCCAGACCAGGGCAAAACGCCGAGCCACGGCCTCGCTCGGGGTCAGACACAGCACCCTGGCAGGCGGGCGCTCCCGCGCCGCGCGCAGCGTGGTCGACCCCGAGGTCGTGTAAGTGACGATGGCACGGGCTTTGATCTGCGTGGCGATCTGCCGGGCCGCAGCGGTGATGGCGTCCGGCGCGGTATCGCCGGCGATCTCATGGCCCGCAGCCATCAGGCTCAGGTAATGCTCGTCGCCTTCGACCTGCGAGATAATGCGGTCCATGGTGGCGACGGCGCGTACGGGGTACTTTCCGGCGGCGGTTTCGGCCGACAGCATGACCGCATCGGCGCCGTCGTAAACGGCTGTGGCGACGTCAGAAGCCTCGGCCCGCGTCGGCATCGGCGAGCTGATCATCGATTCCAGCATCTGGGTCGCGACCACCGCCGGTTTGCCGGCCTTGCGGCAAGCCCGGATAATGCGTTTCTGCAGCACCGGCACCTGCTCCAACGGCACTTCCACGCCGAGGTCGCCACGGGCGATCATGACTCCATCTGCGATCTCAACAATCTCCTCTAACTCGTTGAGAGCGGACGGCTTTTCAAGTTTCGCAATGACCGTCGCACGGTCATTGACCCGGGCTTTGAGTTCGGCCACGTCAAGTGCGCTCTGCACGAAGGACAGGGCCACCCAATCGACGCCGAGACCGAGGCCGAACTCCAGATCGTCCTTGTCCTTGTCCGTCATCGCAGGCAGCGGCAGCGTGACATCGGGCACGTTGACGCCTTTGCGGTTGGTCAGGGTGCCGGGGACGATGACCTTGGTCTCGGCCCAGTCAGCGCCGCAGTCGAGCACTTCGAAGCGCAGATGGCCGTCGTTAACCAACAGCGTCGCGCCGGGCTTCAGCGCTTCGAATATTTCCTGATGAGGCAGACAGACCCGCTCTTCGCTGCCTGGGGCCTCGTCCATGTCTAGCCGGAAGGTCGCACCACCCTTCAGCACGACGCCTTCATCGTTGGCGAACGTGCCGACGCGCAGCTTCGGACCCTGCAGGTCGAGGAGGATGCCAATCGGCCGTTTCACCTCTTTTTCCAGGGCCCGGATGTCGGCGACCCGCTGGGCGTGGTCGTCGTGGCTGCCGTGGCTGAAGTTGAGGCGGAAGACATCGGCCCCGGCGTCGAACAGGTCAGCGATGGTCTCGGCGTCGCTGGACGAGGGACCGAGGGTGGCGAGAATTTTGGCGCGGCGTTTGCGTGTCATGGCGCGTAGACTACGCCGCCGCGCGATTTCCTGCCAGGGGGCGTGACGCAAACGTCATAAGGATGTCTCATTTCGCGGGATACCGGTTACGGGACCTTGGGCGTGCCTTTACGGGCGAGCCAAATGCCAGCCAGGATGGCCGCGATACCGAGCGCCTTGTCGACGGTGACGGCTTCCGACAGCACGATCCAGCCGAGGATCGCCGTACCGATCGGCTGTACCAGCAGCGCCACCGCGCCAAAACTCGCCGGCAGATAGGCGAGCGCGCCGGTGACCAAAGACTGGCCGCCGACTTGGCAGATGTAGGCCAGCCCGAACAGCCACAGCCAGCCGGAAACGCTTACGGGAACAAGTTGCTCGCCGAGGGCCCAACTGGCAATGGCGAGGATCATGCCCGCTGTCAGCCCGCCGATGGCGAGCACTGCGGCAATGGAGGCGCGCCGGCGCACCCGCGCAACGGTGAGGATGTAACCGGCGTAAAACGTGGCGGTGAGCACGGACAGCACGTCACCCAGGAAGGTCTCGGCCGAGACGGCAAAGCTCGCGCGCATCAGGATGGCGGCGCCGGCGAGTGCCAGGACCAGGCCGCCGAGGAACAGCCGGGTGACATGCTCACGGAACAGCACAAATGCGGCCAGGGCAACGAACACCGGCGCGGTGTTGGCCAGCACCGTCGCGTTGGCCACGGTGGTCATGCCGATGGCGATGTGCCAGGCGGCAAGGTCGGCGGCGTAGAACACACCGGACAGGACTATGATCCAGACGTCGCGGGGCGTGGCCGGCCAGCCGCGGGCGGGTGTCGCATCACCCCCGGGCCGTTCCAGCATCATCCACTGCCAGAACACGGGCAGCGGCAGGAGCATCCGGTAGGCGCCCGTCGCCAGCGGCCCGGCCTCGCTCAGGCGCACGAAGATCGCCGAGGAGGACAAAATGAATGCGCCGAGCAGAACGGCGGGAAGGGCGAAGCGGGCCATAAATCACGTCTTGAGTCGCGAGCGGATTTCCGCAGGATGGGCCGCGCTTATAACACCGGTACGGAGCGAAAGAGACTTTTCCGTGGCATCTGACTTTTCCTGCCCCCGCGAACTGGCGGCCGCCGACCCTGTGCCGGTGGAGATATCACAGCCGGATGCCGTCCGTCCGCTGCTGCTGATTGCCGACCACGGCGGCAACGCGGTGCCGGCGGCGATGAGGGGGCTGGGTCTCAGCGATGCGGATCTCAGCCGCCATATCGCCTGGGACCCGGGTGCGGCGGAGGTGGCGGCAGGGCTCAGCGAAAAGCTGAGCGCAACGGCGGTGATCGCCAAGTATTCCCGCCTGATCGCCGATCCCAACCGGCCGCTCGGCGACGCCGCCTGCATGCCCAAGGTCAGCGACGGGACCGACATCCCCGCCAATCACCATATCACGGCGGACGAGCGGGCGCGGCGGGCCGCGCTGTTCTACTGGCCCTATCATACCGCCGTGGACGCGGAGACCGCGCGGCTCAGGCAAGTAGGGCACGCACCGATGATCGTCGCCATACATTCGTTCACGCCGGACTATCAGGACGAGGACCGGCCCTGGCACATCGGCGTGATGTCGGCGGCGGACCGGCGTCTGGCCGAGGCGCTGCTGCAGGCGCTCCGCGCGCGCGGCGACCTTGAGGTCGGCGACAACCAGCCCTATTCAGGGGTGGACCTCGGCTATTCGATCCGCCTGCACGGCAGCACACAGGGGCTGGCTCATGCCCAGATCGAAATCCGCCAAGACCTGCTGGCCGATGCCAAGGGCATCGCGCGCTGGATCAAGATCCTGGCCGAGATCCTGACGCCGCTGCTTGATGACGTGGCGCTGCAAACGATTGAGTTTTACTGAGAAGCAAAGGGACCGGACATCATGGACGACCAAACCCGCATTCAGATCGAAGCCGCCGCCTTCCGCGGTTTGGTGCAGCATCTGCAAAAGCGCACCGACGTGCAGAACATCGACCTGATGGGCCTGGCCGGCTTCTGCCGCAACTGCCTGGCGAAGTGGGTCAAGGCGGCGTCGGAGCATTATGGCGCGCCGATGGACTACGACGAAGCGCGGGAAATCATTTACGGCATGCCCTACGACGAGTGGAAAGACAAACACCAGGCCGAGGCGACTGAGGAGCAAAAGGCGAAGTTCGACGCCTCCAAAGACAAGCACGCCGAAATCGGTGTGGTGGAGTAGGCAAAGAAAAACCCCGCCGGGGATTGGTCCGGCGGGGCTGATCGAATTTCTTGAGCGAGCTTCTCACTCTTTACGTTAGGCGAGCTTCTCGCCGTGGCGTTTGCCGAAGCCGGGGAGAACCGCCGGGGTGTCGTGGTTGAGGACGAAGCCGGCCTCCTCCATTGCGCTTTCCATATCGAAGGCGACGAATTCCGGCGACCACGGCTCTTCGTTCCAGCGGTGGTCCCACCAGCGGCGGTACTGACCGTAAGCCGGGCCCTTATCTCCGCGATTGGCGAAGTCGACCGGATAATAATAGCCGCCCGGCCGGGTGATGCGGTAGGCCTCAGCCAGAACCTTCTTGTTCTGCTCCGACGGAATTTCGTGATGAATGATGTGCGAGGTCACGATGTCGAAGAAGCCGTCCGGGAAGCCGGTGTCTTCGGCGTTGCGCTGGGCAAAGTTCAAGGCGATGCCGAGGTCGCGGGCGCGCATGTGGCCATACCGCACCAGCGGGCCGCCGACGTCGATGCCCCACACTTCCGCATCGGGGAAGCGTTCCTTCAGGGCCACGGTGAGGCGGCCAAAGGCGCATCCCAAGTCGAGAATGCGCGTGACCTTGCCGTCGCGCGGCAGCGGGAGGCGGTCCGCCATGCGGGTCTGCAGCTGGTCCTGCTCGTTGGGGCCGAGGAAGGAAATCCCGGCGGTGAAGCTGTTGGTGCCGTGGTGGTACATATGGCCCGCAAACGCATCGCCGATGTAGCCGCCCGGCATGATGTGAATTTCGCGGCGGATGTAATCGGGAATGTCGAGGTCCGGGTTTAACTCCAGCGTGCCTGGGCCATCGTTGTCTGCCGCTTCCATCTCGGCGAGATATTCATCGGCGTGTTCGTGATAGTAGTCCTGAACGATCTTCCATGTGATCTGCTGATTGCTGATCCAGGTGCGGCCGCTGGTTTGGACGAGCAGGTCGTCTTTGGTGAGCTCGACCGCTTCCTCCATGGTGTACTCGCCTTTGGGGTCGAGGCCCTTGGACTCCAGAATGGCGTCGATGCGTTTCATGGCGATGGGCGAGAAACGCTGCTGGAACACGCGGAAGCCCGTGACGAAGTCCCACTTGCTCTCGAGGTCTAGGTCCGGCAGGCGCTCAAAGCGGCCGCGCGTGCCGCGCTTATCGACATCGCCGGCGGGCGATAGGTTCTTGTCCGTGAATGTGGTGGCGGCCTGGGCTTTGCGGCCACCGAAGGCAGAGCCGACGAAGGCGCTGAC
>JAYQVH010000041.1:0-15495 GCA_038148375.1 Rhodospirillaceae bacterium | reverse complement strand
CCTTCAACCACTTTAAACACCGTGTCCATGTCCGGATTCTTTTCCTCCGGATCCAATCCCGCCCTCTCAAGCAGCATGTTGAAGCGCTCAACCGTCATTCGTCGAGCAGCGGTGCCCCACACGCGAAACCCGGTCAGGAAGTCATCGCGGCTCTCCACATCCAAGAGCGCAAGACGTTCAAGCCGGCCTTTGTTGCCGCGCGGTTCAATATCGAACGGAAATTTTGACATGGGTCAGTCCTTTAAGCCGGCTTGGTGCCGAACACATTACGATTGCTGTACCAGGCAGGCGAGCCTTCCTTGTTAACGTCAAAGCCGGCCTTTTCCATGTCGCCTTCGAAGTCCATCTCTTTGTATTCCATGCGCCAGACTTCGTTGTTCCAGCGGTGGTCTTTCCATTCCTGATATTGCGAAAAGATGCCCGGCACACCGCGGCGGCCACCGGTGTAGAAGTCGATCGGGAAATACAGTCCGCCCGGACGCAGAACGCGGTGCGCTTCCTTGAACACAGCACGTGAAATGTGCGCCGGAATTTCGTGATGCATGATGTAAGAGGCGACAATGTCGAAATGGTTGTCCGGGAAATCCGTGTCCTCGGCGAGGCCTTGGACAAAATGCACTTCCACGCCTTCGTCAACGGCGCGCATGTGCCCGTAGCGGATCATCGGTGCGCCGACCTCAACACCCCAGACCTCAGCGTCGGGGAAACGTTCCTTCAGCGCCACCGTCAGCTGGCCGATACCGCATCCCATATCAAGAATACGCAACACCTTGCCGTCTTCCGGCGTCGGCACCTGGTTGGCCAGACGCGCGTGATGCTGATCCTGGTAATTATCGGTCGCCCGCGCGGAATAGAACGCATTGGTGCCGTAGTGATAGAGAGCGCCGGCAAACGGGTTGCCGACATAGCCACCCGGCTGCATGTGAATTTCATGCTGCGCAAACTCCGGAATATCGAGGTCCGGATTGTAGGTCACGGTGCCAGGACCGAGCGTGTCATAGGCTTCCATCTCGGCCAGGTACGTCTCCGCATCATCGGCGTGAGCGTTATAGAAATTCTTGTGGGCGAAGCGCTGGCTGTAGACGCGCATCAGCCCTTCGGTGCCGATGACGTGATCGTTGCCAAGCAACTCGTGAACTTTTTCCAGCGGCAGTTCGACCGACGGATCGTATCCCGCGGCCGCAGCCAGCTTTTCCGCCCGCGCTTTTGCCGCGAGTTGAACGGTCGAGCCGCGCCAATTGCGGAAGCCGGTGAGAAAATCATCGCGGTTTTCGGCATCGAGCGTCGGCAGCCGCTCGAGACGCCCACGCGCGCCACGTTTCTCAATATCCGGCGGCGCATCGACGGGGATCGTCTTGGCGCCCGCTTTGCAGCCGGAGACGAACGACGCGACAGCCGTGCCAACCCCGGCAGCGGCCCCAAACAAAGTACGACGATCAAGCATGATCATGCCTCCCAAATCCAAAATATGCCCCAGTATAGCGCCTTGCCGGGCAGCCCGCGACCCGTCTTGCACGGGTTTCGTACACGACGTGAACGGCCCGAATATCCCGGCCCTTGGCGGTTTCCACCCTGGTGCTAAGCTACTCCCAAATTAAGGGAGGATGACCATGACAGAACAGTCCGAAAATCTATCCGTATCCAAGCGCGATTTCCTCAAGGGTGCGGCGACCACCCTGGTCCTCGCCAGTCTGCCCTTAGCGGCCCGAAAAGCGCTTGCGGCGGACGACTGGGATGTCATCGTGATCGGCGGTGGTACCGCAGGTCTGCCGACCGCGATTTTCGCAGCGGAGCGCGGTGCCAAGGTCCTGGTCCTGGAAGGATCGCACCGCATCGGTGGCACTATGGACCGGTCCTCGGGCCAGATGAGCGCCGCCGGTACATCTCTCCAGAAAGCCAAGGGCATCAAAGACACGCCACAGGACCACTTCGACGACGTCATGCGGATTTCCCGCGGCACGGCCGACCCCGCCATGGTGCGCCTTGCCGTCGACAATGCCGCTGACACCATCGAATGGCTGATCGGGCTCGGCTGGACCGCCCTGCCTGAACATCCGGTCAAAGGACAGGGTCACGAGGACTATCTCATAGCCCGCTATCAATGGGGCCTGGAGGGCGGTACGTCGATATATCGGGCGCTTGAACCCGTCGTCATGAAGCTCCTGGCCGACAAGAAAATCACCATCCTGACCGAGACCCAGGTCGCCGGTCTGATCCAGGACGGATCCGGTGCCGTGACGGGTGTCACCGCCGAAGGGCCGGAAGGAACCAAAATCGACTACCGCGGCCGCAACGTTGTCATCACCACAGGCGGCGCCGGCGGTGACCCGGAAATGTTCGAAAAGCTCAATGGCGCCCCGCTCTATATCCGCATGGCCTACCCCTACAACCGCGGCGGCGGTGTGCGCATCGGCTTGGAAGCGGGCGGCTACATTCGCGGCCAGGAGCACTACTTGTGCAACGACGGCGGCGTCCTGACCGACACCAATTACCCCTCGCCTCAGCTGGCCGCGGCGATTACCACCGAAGAGCAGCGCCCGCCCTGGGAAATTTTCGTCAACCAGCGCGGCGAGCGCTACACCCGCGAAGGCGATCCCAGCGTCGATAATCGCGAGCACGCGCTCCTCAAACAGCCGGGCCACCGTTACTGGGCGATCTTCGACGACGCCATCCTGGATCAGGCGCCGCCGTTCCTGCGCGGCTGGTCGAAAGAGCGAATCCGGGCCGGGTTCGGCAAACACCACATGTTCTTTAAGGCCGACAGCATCGGCGAACTGGCGCGCTGGACCGGGATCGACGCCGGCGGGCTGGAATACACGGTCGCTGCCTACAACGAATCCCAGACCGCCGGAAAGGACCCGGTGTTCGGCCGCACTCATATGCCTTTACCGATCTCGAAGCCGCCTTACTACGCCATCCGGCTGCAAGGGTATTCGATCCTGGTGTTTGGCGGTCTTGCGGTCGATACGTCGCTGCGCGTCATCCGCGAAGACGGCTCACCCATTCCGAACCTCTATGCGGCAGGCGAGGTCCTCGGCAAGGCTGCGCTGACCGGTAGCGCCTATGTCGGCGGCATGTCGATTACCCCGGCGCTGACGTTTGGCCGCATGCTCGGACAGAAGATCCTGAAGCTAAGCGCATAAAAGCCCGGCGCGCATGATGCTCATTCCGCCGGCCCGGCTTGATCCGGACAACGCGGCGCACCTGGATTTTCTGCACCGGAAAATTCTTTACGCCGTTGATGAGCGTCCGGTGCTGTGGTGGAAAACGGGCACCAAATACGGGGTGATCGAGGGCAACATCACACCGCTGTGGAACATGTGGGTGTTCTTCGTCCAGCGCGTTGTGGAGCACCGAGATGACAGTTTCGATGTCGCCTCCCTGGAAGCGGTCTATCTCACCGACGTAGACACGGGTGCCCTGCTCTACACCTGGCGCAATGTCTATACGGGCGAAACCTTGCCCGTACCGGGCCGGCTGATGGGACCGGAAACACAAACCTTCGGCAGAGATGGCGCGCCCGTGCGAAGCGCTCTGCCCGGCATCAACATCGAACGCACCCATTCGCTCGGTCCGGCCACGCTGGCCGGCGACGACGTGTGGCTGGCTATCGACTCATCTGCCGTGGTTACCCGCACCCAGGAGCCAGATGCACGGCCCTTCCGGGTCAACGACCTCGAGACGTTCAATGCCAAGTTGTCCGACGTGTTGGACCCGGACCTTGAGAGCGCGCCGGCCACAGCCGCCTTACATCTGATTTCCAGTTGGCAGACCTGGCTTAACATGGGCGCCAGACCCGGCAGCCAGGTTACGCGGCTCGTCGCGCGAAAGACCTTCGACCCGGCTGATCTCCCCGATGGACTGACCAAACTGATGCGCCGCTTGCATCCGGACATCCTGCACGACCCCGCGGCGGCTCTAGAGCGCCCGCCGGAGAGTTTTGAGCGGTAGTGCGATCGTATTCAGCGTCTCTGACATATATCTCGGCGCGGTCTCCATGGCTCAAAATTGACGTTTCGAAACGCGGTGGCGCACCTTATCGGACTTCAAAACCACGTTTCCGATTTGCGGCATCACTTTGCATTCGCGGTTCCTATGTAAGATTAATTCTTAGATAAAACCTACAAACCATTATAATAATTAATTAATATACGCTCACCGCTGCGTCTTTGGTAATCAAAGAAGCTTTATTCCACGCATCACCAAGTCCCCACCAATTATGTTGCAGAAAAGGTACATACGCAGAGCAAAACCGCTGTTACCTCCCTTATCGCTTTCGTTTATTCATCAGGAATGTAACGGTGCCGCCACCGTGGGGTTCATGGAACGAATACACAAGCCCGCGTAACCGCATTGCGGATACGTGTTGGAGCGTGGGTTCTCGGTGAAGCGGCCCTGCGTCAACGCAATGACTAATTTCGGGAGAACTCCAGCATGTCATTGAAGACTGGATTGAAGAGTACTGTCGCGATGCTTGGTATGGGCCTGATGGCTCTGCCGGACGCGGCCTTGGCCCAAACCGTGGCCCTGGAAGAAATCGTCGTCACCGCGCGTAAGCGAGAGGAAAGCCTGCAGGAGATTCCGATCGCGATCTCCGCGTTCTCCGCCGACGATATCGAAGCCGCCGGCTTTACCACCCTGGAAGATCTCTCGCTGCAGGTCGCAGGTCTGCAGTTCTCGGCCCAGTCCGGGGCATTGGCCGGCCGTCTTGTCGATTCCATCCGCTTCCGCGGCATGAATGTGGACTCCACCCTGCCGACGGAACAGTTGGGTGCGCTTTTTGTCGACGGCATTTACGTGCTCGGCGGCTCCCAATCCATTCCCTTCCTCAACATCGACCGCGTCGAAGTGATCAAAGGCCCGCAGTCGGCCTACTTCGGCCGTTCCACCTTCGGCGGCGTGGTCAACTACGTCACCTCCAACCCGTCACTGGAGGAGTTCTCTGGTAAGGTTTTGGTGGACGCCGGCACCCACGAAACCTTGGATGCCAATGTCAGCCTGGATATTCCGCTGGTCGAAGGCAAAGCCGGGTTGCGCATCGGTGGCCGCATTTACAATCGCGGCGGCATCTACCGCGCCTCCGACGGCGGCGAGCTGGGCGAACAGGAATCAAATTCCATCGACGGTACGCTGTACTTTGAACCCAGCGAAAACTTCTGGATCAAAGCCCGTGCGTTCTACGCCGAGGATTCCGACGGCCCGCCGGCCGCTGGTTATATTCAGGGTGAATTCAATGACACCTGCTCAGGCCAAACGCTGACCTCCGCCGCTGGCGAGACATTCAACCCGGTGCGTTGGTTCTGCGGCAAGGTGCCGGAAATCGGCGATGCCATTGCCTCCAACGGCACCCGTAACATCATTGACTCAAACACCACGCTGATTTCGCCGACAACGGCGGCCACGATCGGCAACGCGTTCGCTGTTCAAGAATTCTTCGAAGGCTTGGACAATCCTCTGGACGTTCCGACTGTTAACCATGTCGGCATGGAACGGCGCGTGACCCGGTTCTCCATCGCGTCGGAGTACACCTTCGACAACGACATGAGCCTGTTCGGGCAAGTCGCCTATAACGAAACGGGCATTTCCTGGATCCGCGACTTCATCGCCACGCCGTTCGACGGTTCGTTCAGCCGCGACCCACGCGATCAGGAAGACATGTCAGCGGAAATCCGCGTGAGTTCCGCACAGGACGGTCGTCTTCGCTGGTTGGCCGGTGCCAACTACTACGATCAGGAATTCACATCGTCGACCACCGGTGGTGACGTGACCCTGTCCTGCTTGGATACACCGCCAAATCTGGGTGTTTTGGCCCACGGCACATCGTGCCTGCCCAACTTCTTCTTCTCCAGCCCTGGTTCTTTCCGGACCGGCGGTGGCGAGTCCGATGAAGTGGAAACGATCGGGATTTTCGGGTCTGTCGAATACGACATCACCGACGAGATCACCTTCACACTTGAAGGCCGGTATCAGGAAGACGAAGTTACCAAGGGTGCCCCTGGCAGCCAGCTGACCGTGACGTACAAGGAATTCCTGCCGCGTGCCATTCTGCGCTACCAACCGGCGGATGACCTGACCACCTACATCAGCTACTCCACCGGGGTGCTGCCGGGTGTGATCAATCAAGAACTCATCAACGCCGACGCACAGGAACTGGCGCAGTATACGGCTCAGTATCCGAATGCCGAACCGTTCCTGACCGAGCAAACACTCGACATGTATGAGCTGGGTGTAAAACAAGGTCTGTTTGACCAGCGGGTGTCTTACTCGTTCGCGGCCTACTATGGCCGTTGGAAGAACCCGGTCGGCCGCGCCACCGCGCTCATTCAGGAAACCTGTGATGCCGCCCGCCTCGGCTCCGGCGGCTGCCGTCCGGAACTGGGTGAAGGCACACCAGGTGGTCTGGCAACCCTGCCGGATGGCTCGCCGTTCTTCAACTCTCGCGTCTTCCGTCTCGGTGGTGTCGCCGATATCTGGGGCGCGGAATTCGAAGCCGACGCCATCATCACCGAAGGCTGGACAGCGAAAGCCTCTCTCGCCTGGGCCGCCAGCGAATACAAGACCTTCGAAGCCAACTTCGTTGTGCCTTACGGTGTTCCGGCTGACGTGTCCGGCAACGAGATCAACCGTTATCCGGAATGGAGCGGCTCGATTTCATCGACCTACACAACCTCGATCAACAGCACCTGGGACGGCTTCGTCCGTGGCGACGTGATCTACTTCGGCAAGACCTACCCCGAAGTCGACAACCTCGCCTACTGTGACTCGTATATGCTGGCCCATGCCCGTGCCGGGATCGAAAAAGACGACATGCGCCTTGAGTTCTACGTCGAAAACCTGTTCGACGATGACAGCTACACCGCCTGTCAGCGTTTCTCTGACTTCGATGGTATCCCCATCGACTTCACCTTCCTCACTTCGTACCAAGGCGTCCAAGTGTCGCCGCAGGTTCCCCGTGAGTTCGGTTTCCGTGCGTCGTACAACTTCTAAGCCGGCGCACAGCTAACCGTTAAAGAAAACGCCCTGGCTTCGGCCGGGGCGTTTTTTTTATTGTGACCGCACGCGCTGTTTCTTGAACCACAGCCAGAGGCCGGTGACGAACAGAAACGGCATCAGCAAGCCAGAGATCAGCACCAGGAACCGGCCTGGCGCGCCGATGATTTCACCGGAGTGCACCGGGATCGCCCAGTCCTCGATCAGGCGCACGCCTTCCAAGTCTTCCCAATCGACGACGTTAATCACATTGCCGGTATGCCGTTCGAAAAACACCCGGTTGAGAGCCCGTGGGTTCGGTCCGTCCTCATCAATGAACGAGGCCACACACACCGCGCGCATCAAGCGGATGTAACTCAAGTCGCGCAACGTATCGTCGGGAAAGTACGTGCGTGCCGTTTCGATAATTTGGTCCACGGGCACCGGATCGCCGGTGATCTCGCCTGGCTTCAGCATCGTCGCCGAGGCCATGACAAACCCGCTCGGCGCGTCATTCAAGCCCGGGATCAACGACAGCACGCCGAAGATCATCGTGCCCGAAAAGGCCACGACGAACACCAGCACGAAGGTGTAGGCGCCTATCGCCCGATGTGCCGTGAACAGAAAGCGTTTCAGCGGTCTGGCCCGGATGGTTTGAAACCGCTTTGGCAACTATTTGGACGCGCGGGTCCCCATCAAATCGCCCATGCAAATGGCTAAGGTTTCCGCTGAACGGCTCTATGGCGATAACCGATGAGTTGAGGGATACCTCAAGATATTCATCGGATTTGTGACCGTCCGACGCGCCAACATCGATGATCAGGCCAGGAGGAATCCGTTTGAGAATCTCCACCATCGGGGATTTGACATGTGTGAAAAACGTACGGCCAGGCAAATAGGACACAAAAGCCTCACATACTCGTGTCTAATTTTCCGCTGATAATACATGCTCAGGGTCACTGAGAAACTGTCTGGCATTGTGTTTGCAAACGGCTCCCACCTCGCGTCGGCACTATGACCTCCGTCACCACAGGCCTCGACGTCACGCTGATGATCGCGATCATTGCCTTCGGGCCAGCGATAATTCTGAGCCGCATCGAAGGCGCCGCGACGCTGCTGCGTGGTGCGCACGTCGTTAACCGTATCCGCCCGCATTCGACAAAAACCTATCACCGGAGGCGTACAGGTAAACCGCCACAAGCCATCAGAACGACGATCCGGGCTGTTTCAGAAACTCTAGTTCCTCAGGTGTGGATGTCCGTCCAAGACTCTCATTGCGATGAGGATACCGTCCGAACCGGATGATGATATCGCGGTGACGGATTTCAAAATCCACTGCAATCCCCAACGCTTTGAACAGTTCCATCGCCCGGTCGTGCACCTTTAGAGATTCGCTGTGCATAAACGGCATGTATAAGAAATGCCGCCGTTCTTTGGCGAGTTTTTGATCGACCCCACGGTCCACAGCTTCTTGGGCTAAGGCAAGCGCCATGGCATCCTGTGCGAATGCACTAGGCGTATCGCGATGGATATGCCGCGAGAACTGATCAAGCACCAGAATCTCCGCCAAACGTCCTTCGGGCTCCTTGCGCCACGACCACATTTCGGCAGCTGAAACCGCCGCGTGCAAGGCACCGAATCGCTCAGCGATAGGCCCATCCAAGCGCGCACTGTCGCCCCACCAATCCTTCTCGGACAACTCTTCAAACCAGAACTGAATGACATCATGCCAATCCATATCTTTGCTTCCTTGTCGCAAATGGGGTGTCCTTCCTGACGGACAGGAATATAGCTCTGTTAATGTTCAGTCAGGTACTTCGATGGAAACCCTAACCCCTTACCTCGGCTTCGCGCTGTTCGTGCTGGTGTCGATCACGACACCGGGGCCGAACAACATCATGACGCTGCATTCCGGAGCGCGGTATGGAGTAAAGCGCACGGTGCCTTTGGTGCTGGGAATACAGTTTGGCTTCGCGCTGATGATCGCGATCATCGCCTTCGGCTCAGCGATAATTCTGAGCCGCATCGAAGGCGCCGCGACGCTGCTGCGCATCGTGTGCTTCGTTTATCTGATGTATCTCGCGTGGCGCATCGCCTCCTCGCCGCCGCCGAACCTCGACGCGCCGCTGGAGGCCGAACTCGAATCCGGCGCGAAACCGATCCGTATGATTGAGGCCATGCTGTTTCAGTGGGTTAATCCGAAAGCCTGGGCCGTTGCCGTCGCGACTGTCGGCACCTACGGCTTTCTGTTCGGGGATACGCTGAGCACGATGCTCGGTTTCGCCGGCACGTTTCTCGCCCTCGGTCTGCCGAGCAGTTTTGCCTGGGCCTGTGGCGGCACACTGATCGGCAAGCTGTTACGCTCACCGGCCCATTACCGCGTGTTCAGTATCACTGCCGCCATAGCGATGATCGCTGCCGTGGTCCCGGCTCTGCTGGCCGTTTAGCGTCTGTTGGTGGCCGGCGTCGCGCTGACACCGCTGCGCCATGCTGCCGTTTTCTTGCAATTGCCGCACACGCGTTCGCCGGGCCAGGCGCTTTCAAACTCGGTCGTGCACCTAAGGCACTTGCGCATCTTTGTTGACGCGGAAACCGCCGGCGTCGCGCTGGCGTGGTCTTCTTCTTTTTTTAAAGCGGTGGCAGTCATTGTAAAACACAAGCCTTCTGTTGTTTGGTGAAAGGTGGGCTGCATTCCCACCCGGATCCGCCGCGGTCGAGATGTGCGTTGTCGGGCAGCACGACGGGAAGACATTTGCCCTGACTTTCGAAATACCCGCGCTCGCAGTCCCAGCCGGCGCCATAGTCTGACCCCGTCATGAAAGCGTGCTCCGGAATGGTGATCTCCACGCAAGCATCTTCCTTGGCGCGATACCCATGATCGCACGCCCATCCCGCACCGAACGACAGATTGGTGAGATAGCCGTTCTCCGGTACGACGATGGCCACACAGGACTCATTGTCTCGGCGGAATCCGCGGCGGCATTCCCAGCCGCGTCCATAGTCGAAATTCGTGACGTAGGCATTTTCCGGAATAACAAGAGCGGCACACCCAGTGTTGGTTTCCCGGTAGCCCCGATCACAAGCCCAGCCCTGGCCGTAGGACTTGCCGGTCAAGTAGGCATGGTCCGGCAAAGTAATCGGTTTGCAGGCACCGCTTTCATCGCGATACCCCCGCAGACACTCCCACCCGCTGCCGTAGGACTTTCCCGTCGCATATGCATTGTCGGGCACATCTACTGCATTGCACGAGCCGTCGCTTTCACGGTAGCCGATATCGCAGTCCCATCCCCGACCGTAATTCTTCGAGGTCGAATTATTAGGCGTCGACGCTTCCTGCACCTGGATTGGCGGGACACCGCCATCTAGGTCCTGCGCAACCGCGCCGGAGATCGATAAGATAAGCCAAACCGTCAGCGCGGCGGCTGCGGTGGCCAATTCACGGAAGTTCATAAATGTCACTTTCAACGGTGCATGTGCACCGGATGCGAATACAATCGCGAATTAAGAGCGTACGCGCTGGGTCGGTTGCGGCGGATGCTCGACGGCTTCAGGTTTGGGACGCTTGGACGCATCCAGTGCGGCCGGCAGCTGAGGCTCGTCGTCGATTCGGCGCCGGTCTCCTGAATCGCGCCGCTCACGGGTGCGCACACTCTCCGGAGCGTCTTCGGATTCTGAAATCGACGGCGTCGAAAGCGCCGACATCTCGTCGTGTTCCGAAGATGGACGCGTGCGGGCGTTTCCGCGCGCCGTTTTACCGCTGGGAACAGCGGGGCGCGCGACGTACTTTGCATAAGACATGGAATATCCTTAGAGATATGAACGGTATTGAAGTGTAATATGAAATAATTATATAGATATGATTATGTAAAAAGTCAAGGATTTCAGCGGTTTTTTTCATATTTTATTTTACAATAATTAGGATAAACACGTGCAGTTAAAGTATTTTTCGTCATTTTTATTTTTGCTTTTATTTCCTTTCGCGCAGTAAGACACCTCCATTCATGATTGACCCCCTGCTCCTTACCGCCGCCCGCGTTTCGACGTTCAACGGCACCCAGCACCTGACCAACGCCAGCGGATTCTTCTTTGAAAGAGAGCGCCGCCTCTACCTTGTCACCAGCCGGCACGTCGTGATCGACGAAGCGAACGAGCATTTTCCCGACCGGCTGGAAATTGAACTGCACATCGACGCCGAAAACCTGGCAGACTCAACCGGCTTTTCCATTCCGCTATATCGCGACGGCAAAAGCCTCTGGCGCGAGGGCACAGACGGTGGCGGGGAGATCGACATCGCGGTCCTGGCCCTCGAACGGGAAGTCTTGCCGGACTCCACAGTGTACCGCGCCTTTTCTCCGGATGCCCTGGCGGGTCCGGACGACCGTATTGAGATCGGCCGCAGCCTGTTGGCCGTTGGTTTTCCGCTCGGTTTTCATGACACCCTGCACCATATGCCCGTCGCGCGGCAGGCGACCTTGTCTTCGTCCTTTGGGCTCAGGTTTCAGGGCCAAGGCTATTTTCTCACCGATGCCCGCACCCACCGCGGCATGAGCGGGGCCCCCGTGGTGATGCGCTCGGCGGACAACAAGGATAACGATCTGCCATGGACGCTGCTCGGCGTGCACTCCGCGCGCATGGACATGGGCACTCGCGACCTGGAAATCGACGAGGCCCTCGGCCTCAATGTCACCTGGTACGCCGATATCCTGCTGACGCTGACGGAAGACTAGCTGCCCGGCGCCTACACTTTCTTGTAGCCCGTCAGATCCTCGAAGAAACTCGAGCGCTTACCGCGCGGCGGCACCTCAAAGCCGACTTTCTGCATCGTGCCTTCCAGGTCGAGCTCGGCGTACTCCATGAACCACACTTCATCGTTCCAGCGGTGATTGAACCAATAATTGTACTTCTGGTACGCCTGCCGCCCGGGCCGCTCGTCGCGCGACCACAAATCGATCGGGAAAAGTACGCCGCCGGGCCGCAGAATGCGGTGCGCTTCGGCAATCGCCGCCTCGGAGGCGTCCTTGGTCATCTCGTGATAGAACAGATGCGAGTAGACGATGTCGAAGTGGTTGTCCGGGAACTTCGTATCCTCGGCCAGCCGCTGGGCGAAGTTGACATCCACCCCCAGGTCGACCGCACGCATGTGGGCGTAGCGCACCATCGGTCCGCCGATGTCGATGCCCCACACTTCCGCATCTGGGAAGCGCTCCTTGGTCGCGACGGTCAGCTGACCGGAGCCGCAACCGTATTCCAGAACCCGCTTCACCTTGCCGTCCTTGGGCAGGGTGATCGACTTGGCGTGATCGATGTGCAGTTCGTCCTGGTTGTTGCGCCCGGCGAAAAACATGTTGGTGCCGTAATGATAAATATGCCCGGCGAACGGATCGCCGACATAGCCGCCCGGCTGCATGTGAATTTCATGGCTGGTGTACTTGGGCACATCCATGTCCGGGTTGAGTTCCAGCGTGCCCGGTCCGGCGTTGTCCGCCGCTTCCATTTCGGCGAGATACTTATCCGCGTTGGCATGGAAGTAATCGCGCAGGGTGTGCCAGGTCAGCAGCTGGCTTGAGGTCCACATGCGGGTCTTGGTGCCGATCACCGGATCGTTCTCGAACAGCTTGACGACCTCATCCATTGGGTGATCGCCGTAGATATCCAGGCCGTTCTCTTCCAGGATCTCCCGCGCGCGCTTGAATGCCGCGCGTTCGAAATCGCCGTTGACCTTGGCACGCAAGCCGATGAGGAAATCCTGCTCGCTTTCGAGATCAAGGCGCGGCAGACGCTCCAAACGCCCGGTGGTGCCGCGCGGGTCAATGTCGCCCTTAAAGCCGTCCGTGTTTTTCGCCGCAGCGGCGTTGCGCCCGCCGACCACCCCAGCCACTGCGGCCCCCGCCGTTGCCGCCACAGACATCGCCCTACGCCGTTGGAACAATTCTCCGAACATGGCTCCCTCCTCTCTCTCCCAGAGTTACAGGAGTCCATGATGCGCCTACCAGCGCACATCCGGCAACCGCCCCCGGGACCGCGGTCGCGGCGCGGCCCCGCGCCGCAGACCCGCAGACCCGCAGATTGTTTAGGTTTTGCAGCCCGGTTGACAGGTTAGGCCACCCCGGCAAATCATCGTTCCACCTTCAACCTGAACAGGTGACCCATGACCTCTCTCTCCCGAAAGCAGTTCCTGACCGGGGCCGCCGCTCTCGCCGCCGCCAGCACTCTGCCTGCCGGGGCGAGCCGTGCTCAATCCGGCCCCATGAACATGAAGCCGATCCCCAAAACCGGCGAGATGACCCCGGTCATCGGGCTGGGCACCAACCGCTTCGGGCGTTTGGAAAGCGCGGAGGATAAAGCCCGCGGGGCGGAGGTCATCCGTGCCCTGGTCGGCGGCGGTGCGTCGGTGGTCGATACGGCGGAGGCCTACGGCGCATCGGAAGCCGTGCTCGGCGAGATTTTCGAAAGCACCGGCACCAAGGATCAAGTGTTCATGGCCACCAAGGTCTATGACAACAACCGCGAGTCCGCCATCGCCAAGATGGAAAATTCGTTCAAGAACCTGCGCACCGATGTCATCGACCTGATGATGGTCCACAGCAATCAGGCAACGGAACAGAACATGCCGGTCATCCAGGACTGGAAACAGGCCGGACGCTTCCGCTACGCCGGCATCTCCCACTCCAATGCGGAGACGCAAGGCGAACTGGTTGATGAAATGATCAACCGCGATCTCGACATCGTGCAGCTGAAGTATTCGGTCGACGAGCGCATGGCCGAAGACCGCCTGCTGCCCACGGCGGCGGACCAGGGTGTCGCCGTCATGGCTAACGTGCCGCTGGGGCGCGGCAGCCTGCTCGAACAGGTCCAGGGCCAAGACGTGCCGGAGTGGGCGCGCGAGGAACTGATGTGCGACACCTTCGCTCAACTGCTGCTGAAGTTCGTCATCTCGCATCCGGCGGTGACGGTCGCCATCCCCGGCACCACCACGCCGCGCTACATGGTGCAGAACTGCATCGCCGGCCAGGGCCCGCTGGCCGATCAAAAACAGCGCAAGCGCATCGCCGCGATTTGGGACGCCTAACGTGATTCACGGACAATGCCTCTGCGGTGCCGTCACCTTCGAGATCGACGTTCCGGACGATCACCTGGGCGAAACGCGCTTTTGTTATTGCCGGGAATGCCGCCGCGCCAACGGATCGATGTTTTCGTCCAACGTGCCGGTGCCGAGAGACCGCTACCGCATGACCGCAGGCCAGGACAACGTTACAGAGTACAAGTCCTCGCCGGGCACCGTGCGCGCATTCTGCACAACCCGCGGCTCGCCGGTTTACGCCCACACGGATCAAGCGCCGGACATGATCCGCATTCGCCTCGGCACGCTGGATGAACCGGCCAAGGCGACGCCCATCGCCCACGCCTGGGTCAGTGAAAAACCGGAGTGGCACGACATCGCCGGCGACCTGCCGCAAAGCCCGCAGGAATACACGGCGTCCTGATGCTCTACATGGTCATCGAGCGCTTTAAGAACGGCGACCCAGGTCCGGTGTATGCGCGCTTCGAGAAGGAAGGCCGCCTGCTGCCGGACGGCCTCACCTACCTCAACAGCTGGGTCTCAGCCGACCGCACCCATTGTTATCAGTTGATGGAAACCGGCGACCCCAAACTCCTCGACGTCTGGATGGACCGCTGGCGCGATGTGACGGACTTCGAGGTAGTGGATCTCGCGCCCAATGACTAAGGCAACCTCAGATATAAATCACCGGCTCGAGCAGTATCGCGAACTCCAACGGTCAATCCCGTGCCTTGGGAACATCTACTCACTCATGCGCACTGAAATTCAAAACGTCGCAGGTTCCGATGCACGAGTCTTAATTGTCGGCGCAGGAGGCGGTCGAGAAATTGAAGAGTTCGCGGCTTCAGGTTTTCTCCCCAAGCTTGTCGCGATCGATCCTTCACAGCCAAACCTCGATATTTCCCAGCACCTTGCTGCACGGCACGGAATCACAGCTCGTGTCGAATTCTTTCAAGGTACGCTGATCGAACTACCGGACCAAGGACCCTTCAACGCTGTTACGTCTCTCCTCGTCATGCACCACCTTCAGGACGACGGTTCGAAACTTGAATTTTTACGTGAGATCAGGAGACGACTTGCGCCAAACGGCGTCGTGATACATGCCGATATCGCCTTTGACGAAAGTGACAATATCTCACTCTTGAAGAACACGTATCGGGCTTATGCGAAGGCCTTGTCGATTGACGACACGCTGACGACACTAGAGTTGGACAGCGTTACAAGTTTACCGACCGCAACGCCGCTCAGAACATGTGAACTGTTTGAACAAGCCGGACTCGCAAAGCCACAAGAAGTTTTTCGCAGCCTGTGGTACCGCTGTTGGATAAGCCGTGTACGAGCCGCCTGACAACGCCTGCGCGGGTTAAATTATGGCCCGCGACCGCACCTTCCGCGCCGCAGCGCCCTACGTCGGTTTTCGGTCCGCCATGTATTCCGGGAAGTCGAGGCGCGGGCCGGTCCATGAG
>JAYQVH010000040.1:0-15889 GCA_038148375.1 Rhodospirillaceae bacterium | reverse complement strand
TGTTGCAATGCGGCTTGTTACGCTGAAACTTCTCCTTAGACATGGCTTAACCCTTTCTGCCTCTTTGTCTCTTGTTCGTTAACGAACCAAATCCGCTTAACCGGCGGCCTTGGCCTTAATCTCATCCGAAACGTTGCTCGGTACCTGTTCATAGTGGTCGAAGTGCATGGTGAACTGCGCCCGGCCCTGACTCATTGAGCGCAAGGTGTTGACGTAGCCAAACATGTTGGCCAGCGGCACCATGGCGTTGATCACGCGCGCGTTGCCGCGCTGGTCCATGCTGTTGACGTTGCCACGACGGCTGTTCAGGTCGCCGATGATGTCGCCCATGTACTCTTCCGGCGTGACCACTTCGACTTTCATCACCGGCTCGAGCAGGCGAGGACCGGCTTGCGGCAAGCCTTCGCGCACGGACGCACGGCCGGCGATTTCAAACGCCATGACCGAGGAGTCAACGTCGTGGTAGGCACCATCATAGAGCGTCGCCTTAAGGTCGGTCATCGGGAAGCCGGCAATGACACCTGTTTCCAGCTGAGAGCGAACACCCTTTTCGACGCCCGGGATGTATTCCTTCGGCACGTTACCGCCAACAACGGTATTTTGGAATTCGATGCCCGAGCCCGGCTCAAGCGGTTCGAACTTGATCTTCACGCGGGCAAACTGACCGCTACCGCCCGTTTGCTTCTTGTGGGTGTAGTCGCAGTCGTATTCCTTGGAAATCGTTTCGCGGTAAGCCACCTGCGGCGCACCGACGTTGGCCTCGACCTTGAATTCGCGCTTCATGCGGTCGACGAGGATTTCAAGGTGAAGTTCGCCCATGCCCTTGATCACGGTCTGGCCGCTCTCTTCGTCGGTTGTGACACGGAACGACGGGTCTTCGGCGGCCAAACGGGCCAAAGCCATGCCCATCTTCTCAACATCAGCCTTCGACTTGGGCTCGACAGCGACTTCGATGACCGGCTCGGGGAATTCCATCTTTTCGAGAGCGACCGGCTTGGCGGGATCGCACAGTGTATCGCCGGTCGTGGTTTCCTTCATGCCGACCAGAGCGACGATGTCGCCGGCCGAGCACTCTTTGATCTCTTCGCGGTTATTGGAGTGCATCAGCAGCATGCGGCCGATACGCTCTTTTTTGTCCTTCGCAGTATTGAGCACGAACGCGCCAGAGGCTATCCGGCCCGAGTAAATGCGAACGAAAGTCAGAGAACCGACGAACGGATCGTTCATGATCTTGAAGGCCAGCGCGGCGAACGGCTCTTTCTGGTCGGACTTGCGCACAACCTCTTCGCCGGTGTCCGGAATGATGCCTTCGATTGGCGGGGTTTCGAGCGGCGATGGCAGATAATCAACAACGGCATCGAGCAGCGGTTGAACGCCCTTGTTCTTGAATGCCGATCCGCACAGTACGGGTACGAACATGCGTGCAATTGTGCCCTTGCGAATGCACTTCTTTAGAGTGTCTTCATCCGGCTCGTTGCCTTCGAGGTACGCTTCCATGGCGTCGTCGTCTGACTCCACGGCGGTTTCGATCAACTGCTCACGCAATTCATTGGCACGGTCCTGGAGTTCGGCAGGAATATCAACATAGTCGTATTTCGCGCCGAGATCTTCGCCGCGCCAGACGATCGCCTTCATGCGGACCAGATCAACAACACCCTCAAACTCGGCTTCCGAGCCGATCGGGAAATTAATGATGAGGGGCTTGGCGGCCAAGCGATCGATCATCATCTGGACGCAGCGGTCAAAGTCGGCGCCCATGCGGTCCATCTTATTGACAAAGCAGATGCGCGGCACACGGTATTTATCGGCCTGGCGCCACACGGTCTCGGACTGCGGCTCAACACCGGCAACCGAGTCAAACACCGCAACCGCACCGTCCAGAACGCGCAAGGCACGCTCAACCTCAATCGTGAAGTCGACGTGCCCAGGAGTGTCGATGATATTGACGCGGTGGTCGTTCCAGAAACAGGTTGTCGCAGCGGACGTAATCGTAATACCGCGCTCTTGCTCCTGCTCCATCCAGTCCATGGTGGCATTGCCGTCATGGACTTCACCGATCTTATGCGAACGGCCGGTGTAATAGAGCACGCGCTCAGTCGTCGTGGTCTTACCGGCATCGATATGGGCCATGATGCCGATGTTGCGGTAGCGCTCGAGAGGGGTATCGTCAGTCGTAGACATTGCTTCTGTACTCTTCAGATCAGTTCGTGCGTTACCAGCGGTAGTGCGAGAACGCTTTGTTGGCTTCCGCCATACGATGGGTGTCTTCACGCTTTTTCACCGCGCCGCCGCGATTTTGAGAGGCGTCAAGCAGTTCTCCGGACAAACGGTCCACCATCGTGGACTCACTGCGCGAACGGGCGAATGACACCAGCCAGCGGAACGCCAGCGCCTGACGGCGCTCCGGACGCACTTCAACCGGCACCTGGTAGGTCGCGCCACCGACGCGGCGGGACCGCACTTCGACGGCAGGCTTAATGTTGTCCACGGCTTCGTGAAACAGCTTAACCGGATCCTGACCACCGGACTTTTCGGAAATCTTATCCAGGGCGCCATAGACGATGCGCTCGGCAGTGGACTTCTTGCCCTGGAGCATCACCGAATTGATGAACTTAGCGAGCACCAGATCACCATACTTGGCGTCCGGCAGAACTTCTCTTTTCTCAGCAGCGTGACGACGCGACATGTCAAACGATCCCCTTCTTCACTGCCATTACTTGGGCCGCTTCGCGCCGTATTTGGAACGGCGCTGACGGCGGTCGTTGACGCCCTGCGTATCGAGGGTGCCGCGAACGATGTGATAGCGAACACCGGGAAGGTCCTTCACGCGGCCGCCGCGGATCATCACCACGGAGTGTTCCTGCAGATTGTGACCTTCACCAGGTATGTAGCTGGTGACTTCGAAACCGTTGGTGAGGCGCACACGGGCAACTTTGCGCAGAGCCGAGTTCGGCTTCTTCGGCGTGGTCGTATACACACGCGTGCATACACCGCGCTTTTGCGGGCAGGCCTGCATGGCCGGCACTTTGTTGCGCTTCACTGGACGCGTGCGCCCTTTGCGCACCATCTGGTTGACCGTTGGCATACGCCCGATCCCTTTTTCAAGTTCAACACTGCCGCCCTGAGGTGTCGAAATATGACCCTCTCAGGCAGCAAATATGCCGAAACACAAATCAGGGCACGCTGTGCCCTGATGGGTTCCGACCGTTTTCAAGTGGCCCAAAGGACCTATGTACTACGCTTAATTAGGGTGCTACCCGCGTTTAGCCCGCATTTGGGGCTACCACCGAGCGCCTGATAAAGCGGGGCGGAATATATGAGTCGGCCATACCCCCGTCAACCCCAGAATCCGCTGAAAAATGGGAATCTTTCGGGGTTTTGCAAAGCGCCCCGTTTACCACCCGGGAGAGGCGATAAACGGGTTTTTTTGATCACTCTGCGGTCGTTTCGGCCTCTTCTGGCTCTGCGGCAGCCAACGCCGCTGCTTCGGCTTCCTTGGCGGCCTGCAATTCGAGGTCGCGTGAGGCCGCAACGCTCTTGAGATGGTTCATCAAGGAGCCCGTGCCTGCCGGGATGAGTCGGCCAACGATGACGTTTTCTTTGAGACCAATGAGACGGTCGACCTTGCCGGTGACGGCCGCCTCGGTGAGCACCCGGGTTGTTTCCTGGAAGGACGCCGCCGAGACAAAGGACTGTGTCTGCAGACTGGCCTTGGTGATGCCTTGGAGCACCGGCAGGCCCTTGGCTTCCTTGCCGCCGTCGTCCTTGGTGCGGGCGTTTTCGTCGTCGAATTCCAGACGGTCGACCAGCTCGCCGACCAGGAAAGTGGTATCCCCGGTTTCGACGATTTCGACCTTCTGCAGCATTTGGCGGACGATCACTTCAATGTGCTTGTCGTTGATCTTCACGCCCTGGAGCCGGTAGACGTCCTGGATTTCCTTGATCAAGTAGTCGGCCAAGGCCTCGACGCCCATAACGCGCAGAATGTCGTGCGGGACCGGATTGCCATCCATCAGGGCGTCGCCCTTCTGAACGTAGTCGCCCTCCTGAACCGCAAGGTGTTTACCCTTGGGCACCATGTACTCAACGGGGTCGCCCTTGTCCGGCTTGACGACGATGCGGCGCTTGGACTTGTAGTCCTTGCCGAATTCGACGCGGCCCTCGCCTTCGGAAATAATGGCGTGGTCCTTCGGTTTACGCGCCTCGAACAGCTCTGCGACACGCGGCAGACCGCCGGTGATGTCACGCGTTTTCGAACCTTCGCGCGGGATACGGGCCAGCACGTCACCAGCGTGGACCTTTTGGCCGTCGTCGACGGACAGAATGGCGTCCACCGACATGAAGTAGCGGGCTTCCATGCCGTTATCGAGGGTGATGACCTCACCGCCCTTGTCGATCGGTTTCTCGCGCAACGTGATGCGCGGCTTGAGATCAGAACCACGGGCCTGTTGTTTCCAGTCGACCACCACCTTGGACGCGATTCCAGTGGCTTCATCAAGCACTTCACGCACGGACAGACCTTCGACCAGATCCATGTAGTGAATGATACCGGCGCGTTCCGTGATGATGGGCACGGTGTACGGATCCCATTCGGCCAGCTTGTCGCCTTTGGCGACGTCCTGCTTGTCTTTGACGAACAGCTTGGCACCGTAAGGGATGCGGTGGCGGGCACGCTCGCGATTGTTGGCGTCGATCAGAACGACCTCGCAGTTGCGCGACATCACAATGTCGATCTTGTCCGAGTTCTTAACGACGTTCTTGTTGACAAGCTTGACCTTCGAATCGAACGCGGCTTCGACACCGGACTGCTCCGCGCCACGCTGGGCGGCTCCACCGATGTGGAAAGTTCGCATGGTCAGCTGCGTGCCCGGTTCACCGATAGACTGGGCGGCGATGACGCCGACCGCTTCGCCGGTGTTGACCGTCGTCCCACGGGCCAAGTCACGGCCGTAGCAGGTAGAACAGATGCCGGACACGGTTTCGCAGGTCAGCGGAGACCGGATTTTGATCTTCTCGACCTGCGCGTTTTCGATGACTTCGACATCGGCCTCATCGAGAAGATGTCCCTTCTTGAACAGGACATCGCCCGATTGCGGATCGATGATGTCTTCCAGAATGGTGCGGCCGAGCACACGTTCGCCAAGGGAGACGACGACGTCACCGCCTTCGATCAACGGCAGGGCGTCGATACCGATCTTCGTGCCGCAATCGTCCTCGACGATAATCGCATCCTGGGCGACGTCGACGAGACGACGCGTCAGATAACCGGAGTTCGCAGTCTTCAGCGCAGTGTCGGCCAGACCCTTACGGGCACCGTGTGTCGAGTTGAAGTACTCAAGCACGGTCAGGCCTTCCTTAAAGTTCGAGATGATCGGCGTTTCGATGATCTCGCCCGACGGCTTGGCCATCAGACCGCGCATCCCGGCGAGCTGTTTCATCTGCGCCGCGGAACCACGCGCCCCGGAGTGCGCCATCATGTACACGGCATTGATGATCTCACCGTCCTTGACGGTGGAAATCTCGCCCATCATGGCTTCGGCGACACGTTCTGTGCAGTGCGACCAGGCGTCGACAACCTTGTTGTACTTTTCGCCTTGGGTGATCAGGCCGTCCTGATACTGCTGCTCGAATTCCTTGACCTGCTTTTCCGTCTCTTCGACCATTTTGACCTTGGAGGCCGGGATAACCAGGTCGTCCTTGCCGAAGGAAATGCCGGCTTTGGCCGCATACCTGAAGCCAAGTGACATGATGTGGTCGCAGAAGATCACCGTCTCTTTCTGGCCGCAGTGACGGTAAACGACATCGATAACGTCTGTGATGTCTTTCTTCCTCAACAGGCGATTGACGAGCGAGAACGGCACCTTCGGATTGCGCGGCAGTTCTTCAGACAGGATCATGCGGCCCGGCGTCGAGTCGACGGTGAGCGTTACCGGCTCTCCGTTTTCGTCGACGGTGTCGAAGCGGGCTTTGATCTTTGCGTGAACCGAAACCGAACGCTGCTGCAACGCATGCTCGATCTCCGCCAGATCGGTGAACATCATGCCTTCGCCGAGTTCACCGTCGCGCTCCATGGATAGGTAGTACAGACCCAGAATCATATCCTGCGTCGGCACGATGATCGGCTTGCCGTTAGCCGGGCTGAGGATGTTGTTGGTGGACATCATCAGCACGCGGGCTTCCAGCTGCGCTTCAAGCGACAGCGGCACGTGAACAGCCATTTGGTCGCCATCGAAGTCGGCGTTGAATGCCGTACACACCAGCGGGTGCAACTGAATGGCCTTACCCTCGATCAGCACCGGCTCGAATGCCTGAATGCCGAGACGGTGCAGCGTCGGTGCGCGGTTCAATAGGACCGGATGCTCGCGGATCACCTCTTCGAGGATGTCCCACACTTCCGGACGCTCTTTTTCGACCATGCGCTTGGCGGCCTTGATGGTTGTCGCCATGCCGTAGAGTTCGAGCTTGGAGTAGACGAACGGCTTGAACAGCTCGAGCGCCATCTTCTTCGGAATACCGCACTGGTGCAGCTTGAGTTCCGGGCCGACGACGATCACCGAACGGCCGGAATAGTCGACGCGCTTGCCGAGCAGGTTTTGGCGGAAGCGGCCTTGCTTGCCCTTGAGCATGTCGGACAAGGATTTGAGAGGACGCTTGTTCGCGCCTGTTATGGCGCGGCCACGGCGACCGTTGTCGAATAGAGCGTCGACGGACTCCTGCAGCATGCGCTTTTCGTTACGGATGATGATTTCCGGCGCCCGCAGTTCAATCAAACGCTTCAGGCGGTTATTGCGGTTGATAACGCGGCGGTACAGGTCATTCAAATCCGAGGTGGCGAAGCGGCCGCCGTCGAGCGGTACCAGCGGGCGCAGTTCGGGCGGAATGATCGGCACGACTTCCAGGATCATCCATTCCGGTCGCGCACCGGACACGAGGAAGGCTTCTACCAGCTTCAAACGCTTGACGTATTTCTTACGCTTAGCTTCTGACCCGGTTTCCCGCAGATCGACTTTGAGTACTTCGCGCAGCTCTTCGAGATCTATGGCTTCAAGCATGACGCGGATAGCTTCCGCGCCGATGCCGACTTCAAACGCTTCGTCGCCATATTCGTCGAGCAGACGCTGATACTGCTCTTCGTTGACCAACTCGCCCTGTTCCAGCGGCGTGACGCGCGGATCCATGACGATGTAGCTCTCGAAATAAAGCACGCGCTCGAGATCTTTCAGTGTCATATCGAGCAGAAGGCCGATACGGCTCGGGAGCGACTTCATGAACCAGATGTGGGCAACCGGCGCGGCCAGTTCGATGTGGCCCATGCGGTCACGGCGCACCTTGGACAACGTCACTTCGACGCCGCACTTTTCGCAGATGATGCCCTTGTATTTCATCCGCTTGTACTTCCCGCACAAGCATTCGTAGTCCTTGATCGGACCAAAGATACGCGCGCAGAACAGACCGTCCCGCTCCGGCTTAAAGGTGCGGTAGTTGATGGTTTCCGGCTTCTTGATCTCGCCGAAGGACCATGAGCGGATTTTCTCGGGGCTCGCAATCGATATACGGATCTGGTCAAACGACTCAGTGCCAGCCGGCTGTCCGAAAATCTTTGTTAGTTCATTCATCTGCGCTTCTCCTTGGTTCCTGTGCGGCGTTTCTCGGCCGCCGCATGGAACCGTATTCGTGTTGGTCTCTTAAGCGTGGACGCGCGACGCGGCGTCCGTTTCAAGAGCCCGTTACGACGACCCGCTGTGGCTCAACTCAACATCCAAACCGAGCGACCGCATTTCCTTCACAAGCACATTGAAGGATTCCGGAATACCCGCTTCGAACGTATCGTCGCCACGAACGATGGCTTCGTAGACTTTGGTACGACCCGACACATCGTCGGACTTCACCGTTAGCATTTCCTGCAACGTATAGGCGGCGCCATAGGCTTCGAGCGCCCACACCTCCATCTCGCCGAAGCGCTGACCACCGAACTGCGCCTTACCACCCAGCGGCTGCTGCGTGACGAGCGAGTAAGGACCGATCGAGCGGGCATGAATCTTATCGTCGACCAGATGGTGGAGCTTAAGCATGTAGATGTAGCCCACTGTCACTTTGCGGTCGAAGGGCTCGCCGGTGGTGCCATCCCACAGGGTGACCTGTCCGGAACTATCCAGCCCCGCCTTCGCCAGCATGTCGGTAATGTCGCTCTCGTGCGCACCGTCGAACACCGGCGTGGCAATCGGCACACCGTTGCGCATGTTGGTGGCAAGTTCGATGAGTTCTGGTTCCTGCAGCGACTGCATATCAGCGCGGTAATCCTTCTCACCGTAGACATCCTTGAGGAATGACCGGATTTCTTTGTCGGACTTTCCGCTATTGTATGCTTCCAAAAGGTCGCCGATCTGGACGCCGAGACCGCGGCAAGCCCAGCCGAGGTGGGTTTCCAGAATCTGCCCGACATTCATGCGCGACGGCACGCCCAGAGGATTGAGCACGATGTCGGCCTGCGTACCGTCTTCGAGATACGGCATGTCTTCAATCGGGACGATCTTCGAAATGACACCCTTGTTGCCGTGACGGCCGGCCATTTTGTCGCCCGGTTGCAGCTTACGCTTCACCGCAACGAACACTTTGACCATCTTGAGCACGCCCGGCGGTAATTCGTCGCCGCGCTGGAGCTTCTCGACCTTGTCATCAAACCGCTGCTCGATCATCGCGACGCTGGATTCGAAGGACTTCTTGAGTTCTTCGACGTCAGCCATGACCTGATCGTTGGCGACGACGATTTGACGCCACTGCCCTTGGGTCAGGCTTTCGAGCACTTCATCGGTCACCATTTTACCGGCTTCGACGCCCTTCGGACCCGAGACGATCTTGCGGTTGGAAATGAGTTCGCGCAGACGCTCGTTGAAAGACCGCTCCAGAATGGCCTTTTCGTCATCCCTGTCCTGTGCAAGCTGTTCGATTTCCATGCGCTCGATCGCAAGCGCACGCTCGTCTTTATCGATCCCGCGGCGGTTGAACACGCGCACTTCAACAACAGTGCCATTCGCGCCGGGTGGAACCTTGAGCGAGGTATCGCGGACGTCGGACGCCTTTTCACCGAAAATGGCGCGCAGCAGTTTCTCTTCCGGCGTCACCGGGCTTTCGCCCTTCGGCGTGACCTTACCGACGAGGATATCGCCGGCCTGAACTTCGGCGCCGACATACACGATGCCGGCTTCGTCCAGATTTCGCAGCGCTTCTTCACCAACGTTCGGGATATCGCGGGTGATCTCTTCCTGACCCAGCTTCGTATCGCGGGCCATAATTTCGAACTCTTCGATATGGATCGACGTGAAGACGTCGTCGCGCACGATGCGTTCGGAAATCAGGATGGAATCTTCGAAGTTGTAACCGTTCCACGGCATGAAGGCGACGAGCACATTCCGGCCGAGCGCCAGCTCGCCGAGCTGCGTCGAGGGACCATCGGCAATGATATCGCCCTTGGCAACGATGTCGCCCACCTTCACCAGCGGACGCTGGTTGATACAGGTGTTCTGGTTGGACCGTTGAAACTTCTGCAAACGGTAGATATCCACACCCGGCGTTGCGGCTGAAGTGTCTTCCGTCGCGCGCACAACGATACGCGTTGCGTCGATTTGCTGCACCACACCGGAACGCCGCGCCGTCACGGAAGCGCCAGAGTCACGGGCAACAACGTCCTCGATACCGGTGCCGACCAACGGCGCTTCTGCACGCAACAGAGGCACGGCCTGGCGCTGCATGTTCGAGCCCATGAGGGCACGGTTGGCGTCATCGTTTTCCAAGAACGGGATCAACGCGGCGGCAACCGACACCAGCTGCTTCGGCGAGACGTCCATGTAATCGATCTCTTCCGGCGGAATCATGACAAAGTCACCTGCCTTACGGCAGTTGATAAGGTCTTCCTGGAAGCGGCCGGACTTTTCGTCGATCGGCTCATTCGCCTGAGCGATGTTGTAGCGGCCCTCTTCCATCGCCGAGAGATAGACGACCTCGTTGGTCACCTTGCCGCCGTCGACTTTGCGGTACGGGCTTTCGATGAAGCCGTACTTGTTGACGCGCGCGAAGGTCGCAAGGCTGTTGATAAGGCCGATGTTCGGACCTTCAGGCGTTTCAATCGGGCAGATCCGGCCATAGTGGGTCGGATGCACATCGCGCACTTCGAAACCGGCGCGTTCGCGGGTAAGACCGCCCGGACCGAGCGCCGATAGGCGGCGCTTGTGTGTGATTTCGGACAACGGGTTGGTCTGGTCCATGAACTGAGACAGCTGCGACGAACCAAAGAATTCGCGCACCGCGGCGGCAGCCGGCTTGGCATTGATCAGATCGTGCGGCATGACCGTATCGATCTCGACCGAGCTCATGCGCTCGCGGATAGCGCGCTCCATGCGCAGCAAGCCGACGCGATACTGGTTCTCCATCAGCTCGCCAACCGAGCGCACACGGCGGTTGCCGAGGTGATCGATATCGTCGATTTCGCCGCGGCCGTCTTTAAGTTCGACCAGCACCTTAACGATGTTGAGGACGTCTTCCTTACGCAATACGCGAATGGTGTCGGGAACGTCCTTGTGCTCGAACTCCAAGCGGGCGTTCATCTTGACGCGTCCGACGGAGGACAGGTCGTACCGCTCAGGATCGAAGAACAGGCCTTGGTACATCGCTTCGGCTGTGTCGAGCGTCGGCGGTTCACCCGGACGCATCACACGGTAGATGTCGACCAGCGCTTCTTCGCGATTGGTGTTTTTGTCGAGCGCCAGCGTGTTCCGGATGTACGGACCGACGTTCACATTATCGATGGCGAGGACGTCGATCGTCGTGACTCCGGACTCAAGCAAAGACTCAAGCAGCTCTTCAGTGATTTCGTCCGCCGCTTCAGCGTAGATTTCACCGGTCTTGGTGTTGACGATGTCACGCGCGATGAACTTTCCGATAAGTTCTTCTGTCGAAATGCGCAGTTCCTTGACGCCCTCCTTTTCCATCTTGGCGGCCACACGTGTGGAAAGCTTTGTGCCCGCCTCAACCTTCGTGCGCCCGGACTTGGCATCGACCAAATCGAACTGGAGTTTCATGCCACGCATACGGTCCGCATCGAACGGGCACTTCCAGCCCTTCTTCTCGTGCGTGTAGGTCACGGTGTCATAGAAGTAGTCGAGGATTTCCTCGGCACTCATGCCGGTGATGTCCTGCGGATCGAGCGGCTGACCCTTCTTTTGACGATCCGCGCGCAGCTTCGCGGACTCGATGCTATCGAGCGCGTACAACAATGTCGTCACCGGCAGCTTGCGGCGCCGGTCGATACGCACATAAACAAGATCTTTGGCATCGAACTCGAAATCGAGCCAAGACCCGCGGTACGGAATTACGCGGGCTGCAAACAGGTACTTACCGGAAGAGTGGGTCTTGCCGCGGTCGTGATCGAAGAACACGCCAGGGGAACGATGCATCTGTGAAACGATGACACGCTCAGTCCCGTTGATGATGAACGTGCCGTTGTCCGTCATCAGCGGCATGTCGCCCATGTAGACGTCCTGCTCCTTGATGTCGCGGACGGACCGGGCGCCGGTTTCTTCGTCGATATCCCAAACCACGAGGCGCAGCGTTACCTTAAGCGGCGCTGAGAACGTCATGCCGCGCTGACGGCACTCATCGACGTCATACTTGGGCTCTTCCAATTCGTAAGAAACGAACTCAAGTTCGCCCTTACCGCTGAAGTCTTTGATCGGGAAGACCGACTTGAAGACTTCCTGCAGGCCCGACACTTCCCGCTCTTCAGCCGTGGCGCCGGCTCTCAGGAATGTATCGTAGGAACTTTTCTGAACCTCGATCAGGTTCGGCATGGTCGCGACAGACGGAATGCGACCAAAATTTTTGCGGATCCACTTACGACCGGTGAACGACTTCGACATACGTGATCCTCACTCGCTTACTCGTTGCTTTCCGGACTGGATATCCGGAACGCTGGGGAAAAAACAAAATCATCAATGGCGACAGGGGCGCGGCCATCGGCGGCCTGCCCCTCTCGTCATTGCTGACGCGTAACCTGTTGCTGCCTGTGCGCAGCTGAAAAAGGGTGCAGGAGACGGCACGCATGCGCGCCGTCTCCTGTTCCCGAATATGCTTTCGAAGCTTGAATTACTTGAGCTCCACCTTGGCGCCAGCGTCTTCGAGCTTCTTCTTGATTTCTTCGGCTTCGTCCTTGGACGCACCTTCCTTTACGGGCTTAGGTGCACCTTCAACGAGGTCCTTGGCTTCCTTGAGGCCCAGGCCAGTGATAGCGCGGACTTCCTTAATAACGTTGATCTTCTTGTCGCCGGCTTCGGCCAGGATCACGTCAAATTCGTCCTTCGCTTCGGCAGCCGCTTCTCCACCGCCGGCGGCACCGCCAGCAGCAGCAACAGCGACGGGAGCCGCAGCAGAGACGCCCCACTTTTCTTCGAGCATCTTGGACAATTCGGCCGCCTCAAGGACGGTCAGGTTAGACAGGTCATCGACCAGTTTTTCTAAATCAGCCATTGATTGGCACTCCTATTGAGTTCGAACGGTTAACGTTACGGTTCAGCGTCAAGCGGCTTCGCCCTGCTGTGCTTTGGCATTGAGAACCCGAGCAAGCTGCCCGCCGGGCGCTTGCAGCACACCTGCGATACGTGTCGCAGGCGTCGAGATCATGCCGACGATCTTGGCGCGGAGTTCGTCCAGGGACGGCAATTTCGCGAGGTCATTGACCTGATCTACGGTCATGACGTCGCCGTCCAGGGCTCCACCCAGAATCACCAGGTTCTCGTTATCCTTGGCAAAGTTCGAACAGACCTTCGCTGCCGCTACCGGATCTTCCGAAAAGGCAATCGCCGTCGGACCGGTAAACAGGTCGCTCAATCCCTCGAACTTGGTACCAGCAAGGGCAAGACGCGTGAGCCGATTTTTGGTGACGCGGAATCCTGCTCCCACCTCACGTGCCTTACCGCGCAGGTCTTCCAGTTGCTTAACCGTCAACCCCTTATAATGGGTGACGGCGACAAACGACTGGTCCTGGAGCAAGGTGTTGAGAGAGGAAATAAGATCCTGCTTTTGCTCTCGGTTCACATCCGTCTCCGCTACAGTGACTCGCATATGGCAAATGCCACTTTGAGCCAGTTGCACATGATGCCGGCCAAAACATATCCGGGACCGGCATCGCTCATGTCCTGCCCCAGAAGTGTCGATCCGCCGATGGTTCACGTCGCGAACCAAAACGACCGTTCACTCCCGTCTATGATGGCGGTTAACCCATTAAGCCCGCCGGTTTCCCAGACGAACGCCACCAGTCTCGGACAGGTACGGAACCCCACGAACACTCTTTGAAGGGTTCCGCAACTCGGACCGCCCGTTAGAGCGGACCCGAATTCCTTACGTCAGCTCGCCGCTGCTTCGCTGACGGTTAACTTCACACCCGGCCCCATCGTGGAGCTGAGCGAAATCTTTTTCAGATACGTTCCCTTGGCGCCGCTCGGCTTCGCCTTGACGATCGCGCTCAGGAAGGCTTTGACGTTCTCGCTGATCTGCTGCTCGGTGAAGCTGGCCTTGCCGACACCGGCATGGACAATGCCCGCCTTTTCAGCACGGAACTGAACTTCGCCAGCCTTGGCGTTCTTCACAGCGGTTTCAACGTCCGGCGTCACCGTGCCGAGCTTCGGGTTCGGCATCAGGCCGCGCGGGCCGAGCACCTTGCCGAGCTTGCCGACCACACCCATCATGTCGGGGGTCGCAATGACGCGGTCGAAATTCATTTCGCCGCCCTGGATCTTTTCGGCGAGGTCATCGCCGCCAACGAGATCGGCGCCCGCTTTTTTCGCAGCGTCGGCCTTGTCACCTTTGGCGAACACGGCGACACGCATGCTCTTGCCGGTGCCGTGCGGCAGCGCGACAACACCGCGCACGTTCTGGTCCGCATGACGCGGATCGACGCCGAGGTTAAGCGACAGTTCGATGGTTTCGTCGAACTTGGCCTTAGCGAAGCCTTTGATCATCTTAACCGCTTCGTCGACTGTATATGTCGCGTCCCGATCCAGGCCTTCGTAAACCGCTTTAAGACGTTTTCCCTTTTTGGCCATATCCGTTACCCCACCACCTCAAAGCCCATCGCGCGGGCGGAGCCTTCGACCTGCTTCATCGCCGATTCAATCGTCGAACAATTCAGGTCTGGCAGCTTGGTCTCTGCGATCTCGCGCACCTGCGCTCTGGTGACGCTGCCGGAGATTTCACGGCCCGGTGCGCTGCCGCCCTTCTTCTTCTTGGCCGCTTTGGTCAGGAAGTAGCTGGTCGGCGGGGTCTTGGTGACAAACGTGAACGACCGGTCCGCGTACACGGTGATCGTCGTCGGAATCGGAATACCCTGTTCCATCTGCTGGGTCGCCGCATTGAACGCCTTGCAGAATTCCATGATGTTTACGCCGCGCTGCCCCAACGCCGGCCCCACTGGCGGGGACGGATTGGCTTGTCCGGCAGCGATTTGCAGCTTGATATAGCCGTCAATCTTCTTTGCCATGTCTTAACCTCAGCATCTGCGCCGACATACCCTCCGGCGCGCCGGGTCCGCGGTTCGGTTCTCCGAGGTCTTTCGGAGACAACCTCCCGCAGATTTAAAGTTTCTCGACCTGACTGTATTCGAGCTCCACCGGCGTCGACCGGCCGAAAATGGAGACGGACACTTTCAAGCGAGCTTTTTCCTCGTCGATCTCTTCAACCAAACCGTTGAACGACGAGAACGGACCATCGCTGACCCGAACCTGTTCGCCGACTTCGAACACCACCGACGGCTTCGGCCGCTCGATGCCCTCCTGAACCTGGCGCATGATCTGCTGCGCCTCGGCTTCGGAGATCGGAGAAGGCTTGCCTTGGCCACCCAAAAAACCAGTGACCTTCGGCGTATTTTTTACCAAATGCCAAGACTCGTCCGTCAGATCCATCTTGATCAGGACGTAGCCCGGGAAAAACTTACGTTCGGCGCTGACTTTGGATCCGCGGCGCATCTCCACGACCTCTTCGGTCGGGACCAGCACTTCTTCGATTTTGTCAGCCATGTCGTGCTGTGCGGCTTGCTCGCGGATCGACTGCGCGACCTTGCTTTCAAAGCCGGAATAAACGTGCAGGACGTACCATTTTGCAGCCATTTCGTGCCCCTTACGCAAACAACCAAGAGACGCCGAAACTGAGAATCTTATCGACAACCAAGAAGTACACGCCAAAAATCATGCAAAAGATAAAGACCAAAAGCACGGTAATGGAGGTATCGCGGCGGGCCGGCCACGTAACCTTCGACATTTCCTGGCGCACTTGCCGGACAAACTGACCTGGTGTCGTCGTTGCCATTTTCGTTGTCGAACCTTCTCTGAACCGCGAACCAAGCTGGCTCCGCGTTCTTATTCCGGGCCGTCGGATCGGTAAATTATCACACTAGAACAAGGGCTTAGATGACGACGACAAGGTGGCAGGGGTGATAGGACTCGAACCTACAGCCCCCGGTTTTGGAGACCGGTGCTCTACCAATTGAGCTACACCCCTATATAGCGGCAGCCCTAAAAACCGGTGCCGTCCCGCGAGACTGTGCGTGCAACCCACCGCCTATTTTCGTCTAATGCCTTGATTAAGTTGTCTAATTTCCGCTCTGACCGCCGCCCTGGGCGTAAAAAAACAGGTCCGGTCGACACGGATGCGCCGACCGGGTGCGGTGCTATACCGCGGCAGGGCAAGGGAGATCAAGGCTTTTTAACCACTTTTCCCTTGCACAACACGGGTTTTTATGGGCCGCCAGGCGGCGCCTTGATCGCGCCTGCCCGGAGGCCCAATACCCGGCCTACTCGATAATTTTAGCGACGACGCCGGCGCCGACGGTACGTCCGCCTTCGCG
>JAYQVH010000039.1:0-16925 GCA_038148375.1 Rhodospirillaceae bacterium | reverse complement strand
CCACCCGTGCCAGAAACTCTACTCACAACTGGCCCATAGCCAGGGGGCTTTACACTTTTCCGGAAAAATGGCGCTGGAAGAGAGATTTAAGGTTGGTCATCGTGAAGTAACTCGTCTGAGTGTGAATGTTTGCGCGTGTGCCGCCCGCGAAGGCTACACGCCACGCGCCAGGGTCTAGTCTGCATCGGCTTTCAATACTCTTAAAACGTGTATTATACGCGGTCGCGAGCGCCGACGTAAGGATCAACAGTGCCGCCACGGTTGGGCATACACGAAAAGAACGCGTAAGTTCGTTTTTTCGTTGCCTGCCTTGGTCTCCAGGCCTGTCTCTCGCTGGATTGGCAGGGTCGTGTCCAACTATAGGTTGCCCGTCGTCAGCAGGTGCGAAACTGCGTTCTCAAATAAAGTGTCCGGTAACTGTACACCGTCAACGGCTTTTCCCCGGTAAGAGGCGCATAGGTTCACCGCCGCCAGGATGTTTCCGGTTTCCCGCCTCAATGCTTCGACAGCGCCGCCACCGCCGGCGGCGATGTCCCGCACGACCAGGGGGCTGGCCATGCCTACGGCGTCAATCACGTCGAACGAGGCGATATTGTGCAGCGCCGTGATCAGTTTAGGCCCCAGCAACTGCCCGGCGGCGGGACCGTCATGTCGCTCGGCGATCTTGAGAGCCGCATCTTTGAGGAACGGAAGAGCGGTTGACGACCGATGCATGACCAGGATGGCGTTATGGACTTGGCGGTAAATTTTCAGTTTCCCGCGGCTGTCCGGTTGCACCCAGATCTGGCGGCCGACGCCAAAGGAGATGGTGTCGCCCAGAGCAAGTCTGTCAGGTGCGAACACCAGGACGTCGGCATCCAGCCATACGACACGATCCAGCGCCGCATCCTCGGCAAACAACGATAGTGCCCAGGTGAGCCGGGCAATATCCGACAGCAACGGTTTTTGCGCGTTGAACTTGTCGCGCAGGTGATGCGGCACCCAATCAAAAAATTCATCACCGCTGAGGACGTGGTTCCAGCCCCGCGCGTCAGCCCACGCGCGGACCGAATTCACGCAGGTACCGATCCATGTCGATGAATGGTCCGGGGCGGCAGACTGAATTACAACGGTACGCATCGTTGAAATGCCTCTCGTCGGCGAAGCGTTTGGCAGGAAGGGCGGGCATGGTACGGTCGCAAGATGATGAAAGCGATACTCTTGGCAGGTCTGACGGCAATCGTTGCCCTGGCACCGGGCGCGGTGCGCGCCCAACAGCAAGTCTCAGTTGCCGGGATCACCTTTCCTGACACGATTACCGACCGGCAATGGGATGTGTTCATCGCCAACGTCACCCAAAAGAGCGATCCGGAGTTGTCGTTGAAGATGATGGTGCGCGGCGAAGCGGGCTCGGAAGAAATGATGATTCAGGCGATGCGCCGGGGCCGGCTCGACATGGCCGCGCCATCACTTGCGGGGGCGACCTCTCTTGTGCCCGAGCTCTCTGTATTACAGCTGCCGTTCCTATTCGAGTCCCAGGATCAAATGGACTGGATCTATGACGAAGTCCTCCCGCCAGTCTTCCGTGCGGCGTTCGCGGACCGCGACGTCATTTTTCTGCATTGGATTGATAGCGGCTGGCTCGGATTTTACGGACCTGTTTCGTTTGCCGATCCCGCCGCCGTCGCCGGGATTAAGTTGCGCACTCCTCCTACCGACGCCGCCAGACTGACGGCCGAAGTGCTCAACGCCGATGCGATCTACGTTCCTTATCCCGAGATCGTACCCGCCCTGCAAACCGGACTCATCGAAGGTGGTATAACCAGTGATTATGGGTTCGTCACTGGAGGTATGGCACCCGAGATTGCCGTCTTCACCTGGACGAAGCACGCCTACGATACGGGTATGCTGCTCGCCAACGCCGACTGGTATGCCTCCCTGTCGCCGCAAAACCGGGACATGTTCCTCACCGCATATGGCGATACCCAGGATTTCCGCGCCCGCAGCCGCGCTTACACCGCGGGCGTTCTTGAGTCCTTGAGCGACACGGCCGGAACTGAAGTTGTATCGCTGACGCCCGCCCAGCGCCGCCGCTGGGCCGATGTCACCCGCCCGGCTCACCGCAAACTGCTGGACCGGGTCGGACCGGCGGCAGAGTTCCTTTACGGTATGATAGAAGAGGCGAAGTCTCGCTTTGACAATGTAGGTTCGGGTGAAGGAGAGTTATCCGGGGCCGCAGAAGACTCTGCGCCAGGGGGCTTAAACGATAAATGAGTAAGACTGAATCAGGTATTCGCACCAACAGGTCGCTGGTGCGTGGACTCAAGGTGCTGACCGAGATCAGCGCCAGCGGTCCGATGCGTGCATCCGAAGTGGCGCGCCGCGTCGGTTTGCCGCGGGCGACGGTCGTGCGTCTGATCGAAACACTGATCGAGTCCGGCATGATTCGCCGTCACGAAGGCTCCAAGACATACGAAGTCACGGAACAGGTCACGCGCCTGTCGCACGGCTACGACCGCTGGTCGGCGTTGACGGAGTCCGCGATCGAAGCCATCTCCCAGGCCGCGAAGGACCTGACTTGGCCGCTGGTCCTGACGACGCCGTCCGGACTGGACATGGTGGTGCGCTATAACACCGACCATACAAGCCCGCTTGCGTTGCAGCGTTACAACCTCGGATTTAGGATTCCGGTATTCGATACGGCCAGCGGCATGGTGTTTCTCGCCTACTGTTCCGACCAGGAGCGTGAGACCTATTTGCGCTTACTTGAGACGGAGCAGGGGTCACTCGATGTGTCTCGTGTCAAACGCAGCATCGAAGAGACGCGCGCGGCCGGCTTCTGTATTCACCACCGTGCCGGGAGCCTGGAAAAAGCGCTCGCCATGCCCATCTTGCGCGACAAGGTGTTCATCGGTGCGCTGACGATGCGGTACATCCCGTCCGCAGTGTCATACGCGGAACTCAAGAACCGATATGTCGAGCCGCTCGGTGAATTGGCCGATGCCATTGCCGCGCAGCTTTCGGTCTAGGCTTACGGAGCTAAGTCGGCCGCCACTCGCAGACCCAGCAGCACCAGCCGGGTCCGCGGTACCGGATCCGCGCCGCGTGTGGTGACGCGTACGTACCACTCCTCCGATGAAAATCCCCCGCCGCGCATGACGCGCTTGGTACAATCGCCGCCGGCGTTTCCGTGAGTGTCCTCGCTGACCGGTTTGGCGGTGAGGGTGGCGCCGGTGTGATCGTCAACCCAGCAGTCTTGGGTCCACTCCCAAACGTTGCCCATGGTGTCGTATAGACCGAAGGCGTTGGGCGGAAACGACCCTACGGGCGAGGTAAACGCATAGCCGTCTGTGCAGGCAATGGTTTCACTGCCGACGGCCTTGCCGTATTCGCTGTCGCCGATATTGGCGTAAGTGCACGACTCTTCAAGCGCCCCGCCCCAGGGGCGCACCGTCGTGGTCCCGGCCCGTGCAGCGTATTCCCACTGCGCTTCCGACGGCAGATGGTAGCGCCGGCCCCCAGGGGCTTTGGTGTTGAGCCACGCCACGTACGCCTGGGCATCGGGGAAGCCGATGCACACCATCGGATGGTTGTCTTCGGGCATCGAGCCGCCGGGATAAAGCGGATTCTGCCAGGTCGGTGCGGCATCTTCGCCATATTCGTCCTGGACAAGCGCCCGCCAAACCGTGTTGCAGGGTGCGGTCATTTCGTATCCGGTTGCGTCCAGAAACGCCTTGAATTGAGCGCGCGTCACTTCCGTGCGGCCAATGGCGAAGGAGTGCGCAATCGTTACGTTGACCGGCGGGCCGCCCCAGCCGAAACGCCGGTCCTGGCTTTCGCTTTCGGGCTGGCCCATCACAAATGAGCCGGGCGGAACGATCACCATTTCCGGGCAGTCCGCACAATCCCGAAAAGACTGCTGCGCCCCAGCACCGTTACCGGTGAGGACGTACGCCGACAGACATATCACCGCCAAGAAAACTCTAGCCCGCGTCATCATCCACCTCTCTCGCCACTGTCCGGTTGGGTGTGTACTATACGTCCGAATACGAGGGGAAACAGGGGATACGCGTGAGCGATATCACTCCGAACAGCGCGCTACCCAGGATGGGGTTGGCGCTCGCGTTGGTTCCGATTGCCTTGCTTGTTGGCCTGTTGGTTGCGGCCGTTGCCACATTCGGCGACGAGACCACTGGTGGCCCAGCGCAGATCGCGCTGATTTCCTGCGGCATGGTTGCCGCGCTCATTGGCCACCGCAAGGGTCTGGCTTGGCGGACGTTGGAAAAAGCGGCCGTGCAGTCGATTTCGCGGGCGCTCGTCGCCATTCTCATTTTGCTCGCCGTCGGCGCGCTGATCGGTGTGTGGCTGGCTGCGGGTATCATTCCGACGATTATTTATTACGGCTCGGTGGTTCTGAACCCTTCGATCTTTTATGTCGCGACCTTGGTGCTGTGCGCGGTCGTGTCGGTCTCCATCGGCAGTTCGTGGACGACGGCGGGAACGATCGGCGTCGCCTTGATCGGATTGTCGGCCGCCATGGGTTTATCGGTGGAGATGACCGCCGGGGCAATCATCTCGGGCGCGTACTTCGGCGATAAGCTGTCGCCGCTGTCCGATACGACAAATCTTGCGTCCGGTTTGTCGGGAACAGACCTGTTCAAACATATCGGCTTTTTGCTGTGGACGACCGTGCCGGCGTTTCTTGTCGCGCTGGTGTTCTTCACCGCCGTGACCTTCACCATGGACGGGGTCGCACAGGAGTCCGAAATAGATATGCTGCGCGCGACCATTGCGTCGACGTTCGCAATCCATCCGCTGCTGTTCCTGCCGCTGTTGGCGATGCTGGTGATGGGCGTGAAACGCATACCGGCGTTCGTTGCGATTTTCATGTCCACGGTCATCGGCGCGCTGCTTGGCGCCTTTTTTCAGGACGCGGCAGGCGATGCGGGCGGCATCCTTGCCCAGGCCGAAACCTATTGGCTGGTGGCGGCCTCCGGTTACACCGCCGCCAGCGGTGACGCCGTGCTCGATGATCTGCTGTCGGGAGGCGGAATGGGCAGCATGCTGACCACCATCTGGCTGATCGTCAGCGCGATGTTCTTCAGCGGCATGCTGGAACGTAGCGGTATCCTGCGCACGATTTTGGAGTCCATCATCTCGCGCCTGAAGTCGCCGGGTGCGTTGGTGGCTGGAACAGGGCTGACGGCACTGACCACCAACGCCGTCGCCTCGGATCAGTACCTTTCCATTGTCCTGACCAGCCGCATGTATGCCGAGGAATACCGAAAGAAGGGCCTCGATCCGGTCAATCTGTCACGTGCCGTCGAAGATTCCGGCACGGTGACGTCGGCTCTGGTGCCGTGGAACACCTGCGGTGCCTTCATGGCCGCCACATTGGGTGTGCCGACCTTCGCCTATTTGCCGTTCTGTATCTTCAACCTCGCCAGCCCGGTGATTGCGATGATCTACGCCGCCACAGGTTTTAAAATCATCAAGGCGGAGCCGCCGCCAGAACCGGCCGCCGCTTGACCTTCGATCTTGCGTTTCCGCGGCCCTGGACGTAGGAACACGCCCCATGACCACAAACGCGAACACGAAACTGACTTTTGACCCGAACGCCATCAACATCGGCGTTGTCGGGGCGACCGGCCTCGTCGGCGGTTTGATGCGCTCCATTCTCACTGAACGCGCTTTTCCCGCCGCTTCGACGCGCTTTTTTGCGTCCGCGCGCTCGGCCGGGTCGACGCTGGTGTTCAACGATCAGGAGATCCCTGTCGAGGATGCCGCCGAGGCCGACTACAGCGGTCTCGACATCGTATTCTTTTCCGCCGGCGGATCGACGTCGAAGGCGCTGGCGCCCAAGGTCGCGGCTGCGGGTGCGCTGGTGATCGACAATTCATCAGCCTGGCGCGGCGACCCGGACGTGCCGCTGGTTGTGTCCGAAGTTAATCCCCACGCCCTGGACACCCTTCCCAAGGGCATCATTGCCAATCCGAATTGCACGACTATGGCGGCTATGCCCGTTCTGAAACCGTTGCACGCGGCGGCGGGCCTTAAGCGCATGGTGGTCAGCACGTATCAGGCTGTGTCCGGCGGCGGTTTGGCCGGCGTAAAGGAATTGGAAGAGCAGGTGCGCCGCACGGCGGATGACTCCGCGCTGCTGACCTATGACGGGTCGGCGGTCGAGTTCCCGCCCGGCAAGAAGTGGTCCGTGCCCATCGCCCACAACGTAGTGCCGCTGAACTACGTCTATGTCGAAGACGGATACACAGAAGAAGAGATCAAACTGCGCGACGAGACGCGCAAGATTCTGGAAATTCCGGGATTGCCGGTTTCCGGCACCTGTGTGCGCGTGCCCGTGTATTCCGGGCATTCGCTGTCGATCAATGCCGAGTTCGAGCGCGCCATCACGCCCGAGCAAGCGGCCGATCTTCTGGCCGCAGCACCGGGAGTGGCGTTGGCCGAGATTCCCAATCCGCTCACCGCCACCGGCAAGGATGATGTTTATGTCGGGCGCATCCGTAAAGACCCGACGGTCGAGCACGGTCTCGCTCTGTTCGTCACCGGCGACAATCTGCGCAAGGGCGCCGCGCTCAATGCCATCCAGATCGCCGAAGTGCTGCGCGGTCGCGCCAGGGCCTGACTCCGCTAGCGGGCGTCGACGGTGACGTCGCGCGCCACGCGGAAGCCCAGGCCGATGCCGCGATAGCCAACCGGGTCGGCGCTACGTCCCGCCGCGCTCATCTCCGTGTTGGATGCGCCGAAACCTTGGCCGCGCACGGTGCGGATGCTGCAACCGTCTTCTTCGATCCAGGCCGAACCGTCGCTGGGCGCGCCGTGATAGGTCGGGTGCCAGCAATCGGCCACCCATTCCCACACATTGCCGAGCATGTCATGCAGACCGAAGGCGTTTGGTTTGAACGAACCCACCGGCGCGGTGTCGGCATAGCCATCGTCGCACGGATAGGTGCCCGGCCCGTTCGCGTAATCGCACGCCTGAGCTTGCTTGTCGCTCCAGTACCAATTCGTATCGGTGCCGGCGCGGGCGGCATATTCCCACTCGGCTTCGCTGAGCAGGCGGTAGCGTTTCCCGGTGCGGGCAGACAGCCACGTCACATAGGCCGTGACGTCGGCGAAGGAGACGCACACCACTGGATGGGTGCCGCTCTGCGCGATGCCGGGGCTGTGCCACGACGCACCGGCGACATTGGCCCGAGCGCCGGTGGCATCCCGGCCGTAACAGCTTGGTCCGTCCTCAAGGCCGGTCGCGTCCACGAAAGCCGTGTACTGATCGACGGTGATCTCCGCGCGGCTGACGGCAAAGGGCGCGGCGATGGTGACGGTATGGACCGGTGCGGTGCGTCCCGTGTCGTCATCGGCGCCCATCTCGAACGTGCCCGGCGGCACGATGATCATCTCCGGACAATCGGCGCAGTCGCGGGTGGGTTCCGCGGCAAGAGCGGACGGAACAACCATGATCGCTGCGCTTAAGGCCATCTTAATCAACGGCGGGGTGATACTTATTTGCCGTATCATCTTCAGCTGAGAAAGCATGCGACAGATCATAAGTCCGAGACTAGCCCATATTGTCCTCAATTGATCTCGAATGATCGACGTTTCCTGTCAGTTTATCACCAGCCTCGCTTCAGTTTCTCCGCTTGAGATGGCAATGTTTCTGATATCCGGGCAGGGTGAGTCTGGAATGTGGCCGAGTGTGTCGCGGGAGAAGCGTGACTGACCCCAAGACGCGGACATGCGCCCAAACACGCGAGGAGACCTAAAATGTACGGCAAGAATTTCACAATCGTCATTCCGACGTACCGGAGGTCTCATTTCCTGCCGCGCATGATTGGCGGGTTGTCCCCCGTCAGCACCAATGGGACAGATTGGGGTGATTGCGCAATTTTCTTGTGAACTCCAAGCAGGCCGGCAAGAAGGTGCTCGGGTATGGGGCGTCAACCAAAGGTAACGTCTTGCTTCAGTATTGTGACGTGACCCCGGATTTACTTCCCGTGATTGCCGAACGCGATCCGCGTAAGTTTGGCAAGCGCACACCGGGAACGAATATTCCGATTGTCTCCGAGGCCGAGGCGCGGTCCATGGAGCCGGATACCTTTGTCGTATTTCCGTGGCATTTCCGCGATGAAATCGTCCGCCGGGAACTTTCGTTTCTCGACTCAGGCGGCACACTCTTGTTTCCCCTGCCTGAATTTACATTCGTCACGGGGAAATGCTGACATCCAAAGATCTCGGCGGTCTGGAAACCGTCCTGATTACGGGTGCCACCGGGCAGGATGGATGGATTGCGGCGGACTACCTGCGCAAAGCTGGGCGTAATCCCGTCGGTCTCATAAGAGAGGGCCGTCAAATCCCCGGAGACGGCCATCCGATTGAAACCTGGGTCCGGTGGGATTGGACCACAGGCGATGCAATTAGCCAGATAATATCCGAGCTTCGGCCGTCCGCCGTCCTCCACTTGGCAGCTCATCATTTTTCAGCTGGGGCGGAACCTGCGGATAAATTTGCAGATGCCGGAGAGTCGCTCGAAACCAATCTATATGGGCCGATGAGGCTTATGCTGGCGATGCAGGCGGTACGGCCTGGCATGACCTTCATAGCCGCGTCGTCGTCTCAAGTTTTTACCGCGCATGACCTTGCCCAAGTCGTGTCCGAACAAAGCGTTCCGGAGCCATCGACCATATACGGAGTGGCGAAGCTGGGCGTGATGAACGCGATCGACTTTTTCCGCCGGCAGGGTACTCTGAAGGGCGGTTCCGCCATTCTCTTCAATCATGAATCGATTCGCCGCCCGCGGCGGTTTGTATCGCGAAAAATCAGTTCCGCGGTGGCTGAAATCCATCTCGGGAAAAGACAAAAGCTGGAACTGCAGAACATCTGTGCGTCGGCCGACTGGTCATCTGCACACGACGCCGTGCGCGCCATGCTGATGATGGCTGCTCACGGCGTGAACTCTGACTGTGTGATTGCGTCCGGCAAGGCGACGCCTTTGCAAGCCCTGCTGGAGGCTGCTTTTCGATCCGTCGGTCTGAACTGGCAGGACTACGTGCAGTACGAAATCTCCCGCCCATCGCCGTTTCTTGTTGGCGACCCCGCGAAGATTTATGCGGCGTGCGGATGGAGAGCAGAAGAGCCGATCGAGTCCGTGATGGCGAAAATGGTTGAGCACGATCTCGCGCTCGGCGCCCAGTGACCGGAAACGCACATTCAATGCACTCATGCAGCGGTGAACTCTGGGCGTGCATGGGCTCGAATGATTGAAATTTAAGTCTTTGAAAATAATAACGTTTTATCGAAAAAGCGAACTTACACGGCGCGTGCATGGGCTCGTTCCACGCTGCCCGGCGCCAGATACTTTTTCGGGCAGTGAGGGGCGCTCTGGCGCTCCCCAAGGTGAATGGTCGGAGTGAGAGGATTCGAACCTCCGGCCCCTGCCTCCCGAAGACAGTGCTCTACCAGGCTGAGCTACACTCCGTCCTAGACGCGCGGCCAGGGCTTCATTGCGGGTGCCCCGGCGCGGATGGGCTTATAGCGCTCGGGCGGTCGGGGCGCAAGGCAGCGGTTGGCTTCGTGTCCGGTGGCCCTAGTAGGCCCGGCGGATGCAGAAGTCGATGATGTCCAGAAGGGCGCTTTTGACCTCGCTGTCCGGGAAGATGCCCAGCGCATCCCGGGCGACAGCGCCGTAGTGTTCCGCCCGGTGGACGGTGTCCGCCAGGCTGCCGTGTTTGTCCATCAGCTCAAGGGCGCGGCCCAGCTCCGCCTCGCCCTGATCAAGTTCGGCCAGGCAGCGGTGCCAGAAGGCCCGCTCTTCGTCATCGCCGCGGCGGAAGGCGAGGATGACCGGCAAGGTGATTTTGCCCTCGCGGAAGTCATCGCCGATGGTCTTGCCCAGGTCGGCCTGTTTCGCCGAATAGTCCAGCACGTCGTCGATCAGTTGAAAGGCAATGCCGAGGTTCAGGCCGTAGACCTGCAACGCCTCCTCTTCGACGTCGGGCCGTTCGGCCACAACCGCACCAATGCGTGCCGCGGCGGCGAACAACTCGGCCGTCTTCGCCTTGATCACATCAAGGTACTGAGCTTCGCTGGTTTCCGTGTCGTTTGTCGTCATCAGCTGATGGACTTCGCCCTCGGCGATGACCGATGAGGCGCGGGACAGAATGCCCAGGACCTTCAGCGAACCGTCCTCGACCATCAGTTCGAACGCGCGGCTGAACAGGAAGTCGCCGACCAGCACGCTGGGCTGATTGCCCCACAGGGCATTCGCACTAGAACGCCCGCGGCGCAGCTCGCTGTCATCGACAACGTCGTCGTGCAGCAGTGTCGCTGTGTGAATAAACTCAACGCAGGTCGCGAGCTTGACGTGACGCGATCCGTCGTAGTCGCACATCTTGGCCGCTGCCAGGGTGAGGAGCGGGCGGAGACGCTTGCCGCCCGCCGCGACGATGTGCCCCGCCAGCTGCGGGATCAGCGCCACTGGACTGTGCATGCGCTCAATGATCGTCTGATTGACGGCTTTGAGATCGTCTTCGACCAACGCCACCATGGTATCCAAGGGTTCTGACGATCCCTTGCGCCGGTTATCTAGCTGAACGATTGTCGCCACCGTGCCGTGTCCTTGCCTTGCGAAATCGCGCAGAGCATAGGCACCTCGCCGGGCCGGGGCAAGCGCTCCAAAATCCGCACGCTCTTGCCATTTTTCAAGTTTCCCCGCAGGTTGCGTCTGTCATGAAAGAGCTTTTGCGCAGCACCGATCTGGTCGTCATTTCCGCCCTCAAGGCTGCTCTGTCGGCTGAGGGGATCGAGGTGTTTGAAATCGACGGCGACATCTCTAGCACCTATGCGGGGATCGATCCGTTCCCCCGCCGGCTGATGGTGCGGTCCGACGATCACACTCAGGCGCTATCGGTCGCCCAGGCGCTTTGCCCAGACTACTTCGCGTGATGTCTGGCCCGGGGGGTCACGCCACCACCGATACGTTGCTCGGCGGACGCGTGACGGTGCATCAGCCCATACGTGGGTACAGGGCCGCGGTCGATCCGGTGTTGCTCGCCGCAGCCGTCGAGGCCGGCCCCGGCGCAAGGGTGCTTGATGCCGGTTGCGGCACCGGAGCCTCCTCGTTTTGCCTGCTTGCGCGCTGTTCGGATCTCACCGTGACGGGGCTGGACAATCATGTGCCCTATGTCGACCTCGCGCGCACCGGTCTGGCAGCCAATGCCTTCGCCGCACGCGGCTCGATCGTTTGCGGCGATCTTGCCGCGCCTCCGCCCGGTCTCGGCGCCCCGTTCGATGTGGTGATGACCAACCCGCCGTTCTACCAGCGCGGCACTGTACCGCCGCACCCCGATGGCGAGACACCCTATGCCGTCACGGATCTGTCCCTTGAGCAGTGGATCGCTGCCAGCCTCGCGCTACTGCGCAAGGACGGCCTGTTTGCCATCATTCATCGCGCAGAGCGCCTCGCCGACATCATCGCCGTGCTCAAGGGCTGCGGCGCGGTCACCGTCTTGCCGCTGTGGCCGAAAGCCGGCCGCGACGCCAAACGCGTTGTTGTGACCGCGCGCAAGGACCGCCGCACTCCGGCGCGGGTTTTGCCCGGCCTTATTCTGCACACGCACGATGGGGGATTCACGCCTGAGGCCGAGGCCGTGCTGCGCGAAGGGGCGTCTCTCGCGCCCGCCGCTTAACCTTCGGCCCCGACCCGTCTATGGTGACCCATGGCCATACTTGATCACTTCAATGAATTCGCGGGTCGCATCGGCGGACCGCTGGTGCGTAAAGACACGCCGCTCGTAACCGTCGTGCGCCTGCAGGGCGCGATCGGCCTCGGCGGTCTCGGCCGGCAGGGCTTATCCGCTCAGTCAATTGACAGCGCCCTGCGGCGGGCGTTTTCCAAGCGCGGCATCGATGCCGTTGCACTCGTCGTCAACTCCCCCGGCGGATCGCCAGTCCAGTCTCAACTGATCTCCACACGCATTCGCCAGCTCGCCGAAGAGAAAGATCTGCCGGTGTATGCCTTCACCGAGGATGTCGCAGCCTCCGGCGGCTACTGGCTGGCGTGCGCGGCCGACGAGATTTACGCGAGTCCGATGTCCATCGTCGGCTCGATCGGCGTGATTTCCGCCGCGTTCGGCTTTCCTGCGCTGCTCGACAAGATCGGTGTCGAGCGCCGTGTCTACGCCCAGGGCGACAACAAAAGCATGCTCGACCCGTTTAAGCCCGAGGATCCCGAAGACGTGAAACGCCTGCTGTCGTTGCAGAAGGATATTCACGGACAGTTCAAAGCCTATGTCAAAGACCGCCGTGGCGATAAGCTCCAGGGCACGGACAAGACGCTATTCAACGGCGACGTCTGGACCGGAGAGCAGGCCATCAAGAAAGGTCTCGTCGACGGGCTCGGCGACATGCGCACGGTGATGCGCGCAAAACTCGGCGATAAAGTCAAATTCATACCCGTGCAGCGCCACGCCAATTGGCTGCAGCGCCGTCTCGGTGGCGGTCAGGTGCTGGCTCCGTATGGCGGCACCTGGGCGGGCGACCTTCTCGCGGCAGCCGAGGAACGTGCCCTGTGGGCGCGTTTCGGGTTATAGGACCACATCATGTTCGGATTCAGCCTGTCGAAACTCATCTTTACCGCCCTCGCGGTCTATCTCGTGTGGTGGGTGTATCGAAAAATCAACATGATCGGTGAGCAGGGCGATAAACCGAAGTCTAGGGTGAACGCCGCCAAGCAGGCCGCGGAAGATGTCACGCAGGCCCGCACGCAAGGCGTGGAAGACCTGTCAGCCTGTCCAGCGTGCGGGACCTATGTCGCCGCCGGATCGAATCCCGGTTGCGGCCGACCGCCCAAAGACTGCCCAATGCAGCGCTGAGCGCGCTCCTAGCCTTGATTCCCCTGGATTCGCCGAGTAGCTTGCGCCCGCCCGGACGGCCTTGCCGCCCGGACCTGATGAAACGTCCGACGGATAACGTCCAATGGCCGCGCCGACCGCCAGCGCCTCAAACTTCCAGGGCCTGATCCTGACGCTCCAGAACTTCTGGGCGGCGCAGGGCTGCGTCATCCTGCAGCCATACGACATGGAAATGGGCGCCGGTACGTTCCATCCGGCAACGACGCTGCGCGCCCTCGGTCCGAAGCCATGGAAGGCGGCCTATGTTCAGCCGTCGCGCCGGCCAACCGACGGGCGCTACGGCGAAAACCCGAACCGTCTGCAGCATTACTATCAGTTTCAGGTGATTCTTAAGCCATCGCCCGCGGACTCTCAGGGTCTTTACCTGCAAAGCCTTGAGGCGATCGGTATCGATGCCAACGCGCACGACATCCGTTTTGTCGAAGACGACTGGGAAAGTCCGACCCTCGGCGCCTGGGGGCTTGGCTGGGAAGTCTGGTGCGACGGCATGGAAGTCACTCAATTCACGTATTTCCAGCAAGTCGGCGGCATTGACTGCGCGCCGGTCGCGGTGGAGCTCACTTACGGGCTCGAGCGGCTGGCAATGTACGTGCAGGGCAAGGAGCGGGTCTACGATCTCGACTTTAATGGCGATGGCGTGACCTACGGCGATGTCTTCTTGCAGGCGGAGCAGGAGTATTCCGCTCACAATTTCGAGCACGCCAACACGGAAATACTGTTCCGCCATTTCGCCGATGCCGAAGCGGAATGCACCGCGTTGCTCGAAAACAAGCTTGCACTCCCCGCTTATGATCAGTGCATCAAAGCGAGTCACGCGTTCAATCTGCTCGATGCGCGCGGCGTGATCAGCGTTACCGAACGCGCCGCCTACATCGGACGGGTGCGCGGTCTGGCCAAAGCCTGCTGCGAAGCCTGGCTCGCCACCCAAGACGGCATTGTCGGAGAAGGCGATGGCTGATCTTCTTTTTGAAGTGCGGTCGGAGGAGATCCCCGCGCGCATGCAGGCCCGCGCGGCGGAGGATTTGCGGCGCCTTGTAACGGACGGGCTGAAGAACGCGGGCCTTGAGTTTGACGGCATTCAGAGCTTCGCCGGGCCGCGCCGCTTGACCCTCGCGATCGCGGGGCTGCCCACGGCTCAGCCCGACACCTCCGAGGAGCGGAAAGGCCCTAGCGTCGATGCGCCAGAAAAAGCCATCGCGGGTTTTCTTCAAGCCAACGGCTTTGCGTCTGTTGACCATGCTGAAGTGCGCGAACTGCCTAAGGGCAAATTTTACTTTGCGGTAATTGAGCGCAAAGGCCGCCCCACCTCGGACGTGCTTAAGGAGGTGTTGGAAACGGCGCTCGCGGCACTGCCCTGGCCCAAATCCATGCGCTGGGCAACGGGTGAAACCCGCTGGGTTCGCCCACTGCATTCGCTTTTGTGTGTATTCGACGGCAAAGTCGTACCGGTCGGCTACGCCGGAGTAACGGCATCGAATGCCACAGTCGGTCACCGCTTCATGGCGCCAGGTGAACTGTCGCCCGACACGTTGGCCTCCTACCTCGATCAGTTGAAAGCAGCGAAAGTTGTCGTCGATCCCGCCGAACGCTGCGGCATCATCGCAAGGGGCGTCGCCGAGCTGGCCGCTGCCGAGGGTCTCAATGTTCCCGACGACCCTGGGCTGCTCGACGAAGTGACAGGTCTGGTTGAATGGCCCGTCCCGTTGATTGGCACCATCGACGACGAGTTTATGGATGTGCCGTCCGAAGTGCTGACATCGGCCATGCGTAAGCATCAGAAATATTTTGCGCTGGAAAGCAAGGACGGCGTCTTCGCCAACCGCTTCGCTGTGGTTGCGAACATAGAAACCGAGGATGGCGGCAAGGCGATAGTCGCCGGCAACGAGCGCGTTCTCCGTGCCCGGCTCTACGATGCGAAATTCTTTTGGGACCTGGATCGCCAGCAGCCGCTTGCAAGCCGGATTGGCAAGCTTGACGAGCGTGTCTTCCAAGCTGATCTCGGCACCATGGCCGGTAAGGTCAAACGTATCGAAGCGCTGTCACTCGCGATCGCCGCGCGCCTTAAGGATGCGAACGCTGATCATGTGCGCCGCGCCGCGCAGCTGTGCAAGGCCGATCTATCTACTGGCATGGTCGGCGAATTTCCCGACCTGCAAGGTGTTATGGGCCGGTACTACGCACGCAATGACAAAGAGGCGGACGATGTATGCGAGGCTATTGCCGAGCACTATTCGCCACTCGGTCCGTCGGACACCTGTCCGTCTGCGCCGGTCAACGTGTGCGTCGCGTTGGCCGATAAAATCGATACACTCGTAGGGTTTTTCGGTATCGATCAGAAGCCGACCGGCTCGAAAGATCCTTATGCCCTGCGGCGCGCTGCGCTCGGTGTGATTCGGATCGTCTTGGAAAATGAGTTGCGGCTTCCACTCGGCGACATATTCGCTGCGGCGTACGATGAGTACGGCAAGAACCTCAAGGCGAAGAAGCCGGACGTTATCGCCGACCTGCTCGCTTTCTTTGCCGACCGCTTGAAAGTACATCTTAAGGAACAGGGCGTACGCCACGACCTTATTACCGCAGTGTTTGCGCTTGGCGGCGAGGACGACCTCGTTCGTCTGATTCGCCGTGTCGATGCACTCACCGGGTTTCTTGAATCCGAAGATGGCGCCAATTTGCTGACCGCATACAAGCGCGCGGCCAACATCGTGCGCATTGAAGAGAAAAAGGACTCGCAGTCATACGCCGACGCGCTCGACGCGGATGCTTTGGTTGCGGATGAAGCCAAGACATTGGCCGGCGATCTGACCTCGGCAGAGACCGCTGTCGAAGAACACCTCATGGCCGAGGACTTCTCCGCCGCGATGATGGCTCTGGCCGCTTTGCGCCGGCCGGTCGATACGGTTTTCGACAAAGTCACAATCAACGCCGGCGACACCAAGGAACGCGCGGCGAATCTGGGTCTGCTGGCCCGAATCGGTCAGGCGATGGACCAAGTTGCCGATTTTTCGAAAGTTGAGGGCTAGACCCGCGTCTAGCTTACAATACGCGAAACGCATAGATTTCTGCTGATTTTGCTTAGGTTGGCGCCAAAATCACAACAGGCGGCCTTTAATAATCATCAAAATGTAAGTAAACCTTCCGCAAATCTTACGTAAGTAAGGCTGATCTTACATAGGTGTAGATTGCTTACACCCGATCCGGCGGACACCCAATATGCGCGATACAGCCCTCGAAAAAGCCATCACCGAAGCCGGTGGAACCGCCGCACTTGCGAGGGCGATCAGCGTCACGCCCCAGGCGATCAGCCAATGGGAGAGGGTGCCGGCAGAGCGTGTCATCGCGGTTGAAGAGGCGACAGGCGGCAAGGTCAGCCGCGGAGAACTGCGGCCCGACCTCTATCCGGGAGGCGCCAAGGACGCAGGGCAGGATGGTAAGTGGGTGTACTTCTTCGGCGACGGGGAAGCCGACGGCAGCGCCGACATGCGCAACCTTCTTGGCGGGAAGGGCGCGAATCTGGCCGAGATGAGTTCCATCGGCGTGCCGGTTCCTCCCGGCTTCACCGTGACCACCGGTGTGTGCACCTATTTCTACGATCACGGCCGCGCCTATCCGGAAGATCTTACCGCTCAAGTCAAATCAGGTCTGGCCCGTATCGAGAACATCATCGGCGCGAAATTCGGCGATGCCGGCAATCCGCTGCTCGTTTCCGTTCGCTCGGGCGCCCGTGCATCGATGCCCGGCATGATGGATACGGTGCTGAATCTGGGTCTTAACGACGTCACGGTTGAAGGTCTAGCCAAACAGGCCGGCGATCCGCGGTTCGCTTACGACAGCTATCGCCGCTTTATTCAAATGTACTCCGACGTCGTCCTCGGCGTTGACCATTACACATTCGAGGAACTCCTCGATCTGGCGAAGGAAGACAAAGGCGTCGACTTGGATACGGACTTGGACGCGGATGATCTAAAAGTTTTGGTCGAGGCGTATAAAGGAGCGGTACAAAAAGATACCGGTGAGCCG
>JAYQVH010000038.1:0-18310 GCA_038148375.1 Rhodospirillaceae bacterium | reverse complement strand
CGTCAGAGGTGCATACGCGCCCCGCATTGAAACATGCCTCTCTGACGCCCTGATAAACGCAGTGTGTTTTTACGGGCGTCCAGGCACTGGAAAAACTACCTACGCAAAAATCCTCGCAGATAAGTTCGCAAAGGATGTCATCCACTACGACTGTGCAATACAGGGAGTGAACAACAGAGTCATGGACTCTATGTCCTCTAGGGCGGCAAGTGGTGTGCTGCCATTTGATGTCAAATTGGATCGACCATTTGATAAGTGCTTCATCTTGGACGAGTTCCACAATCTGAACTTCAAAGACCAATCCCGATACAAGATGCTGATAGAGAAAGACCCAGAACGAGTCATGTTCGTTATCTGTCTGAACGTAACCCCTACCAAGTCTTTTGAGAAATCTGTTGAGTCGGCAATCAGGTCGAGGTGCGAGAGCGTTTCTTTTGACATTCCCAAAGATGAAGTTCGGACTCATGCAAGGAAAGTGCAACGTCAGTTCCCCTCCCTACCCCTAGAACATATTGAGGCATACCTCCCCGATATGAGGACAATTCAGAGAAAGGCACGAATGAATAGATAGGTTCAGAAAACCCCTCTGATATCCCCCGCAAAAAAGCACGTTTTTCCGTGCTTTTTTTGTATCCGAAATCCGCCGAATTCTGGGTTCAACAAACAATAGAATACTGAATAGATTTCCGAATTAGGGGCGCTGAACTTGCGGCAGACGCTACGATACGTTGACAGTCTCCGCCCGCGCCGACTAAGAGCACGCATGACGCCCACCGATACCCCTGAAAACCGCCCGGCTCCTCTGCCCGATCCGGCCGCACCCAACATGCGGCCGTCCGTTTTTGCGGTGTGGAGCACGCTCAGGATCGACACCTTCCGGGCCTTCTGGACGGCTGGTCTGTTCTCCATGATCGGCTCCTGGATGCAGAACATCGGCTCGGCCTGGCTGATGACCGACCTGTCGGACTCGCCCTTGCAGGTGGCTCTGGTCCAGGCGTCGCAGATGATCCCGTCGTTGTTCCTGGCCTTCATCGCCGGGTCACTGGCAGACATGATCGACCGGCGGCGCTATATGATCACCGTTATGTGGTGGATGATCTTCGTCACCCTAAGCCTTGCCGCTCTGACCCAATTCGAGCTGGTGACCCCCAACCTGCTGATCTTCTTCACCCTGTTGCTCGGCGTCGGCGCCGCCTGCCAGATGCCGGCCATGAGCGCCACCCTACAGGACATCGTACCGCGTTCGGACCTGGTCAACGCGGTGACGCTGAATTCGCTATCGATGAACATCTCGCGGCTGATCGGACCCGCCGCAGCGGGGGTGTTGATCGGCCTGGCAGGTCCCGCCTGGGCGTTTGCATTCAACGCGCTGACCTACTTCGTATTCATGATAGTCGTATACCGCTGGGCAGGACCGCCGCTGAGGCCGGCACAAAAACAAGGCTTGTGGGCCAATATGTCGGCCGGTATCCGATACGCACGCCGGGCAAGGCGGTTTCAGGCCGTCATGTTGCGCGCGTTCTTCAGTTTTTTTTGCGGCAGCGCATTGATGGCTCTATTGCCCCTGCTCGCCCGCGAGGAGCTCGGTGTCGGTCCCGAAGCGTTTGGCACGCTGATGGGCGCGGTCGGGATCGGCGCAATCGTCACCGCCCTGTTCATCGCTCCGGCGCTGAATGCCCGCTTCTCCCGCGACACCATCGTATTCGGTGCGAGCCTGGTCCTGTCCGGTGCCCTCTTCGGCGTGGGCGAAGTGCGCGACCCCGTGCTGTTTGCAGGCGTGCTGTTCGTCTTTGGCGGATCCTGGATGATCTGCATGCTGTCGTTCCAGGTTGCCGCGCAGATGGTGCTCCCCGCCTGGGTGCGCGGCCGCGGCTTGTCGATGACCATGATGGCGTTCACTGCAGGCATGGCCGGCGGCGGAATACTTTGGGGAACGGTGGCGAAGATCACCAGTCTGCACGTGGCATTTGACGCGGCGGCATTTGCGATGTTGATTCTCAGCTTCGCGACCATGCGGCTCAACATCTCGAGCAACGAACCCGAAGAGGGATAAGGTGACCGGACCCTCGCGCCCACGCTCCCGCAAGCTCATCATGACGCAATACGGCGAAGACTTCGCCGCCTGCACAGCCATCGTCGATGCGGAGGTCGGCGAGCCCGCCTACGGCGAGGTCTTGGTCCGCAACGTCTATGCCGGTGTCAACGGCGTATACGACCTGAACATGGTGCGGGACGCCGTCAGCTATATCAGCTACACGCCGCCCACGGACTTGGGCATCGAAGTGGTGGGACGGATCGAAAAGCTCGGACCGGGCGTGCGTGATTTTCAGGTCGGCGATTGCGTGGCGACATGGAAAGTCGGCACCGGCTACCGGGACTACCAGATCGCCGACGTCGACCGCCTGTACAAAGTGCCCGCAGCGACGCCGGAAATCCTATGTCTTTTACCAACGGGCGTCTCCGGCATGGTGGGCGTCGAACAGGTCGGGGCGCTCTCTACAGGAGAAGTGGTGGCTGTTTCGGCGGCGGCCGGTGGTTTGGGCCATATCATCGTTCAGGTAGCCAAAAAAGCCGGGAACCACGTGATCGGGATCTGCGGCGGCGGCGAAAAATCAGAAAAGCTGACGCAGATCGGCTGCGACCGGGTGATCGACTACCGCAGCGAGGATGTCGGTGCCGTTCTGAAGGCCGAGTATCCGAAAGGTATCAACCTCGCATACGATTCCGTGGGCGGTAAAATCTACGACGCGTTCGTCGATAATCTGGCCGTCAAAGGCCGGCTGGTCATGTCGGGGTACACCTCCGAAGTCGGCAAGCCGTGGGAGCAGGTGACCTCCCCTCGGCTCTATCAGAAGCTCTATTTCCGCTCTGCCTCGGTCAGGGCCTTCATCAATCCGCATTTCGAGGAGTTTCACCCCGATGCCGCACGGCGGTTGCTGGCAATGTATGCGGCCGGGGAATTGACCGTATTTGTCGATCCGGTGCCGTTCACCGGGCTGGAGGATGTCCCGGCCGCTGTAAGCCATTTACTCAGTGGGAAAAATCTTGGAAAAGTCGTGGTTAAATTAGAACCTTGACCTACATTAGGACGATTTCGTAAAAGATAGTTCCCCAAATACGGAGAAACACATGATCAGGAAGACGCTTCTCGCCGCGGCTCTGGCATTCGCGCTGCCCGCGACCCTACAGGCCGGTCAACACGACCTCGACACGGCCGAAGGCATGGCGAAAGTCATGCGCAAGATCCAGTGCTCGCTGGAAGACGGCAAGGCCGAGACCTTCTGGTGGTACGGCCGGGCTTACGGCCGCCGCATGGGCATGTCGGACAAGTACCTGTTCGACGTTGAAGGCATGAATATCCGCCACTGCGGCACCGTGCGCGACAAGGACGGCAACTACGGCTACACCCTGCGCACCCGCGAGATCCTGCTGTACAAGGATAAGCGCACTGGCGAAGTGCTGCGCACCTGGGAAAATCCTTACACCGGCGAGGAAGTCGAAGTGTGGCATGTCGACAACGACCCGGTGAATTCCGGCCCGTCCTTCGGCATGGGCCGTGACGGCAAGCCGCAAAAGTTCCCCGGCACGATGATGGATGGTCGCTGGTGGTTCACCTCGACCATTCCCCTGTACTACGAGAACGTGCTGGCCGGCGACTATCAGGCGTACATCGGCGGCACATACCGCGCGACCGAGATGTTCAACTTTTTCGGCGATGTCGAAAGCCTGCTCAATGAGGACGTCGCCTCTGCCAAAGTTCAGGTCGGCTGGGTGCGCCATTCCGATTGGCTGCCGTGGATGAAGATGGCCGGCCGAGACGGCATCATTTACATGCACACCGCCGGCAAGAAGCTGGAAAGCTGGGACGACATGTCCGACACCATGAAGGACGAGATCGCCAAGAACTATCCCAAGTACACCGCCCCGCCGCCGCTGGACGATGAACGGGAGAACGAAACCAGCTGGACGTTCTTCAAGAAGACGATGGAAGAGCGCGGCGGCCCCGAGCCGATCAAGCGCGAGTTCCCGATGTAAGGCACCTGCCTCACCGTAAAATTTACGAAGAGTCCCCGGTCACCCTCTTGACCGGGGATTTTCTTTAGCCGCCCAGCAGCTGATCAATCCACCGACTTAGCCACGCGCAAGCCGTACAGGTCGTGGCGCGTATCCGACCGGCCGCGCCCGCGATAGGTTGTTCGCGCCAGCCATGCGTCGTTTTCGTAAGACCCGCCGCGCAAGACCCGCTCGGCGCAAATGGCGTTTTCGCTTCGGGCAATGGCGATTGCGGGTGCGCCGACATAGTCGGAGTGCCAGCAGTCCGCGGTCCATTCCCACGCATTGCCGGCCATATCGTATAGACCGAACCCATTGGCTTTGAACGAGCCGACCGGCGCCACGGCAATGCCGTCCCAGGGACTGCCGCAATTGATGCAGTTGGCCTCGCCACTGCCGACGGACATACCCCAAGGATAAACGGTGTCCGTGGCGGATCGCGCGGCGTATTCCCATTCCGCTTCGGATGGTAAACGGTAGACCTCTCCTGTCTTGTCAGACAGCCACAGGACGTAGTCTTGGGCGTCGAACCAACTGAGACCCGTGACCGGGACATTGCCCCGCGTCTGATCCGCCAAAACCAGTGGTGAACAGCCGCCCTCACCCACGCACGCTGCATAGTCGCTGCGCGTCACTTCGTATGCCGACAATTGGAATTCCGGCACCAGGACGGTGTGCACCGGCCCCTCCGAAGCGCCGCCGATTCCGTTGACGTCGCCCATGGTATACGTGCCGCCCGGAATGGTGACCATTCGCGCCTGGATCGCGGCGGCCCATTGCCGCCGTGACTGCGTCGCCGATTGCAGATCCCGGCGCATCTGGTCCGGTCTTGCGCCGGCACTGTTCTGGTCGCCGTTCGGGGTATTCGTACTGGCTAGGATTTGCTGTGCAACGATTTTTTCCGCCTGTTCGTAACTGCGCAGCTTATCGGTCAGCACTGCCTCGGCCCGAGCAAAAACGGTGCGTGCTTCATCGTAACGGCCGGCGGTGAGGTGATCGTTGGCAAGCCCAATCAGGTTGTACGCGTTCAGCGTATCCGCGCTGTTGAAGATTTCAGGCATCGCGATCTCACGCAATGCGATAAGACGCTTATTGTCTTGCAGAGTCTCGGCATAACGCGCATCTGCCTCGGCTCGCTGTTCGGGCGATTCTGCGAACTCGACGGCCTGCGCCTTGGCGCGAACGTTGATCCGGCTCTCCAGCCAATCGCGGCGCAATTCATTTTGGGTGGCGGTCAGATCCGAAGACAACGCGAGCACGCGCTCTTGCAGATCAACAACCTCGCGGTTCGCCCTGCCCCTTTCGTCATCCCCTGTGATTAAGGCGGTAACAGACGCAATCAACGGCGCCACTGGGTTGCCCATCCCGGTCAGCAGTGCCGTCCCACTCAGCAGCGCGGCGGCGACGCCACACGCGCCGACGACCGTCATAAACACGCGCTTGGAAGTCCGCTTGAGTGTCGCCCGCAGGAACGCCGCCCTGAATTCGTCCAGCGTCGCGTAACGGTCACGCGGATCGGACGACAGCGCCTTTGACAGAACCTGAGCAAGTGACTTCTCAAGTCCCATATGGCGTAAGGCAAAGGCCGACGGATCAGGATATGGCGCCGCCGCGATCAGAAGATAATGGGCAATTGCCGCGACCGAGTATTCATCCGCCCTTTCGTCGATCACCGCTGTGCCGGTCGCTCCGGTTTCGGCGCGGCGTGCAACTTCCGGTGCCCGGTAGCGGCGCTGCTCGCGAGCGGTCGGGCTTGTGATCTGCAGGGCTGGACCCAGGATCGGGTCGAGCCCGAAATCAGACAATTTGACGAAACCTTCATCGGTGACAAAGACGTTATCCGGCTTCAAATTCAAATGCAGCGTCGTCTTGCGGGCATATTCCAAGGCTGCGCAGATGCCTTGAACGATGTCGATGATATGCGACATCGGCAAGCCGCCGCGCCGCGCACCTGGCGGCGCCGGCACGGCTTCCGCCATTAAAGCCCGGAGGTTCCGCTCCGGCAGCAGTTCCATCGCGATAGCGGTGTATCCGTCGAGCTTGGTGAGTCCGTAGACACTGACAACACCGGAATGGGCCAGCTCATACACAGACCTGACCGCGGCATCTAGGCGGGCATAGGTGCCGGGCACCAACAACAATTCGGGCCGCAATACCTTGATGGCGATTTCTTTCCCCCACGATAAATCGAGGGCGGCAAACACGGCACCATTCTCGCCGTAGCCGATCCTGCGACGAATGACATAGCGGTCGCCTAACGTCTTACCTGACGCAAGGGCGATGCGTGCACCGGCCGGAGGACGTGAGTCACGGCCGTCATCAGCGAGAATCGCAATCGAATGCGCGTTTTCCAGTTCTGCGAGCGCGCGCTCGCAGAATTCGCGTTGTTCGGCTGTTGTGGCAAAGACGATGCGCTGACGGAGCTTGCGCCGCCTGTCGGCGACCAAAGCATCGATCTCATCCCGACTGGCGTCGTCGGGCAGGCCAAGCACGGCAAACGCCTTTTGGCGGTCCATGTTGAGCATCGTCCGAGTTCCTTCCCTGATCGTGCCCGGTCATTTCTTCACCGGGTGCGTCCAATCATGACTTTACCACGAAGGCGAAAAAAACAACAAACGGTTGAAATCGCTGACTTTAAAGCCTCATTGCTGCTCGAACAGCTCGATCCACGCTCCACTTGGTGCTTGAATTATCAAGGACTTAACCAAGCCATAGGGTGCAACCTGAAGCTCAACAGCGGGGCGGATCGGCAGCACCCCCTGAGCCGCGATTTGGGCGGCGTAGGCGTCCAGGTCGGGGACATGGACGCGGTACATCAGCACGCCGAGATTGGGCGGACGGGCTCGATCTGAAAAGTCAGCGCCACTGACACCGTCGAACTTGAAAATCTCGATGCTGCCGCCGTCGGCGTCCGGGGCGAAAATAAAGCTGGCGGCGCGCTCCTTGACCGTCCCGTCAAGCAACAGACTATTCGGCAAGCCCATATTGTTGGCACCGTCCTCCGGCCAACTCGGCGCCGCCTCCCAGCGCACATACCATCCCAGCTTGTCGCGGAAGAACTCCAGACTCTCCTCGTAGTCATCAACCATTTGGGTCGCATTGACGACATGGCTCATGCGAGTGAACGGCGGGACGTCGGCATAGGGGTCGTCGACCCGTTGCAGCAGGTTGATAACCACCCCGTCATGCCCGCGCAGCATCGCGCCGCCATACTCCTTGCCGAAGATCGTGTAGTAGGTCGGGTCGGCGAAGCCGGAAAATCCGTTGTCGCGCATGTCCTCGAACACACCGCCGAGATCTTTCACCAAGGCGTTGAAATTGAAGATTGCGCCGGTGTCGAACGGGCGTGCGCTGGAGCGGATACGCACTTGCTCCACGCCGAGAAACCTGACCAAACGCAGGTAGCCCTTCTCGGTGCCTGGCACACGCATCACAGCCTGTTCGATAGGCGTATTTGCAGGCAATCCCCAGTGCTCGGCCTGCCCGGACGGCGCCAGTCCGCGGTACGCCACCTCCCAATCGGCGATATTCTGGTAGGTCTGAATAGCGCGATCGAGAAATTTCACGCTGACGACCATCTCCTGCAGCCCGCGGCGTTCGGAAATATCCAACCCCTCGCCTGCGGCCGGAAGCGCAATGAGCAAACAAACACAAATCGCAATGTGCCTAAACATTAAATGACTCCGTTCTTGGCAAGCCGCCGGATCGTTGCCTTTTGAGCACTCAAAAAGTGAGTGCGGTCGGGTTTGCGCAGCGATCCGTCTTTCTTCAAGAGACTGTTTGCCGGCTGGAACACATGATCGGCGTAGCTGGCGGCATAGGCCTCGAAGCGTTGGCGGATGAGTGTGTTGTTCAGACCGGTTTTACGGCGCTCGCGGCGCAAGGCGCCGAGATCGATTTCCGCTGACGCGCCGACATTCTCGCCCGGTCCGGCGACTCGGAGAGTCTTGCCGCGGTAATCAATGATGCGCGAGCCGCCATCCGAGACATTATCGGGCAAGTCGGTGCCGTAAATGCCCGCCGTATTGGCCGAGACGACGTAGGCGATATTCTCAACGGCACGGCAAATTTTGGCGGCATCTTTGCGGGTTTGCACGGGGCTCGCGTGCTCACTGGAAGAGTGGGCGAAAACTTCCGCGCCGCGCATGGCGAAGCAGCGCGCGACCTCCGGATACAGGATTTCTTCAGAGGCGATGGGCGCCAAACGGCCGATCTCCGTTTCGACAACCGGAAACACCGCCTCAAGACCGTAGATATCCAGGTACTTGTCCCACACATCATGCGGTGAAGGCGCAAACATGGAGTTGAGGCGCCGGTAGCGCAAAATGACGTCGCCCGACGGCCCGACGATAAAACAGGTCTGGAAATAGAAGCCGGGAAAATTCGGGTCTTTTTCGTAGGCATTGCCAGCGAGGTACAGGCCGTTGTTCTGAGCGATCTGACCGAAGCGCTCGTATTCGACGCCGTTCATGTCGAGCGCAGCCTTGTCGGCCCATTGCGCGACGGGCTCGCCTTGAGGGAACGAAGTCAGCACATATTCGGGCAGCACCACGAGTTTCAGGGCCGGCCCCAGCCAATGACGGCAGCCGGAGACCTTTTCATCAATGTGCTCAATTGTTTCGGCCATGCGCTCGCGCGCACTGGCACGATCGGGATATCTGCCAACAGCGTGCGCTGTGAGCTGCAAACCGACAGCCATATAAACCGGGTCGGATTTCTGCTTTCTGACGCTCTGACGCACTGCCAGCGCCGGTGTTGCCACGGCCCCGGACGGCGTTTTGGCCTTCTTAACCGCAGTCTTCTGACGTGTGGTTGATCTTTTGGTCTTGGTGCGCGGCGCCATAAATCCCTCCCCTGTGCGGCGGAACTTAATACGCGAGCCGCACGCCTGCCCATAGGAACACCGGCGGCCCCAACGTGACAAGTCCGTCGGCGCTGCGTCCGGCTTCAACACGGGTGTCGAACAGATTTTCCGCCGCCGTGTAAATCTGCACGCGGTCGGTCAGATCGTAGGTCACATGGAGATCGAGGGTGACCGCACCGCTGAGTTCGCGGGAATTAAGGTCGTCCTCGAATTGATCGCTGGACGCCAAAACATCGGCAGACACGCGCAGCCGCGGCGCCGGCCGGACGGTTACGCCAAGCGTGGCCTGGTGACGTGGCACCTGCGCGAGCCGATTGCCGTCCACAGCAGGAAAGACATCGCTGCGAGTCACTTTCGGGTCTGTGTAAAGGTATCGCGCCGACACGCTTACGGTGTCGTTCAAGGTCACATCCGCATCGGCTTCGAACCCATAAGTCCGCACACGATCAACATTACGGCGCTGCCTGAGACTGCCTCCCGCCGGAATAAATTGCCCAAATTCAACATTGAAGCCGGGTGTTGTTGTCACCGTCGCGTTGATGATCGGATCGAACAGATCATTGCGGAACACCGTGGCCTGCAGCAACGCGCGATCCGTTGTCCAGCTAAGCCCCGCTTCCGCGCCCCCCATTCGCTCGGTTCTGAGAGCGGCATTTGCTTCGGTGATATCGTTGCCGACACGAAACGGCCGGTACAATTCATTCAAGGTCGGGATACGGAATCCGGAATACGCGGCCGCACGCAAATCGAAACCGGAGGCGATTTCCGTTCTAAACCCGAGGCGCCCATTCACCGCAACACCATCGCGTGACGGGAACGCCGTATCGACCAACAGACTGCCATTCCCGAGGTCCGTCTCACGGCGGACGCCGCTGCTTTGACGCCAGTAGTCGGCCCGCGCACCGACGGTGAAGACTGAGGAGTCTGATGACTGCAGATGACCTTCCAGGAAGGTGCCCGCGATAAATTGGCTGCCGCCGGCGTGGCGGTCGCGGGTAAATCCTGCGCCCAGATTACGAAAGAGCTCATTCGTTTCACCCTCTGCGAACCGGATATCGGCGCCTCCTTCGACACTCCACGCCCCGACATCGGACCAGCGCAGCAGTGCGTTGGCACCGACCGCCGTCGCCGGTACATCATATTGATCGAGCACCGGGCGGACGCTGGCGCGATCCTCATCGAACGCCGCGAAGACACTCGAGAAATCCTTGTACCGAGCGTAGGCGTGCGCCTCCCATGCGGGGCCGTTTCTGGGATCATCGTTGAGTGCGGATAACGCGATGTCGTAGGTTTCCGTATTGGCATTCGCCGCATGCGATCCATTGGTAAAGCGATCCGCCGCCGCACTGGCTGAAATTGACCATCGCGCACCCGAACCGGTTTCCGTCTGTACGATGAGTCTTGATCCGTAAGACTCGCGTGCCGCAGGCTGATCCGCCAAACCGCGCTGCTGCGGCGACAGAAAGAAGTATCCGTCGGTCGTAGACCCGTGAGCGCTGATCGCAATCGTGGACCGTCCCGACTGCGTTGAAGCGAGTCCGAAGCCGGAGATGGACTCGCGGCTGCCGGCGCGCACGTCCGCGACTGCATCGTTGGCATTCATTCCGCGGCTATCAAGCCGAACGACGCCAGCGAGGGCGGCATTGCCCCAAGGGCCTGCTCCGCCGCCGCGGATGATGGTCGCTTGTGATATTGCGGCGGGCGGCAGATGAACCCACTCCACCCAGCCGCCGAAGGGATCGTTGAGCGGCACACCGTCGAGAAGTACGAGTGTGCGCCCCGCACCATTCGGACCGAGGCCGCGCAAACTGACGCCCTGTGTGGTCGGGTGAGACGCCCGTGCCGCCTGCCGGCGAAACAATCCAAATCCGGGGACGCGGCGCAGGGCGTCGTCCAGGCTCAACGCGGCGCCACTTAATCCCTCTCGTTCAACTTTGGTTGAACTGTACATCGCCGCGGACGGCGCATCGGGCAGCCGTCGCGACGTGACATATACCTCTTCAACGCTCTGAGCGCGCGGCGCTGAGGCGTCAAATATGAGGATTACCGCGGCACATACAGAAATGCGCGCCCAAGGCGTTTGAAAAATCCGGCTCTGAAAAGCAACAGTCAATGGAAGGAAACCCAACTTTTATTGCGCACTTAAGCGCGATGCGCGCCAGTATTGCGCACTTAAGCGCGATGCGCGCCAGAATTGTCCTGGAAGTCCAATATCACAAGGGCAATAATGCAGCGCATCACATATTGAGCGCTGCCCGGAGACGATCGAAATATGGTTCGGCTATCCCTTCTTCCGAGAATAGTAGCAGCGTTGCTCTTAATGGTGTGTTCCACCAGCAGCATCGCCGCGACACTGTCTGCGGCTGTCTTCGATAGCGATGGCGCTCCAGTAGCGGACGCCGTGATATTTATCGTCAATGGGAACGCACCGCCTGCTCCCGCCCCCGCGACGATGGTGCAACGCGATCAGTCGTTCGCGCCGCATGTCCTAGCCGTATCTGTTGGGACGACCGTTGAGTTTCCGAATGAGGATCCGTTTCGGCACCACGTGTATTCGTTTTCACCGGCCAAACGCTTTGAGTTGAAATTGTACGGGGGCGATGACGTTCAGCAGGTCGTTTTCGATACGCCAGGTGAAATCGCGCTTGGGTGCAACATTCACGATGACATGCTCGGCTATATCTACGTCGTGGATAGCGCCCACTTCGCAGTGACCGGCGCCGACGGCACCGCCATCATTGATGGGCTTGCCGACAATGAAACCTATGAAGCGCAGGTTTGGCATCCGCGCCTGCGCGGACCGACCCGCAGAACAAGCCAAGATGTGAATGCCAGCGCTCCGGCGCGTTTTGAAATTGGATTGAAGCGCGACCGCCGCGGCCAGGACGGCTCCGAGTTCGAGGAAGGGGTCTACTGACGTGTTCAAGAGTTTCCAGACGAAACTGGCCCTGTTTTTCACGGCCCTTTTTTTATTGTTGCAGGGCGCCGCGTTTTTCACCGTTCAAGAAGCCATTGTCCAAAACATCTTCGATCAAAGCCGCGACCAATTGGTTGCGGCCAACCGGATTTTCGCCGACCGCATTCAAACGCGTGTCGCGGCGCTGTCGGAGGGCGCGCAGATTCTCGCGTCCGATTTCGGGTTCCGCACGGCCGTCGCGACCAGCGATAAGCCGACCATCCTCTCCGCCTTGGACAATCTGGGCGCGCGCATTTCCGCGGATCGCGTGCTGCTCATCAATTTGGACTACAAAGTCGTCGCCGACACACAGAATCCCGACGCCGGTCAGATTGAATTCCCGTTCTACGACTTGATCGACAGGGCCGAGGTTGAAGACCGTGCTGAAGCCTTCACGACGCTGAATGACGTGATTTACGAGATGGTCGTCGTTCCGGTTCTGGCTCCGGTGCCAATCGCCTATGTCGCCATTGGAATCGAGATCGATTCCGGTTTCGCTGAGGATCTGAGGCGCCAATCGACCCTGCCGCTGGATGTCACGTTCGTCACCGGCGGCAGTTCGACGCGTTGGACACCCGCGGTATCGACACTTCCGGCCGGCGCCCAGACCGACCTGCCTGATGCCTTAGCGCGAGTCTCTCTTGAGTCCGTCGGTGCGGATGTTCCTGTCACCCTGACCCTCGCGGGCAGCGACTATGTCACCCTCGTTCAGCCTCTCCAAACTCCCGACGGAAGTGACGGAGTCAGCACCATCCTGCAGTACTCCCTCGACCTCGCACTGGTGCCGTATCAACCGCTTTTCGTCGTCTTGGCGGCGTTAGCCATCATCGCATTGGCCGTCGCTCTGGTAGGGTCGATTGCGATCGCGCGGGGGGTTTCCAAGCCGATCCGCACGCTCGACGAAGCGGCGCGCCGCATTCAGGCCGGATCGTACGAAGACAAGGTGACCGTCTCTCAGGGGGATGAGATTGGCCGTCTCGGTGAGACCTTCAATCAGATGATGGACGGGATCGCCGAGCGTGAAGCACGCATCGAACATCAATCGCTTCACGATGCCGCGACGGGCCTACCCAATCGTACATATTTCGAACGTCAATTGAACGAAAGCGTCGGCGACTCAAAGGAAAGCCCGCTTACTGTGCTTTTGGTCGAGATCGGGCGGGTCAGCGAAATCAATTACACGCTCGGCCACGAAACCGGGGAAGACCTGATTCGCATCATTGGACAGCGCCTGGCCTCCATGGTGAAGAAATCAGACATGGTGGCCCGCCATTCCAGCACCATGTTCAGCATTCTCATGCCAGGCGCGGCGGCTGCGGACGTCAGACCGATCGTCGACAGGATTTTGGCGTCCTTCGAAGACGCCGTGCCCGTGGCGGGTATACAGCTTGATGTCACGGCGGCCATCGGCGAGGCCTGCTATCCGGACCACGGCACCGATGCCCGCACGCTACTGCAGCGCGCCGACACGGCGATTTACGAAGCCAAAGCCTCGTCGCGCCTATTCGCCACCTACGATCCGGACGCCGATCCGCACAAGCCGGAACGCTTGACCATGATGGGCGAACTACGCAAGGGCCTGGACAATGGAGAATTCAAATTCTTCTATCAGCCCAAAGTCGATATCGCGGCGGAAAAGATCACGCACGTCGAGGCGCTGGTGCGTTGGATTCATCCGACCCGGGGATTCATGCCGCCTGACGATTTCATTCCCCTGGCTGAGCAGACCGGCAACATACAAAAGCTGACAGAGTGGGCGCTCAACGCCGCCATTTCTCAGGCCCGCCTGTGGCTGAACGCCGATATCGACATCATCATCGCGATCAACCTGTCCGCCCGCGACCTGACGAACCGCAAGCTGCCGGAACAAATCCAGCACCTTCTCGACCGGTACTCTGTCGATGCCAGCCGGATCGTCCTTGAGATCACGGAAAGCGCGATCATGGACGACCGCGACAACGCCATGGCCGTGCTGACGGCATTGAGCAAGATGGGACATACCCTGTCCATCGACGATTATGGAACTGGCTATTCCTCCATGGCGTACTTGAAGGCCTTGCCGGTGCAGGAGATTAAAATCGACAAGTCTTTCGTGCTGAAACTCGCGAGCAATAAGGAAGACGAGATTCTGGTACGCTCAACCATCGACCTCGGTCATAATCTCGGCCTCAAAGTGGTCGCGGAAGGCGTCGAAGACCAAGAGTCACTCGACATCCTGCGCAAGTACGGCTGCGAGACAGGCCAGGGATACTTCATCAGCAAACCGGTTCCCCCCGAAGACATCGAGACATTTTACCGGGAGTCCAGATGGTCGCCCAACAAAGACACGCAAACTCCACCAGAGTCGGAAAGCCACAGCGCATGACGTCAAAATGGTTCGCGCTTGCCGGAATACTGGCGAGTACGGCCTCACCCGTTCTCGCGCAGGGGCCGGCGGCCACTTTCGACATTCTGGGCGTCGTCGATGCCCGCCTCATCCTCAGCGACGATACCAAGAGCTGGGAAGAGGAAGGCCTGGGCAAAACGCGCTGGGGCGGTGATGCGAACGGCGATTCCCGGGTGATCGGGCGCATTGCCGAGGCCTCGCTAATTGCTGTTAGCCGCCTCACCTGGGACTGGACCGGGGTCGTCCATGTCAAAGTCGACAGCCAGCAGGAACATCCCATCGATGTCGTCGAGGCATTCCTGCGCTACAAGCCGGTGCCGACGAGCGAGTACAAGTGGGAAGCCAAGTTCGGCGCCTTTTTCCCGCCAATTTCGCTTGAGAACAAGGCAATTGCCTGGACCAGCCCGTACACCATTTCGTCGTCAGCGATTAACAGCTGGGTCGGAGAAGAACTGAAAACAATCGGCGGTGAGGTGAAGGTCTCGCGCGAGTTTGAAGATTTCGAGCTTTCCCTGACGGGGTCCGCCTTTCTGGCCAATGACCCGGCGGGAACCCTATTGGCCTGGCGTGGCTGGGCCATTCACGACCGCGAGGCCGGATTATTCGATCGCCTGCCCTTGGCGCCGATTCGGGCGATCGAACCCGGCGGCTCCGTTGAACGCCAGGCCAGGTGGGTCGAGCCGTTTCACCAAATCGACAACCGCATCGGCGCATACGCCGGCCTGAACATCGATCACCATGCGCTCGGATCCTTCTCTGTCCTTTACTACGACAACCAGTCCTTTGACCGCGCATTCGACGGCTTCCAGTACGCCTGGGACACCTATTTCGCCAGCGCCGGATACGAAAACACACTGCCGGGCGGCGTCAAGCTGATCAGCCAGGTCATGGCCGGGAACACATCCATGGGCACGCGCCCACTTCTCGGCTCAAAAGTCGATAACGACTTTTGGTCGGCGTTTGTTCTGCTGAGCAAGAATTTCAGTGGCCACCGGTTCTCACTGCGCTACGACCACTTCGAGGTGGCCGACGATGATTTCACTCCTGACGATCTGAACCAGGAGAACGGCAATGCGATTACCGCCGCTTATGTCGTGCGGCCGTTCGACAAACAGCGCCTGACGCTCGAGGTTCTACACATCAACTCCAAACGCGCTGAGCGGCAGTTCCTGAACTGGCCGGTGACCGCGAAGGAGACTATACTGCAGGCCAGCTACCGGTTCTTCCTATGACAGCAGAAACAGACCCCCCCCACTTACCGGTCAAATTTGATACGGTCTCCTTTGCCGCCTCCATCGGGCTGGTGGCCCTGACGCTATATCTACTGGTCGTCGGTCAGGGAATTCTTGTTCCGCTGGTCCTCGCGATTTTCATAACGTACCTGCTGAAAGCTCTCGCGCACGGATTCGAACGGATCAAATTCGGCCGCGCCGCGATGCCGCGGCGTTTGGCCCTGACTCTGTCGATCCTGGTGTTTTTCATAGCCATTGCGATCCTGGTTCAATTGGTGGCCGGCAACGTCGGTGCGATCGTTGACGCCGCGCCCGAGTACCAGGAAAAGCTGCAGGGTTTGTTCGCAACCCTCACAGCCGCCGCGGAAAAGATTCTCGGCACACCGCTGACCATCGCAGAACTCAATGACCGGGTGGACGTCCAGGCCATCCTTCTGCGCCTGGCAGGTGCTCTACAGTCCATTGCCGGCGATGCGTTTCAGATTTTCCTGTATGTGGCGTTCCTGCTGCTCGAAAGCAGCACCCTGGACGTCAAGATCAAGGCATTTGCGGACACGCAGCAGCGGGAAGAAGCGATCAAGGCGACCTTGAAAGCGATTGGCCGCAATATCGAGAGTTATGTCTGGATTAAGACGGCCATGAGCTTACTGGTCGCCACCTTAAGCTACGTCATACTGCTTGTTGCCGGGGTTGATTTTGCGGCGTTCTGGGCGCTGCTCATTTTTATTCTTAACTACATTCCGTTCATCGGTTCTGTTGTCGCGGTCATCTTCCCGGTGGTTCTCAGCATTCTCCAGTTCGGCTCCCTTACCGTGACCGGCTTTCTCCTTCTTGGCCTCGTCGCGGCTCAGGTCGTGGTCGGCAATGTCGTCGAACCGCGAGTTACCGGTAAGTCGCTGAACCTCAGCCCGGTCATCATTGTGCTGGCATTGTCGATCTGGGGCTCGATCTGGGGTGTGACAGGAATGATCTTGAGCGTGCCGATAATGGTGATGGCGATGATCGTACTGGCCCAGTTCCCGCGCACACGCCCGCTCGCAGTGTTGATGTCGCAGAGCGGTGAAATTAAGTAAGGCTTGGCTCACCGCACGGGCGAATCGCAAGCGCCGATGGTCTTCAATCAGAATTCGCGGTAGAACCGGAACATAAGGCCCAGGCGCCGGACGTAAGCAGCGCAAGAAATACAAAAGGAGCTCCTATGCCCAAGCAATTGGCTCACGCAGTTCTTGTCGATCCCGACCACGACGAGCAGTCCCGTCAGGACTACTACATGGATATCCGCCGCTACCTGGCGGGTAACGTGGCCCCCGGGAACAAGGTCGTCTACCACACCCAGGTCAAACCCGCCTTCGAGAAGGAAAAGGGCCGCGAGCCCAAGGACCGCCATGAGGTCCGCAAGGTGATGACACGCAACGGCTATTACCAGATGTATTCAGCGATGCAACGCCATACCCAGGAAATGACCTGGGACAGCGTCATCGACACGGTTGAGCGCGATCTGCCGCGAATTAAAGAAAACGCGAAGAAGGTCAGCGGCAAGACCGGCGGCACGCTAACGCTCGATCCGAACTTCGAAGTTCCCTACTACCTGACCTATTACGACATTCATCTGCAGCCCGGCGCTTATCACGCGTCTTATAGCGACGATGATGTTTCCGCCGGCGCATTGTACGACCGCGGCACCTTTCTCTATACCCTCGGCAACATCGGCGCGCGCATGGATTACATCGGCCGCACGCTGCTGGAGCATTACAAAAAACTCTATCCGGACACCCAGCCGAAACGCATTTTGGACATGGGATGTTCGGTCGGGCAGAGCACAATTGCCTGGGCAGAGGCGTTCCCGGAGGCCGAAATTCACGCCATCGACGTGGGCGAGTCGCTCTTAAGATACGCTCATGCCCGTGCTGAGGACCTCGGATTTAAGATTCACTTCAGCCAGCAGGATGCGGAAAAAACCAGCTTCGAGGACGGCAGTTTTGACGTCGTCCTGTCTCACATCATGATGCATGAAACGAGCACCCCGGCCGTCGTTAACATTTTTACCGAAAGCCGACGGCTGCTCCGCGACGGCGGCGTAATGATGCACATGGACAACCCGCGTCTGAAGGAATTGCCGCCGCTGGAAAGCTTCCTCGCGGAGTGGGAAGTGTATAACAATAACGAACGTTTCGGCGGCACCTATCGCGAAATGGACCTCGCCGCAGAGGCCGTAAAAGCTGGGTTTTCTGCGGAAAAGTCACGTATGGACCTGGTCGAAACTTACAAGCCAGGCAAGGTGATGAACTACGGCACAAGCGGAATTCGGTTTCCTGCGTGCGTTGCGGAAAAATAACCGCACGGACATCCGACATCCTCCTAATTACGATGAAAGCGCCGTCGCTGACGGCGCATTTTTTTGCTTTTTTGAGAACCTTTTGCCGAATTCACACGTTCGCAAACTGTGACTCAAAAGACACCGTTTCAGAAAAAACGGAGGCATGTGTTTGATCCGGTCTTGTGCCTCCGGAAACAGGTGTGAGACCACTATTCACATTGACGCGTGCGAAAATGGCGTCAACGTGGTATGATATTTGTCCTTTCGGCGTTTTTGTTTTGTTAACCACTGCAGGGGATCTAAACACCATGGCAGCTACTAAGAAGAAGACCACGAAACGTAAAGCGGCTAAGAAGAAAGTCGCTAAGAAGAAAGCAGCACCAAAGCGTAAAGCTGCGAAAAAGAAAGTCGCTAAGAAGAAGGTCGCTAAGAAGAAGGCCGCTCCGAAGCGCAAAGCAGCGAAGAAGAAAGTCGCTAAGAAGAAGGTCGCTAAGAAGAAGGC
>JAYQVH010000037.1:0-19101 GCA_038148375.1 Rhodospirillaceae bacterium | reverse complement strand
GCATTGAAGGACGACGCCGACGATGTTCTTGCCGATGTCGTGAACGTCGCCTTTCACGGTCGCTAAAACGATTTTTCCTTTGGACCCGGAGCCAGAGCCCGGGTTCTTGGCTTTTTCTTCTTCGATGTAGGGGATCAGGTAGGCAACCGCCTTTTTCATGACCCGGGCGCTTTTCACGACTTGGGGCAGGAACATCTTTCCCGATCCGAACAAATCGCCGACCACGTTCATGCCATCCATCAGCGGCCCCTCGATCACGTCGAGCGGCTTGGCGGCTGACTGGCGGGCCTCTTCGGTGTCCTCTTCGATATAATCGGTAATGCCGTTGACGAGCGCGTGGGTGAGCCGGGCGCCAACATCCTTTTCGCGCCATGACAAGTCGACAACGCGTTTCTTTCCTTCGCCGCGGTATTGCTCAGCGATTTCGAGCAGCCGGTCGGTGGCGTCATCGCGGCGGTTGAGGATGACGTCCTCAACGCGCTCGCGCAGGTCGCCCGGGATGTCCTCATAAACCGCCAGCTGACCGGCGTTGACGATACCCATGTCCATACCCGCTTGAATCGCGTGGTACAGAAATACCGAGTGCATGGCTTCGCGTACGGGCTCATTGCCGCGGAAAGAAAACGAGATGTTGGAAACGCCGCCAGACACGTGACAGTGCGGCAGAGTTTCCTTGATCCGGCGCGTGGCCTCGATGAAGTCCAGGGCGTACGAATTGTGCTCTTCGATCCCTGTCGCGACGGCGAAGATGTTCGGATCGAAGATGATGTCTTCAGCCGGGTAGCCGATCTGTTCGGTCAGCAGTTTGTATGACCGGGTGCAAATCTCAACCTTGCGGTCAGCCGAATCCGCTTGGCCTTGTTCGTCGAAGGCCATCACAACCACGGCAGCACCATACCGCTTCAATTTCTTGGCTTGTTCGAAGAACGGCTCTTCCCCTTCCTTCAAGCTGATCGAATTCACGATGGCCTTGCCCTGCACACACTTCAGCCCGGCCTCGATCACGCTCCATTTTGAGGAGTCGATCATGATGGGCACGCGGCTGATGTCGGGTTCGGACGCAATCAGATTCAGAAACCGGGTCATCGCCGCGACGGAATCCAGCATCGCCTCGTCCATGTTGACGTCGATGATCTGGGCGCCGTTCTCAACCTGCTGGCGCGCGACATCCAACGCCGCTTCGAAATCGTCGTTTAGGATCAGCTTCTTGAATTTCGCTGATCCAGTGACGTTCGTGCGTTCGCCGATATTGATGAATGTTGCGGAGGCGGCGTTTTGGGTCATGAAGCCAAAGCAAAGGGCTCGAGGCCGGACAATCTGAGTTTTCGGTCGAGGACCGGAATTGGGCGGGGTGTTTTGCCGGCAACGGCATCCGCAATGGCGCGAATGTGCTCCGGTGTCGTGCCGCAGCAGCCGCCGACGGCGTTGACAAGGCCGTCTTCCGCCCATGCGCCGATCAGTTCAGCCATCTCTTCCGGCGTTTGATCATACTCCCCGAACTCGTTCGGCAGGCCGGCATTGGGATACACACAAACGTTGGTATCCGCGAACCGGGCCGCTTCGGCGACGTAGGGCCGCAGCTGCTCGGCACCCAGAGCGCAATTGAATCCGATGGTAAATGGCGCCGCGTGACGGACCGAGTGCCAAAATGCCTCCGCAGTCTGCCCGGAGAGTGTGCGGCCAGACTGATCGGTGATCGTGCCTGAAATCATGACCGGCAAACGCTTGCCCATTTGCTCGAACACGTCTTCGATCGCAAACAGTGCGGCTTTGGCATTCAAGGTATCGAACACCGTTTCGACGAGGAGCAGGTCTACGCCTCCCTCGATCAAGCCTTCGGTCGCTTCCCGGTAAGCGTCGCGCAACTCGTCGAAAGACGTATTGCGCTTGCCGGGATCGTTGACGTCCGGCGAAATCGATGCGGTGCGGTTGGTCGGCCCAAGTGCACCAGCAACAAAGCGGGGCTTATCAGGTGTCTGAGCTGTAACCTCGTCACATGCCAGGCGCGCAATGCGGGCGGATTCGACATTCAGTTCGCGCGCGAACGCCTGCATGCCGTAATCGGCCTGGGCGATGAACGTTGAGCTAAACGTATTGGTTTCAATGATGTCCGCGCCTGCGTCCAAATACTTCTTATGAATTTCGAGCAGAATGTCCGGCTGAGTCAGGCACAGCAGGTCATTATTGCCGCGTACGTCGTGGTCCCAATCTTTGAACCGCTCACCCCGGTAGCCGGCCTCGTCCAGTTTGTAAGACTGAATCATGGTGCCCATGGCGCCATCCAACACGAGGATTCGCGATGAAATCGCGTCTTTCAGTTGGGCCAGTCTTTGGTCGCTGGAGGTGTTCATGATTGGTGTCCGGATTAACTGGTCGGTCTGCGCGCGTTTGAGCGCACCGATGGGCCATCATGTATAGAAATTGGGGGCGGGATGCAATCGATGCCCGGCCATTCACCGTGAATTCAAGCGATACGATTGGCTATGCGCCCACGTCGGCGATCCAGGCCAGAACCCGGCGCCTGTTAGCGCCAATATCGCTGTATCCGTACTGGGAGCGGCTGTAGACGATCAGGCTGGACTGGCCGCCGTCCAGATCGACAAATTCAACCGTTATAACGTCCGGAAAACCGACCAGCGCCGTGCGCTGAACGTACGTACGCTGGCGTCCGTCGCCGGACCGGTTGTGCTCGCTGACGCGCGATTGCCGCGCGATCATGGCATCCCATGCGATCGCCGTCTCTTGCCACGGCCTATCGAAAACGGGCGCGGCGCAGTCACCTGCCGTTCCGTGCCAGCCCGGAGGGGTCATCAGAAAGGTATTCGGCGATTGCGGACGGCGGAGGTCCGAAAAATTGATCGCCTCGATGGATTTAAGGGGCAGCAGTGCCATACAGTTACATTTCCGCGCCGAACATAAACGACATCCCGGAGACCATACTATGCCACAACCGTCCCACGTCATGGCACTGAAGACACCCGACGCCACCGAGTTGGACGAAACGCTCGACGAAGGTATGAAAAAATACCTGCGCGTTTGTCAGGAAAAATTGGGGCTGGTGCCTAACGTATTGCTAGCTTATGCGTCCCGGCCCGCAAAATTAAAGACCTTTGTCTCGTTCTATAACGAGTTGATGCTTGGCGACAGCGGGCTCAGCAAGTTGGAACGCGAGATGATCGCCGTCGTCGTTTCTTCGACAAATCATTGCTATTACTGCGTCGTCGCTCACGGGCAGGCCGTGCGGGATTTGTCGGACGATCCCCAACTCGGTGAAATGCTGGCGATCAACTACCGCGTCGCCGACCTGGAGCCCCGCCATAAAGCAATGCTCGATTTTGCCTACAAGATGACCGCGGAGCCGCAAAAAGTTGATGACGCCGACCGCCGGTCCTTGCGTGATGCCGGATTCACGGACGAGGAAATATTCGATATCGCCGATACGGCCGGTTTTTATAACATGTCGAACCGTGTCGCGACGGCGGTTGATATGATGCCCAATCCGGAATACCACGGGCGCAACCGCTAGAGTCCAACAAGAATTCCAAGGTTAAGATATGAACCTCAAAGACCCTTCGCTGCTCAAGCAGGACGCCTACATTGACGGTCAGTGGCAGGCCGGTAAGACCGGAAAGCGGTTTGCCGTGACCGACCCCGCCACCGGCGAGACGATCGCGGAGGTGGCCGACTGCAACGCGGATGACGCAACCGCCGCCGTTGAAGCGGCACAAAAAGCCTTTCCGGCATGGCGCAGCAAGACTGCGAAGGAGCGCGCCGCGATCTTGCGCAGGTGGTTCGACCTCATGATGGAGAACCAGGACGACCTTGGCGCCATCATGACGTCCGAACAGGGCAAGCCTCTTAAAGAAGCGAAAGGGGAGATTGCCTACGGCGGCAGTTTCATCGAATGGTTCGCGGAGGAAGGCAAACGGGCATACGGCGACGTCATTCCAACGCATCAGAACGGCAAGCGCATCGTTGTCATCAAACAGCCGGTCGGCGTGGTTGGCGCGGTGACCCCGTGGAACTTCCCCAACGCAATGATTGCCCGCAAAGCCGGTCCGGCGCTCGCGGCGGGATGCACGTTTGTCGCCAAGCCGGCGGCCCTGACGCCTCTGTCCGCATTGGCGCTGGCCGAGCTCGGCGAGCGTGCCGGCATTCCGGCCGGGGTTTTCAATTTAGTACCGAGCTCGACGGCGCGGGCCATCGGCGACGTCCTTACCGGGCATCCGGATGTGCGCAAGTTCACGTTCACGGGGTCGACGGAGGTTGGCAAAAAGCTCATGGCGCAATGCGCCGAAACGGTGAAGAAGGTGTCTCTCGAATTGGGCGGTAATGCACCGTTCATCGTGTTTGACGACGCCGATATCGACGCCGCGGTCGTTGGGGCGATTGCATCGAAATACAGAAACACGGGTCAAACCTGTGTCTGTGCCAACAGGTTCTTCGTTCAAGACGCGGTTTACGATGAGTTTGCCGAAAAGCTGGCCAAGGCCGTTGCGGAACTGAAGGTGGGCAACGGCTTGACCGAGGACGTCGATCAGGGCCCGCTCATCGACCAGGCTGCCGTCGAAAAGGTGACCAGTTTGGTAGACAACGCGATTGCCGGAGGCGCTCAGGCGGTCATCGGCGGCAAGGCCCACGCGCTCGGAGGCACCTATTATGAGCCGACAGTGCTGACGGACGTTACGGCGGATATGGAAATCGCCAGCGAAGAGATTTTTGGTCCGGTCGCCCCCTTATTCCGCTTCACGGACGACGAAGAGGCCGTCAAGCTGGCCAACAGCACGCCCTATGGTCTGGCTGCCTATTTTTACGGCCGCGACATTGGGCGGATTTGGCGAGTCGCCGAGTCGCTGGAATACGGCATGATTGGCATCAATGAGGGGATCATTTCAACGGAGGTCGCGCCGTTCGGCGGCGTTAAGGAATCTGGGATTGGCCGTGAAGGTTCGCGCTATGGTCTCGAAGAATTCATGGAAATCAAATACTTACTGATAGGTGGTCTCGAATCCTAAGGCGAAAAGATTTTTGTCGAAACTTTATTAAGTCCTCATTTTTCAGTTGATTTTTCTTGATATTGCTTTGTTGCAGGTCCGTAGAGAAAGGTGACGCAGAAGCCGTCAGAAAGAAAAAAGTCGCTTAGAAAGGGCGATGGCCATGACCGAAGTCGTGACAAATACGGCTGCATCATTGCAGCAAGCCTTTGCCGCCGAAAGGCCGCAACGGGCTTTTAACGTGTCCGCTTCACAAGAGGACACGTCCTCGAAACCCAACCCAATTCTTAAGCCTGCCCGTGCGCACTCCGCCACGGCAGTCGCGCGCGCGTCTAAGCCGGATGATGCGCAGGCGGAAGGCCGCAAGAACAAGCCGCAGAACGCCCAGACTGTCCGCAAACAAGTGGATCTGTCGGAAGTGTCCCGGTCCGAAACACCAGTAAAATCGGATGCGCCAAAGGTCGAGATCAAGGATTTCGACGTTGGCCGCCGTGCCGCTGAGATCGTCGGAACCGTCGACGTGGTTCAGCGCTTCGACAATAACTCGGACGGGCGGGTCGATCTCCTTGAATCACAACGCGCCGCTCGCGCCCGCGACAGTGTGTTCACCTATGCCGCTCGCGGTGTAGCCAAGTCCGATGGGCCAACTGTTGCCGAACAGGTTCAGCGACAAGAAGTTGAGCAATCCGTTGCACCGGCGCCGAATGCGCAGAGCGGCCAGCCGGCTCAGCAGGCACAGCCGGGTTCAGCCGCGCAGCAGACGCCAGCACCTAAGAAAATTTTCCAGGACGCGCAGGTTGTAACCGGCGGCCCCGAAGAAGATGGTGCTGTTCCCAAAAAGCTGTTTGGCTCTGCCGAAGCGGCGAGCACGGGCACGTTCTCAGATGGCGCGCCAGTCGAACAAAAATTCTATGGCGACGGCATCGAAGTCGCACGCGGCCGTTTCTCCTCCGATCCGGAAGTACAGCAGAAACTTTACGACCGGGCGCAGGAATCAGAGTCGGGCCGCTTCTATGAGGACGGCACCGGCGAGCAGAAGTTGTACGATAAGGTTGCTCAGTCGGAAGCCGGGCGCTTTTACCAAGATCCGTCGGAACGCAAGCTGTATGATGGCGAAGACGTTCAAACAGGCTCGACCGAAGAAGGTGGCGAGCAGGAGCAAACGCTGTACGAGAAAGCCCAGGAAGTCGCGGCACGCACTGAGACCGATGTGGTCGCGGACCGCCAGCAGAAGAAATTGTATAGCGAACTGGAATTGTATGCGGATGTTGCCGGATACGGCGAAGACGTGCCGGTTACGGTGGACATCAACGGCAACCCAATAACGGCCTGAGCCGCCAAATACCCTTTCACAGGATGGCAAATGCCTTGGGGCGCGGTGTAAGCCGCGCCCCTTCTTATGTTGCGTATCGCTTCGCACTCGTGCCACAAGCGTGGCCTCTTCGCCGGAACAGGCTGTAAGGAGAGTCGCGTGCGCCAGGCGCAAAGCCCAATCCCGGAAGACAACACGCGCCGCCGCGGCGATCTTGATGTCCTGCGGTCGCTATTGCCGTTCTTATGGCCTAAGGGCGATCTTGAGATCCGCTCGCGGGTAGTGCTTGCGTTGCTAGCGATCATCGCGGCCAAGGTCGCTACCGTATTTGTTCCCTATTTTCTGAAACTCGCAGTCGATTCCTTGGACGGCGATCCGCTGGCGCTGCCGCTGTGGATTATCTTGGCGTATGGCGCTGCCCGCCTGATGTCGCTGGTGTTCGGCCAATTACGCGACGCCGTATTCGCGAAGGTCGGCGTGCGGGCGATCCGCAAGTCAGCGTTGGCGATCTTGGAGCATCTTCACCGGCTTTCGTTGAGGTTCCATCTCCAACGTCAGACCGGTGGACTATCCCGCTCGATCGAACGCGGCACCATCGCGATTCAAAGCCTGCTTTCGATAACGTTGTTCAACCTATTCCCGACACTGTTCGAGGTCGGTCTGGTGACGATCATCTTGTGGGGCGCCTTCGACGGCTGGTTTGCCTTTGTCACGTTCTCAACCGTGCTGGTTTACGTCATCTTTACGGCGCTCACGACCGAATGGCGGCTCAAGTTCCGCCGTGAGATGAATCTGCTGGACAATCAGGCCAACACCCGCGCCATCGACAGCCTTCTCAACTACGAGACGGTCAAGGCATTCGGTAATGAGCGCCTTGAGACCGAAGAATACGACGCAGTGATGGGCCAGTACGAAAAGGCCGCCGTCCGGACGCAGGTTTCGCTGGCGCTGATGAATATCGGACAATCGGCGATCATCTCGATAGGTGTGACCGTGCTGATGCTCATGGCCGGATTCGGCGTCATCAACGGCACCATGTCGCAGGGCGATTTCGTGATGGTGAACACCTACATGCTGCAATTGGCGCAGCCGCTCAACTTCTTCGGGTTCGTCTATCGTAACGTCAAGCAGGCCCTCGTCGATCTGGAGAAAATGTTTGAGCTTCTGGAAGAAGTGCCTGAGATCGAAGACAAACCCGGTGCGTCCGACCTCGCAGTTACGGGCGGCGCCGTCGCGTTCAAGAACGTTACTTTTGCGTACGATCCGCGCCGGCCGATTTTAAAAAACGTGTCATTTGACGTGCCGGCCGGAAAGTCGGTCGCAATTGTTGGGCCAACTGGGGCTGGCAAATCGACCATCGGTCGCCTGCTGTTCCGAATGTACGATGTCACGGAAGGGCGCATTCTCATCGATGGGCAGGACATCGCCGGCGTCACGCAGGACTCGCTGCGGCGTGCGATCGGCATCGTGCCTCAGGACACGGTGCTGTTTAATAACACTTTGCGGTACAATCTCGCCTACGCCAAACCCGGCGCGACGCAGGACGATATCGAGTCTGCTGTTCGCATGGCCCATATCGACACGTTCATCGCTTCGCTGCCCGATGGATACGAGACCACGGTCGGCGAGCGCGGACTTAAGCTGTCGGGCGGCGAGAAACAGCGCGTCGCGATCGCCCGAGTCATTCTCAAACAAAGTCCGATCCTGCTGTTCGACGAAGCCACGTCGGCGCTCGATACCCATACCGAGAAGGAAATCCAGGCCAATCTCACTGAGGTCAGCTCCGGCCGGACGACGGTTATGATTGCCCACCGCCTGTCGACCATCATCGACGCGGACGAAATTCTCGTGCTTGACGGCGGCGAGGTCGTCGAACGGGGCACTCACCAGGATCTGCTCGCTAAGAATGGCGCCTATGCAGCCGCTTGGAACAAGCAGCAAAAGTCGTTCAGCCAGGGTTCATCCGATGAAGAGGAGATTGACGCCGGGGACGTATTCGCGCCATCTAGAGCCGGAACGAACACGACCGGCTGACAATCACGCGCACACGCACATTGGGGGTGAGGTATGCCAGAGGGCACAACGGAACTCGGAACTGATCCAAACATCAAAGGCCGCAATCCACACTTTTTCGATGACCCAAATATCGATCGCCTGATCTCAATGGTGATGGAACTGGCTTCCGAGATTTCGGTCATGCGGGACCGCATCGACACCCATGAGCGGCTGGCGGCTCAGCATGGTGTCTATTCCGAAGACGATGTCGAAAAATACCGCCCCTCAGATGAAGAGGCGAAGGCCCGGGAGGAATGGCGAGACCGTTTCTTGGACCGCATTCTCAAGGCGCTTTATACGAAGTACGATTCCGGACCCGGCTAAATGTAGGTTACAGGCAAAGACGTCGTAAATTTCATGTCTTCCATGGCGAAGCTTGAACTGACGTCCGAAAATTCCACGCGCTCGATTAGACTCTTATACACCTCGTCATATGCGGCGATATCCGGAACGACGATCCGGAGGAGGTAGTCGATGTCGCCGGATAACCGGTACGCTTCCACCACCTCGGGGATCGTTTCCAGGGCGGCTTTGAATTTCTCCAGCCAGTCCATCGCGTGATGACGGGTCTTGACGGCGACAAATACTGTCACACCGACGTTCAACTTATGGCGGTCGAGCAGGGCGACGCGTTTGCGAATGACGCCTTCTTCCTCGAGTTTTTGGATGCGGCGCCAGCACGGCGTCGTCGACAGTCCGACATGGCTGGCGACCTCCGCCACCGGCATCATTGCGTCTTCCTGGAGTAGTTCTAGTATTTTCTTGTCTTTATCATCCATAGGATAAGTTTTCCGTCGATTTGCATTTTTTAGAACTAAGTGCTCTTAATTCTCTATTATGCGCGACGAGATCGCAAACAATTTTTGTAAAAAATCACCTAGACTCCCCACACGTCATGAGGAGTCTGTCGATGTCTGTTTTTAAGCGTTTGTTTTGCGAGCATCCCGCGTCGGTCGACGAGTCCTACGTCGAACATATGGCGTTCGCTGGCGGCTTCGGATTCCGCATGATCCTGGCCGGGCTGGCCTGCATGATCCACGGCCTGTTTCCGTTTCTCTTTGTCCGCACAGGCAGCCGATGCGTGCGCGACCTGCACGATCAACTGGTTAGCTCAGGGCGCCCGTCCAACGCCGTCGGCGTTAAAGGCGAGCGCGTCGCTTAATCGGACAGTCCAACCTATATAAGCCTTGCCAACGCGTTAAGGTAGGCGGCTAGAAACGCCCGTTTCTGAGCACTTTGTACCCCGCGAGATCTATCTCGATTTAGTCCGCACAGCTGCTGCACGGCCGCGCGAGCAGACGCAAGTTCGCGTGCCCGCCGCTCGGGAGTCCGATGCGCCCAGGCTGGCCGTGGCCCGTCGAACCGGCTCTCGTCTCCACCAGCGTGGGGACTGTGCGAGGGAGTTCGGTTCACACCCGTCACGTTTTTCGCAAGCGGACGCGGCCCACCGTGGTGATGATCGCGTCAAATGACGTATCGCCGGCAAACACTTCGATCCGGTCGTTGTTGCGGAACACCTCGCGTGCCGGCTCGAAGTAACCGGCTTTCGTCGTCTCCGCAGCGTCATCGTCTGTCAGGTAATGCCAAAGGGTATAGCCGTCGGCATAGGCAAGAACGGTAAGGTCGGAAGGGTCGAAGGCCATGCGTCTGTTTCCTTGTTATTTGACAAGGGAATTATACAAATATATTTGTTATTTGCACGCATTTTCTGTCTTCGGACCGCGTATTCCCGCAAAAAACGATACGATGGCGATCGCTAAAATTCTTACGGGATACCAGTGTGGCTATCCGATCGCCCGGCTGAGCCAAATCACCCGGCCGTGGACTTCAAGATCCTCGTCCTGAAGGCTCATCTGAGACGGGTAGTTGGGATTGTCGCTCTTGACGATCAGCAGCTTCGAACTCGGATGGCGAATAAGCCGCTTAACCATGACTTCGTCGTCATCGCGATAGCGGATGACATACAGGCCGTCGCGGGTGCACTGCCGCACCGCCAAGTCCACCAGAATGTAGTCGCCGTCCTGCAAGGTATCCCACATCGAATCGCCTGCGACGCGCATGACCGCGAGCTCGTTGGCATTGGACGCGGTGACGCTTTTCAGCCAATCTTGCCGGAAAACGTTATGGTATAGCGGCTGCGGGGTATCGGCATTGAGTGCGCCAGGACCCGCCGACGCGCGGGCATCGTATACGGGAACCAGGGCGTAGGCGTCGCCGGCCAGTTCGAATTGATGTTTGCTTTGGTCCGGTCCGGACACCCGCCCGACTTCCGGCTCGAATGCCCAGGCGGGGGCGGCGTCGGACTTACCCGACGTGGGACGCGAAAGGTGGACTTGTCCCTTGCCATGGCGAAGCCACTCCAGCGGAACGTTCAGCGCCTCGGCCAACTCTACGATATACCGTGGCCGGCTCACTTTGCCGGATTCCAGCTGGTCCACCGATTGCTGCTTTACGCCGATTCTCCGGGCAAGCTCCGCCTGGCTCCAGTTAAGGGATAACCGGCATTGCCGCACGCGCGCGCCTAAAGTCATTGCCCTGTTCCCTGACTCCGTGAAAACCACATACAAATTATCAAGTTACGGTCGCAATAACAACAATAATTGTTGATATAAATTGTCGCAGGGGCCTGTGCGCCAAGTTCTTAAAAACGCACGATTTTACTGGCTCTGAGGAAGACTTTGTTAATAGTCTGTGGATAACCTGCCCCGGAGAGAAGGGGTTATTCGTTAACATAGAAAAGAGCCGAATATGGCCAACGACGCACACTCGGGCGCGGGCAAATCCCGCGCAGAACCGGATTCACGTCCCAATGGGGCGGCTGCAACGGCCAAGCCGGCGCAAGCAGCCCCGCGGCTGAACCTGTCGCGCTTCTGGGACAAAGGCGGGTCTCCCTTTGACGGTAACAAAGCGGCGACGCCTTCCGTTCCGGTTAAATCTGCGACGACATCGCCATCGTCATCTGCGGCGGTGGCGCCGGTTAGCCCGATGTCGTGGTCCACGGCCAGTAAACCGATCTCCGTCGGTATTGCCCTCAGTCTTGTCTGGCTTGGAATATTCGCCTTCTACGTTACCCGTACGTTGGGCTGGAGCGAGTTGTTCTATCTTCTGCCTCCGGAATTCGGCGGTCTGTTTGCCGTCGGCCTGATGCCGGTTGCCTTTCTGTGGCTGCTTATCGCGTTCATCGACCGCGGCCGGCAATTTTCCAAGGAAGGTGAAGCGCTGCGCCAACACTTGGCGCGCCTGACCTACCCGGCCGACGATGCCGCGAGCAACGTTGAGGCCGTGACCGAGTCCTTGAAGCGGCAGGTCGATGCTCTGACCGATGCCAGCAAGATCGTCTCCGACCGTCTGACCGACCTTCAAGCCCAGCTCGTGCGAAGCACCGACAAGCTATCGACCGTGACGGGACAGTTGGAAACCGGCGCCAGCACCTCTGCCGCCGCGGTGACCGAGCAGGTCGATAAGCTGAAGTCCGCAATCGACAGCGCGTCCGGCGTCAACCACAAGATCGAAGATGCCTTGCGGCGTCAGCAGGAATACATCGTCACCGCGTCGCAAAAGACACTTGCTCAGGTCAACACGATGAGCCAGGCGCTGGAAAGCCAGGTCAACAGTCTGAATACGGCGACGGAACGGGCCAAAGGCCTGTCCGCGGCGATTGCGCAGCAGGTTGCGCAACAGGAGGAGACCCTGGAGCGTTCCAATGCGCTAACCAAAGGCAACGCCGAAGATATGGCCAGTGCCGTGGCCAAGCACATTGCGGAGGTAGAGCAGGTTGCGCGGCGCGCGGAAGCGACAGTCGCCAGCATTGTCGACGCCTTCAAAGCGCAGGCCACGTCGCTCGACGAGTTGTTTGCCAAACAACGCTCTGACCTTACCGCCGCCGGTGATCGCATCGACGATTTGACGACGAAGGTGAATACCCGGTTGGGTCAGCAGACAGCCGGACTCGATCAGGTCATGGAACGCGTCCTGTCGCGCGTAAAAATCGTCGAGGAAGCCCTGTCTATCCAAACCAATGAACTGTCCACCGCCTCCGACGATGCCGTGTCGCGCCTGCGCGCCGTCGAGAATATGATCAAGCAGCAGGCTGAAGCCGTTGACGGCGCTGCGTCCAAGGTCGAGTCACGCCTCGGGCGCTCCGCCGAAGAGTTCGAGAGCAAGAGCAAGGTCGTCACCGATCGCTTCAAGTCTGCGACCAGCGACCTCGATAAAGCTTCCGAGATCGCCATCGAACGGGCCGAAGCCATGGGCGCTGCGTCCGATGCGGTTATTCAGAAAATCGATTCTGTCGGGGTGCGTGTGCGCGAGCATGCGGAGCAACTATCGTCCAGCGCCGAACGGGCCGCCGCGCAAGCCGAAAGCATTCGCGAGTCCTTGCGCCGCCAGAACGACGAGCTCGAAACGGCGGCAAGCACGCTTTCGACACACGTCAAGCTCAGTGAGACGTCCATGGCGCAGCAGGCGCGTCAGATGGGCGCCACGTCCGAGCAAGTTCTGTCCCATGTGCGCAATATGTCTGATGTCCTGAGTCAGAACGCATCCGAACTGATGCAGGCCAGTGCACGCATTACCAAGGAATTGGAATCCATTCGCCAAGGCCTGGAACAAACGGCGGAGACGGCGATGGAAGTCGCCGACCAGTCGGTGAAGAAAACGCGAACGGCGCGCCAGGAGATCAGCGGCGAGATCGAGGCGCTGTCGTCTGCGACCGGCGACGTCACTTCGGCTCTCAAAGAATCTCTCAATGCCCTCGACCAGTCGAAAGATGCTCTGCAAACCGCCGCCGCGTCGGCCGGTATGAAGATGGAGCAGGCGGCGGTCATGTTCCGCGATCATGCCTCGACCATCGACAAGGCGGCCGACCAGGCCAGTGAACGCATGGGTGTTGTCGGCGATGGCGTGCGCCAGCGCTCAGAGGATCTCACCGCGACGGCGGACGACGTGCAGGTGCGTGTTTCCGGGTTCCGCGAAAGCCTGCAAAAGCTCATGCTCGATTTCGAGGATTCAACCAACCGCGGTGCGGCTCAGGTGGCTGTGGCCAGCGAACAAATGCGCACGTCTTTGGACGAATTCGGACATACCTCGGAGCGTATCGCCGGCGGCGTGCGGCAGACAGGCGAAGGATTCCGCTATCAGCTGCAAAATCTCGGCAAGTCGGCCGACGAAGCCGTTGCCCGCGTCGAAGTCGTCCTTAAAACGCTGCGCAAGCATGCGGAAAGTTTGGTCGACGCCAGTAACGAAATCACAGATCAGACCGCCAAGGCCGGATACACGTTCAAACGTCAAGTGGACGATTTGCTCGAGTCAGCCAACAAGGCCTCTTCCAGTGCCAAGCAGCTCGATGAATCGCACGAGAAGGCGCAGACAGCGAAGTTCCTCGAAAACACAGGTTACGTCATCGAGCAGCTTCATTCCTTATCCGTCGATATCGCGCGTATCTTCCAGCCCTCCGTCGAAGAGGAATTGTGGAAGGGTTACCATAAGGGCGATCAGGCTGTGTTCCTGCGCCATATCACCAAGACGCTCAGCCGGCAGAAAATGGTGGCGATCCAGAAGAAATACGAAACGGACGAGAAGTTCCGCTCTTTCGTTATGCGTTATCTGAAGGAATATTCCGCTTTGGTCAAACACGCCCGCGCAACGGACCGCGCCGAGGTGTTGACCACGACCTTCTCCACTTCCGACATGGGTAAGCTGTACATGCTGCTGTCCAAGTCAATGGAAGGCGCGGCAGCGGATCCGGCGAAGGATTAGCTGTAACCGCTATTTGCCTTTGATGGTGTCGAGCGCGTCCAGTGCGCGCTCCCGCGCTCTCTTATGGTCGACAATCGGCTTAGGGTACGTCTCGCCCAGTGTCACGCCGGCGCACTCCAAGGTGCTGTCATCGGCCTCCCACGGTTGATGTAATACATCGTCGGGAAGATCGGCGAGTTCCGGAACCCAACGCCTTACGTAAGCGCCGTTAGCGTCGAATTTTTCGCCCTGGGCCATCGGATTGAAAATGCGGAAATAGGGCGCGGCGTCGGCGCCGCAGCCGGCGACCCACTGCCAGTTGGCCGTGTTGCTCGCCAGGTCGGCATCGACCAACGTATCCCAAAACCAAGCCTCACCGCTGCGCCAGTGAATCAGCAGATGCTTAACCAGGAATGACGCCACGATCATGCGCACCCGGTTATGCATCGTGCCGGTATGCCACAACTCACGCATGCCGGCATCGACGATCGGATACCCCGTGTTGCCCTGCTGCCAGGCCTTCAGGTGGTCGTCGTTCTCGCGCCAGGGAAAAGACTTAAACTTGCCCTGGAGGGGCTCATTGGGCATTGCCGGGTTGTAGTACAACAGGTGATATCCGAACTCGCGCCAGACGATTTCCTTCAGAAACGTTTCGGTTCCCGAATTTGGTTCGAGCACGGATGTTTTCGCCCATATCTGCCGCGGACTGATCTCGCCGAAATGCAGATGCGGAGATAACCGGGACGTCGCCGGTTTGCCGGGAATGTCGCGGTCCGCTTTATACGCGGACACCGGTCCGTCCAAAAAATCATCCAATAAGTCGTGCGCGCCGTCTTCGCCGGGCGTCCAGGCTTCACGCAGACCTCCGGCCCAGTCCGGTTTGGTCGGCAGAAGGGTCCAGTCTTCGAGTGCATCGCCTCTCGGCACGGACTTCAAGCCGGTCAGCTTTTCGGGAGCTTTCTGCGGTTTCGGCGGTTCGCCCTGTTCCAGGACCATTTTATAGAAAGGTGTGAAGACGCGGTAAGGCTTGCCTTGTTTCGTTTCGATCTGCCACGGCTCGTACAGGAGCCTGGCATTGAAGCTTTCCACGGTTACGCCGTCTTCCTGCAACGCGGCTTTGATGGTTTTATCCCTTGCAACCATCTCCGGTTCATAACAGCGGTTCCAGTACACCGCGCTTGCACCGATCTCTTCGACAATAGCGCGCACGACTTCGTTCGCGGGTCCCGTGCGCAGGACCAACGGGCACCCCAGGGCGTTCAAGGGCGCCGCCAACCGCTCTAGGGAATGATGCAGCCACCATCGTGACGCACCGCCCAGGGGGCGGATACCGTCGCTTTCTTCGTCAAGGACGTAAAGCGCAACCACCGGCCGGCCGGACTCGGCGGCGGCAGTCAAAGCCGGATTGTCGGAAACACGCAGGTCGTGGCGGAACCAAACAAGGCAAGGGGCGATTGACATGATGAAGTTTCTACGCCCCTGCAACGGTTATGGATTGGTAACGGCCAGGCGGATATGAAACAAATCTGTCATTTAATACCTACTTGACCGCATGGCCGTCATCCCAAGAATAGCGGCAGAAACGTCTCCGCTCTGTCCCATCAGCCTATATTTGCGAAAGCGTGCCGCACACCATGACTGACGACCGCCCGCGCAATGTGTTGTTTCTATGTACCGGGAATTCGGCGCGCAGCATTATCGCTGAATGTGTGCTCGCCAGAGAAGGATGTGGCAAGTTTAATGCCTACAGCGCCGGTTCTATGCCGACAGGCAAGGTCAATCCGTACGCCATCGACTTGTTAGAACGCCAAAGTTTCCCGACCGGAGAGTTGCGGTCCAAGAGTTGGGACGAATTCGCAGCACCGGGTTCGCCCGAACTCGATTTCATTTTCACCGTCTGCGATAACGCTGCCGGGGAGGTCTGCCCGGTCTGGCCCGGCCAGCCGATGACGGCCCATTGGGGCGTGCCTGACCCGGCGGCCGTCGAAGGCAGCGACGAGGAAATCAAGAACGCCTTCCTCGATGCGTTCCGCCAGCTTTCAAATCGCATAAATATTTTCGTGAATTTGCCGCTGGACACGCTTGACCGCCTCAGCCTCCAGCAGCGTCTCGACGGCATCGGAAAACATTAGGTGTCGGACACGATCTCTTATCCTTTGGTCAAGCGGCTCGCGGCAGAGGCCGTTGGCACCGCATTCTTGCTGGCGACCGTCATTGGCTCCGGCATCATGGGCGAGGCCCTGTCCGGCGGAAACGACGGACTGGCGCTTCTTGCCAACGCCATCGCGACAGGCTGTATGCTCGTCGTGCTCATTCTGATTTTCGGCCCGGTGTCGGGTGCCCATTTCAATCCGGCGGTGACACTCGTCTTTGCTTTGCGCAAGGACATCGCGCCGGCGCCTGCCGTGACATACGTCGCCGTGCAGATCGTGGGCGGCGTTGTTGGTGTTTTGATCGCCCACGCGATGTTCGATCTGACGCTGATTCAATCGTCGGCGAGACTGCGCACCGGTGGCGGTCAGTGGTTGGCTGAAGCCGTCGCGACGTTCGGTCTGCTGGCCAGTATTCTCGGCTGCGTGCGCTGGCGGCCCGATGCTGTGGCTTACGCGGTCGGTTTGTACATTACCGCCGGCTATTGGTTTACGGCATCGACGTCGTTTGCCAACCCGGCCGTCACCATCGCCCGTACCCTGACGGATACCTTCGCCGGCATCTCAACGGCGCATGCGCCTGCCTTCATCGCAGCCCAACTGGTCGGTGCGGCCGCCGCGTTCCAGTTTTTCCGGTGGCTTTTTGCGCCGCCGGCCGGATCGCGAGGTCAAATTTGAATGCGGAATAAGATGGTGGGCGATACTGGGATTGAACCAGTGACCTCTCGCGTGTGAAGCGAGCGCTCTCCCGCTGAGCTAATCGCCCTCTCGAAACCCAATCTGTCCCATTGGTGCTGACGGGGGACACATCATCGACAAGTTCCCCTTCCGCATCAGGGAAATCCGCACCGATAATGGCCATGAGTTCCAGGCCAAGTTCCATTGGCATGTTGAGGATCTCGGCATCCGCCACGCCTATATAAAACCCAGTTCGCCCCAGCTGAATGGCAAGGTCGAAAGATCGTATCGCTCAGACAGCCAAGAGTTCTACCAGTTGCTCACCTACAAAGGGGATGTCGACCTGGAAGAGCGGCTCGATGAATGGGAACGCTTCTACAACTTCCATCGACCGCACGGCGCATTCAAAGGCAAAACCCCTTACGAAGCGCTTCGGGAAAAGCTATAAATCAACGTACACCGTGTCTCGCCGGTCACCCGATGCTACACCCAGACTACACCGCTAAGGAAATTTCACAGCTTTCGAGACATGACCTGGTTCATTGCAAAACCGCTGAGCCAATCACGTGGGCTCGCATCAAGTTAACCCCTTGTTATAAAGCAACTTAATTTCGGATCAGGCTCTGAAGGACAGACATGAACATGACCGGCCTGGAACTTGGCGACACCGCTACCGAGCAGACATTTCACGTTGCCGAACGGCAACAAAAGATCGGCATGGTACGGTTATACGGGTTGATCACCATCATTATGTTGCTGGTTTACGGGCTCATCATCCCGCTATTTTTCAGTTACACCAACGAAGTCCGCTTCACCTTACTGCTCATTCCCATGCTCGTCATTCTCGGCGGATATATCGCGCTGACCTTCTGGGATGGATACGTCAAAAAACCTCAAATCGACTTTGCCTGCCTCCTTGCAGTCGGCGCCTTGATGCTGGGCGAAAACTACCTGCTGTGGGATGAAACCTCGAAATCGGTGGGCTACCACCATGCCAACATAGCCATCCACACGTCTGTGGTGACTGCGTTTGCGTCGATTATAATGTCGGATCGCGTACGCTGGTTCTTCGCTTGGTTAGCACTCCACGCCACCGCCTTTCTAAGCTTGCTGGTACTGGCCGCTTCGACCGTCGTGGAAATGCTCTTTGCCGGCCTCAGCTATCTAACAGGCGCATCTATTGCGTTGTTCATCGCCTGGTCGCTTGGCCGCGCAAGCCGTGTCGCTTTCGCCCTGAGGCAAGCGCTAGAGGCAGAGCAGGCCAAGACCGAAGAACTGTTGTTCAATATCTTACCCGAATCGGCGGTGCGGCGCCTGAAGGGGGGGGAGGTTGTTGCCGATTCCTATCCGGATGCATCGGTCATTTTCATTGACTTGGTCGGCTTTACCAGTCTGGCGGCTCGCGCATCCCCGGGTCACCTGATCGAGATGCTCAATTCCTTCTTCAATCTCGCTGATCGTTGCGCCGCCAGCCACGGCGTCGAAAAGGTGAAGACAATAGGTGATGCGTATCTCGCGATCGCGGGCGGAAACCTCCCGGCTGCCAACAGCGCGGACACAGCAATTGCCTTCTCCCAAACCATCATTGACGGTTTGGCCGATCTGCGAGAGGCCACGGGTTTACCGATCGAGGTGCGAATAGGCATTCATACCGGGCCAGTGGTTGGCGGCGTGATCGGATCGACACGGATGGTCTATGATTACTGGGGCGAAACGCTGAACTTGGCTAATCGAATCGAGGGGGCCGCTCAGCCAAACGGCATCGCGATATCTGAGAGCACCTTCCTGAGAAGCAGGCTCAAGCGCGACTTTTCTGAGCCAGAGATAGTTACACTTAAAGGAGTGGGGCCAGTTGCGATTTATAGGATGCAACTCTGAGAGAGGCGCACCTGAGCGTAAACAGCCCCATCCGGTGCTTCTGTCCGGTGAACACGTGCTCGACCGCTGAGCGGACGGCAGAGCGCTTGGCATTGGCTCTGGCGATGTGCTCGGGCAGCGGCCGACGCGGCATGCGCCTCTGATGGATGTTGCTCTTGAACATGCCCCGTTCAAGGAAGGCCTCGTGCCCGCCGTCAGAACATTTCGCACAACTCGCGGAGTGCGGGTCAATATTTTGACGGCCCTGTCCGTCGTCAGAGTATTTGGGACAAGCGGGCTGATGACCTAAGAGAGAGTT
>JAYQVH010000036.1:5029-19662 GCA_038148375.1 Rhodospirillaceae bacterium | reverse complement strand
CTGAACAACTTGCAACACTTTGCCAAACCCAGACTGAGTACCCGCATTGCTGATCACGGCTCCAGAAGCAATGTTTAAAGTCGTGCCAGAAGGAAGACTAAATGTTTCCCCCGACTCACCGAGAGTAATCGTCCCCGAAGCCGTCCGCGCCGAGAGTTTGTCTGTTTTTACATGGCTCATAAGATGATCGCCTCAATTTCTTCTGCCGTTAAACCAAGCGCGACCAGTTTGTCTATGGCACTTTGTCGGCGTGTCTGGAACTCGGTATCTGCCGCTTGCCGCCCTGCGGGTTTGGGATTGCCTTCGCGAACTTCCTTCCGCTTGGCTTTGATCTGCTTCCACATATCGTCTGAGTAGCCTTCGGTTTTTTCAGCAAGGCTGACGATTACATCCTCAAAGGTTGGATAAAGTTCCTTTCGATCACGTTGGTATTGGGTAGCGTTCCACTCTGTTTCCCATTCCGAGTGAGCGGCTTCGATCTCTGCTTCGGTTGGTTGCGGTAATTCGCTAAACCATGCCCCTATGAAAGTGCCTCTCTCATCATTGTCATTTTGAAGAATAAAATCTTGATCTTCAAAACCAAGATGAAGAAGTGCTTGTCTGTAATTAATCATGTTAGTTTAAATCCCCACACTCTCCATCCCATAAAATCAGGAGTCAAGCCAAAGTCGATGGCGGCGTACCATTCAATATAGTCACCATCTGCTAATTCAATAATCCAAGGACCAAAATTGTAAAACCCCCACGGCGACGCTGCGGCATTAGCCGAGTAACTTACACTGTAAGTATTGGTTTGAGCCACACCATTTTTGTACAAAAGACCAGAAGCCGCGTAGTTGGCATAACCGTTGTTATTTCGTCCGTATACGCCGTGGCTTGTAATGTATGTTCCTCCTTTACCAGAAGGAACAGTCCATCTATTGTTTGTGTTGTCAAAACCACTTGCTGTGTCAAACTGACGAACCGCAGAAGCCTCACCAATAGTAATTTTGGTAAATACTCTATCCCCACCGGATGAAAAATAGCCCCCCTCTCTGGTTTCCGAAAAAGCAGCATCAAGATTAGAACCGCCAAGTCCGACCCCGGTACCATTATTCGTGATCGTTGCGCCGCTATCGATTGTCAACGAACCACCGCTTGGGACAGTTATTGATCCCGCGCCTGATAGCGTTGCCCCAGAAGGCAGGGTAAACGTATTTCCAGAATTGCCTAGAACAATATTTGCCCCAGAAGCAGGGCTTAGTTTGTTCGCTTTGATTTCACTAGCCATTGTCAGCCTCCGCTATGGTTAGAGTTCCCGCATCTACCATTTCCATAATGGCGGCGTAGTGGCGGTTGGCAGGGTCAAGAGGTACGGACATTTCAACTCCGTCGATGGTTGCAAGAATCGAACTTGACTCGTCGGTTGATGATGTAATTCTTATTGCAGAAGTAATTTCCATTTTCATAACTCCGCGTCTGCTGAAAAGTTCGCCGCAATTCCATTTGTTGCCGCCCAAGCAGACACCTTATAAATTTTTGACCATGCTTTTTCTGAAAGCCACTGCGCCACCACACCTGTTCCGGTGTCTCCAACAGCAAGTCTATGAACAGAGCCTGTTGTTCCAGAATTATCAGACATCGTTATAGTTGGAGTAGCCCTCATTGGAACTGGAAATCTATTTGATCCAAATGCTTCGTTTGCGTTAACTGCATAAAAAACAAACATTCCGTCGCCGCTTAAACCCCCTGAGCCGACATTAGGGGTGGTGTGGTAATACCGCTGACACTTAGCCAAAGTATCACCATAAGACTCATGCTCAAATGGAGTGGCTACGTCGCCTACCTCTAGTTGGATGCCAGTAATTGCAAAGTAGTCGCTGACTGCACCGCCAACGCCGAGGTTTGATGGGTTGCGTCTGGTAGCGTCGTAAGTAGACCAAGTTGTAGCGTATGATCCTCCCATCCAATTTGATCCAGAATTTAACCACCAATAAACCTCTAGCCCAATTCCATTATCGTTATCAATTTGTCCCGCCGTATCTGCCGGAATTGAAATAGTTTTGTATTCCCAAGTATTAGCAGAATTAATGGTATAAGAGTTAGAAAACATTTTATTAGAGTTATCTATTTGTCCTACTCCAAAACTTGCCGCACCAGTTTTATTTGATTTAACCCAAAAAGATACCGTCATAGTTTTTGCATCAGCAGTTCCAAAACCAAGACGCTGTAGATTTTGACCCTCTATGCGATGAGTAAGGAAAGCAATGTCACCCGCCGCAGGAGACGCATCTGCTGTAGTGCAAGTAAATTTTAATGAATTAGAAAATCCATTTGGGGAATCTGTGCTTTGGTCAACAGTCCAAGTTCCTAAAGTGACTAATCCAAGACGATGTCTATCGCAAGTACGATACCCACTACCAGTAACACCAGTTTCCTGAGTTCCTCTCTGAGCCACCTGCATGGCTCCATTAATAATGATGTTTCTGTTTGACAGCGCAACATCAGGAACCATGTTGCTGACGTTCACAGTTGTTCCAGAGCCGCCGATAGTCAGAGTTGAGCCTGACTCTTTATCGATGCTGTTTACGTTGATTGTTGACATTAGACGATCACCCAAGTTGAGCCACTAGGCACTGTGATTGCGCCGGTGACTGTGAGCGGTCCGGCGCTGATTACGTTGTATCCGGTTTGAATTGTGTAGTCCTCATCAATTGTGTGTTCGTGTTCGATAAACGCTTCCTCGCCATTGCCGCCTGTAGCACCGCCACCAATCGCACCCCACGCCGTTCCGTTGTAACCCTCAAACGATCCGTCGGTGGTGTTGAAGCGCATAAACCCTGCGGACGGTGAACCATCGCGCTGCGCCGTTGTGCCGGTTGGCAGTTCCGCAGAACCAGTGGTTGAGGTCTTGCTGACGACGGTTGCTGAATCAAGCGCAACGTCGGACCAACTGCTGCCGTCGTATACGCGCATCCGGTTGGTCGTGGTATTGAAATAAAGGTCGCCGGCAGTGAGCGCGTCACCGTCGTTGTCTACGGTGGGATCGGATGCTTTAGCGCCGAGGTAAGTGTCATCAAAGTTGTCGGCTGCGGCTTCCGCTGCTGCCTGTGCAGCCTGTGCTGCCGTTGCTGATGACGCCGATGCAGCCGCGCTTGAGGCAGCGTTAGTGGCTGACGTTGAAGCGTTGGACTCCGAGGTCGCGGCGTTAGTGGCGCTGGTCGATGCGCTGGTCGCTGACGTCGCTGCGTTCGTTTCAGACGTTGCTGCGTTGGTCGCGCTAGTAGCAGCTGCAGCCTGCGACGCTGCCGCGTTTGTTTCGCTCGTCGAAGCGTTGCTGGCGCTGGTTGCAGCGTTTGTCTCGCTTGTCGCAGCAGCGCTGGCGCTGCTTGCCGCAGCGGTCGCACTTGTAGCTGCGTTTGTTTCTGACGTGCCAGCGTTGGTTTCAGAAGTCGCGGCAGCTGTGGCTGAAGCTGCTGCAGCTGTTGCGCTAGTTCCAGCATTGGTCTCACTTGTCGCCGCGTTGCTTTCGCTGGTGGCAGCTGCAGCGGCCGAGGCAGCAGCTGCGGCTGCGTCAGACGTCGCAGACGCCGCATCAACCAAAAGCGCCCATTTCGCTGAGTCAGCGTTGGTTGAAAGCGGCTGCGCACCGCTGGAGGTGTGCGAAGTTATACAAATATAAATGTTGTTGTTTGAGGTGTCTTTGACAATGTCCCGAGCAACGTATGCCCTGCCGGTCGCCCAGTTGCCTTCGTAGTTCCCGATCTCAACCGTTGTGATCAGGTTGCCGGCGTTGTCAAAGCCAAACACCTTGTTAGCGCGTTCAGCTGCGGTACCGGTTACCTCGACGTTACCAACATCCGTCACCGTCAAAGCAAACTTGATCGACCGTGCTGCCTCTTCGTCCTGCTCCTGAGAGATGAACGTCAGACGGTCGACGCTGTCTTCCAGCGTCTCAGCTGGGAACCTGTCGTAATCGTTCCAATCGTTCTGCTGAGTGCGTGTCAGGCTTCGAGCAATGACCACGATGTCGCCATTTGGCGGGATGTTGCCGGTCGTGAACACAACATTGCCGCCGGATGGATCGCCAGCGTTGGTCACCGTGTAGTGTGTCGTTAGGGTCTTGAGGACACCGTCAACGTAAACCTGAAGATCCGCATCAGCGTAGATCTTGAAGGTATACGCAAACGTGTCATTCGTGCCGTTGCCGGTATAGTTGACCTTTGACGTAGTGGTAGAAACTGTCATGGCTTCGCCTTAATTCCTAAACATGGGTTGGTCACTTCTGGGTGTGATGGGTGTTACTCCCTGTCCTCTTAAAAACTGATCTGCAGACTCACGACCAACAGACCGCCGCAGATCGTTTTGCATCATGAGCTGCATGGCTTCGTTCACTTCTGGGTTTGCGATTTTCATGAATTCCCGAGCAGCTTGATCAAAGTTTCTTTGTAATCCCTGAATCATCTCCACTCGGACATAGTCCGTAATCCTAGGATCGTTGTACGCATCTGAAAGCATCATGGCCTCAACCGCTCCAGCAAACGTAACCCCCTCGCCCTGCGGTTTGATTCTTTCTCTCCACGGCGCAGCCGGGTCATAAGAAGGCAGTGAAGCTGACACAACCTGAAATTGATCGTTCAGCTGCAACTTAATGCCGTTGCGCGCAATCACTTGATAGTCGTGTTTTTGCTGACTGTTCAGCTTGTAGCCGCCTATTACTGGTTTGGCCTTTACAACCGGAGCAATGCGAGTGGCTTCAAACAATCGGTTGTATTCTTGGTAAATTGCCTCTTGTGAGACCTCCATCGTTTTTAGTGGCAGGTTCATCAGATGGTCGTATGGGACATATTCGCCATGAATGTCGGTAATTTCAGGAAGCGTTTTGGAAAAATAGGGCATACTATTTTTTAAACGCTCCATCAGAGTTTCAGCTTCCCGCATCATTGGGTCGGTCATTTTGCGAATGTCACGACGTAATCCAGACAAAGGAAGTTGTGCGTTAATGAATGACGCTTGCCACCTGTCTAAATACCTTGCCGGCTCCTGCATTGCGCTAATTGCTTCATTGATTCCGCGCATATAGGTTTTGTTAATTGTGTTCTCATAGACTGAAATCATTAAGGCAGAGCCAAGATCAGTTAAATTTTCAAGCTGACTCTCATCAAGATCCATATGTTCAGCGGCTTGTACAATTTCAAAGAAATCAGCCACTAAACCTATTTGCAGGCTAAACGGCTCCATGCGATCAAAAGACATCCACTTAGTCGGATTTCCAAATTCGTCGCGGGCAACAACAAAAGATCTGGGTGGACGTATTTCCCTAGTCGCATCTCGCGCGCCACGCTCCTGCGGCCCAGATCCAGTTAATAAACCGTTAGCAGCTAAAAACCCAACTGTGCCTAACGTCATCATGCCTACAATCATGCGAGACTGAGCCATTTGCTGCCGCTCAATCTGGGCTTGCGTCAGTTCAGTTTTCCCCGGCTCTGGCTCTGGGAAAAGATCTTTCCTCATTTGGCTGCTTGCAAAACCTAGCGGCGTATCTTCAAGAAACCCCACTTTGGCGATTTGCGCAGGAGTTCTAAACACTGGAACCAACAAACGTCCTACAGGAATCCCAGAAACTGTAAGTCGCTCTATTAATCTTTGTATGCTAAGACCAAAATCCCCAAGCGGATTAGTGAAGGTTTGATACTCACCAAACTCTTTCATCCTCATTAGAGTTTCGTTGCTTGGATCAGCCATGTACTGAGCCATCCGCGCAACCATCTCCTGATCGCTCAAACCTTCTGTTCTGGCGTCTTTAGCTGCTTGGCGATACGCCAGCTGCCCCCACTGTCCAGATTCGTTTATGACCTTGAATAGAGCATCCGTGGGACCAAGGATTCGTTCCATTGGAGCGCGAGCAATATGTCCGTAAACATTCAAGGCAGCGCCGCCAATGCTATTCGGGTCAAGGCCAAATGCAGATGCAGAAATTGCTTTTTCTTTGGCGCCTTCAAACTTTGCGGTGCCGCCATAAGGCTCACCAGTTCTTAAGGACACCATAAACGCTTGGCGCGCCCTATCGAACGAAGAGAACATTCCGACTAGGTAAGCCATAGCCTCACCTTTTTCGACGACGGAAGCGTCGCCCTTTGTCCACTTACCTACCCTAGAAGCTACAGCGAGATTAGCTGCGTTCCGACCAATCATCAAAGCATTGCCAAAAAGGTTGACAGCAAATGTAGAAAAGCCAGACAGAATTGAACCGGTCATGTTTTCAGACATCGCTGCGCCGAATTTGCTTATCCCGCTTTTCTGTGCAGCTACAGTCGAGTTCAAACCAATAAGGTCATTTGTAGCAATGATATTGTCAGCAAGTTTTGCTGTATCAAGACCAGACCCATAAGCTGCAATCAACTCATTAAGATGCTCGCGAGATTTGTCTTTGAGATCGCCAACCGTCTGCCCGGAAATTGCGCGCAGCGAACGCCCAGCTTCCGCTCTGGCCCCCATCCACTTGACCAGCAGCTCTTTATGAAGATTCCAGTTACGCAGAAACTCAAGTTCTGCGACGGTCGTATCATCGCCTGTGGATTGGCGCCGCCATTTAACAGCGGATTGTTTTAGGTTTTCCGCAGACTTAACAATCAGGAATCTTGCAGCCTTTAACTCTTCAGCGGTTAGCGCAGAACCCGGACCTTGAGTGATGAACTTGTTTACAAACTCAGAATCATTTGACAAGGTTCTTGCAAGTTTTAATTGCTCTTGCTCAGTCACAACGCCGCGACGCTGCGTATCAATCTCGTCGCGATAGCGTTTTGCAATCGCCATCTGCGCTTTTTCAAAATCCTCAGCCGAAGTAAAATTCTGAGGGTTGATTTGCCATGATTTAGATGTGTCGAAATCCTGATAATCAGCGTACTCAATTACAGAATCCAGCTCATCAATCTTGTCAATGCGCGCCTGCTGATCGCGCAGCACCTCACCTTCAACTTTGATAGGCTTAGTTGCCGCTTTAACATCAACCTGAATGAAGTAGTCGTCCTCTGTTTTGGGGCCGGGCTTCTTGATGCGCAGGTTTTCAGGGACAGCATCGCGCTTGTTTGCACTTACGATTCCGCGAGCAGCCCTGAACACGCGACCAAAGCTGCCAAGTCCGGCAACCAGAACCTGATCTTCTTCTGTGCTGCCAAACGGCTGATCCATCCATGAATCAATATCTAGGGCTTCAGAAGCAGAAACCCCGGCGGGTGCCGGGGTTTCTTGGGGTGGTTGCTGAACCTGCTCTGGAGGCAGATCCAGACTATTGTCTGGTGCTTTTATCGCCATTCAGTCTAGTCACTCGGTATCGTCATTACAGGCGGGCCTTTGCGCTTGCGCTCTTCCTTCTCGACTTCCTGACGCGCTCGCTCCCAAGCCTCTGGATCAACCTTAAAGTCTTTAGGGAACCGCTCCGGTTTCTCGGAGTTGTCGGATGGTGTTGGCTTGCTCATTGATGTTACCTCTTTCTATAAGCATATTATAAAGGATCGGGTCGACAATTTCGATGTCACCACCTTCCCTGTTCTTTGTCGCAACCGTCATTGGAGAGGCTGCAGAGTTATCAAAAATGATCCCAACGTCAGCAAACTCAAGGTACTTTTCTGCGTTTTCGTTAAACGCCCTGTGAGAGCGCACCATTGCCTGCCTGTGAGGCAATCGGGCCGTGTTGTAGTATCGCCCTAGGTTGCGCGACGCAGCCGTTCCTACGTCAACTGAGACGCCCATAAACACGATTTCGTAGCCTTTCTCTCGAAGCAGATCCATCATGGCAATCGCCTTTTCCGGGTTCTGCATCGTCTTGTCGATCAGAACATGGCGACCGTCAGAAACCGCTTTTTCAAGCAGCATATCGGCAATGTCCGAAGATTCCTCGTGCGTCTGTGCAGCAGCCCTAAAATCCCCTTCGCGTCGGATTGCTTTGTAATCCGGCATCATTTCCTTGATGTCGTCTGGGTTGATCGCGACATAGTTCTTGTTTGGAATGAGACCAGAATCAATACCGAAATTAATCCCGGTACTTTTGCCGGATCCCGCACCACCGCCCAAAAACACCGCCACTTTCTGTTCGCCAGAATCCGCAACGCTGGCTCCGGATTTCTCAATGGATTTGCGGATCAAACGGTTGTGCATCTGCGATCTTGCCAAACCGTAAATGGGACGACCTTCATGACCAAACAAAGGATTAAAAAATTCGGTTGGATCGTCGTAACCTTTTTTCTTACGGGTTTGCGAGTCCTGACGAATCAATGGATGACTATCAGCCAACGTCGGCTGCAAATCAGGAAAATCAAAATCCGGCGCATCGATATCGACTTTCGACTCGTCCACCTTCACCTTGCGTTGTTTCTTGCCGTTCTTGACAACTTCTTCAACGACGAGTGCTGGAGAATCTGGGACCGGAATATCTGCGGTTGGCCGGAATCGCTTGTAAGCAGCTGCACCACCGGGGATCAGGCCGCCAATAACCGCGCCACCTAAAGCGGCAGGCATTAAATCTTGTTTCAGCCAAGACGAAAGATCATCAAATGCCTCGCGGTCGCTCAACTCGGCATCAATACGCTCCCGGTAAATCTCATCGGTGCTTGCGTATCCGGAACCCTCTATGGCTCCTGTAGCAATCCCTGCCCTGTTTGCAGCCCCATGGGCAGCTGACTCAAGCCAATGCTTAACCGCACCCTTTACCGCTTGCCTACCAGCAAACTTGGCACCAACACCAGCCAAAGCTGAAAGACCAGCGTAAGTCGTTGGATCTTGGGCTATGTTGGAGACACCACGCATAAACCCTTCCCAAGAGCCATCTTTTTCGTCGTAGGTGTCCATCAACAAAAGAAACGCCAGTTTTTGACGGTCGTCAAAATTACGCACTCTGTCAAGATAACCGATCATGCCGACGTTATCTTCTTCGCTCCACGGCGCATCCATGTTGAAAAATGAATAATTGAACGCACCCATTTGATCAAGGCCATACGCTGCAGCTTCCTGATCAGACCCGGCAAACTTCTTGCCATTGTTAGCGTTGTAAAGAACCTTGCTTGCAAGAATCCATTGCGGATTCTGATAAAGATCTCTTTCCTTGATCTCGACATCTTCTGCGGCCAACTTATCAACCCAATCAATCATGGATTGATCTTCAGCGGCTTTTTGCGCTTCTAGCCTTTCAGAGATCTGCTGATCAGTCAGCATTGGGGCTTGCCAACTCATTTAATCCCCCTTAAACCAATTGAAAACAGATCCAACAATCCCTTGCGCCTCTTCAGCGGTTTGCGTTTCCGGTTTTTGCCCGATGAAGCCGTCTGGAATAGTCCACCCTAAACTTTGCAGTTCTCGCGCCTGCCTATCTCTTGTAACGCTTGGAGGCAGATTTAGCACGCTTTCATAGGTAACATTATTGTTGTTACGAGACCACGTTTTATATTTCAGATATTGATTGCTGTCTCCAGTGAACCCTGCCTGCGCCGCCTTATCAAACGCAGAATCTGTTTTTGCCAGAGCTGCATAGCTGCGCTCCTTGTCAGCCAACTCAACCGCCTTTATATAAATGTTGTCTAAGGCTTCTTGCATGGTGTATTCACTATCGCTAGAAGCTAGGTCAATTTCAGCCGTTGCAAATTCGTCCAGCTCTTTAGCTGCCAAGTAATAGCGATCAGCAAGCTGCTGTGCTTGAAGGCCGCTCATGCCCATAATGCTTTCCATAAAACCGCCGTCTTTGCGATAAAAAGCATTTTCAAAAAGTTGATTTGCGCGAGCGCCTTTGTTGCCTGCGGGATTGTTTTTATCCTTCCAATCAATAATACCGTCGTCGTATCGCTGCCTTTTTTCAATCGCTTCCTTGGCAAAGTCTGGACTTAACGGCATCGCGTATAACGCTTCTAATCGATATTCGTAATTCCCAATGTTCGCCAAAATATGATTACGCAATTGAATACTTGTTTCTGGCGCGGCTCTAGTCCTAGCTATGATTGCTGCTTCCATTGCTTTTTCCAGATCGGGAATGTCATCCGCATAGATCATGTCCATCCCTACCATCATTAACCATTTGTCAGGGTTATGAATTTTTGAATCTGGATTAGAGTAGATAGCAGCTAATGCGTCGCGTTTGTTTTGTTTTTTCTCTTCTTCTGCTTCTTTGTCCAAACGGTTAATCTTGGAATTTATTTTTTCAATTAACTTGAACCTTAGATCGGCATCGGCATATTGAAGATAATTCGCATCTTTCATGTCCTGCGGATCTACGATCTGGGCGCCACCCTCATCGGTTTTGGACATTGAATGTTCGTTAAGAAGGAACCCTTCAAAACTTTCCAGCTCCGCACGGCTTTCAATACCCAGTACACGAGTCGCAAAATAAACACCAGCAAGTTCTTTTTTGCGAGCCTGACCCATTTTGAACAACTCATCGGGTTGATAAACCAATCTCGCGTCGTCTCCAGAAAGCACCGCGTCAACAGATTGCGGTGTCGAAGCTGTTTGGATATTTGAATACACAGTGCCTTGCAAATAAGCAACGTGCTGTTTTCTATTAATTGATTGGGCTTGCGCCTGCGCAGAAGAAACATACGCAACAGTGCCGGCTAGGAACTGCTCTCGCGCAGCTCTCGGCAATCGTTTGGCAATCTTGTCACGCTCATGAAGAATCAGCGAGTTAAACGACTTTAGCGAACTTTCATGGACCGGTGAATAAGTTGTTTGCGGCTGACCGGTCCTAGGATCAACAGAAGACAATTCGCGCGCTACCGGCATTGACTGCATATTCGCAAGCATTGATTCAGTAACCGTTCGCAATCCCAGCTCTGCAGAAGTCAGCTGGTTCTGCATATCAGCTTTTAAAAACGTCTGGGTAATTTCATTAGCGCCTGCTACAAGCGCCTGAAATGGTTTGGCCTGATCCAGAACTGCTTGCACCTCAAGCTGCATATTGCGCTGTCCCGCGTTTGGGTTGCGCAGCTGCGCTTTTCTAATTGGTGCTTGCCGCATCGGTGGGGCATCACGAGTGATGGGCGTCGAGTAAGCGCCAGACATCGATGGGCTGCTTGAGTATTGAAATTTAGGTAATTTCATTAGCCAACCCCTAAACCACCGACAGTGGTGTAAGGCACCGTCGTGGACATTCCGGGGCCGCCAACTCCTGCGGAAAACGCTGGTGTTGAGCTGCCACCACCATACTGAAGATAGGTGTTTAACCCGCCCATCAAGCCATTAATCAGTGAGGCAGTGCCTTGGGCGCGTAGACTTGAAGCGTATGCTGCACCGCCGCGCTCCATTGATCTTGCGTTGGCTTCAGCATCGTTAAGCATAATGCGAGCATTAGACGCCGCCTCTTCCTGAGTAATCATGGCCTGCATCGAAGCGGTCTCCAAAAGCACTTTGGCGCGTTCGTTTGCGTCCATCATAGTAAGCTGCGCACGGCGAATCCCCTCGCTTCCCAGCATTGCAATTCTCTTACGCGCGTAATTGGCAAGGTATTGACGCTCGCCATAGCCTTGTTCGACCGAATCAATTAAAACCTCAAGCGGCGAACCTGACCCAACACGAACACCGCTTGAGCCAGCAGCTGCCCTGATTGATCCACTAAGAGCATTTTCCTGCAAAACATGACGGCGCAGAACCTCTAAATTTTCTGTGGTCGCAAGGTCAATGTTCTGTAAAGTCGAATCAAGATATGCCAGCGAATTTGCTTCAGCAACCCTGAAAATGCTATCAGCATTTAAGCTGGCTGTTTTACGGATTGTGTCTGCATTAAGTCCGGCAATTCTTTTAATCTCTTCAGCGTTAGCAACGCTGATGGTGCGAAGATCCTCTGCGTTGGCGGTGCCGATTTCGATTGCGCGTTCGGCAGCTTCATCGGCTGCGCTTTTAGAGGAAGCTGCCCCAAAAATACCAAGGACCGTATTAACTGCAACAGCTGTGGTGTATGGATCTGCTACCACGGTCATCTTTTAACCTCCATTCACCGACAAGGTGCCAAAGATCGACAGCAGATGCGTCGGGCCGGGGAGATCCTGCGTAATAGTGACTTGGCCGCCCAAGTCATATCCTTCATTTTGAACTCGCACATCTCCTGTAGTTTTAGGTTCAGCTGTTCCCATCCCGGTTGCGGGTGTACGCACCGGGGGCCGGATGCCGTTTATTTTTGGGTAGAAGGATTCGTGCAGACGGACGTAAATTTCATTCCATCGTTTGCGTCGACCTTGCGAGGTACCAGATGGATTCCCGCCCTCAATGGCCAGAGTTTTCAGTGTGCTGGTAAACGGCAGACCGATGTCAGCTTCTGAAACAGAAAAACCACCAAACGAAACATTACCGCTGGCAATAGTCGCGTTAGGAACAACAGCATCATCGCCCAAAATACTTACTTCCTTTCCTTCCAAGTGGGAAAGTCCTCCACTGGTAATTCCAGTAATTGCTGCGCCGCTGTAGGTCAGCGCAGAATCAACGTGCAGGTCGGGATCGATATATTCGACATATCGCTTGGTCGAACCATTGATCTCCCTTTTCACGACAACCCAAACCTGATCAACCGTCGCCTGCGGAATCACAGCCACTGATTCAAAATCTCCGTCTGTGGTATGGCGATGCCATCCCACAATCTGACGGCTTTTGTCATAAGTCATACCGGCTAGAACGCCGTTGTTTATCACGCACCACAAAATTGAATCCGGCACCATTTGATATGCCATCTGCTTGATGCCAGCAGAAGTAACGTGTTCCGCGAGAAAGGTTAGATCCTCCGAATCGTATGAATCATTTGTCCACGAATACTCGTAGGAGCGCACCGAAGTGCCGGTGCCTTGCACAAACAGCGTCTGGTAGCCGATATGGCGCGGCTGAATGTTCTTGCCGCCGTAAGACGTCTGTCGAGTCACCTGCACATTGCTGGGCGTCAGGGATGCGCTGCCACCAGTAACCTTGAACTCGCCGCCGCTTGTGCCGACAAGCAGCACCTCGGTTGAAGACATCCACTCAATGGTGTTGACCTTGTAAGAGCTGATCTCATACTCAAGCGCGTCGTCATCCAACGCACCTAAAGTAAAATCCTCAAAGTTATCAGTCTTGCTCGCCCAGATAGTTTGAGGGTTTGCTTCAGTGCCTCCAAACCAAAGACGCTGCTGGTGAAAGACTACCGCGCGAGGATATTTGTCTGTGGCGTTCCACTTTGGCGCCGTGAAGGCGGGAGCTGTCAACGCCCAAGAAGTATTACTGGTTCTAACCAGCTTCTGCGGCGCGACGTCAGGATGAACGATATACATCGTATCGGCAGACTGCGCGACCTGCAGCTCGTCAAGCTGCGCCTCGGTGTATGGAGACGCGATCTCATAAGGGCTGCCACCAGATTCAATCTGGCCGTTCTGAGTGTAAAAACGTATATAAAGGTCGCCAAACTCCAGAACGTAACTTTGCGAGCGGTTAAACTCAAAACGCACCAAGCGTACACTTTTTGCCGAATCTTTTACCTCGGCAACATAGTGAGTGCCGCCGCGCCGCTCTACGCCGCCGTGCAGCTTAATAATGAAATTGTCACAAGTCTCGACACCGCTTGCCCATCTTTCGGTATCGACTCGACCATGCAGGATCGGCGTCAGCTCGCCGCTAAGAAAACTTGTTTGTATCGCGTGGCTGCGCGCCATCTACCACCACGCCTTGCCGAAGCGGACGCTGCTGGAGCTGATACCTGTGCGCGTATCCTCAAGGCGTGTCGTCAGGAAGTGATCACGCGACGATTCAATCTGATCAATAGACTGCGCTTCTGCCAGCTTGGCTGAGTAGAGCTGCCACATCATTTCTGCGACGCCGTTGGACTGCACCAAGGTGTAAGCCGCATCGGCAGCAAGGCGAGCCGAAATTGCTTGCGCCAGTAAGGAATCAATCTCACCCAGCGATGTTGGGCGGCCAATAAAACGAATCTTACAGGTCGCAGCATTTGTCAGAAGCTGCCGGCCCTCTACCTTCCAAGTGTCAATGTTTGAGGTTTCATTCATTTCCAACACACGCAGGCAATACGGATCGGTGGGCAGCGTGTATTGATAGTTGAACCCAAATGCCGGAGTCGCGACATTGCGCGCCAGCTCGCGGCGAAAGGTCAGGCAGTTCCATGAGTAGGAACGCGCGACCGAATCCTGAACTCCATCAAAGATCTGGTTCATCACGGCTGACTCGGTGCTGCCGTCAGACAATGAAGTGATGCGGTTTGCCCCAAGCAAGGTCAGCGCATCATTAATGATGTTAAGTTTTGATGTTGCCATTTTGTCCTGTCAGTAAGAGAAAAGGCCGGCCCGAAGGCCGGCCAATCCCCGAGATTGAAGGTTACGGAGCCTCGTAGGCTTGAACCTTCACAACGCGCGCATCTTCGACACGAGTAGCCGCCATCGACCACGCCATGTAAACCTGCCAACCATAGGACAGGTCAGGACGCTCGTCGATCTTGGTCACCATGTCTTTACCGATGGCAAGACCCAGACCCGATTTCTGGAACGCGATGCAATCGCGGATGTTGGTGGCAATTGCCAGACGCTCGCTGCGAATGAACTTGAAGCCCAGATAAGAATCAATCTGGCCTTCAACAAGAGCCTTCACCGAGTTGTAATCGGCACTCTTGATTTCAGTTACATTGAGCAGGTCTTGCAGAGCCT
>JAYQVH010000036.1:0-4929 GCA_038148375.1 Rhodospirillaceae bacterium | reverse complement strand
GAGTTGTAATCGGCACTCTTGATTTCAGTTACATTGAGCAGGTCTTGCAGAGCCTGCGAGCCAAGCACAAAGTATCGATCTTCGTTCTCGACCTCATTCTCATCCAGAATTTTCTTGGCTTCGAGAATCTTTGCCAAGTTCATTCCGGTCGTACCAGCTTCCGCAACGGTCTGAGCGGACGTAAACGCAACGCTTGAACCCGCACCGTCGGTCGCGTTACCAGTAGCGGCAGAGATGATGAGATCGTCGATTGCACGACCCATCGCCCAAGCGCCAGATTTGGTGTACGCACCCTTCGGGTCGACGATCATGCGAACGTCGTCCGTCCAATCGTGCATCGTCGCCCAATGGTAGTCGGACAGCGTTGCAACACGTCGATCATGAGTCATCTCGACGTTTGGAGTTGCGGTGTAGCGAGTTGTTTTTGCTACGGCAGCCGTTGCACCAAGCCGCTCAAAGTTAACTTTCTCGCTGTTTGCGGTCTTTGAAAAGACCAACGGACGCAGCTTTGAACCCTGCTGCTGGGCCAGTTGCATAACAGCATCTTGATACTGTTGTGCATACCAGTTACTGCCTGTGTAGGCCATGATGTAATCCTCTAAAAAGAAATAAAAAAAACCGACTAATGCCGGCCGTCTTTTTTCGAGGGGCTGTCCTTACGGACCCATCTACGTTTTACGCCCGTCGGCGATGACTTACCTAGTCACGAGGTTCGGACGCTTACGCGCTACCCGAGGCCAAGCCTCCGTTCAAACATATCAGGTTCGGCCGCATCATCAGACCGATAAACAGCCTGATAAAGTTTTGAAACTTTCTCAATCGCGGCGTCATGGCCGGGATTGTTGGCATCGTTATAAGGATGCGCAGGATTACCAAGGATCTCATCGATCTGCATACGCGCCTCTGCCGGAGTTACCGCCATAGCGCGGCGATCTCCAGTGGACATTGCAGGATCTTCAGAAAAGCCCTTACCAATCTCAGCAAACGCTTTGATCAATGCCACGTTATTGCCAAGGCCGCTTGCGTCCAGCTCTGCCATCAGTTGGGCATCACCAAAATGATTAAGCGCAGCTTTAGCATCGCTGATCTTTGAATCAAAAGCCTGACCCCAATCATCTTTAAGCTGCGCCAAAGCGGAATCGCGCGAACGCTCTTGATCCTGATTGACTTCAGTCACACCCTCATTCATCCAGTTCACAAGGTCACTGGCCTGACGGTTGTTCAGTCCAATTTCATGCAACTTGCTAAGAAGCGCGTCTTCAGCGTCGCTCCACTCAAGCCCCTCTTGGCGTTTGATGTTATAAGCATCCGGCGTTTCAGGGCGACCCATGCGGTTATAGAAAGCCGACCAATCTTCATCAGAAGAGTCTTCGGTCGGCACTCGCGCAATGCCGGGAACATTCGTCAGCTTCGCCGTGAAATCAGACCACACTTCATCGCCGGCGTCGTCGCCGGGAATACGGATGCTGCGGCCAATGTAAGACTGCGCATCTGTGTAGGCTTTTGCCAAAGTGTTGACATCGGGGATGTCGCGTAAGGCGCCAGCTTCGCGCAAATCTTCTGGTAATGACTCCCGCCAAGTACCGCCGCTGGTGTTTTCTACAGGTGCTTCGGTGTTTGCAACTTCGGAAAGTATCGATTCTTCGCTCATGTTCTAGTTTTCCTTTCGGGCCAGATTGACTAAGAAATTGATCACATCCCGCTGACCTTCGTTGAAAGCCGTCTGGTATGGATCTCCGGGGGTATGAGAAGTTCGCATGACGAAAATCTCAAACAGCGCATCAATCACCTGTTCCCCATCAGGGGTCAGAATGATCTTGCGCCATTTTTCTTCTAATTGTTTTGCTGGGATCATTGTCCTCTAACGCCGGCAACCACACCGGCCATTGTTTCTGGATCTGCCTGATCGATTACGCCGGCAACTTGCGCGGCTTGTCCTGCCTGATCAAGCGCCATCGTCTGCTGCACCATCTGCTGTTGTTGAGCTGCAGCCTGCTCACGCTGGAACTTCAACGCTTCCATCTCTTCTTCGGAACGCATGACTTCGCCGGGAACACCAAGACGTTTTGCCATCATGCGCCCCATCTTGCTGAAATCGACTACGTCCATAACGGTAGGATCGATCTGCATCACCTGCGCCAGCTGACCGATCCATCGTTCCACGGCAAACACTTCTTCCATCTTCTGCGCTCGCGCCAAAGGCGAAACATATTCGACATCAAGTTTGTTCCCACCCTGAAGCAGCGACGCTGGCGGCTCGGCAAACATATTGGAGCGGAACATCAGCATGAACACGCGCTGGATCAGCGGGTTCAGAAACTCGGACTGCAGGCGCCCCACCACCGGGCCTAAGATCTGCTGCATCAGCTCCATGCGCGCCCGGACCTCGGTCGCAGTCATGTTCGGGCCTTCGTGCAGCTGCAGCTGGTCATTGAAGAACGCACGACGGATGTTTGTTACCAGCTCGTTGGATTTGATCTGCGTCACCTGCCACTGCGTACCGTTCTGCATCGGCTTAACACCGTTGATGTCGCGCACGTAAGTCAGGCCGCCGGGATCCAGACGCAGGTCACCGATGATCCCGTTGTAGGCTGCAAGCGTCGGCGGGTCAATATTCTTTTCCCACGCGCGCATTTCAAACAGCTTGGCAGCATTAAGAGTGCGAATGTCCGCTCGCGCCATCATGGCCGGAGAGAAGCCATAAACGTCGCCGGACAGCTTTGACCATCGCGGAACCATCCACGGACATTCGTAGTAACCGTCTTCACGCACCAGCTTCTTGTCCTGCACCTGCACCCAGCAGGAGGCCCAAGGCCGGTCCTTACCCGCAGCTCGCTCAACAGGCATGATGCCTTCACGCGGATAAACCGCATGAATGAACTCAAACTCCTTGTCGGGTTTGTTCTCTAGCGCGCGCTCAATGGAATCGCCAAGATTAATGTCAGGAAACAGCTGCTTGGCTTGACGAGCTGAGAATTTGAGGGTGCGGTAAATGGTATCAACGCGGCCGTCAACATTCTCAGCAACGGCAACTTCAGACAGATGAACGGTGCGGAAATTCAGGGAATCAACATTATCGGCCTTGTTGGTTTCGACCAGCATGGCTGCGGTGCCAAAACAGCAAAGGTCGAGGTACAGCTCATTGACTTCGGAATTGAAGTTCGACTCTTCAATAGACTTGTATATTCTGTCGACCGAATCCTCTAGCCACTCCATCGCAGCGTCGTCATTGTTCAACCCTTCCTCGCGGAAGCGGATATGGAACCAACGACCGCTGGGCGCTGTCAGGGCGCCGTGCAGGCCCGACGCGAGAGTTTGGTTTGCGGTAACTGCCGTTGAGTCGTAAATATCTTCATCACGCTTGTCGCCTTTGCTGCGCTCCGTAATGAAGTCGGCTTTGGTTGGTAAGACAAAATGCCCAACCTCATCCCAAATGTTGTTCCAATTCTCACGCTTTGACTTCAGCTCGTGACAACGCCGAATGATGTCTTCCGGGTTAGGGGTCTTACCCTTTTTGCCGTATTCAGCCATTAGCCAGTAAGCACCGTTTTCTTAATGTTTTTACCGTACTCATCCTCGTCCAAGCCAGATGGGCCGGTTACAATCGTAGACTTCCATCCAGATTTAGCACTTTGCGCTTTACGCCATTTGCGATAATCCTCTGGAGTTTGCACCGATGCCGGCGCGCCGGGGAAAGGACTTTTAGCAACCTCTTGAATTTGCTCGTCAGCATTTGAAACAGCGGTTTCAACTTTTTCAATTTCCGCGTCAACTTTAGGGCTTGATGTCCCGGTGTATCCGCCTGATGAGGATCCACCACCACTGCTACCACCACTGCTGCTACCACCACCACTACTGCTGCTACGGGATTCAGCTTCTGCAGCAGCCGCAGCTGCCGCAGCATCGGCTTCAGCTTTTTGCGCACCAAGATCGTCAATGGTGATATAGCCGCCTTCCCCGCCGGTAACGGTGTTGAATCTTAATGAGCCGGGAGAAGTTTCGTAAGCTGTTTCGCCGGTCGAGGTGACAATGCCGCGCCTCCCCGATTTGCTCATAAAAATTCTTATGTTGCTGCGATCATCGTAAGCATTACCGCCCATTCTTCCACCAGTAATTTGGCCTAAACCCTCATAAGATTTGTTCGGGTTGTTGCCAAAAAACGCACCGCTGACCTTTGGAGAATATTCTTTGCCGGATCTGTCCACGACCGTATTCGTTGGTTTCGGGTCGTCAGGCAGCGCAGTAGATACAGAACGATTGGTAGTGGCTGGCGGCCGAGATTGGGGGGCCGCTCCGGGTTCAGAAGCACCAATATTATTAAGATACCCTTGGTAAGCGGCGCGGGAACTGTTAATGCCTATTTCTTTTGCTCTTGCAGACCAAGCCGCAAATGTTTTTACTGATGCCATCCTCTTACCCTATTGCACGCACGACCCGCGTCGGGCGGTGCTGTTGAACGTGACCCATCTCATCCCAGCCCATGCAGAAGGTGCGCATGGCGTCGGCGGCGTGGGATGACCAATCGTGAACCGGCTTGGCTCGCCAAGTCTGATTCTTCTCATCAAAATCTTTGCGGTAGGCAGCAAGGCAATCAATGCCGTGACCGCAGTTGTCCTCGTCAAAGACGAAGCGATTAAACATCGCCCGAACGCAGTTGATACCGTCATCAACTGGTGCCTTGCGAACAATGGTGAAAAACAAACCCAGATCCCGCGCCATCTCGATGCGGGTCTTACCACTTGAGAAGTCGCGAGCAGAAATATCATGCGGCGCAAAATGCTCGCCGTAGGTGTACCCCTTGTCTTTGATCAGGTTGACGTAAAACGGCAGCGCCTCACCGGCGTGCTGCTCAAAATCGATGACGTTAATCTGTTGATCAACAACCTGACAGAACCAAATTGCAGTCGAGTCGCCAATACCAATGTCCCA
>JAYQVH010000035.1:0-19706 GCA_038148375.1 Rhodospirillaceae bacterium | reverse complement strand
GGCCTGTCACGCCGGAGGCCGCGGGTTCGAGTCCCGTCACTCCCGCCATCGCAGATCCAGATACTTGCTGTTCGATGCAGGGCTAGAGCTTTTCCGCTCCGGCCCTTTTTCTATACTGCGGGTCGTATTCACCGGGAGCCTCGACCATGTCCAAAGCCAGATCCGTCGTTTTCGTCAGCGGCGTGCGCACTGCCATAGGCACCTTTGGCGGCAGCCTAAAGGACCAGTCTACAACGGCCCTGGGCGCCGCGGTCGTCGCTGAAGCTGTGTCCCGCGCGGGCGTCGCGCCGGAGACAATCGGATCGGTGGTTCTCGGCAACGTCATTCAAACCGATACACGTGACCCCTACCTGGCCCGTGTCGCCGCAATCGAAGGCGGATTGCCGAAGGAGACCCCTGCCGTGACGGTCAACAGACTTTGCGGCAGCGGATTTCAGGCCGTGGTTTCGGCAGCTCAGCAAATCCTGCTGGGGGACGTCGATGTTGCTGTGGCCGGCGGTGCGGAATCGATGAGCCGGGCCGCGTACATGGTTCCGGCCCAGCGCTGGGGCCAGAAAATGGGCGATGCGGCAGTGGTCGACACCCTTCTCGGCGCACTGAACGATCCCTTCGGCAATGGCCATATGGGGATCACTGCCGAGAACATCGCCGCCAAATGGAACATCGACCGCGCCACGCAGGACCAGATCGCGCTGGAAAGTCACGCCCGTGCCGTAAAGGCGCGCGCAGCGGGATACTTCGATAGCCAGATTCTTCCGATAGAGGTCAGGCGCGGCAAGGAAACGGTCGCGTTCAACGCGGATGAGCACATCCGCGAAGACGTCACCCTAGACAGTCTCGGTACTCTCCGGCCGGCCTTCAAGAAGGATGGGTCGGTGACGCCGGGCAACGCGTCGGGGATCAACGACGGCGCCGCGGCGCTGGTGATGATGGACGAGGATGCAGCGGACAAAGCCGGTAGGGCTCCGATGGCGCGGCTCATAGGCTATGCCCATGCCGCCGTGGAGCCAGCGGAAATGGGAATCGGACCCGTGCCAGCCGTCACCCGTCTGCTCGAAAAGACCGGGCTAAAGATTGCCGATATGGACGTCATTGAGTCGAACGAGGCCTTTGCCGCTCAGGCCTGCGCTGTGGCCCGCGATCTAGATTTCCCGGCCGATAAAACCAACCCCAACGGCGGTGCGATCGCACTTGGGCACCCTGTCGGCGCGACCGGAGCGATCTTGACCGTGAAAACGATCTACGAATTACAGCGTATTGGCGGCAGATACGGCCTCATCACCATGTGCATCGGCGGCGGCCAGGGGATTGCAGGGATCGTCGAAGCGATCCGCTAGCTGTGGGATTTAGTGCTGCCTGCGTTGGGGCATGAAGCCGGTCGCCAGAAACAGGACGACGAAAACGGCAAGGACTGTCCACATTGCTGTCGAGTATTCAAGCGGCTTGAGCCAGACTTCGTCGTACAAGCCGTAACGGGGTCCGAGCTCGCCGAACGGAATCCATAAGATTGCTTTTGTGGGAATCGCGTAGCGGATGGCCGCCATCACCCGTGTGAATCGCGACAGCCGCCACAACAGGTAGACACCCCAGACCGCAAGACCTGCCGCAATGGTATAGGTCATGTGGTGGGTATAGCCGAGGAAGCGGGCATCCCCGAGCAACAGCGAAGCGGCATAGCAGAACCACGTGATGTACAGCGTCTCGAGAAAAGTGATGCGGCAGAAGTTGCGACCCTGCCCCGATGCCGGCTCGCCAAGATTCATGCGGAATACCCGTTGCAGCCAGCGAAACGCGTTGCACTTTGTATCTTTGTTGAACACGAAGAACAGCAATGTCGCAACGCAAATGCCGAGCGAGCCTTGGATGAACAAGAGGTGCGCCGGCCACTTCACACCCGGCGCCACCTCGGGCATCGGCATGGATAACGAGACTTCGTTGAACTTAAAGGAATAGGACGCCCAGCCGATCCAGATCAGCATGCCGGCGGCAAATCCGAGCAGGGTACCGCTCACCTCTTCGTTGCGGCGGGTGCCGACAAACAGCATCACGGCGGCGACCGCGCCGATCGATAGGAACAATCCACCTGCGTTTTCGTACCCGATCAGATCGCGAACCGCGATGACAAACGCATGCGCCAGGGGCAGCGCAAGCAGGACCGCGAAGAATGCCAAAACTCCGATGAATGGCGGACGATAGTAACGCTGCCAGAACGTTTTAGGCTCAAGTGTAAGGGACGTGTCGGCCATGACTACCTGGATTGCTCAATGGATATAATGCTCGGCTATCATGCCAAGGGTTTTAGCAAACTCCAACTGCCACGGGCACTCACCCTCCCGCGTTGAGGCCGCCGACACGCTTAAGCATGTTCATTTCGTCACTTTCCGTGCCCCAGACCACCTGACCTTGGGTATCCACATACCGGCCGAGAAACCAGTACTCGTCGGGTGTGATTCGGATTTTGTCCTCTGCGATCATGTCCTCGCCACTGCCTGGGTTGGCCATGCGGCACGTACCGAAGTCCATCGGCCCGGAAATCGCCTGTCCACTGGGTTCCATCGTCAGCTTGAAGTCGCAACCTTGGCGCCACGTGAAATCGTTCATGGATAACCCGTCGAGAAGGGATGGCGTTTTGTGCACATTCACGAACAAGTCGGCATCCTTGAAGGCCAGTTCCCGTTGATGCACCCGCCCGGTGTCTTCATTGACATAGAACTGCAGCAGACCTTTGCGCGTCACCCAGTCAGGGTCATCGGTGCCGTCGATCGAAGACTGCTGATAAATAATCACGCCGTCGGCAAAATCTACATCGACCGGAGAAAACAACTGGTACATCAACCGGTGCTGAAGCTCATCTGGCACGTCGTTGTCGAGGTCGCGCTCGTATTGCTCTTCGCTTGTGTACCGGCCAACAACCCACTTCTCGACGGCGTCTAGGATTGCCTGATTTTCTTCTGGGGTTTGAGCCTGCGCGCTGGACCCATACACGAGGTCGGCTGTCAAAACCGCAAGCGCGATTCCCAGCACAAAAAGGATAATACGCTTCTTCATGGTCATGACACCGCCTCCCATCTCGCGGCTTGCGGACGCTGGACTGGGAGTTTGCCGCTTTCCGCCGCCTGCGTCGAGACGAGACTAAAGGGCACTCACCGGCGTCTCTATTACCGTTGGATCGAGCGATCTTAAAAGCTCCGCCTGCAGATGTACCTTCGGGAGTTCGCGGCGGAAAAAATAGCGGCAGGCAGCGAGCTTGCCGGCGTAGAAGTCATGATCCTGTCCGGACGCGTGCTCTTGCGCTGCGATCGCCGCCAAGCCCTGCTTGAGCCACATCCAGGCGATGACGATGTGTCCGATCGTATCCAGGTAGAGTGTTGCATCCGCGAGCGCCAGTCGCAGGTCTTGCGCGCGGGCGTCGATGAGCACCTTTGTTGTCTCGACCAGCGCCGCGACGGCCGCGTCCAGATCGCGCCCGTATTCCGAAAGGGCGTTATGACCCCGCGCATCGGCGATGGTGTTGCTGATCTCCTCGCAAAGCGCCGCCAACGCGCCGCCGTTTTGCATTACCACTTTGCGGCCGAGCAGATCCAGACCTTGAATTCCATGGGTGCCCTCATGGATCGCATTAAGGCGGTTGTCGCGGTAGAGCCGCTCGACTGGATAGTCACGCGTGTATCCGTACCCGCCGAGCACCTGGATGGCCTGTTTGTTGGCCTCAAGACAAAACTCGGACGGCCAGGATTTGGCAATCGGCGTCAGGATATCGAGCAGCAAGGTCAGTCGCGCCTTGGCGTCCGCAGACGGCGCCGTCTTCTGATCATCGACCAGACGCGCGCAATACAACACCAAAGCAAGTGCGCCCTCGACCGCAGCCTTTTGCGCCAACAGCAATCGGCGCACGTCGGCGTGTTCAGCAATCGCAACGGGTTTGCTCTCAGGATCCTTGGCATCCGGTTGGCGGCCTTGCGGGCGCTCCTTCGCATAATCAAGGCTGGCACGGTAACCAGCGTAACCAATCGCCGCCGCGCCCAAGCCGACGCCGATGCGCGCCTCGTTCATCATATGGAACATGTAAGACAAACCCTTGTGCGGCTCGCCGACCAGGTAGCCCCACGATTCTCCGGTTTCGCCGAAGTTCAGCAGAGTGTTGACGGTCCCGCGGTAGCCCATCTTATGGTTTAGGCCGGCCAGGGCGACGTTGTTCGCGTCTCCGAGAGTCCCGTCATGATTGACGCGGATTTTGGGTACCGCGAAGAGAGAGATCCCTTTTACACCGGGAGGTCCGCCGGGAATCTTAGCCAGCACCATGTGGACGATGTTCTCCGCGAGGTCGTGCTCTCCGCCCGAGATCCACATCTTCGACCCTTTGATCAGATAGTGGCCTTTCGGCGCCGGCTCTGCGCGGGTCGTGATGTCAGTCAAAGACGATCCTGCCTGCGGCTCGGACAGACACATGGTGCCGAAATAGCGGCCCTCGATCATCGGCCGTAGGAAGATGCCTTTCTGTTCTTCGCTCCCAAACGCCGCAAGCATGTTGCCCGCACCTATGGTGAGAAAGGGATAAGCCGTGGTGGAGATGTTCGCCGCTGAGAACAGTGACTGGCAGGCTTGCCCGATGACGGCTGGCAATTGCATGCCCCCAAGCTCGGCATCGAACGTGGCCCCCATCAAGCCAGCTTCGCGGTATACATCGAGTGCCACCCTGACTTCGGGTATGATTTCGACCGCTCCGCCGGAAAATGCAGGTTCATGGGCATCCGCTTTTCCGGCATGAGGCGCAAAGTGATCACGCGCAATCGCGTCTGCGGTATCCAGCACCGCGTCAAACACGGCGCGGTCATGTTCGCCGTAACGGCCGGTTTGGAGCAACGTCCCAATGGCGAGGACATCGTAAAGGAGAAAGTCGAGATCCCGGCGGGAGATAAATACGTCTGACATGGGGCCTGCCGCTTAAAAGGGATCTGAAATCAACACGCCGCCATCGACAACCAACGTTTGACCGGTCATAAACTTCGCGGCGTCGGAAGCCAGAAACACGGCGACTCCGGCTATGTCTTCCGGTTCTCCCAGCCGGTTCAGCGGAGTGCGTGCCGCAAACGCTTTGCCCTCTTCCCCTTCCCACAAGGCGCGGGCGAAATCCGTTTTGACCAGCCCAGGCGCTATGGCGTTGACACGAATGTTGTCTGGTCCGAGTTCAACGGCATAGTTCCGCGCGATTTGCGCGTCGGCCGCTTTGGACACGGCGTAAGCGCCGATGTTGCGGCTGCCGGCCAGCCCGGCAATAGAAGACAAAAGAATAATGGAGCCGCCGCCCCGTTCCCTCATGGAGGGCGCAACCAAATTGATCAGCCAAATTGGGCCCAGCACGTTGGTCGTGAAAATTTTCTCGACCGAGCGATCCTCAAGATCGGTCATCGGCCCGTACGCGGGATTGGCGGCGGCGTTGCACACAAGGATATCTATAGGACCGAGCTGAGATGTCGTTTCCTTGACCAAATTCGAAACCTGCACCTTATCCGACACATTGCAGGCGACAGGGATCGCCTTACCGCCGTCAGCCACGATCTCCTTGGCAACGGCTTCGCACGCTTCGCTCTTGCGGCTGGTGACCGTAACCTTAGCCCCCGCCTCAGCCAGCGTGCGCGCAATCGACCTGCCGATGCCCCGGGAGGAGCCGGTCACCACAGCAACTTTGCCGGAAAGATCGAAAATATCCAAAGAGCCGTCCCTTAGCTGTGTTCGCGATCCCAGTCGGCGAATGTCTGGCCTAGCTTCGCCAGTTTGGACAACAACGGGGCCGGTGTCCAATACCCGAAGTCATTTCCTAGGCGTGCCGCAAGTTCACCAAAAGATGCAACGATTCGCGACAGCCCCTCGGCATCGCCATGGAACATCGGCCCACCACGGTATGCAGGGAACCCATAGCCTGCGGCCCAGACGACATTGATGTCACTGGCGCGAATGGCGATTCGATCATCGAGCAGCTGGGCACCGCGATTGATTAACGCGTGCAGGCAGCGGTCTAGAATTTCCTGATCAGAAATGTCCGAACGCTGCTCAACGCCGAGTACGCGCGCCGCGGCCCTGATCATGTCAACCGCTTCCGCATCGTCGACGCGCGTACGCCCATCGGGATACGCGTAAAACCCTTTGCCTGCCTTCTGTCCAAATCGACCGACTGCGTTCATGAGGTCGCCAGGAGCGTAATACCTTGGGTCGTCCGGTAAAAGGTGACGGTTCTGATCGCGCGTAAGAAAGCTGACGTCCTGGCCGGCCAGGTCCATCACGGCGCAGGGGCCCATCGCCATACCCCACTTTTCCAACGCGCCGTCGACCTGCGCCGGTGTTGCACCTTCGAGCAGCAACATCTGAGATTCTCGTACGTAGTCCTCAAGCATGCGATTTCCGATAAAACCGTAGCCGACACCGGACAGAACCGGTGTCTTTCCGATTGTGCGGCCGAAAGCCATCGTGGTCGCGATGACACCGCTGGCGGTTACATCGCCGCGTACGACCTCCAACAGTTTCATGATATTGGCGGGAGAGAAAAAATGCGTACCGATCACGCGCTCAGGCTCCGTTGCTGCATCGGCAATGGCATTGATGTCCAAGGTCGAGGTGTTGGTTGCGAGAATGGCATCTGACGCGCAGACCGAAGACAGGCTCGAAAAAATCTGACGTTTGAGTTCGAGAGATTCGAACACCGCCTCGATAACAAGTTGGCTGTCCTTGAGCGAGGCGATGTCAGTCGATACTGTCAGAAGGGCGAGACGCTGCTCTGCGGCTTCGGTCGTCATTCGCCCGCGATCGACATCCTTTTGTATGGTCGACCGAATACGGCTCGCTCCCCGATTGAGCGCCTCCTTGCCTGTGTCGACCAAAACAACCTGCACACCTGCTCCAAGCAAACAAAGGGCGATACCGGCCCCCATGGTGCCCGCGCCAACAACTCCGGCCCGTTCAATGCCGCGGACAGGAGTATCCTTGGGAATGTCCGGAATTTTGAATGCAGTGCGTTCGGCGAAAAAAAGATGGCGTTGCGCCTTGGATTGAAGAGACGCTTTGAGCTCGACCGACATCTCCCGTTCGCGCGCCAACCCATCCCGGAACGGCGTAGTGCACGCGGTCTGCACTGCGGTGACGGCCGCTTGGGGTGCGTCGAAACCCCGCCGTTTCTTGGCGAGTTCGGCACGCGCGGCGTCGAAATCCGCATCGGATGCTGCCGTAACGTCAACGGTCCGGTCCGCCGTCGGGACAGGCACTTTCCCGGACTCGATGAACTCCTGAATGCGCTGTACGGCCGCAGCGACCACATCGCCATCGACAACTTCATCAATCGCGCCAAGGACGAGAGCTTCTTGGGCCTTTACGTGCCGCCCGGATGTAATCATCTCCAAAGCTGCCGACGCCCCGATCAGCCTGGGCAGGCGCTGAGTCCCGCCGGCTCCGGGAATGATGCCCAAATTGACCTCGGGGAGTCCGATCTTGGTTTCGGCTGCTGCGAGGCGATAGTGGCAGCCCATGGCCAGTTCGAAACCGCCACCGAGCACAGTTCCATGCAGCGCTGCGGCAACCGGTTTGGCGCAAGCCTCAATTCGGTCAATCACGTCGGGAAGTATGGGGTCCAGCGGCGGCGCATCAAACTCCCGAATATCGGCGCCCGCGGAAAACATGCGCCCGCTGCCGGCGAATACAATTGCATCAATGTCTGGGTCGGCTTCGGCGTGTTCAACTGCCTTCACCATCGCTTCCCGCAACGGCTGCCCCATCGCGTTGACGGGCGGTCTGTTAAACGTGAGAACGGCGACCCGACCGGCGGATTCGATTTTGAGGATTTGAGTCATGTCAACGCAACGCTTGGCCTGAGTGATTTATTAGAGCGGTGATTGGACGTTTGGGGGATTTGACGCGCCCCCTTCCGCGTGTCCGGGGTTATAGTGTATGCGCCGTAGGCGTTCAATTGAGCGGTGAAGGGGTAGGAAGTATGGGCACGTCTTTACGCCATACCACATATGTAACGCTATCGAATGAGCCGCCGCGCACGACCGCGTCCGTCGTCGCTGCGAGTTTCATTACTGCGATGATCTTCGTCAATGTGGTTGCCGTTGTCCTCGCGTCGGTGCCGTCATTGTTCGAGAGCTATGAGACAACATTTGTCCTGATCGAGCTGGTATCCGCTGTCGTCTTCACAGGCGAGTGGTTTCTTAGAGTATGGAGCTGTGTGGAACGCGCTGAATACTCAAGCCTGCCCGCCATGCGTGCACGCCTCAAATACATCGTCTCACCAATGTCGTTGGTCGACATCGTTGCCGTCGTGCCACTATACCTATCAGTCTTCGACGTCGTCAGTGCGCAAAGTCTGATTGCGCTCCGTTTACTGCGGCTGTTGCAATTGGTTCGTTTTTTCGGCCCGCTTGTGGTGCTGTGGCGCGTCGTCAAAAGCGAAGCTCCGGCGATGATGGGCACGATCTTTATCGTAGTCGTTCTAATCGTCATGGCCGCGAGCGGTATGTATCTGGTTGAACGTAATGTTCAACCAGAGGCGTTCGGCAGTATCCCATCCGCGATGTGGTGGGCGGCGGTAACCTTGACCACGGTCGGCTACGGCGATGTCACACCGATCACCCCGGTTGGCCGCGTGATCGGAGTCGCGATCATGATCTTGGGTATCGGTCTGGTCGCACTGCCCGCAGGTATGCTGGCGTCCCGCTTTTCGGAAGAGCTGCACAATCGCAGAGAAGAATTTCGTCACCGCGTAGATCTCGCGCTCCACGACGGCGGGTTTGATGAAGGGGAACTCGCAGCCCTCAAAGCCGCGCAGCGGGAGTACATGCTGACCGACTCATCGGCCAATCAGATCATCGCTGAGGAACGCAAGAGGGTGCGCCGGATATGTCAAACGTGCGGCAAGATGATCCTGTCGTCCTGACCGGGCCGAGGCTTAATGTTTATCGGCAAACAACGCCATACCTCGCGCGACGGCCGGACGCTCGGCAACACGGCCTACCCACTGGGAGATATGCGGATATGCGGTCAACCCGTCTTCCAAACGCGCGGCGGATGTCGCCGCGACCGGATAAGTGAAAATATCGGCGATGGTATAGTCCTCACCAGCGACATACGGTGTGTGGGATAAATGAAGGTCGAGCGCCTTCAGTCCGCGATGTATTTCTGACAAGTAACGGTCGAGCGCCACCTGGCTGCGTTCGGGAGCCAAGGTTGTAAACCAGAATTGCGCTGAAAACGCCGGTGCGAGATTGGACGAAATCGCACTCATCCAGGTATGGATTTGTGCCCGGATCGCCAGATCATCGGGGTAAAATTTACCCGACTTCTCTGCCAGGTAATAAAGGATGGCGTGCCCTTCGAATACGGTGACCGGCCGGCCGCCAGGGCCGTCGTTATCAACGAGTGCCGGCACACGGCCGAACGGATTCTTGGCCAGGTAGTCGTCCTTCATATGCGCACCGCCGTACAGATCTACGAAATGCGCGGTATACGGCAATCCGGTCTCCTCCAGCATGATGTGAACGCGCTGGCCGTTGGCGGTCGGCACGGAATACAGGTCGATCATGAGCTTCCTTCTCCTCGCTTTACCCAGCGACAATAAATCAATAGACCTACACGAGTAAGAATTGTTTGGGGACACTGGGACACAGCGGCGTGAGACTTGGTATCGAAAGACTGTTCGGCAGCGCTGCCGTCTTTGCGCTTTTCACGTTCTTCGCCGTTCCGGCGTTCGGGGCCGTCGAGCGCATCGATATCCTCGACCGTTCCGTCGTCGCCGACGGCCAATCGTTTGGCGCGGTCGGTCCTTATGTCCGCCTATCAGGCCGCTTAACGTACAGTGTCGATCCTGATTCGCAATTCAACGCTGCAATCAAAGACCTGACAAATGCGCCAAGGGATGCCCGCGGCCGCGTGCTTTTTTCAGGTGATTTTGTGCTGCTGATGCCCGCGGACCCGGAGCGCCGGAGTGGCAGGCTGCTCTACGACGTCACCAACCGCGGCGGCATGACCGCGCTGAGCCGATTTAATGACTCCTCAGGGCGCAGCGGTGCACGCACTCGCGAAGACATGGGAAACGGCTTCCTGTTAGAGCAGGGCTATTCGATTCTATGGACAGGGTGGAATTGGGATGTCCGCCCACGCACAAACGCACTCTCCGTAGACATCCCCGTCGCGACTCTTCAAGACGGGCGGGCAATAACCGGCCGGATCACATCTGAAATCGCGCCCCAGGTTCCGACCGAGACAACACGCCACACCAGCATGGGTGCGATCGGCTACAGTCCGGCAAATCCGGCAGCACCTAACGCGGTTTTGTCGTTCAGAGTGCCTGGTTCGCAGGTGTATCAGCCGCTTCCGAGAGACTCTTGGTCATTCACCCAACAGACGGACGGTCTCAGCGTCCCTGATCCCGCGTGGATTACCCTGAAAGGCGGTTTTGTCGAGGGCAACGTCTACAGGCTCGAATACACGGCGAAGAACCCGCCTGTCGTCGGCCTTGGGCTTGCCGCGATCCGTGACGCCTTATCCTTCTTCCGGTTTGAGCGAGCCGACTCGACCGGAACGCTCAACCCGCTCCGCGCCAACGGGGGCACCTTGCCACGTGCGGCCATCGCCTACGGCCTGTCGCAATCCGGCCGGGCGCTGAACACGATGATTTTGAACGGCCTCCATGTCGACGAGGCGGGCCGCATGGTATTTGACGCCGCACTGATTGATGTTGCGGGAGCCGGCAAAGGCAGTTTCAACTTCCGTTTTGCGCAAACGTCTCGGCACTTCAGCCAAGATATCGATCTCGACTATCCGACAGATTATTTCCCGTTCACGACTGTCGAACAAACTGACGATGTCACCGGCGAAACTGGCGGCCTGCTGGCGGAAGCCCGGCGGCTGAACGCCGTACCAAAGATGTTCGTCGTCAACACGTCTACCGAGTATTGGGCACGGTCGGCATCTCTGATCCATACCAGCACCGACGGGACCACGGACATTGCTCCGGCCGAGAATGTTCGCCTCTACGTCATCGCGGGTGGGCAACATGGTGTAAATCCGTCTTACGAAAGAGGTGCTTTGGTCCATTGCCGCAATGCCTTGGACTATCGTCCTATCATGCGCGCGCTGCTCTCGCACCTTGACGCCTGGACCACGAATGGCCGGGAACCGCCGCCAAGCCAATTCCCGCGGGTATCAGACGGTTCATTGGTAACAGTAGAGCAGTACCGCGCCGCTTTCCCCGATGCCCCGTTTCTAAGAACGCCCGCCCAGCCTCTGATGCCACCGCGGCTTGACCATGGTCCACGTTTCATGAGCGAGGGTGTCGCAACCTTTGTTCCGCCGCGTCGCGGGCCAGTGTTTCAGACACGTATTCCGATGCCGAATGAAGACGGCCTGGATACAGCCGGCCTTGTTATGCCCGATATCACCGTTCCCCTCGGGACGTACACGGGATGGAACCCACAAAATGCGGAGACCGGCGCACCAACACGGTTGTCACGCTGGTTTGGCAGTTTCATCCCGTTTGCCCGGACCGTACCCGAACGGGCAGCGCGTGACGATCCGCGCTTAGCAATTACGGAGCGTTACGCTTCCAAAGAGGATTTCACGTCCGCTTTTGCCGAAAAGACTCTCGAGCTTGCTGCCGATGAATTTATTCTGGGTCTGGACATCAACCCGATGATTGAACGGGCCGGTGCGTTATATGACCGGATTATGGCGCACGTGCCGACCGATGAAAGCTGTGCGTATTTGTCCACGGGCGGCTGACATATATAGGTTCAGAGACACTCGGTGAACAGTACCGGCGCACCGATCTGACCGGGAATGACTTGATCATCACGCATCACGGCCTGCCCTCGCACAACTGTTGCGATGGGCCATCCGGTCACGCTCATTCCGTCATACGCCGTCCAGCCAGATTTAGATGCGATCCAACTGTTGCTGATCGTACGCTTCGCTTTGAGATCAACGATCGTTAGGTCCGCATCGTAGCCGAGCGCGACACGGCCTTTGCCGGCAATACCAAATATGCGCGCTGGTCCCGCGCTGGTTAAGTCGATAAACCGCTGCAGAGTCAGGCGGCCGGCGTTTACGTGATCGAGCATGATCGGCACCAAGGTCTGAACCCCGGTCAGGCCAGACGGGCTTTGCGGATAAGGCTTTTGCTTTTCTTCAAGTGTGTGGGGCGCGTGATCAGAGCCGATGCAATCGACTACGCCGTCGCGTACCGCACGCCATAGCGCCTCGCGGTGACGGGAATCGCGAATGGGCGGGTTCATTTGGGCGAGTGATCCAAGCCGCTCATATGCCTCAGGCGCGGACAAGGTTAAATGCTGCGGCAGCACCTCTACCGTGGCGACGTCCCGATTATCTTGTAGAAACACCATCTCCTCAGCGGTTGTAATATGCAGGGTGTGCACACGCCGGCCGGCGTCCCGGGCATGGCGTACCAGCCGCGTTGTTGCCCGCAACGCGGTTTCGACGTCGCGCCACTCAGCATGCATTGCAACCGGTGCACCACCTTTTACAAGACCGGCACGCTCTTCAAGGCGTTCCTGGTCCTCGCAATGGACTGCAACCCGGCGGCGGCCACTCTTGAGAACGCGGCGGACATTTTCGTCATCTGGAACGAGAAGAGATCCCGTCGACGAGCCCATGAACATTTTAACACCGGATACACCCGGCAAACACTCGAGGTCTCCGAGGTGTTCAACGTTGTCCGGGCTTGCGCCGACAAAGAACGCGAAGTCTACCCAGGCGCGTCCCAAGGCACGTGAGATTTTATCGTTGATGGCGTCCGCGGTCGTGGTCGGCGGGTCGGTGTTCGGCATTTCAAACACGCCGACGACACCGCCGAGGGCGGCACCGCGCGTGCCCGATTCCAAATCCTCTTTGTGATCCAGGCCTGGCTCGCGGAAGTGGACCTGGCTATCAATCACCCCCGGTAAAACGGTCAGCCCTTTTGCGTCCAAAGTCGCCGCGGATACACCGCGCAGATGGCCGAAGCCGGCAAATCGACCGTTCCGGACACCCACGTCCGTTTCTACGGGACCACCTGGCGTCCACACGGTCCCGCCGATGATCGCTAAATCGAATTTTTCCGACACAGGCATCCTTTCCGGATTTCCGGCCTCATGGATTACGTCTCTGCGAGGACCGAGAAAATATCTTCGCCAGCAGATCGCCCCACAATATGACATTGGTGCCAAAGTGCATAGAACAGCAGTATCCATGCTGCCTGGCCTGTGCGTTTCGTCACCGACTCAAAAAGGCGTTCAACCCGATCGGGCGCGCAGCTTTGGATAACACCGGCTTGTTGGGCGACCAGCGTTCCAAGATGCGGGCCAGCACTGGCTATCCATTCAGCCACAGGAACGGAAAAACCGCGCTTGCGGGCAAAGGGCTGGGCGGCCGGCAGGGTCCGCTCCAGCCATTTCCGCACGATCCATTTTCCATACCGCCCTCGGACTTTGTCGCTGTCAGCAAGATTGAGACCGAACTCGGCAACAGAATCGTCGAGAAAAGGGACCCTTCCTTCTAATCCGTAAGCCATTAGACAGCGGTCGACCTTGGTCAGCAGGTCATGAGGCAGCCAGTGCGCTACATCCAAAAGCTGGGCTTTTTGAAGCCGAGATCCGCTCGTCCGAGAAAGATTTACTTCGGTCTCCTGAATATCGGCCCGCCATGTTTTTGACGACTGCCTCAAAACTCCAGACGCGGAGAGATGAGACCGCGCCCACATTTTTTTGGCGAACGGCCAAGGCCTGCATGCCGCACGATAGCGTCCGTATCCGGCAAAGATTTCATCCCCTCCCTCGCCCGTGAGAACAACCGTCAGTTCCGGGGCAGCCGCGCGCGCCAACAACGCTGAGGGGACAATCGCATAATCGGCGACCGGGTCATCCAGCGCTGCCGCTATCGCTGGCAAATGCGATACGAAATCCTTTGCCGTTATTCGGATTGGCCGGTGATCCGCACCGGCTGCCGCCGCGACATTTGACGCTTGCTGAATCTCATCGTGCACGTCCCGGGAGTCGAATCCCGCTGTATAGGCGACAACCGGCCGCGATTCGAGACGCGCCATCGCCGCGAGAACCGCCGCTGAGTCGAGACCGCCGGACAGAAACAGTCCATAAGGCACTTCGCTTCGGCAGTGACGCTCAACCGCATCCATCCAAATACGCTCAAAGTCATCAGGGTTAGACTTGTTCTCTGGTGAGACACGTTGAACGTCAGGTGTGCGGAACCAGCGGTCTACGATCTTACCGCCTGCGACAACGATGGTTTCGCCCGGTGCGATACGGTTTACCGATCGCATGAGCGTCTCCGTTCCCGTGGAAAACTGGAATGCGAATAACGTATCCCGCGCCTCGGAATTTTCTCCGCGATCTACAACACCCGCATCAAGAAACGCGTGCGGTTCCGATGCGTACCAAAACGCCTGTGGTGTCTCGACGTAATAAAGCGGTTTAATGCCGAACGGGTCGCGAGCCAGGATCAAGTGTTGACGCGCCGGATCATATATTGCGACCGCGTACATCCCGCGCAGACAGTCCGCGAATCGCGCGCCGTGCTGCAAATAGGCGTGCAGAATGGACTCATTGTCGCTGTCGGACTGGTACGCGGATCCGCCGAACTCCCGCCGAAGATCGAGGTCGTTATAAATCTCGCCGTTGGCGATGACAGCCACACCGCTCGCGGAGACGAAGGGTTGTTGTCCGTGGTCGCGGTCGATGATGGATAGCCGGGTGTGAACCAACGCCACGGGCCCCGGCAAAAACTCGCCTTGACCGTCCGGCCCTCGATGCACCAGCGCCGCTTGCATTGCTTTCACGGGCTTTAACGGAAGGTCTGCATCCGTTTTGCTCATGCCTCCGGCAATGCCGCACATCTGTTACTAACAGCCTAAGTACTAAGTCGGGGATTGGGCGGCCGGCTCCAATAAGGAGCGAAAAAACTTAAGGTATTTCGGCAACACATGCTCGGGCGCATGAGACTCGGCAAACGTCCGCGCACCGCCGGCCGCAATGCGCATGGAAAAATCAGGGTCGCGCAACACCCATTTAATCGCTTCCGACAGACTTCTGGCATCCGCAATCGGTACAAGAACGCCGGTCTCTCGGTGCTTGATCAACAGACCGGGGCCAACCGCATCAGCGGCAATGACCGGTTTGCCGCGCGCCCACGCCTCCAGCACGGTTACGCCGATGTCGTCCGTGCGCGATGGGCAAATCACCAGATCTGCAGCCGCGATAATTTGGGGGACATCATGGCGCCAACCGACGAATCGCGTGCGTGGTTTGATACCGAGTTCCAACGCAACGTCTTCGTACTCCTTACGCTTCGATCCATCCCCCACAACCCACAAATACAATCCAGAAATCCGAGCCACGGCTTCCATAAGCACATTGATACCGTGCTCGGGTTCAAGACGGGCGACAACAACCAACAATTTGCCGGTCGCCGGTGTAAACCATCTCTTCCGATCGATTGCATCGACGTCACCCGAAGGAATTATCGGGGGCAAAATGGTAATTTTATCGGCCGGCCACGAGGCCGAGACGGCGCGCTCTCTGCGTTGCGGTGTGAGCGTAAATAAATGGTCGCACGACTGATATTTGGCCAGCGGAAAATCCTGACCGACAAATCCGATGTGCTTTACCGGGCGCGGATCCATCAACCCGGCGACATCCGGCGTCCAACTCACAATGAGATCGGGCCCGAACGTATTGATCTCAGCCTGCAGACGGCGCTTGCTGGAGAAATCAAAACGGGTGCGGAAGGGCAATTGCACCGGTTCAAGCCCCGCTTTCTTCAAGCGGGCTGCGCGCTCGTCATTTGCACGTATGATGACGCACTGAGCGACATCGCACGGCAGCAGAGCCGTGACAATTCGCTCGAAAGCACTCTCCGTTCCGCCGAAGTCCGAGCCGGATATGGCATGTAGAATATTCATGGGTCGCGCACCCAGTTCCCCTTCATCGCACCAATAACCGGCCCCCCAAAGTCCATAGACCCATTTCCGGTGTCGACTTCGAACCTTATAGCAGGGAGTTGCGGTTCACGCCAAAAGCTCGACAACCGCGTTCTCTACAGTATCGAGCGACAAACCAGCCATATTGCGCCCGCTCTCGGATTCCGGGGCTTGAACGGCGACAACCTGATCTCCCCAAGGACGATAGAGATCAGGGCGGGTCGGCCCGAACAGGGTCACCGTTGGACAGCCCGCGGCCGCAGATAAGTGCGCCAGACCGGAATCGTTAACCACAGTGACGGCGCTGCGCCTGAGCACCGCTGCAACGGCCATCAGGTCATGGCACCCGATGAGGTCCGAGCCCCCGACATCCTGGAGCTCGCGCCTCATAGCGTCGATCACCGGCCTATCTCCTTCTGCGCCGATCAGAACGATGGGGCTGCCTGCCAAGCGGCCGCCTTTTCCAGTCAGCGCGCGTGCCAGCGCGACAAACCGGTCCTTCGGCCAGGTCTTTTCCGGTCGCGCCGCGACCGGACCGATTGCCACCGGGCGCTCCAGCCCCGCTAAGAAGCGATCCGCGTATGCCACGTGACCTGCCGTTACCCACAGATGTGGTGCGGCGGGTGGGTCCGCGCCGATGAGCGCGCTTAGAAACGGCACGCGATGCACGGTACGGTCATCACGCTGCAATCGCAGGCGACGGCCGGCACGCACACACCACGGCATGAGGGAGCGGCGAAGGTCGACCACGATATCCCAACGCGTATTTCTGGTTTCGCGCCACAACGCGATCCAATGCCGGCCCAGCGGCTTTTTATCGACGACGATAACGCGGTCCAGTCCAGGAACGGATGCAAACACGCTTTCTGCCAATGGCCCGCATGCGACGGTGACACGCAGGCCAGGATTTTCTTGTATGAGAGCGTTGAGGACACCGGTCGACATCACAGCGTCACCGATCCGCGTCGCCGTGATGAATAAAAGCCGCATCGGGTCTGCCGTCCGGCTTACAGCCAGAGTTGCGAGACGATGTTGGCCGCCGTCGCCCACGTTCGGCGCCGCTCGACTGCCGCCGCCGCGGCGTGCAGCGACGTATAGACACCGTCGTCTGTGAGTATTTGTAACGCGACGTTGGCAAAAGCATCTTCATCGGGCACGACAAACCCGGTTTGACCATTGTCGATTGCGTCCTCGACCCCACCCAATGCCCGGCCAACAGCCGGGAGACCGGCGGCTTGGCTGTCTCGTAGGGTCCAACACGCGTAATCGCGCGGATGGCCGGGGTACAAGTGGACCCGCGCACGCTTGTAGGCCTCCGCCATCGCCCTGTCGCCTTTCGGTTGAGAGACATGCACATTGAGGTCCGCACAAGCCTGAATCTGCTCGAGTACAGGCACGACCGCCTCCGGCACGGCGTCCCCATCCATGCCCTTGGCCAGCACAGCTGAGTAAACCGTGAGCTTTGCATCCGGCTTTTGCGTATGAATTCTGTCCCGCCACAGGTTCAGAATCGTCTCCAGGCCGTGTAGCGGATGAGTGGTCACGATGGCTTCCGGCTCGGGGACCTCGGGTTCCGCGGCTTCTTCCTCCGGCTCCTCGACCGGAATAACGGGGTGATTGGCGTCCGGGTAGGTTTCGAGGTCCGGCTTGTCCGCAAAGAATGCTTTGTTGACACCTGGTGAGGCGACGATCGCCGACAAACGGCCGCCGTAGGCCGCTGCCTGACGCTCCGTCAGAAACAGCAGGTGCGGCGCATGAGAAGCCAGCAGATCCGAATTCCGGGCGTTGCCGAGGTACTTCGGATCGCCAGGCACCCACAAGATGCGTGAATCGACGCGCCGGACTTCGCCAAGTAATTCTGGATTGCGCATGGCGATCAGCACATCGGCTTCATTGGGGCGCGCCGTATCGAGCGGCCGCCAGCGCGCACCCTCCGCCATCAACGCGTGTTTGCACCGGTTCATCACAGTTACTGTGTGGCCGGCCTTGGCCAGCGCCCCGGCAAGAGCGGCAAAGGCTTTTTCCGCGCCACCGAGCGGCTTGGTCGCGGCGGTAAATCCGTCAAACGGAACTGAGTCGTCGAACATCACAATATTCATGGCAGCGGGTTATACCCGGCCCGGAGGAAAAGTGCCACGCAATCAGGGATACCGCGGTACGGCCTTGCCCTGCCCCGGATTGGGCCTACATTGCGTAAGTGTTCGTTTTAGGCCCTGGGTTGAACGTTTATGGCGCATGCTCAATTTTCGCCACTTCCTAACCGAGCCGCAATCCGCGTGACCGGCGAGGACCGGGCGGCTTTTCTCCAAGGTTTGATCTCCAACGATATTGAACGAGTTGCCAGAGGCAACGCGATTTGGGCTGCCTTTCTCACGCCACAGGGTAAATTTCTCCATGAATTCTTTATCGCCCCTGCCGGCGACTCTTTCTTGCTCGATTGCGAGGCGGAGCGACGGGACGATCTCCTTACCCGTCTGTCACGCTTCCGCTTGCGCGCGAAAGTCGAACTCGCTGCTGAAGAGTCGCTCATCATCGCAGCGGCATGGGGCGGAGCCATCGGACTAAAGGTGGGCACGTGCGAAACCGTCGGCACCGGCGTTGCATTCGGCGACCCGAGGCTGCCGGATCTCGGCACGCGCCTCATTGCACCAGAACCTGGCATCAAGGCGTGGTGCGGAGACAGAGAGTGCCAACGCAGTACACCGGAGGCTTATGATGCCCACCGCATCGCACTCGGCGTTCCCGACGGCAGTAGGGACATGGAGATAGAAAAAGCGCTGCTGTTGGAGAGCGGTTTTGCCGAATTGCACGGCGTCGATTTCAAGAAAGGCTGTTACATCGGTCAGGAACTGACGGCACGCACCCACTATCGCGCACTCATCAAGAAACGCCTGCTCCCGGTCACGATCGAGGGCAATGATCCACCACCCGGCACGCTGCTAACTGTTGACGGTAAAGACGCCGGCGAAATGAAATCGTCGATCAACGGGCACGGATTGGCGCTCGTACGTTTGGCACGATGGCGTGACGCGCCCGACGGCGCCCTTCTTGCAGGTGACGCCAAAGTACGTCCCAAACCGCAAGCGTGGATGAAATTACCCGACCCTGATGAGTCTTAAGCAAGTACTCGCAGAAACAATTACGAGGACTTAGTCGCCAACGCTGCCTGCGCGGCCGCCAGGCGCGCCACCGGTACGCGATAGGGCGAACAAGACACGTAGTCCATGCCAACCTGCTGGCAGAACGCAATCGAATCCGGATCACCGCCGTGCTCACCGCAAATACCCAGCTTAATTGCAGGCCGTGTTTTGCGTCCGCGCTCCACGGCGATTTCGATCAGTTCACCGACCCCTTCTTGATCTAGAGTGGAAAACGGATCGCGCTCGTAAATGCCCTTTCTCGTATAAACTTCCAAAACCGGCGCGCAGTCATCGCGCGACATGCCGAGCGTCGTTTGGGTCAGATCATTCGTGCCGAAGCTAAAGAACTCAGCGGTTTCGGCGATATCACCTGCCCTGAGTGCCGCCCGCGGCAGTTCGATCATAGTGCCGACCGCGTACTCTATCGAACTTCCGGTTTCGGCGAATACCGCCTGCGCCATTTCGTCTACGACGGCTTTCATCAGATCCAACTCCGCCTTCGTGCCCACCAACGGAATCATAATCTCCGGCAAAACCGTCACTCCGGATTTCGAGACTTCTATTGCCGCTTCAAAAATGGCCCGGGCCTGCAT
>JAYQVH010000034.1:0-19877 GCA_038148375.1 Rhodospirillaceae bacterium | reverse complement strand
GAAGAAGGCCGCTAAGAAGAAGGCCGCTCCGAAGCGCAAAGCTGCGAAGAAGAAAGCTGCGAAGAAGAAAGCTCCTAAGCGCAAAGCCGCCAAGAAGAAGGCCGCTCCGAAGCGCAAGGCAGCCGCGAAGCGTCGTCCGGCCGCCCGGAAGCGCTAATCTTTTCGCAATAGCCGAAACAGGAAAGCCCGCTGCAGTCGCAGCGGGCTTTTTTGCTGCCCGCAACTCCGATATTGGCTAGCGCCGGGCCTCGGCTAGTACGTCCGTGACCAGATCCACCACGTCTTCGGCGTCTCTGTCTGTCATCGCTGGAAATAGGGGCAACGAGATCGCCGACCGATAGTACGCCTCCGCATGGGGAAAATCCGCCGGGCTCAAGCCATACCGGTTCCGGTAGTAAGGCTGACGGTGCAAGGGAATATAGTGGACCTGGACACCGAGCCCCTTATCCCGCAGTGCGGCGAACACCTCTGCCCTAGACCAGGACAGGCCATCCAGATTGAGCCGAATCGGGTATATGTGCCACGCGCTCGTCTTATCACCGCCGCCGTGCTGTGGGGTCGCCAGCAATTCGTTGCCGGCGAAAGCCAGACTGTAAATCTCTGCAAGCTCCGTGCGTCGTCTGATGAAAGCCTCTAATCGACCGAGTTGGCTTAATCCGAGCGCACATTGGATATCCGTGATCCGGTAATTCAGACCGACGCTTTGGATCTCGTAATACCAATCCCCGTCCGATTCGGCGTCACCCCCTGGACTTTCGAATCGTTCGCGCTCACGGACAATGCCGTGATTGCGCGCCCGCCGGAGGGCGTCCGCGTACTCATCATTCACGGTCACCGTCATGCCGCCTTCCGCGGTCGTAATTGCCTTGACCGGGTGAAAGGAAAAACACGTCATATCGGCCAGGGCGCCGACTTTCGCGCCGCTGTACATCGCCCCCAAGGCATGCGCCGCGTCGGCTATGGTGATCAGGCCTTTCGCTCCGGCCAGCGACCTCAGCTGAGTCCAGGCACAGGGCCGGCCGGCAAAGTCCACCGGCAATAGCGCCCGCGTCGTGCCGTCACAGGCGGCGTCTGCACTGTCCGCGCTGAGGCACAGAGTCTCCGGATCGATGTCCGCAAGCTGTATTTCCGCCCCCGTGAGCCGGGCCGCAGCTGCCGTAGCTGCAAAGGTCATCGTGGGCACAACGACGCTGTCCCCCTCGCCCAATCCGGCAGCCATGCACGCGCTATGGAGGGCGGCTGTGCCCGACGACACGGCTACGCCGTGTTTGACGCCACACCACGCTGCGACCGCGCCTTCAAACGCATCCACACGTGGGCCTTGCGTGATCCATGGATCGGCAAGGACTTCCGTGACCGCATCGATATCGGCCTGCTCAATCCACTGGCGGCCGTACGGTAGCGGATTATCGCGGCGGTCGGTCACAGGCGCCGTCAGTTCGAGGCCGTGAGCGCGCGAAGCTCGTCCACGCCGAGCCACTTATCGTTTGTATCGCTGACATAGGAAAAGCGCTCGCCGACAGCTTTGCCGGCAAACGGGGTCTGCCGTTTCGCGCCGAATTGCTTGTCAAACGCCGGCGCAATGATCAAATGATCCCCGCAGTCGTAGGTCAAATAACCTTCATCCTCGGAAATCAGGGCTTCTTGAAGCTTCTCGCCCGGACGAATCCCGACTGTTTTTTGAGGGATACCGGGAGCTAATGCCTCAGCCAGATCGGTCACCTTAACGCTCGGAATCTTGGGCACATAAATTTCCCCCCCCTCCATACGGGCGAGAGACGCGAGCACAAAATCGCAGACCTCATCAAGGGTCACCCAGAACCGGGTCATGCGGGGGTCGGTGATGGGTATGGATTCGGCTTTTTCCTTCGCGAGGCGGGTAAACAGAGGCACAACGCTGCCGCGCGACCCGGCGACATTTCCATACCGCACGACCGAAAACTTGGTTCCTGCCCGCGGGCTCAGGTGGTTCGCCGCAACAAAAATTTTGTCCGCAGCTAATTTGCTCGCCCCGTACAAATTGACCGGATTCACAGCTTTGTCGGTCGACAGCGCGAGAACCTTTTTTACGCCTGTTGTAAGGCTCGCGCGCACGACATTTTCCGCTCCTATGACATTGGTGTGGATACACTCGAAGGGATTGTATTCCGCCGTGGCGACCTGCTTGAGCGCCGCCGCGTGAACGACAACGTCGACATCCCGGAGTGCCAGTTCAAGGCGCTGCTGGTCACGCACGTCACCGATAAAAAACCGGACGCGCTTTGCCTGGTCGCCTGAAATGGACGATTGCATTTCAGATTGCTTAAATTCATCGCGGGAAAACACAATGACCCGGCGAGGCTCAAGATGGGCCAGAACCGCATCAACAAAGGCTTGTCCGAATGAGCCTGTACCACCGGTGACAAGAACACTCTTTCCATTCAAATCGCCTTTGAGGGTCTCCAGCAGCCCCTTATCCGGCGCAAACGTACTCACCATGGCTTAATCGCTCCAATCGCCCTGAATAGCGAGTTTGGGTATTACCCGATATGACAGGGACGTGTCATCCTAGGCTGCGTTGAAGGATATTAACCCGGCTGATACAAACCGTGCACCATCCGATTGTGTCCGCCATCGTCCGAGTTCCTTGAATGGGTCCTGATTCCCTCTCCGCCATCGCCGTTATCCCTGCACGGGGCGGATCAAAGCGCCTTCCACGCAAGGCTCTGATCCCGTTCCGTGGCGAACCGATGATCGTCCATTCCATTCGAGCCGCACAGGACGCGTCCTGTTTCGAAACCGTTCTCGTCTCATCCGATGATGAGGAAATTCTCGAGATTGCCGGAAAAGCTGGAGCCACGGCATACCTTCGGCCAGGAGAGTTAGCTGGCGACGACGTCCCAACCGCTCCCGTGCTACTCGATGTTCTTGAAGCCGAAGCGCAGGAAAGCAGGTCTTGGGATATCCTCGCGTGCATCTACGCCACGGCACCGTTGCGAACAGCCGACGATATCAACGGCGTGGTATCCCTGATTGAACCTGGCGTGTGTCATTTTGCCATGGCTGTGACAGCGGCCGACCGTCCCGTCCATCAGGCCCTGCGCCAGGATACCACGGGACATCTCGAGCCGGTTTGGCCGGACCTCCTGAATACAAACTCTCAGGATGCACCCAAATTTCTGTTCGGCAACGGCACGACCTATGCCGTGCACGTCCCGGCGTTTCAGAAAACCGGCTCTTTGTATGGCCCCGGATTGCGAGGTTACGAAATGCCCCGGTCCCGCAGCGTCGATCTGGACACCGAAGAAGATCTGACACTGCTGCAATATTACGCCGGCAGGGACAGCAGCGGCACACAATGACGCCGGTTCTCTATATCTCCGTTGAGCTGAAAGCACGCGATCTCGATCCGCGTCTATTGGTTGCCGCAGAAGCGTTAGGCCAGGGCCTTCATGTCGTGTTTGGCCAGCAATGGGCGTTATCAAAGAATATTTACTCGGTACCGCCGGGCGTTTTCCTGTTCAAGACCGTGAACGAAATTCAAGCGACTCAGATGGTCGACGCAAAGGACGCCGGCCACATCGTTACGGCAACCGACGAAGAAGTCCTGGCATGCGGCTGCGATGCCTGTTTCGAGTCAGGCATGGGTCCGACTGCTGCCAAGCACCTCGATCTGTTTTTCGCGCAGAGCCAGCGCCATGCGGACATTGTGTCCAATCAGCACGCCGGTGTCGCAGCGCATGTCCGCGTGACCGGTAATCCGCGCATCGATTTGTTGAGTGCGTGGGGCCGTTCGAGCTATGCCGACGCCGCGGCGGCAATCCGGGACAAAGTCGGTCCCTATGTGCTTTTCAACACCAATTTCGGTTGGATCAATTCGATATGGAACGCCCGCGAAAACGCGTCAGAAATCGCCATCCGGACCGGGCATCTCAATCCTGACGATCCGGCCAGCGTGGCGGCGTATGAAAGCGAATTGACTTGGGAAAAGGACAATATGGAAGCCATGGAAGCGGTGCTCAGCTGGATGCCGCAAGGCCTCCCTGATGTCACCGCCGTAATCCGCCCTCACCCGGCCGAGGACGCAGATTATTGGACATCCAAGTATGGGGGGCTGCAGAACACTCTGGTGGTCACGGGAACGGCGCACATTCCATGGACGATGGCTGCCGACGTCCTGGTTCATACGACCTGCTCGACCGGATTGGAGGCTGCTTTGCTCGGCACGCCGTCCATCAGCGTAACGCCCCACCCACAGGCCGCCCAACACGGCTATATCCTTTCGAACGAGGTCAATCCGTCGGTTGAGAGGCCGGAGGACGCGTGTGCCGCGTTAACACAGTTTTTTGGCGAACATACTGGCCCTATCACTGAACCAGGCACGTATGCTGAAAAATTGACATCGATGTTCCCGGACCTTGGCGGCGGAGAAGCCGCGCGCAAGATCGTTAATGAGATTCTGACGGCCACGGGCGGGGCGAATGGCGAGCACGACTACGCCTGGTCGATCAGGCCAGGAGAAAGCTGGGTTACCGTCGAACGCCGGGCCGAATGGATCGAGAAATTTTCCATCGACAGCAGTGAGCTGGCTCAGAGACTGGCGGCGATGGGCAATCTGGCCGGACTCAATAGAGCCATCAATTTGCAAAAGATTGATGATAGCTTATTCCACATCTTTCCTTCCGCTTCATAACCGGCCAGGTGGACGGCAATGACTTCAAACAGCGTGCTGCCCAGCGTAGAAATTGCCGGCCGGCGTATTGCCGCGGACGCCCCACCATTTATCGTCGCTGAACTCTCGGCCAACCACGGCGGAGATCTTGAACGGGCATTGCGCATTATCGACCTGGCCGCAGACGCCGGAGCTGACGCGGTCAAGTTTCAGGCCTATACGGCGGACTCCCTCACGCTGAACAGCGATCGGGACGGTTTTACCGTTACCGGCGAGTCCTTATGGGCGGGGCGCCGCCTTTATGATTTGTACCAGGAAGCCGCGACGCCCTATTCCTGGTTCCCGGAGTTATTTGCCGCGTGCCGGACCCGTGGACTGATACCATTTGCCAGTCCTTTTGACCGGGACGCAATTACCATGCTGCAAAACCTCGACGCGCCAGCGTTCAAGATCGCGTCCTTCGAGGCGGTGGATCTGGACCTAGTTTCCGCTTGTGCCTCAACCGGAAGGCCGCTAATCATTTCCGTTGGGTTGTGTTCTGCCGAAGAAATTTCAGACGCCGTCACGACGGCCCGCAGCGCTGGCAGCGAAGACATAATCCTCCTGCAATGCACAAGTGTGTACCCGGCCAAGACAAGTGAAGCAGACCTCTTGACCATCCCCGCTCTGGCGGAGCGCTTCGGCGTTCTGGTGGGATATTCCGATCATACGACCGGTACTGTCACATCAGCGGCGGCGTGCGCCTTGGGGGCGTGCCTGATCGAGAAGCATGTGATCGACGCACGAGAACCGCCGACGGCCGACTCCGCGTTCTCGCTGACGGGCCCTGACCTCAAAGCGTTAGTCGCCGAGTGCCGCGAAGCATGGCAGGCCCGTGGCACGGTGCGTGACGGCCCGACGGAAAGCGAACAGGCAAGCCTCGCGTTCCGGCGATCCCTCTATGTCTGCGCGCCTGTCGCTGCCGGAGAAAAATTCACTCAGGCGAATGTGAAGTCAATTCGACCGGGGTTTGGTTTGGCGCCCAAGCATATGCCGGACGTTATCGGATGCCATGCGTCACGTGCGATCCATGCCGGCGAGCCATTGGCTTGGGAGATGATTTCTGACCGGCGGGACACATGAGCGTGTCCGAAACAGCTGCCGGCATTTTGTTGCCTGACACTATCGTTCGCCATCCGGTGAACACGAATTGTCGCGTTGTCGTAGGTCAGGCACCGCCGCACGAGCTTACGCAATTCGAACGCGATGATATCGAACGCATATGGAACGACGAATACCAAAGCCGAGGGCATTCGATATTCGACGGACCAATTTTCTCGGTAACGTCCTTAACTGAATCGTGTGTCACCGTGATCCCGGCCAGCTACAAACCGTTCATCGCGCAGGTGCGTATCCCGGACATGTTTTCCAAGCTCAAAATTCAGCCGCTGGCGATCACGGTCGTCACGACCTGCGCAGACGGATTTGTGTTCGGCCAGAGGTCGGAAAGCGTCGCGGTCCACTCGTTCAAATGGGAGGTCGGGCCGTCCGGAACCGTCGATTCAGAAAATGCAGAACCCGGGAGTGTGCTCGATGTCATGGCCGTGGCACGACGCGAGCTTGACGAAGAACTAGCCCTCTCGTTGCCGCCGGATGCGAGCTTGGACGTCATCGCTGCATTTGAGGACAAGGACCTCCATTGTTTTGATCTTGTTATGCGCGCCGATACGGGATTGAGTCGTCAAGACATCATGAACGCCTTCGGCCAGCGTTCCACCGCTGAATACCGGGACATTGCCGTGGTGTCCCCAAAAAATGTCATCGAATTCGTCAAATCGGACGATCGCCGTTGGACACCTGCCAGTCTTCATATCCTATCGGCCCTGAATGTCATTTAGGGCTGTTCTCGTGGCGGTTAAGCAATGCAGTATTGTTAGTGCTCGGCACTGACTCTTCCACAATACCCCTCTTCGACCTTGAGGTTTAGATATGAAATTGCCTTTGGTGTTAAGTGCGTGTCTCTGCGCCACCGCGACCGTGGTTTTAGCTGAGCCAGCTATTCAGTTCAGCGACGTGAGCGAGACGGCCGGCCTAGCGGACTTCGCCGTCAACAGCACCGGTCCGGCCTTCAGTGATTTCGATAATGACGGTGATCTCGACATTTATGTACCGGCGGAAGCGCTTGCAGAAGGCATCAACAATCGCCTCTGGGAAAACGACGGAACAGGTAAATTCACCAATGTCGCGCCAGCGCGCGGGGTCAGCAATGACGGCAGCTATAGCCGAGGCGCCGCTTGGGGGGATTTCGACAACGACGGCGACCAGGATTTGGCGGTTTCGAATATGCCGCCCGGACAGGACCGCCGCAACCATGTCCCCACGACGGTCTATAGAAACCTGCTGGTAGAGACCGGTGAGCCGAATTTTGAAGACGTGACCCGGTCCGCCGGGATTATGCGCAGCGGCAATGCCGAGGATGCCCGTATAGGCGGCGTCGGCAATACTGGCGCCGGCCTCGCCTGGGGCGACTATGACAACGACGGGGATCTCGATCTTTTTTGGAAATGCGCGGACTACGATGTCGAGAACGCACTATTCCGCAACAACGGTGACGGTACGTTTACTGACGTGACAGCCGAATCCGGTGTTGCGATTCAAGGGAAAGTACTCGAGGCCAATTCGCAAGGCGCGCCCAATTGGACAGACGTCAACAATGACGGCTGGGTCGATCTGCTGATTACCAATGAGGGCGACTCCAAAGTCCTGCTTCTGAACAACAAGGACGGCACGTTCGAGGATATCACCGAGAACCGCCGCGGACCGAACGGATTTGCCTTTCTCAATCCGGGCAATGCGAACGGCGCTTGTATCGGTGATATTGATAACGATGGCGACCTGGATTTCTACTTGCCGACCGCAGACCAGGCCAATCGTCTCATCATCAGCAAGCTGTCAGATACCGGGGAGGTCCGCTTCGAGGACATCACGTTGACGTCCGGCACCGGTGATCCGGGCGGAGCGCGCGGATGCACGATGGCAGATTTCGACAATGATGGCTGGATCGATATCTACGTGAACAACGGCGGCCTGTCGAATGTCCTGATCAATGACGTGATCAGTCAAATGCCGATGTTTGTTCAGTTCTATATCGCGTGGGAACCCGCCTACAACAAACTCTACCGCAACAACGGTGACCTGACGTTTACCGATGTGACGGAAGGGTCCGGCGCCGAAGGCTTTGGCATCGGCAGCGGCGTCGGCGCCGCTGACTTCAATGGCGACGGATTTCCGGACCTGTTCCTCACCAACCGCACCTATTACAGCAACGGACAGCGCGTTAATATTCCTCAGCAGAACCACATGCTGATCAACGCCGGAAATGACAATAATTGGCTCAAGGTGAAACTTACCGGCTCAATAAGCAATCGCAACGGCTACGGGGCGAAGGTCCGCGTAACCACCGGCGACATGACCCAGATACGAGAGCACACAAGCGCGCACGGATATAATTCAACCAACGATCCGGTTTTAATGTTTGGGTTAGGGCCGGCTCAATCGGTTGACCAAGTCGAAATTACGTGGCCAAGCGGAACAGTGCAGACGCTGACAGACGTGATGGCTAGCCAGACATTGGATCTGGTTGAACCTGCCGGATCATAGCAGCGACGCGCCACGGGTCTCGCTAGAATCCTTACAAATCTGCCATTTTCTGCGGCCGGCCGATTGTAATCCTGAATTAACCGTGGCAAAACTTCGCCGCGTTGGGTCTGCGTGAAATGGTCGCGCGGCGGAACGGATCTCGGTCCGCGATGCATCCCGCGAGGAACGACCTCCCTGAACACACTGTGGCGGCGGATAGCTTTGAGACATGAAAAAATCTAACTCCGTCGTGTTCGTCTCGGGTAATTTCTATTCCCTTCACCCCGGCCACGTGCGCCTCCTCAAGTTTGCGTCTGAAAGTGGCACTCGGCTTGTTGTCGGCGTCAATAACATCCAACCGTCTGCGGACGTCCCGCCGCCTCTAGAACGTGTCGAAGCCTTAATGGAGCTCGGCATCGTCGACGAAGCCGTCGTGCTGGATAAAGGGGTCGAGGCATTTCTGGAACAGCTACAGCCCGATGTCGTCATCAAAGGGAAGGAATTCGAGAAGCGGGTCAATCCCGAAGAACCGATCCTTAAGCGTTACGGCGGCCGCCTTCTCTTTGGGTCGGGCGAAGCAAACTACTCAGGGTCCCAACTCCTCGATCATATCAACACTGCAACGCGCCTGAATTCCCTAATTCAGCCGAAAGAATTCCTCGATCGCCATAAGATCGATTACGCAGAACTGTCTTCGCGCGTTAATGATTTCCAGCGCTTGTCAGTTGTCGTAATCGGCGATGTCATCGTAGACGAGTATATCAGCTGCGAACCGTTGGGAATGTCCCGAGAAGAGCCCTCGATTGTCGTTTCCCCCCAATCAACCGAGCGCTTTGTCGGCGGCGCGGGAATCGTCGCGGCGCACGCTGCCGCGCTCGGGGCAAACGTTCACTTTCTCTCCGTGACGGGCAATGACGCGGTCGGAGAGGAAGCAGCGGCGCGGCTCTCCGAATATGGCGTCGACACAGACCTTCTAACCGATGACAGCCGGCCGACGACACTGAAGCAACGCTTTCGTGCCCAAGAAAAGACCATGTTGCGTGTCAGCCATTTGCGCCAACACGATATTTCGCGCGAGCTTCAACAGAATTTGGCAGACCGGCTTGAAGACCTATGCAAGAACGCTGACGTCGTCATTTTCTCCGATTTCAACTACGGCTGTCTTCCTGTTCCCTTAATCGAGACCTCGCGCCAAATTGCTGCGCGCGCTGGGGTGCCGATTGTTGCGGACAGTCAATCTTCTTCACAGGTCGGCGATATTTCCCGCTACAGGGATGCTTTGCTACTGACACCAACCGAGTTTGAAGCGCGTCTCGCGTTGCGGGATCAAGGTAGCGGCCTCGCGAAGATCGGTGAAGAGCTGATCCAGATGACCAACAGCACGAATATATTCGTCAAACTCGGCTCTGATGGTGTTTTCATCATTTCTCATGATTTACGCCCCGATAATCAGAACGTCGACCGCCTGCCGGCATTCAATCAACTGCCGCGAGACGTTTCCGGCGCCGGCGACTCAATGTTGATCGCCAGCGCTCTCGCCCTTACTGGCGGCGCATCGATTTGGGAGGCCGCGTTTATTGGCTCGACGGCAGCAGGAATTCAGACCAGCCGGGTCGGCAACATTCCCATATCCTCTTCAGAGCTATTGGCGGCAATGAGCCAATGACAAACGTTCCGGTGCGCGCACTTCTGCTTGCCGGTGGGTATGGTACGCGCCTAAGGCCCTTGACCGACACACTTCCGAAGTGCCTTGTGCCAATCCTAGGGCGGCCGTTGCTGGACTATTGGTTGACGTTATTGTTCGAGTCAGGTGTCGAGCGCATCTTAGTAAACACCCATTACTTGCCCGACCAAGTGCGATCATTCTGCACATCAAGCCGGTGGTCCGACCGGATCGATCTCGTCCACGAAGAAACCATTCTGGGAACTGCCGGAACCGTCCGGGAGAACCGCTCCTACTTTAATTCCAAGGGTCCCGTTCTTTTGGCCCACGCAGACAATCTATCGGCATTTGATCCGGACACTTTTTATTCCGCTCACCAACACCGTCCGGCAGGTTGCGACGGCACCGTGATGACCTTCACGACGGATTCTCCTCAGTCCTGCGGCATACTGGAGGTCAATTCCGCTGGGATCATCGCTGCCGTGCATGAAAAAGTTGAAAATCCCCCAGGAAACCTTGCAAATGGCGCAGTTTTCCTAGTAGAGACGTCCGTTCTCGATTGGGTGGCGTCTCACCCAGAGGCAACTGATTTTTGCCGTGACGTGGTGCCGCACCCCGATTTGACCTGGTTTACGTTTCACAACGATACCTATCATCGCGATATCGGGACATTGGACGCACTGCGCCAGGCTGAACAAGAGTACGAATTGGAACATCTATGAAGCTCCTCGTAACCGGAGCCTGCGGCTACAAAGGCAACGTTCTCGTCCCCAAACTCCTCAATGCCGGGCACCATGTGACTGCGATCGATATCATGTGGTTCGGCAACGATCTTGCTCCTCACGAGAACCTCGAGATTCGTCAGTTCGACGTTCGGGAGTCGGAAAAACTGGACCTCGCTGGATACGATGCGATAATCCATTTATCTTCTGTCGCCAATGATCCGTGTAGCGACCTAGATCCGCAATTAACTTGGGAGATTTCGTGCCTAGCAACGATGCGGTTGGCCGACAAGGCTGTCAGAGAAGGTGTAAAGCGGTTCATTTATGCGTCTTCCGGGAGCGTCTATGGCCTCAAAGACGAAGAGCAGGTGACCGAGGACCTCGAACTGGTACCTTTGTCCGAATACAACAAGACAAAGATGGTCGCCGAACGCGTACTCATGAGTTACGCAGACGAAATGACGGTACAGATCATTCGACCTGCCACAGTTTGCGGACTTTCACCACGCATGCGACTCGACGTATCGGTCAATATGCTGACCATGCAAGCTCTTACCAATGGTGAGATTACGGTGCTGGGCGGCGATCAGACACGACCCAACATTCACATAGACGACATCACAGACTTGTATTTGTTTTTGCTTGATCGCCCGGACGTCACCGGTGTCTATAACGCCGGTTTCGAAAATCTGTCGATCCGCTCAATCGCCGATATGATTTGTGAAAACCTACCCGCCAAGATCAACGTCAAGCCGTCCAACGACCCCCGGTCTTATCGCATTAATTCAGACAAGCTTCTTGCCACAGGCTTTAAGCCCAAGAAGAACGTGGCAGCCGCCATTTCCGAAATTGTGGCCGCATATAATTCGGGTGCCCTGAAGGACGAAGACAGGTGGTATTGCCTGAAGTGGATGCAGGCCCACGTTCTGTAACGTCACGACCGCGCACGGGAGTCCGCTGAATCATGCCGACAATACAGCTACCGAAACAGACCCGCGCCGCCATACTGGTCGAGCAAAACGCGCCGTTAGCAGTTGAAACCATTGACCTGCCGCAAAGTCTAGACGTGGGTCAGGTTCTGGTCCGGCTAAAATACAGTGGTATCTGCGGTTCGCAGATCGGCGAAATTGACGGCGTTAAAGGTCCGGATAAGTGGCTGCCTCACCTCCTCGGGCACGAGGGTTCGGGCGACGTGTTGGCGACCGGACCGGGCGTTAAGCATGTCCGGTCCGGTGACAGTGTCGTGCTGCATTGGAGACCTTCTCTTGGCATCGAGGCTGTTCCGCCCAAATACAATCTTGCCGGTAAGACGGTGAACGCGGGATGGGTAACGACGTTCAACGAGTATGCCGTCGTCTCAGAAAACCGGCTGACCGTCATCGATCCTAGCACCAATATGAAGGTGGCGGCCTTGTACGGATGCGCGATCACTACCGGATTTGGCGTTATCGACAACAAAGCCAAAGTGCGTCTGGGGGAGTCGGTCGTCGTATTCGGCGCGGGCGGTATCGGACTGAATATCGTACAAGGCGCAGCCTTAGCTGGTGCCAGTAAAATTGTCGCTGTCGACCGCTTCGCCAACCGTCTTGAATTGGCGGCACGCTGCGGCGCCACTCATACAATAGATGGATCCGTCGACGATCCGTGGGACGCGCTGGCCGACATATTTACGACGGACCGACCTAACGTGTTTATTGATAACACGGGTAATACGGAAGTGATCGCTCGAGGGTATGAATTCTCATCCAATCAGGGCCGCGTCATTCTCGTCGGCGTGCCGAAGGCTGGTGACACTACTGACCTCTATACGCTGAAGTTACATTTTGGTAAGCAAATCAGCGGAACTACAGGTGGCGAAGCAGTACCGCAAACAGACATAGCGCGCTATATGGCTCTGGCCAGCGCCCGCGACATCGACCTTAACGACATCATTTCCGATACCGCGCCTTTGGAGCAGGTCAATGCGCTTATTAATGGAATGCGCGACGGAAGTTCCGCCGGACGCTGTCTGATAGATTTTTCCCTATGAGCGCCATCCTCGTTCTCGGAAGTAATTCGTTCTCCGGTGCCAGTTTTATCGGATTCTTACTTAAGCAAGGAGTCGAAGTCATTGGAGCTAGTAGGTCTATTCAAAAGCCTAGAGAATTCCTGCCTTATATGTGGACTACCGACCTGGATAAGTTCCGGTTTGCACAGGTCGATGTCAATCACAACCTCGAAGAACTCGAGAAACTTATCCGGCAAGAACGTATTTCGATCATAGTCAACTTTGCCGCGCAAAGTATGGTTGGCCAAAGTTGGGATCATCCGGAAGACTGGATGATGACAAACGTCGTGTCCGCGTCGAAACTTGCCGAAAGACTTCGTGGTGTTGATTGGCTGGAGCGATATGTGCACGTAACGACACCCGAAGTATATGGTTCAACGGACGGCTGGATCACTGAAAATACGCCATACAATCCGTCGACGCCGTATGCCGTTTCACGCGCAGCTGGAGACATGATATTCAAGATTTACCGCGAGAGTTTCGGCCTACCAGTCGTTACCACACGCGCCGCGAACGTATATGGACCGGGACAACAACTATACCGTATCATCCCACGAACAATCTTGTTTCTGCTCACCGGTCGCAAACTACAACTACACGGTGGTGGCGTGTCGACTCGTTCATTTATTCATATGGACGACGTTTCAAACGCGACATGGTTAATCACTAATAAGGCTCCCGTAGGAGAGACCTATCACATCTCAACCGATCATATCGTATCGATCCGGGAATTGGTTGAACTCATCTGCCGCATGCTCAATACCGCATTTGAAGACCACGTCGAAGTCGCAGAAGAGAGGCGCGGCAAAGATGATGCATACTGGCTGAACAGTGAGAAGGTTCGCAGCGCGCTTTCGTGGAGTGACAATATTTCGCTGGAGACCGGACTTGAGGGCTGTATCTCGTGGGTCAAAGACAACCTAGAGGTTTTAAGTCACAGCCATCTGGAATATATTCATCGTCCATAGTTGCACCGATTGAACCCATGCCAGACGCCCCTATCTTGAGCGCCAATACCGAATTGAGCGGCATCGCGAGCGAAATGCGGTACCGCATCGTCAAGACATCCCATGAGTCAGGAACGCCACACCTTGGCTCCTGCCTCTCCTGCGTCGATCTGCTTGTATACTTCTATTGGCGAGTGCTGCAAATCAACCCCAAACACCCGCGCGCCACCGGCCGTGATCGATTCATCCTAAGCAAGGGTCATGCCGCCCCGGCGCTTTTCCAAATACTTGCCGAGCGTGGCTTCTTCCCGCGCTCCCGCCTAGAGGACTATGGCCAGGACGGCTCAATATTTGGCGAGCATCCGCCCTCACCGTCAGCATTGCCTGGGATCGAAGCTGCGACCGGCTCCCTCGGTCATGGTCTGCCAATGGCCTTGGGAATGGCGCTAGCGTCACGTGTGACGGATTCCCCATATTCCGTTTATGCGATCTTGAGTGATGGCGAGTGCAACGAAGGCTCGGTCTGGGAGGCCGCAATGATGGCGGCGGCACAAAAAATCTCAAACCTGACGATAGCTGTGGACTACAATAAGTGGCAAGCAACCGGTCGCAGCGACAAAATCCTTGGGTTGGCGCCACTGGCGGAAAAGTGGCGCGCCTTCGGTTGGTGCGTTTCCGAGATAAACGGCAATGACTTCGATGAAATATCCGAGGCAATTACGTCCAACGCTCGCGACCCGCGACCAAAGGCGATTATTGCGCACACGGTCAAGGGGCGTGGCGTTTCTTTCATGGAAGACGACAACAACTGGCACTATCGCATTCCAAATGCAGACGAAGTGATTAGCGCCGCCAAAGAACTCGGTGTGGAGGCTGCTTAGTAATGCGAAATGCCTTTGCCGACGAAATCACAAAGTTAGCGGATTCAGACCCACGGCTCATTTTGTTATCCGGCGACATCGGCAACCATCTCTTCGATAACCTCAAGGACAAGCATCCTGCACGATTCTTCAATTGTGGTGTCGCGGAAGCAAATATGATGGGGGTTGCCGCTGGGATGGCTCTCAGTGGGCTGCGGCCTGTCGTCTACACGATAGCGCCGTTCACGACGATGCGCTGTCTTGAGCAAATCCGCGTTGATGTCGCATACCACAATGCACCGGTTGTCATTGTCGGCACAGGATCGGGACTTTCTTACGCAAGCCTCGGGCCTACACACCATTCCCTAGAAGACTTTTCAATCTTTCGAGCTATTCCCAAGCTTCAAGTAATAACCCCATACGACGCACCGTCTCTGCGGTCCGTACTTCGCGATGCGTTAGCCGGCGAGCGCCCGACTTACATACGCATTGGGAAAAAAGGCGAGCCGGAAATTGTACCTGAATGCGATTCTGTTGGAATCGGCAAGGCGAAAGTCGTAAGGAATGGAACCGACGCGTGTATCCTCGCTGTCGGAACGATCGCATATGAGGCACTCAAGGCCGCTGACATATTGATACAAAATTATGACATATCGGCTCAGGTCATACTCATAAATACTGTGAAGCCTCTCGATCGCGACCTGTTATCCGAGCTTGCGACGAAGTTCCGCAAAATCGTAACAGTAGAGGAACATTCTAAGGCCGGCGGTTTTGGCGAGTATGTTTCCGCGCACATTGCTCAATCTCGGTTACCTTTGGAAATCACGTGCCTTGGCTGTCACGATGACTTCATGCATTCCGTCGGATCACAAGCATTTGCGCGCACTTACTTTAAAATCGACGCGGATAGTATTGTCGAAGCGATCGCAATGAACACCTCATCTAACGCATCGTCAGCAGCGTAAATGCTCATCGGTCTTGATTTTGACAACACGATTGTTTGTTACGATCGCGCAATTGAGATCCTCGCCAATGATTTGCTTGACTTACCTCCAAATTTGCCGCGAACAAAAATTGAACTACGTGATTTTCTACGCGCGGAAGGCCGTGAGGACGAATGGACGACGTTCCAAGCTCACCTTTACGGTCCAGGGCTAGCACAAGCTGAACCATTTCCGGGTTCCGTCGCCACAATAGTTGCACTACAAGCCGCTGGACACACAACCGTAATTATCAGCCATAAGACTCAGCACCCATATATGGGCCCTCAATTTGACCTTCATGCCGCCGCGCACGCGTGGATCAACCATCATATGATATTCGAAGACATGCCACTGTTTTGCTCGGAAACAGTATTCCTTAATGAGACAAAGCAAGAGAAACTCGTCCAGATCGAACGTTTGGCATGCGATATCTTCCTAGACGACCTCCCAGAGATCCTTACGGATTCGGGTTTTCCTCGGGTGACTAGACCGGTGCTATTCTCCTCCAGCGCGCGCGCCTCAGACGCCGAAACAACCGTGCGCTCGTGGCGCGAATTCAAAGATTTATGTCTAGCCTAGATGAGACAATTGAATACGTACGTTCTTGGTGCACACACATCCTCGATGCACGGCGAGACGTCACAATCCTTCCGCTAGCGGGCGGCGCCAATAATGCCGTTTTCCTATGCCACAGCGGATCAGATCGGTATGTCGTGAAAGTCCTACCACCGTCGTCTGACGGTAGAGCAGATCGTTTTAGAGCGGAATCCGAATTCTTACAGTATGCAAACACTGCAGCAACCGATTTTGTACCAACCATCATAAACATCGATTCGGATGCGCGAATACTTGCGATGGAGTATCTCGAAGGAAGGAGGTTTGATTCAGAAAACCCTCCGCGCTCTTCAGATATAGAGTGCGCGGCTGGTTTCTTGTGCGCGTTAAATTCAACGTCGCAAATTGATAAGCCGTCCTATGATCTTCGCGCCGCCGATGGCTTTCTCAAATTAAGTGCTCATCTGAGCGACGTACGTCAACGCGCCGCCGACATGGAATTGGAACATCTACCACGTAAGTTTAGGGTTGAAGGCGGAGCTTTCATCACCGCTTTGGCAACAGAGATTATGAAAGCTGAGCGAGCACTTGAATTCGCTCTCTGTTCAAGCGAGATTGATGACGACTGGCCCTCCGAGAAAATGATTTTATCCCCATCCGATTTCGGTTTCCACAATGCCATGGCGACACGCCGGGGCGTAGTGTTCTACGATTTTGAATTCGCCGGATGGGACGATCCAGCCAAGACTGTATGTGACTTTGTTCTACAGCCAAAGGTGACACCTGGACAGGATGCCAACGAACAAATTCTCTGCGCTCTCGCCGGCATCGTGAATACGGATCGCGTACGAGCTCGGTGTAGCGTCCTAGAACACGTCTTACGCATTAAGTGGATTACAATCGCTCTCGCCGTGTTGCGCCCTCAGAGATGGCAAGCGTTGATTGACGTTGCATTTGACAAATCCCCCGAAATGATTATCCGTGAGCGCTTCGCCACGGCCCACACTTTAATGAATTCAGGAGCTTAGCGTTGGCCTATATCGATTTCATGACTCCTCTTCACAAGAGCACAACGCGCGACTACCTAGCCCGCGTCAATGACCCCGATTTTCCCAAAGCCAAAGCAGCAGAATTGGCCAAAAACTGGGGCTTTGATTATTGGGATGGAGACCGCCGAATCAATTATGGCGGTTACAATTACATGGAAGGGCGCTGGGAGCCTGTAGCACGACTAATGGCAGAACATTACCACCTGAAGCCGGGTGATAAGGTGCTCGATATCGGTTGCGGCAAAGGTTACCTCATGTACGACCTAACCAAAGTCGTACCAGGCCTTGACGTACGCGGCTTTGACGTTTCACGGTATGCTATAGAGAACGCGAAACCGGAAATGAGGCATCTCATCGATGAAGGAAGCGCTGTCGCGCTACCCTATGACGATAGGGAGTTCGATTTTGCATATTCACTTAACACGCTTCACAACCTTTATTCGTATGAACTTGAACCGGCACTGCGCGAACTGGAGCGGATCGCAAAAAAGAAGTATCTATGCGTCGAATCCTACAGGTCTGAAGTGGAGAAGGTAAACTTGCTGTATTGGCAAGTTACCTGTGAACAGTTTAACACTCCTAAAGAATGGCAATGGTGGTTCGAGAGATGCGGATATTCTGGAGATCATTCATTTATTTACTTTGAATAAAAGACATAATTCCAATGTGAGATTTCACGTTATCCCCTATATGCCAAATATGTCCCGACCTCACATTCATCAAACTTGGTTGCGTAAGAAGCCGATGTCTGCCCAGCGTTTCTGTTTTCATTGGCTGATCCGAGATTCGAAAGCTCGAAGAAATGGCAATTGATTTACTCTACCTGAAGCTTCTGAAATCCGTTCTCGACACGCTCAATGCAAATCATGAGGGACACAAGCCGCATAAAGTCGCGTGTCTGTCATATCCCGATTTACTGGTTAGCGGCCCGTTGATTAAAGATATACTTGGAGACAGAACACTATCGAACCTCGAGCCCGCCGAAAGCCAAGATTATGTTCGAAACTATCACAGTTTACCTGCGGACTTCGGAATCGTATATGAGACCCAGAGCCTGTTTGAGGCACTAGGATGCAACGTCGATTTCTTCGACATTAAGAAACTACGAGGCAATGAGAAAATCATTGATTTAAATGAGCCATTGCCGGCCTCCTATCGTCACCGATACGATCTCGTCATCGACACGGGTACTCTTGAACACTGTTTTAATATCGGCAATGCATTCAAGTGCATGTGCGAACTTGTACAACGGAACGGATGGGTCATTTCTATGGCACCTTTATCAATGACCAATCACGGTTTCTGGAATGTCAATCCAACTGCGTATTTCGATGCATTTAGTCAAAATGGATTTTCCGTTCACTTCCTTCGCGGCCGGACCAAATCAGGACTCAAGATTCAACTGTACGACTACATAGACGCAGCCAGCGCTCGAGTAAGAAGCCCACCTGCAGAGGCAATGTTAATCTGCATCGCGCGCCGCGAAAGCGAGCAGGCATTCAAGTGGCCAGTTCAAGCAAAGTACTTGTCTATGCTGTCAGGAAAGGATGGCACTGCGTGACGGAAAACGATTCTCGCGACGAAAACATTGTTGCTTATTACGACCTCAAGAAAGCGCCAATAACGTTCGACTTCTGTCAGTTCATTGCTGCTGCATCTGCATTCGCGCGACGGTCAGGCCGGCTAATGGATCTTGTGATCCTGGCAGATGCCTACCGGCAAAGATCAACTCGGGAACACACTTATAGTTTGGTTGAACGTAGGTGGCGTATTTGGAACCTTTTATCGGATATCGCGGAAATTGTCCCAAACATCGAACGGTTTGAGATTATCCACCGGCCCATCTCTGACATCGCAATAGAGTCGTATCCAAGAGGCTATAACCCCATTTATAATCCGAATATCCCTTATCAATTTTCGCACGCCAACAAACTTCACGCACTAGGAGCCGACGTTCAGGTATTCCGTCCCACAGAGTATGCGGTTCAAGCAGCAAAATGCTTGTTGCCAGATACCACTGATCCAATCGTTTCATTTACCCTCCGTAGAGCAGCTTTTGAAAGCACGAGAGATTCAGATCTTGAACAGTGGTACGCGTTTTATCAGGCTCTCCGCAGCAAAGGATTTCAACCCATAATAATTCCAGATCAAGACGATGTTCTGGGAGATAGATCAATTCACAAATGGGACTGGCCCGTAATCGACGCTGCAGCGATGAGTGTTAATCTAAGACTTGGGATATATAGCGTGACAGCTTCGAACTACGTTACCAATAGTGGATTAAGCTGCGTGTTTATTTATTCTAAGGCACCTTTTATATGGACCAAGGTAGTAGTAGAAAACTCTAGAGTGGCAACTGAAAGCTACTTTGAAAGAGTTGGAAAATTGAAGTGGGGCGAAAAATATCCATGGCTTCAGGATAACCAACACATGGTTTGGGAGCCCGATACGCTAGAAACTCTGCTAGATACGATCAACCTTATAGATGTCAAGTAAGACGCTAACACACCCTAGAGGATGTGGATCATTACAGATTGATTTGCGACATGCACCAAACCTTATTACAACAATGCTGGCACCATCAGTCTAGATAACCATAAGGTCTGGCAACGGCACAACAAACTTGCCGCCCTGCTCCGTAAACTGGAGGTGTCGAGCGGCTATCACATCATAATATTGCCACGCCAGAACGATGACTGAGTCTGGACTCCGAATGTACAGTTCTTCCGATGGCACAACCGGAATATGACACCCCGGTGCATACAATCCGTGTTTCTTAGAG
>JAYQVH010000033.1:0-20111 GCA_038148375.1 Rhodospirillaceae bacterium | reverse complement strand
GTTCTTAAGAGAGTTCTCAGAATTTTGCTGGGTCGCTATCTCACAGATACGGTCACAAATGCGCCCAAGAAGGGATTTGGCATGCCGGCTTCAGTGTTTGCCGCCAACAAAGAACGTGTCCAACGTGAACTACATAAGAGCTACCATGTTTTACGTGGTACCACCTTCTTTTCTGATCGGCCTGAGTCTCTAGACAGAATCACAGCTGCCGCAGGAAGCAATATAAATTCAATTTGGTCCTACATCATTTTAGCAAAGTGGATTGAGGCCCATGAGATATAACGAAGAGGAACGGCTTTTTTCCGTCTTGATTGAACTCCGCATTCGCCGTTCATCTCAATCTTGAAATCCCCTCACGTTCTGTAAAACTGCCGAAATGCCTGACACTTATTCATCATTCTCGCTTGTCCCAAGTGCAAAGTTGACGTTTTTTGTCTTTCACAATCCGATTGCCAAAGGCCATGAGAAAGTGGAGACACGCGGTTTTGTACTGGACCATAGTACCGTCGACTTTAGCGAGATTCTCAACCATTTCGTATTGATGGCGAAAGGCTATCATCCGGACGCTCGCGTTCTTTATGTCACCGGCCCCGGCGGCATCCCGCTCGCTGACGTCGACACCGTCATACTCGACCTCGATGGAACCGAGCCCATGTATGACCGTGTTACCGCAATGCATAGCTTCGCGCATTCGGATGCGTTTAGCGCCACCGTCTTTCTCGACAGCGACGCCTTTGTTAACCGCCCTCTGACCTCCGAGTTCGGTAACTTTGATATCGGTGTAACGGTAAGAGAGGGAGTCAAGGAGCGCGCCAATGAAGGTGTTATTTTTTGCGCGGGAACTCCGGCAGCAAGGCATTTCTTCGAATTGTATCTAGAGGCATACAAAACGCTCCCTAAAGATAAACGTCGTTGGGAAGGCGGTCAGCGCAGTCTCAATCTCGTTCTTGGCAGCTCTGGTTTCAATGGAACAGTAAAAGAGTATCCGGTCGAAACGCACAACTTCACACCTCGATCCAACACTCCCTACTCTCACGCTCAACTGGCCGCGAAATACATCATTCACTTAAAAGGAAAATGGAAGAGCGAAGCGGCACCGAGAGAAGCATACTTGAATTTCCAACGACGCAAACTCGCTGCCGACCGCAATCAAGCGTAGCGATGTATTGCTGTTTTAAGGGTAGAGCTAGGGAGAAGTACGCAGGCTCACCGGCCATTTCTTGGCCTCAGCCTAACCGCTTACTTCGTAGATCGCCTTCACGCATTCATTTGCGCCCGCAAACTCTCTGGTGAGATCGTGAACCCGCCTTCACTTACGGATTCACTCGTCATATCCCTGTGTGCGTCGACATAAATACACCGAAACTTCTGACCAATCTGATTTGCTAAGTTCTCCTTGAACCTATGTATTGGGACGGACATCTCATCAATGAGCTCGAAAATACAACACGTCTCCGGCGCGAACAGCAAAACCGTCAAGCACGTTCCATAGGGACTCACAATAAAGTCGGCATTTTGAACGATTTCAATTTGATCCATAAAACTTAACGAGTCTGGAACGATGGTTACGTACCCGTTTTTTTTCAGATACTCCTCTATTTCGGGCTCATTTATGAATGGCCGGCGATGAGCCTTGGACCGCGAAATAAATATCTTTGACGGATAAGACGTGTCTCGCGACTTCGGCCTAAACCGGTCACGCAACCACATCACACCTTTTTTGTGCAACACGTCGACAGACAGCAACACACCCGGGACAACCAGTTGTTTGCATGAGTAAATTGCTTTCCAGCTGCACCGGACGATGTTTTCAGGCGGAATTCCCAAGTGATTTAATGCGTCAAGGTGCATTTCGGATACGTTTTCGTCGACCAACATTTTGTGCGCACGAATGTCGTAGATACCTTCGATCGTCGCCAATCGAGCCAAGTTTTCCGCAAGCCAGAAATAAAAATTCGGCTCGCTTCCGAGCAGGATACACGGTTCGTCAATTTCATTTTTGTGCTCAGGGACATTAAGTAGAATTTTGTTGCCGCTAGAAGCCACAAAACTCGGCGAAGGCTTCTTTTTCGCATGAAAAAGTGAAAGCTCTGACCATTTGTCAGGCCAACTGACCGTTTCATCAATGTAAATATTGGTCTCGTTAAAAACGTACCACTCCTTCGGCATCACCATCACATCTTCGACAAGGTGGAAGCTCGGGTACGACCACCTGTTCATCATGTGTTTGGATTGGCTTCGGACGTTTTCTACGAGTCCGAATCTTTCTTGAATCATCTCTCCCTTAACCGACGATATCTCAGCAAGTGACCCACGGCGCAGAATCTTAACTTCCGCTCCTTGTCTGTATGCTTCGTCATCAGCACGGGCATCGTATTTGACGATATTCAGCCACGAGTTCACTAGAGGCTGAAGGTGTGTGGGCGCGGCGCCACTTCTAAGGTGTGCGAGAATGGAGCAAAAGATATCAAATCCTTTCGGCGGAAATGTCTTAGCCCGCTCAAAGAACTTGATGGTCGCTTTGTCCAGGTCTCCCGCTTCCCACATCGCTAGAAAAGCCAGCGCAGATGCGACGTGCGATGATGGTTCTACCTGCAACGCTTTGTTTGCGAACTCCAGTTGAGCCGAATAGTTGCGGTTCAGATGAGCAGTGTAAGATTGATGGATTAACCATTCGGCGTTATCAGCGGACAGTGACATCTCTTATTCCAAGGACCTGCTCTCTATTGAGGAAAGGCTAATTCTGGTATTTCGAGAACAGCATGATGCGAGACGCAGTATTTTGCCCGCCCAAAACCTCTACAATACGAAACTCTCAAAGACCGTCTTATAAAAGTAGGTCAGACATTACAATCGTGTCCGGCGCCTCGAGGCCACATCAGTGAAACTTCCCTCGCCTGACTTACCGCTCGTGATCCGCAGTTAGCAACGGTGTCATTTGCACTCGCGCCCCTCAATATGTTTGCTTGAGCAACTAACGTATATAGATTATCTCCACTTGCGATCATTCGTAATTTTCCGTTCGTTTAACATGAGCGCCGCGAATACCTATGGCTTCCAACATACAGTTTAGTTTCTTGGAATTAGCTGACGTTCAACCGATGTCGTTCGTCGACGTCGGCTCCGCATGGCGACAGCAAGATTTCTATGACTTAGCTGCCAGAAACAATGGGCTCATTCACGCCTTCGATCCGTTTGATACGCAACCTCACAAAAACATGAGTGAGTCAGGATTTCATTACCACCCCTATCTGATCGGAAAGGGTGAGAACGTAAATTTTTACGAGACCGAGGTGGGTTATACCAGCTCCACATTCCCCCCAAACTTGGAGGTTGCTTCAGCATATAGCGGCCTTCCTGAGCTTCTTAATTTAAAAAAAATACATCAGATGCAATCGGTCAGGTTGGATAGCATCCCGTCAATCAAATCAATTGACCTTCTCAAAGCGGACGTACAAGGAGGAGAGCTTGACGTACTGATAGGCGCAGGAAATCTCTTATCAGAAACACTCGTCGCGCAATTAGAAGTCGGATTTGTAGAGCTATACGTCGGCCAACCAATGTTTGCCGACATCGATTCTTATATGCGATCCCGCGGATTTCAATTCCACCGCTTCTACTCTAAAGGTCTCGTGTTGTTTGCACCTTGGCAGCAGCCAGATCCCAATCAACTCTTCGGTATTAGCCAGCAACTATGGGGAGAAGCGATATATATCCGCGATATTTCTGCGATTGACCGCATGTCTTCCGAGGCTCAGTTAAAGTTCATAGCAATTATGCATGATGTTTATCGATCATTCGATCTTTGCCTTCATGCTCTAACAAAGGTCCGCGGCGCGGAAACAAAAAAGGTCGTTGACCAATACGTTGAGCGACTAAATCGAAGAGACGACGCCCCATAAAACATATGTCGTTTGTTTTGATATCCACAAAGGTGAGTCTCGTATGCCGTGCAGCCAAATCCTGAGCCAGGGTTATTGGCATGCGGGAACCGGAATGGGCCAAAGAACCAATCCCGGTTCGATATCGCGGGTTTCCCGGACGGCCAGTCATGCACTTCGGCCAGCCCCACAGCGCCCCCAAGTAGATCCACTGGCCCCGAAATGCCGAGGTGTCTTGCTCCCGTCCTCGGCGCACCTCGTAGAGCCCTCGGTATTGGACTAGCCTCGTCCTAAACTACAGGCAACAATCAGCCTTCCTCTATTTGCGGTAAAGTTCCCGCGCCTTTATACTCACCCGCACTGGTACGAGTTGAACAATTTTTCGAAACAACGCTATGCGCATCGATATTGTCTTCGATACGGTCTGCCCCTGGTGCTTTGTCGGCAAGAGGCGGTTTGACCGCGCTTTGCGGGAGCGCCCGAACTTGAAGCCGGAAATTCGCTTCCGGTCTTTCTTGCTGAATCCGGATCTCCCGCCGGGCGGCGTCAACCGCAAGGAATTTCTTGAGCGCAAGTTCGGCTCGTCGCAGCAATACGACCGCATCATTGAAGCGCTCATCTTCACCGGTAAAGGCGAAGGCATCAATTTCGCACTAGACAGAATCGAACGCACGCCGAATTCCGCAAACTCCCATCGTCTCGTCCGCCTCGCGCAAACGGTCGGCGCACAAAGCAAAGCCGTCGATGTCCTGTTTTCCGCTTACTTTGAGCGTGGCCTGGATATCGGTGATCCGGAAGTGCTCATTCGCCTGGCAGAGGAAATCGGAATCGAACGCCAGGTCGCGACCGCACACTTGCTCGGAGAGAGCGATCTCAACTCGGTGTTCAACGAGAACGCCCGCATGCACCGCCTCGGGGTAACCGGCGTGCCCTGTTACATCTTCAATGACTCCAAAGCCATTTCCGGAGCCCAAGAACCTGAAATCATTCTCCGCATGGTCGACATGACCACCGCGGAGGAAGCCGAGCGGCCGCCCCTGCAAAGCACCGGCTGAGCCCCTAGCTGTCCGGTGTCAGGTCTGTCAAACGGTCGCGCCACCCGCCCGGCGGCAAATCCGTATCCCGGAAAATTTCGAAGGTGGCGTTCCGCGTGTGCGGCGACGTCATCGCCTCAATCATAACATCGGCCAGATCCGCGCGCGGCATTTGTCCCGGACCGCCGGGATCACCCTGCTGCAGGCGAATTCCGGCGATACCACCCGCTTCGTCCAGCAATTGCGGCGGACGCACGATGGCATACTCAAGCCCCGACCGGCGCAGATGGTCTTCGCCCAAATACTTCCAGATCAATAAATTGTTGAAACCCGCGTTAAACGGATGACCGACAATCGTGACATTCGCCGACGACAGCAGCACAAAACGTTTAACTGACCCGGCCGCTTTGGCAGCATCGACGAGATGGGTCACGCCCTTGTAGTCCACCATTTCGGGCCGGTTCGCCCCGAACGGTTCGCGCGCTCCCACCGCACACTGCACGTACTCTACACCCGCGAACACGCGGGCCAAAGACACGGGGTCGCGGACATCGCCGGCGACCCACTCGATATCTAACCCGGTCCGCTCCCGGGCTTCGTCCGGATCCCTCGTTAAACCGCGCACCGTAAGGCCGTCAGCGAGCAGCCGCTCGACAGGCAGCCTGCCGGTTCCTCCACTCGCGCCGGCGACGAGAACTGTTTCCGCCACCGCGATCGCTTGACCGGCAAAGAGAACAACGGCTAACGCCGCCACCCTTAGCATATCTTTTTACTCCGCGGCCTTCGGCATATTGACGACCCCGGCATCGGCCATCTTATTCAGCGCCTCTTCCTGCAATTCCATGATCCGTGCTTTTGAATCCATCGGAGCATCGGCGAACGCATTCGGCGGGTAGAACGACGTCTGATTGTATAGCGGCCGGTAAATTTCGATACGCTGGCGCAGCAGGCGGTTGAGCGCGCCAGGAATACGCCGCTCGCGGCGCAACGCTTCCACGTCGATGGTCGCAGACGCAACGGTGCTTTCTCCCGGCCCGCCGACGTTCGCCAAAATACGCCCGTGGTAATCGATGATCTTCGAATTGCCGAGAGTCTGGCCTTCGGGAATAAACGTCCCCAGTTGGCCGGTCGCATTGGTCGAGATCAAATACATCATGTTTTCGGACGCCCGGACTTTCTTCGCGGACTCCCAAGCCACCTTATCCGCCATGCCGTGATCGGACGTGGGATGCAGCAGCACTTCGGCGCCGCGGAACATAAACATACGCGCCGCTTCCGGGTACATGATTTCACCGCAGGGCATCATCGAGATGTTGCCGAGCTCGGTCTTTGCGACAGGGAACGTCCCCTCGAGGCCGTATTTGTCCAGATACGCATCCATGAAATCATGCGGCGATGCCGTATGCACCGTGTTGATGCGCCGGTACTTGAGAATCACATCTCCGGACGGGTCGATAAGGTAGCAGCAATTGAAATACCGTCCCGGCCACTCCGGATCCTTTTCGTAACTGTTTGCACCGATGTAGCACTTGAGCTCCTGGGCAGCTTTTTGCAGCTTTTCCGTCTCCGGTCCGGGAATTTCGATACAGGCTTTTTCGATCCATTCAGCCGCCGTTTCGCGCAAGGGAAAACCCGTTAAGGCGAATTCCGGATACAACAGCAGATGCGGTCCTCCACCGCGTGCGGTGCCCATGGCCAAAGTAACCCAGCGATCAAGACTGCGATTGACGATTTCCATCGCTTCTTCGCGATTGTTCGCGCTGTTGACCGTATGCGTGTAGACCTGCATGCAGGTCGCTGTCCAAGGCTGAACCATTTTGCCTCCCCTTCTCTAATGTCGGGCTGTGCCTATTGCGGCGGCAGCATCTTGTTCTTGACCATATTCTTTAGTGAGTCCTGCAGCATGGTCTTAACCATCTTGCGGGACACCATCGGCTTATCTGCAAACCGGTTGACGGGATAGATCGCCGTTGAGGCATAGACCTGGGCATAGGCCTCCGGGCGGGCCTGGGCGATGCGGTTGAAACCGCCGGTCGTTCCACGCACCCGCCGCAGCGCTTCGACATCGATCAGCGCCGAACAGCGTAACGATTCACCCGGACTTGGCCCCTGAGTCAGCACCCGCCCCTCCCAATCGAAAATGCGCGACTGGCCGGCGATGTCATTGATGCCACGAAACGCTTCCGGCATACCGCCCGCATTCGCGGACACCAGATAAACCATATTTTCCGACGCCCTGACCTTTTTCGCCGACTGCCAGCTCCAGTTGTCGTCGGCACCATAGTCGGATGTCGGATGCAGAATCACCTCGGCGCCCCGGAACGCCAACGTCCGCGCCGCCTCGGGGAACATGATTTCGCCGCAGGGCATCATGCCGATGTTACCAAGTGGCGTCTCCGCAACCGGGAACATGCCTTCCAGGCCGTACCGATCGAGATACCTGTCCAGAAAATCATGCGGCGAAGAGGCATGCGCCGTATTAACGCGCCGGTACTTAAGAATGACATCGCCGCTGTCGTTGATCAGATAACTACAGTTGAAATAGCGGCCCGGCCATTCCGGGTCCCGTTCGTAGCTGTTGGCGCCAATATAACAGCCTAAATCCTGGGCCAGTTTCTGTAACCGCTCGGTCTCGGGCCCTGGAATCTCAAAACAGGCTTTCGCGATCCATTCCTCGGCGCTTTCGTGCAGCGGAAAGCCCTGCAACGCAAATTCGGGAAACAGCAGGAGTTGTTTCTCATCACCCCGGACCGCAGCTTTCGCCAATTCGGTCCACCGATCCAGACTCTTGTTCACGATCGCCATTGCGTCTTCGCGCGTATCGACCCGGTTCAGAATATGTGTGTAGACCTGCATGCAGGTCGCGCGCCACGGCAGAATCATGTCCTGGAATCCCCTTAATTTCTATGCGTTCTCGGCGCCCAGCCTAAGCCAGGATGTTCGCGGAGCGCCGTCCTGTTTAGGCAGCGTCCGCCAGTCAGCCACCGCCTATGGTATGATCGTATTCACCGGCAGGTCCAGCGCGGTCCGATCCACGATTTTCCCTCCACTCATGACCCAGTCGACTGACGTCGAGTTACGAATATCCGAGGTCGGGTCGTCGCGCAGCAGGATGAGGTCCGCATACTTTCCGACTTCAACCGTGCCGAGGTCTTCGGATAGGCCGAGGTAGAGCGCGGCATGAACTGCCGCCATCTTCAGGGCCTCCACAGGGGGCACACCGGCCTCGACAATCAGGCGTAGCTCTTCATGCACGGTTGGACCGAAGGACCGGTCAGTGCCGAGCGCCAGCGGCACGCCAGCCTCGTGCAGTATCATCATGCGCTGCTGCATGCCGGGCAACATACGCGAGAAGAAGGAAGACATACCGGACTCGATATAACGCGCGCGCTCAGTCGTCTTCTGCCGCTCGCGCTGATCAGGTGGCATAACCGCCCGGTAAAGTGGAGAGTCGAACATCTCAGGGGTGTCAGCGACGCGGGCGATGTTGCTGAATACTGTCAGCGTCGTCGCGATGGGTATTTTTCGATCTGCGGCATAGACGGCAAAGTCCTCGGACATCGCCGTGCGCGCGGGCAGGTGCGCAAGTGCATCGACGCCAGCCTCGATCGCGAGCCGTGCTTCTGCCTCCGCCGGAATATGGACCGTCGCGCGAATACCTCGGGCGTGAATCAGATTAACGACATCGGCGAGCAAGCTGGCGGTGAAAATGGGCGCCTCCGGAATGCCGCGCCGTCCCTGTGGATCGAGAAGAATTTTGACCATATCCGGCGCCAGATCCAGATACGCCTTCAGGCTTGGCAGATCCTCCGGACCGCCGATAAGTGTCGCGCCCGGACCTGATCCGTATCCGCCCGGTACGGTGACGACCCCGCCTGTCGCGAGCAGCCGGGGCGACAGAACGGCGCCTGACCGCGTGTCGTCTCGCAAAGGAAAAATGAATTCCGGCATGTTTCCGGAATCGTAGACGGTGGTCACGCCGCTATAGAGGTATCCGTGCAAACTTTGCTCCGCACGTTGGCGGCGCGCGGCCATACCGCCACCCCCCTCTTCTCCGGGCCGTAACCGGCCGCCGCCGATATGGACATGAGTATCGATCAGGCCCGGCAACAAGAACCGTCCGGCACCGTCTATGTTGACCTGCGCCTTGGGCGGCACGCCGGTCCCAACACCGGTGATACGGTCGCCTGTGACCGCGACCCAGGCATGCGGGACCGGTTCGGCCCCGGTTCCGTCAATCAGCGTGATATTGCCGATAACGACATTCTGCGCGCGAACCGGCGACATCAGCGACACGGCTACGCCAAGGGCCACACCGATGTAATTTAGGTATCTCATGCGCAGATCCTATTCACCGCCAAAAGGGCTCTCAATTGACGATAAGAAAATGGATTTCTTTCACAGGCCTCAAGAGTATGCTTGTGAGACAGTCGCACAGCGGTAAGGAGAATGATATGCAGCGCAGACACGCCCTCGGCATTTTCAGTGGAGCGGCAGCCGCTCCTTTGATTCTGTCAGCCCGAACCGCACGCACCGATCATCACACACTCCTGGATGCCGGGTCACAGGCCGACCGTGCGGTGATCTACCGCAAACTCAATTACACCTATGATGACCGGCTTGTCGTCTGGTACATCCAGGCGCGCCGGAACGGACTTGTAGACAGCAAGTTCACGCCGTTTTGGGACATGAATGTCGGTTTTATTTCGACCGTGCGCGACATCTCGGACGACGAATACGAAGTCAAAACCCTGAGCGCCATCTTCTATACGGACATCGAAACCGGCGTCCTGCTCGATACATTCAACAATCCGTATACCGGCGAGACGGTGGCGATCCGTCCCCCGCGCCTCGGCAACAGCACGCGAAGGTATGTCTCGTCGGGTATGGTGTCGGACCGTGCCTCTCGCGAAGGGTATGACATGAGCCAGTATGGCAACATCGGACCGGCTTGGGTGATCGGCGACGATGTCTGGATTCAAGGCGACACGGGGTTCCGGGCCGAACCAACGACATCGGAGGGCCAACTTTCGGTCGTCAACGACTGGTTCACCTTTCATGGGTCTATCTCAGACGTCTCAGACCCTGACGTTAAAAGTGCATCGGCCACACAGGCATTCAATGACATCAACACCTGGCCGGGCTTTTTGAACATGGGCGGCATCGCCGGAAACTATGTATCTCGCGGCTTTGGCCGCAAAGTTTCCGACGTCTCGGAAATGCCCGAAGTCTGGCAACGCCTGATGAAAGACCTTTTCCCCGCCGCGTACCGCGACCCACGGTCAGCGCTTGAGGGATAAGCCGGCACAATCATTTTTCAACCGATTCGGGAACACCTGGCCAGCGTAAGTCATCCGGCTTTGCGACAATCGGTGACGAACTTCCGGTTGATCAATTCCCGTGTTCATCCCACATTAAGTAATAGCGAGTACGACTTATCTTGATGAGAGGGTCGAACGGGGCGCCCCGCAATGGGATTTTCGATTAAAGAATACGAATTCGGCGCTCATGTATGTCGTCAATGTACCGCACAGACACGTTTCTGACTGACTACGGGGTTCTGGTTGTCGATCCCAACCAGGCCAGCCGCAGTATTATCGTTCCGCTTATTGAGGATCTAAAGCCCGAACGCCTGATGATCGCAAAGACCCTGACTGAAGCGCGCAGCGCTATGTCCGGCCGGGTCGATTCTTTCGATATCGTCATCGCTGCCGTTGTTAACCCGCCCGCCAGCGGCTTTCACTTCCTCCAGGAAATCCGCACAGGCGGAATTCCGCGGTCGCCACGCGGCACAAAGGTCATTCTGCTGTCACCGCCGCCCAACCGCACAATGATTAACCTTGCAGGCGCGCTCGACGCCGATGGTTTACTTGCCATTCCTGTCACCGTCGCCAGCGTCACCAATGCTCTCAAGGCAGCGATTTCGCGCGAGCGCGAAATACAAGACGCGACCACCTATGCAAAAGTGAAACTGCCTTCGCCGGCGAAAAAGAAAGAAGAAGAAAAGAAGACAGAGTCCCGCAAGCCCAAGGCTGCCGTCGTCCTAACGCAAAAAGACAAGGAGAAGGCGGAACTGATTCGGTCCTTGGAAACAACGGTCCAGGACGCCAAGAAAAGCGCACCTGCGGTTGAGCCCGCCCGGATCGACAACATTCGGAGTTTTTGGCTCAAGGACCTCGTGCCGGGAATGATTCTCGCCGAGGACATCAAAGGCGAAAACGACGAACTGCTCCTCGCCACGGGCACTCCCCTGAACGAAGCATTGATCGAAAAAATCAAAAAGTTCAGCGAATTCGGCCTGTGCCGTTCATTCCTCAAAGCGGGTTCAAAGCCCGCGCCAAACTAGGCCGCGGTCGTCGGTTTCCCAGCGGCCGCTTTCATACCGAATACAGTGAGAATAATGGCGACCTGAAACGCGCCGGCGATCACAAACACCCACATCGCCGCGGAGATATCCAGGAGCCAGCCAAACACCAACGGCGCGACGACACCGCCGACGTTTAGGCCCGTCGAGACGAAGCCGAAAACCGCGCCCATTGCTTTTTTGGGCGTGACGGACCGCACCAAGAGGTCCCGAGACGGAGCTGTGACCCCCGACCCAAGTCCAGCCAAGCTCATCGCGGTAATCACTCCCGCCAAACCAAGCTCGACAAAGCCCATGGTTAAAATGCCCACGCCTGCGGCTAAGGTTCCGTAGATCGCGATCAGATCATGACGCTTGGTCTTATCGGCCAGAACGCCACCGATCAGAATGCCGATGCTGCTGGCCGCCAAAAATGCCGTCAGGGCGGAGTTGGCCGTCGCGAGCGGCATGCCGTACATCTGGTCAAAGGCCGATACGGAGAAATATGAAACGCCAGTGTGGGCCACGGATATGAACAGCCAAAACACGAATCCCATGAGGATCGGCAATGACAGAAGGAGCGACACTGTCGCCCGCAATGACGGGTGCGCGCCTTCTCCATCCGGATCGTGGTCGGCTGCGGTTTGGTCCGCCAAAACACTCTGGTTGACGAGCAGGACTACGGCGATACCGAGGCCCACGCATCCGACGCCGGCAACCGCAAACTGCCAGCCGGAAACCGCCGCAAGCGCAACCATCGTCAGAGGTGCAACGGCGCTGCCGGCGAATCCGGACACAGTATGTATGCTGAATGCCCGGCCCATCATCTGGGGGGCGACAGACCGGTTGAGAATTGCGTAATCAGCCGGGTGGTAGACCGCGTTGGCTAGGCCCGCTGGCACCATCATCGCCATAATCATCCAGTACGATGGCGCAACTCCAATGCCGATCAGTGCGAGCCCCTGCAATGCGACGGCGGCCGTCAGCAGCTTCGGCGCATCCAGACGGTCGACCAAGACTCCCATCGGCAGTTGGGTAAGCCCGGTGACCACATTGAACGCCACCAGCAAGGCGCCGAGCTGGGTGTAACTGACTGCCAGGTCATCGCGTAGCAACGGAAACAGCGGCGGCAGAACGAAAAAGAAGAAATGACTGTACAGGTGCGCGAGACACACCAAGCCCATCGCTTTGACGCTGTGCGTGGGCGGAGGCGCAAGTGGGTTTGCCGTTGTTTCGCTCATGTTGGCGCTGCTCCGGCATCCGGTTCGCTGGGATTGCGGACATCAACGATGGGCGTCACCAAAAACATGACGAGCGCAGCCAGACTCACGGCTGAGCCCAGCGCGAACGGCAGCCACCCGAGGACGTCGTACAGCGCGGCTGACGAGGCCGGCGCCAGCAGAAATGCAATCGCCTGACAGGATGTGGAAATACCCGCCACCCGGCCCTGCGCTTCCGGTCCCGCGGCCAATGACAAAGACGTATTGATTGCGGGCATGGTGAAGCCCATCCCCAAACCGTTCAGTACCATTGCCCCAAGAAAGACCGGACGGGTGTCAGCAAACCAAATAAGAACGATCGATATCACTGTGATCACGACGCCGATCAGAATCAGTGTCTTTGCGCTTTGATTGAGTCGCTGCAGCAAGAACGCCTGAACAAAGACGTTCGCCGCCGCCGCGCACATCAATCCGAGCCCCATGGCCTGTGCCGCCGGCACGGGCTCGAGGGCGAAGCGGTCCTGCACGAAAAATCCGACGATGGAAAACGTGCCATACGTCCCGCTCATGAAAAACACGGCGCTGATGGCGATACGCAGGATCGGCCCTTTCAGGAGCAGGCGATAGCTGCCTTGTCCACCGTGATGCGCCGCCCTCGTGTTCGGTAACCACAATTTCGCGGAAATCAGAATCACGCATCCGGCGCCCGCGATTATATAAAACGGCGCCGACAATCCGAGTCCCGTGAAAAACGCCGACACCGACGGTCCGATGATCGCACCCGTACTGGTCGCGGCAGTGAGCATGGAAATCGCGCGCAATCGCATTTCCCGCGATGACATATCTGCCGCTAATGCCATCGCCGCCGGTGTGACCGCCCCAGCACCGAGCGCGAACAGCGCGCGAGAGCCGACCAGCAGCCACAGCACCGTCATACCTGTCATCAGGCCGCTCAGCGCGGCATCGACGATTAGGCCGAACATCACCACTGAGACAACGAAGGCGCCACCGCCAATGACAATCACCCGGCGCCTGCCCCACGCCTCGCTGGCCGCCCCCCACATGGGTCCTGTGAACAGCATGAACAGCCCGTGAACGGACATCACCAGACCGATCTGGTAGTCGGCCATGCCGACCTGACGGCCAATCGGCGGTAGAATCGTGAACAGAAATGCCTGCCCGACGACCATGATCATGACCGCATAGAACAGCGTCGCGCTGATCGGAAACGGCAGTTTGCCGGGAGTCACAGCAGATGCCAGGCTCTCATTTTCTGTAGCGATGGACACGTGGGAAAAGCTGCTCAAATGAATGGTGGCGGGATTTGACAGATTTCCCGGCCACTCCGCAAGGGTGGCGGCGACATAGCGTTCGAAGAACGTATATTGCCAGAAAATACGATCAGCGCAGACGATGTCCGCTTTTGCATGCGATAACGCGTGCTATACCGTTTTGGTCACGATGCTCGTCCGGCGCAGGAGATTCTTTCATGTCCAAGTCACGCCCCCGCCGCGGTTATGCCGATGGCCCCTTTGGTCAGGTACACTTTCAGGATACCGGGGGCGATGGCCCGCCTCTGATTCTGTGCCACCAGGCACCTTTGACGTCGCGTCAGTACGACACGGTCTATCCCGTGTTCGCCAAGGCCGGTGTACGCGCAATCGGTATCGATACGCCGGGCTTCGGCATGTCCGATCCGACCGACTTCGTGCCGACAGTGGAAGACTACGCCAAGGTCGTTCCCGCGGTGATGGATCATTTGGGCATCGCCCAGGCCGATCTTCTCGGGCATCACACCGGCGCTCTGATCGTCACCGAAGCCTCATTGCAATTTCCGGACCGGGTGAGGAATCTGATCATGGCCGGTCCGGTCCCGCTCACCGACGAAGAGCGCGCCGCCTTCATGAACGATATCGTGGAGAAGGTGGAAAAGAAATTCGTCCACAAAAAAGACGGCACGCATTTAAGCGAATTATATGCCAATCGCATCAAGTGGCTGCCCGACGGGTTCGACACAGCGATGGTGACACGCTACGTGGTCGAACAACTGCAAGGCTTCGCTCCGTTCTGGTACGGTCATCACGCTGCATTTTTATACGATCACAATGCCGCTATTCCCAAAGTCACGCATCGCACTCTGATTCTGACAAATACGGACGATATTATTTTTCCGCAGGCGCAACAGACCAAGGAGATGCGCCCGGATTTCGAAATGACCGTGCTTGAAAACGGTGCCATCGATCCGACCGACCTGATTCCGGAAGCATGGGTTAACGCCGTCGTCACATTTCTGAAAGGAGAGTCGCCATGACTGCGCCCCTCGTTACCTCCATGGCCTGCGCCACCCTCTCCTGCCCGGAGCCGGTCGAAGCCATACGCATGATGACAGACACTTGGGACTGGGAAGTGTTCTGCACCGGTGCGATCGACCAGGGCACAGCCGCTCTATGGGGCATCGCTCCGGGCAGCGCCGGCGATCGATTCACCATCGTCCGCTCGCGTGGAATGGACCGCGGCATGATTCGTGTTGTCCACGGCGGCGAACGCATTCGAACGTCACCGATGAGCACACGCTGGAGCGGCATCGAAATCGTGGTGATGAACGACCTCGTTGGCCTGTGCAAAGCGCTTGAGACCGATCCAGCCTTCGACGTGGTCAAACCAGTCGACGAAGCTGACTTCACCCACGCGGGCGCCAACGTTCATGCGTTCTTTCACGGCCGCATGCCCGGCCTCACTCACGCGATGTTCACCATGGCAGTGACACAGCCCGAATCCTATGCTTTCCCTGAATCGCCCAACCGGGTCGGGCAAATTTTTGATGTCCACCTGGATGTCGACAACACAGGACCAAGCCGTGCGTTTTACGGAGAAACCCTCGGCATGGAGATGGTGTTCGACGACATGCTGACCGAAGGCCTGTTCTACGACACCTGGGACTTGGATCCGGAGACACCGCCTGTGCGCATGTCGATCTTCAAAGGAGACGCGCCGGGGTTTGGACTGGGCGGCATCGAAATGCGCAGTTTCGACCGTGCGACCATGGACCCGACACCTCCGGTCGCCGACCGCTTCGACGCAGGGACCTGCATGACCGCATTCACATGCAGGGACATTGCAGCCGTTTACGATGCGGTGTCAAAAAGCCCCCACGCGGCAGCAATAAGCGAGCCCATGGCAGTTGATGCCGCTCCGTATAACGGTGGACTGGTGTTCTGCGCGACCGGGCCCGAGGGTGAGCGGCTTGAGTTCAGCGAGCACTGGCAGGCGTAACAGTTAAACGCCCAAGAATTCAATCATCGCGACCGCAGTTTCTTCGGGCTTATCCTGATGCGGAAACGCGCTGGCGTCTTCGATGGTGCCGCCGCGCCCGTCGGGTAACAAAGCCACCGCATCGGCAACGAACCGCCCATAGGCACCACGGCCGCCATCGAGCATCAGCACCGGCGACGTGACCCTCGGCAGGATCGCCAGATAATCGAATACACCGACGCCGCGTGCCGACGGCTGAATCCAGCGGCCGGCCGCCTTGCGGCTCAGCGTCATTTCGTTCATGTGCGCCGGGTCCTTCATGCCGAACGCTTGTTCCATGTATGAAGGATCACGCGGAAGTGGCGCTTCATTCTCATCGAACAATCCATCGGCAATGGCTTTTTCGGCAGCTGCTTTTAGACCGCTGCGATCCGCCGAACCGGCAATGGCAGACCCGACCGTGATCACGGCCGATACGCGCTCCGGCCAGAATGCGCCGCAAAGCATCGCGACGCAGCCGCCCATAGAACTGCCCGCCATCACGACCTGTCCCTCGCCCAACGTATCGAGCATGGACATCAGCTGAGCGGACATCTCTTCCTGAGTAACGATAAACGGCGGATCGCCGCGCATCGTGCTAGCACCGTGACCGGTCAGATCGACGGCAATTGTCCGCATGCGCGTCCCCAGGATGGGCATGATCCAGCGCCATTCTGACGTCCACCCGCCAAGTTTGTGGAGCAGCACGATTGTCCGGTCGCCCTCGCCGCCGGCAACGTAGTGCAATGTGCCGCCCGTAACCGGGATATGACCTTCGGTGAATCCAACTGGAGTGAGTTTATCCGCCACGTGCCGCCTCCTAAAATCCGTTACGTCAACAGTCCTACAGGCAGGGGCACGGCGCAACTCCGATTATGCGGGAAGTCCGGCCTCAACATCGATCCACGTCGGCGGGCCGAAGGCTTTTACCGTCTCGACAGACACCTTCATTTCTTCATCTAAGTAGTATTCGCGGCGCGGAATGCCGTTGAAGGAAACCAAGGTCCGGCGCCCGTCGTCGCCTCGAGCCATCGGCAGAACCAGACCGGCAGAATCGATGGAGGCCCCGCTGCGGCTGCGCAGCGTTCTTTTCACTGCGTACCCGCAGGGTTGCTCGACCGCGCGCCAGGATGTCTCCATCGCCAGTTGTCTGATCTGTCCTGCATATAACGTCTCGGCGGTCGAACCGGTCAGTTCCCCAATCATATCCGTAATCCGCGTGCCGAGCAGACGGATACGCATATCCGACGGCGAGAGGATATCCATCATCGAGACCAGCGGCTGCAGTTCCGGCACGACGCTATCCAGGTAGTCGCTGAGGTGCGGTAACAGATCATCCTTCGGCAGCGCATCCCAGTGCTGCCAGAATTTCACGAAGTCGGGTCCCAAGTCTGAAATGGTGTCCGGTACTGTCATAGCGTGGCGCGGCCCTCCCCTTCAGTCTCGCGCGGACCAGTGATAGCGAATTTTTTCGGCGAACGCCCGCGGATATTTATCCTACCCGCCTTGCTGAATGAGATCATCTCACGGCATGATCCGCTATTCTGCAATTTCCTTTTCGGATTAAGCCTCATGCTCCGTCGCATTGCCATACTGTTGTCCGTGTTTTCCTGCGTCCTGGCCGGAACCGCGACAGCACAGGAAAAGCCTGGTTTTCTGTTCGTCACGGCGACCGTCACCGATGTCCAAAAACTAGGGGCGTACGGGCGAGCTCTGCCACCGATTTATGACCAATACGGCGGCACCTATGTCGTTTCCGGCGGAGTCGGCCGCAACATCGAATCCCTTGAAGGCGATGCAGGATTTCAATCCGTTATTTTTGCCCGCTTCGGTTCATTGGCTGAGGTGGAGGACTTCTGGTGGTCCGACGAATACCGCGCCGTCGTTCATCTGCGCGACGGTGCCGGACAATTCGACGTGGTCGGATTGCAGGGCACCGGCCAAACCCCATACGCGTCCGTAGACGGAGTCCCGCCTGCCTATCAGATTTCGCTGATCACCGTGAAAGACGCGAGCAAATTGCCGCCCTATTACGCAGCGATGAAAGACTTAATGGCAGAGTCCCCGGCCCGTCTTATCGCTGTCGCCCGTCCGGACGATCTGACCGTGCTGGAAGGTTCTAAACCCACGCATGTTATCGAGATCGCATCTTGGCCAAGCATGGCAGCCCTTAAAGCGTTTCTGGCCGACCCGCGTTACATCGCCGCCATGGAACTGCGGGCAGAGGCGACGGTAAACGTGCTGTTGGCCGCGGAACCGGTCCGACCACCCGGCTAAGCGCAGCGCGTTTGATTGCCCGTCGCTCCGACTCCTTGGTAGACAGGACTCCGTCATGCAGGTCATCGATGTCGATACCCACGCCGTCGAGCCGGCATCGGTCTGGGATTATCTTGCCAAGGCAGATGAAGCCCACAAACCCTCGATCCTGAACAAGGCGGCTGGCGCGCCGATCGCAGCGAGTTTCGCCAACACCACCTCGACTCAGTATTGGGTGATCAACAACAAGATTTACGGCATGCACAACCCGCCGGGGGTGGCGGGCGCGTCAAAAGGTGAAATCACCGCGGGATCGATCACCCTGGACGATATCGACGCCCGCCTCGCCCACATGGACGCTCAGAGGGTCGACATTCATGTGGTGTTTTCCAGTCTGTTTCTCGGCCTCAGAATTGCCGACAAGGACGCCGAACTCGCGCTCACACGCGCCTATAACAGGTGGCTGATGGAACGATGCAAGGCGGCTGGCGGCCGGCTGCGGTGGATCATGGTGCCGTCGCTCAAAAACCCTGAAGACACGCTCAAGGAGATGAAATGGGCCCGCCGGAACGGTGCAGTCGGCGTGCTGTTCCGCGGCATCGAAGGGTTCCGTTATCTGGACCACAGCTATTTCGATCCGATTTACCGCGAAGCCGCCGACTTGGATCTCGCAATCTGCGTTCACATCGGCAACGGCTGCCCCGCCTTCGAAGAGATAAAGCCGCGCGACAGCATGTCGTTCAACCGCTTCGTCGCCGACATGCCGAATTACTTTGCCTTCAGTTCTCTAATTCGCAGCGATTTCCCCGAGCGCTTCCCGAACCTCCGGTTCGGCTTCTTCGAAGCCGGCTGCGGCTGGATTCCGGCCGTCACCGAGGTATCCCTGCACCTGCGCGAAACGCCGGACGGGTTAAAGGAGATCGCCCGCGACCGCATCCAGCGCCACAACTTTTATGTGACCTGCGAACTCCACGAAGATCTGAATGACATTGCCCAGTTCACAGGTTCGGACAATCTGGTGATCGGCAGCGACTACGGCCATCCTCACGACGTCGCCGACACGATCCAGTATCGCGACGTCCTCGACGCACGCGACGATCTGGACTCAGCTTTCACTTCAAAGCTGGTGGTCGATAATCCGCACCACCTCTTTAACATGCAGACTTAACGCGGCCGGCAGGAACCAGGCTTAGGCGCGCTTGATGGCCATCAGGTTGTAACGGCTGCGCCACGCGGGAGGACCTTCGCGCACGACATCGAAACCAGCCTCTTCCATTGCCTTCGGGAAGTCCAGCCGCGAATATTCCTGACGCCACACTTCCGCGTTCCAGCGGTGATCTTTCCATTGCGCGTATTTGGCATAGGCCGTTTCCGGGGCGCTGGACGACCCGGTTTGGAAATCGATCGGGAAGTACACCCCGCCCGGACGCAGAACCCGATGCATCTCGCGGGTGATCGCCTTTGAGATTTCTTCCGGCACTTCATGGTTCAGAATGTATGAGGCCGCGATATCGAAGTGGTTGTCCGGGAATTTCGTGTCCTCGGCCAAACGCTGGGCGAAATTAACGTCGACACCGAGTTCGACCGCGCGCATGTGCCCATAGCGGATCATCGGGCCGCCAACATCGATGCCCCACACTTCGGCATTGGGGAAGCGTTCCTTCAGCGCGACGGCCAGCTGGCCAATGCCGCAGCCGATATCAAGCACGCGCAGAACCTTGCCGTCCTCCGGCGTCGGCACTTGGCTTCCTAAACGGGTGTGTAACTCGTCCTGGTAATTGAACAGGCGGCCCGCGTTGTAAAAATTGTTCGTGCTGTAATGATAGATATGCCCGGCAAAGGGATTGCCGACATAGCCGCCGGGTTGGGTGTGAATCTCATGACAGGCGTATTCGGGAATGTCCATTTCCGGATTGAGTTCCAGCGTTCCCGGTCCGATCGTGTCGTAGGCTTCCATTTCGGCCAGATACGTCTCGGCGTTCTCGGTGAAGTACTGATCGAAATTTCTGTGCATGACATCGTGCACGCCGGTACGGCTACGTGCTTCGACACCGACGATGTGATCGCCTTCAACCACTTTAAACAC
>JAYQVH010000032.1:0-21205 GCA_038148375.1 Rhodospirillaceae bacterium | reverse complement strand
GTTAACTGCGGATCCGAGCCGGGATATTTCCAATACTCAGGAGATCCATTCCGTTTACAAAGGCGGCGTTCAAATCGACCGCTCTAAATTGGATGTTCCTGCGAACCGCGACTAGGTCGAGACATCGCACTAGTTTCCAGACGTTCCGGGCGTCAAAGCGACTGCCGAGACGAGCGTGCGCGGCGAATTTCACTCCGCAGATCGTTGTGCCGCCGTCATTGACCGGCACATTTCGCTCCTGGGACGCTTAAGGATTTTGGCGATTGCGTCTCCCGGGCCAAGGCAGAGTTAGCCTTGAGGCACAGTATCCAAAGACCAACAGCGTACTTTACTGTCGAAATAGCCGCCGGAGATGACACCCGATCCATCTTCCGTAATGACGACGGCGCTCGCCGATCCGTCATGTCCGAACATGGGCGCGGCAATTGGCTTGCCTTCCGCTGTCCATAAGCGAATAGCGCCGTCGTCGCCGGCGGATGCAAGTATCGAACCATTCGGTGCGAACTTGATGGCGCGGACCCACGCGCGGTGGCCGCCCGACGGTACGCCAATGGGATCGCCGTTGGAGTCCCATAGTCTGACAACTCCATCGTGTCCGCCGGTCGCGAACGTCTCTCCGTCCGGCGCAAATGTTATGGTCTGTACCGTACCATTGTGCGCAGTGGATATCTCTCTTATCAGTTTCCCATCGACCGACCACACCTTAACAGTGCCATCCGAACCGCCGGTGATCATTAACGAGCTGTCTGGGCTCAGAGCGACGGCTGTTGTTTTGCTGGAGTGCGCCGGAACGGTTGCGATGCGCGTTCCGTCAACCGATTTCCAGACCTTAACGTAGCCATCCTGATCGGCAGACGCGATCATTGAACCGTCAGTCGAAAAGGCGACGGCCAGGACGCGAGACGTATGGCCTTGGAATACGTTTTTTGTCGCGCCATCCCGCGTCCAGACGCGGACAGTCCCGTCATAACTGGCGGTCGCAATTTGATCGCCGGACGGGGCAAAGGCAACCGCTTCAATCCAGGAGCCGTGCCCCAGGAAAGGGCGTCCGATTAATTCGCCGTCAACGGTGTAAAGACGGAGCGTGCCGTCGTCACCTGCCATGGCCACGGTCGAACCGTCGGGCGAAAAGGCCAGTGCACGGAACCAAGGGTCGTAGGCGCGCAAAGGCTCGCCGCGGGGCGTTCCGTCCATGTTCCAAAGTCGCACCGTGCCGTCGTAATACCCAGCCGTGGCGAAAAAGGAACCGCCCGGGGAGAAGGCAAGCGCTTGCACAGAGCCCGCATGACCGCGCAAAGGCTCACGGCGCAGCGAGCCATCGTGGTTTCGAATCAGTACGGATCCGTCGTCTCCGGCCGACGCCATCACGCCACCGGAGGGTGCGAAGTCCACGACCCAGGCTCTGTGGCCTGACAGCGGCTCACCCCGAGGCATACCGTTGACGTTCCACAGCCGGACAAGTCCGTCGTCCCCGGCCGACGCAAGAAATGATCCGTCTGGTGAGAAATTGACGGCCTCGACCCATCGCTCATGTCCCAACAGCGGACCGGCAATCAAACGTCCGTCCCGCGTCCATATGCGTACCGTGCCGTCGATGCTGGAAGACGCGATCTTGGTTCCGTCGGGCGAGAAGGACACCCCGCGGACCCACGCTGTGTGCCCTTCCAAAGCGTCACCCTGTTGCTCGCCATCAAGGGTCCAAACTCGCACGGTGCCGTCCCAGCCGCCGGATACCAGAAGGTTTCCGTCCGGAGAGAAGTCGAGATCTTGAATTGACCCCTCATGGCCGACGAAGGGATTACCGAATTGCTCGCCATTTTTGTCCCACATATAAATCTCAGCATTGATGGTGCTGCTCGCGATGACGTTTCCGTCCGGCGAGATTGCAACGGCGACAGCTCTTGCGTCTATGTCGAGCTGTTTTTCAAATACGTCCGTAAATTCCCAAACAGATAGCCTGCCGTCGGATACGTCGACCACGGCAAACCTATTTGGATTACTCGGATCGAACGTCAGCCTAACAGGTGTCAACGGACCGCCTTGAGCCGGTATCTCTATAACTGTCTCGCTGGCGAGCGTTTGGGATTGGGCATCGCGTGATTGGACGGCTCCGACCAAAAGACCGAGCCCAAAAACCGTGACGGATGCAATTCGAATTAAACTCATAGTTCCTCCACGTTTTCCGGGCGTTCTGGTCTTAAGTGACCGTCCAGGGAACTCCGACCATAAATGCTATCGGCCGACAGCCAAGCTCCATTAAATTCAATTCTAAGAAATGATTTACGGCGATCAAAGCGCGACTACGAGGAGCATGTTATGTCCGACCAAAGCGGGGCTGAAAGCCAGCGTGGCAGAGCCAGTATGATTGTTATTCTCATTTTGGGTCTGGCAGGGTCCTTTTTCTTTAGCCGTCCCCTTGGCAATCAAGCCGAAATTGATTGGCGCGCGCGGGCAGAGGCGGACGCCCAACGCCTCGCGTCTACTTTCATGTTGCTGCTTGATCACTCGAACGGACCGCTACAGAGCCTCGCAACATTATTTAACGGTTCGGGGCGGGTCGCCGCGGACGAGTTTGAGAAAACGATCGAGTATTTGATCGGGCACCGATCGGGCGTATTCCCTGAGTCGATGGGGTTCGTGACAAAATCCCAGCCATCCAGTTGCGGTAATGACGACGGGTGTTGGATGGTCGCGTATTCAACAGATGAGTCCGGTGTGTTGCGGCCGGGCGCCGACGTCTCACGTTACGGACCGATGGTCGCGACTATCGACACGGCACTCGCCAACGAAAACGAATTAATCATTGGGCCCGCTTTTCAGCGCGCATCCGGAGATTTGTACTCCTACTACGCGGTAACCGTTAGAAATACCCGGCAGTTCGGCGTTGTCCTGAGTTTGATCGATTACGGCGCGTTGATCGACCGTATGTATGAGGAATGGGTGCCGGACGGATTGGTTCTGCGCTTGAGTGCGTCGTTCCCTCAAGGAGAATCGATGTCAGAGCAGCAATATGTCGCTGGGCCAACCGAAGCATCCCCTGACACTGTGCTGACCGTATCGGTGCCAGCTGAGATCGATGGCGCCGCGTTCACGCTGGATTGGGATGTGACATCTGCATACGCCGGCGGACCCGAAGTCCGCGCTCCGCGATATGCTCTTTCGACAGGAATATTGCTGACCTTGATAGTTGTAATGGTGATGTGGCGCCGGCACGAACAGCGGGCCAAATCTTAGCCCGCAACCCGATCAAACAGGTTCGCTGTTTCATCCGGCAAAATTACCATGGCGTCATGGCCGCAAGGCAGCTCGGCGTAATCCCAGGTAGGATCGGATTGGAAATTGCGCAGCCGTGCCAATTGAGCAGGTGAGAGCGGAGGTTTGTCGGCGCAGAACACAAAGGTGCGCGGTATGCCGTCAGAGCCGCCGTTCGGCAGGTTGATCGGTTGAATCCAAGTTCCCAGGAGGTGAGGCGTGACCCGGCGCTGGACCCAAGCCAGGGCCTCGGGCATGGAGTCGGGAACACCAAAAGTCGCCGGTTGCGAAGGTGGCGCTAGGTAGCCGTCAATCAATGGGCCAAAGCGCGCCTCGGCGATTTCTTTGGTACCGCCGGGTAATACGGTGTCGCCATCCTGCGGCACGATCGCATCCAAATAGACGGCATGGGACACGCGGTTTTTGAGGGCATCGCAGACGCCGCTTATGATAACCCCACCGTAGCTATGGCCTACCAGGATCACGTCTGTCAGTTCCTCCCAAATAAACAGGTTCGTGATGTCCTGGATATGAGTGTCCAAATTGATATCCGGGTTGCGCAGATGACTTTTCTCTCCCAGGCCCGTCAGTGTTGGCGCGAACACGCGATGACCCGCATCTTCGAGGATGTATTTGACGTCGCGCCAGCACCAGCCGCCGTGCCAGGCACCGTGGACCAGGACAAACGTGTGCCGTCTGGCATTGAGGGTGTCTTTGGCGTGCGACGAACGGCCAGCGAGCGCCCCAAAAGTGACAGCGGCTGTTCCCTGGGCGACTGAGCGGCGAGATGGCATGGCGGGTTCTCCTGGCCTGACGTGCGTGCATCTGATTTTATACGGCGGACGCCAAGAAACATATCGCACGGGACCATGTCGGCACATATGTATGACTTTTTGAAATTGAAATTAAGCAGAGGTCAGCGGGTGGTAACGTGCGCAGCTGCATGGTTATTTGCGGTGTGCGCCGTTTTCGTCGGATCGGCAGGGCATGCGGCCCATATACGCGTTGCCGTTGCCGCGTACCCGCCAACCTTGGGAAACCCCTTCACAGGGGCGAGCCAGCCCTCTGCTGAGCTGTGGTGGTCAATCTACGATGGGTTAACCAGATTGGATTGGCGCGGAGGCCCGCAACCGGGATTGGCAACGTCTTGGGAGAACACGTCGCCGACGACTTGGGTTTTTAATCTCCGCAAAGGCGTGACGTACCATAATGGAAAGCCGTTCTCCGCAGCCAATGTCGTAGAACTCATAGCACTTCTCAAACGCGAAGAGATGGCGAGATATCTCATACCCAATGAACTCGCGTTAATATCGGGCAGCCGTGCGCTCGACGACCACACGGTCGAAATTACGACAGATTTGCCCGACGCCATTCTGCCAAAGCGCTTGGCCACGCTGATGATGATCGATACGGCGTTGTGGAATGAGATTGGAGCCGATGGTTATACGCTCCGTCCGGTTGGAACGGGCCCTTACCGTTTGGAGACTTTCGGCCGCGGTAATGCCGCTGCACAGTTAATGGCGTTTCCGGAGTCATATCGCGCGCCGCAGTCCGTAATGTCCGTTGAATACCGTCTGGTAGCGGACAAGACCTCGCGCATTCAGGCCTTAGTGTCAGATCAGGTTGATATCGTCACCGGACTTCATGTAGACGACGTTGAAGTTGTGAAAATGCAGGGACTGCGAGTCGACGTTCAGGCCAATCCTCAAGTCAAATCCATCGCTCTGCCCAATAACTTGCATCCAGAAGGCCACCCGCTGAACGATGTTCGTGTCCGGCGGGCGCTAAATCATGCTGTCGACAAGCAATCCATCGCGGACCTGATCATGTTTGGGTATTCGAGCGTTGCCAGTCAGGGTGTGACGGAAAACACGGTCGGATTTAATCCAAGCCTCGAGCCCTTCGCTTACGATCCGGATCGCGCCAAGGCGCTGCTTGCTGACGCGGGATTTCCGAACGGTTTTCCTTTGGTAATCGAAGTTGTGACCGACAGCACAACGCCGGACGGGTTGATGTACCAAAAAGTCGCACAAGACCTCACGGCGGTCGGAATCGACGTCACTTTGCGGGCCATTCCGTTCTCTGAGTATTCCCGAAAATATACGGTTTCGGAGTGGGGCGACGCCGAGGCTTTCCACTTGATATGGAACAACGCCGCTTTTCAGGATCCGATCAGGCCGATTGAATATTTTTCTTGTATTCGGTACCGACCATTTTTCTGTGAGCAGAGCATGGTCGAAAAAATCCAGGCCTCTAGCGCGGAAATGAATCCGGAGCTGAGGGACATAATGTTGCAAGACATTATGGCTCAGTTGCACGACCTGGCACCTGCAATCTGGCTGGTAAACGCGGTCTATACGACAGGGTACAACGACAGGATTAAGAATTTTGTGTCCCGCCCTACCGGGATCGTGTTCGAGGAGCTGGTTGTAAGCGACTGAGGAAAAGCCGATGAATAAAGTGCTTTACGCAGGTTTGTTGATGACGGTCTCACTCATCGGCCTAACCGCCTGCGAACCGATGATGATAGATGGCTGCGACTCAACTGACACAATCAAAACCTATTGCGGGTTTGAAAAACCAGAGGACTTAGAGCCGCTCGGCAACACGCCGTGGATATTGGTCAGTGTGCTCGGTAATTTCCAACGCGCCGATACCGAGGGCGGTGTTTTTGCGATCAATTTGGAATCCGAGGAGACTTTTCGTTTGATAGCGAATGTTTCTCCGGATCCGTCAACCGAACAATGTGGAGGCGCACCTGACCGTTTGAGGCCGCGTGGTTTTCATGTCTCAGACTTGGCTGACGGTGGGTATCGGTTGCTTGTCGTAAACGCCGCTGGTGACCAGCGCATAGAAAGATACCGGATCGATTTCCTGGACAATCGGCCCTCCATGACGTGGCAAGGCTGCGTAAGGGTTCCGGACTCTCTCTTGGCTAACGATGTTGCTGCGACGGTCGGAGATGGTTTGGTAGTCAGTCATATGTATGAACCGCCCCGCACAGGGTGGATGACGGTAAAATTCATGCTGGGCCTTCATACCGGATACGCTGTCGCGTGGGATGCGGAAAGGGGCTGGAGGATAGTGCCAGGTACCGATGCGTCCATCGCCAACGGTATAGAATACGATCCGAAGGCGGGTAAGGTTTTTGTCGCATCAACCTATGGTGAGACACTCAGCATAGCGGACCTCGACGGGAAAGAGGCCAAGACAATCCGAATCCCAGTACAATCCGACAATGTTACGTGGAGCGACGACGGCCGTCTGATCGCAGTAGGTCATACGGGAATTCCTCTTATCGGAACAAGCGCATGCCGAAACGCGCCAGGTCAGACGTGTAGTTTTCCTTTTGCGGCGGTTGCTATCGACCCTGTGACCTTACGGCAGGAGATTATCTATGCCCATTCTGACGGATTAATTCCTGGCGCGTCAGTCGCATTGGTTAAGGACGGCTATATATACTTTGGAACCGTTTTCGGCGATCGCGTCTCCCGTGTGGGTATGCCACCGGTTGACGGTTGATTTATCCTTTATCCGCCGCGCATTGTTTCCCACGCTCGATCAATTGGTGAGATGATCTGACCCATGGCTCGCAATCCTGTTCATGAAATGCTCGTTCGTCCCATACACGATGAGGCGGCACGTCAGCGCTACACTTTGGCTCTCAAAGATTACATCCGTGATCACGTGCGATCGCGTAATGAAGAGATTTACCAAAAACGGGCCAAGCCAAAGTTCGTCAAGAATCACGATCGGGACCCGGAGTCTCAGCAGGAAATCGGTACGGTCATGTGGGAGGACCCTGCGTATCAGATGTTCAGCCGTCTCCATCGCGACGGTCAGGAATTGATGTGGGATGCCGCGGCCGAGAGTATTTACCGCGAGCGGTCGCGTTTGTCGGATGCGTACAATCGATTTTCCAAGTCAGATCGGCGTCTCGGATCGTTGGAACTTGACCCAGACCTCAAGCCACCACGGGGGATGGCCGAAGTCGATATTCACCTGCAGCCCGGAGGCTATTGTGCGGACTACGGTGACGACGATGTGCTTGCCGGCGCTTTTTACGAGTTCGGCGGCAATCTCTATACCACCGGGCGCGGCGTCGGACAGAGCGAGAGCAAGGGCGAGGTTGGTGTCAGGTTTCTGAAAGAGAAATACCCCGACTTCAAACCTGCAGCCGTCTTGGATATTGGCTGTTCTGCCGGCTCATCGACTGTGCCCTACGCTCGTGCATTTCCTGAAGCCGAAGTCCATGGAATCGATATCGCGTCTTCAATTTTGCGATATGCCCATGCCCGGGCCGAGGCCATGGGTGCGGCGGTCCATTTTCATCAGCGTGACGCATCTGACACTGGATTTAAGGATGAGTCATTCGATCTCGTTATGTCGAACAACGCGATGCATGAATTCCCGCACAAGACGACACAGGCAATGATGCATGAATGCTTCCGGTTGCTACGTCCGGGCGGCGTTGCGTTCCATCTGGACGTCAACATTCGCTATGATGAGTACTCGCCGTGGATGCAATTTCACCGCGGCTGGGATCAAATCAATAACAACGAGCCGTATTGGCGGGTGTATGCGACCAATAAGCCTGCTGAGATGCTGATAGAAGCCGGATTTGCCAAAGAGCACGTGTGGCAAGGGAAGTTTCAGCAGTTAGACCAGAGCCTTCACTGGTTCATTGCCGCGGCGCGTAAGCTTTAGAGCGTGGTTCCGCGTTTTTGGATGATGTCGCGGGTGATGTCGGAGATTTTCGTTACGCCCAGCAATGCCATACCGCGCTCGATTTCTGTGCGCAGGATTGTGAGCGCGCGTTCGACGCCTGCCTGACCACCTGCGCCCAACCCATACAGGTAGGACCGGCCGATAGAGCACGCGGTCGCGCCAAGCGCGAGTGCCTTTATAACGTGGGAGCCGCGCCGAATGCCGCCGTCGACAATGAGTTCCAGTTTTTCGCCGACTGCGTCGGCGATGGGCACGAGCGCATCAATACACGCGGGAACCCCGTCCATTTGCCGTCCGCCATGATTCGAGATCATGATTCCGTGCGCACCGATCTCAGCCGCGCGTTTGGCATCGTGGACAGAATGGACGCCTTTGATGAGGAATTGACCGCCCCATTCCCGTGCCAGCCACTCGGCATCTTTCCAGGTTACGGTGCGATCGATTTGATCATTGAGGTACTGAATGACCGAAACCGGCTTGCCCTTAACGCTGAGGTCTCCACGTTGTCCGACATTTGCGAGGTCGAAGCTGGCGTCGCGTATCGCATGCCAGCTCCATTCCGGGTGCAACGCGAAGCTTAGCAGGCTCGATGTTCCAAACTTCGGAGGAATGGTCATACCGGTTCTGAAGTCCCGTTCCCGGTTGCCCGGAACCGGCACATCCACGGTTAGGCAAATTGCTGAATAGCCGGCCGCACGGCAGCGTTCGACAAACTCTTTCGTGAGGCCCCGGTCCTTGTACACGTATATTTGAAACATCTTGGGCCCGGGTGTCGTCGCCGCGACATCCTCGATCGATGTGGTTGACAGTGTCGACAGCCCATAAAGCGTTCCAAACTTGTCGGCGGCTCTGGCGACAGCGGGTTCGCCGGTATGATGGAACAGCCGCGACATGCCGGTTGGCGACAGAAACACCGGCCAATCGATTTCGACCCCCAACGCTCGCGTCGTCAGATCGATATTGCTGGTATCGGTGAGGTAATTGGGCAGCAACTCGTAATCGTCAAAAGCCGCAGTATTCCGGCGCAATGTCACCTCATCGTCAGCTCCGCCATCTAAATACTGGAAGACGGGCGTCGGCAGGCGCTTCTCGGCCTTCGCTCTTAGATCACTGATGTTGAAGCATTTTTCGAGGGACATTCTGCCTGTCCGGTGCTGCTTGGATGCCCGTCTCATAGCACAGGCCGCCGGATTCCGCCGACCAAAATTGGTCACCGCCCGGCGAGCGTGGAGAATGCGCCTCTGTTCACTATTCCCGCGCTGGCGCTAACATGCCGTGTCACAAGTTCAAGGGGCGCAACCATGACCATCTCACGGCGAACCATTCTTCAATCCGGCGCGACTGCAGCGCTTGCGGGTACCATTCGTCCGCGGCCTCTGCGTGCAGCCAATGAAACAGACGTCATCGTTATCGGCGCAGGGCTTTCAGGGCTGTATTCAGCGATGCTACTGGAAGAGTCGGGTCTCTCGGTCCAAGTACTTGAGGGCAGGGACCGCGTTGGCGGCCGGTTATTTAGCGCTCGAAATGTTGAAGGCAATCCGGAGTGGGGCGGCGACTCGATTCTCGGTGGCTACGGACGCATGCAAGACGTGTCCGCTCGCCTCGGCGTCGAACTTGTCGATCATCAAGCGCGTCGAGACCTGTCGCCAGAAGCACACAAAGACCCGACCAACACGGAGTTGGCCCTCGACGGAAAAATCATTCCGATGGACCAGTGGCCGACCCACCCTTTGAATAAAATGCCTGAGGGCGCAAAGAATCGTTTTCCAGGCCGCGGCTATTTCCAAGCTGTGATCGGAGAGCACAATCCGCTTGAAGCGTTTGAGGACTGGCTCGATGCCGAGAGTGCGCAGTACGACACATCAATCTACGATGTATTCAAGTCCATCGGATGGAGCGATGAGGCCATTGAGCTGAACTACAATACCAATGTTCAGTATGGCACGTCCGCTCACGATATCTCGGCTCTGATGTGGTTCTTCACACAAGCCTGGTTCAAATTGCAGGGTGAGCTCGATCGCGTGGCCTTTAAAGCGCCGGGTGGCAACCAAAGCATTCCCGAAGCCATGGCCGCGTCATTGTCAGGTGATGTGATCCTGTGTAAGGACGTCGTTGGAATTCGCCAGGAAAGTGGACGCGTAGAAGTCCACTGTCGTGATGGAAGCGTGCATCGTGCGAAACGCGTGATTTGTTCCATGCCCATTCCGACCATGCGGTGGTTGAATTTCGATCCATTGCTACCGTCATTGAAGGCACAGGCCATTCAGACCGCTCCGGTTCAGAAAATTACCAAGGTTATACTCGTGCCGAAGGAACCGTTCTGGGAGGAAGACGGCTACAGCCCTGCAATGTGGACAGACACGGATTGCGGCGAGGTTCGCGCACTTCGCGAAGGCGAGGATGCCAATAAAATCACCTGCCTGATGGCCTGGGCGCGCGGCCACCTTGCCGACAAACTCGATGTCTTAGGTGAAGAAGGGGCGATGGCTCGGGTGCTCCAAGATTACGAGACCATCCGTCCCGCCGCGAAAGGTAAGCTTGAGGTTGCTGGGATTAAGTCTTGGCAGTCGGATCAGTTTGCGGCTGGCGACTGGGCCGTCTGGGCGCCGGGCACCGTAACGACTCATGTAAAAGCTTTGATCGCCGCCGCAGATCGGCTTCACTTCTGTGGTGAGCATACCGCGACATCGAACCGCGGTATGGAAGGCGCGATGGAATCCGGGGAGCGAGCAGCCTTTGAAGTATTGGACGTGATCTAGTTTCATGACTGTCACTCGCCGCACCTTGCTTGGCAGTGCCGCCGCCGCGGCTGTCGTCCAGATTCACCGTCCAGCTCGCGCCCAGGTCGACGCGGACGTCATCGTTATCGGAGCCGGACTTTCCGGGCTCTACGCGGCGCAGTTGTTAATAGAGCAGGGGGTGAAGGTCGTCGTTCTGGAAGGCCGCGACCGCGTAGGCGGGCGGCTGATGAGCATGCGTCACCTGGAAGGTAATCCAGAGGCCGGAGGTGACTCGATCCTCGGCGGCTACGGCAGGGTTCGTTCTCTCGCGGCTGATCATGGCCTGACGTTGATCGACCACGCCAAGAGGCGAGGGCTATCGCGTACGGAAATTGCGCTTGGCGGTGACGTTATTCCGCGTGACCAGTGGCCAAGCCATCCACTCAATCACATGCCGGCGGACGCGAAGTCCTCGTTTCCCGGGCGCCGATTCTTCGAATCGATCGTCGCAAAGCACACTCCGCTTGAGGCCTTCGAGGATTGGGCCGATCCCGCAAGTACCGTCTACGACCGGTCGGTTTACGCCTTCTTGAAAGACCTTGGCTGGTCAGATGCGGCTATCAATTTGAATTACAACACGAACATTGGACGGGGTACTTCCGCGCACGACTGTTCGATCTTGACTTGGTTTTTCCGGGTCGGTTGGGATCAGGTCCAGGAAGACATTGAGGACGTAGCGTTCAAAGTCGAAGGCGGTAACCAAGCATTGCCCGAAGCGATGGCAAAACGCTTCGGCGGAGATATTCACCTGTCTTGCGCGGTTATAGGTGTGCGTCAGAACGAGAGTGGCGTGGAAGTGGTGTGCGAGGATGGCCGGACCTTCCGTGCCAAGCGCGTTGTCAACTCGACACCGTTGGCGCCTCTGCGCTGGGTCAAGTTTGATCCCTTGCTGCCGTCGGAGCAAGCGGCGGCCATCAAGCTCTTACCGATGATGAAGATCAACAAGACGATGATCGAGTCATCCGCGGAGTTTTGGGAAGAAGATGGCTATGGCCCGGGTATGTGGACAGACACAGTAATGGGGCAGGTCGGCGTACTGCGCCAGAAGTCTGATGCCGCCGACGCAACCGGTTTGATTTCACGTGCGCGGGGTAATGAAGCGGTTTACCTGGATGCGCTTGGTCCAGAGGCTGCTCAGGCCCGTGTCATTGCCGCCTATGAAGGCTTAAGGCCCGCATCTCGAGGAAAGATCAAAGCGGTTGGTTATAAGTCCTGGACCATGGACCGGTTCGCAGGCGGGACTTGGATGGAATGGGAACCGGGGCAGGTTCAACGCTTCCGGACTTGGCTGGCGAAGGCCTCCGGCCGTATACATTTCTGCGGCGAGCATACGGCGGAATCCAATCGCGGCATGGAGGCGGCAGCTGAATCTGCCGAGCGATGCGCGTTTGAGGTCTTGGACGTTCTCTAGCGCGACCCTCTACCCGAAGCGGAACGGAATTTGATCCGGTCCGTAATACTGTTCTACCGAATTGTCCTTCAGATAGAAAATATTCTGCACGTAGGTGCCGCAACGTTGACTCCGGACAATGACGGCAACGGTGGGCGCGTCGTCGTTGTATTCGGCATGTATTTCCCACGGTTTGATGAAGTCGATATATCCAGGTCCTACGGTCACCACATCCGTTTCTTTTACAACCGCTGTGTCAGGTAGGTCTCCGGGTTTGCCGCCATCCGTGCGCTCAAACCGCAGCGCCCGTTCGCCGCCCTCCACGACGCCGTAAAGCGTCCAGGACTTGCCGTGATCATGAACGGTTGTTTTCGCGGATGGTTTTTTGATGAGTCCATTGATGACGAAGCCGTAATCGGTATCTTCGTAGAAAAGCAGGTTTGCATGCTTACCTTCCAAGCCCAGCTTCGCCGGGCTAGTAGGCCAGGACTTCGCATGTTCGCGTACGTCGGGGTCTCGCAGCATTTCTTTGAGATGATCACAGGCCAGCGGCCAAACTTCCGACGGATTCATACCCTCAGCGAACATTTCGCGTACCGCCGCGACGAATTTTTCTACCGCGGGGAGCATTGTTTCGCGCTGATGGTCGTCCTTCATGTATTCATCCACCCGTTCTCTTGTTTATGATTCAAGTATAACGCACCGGAGGTGCCCCATCTCAATACCCGTTTTCCCGCTTACGGTAATTGCTGGGATCGCGCCAGTCACCGCCGGTGAATTCCGGGACAGCGGGAAAGGGGTAGACCGGCCGGCTGAACTTTGCCGATGAGGGATCGAAGTTTGCCGGTGGTGCGATCGGGCCTTCTCCATTCTCGAATTCGACATGATAACCCATCGCGTGCTCTGGCGCAGATCCGTCTTCGACCCAGTCTTCTAGCGCGGAGAGCAGATCGGCATGGTTCAGGCCCGCGCCGCCGCGACAATGATCCATGCCGGGAAAGTGAAACAGGCGCGCGAACCGCATGGTTTCGTCGGCGCCGCCCATCGTATCCGACATCATCTTGTAATAGGCCTCCGTGCCGCTGCCGATGATGGCTGAGTCGGCCATGCCTTGAAACATGATCAGCTTACCGCCGCCGTCGCGAAATGGACCAAGGTTTGGGTTTCCGGCAGTGATATGTGAAAGATCCATCCGCTGAGGGTCGGTGTTCCAGTCGAACTGTGACACATCGTATTCCGGCCCTGGATCGATGGAGAACACCAGGTAGCGCAGAATTTCATTGCCGAACTCGTAGTTGCCGCCGTTCAGGTAACTGCTCCAGCCGAGTTCCGATCCCGGCCATTGCCCGTTTGCGAGAATCTTGAAGCCGTTGTCCGGCTGCGCGCCTGAATAAAGTTTCCGAACGACATTTAACTCTTCGCGCGACAGACAAGAATCCCTTGTGCGGCCCTCGCACTGCAACACCGATGGATCGAATGTGCACGTCTGCGGTGACGAAATAAGGCCATCCTTAACGCCATCGCTTTCGTCGCAAGCGTCAAGCGCTGCCGCATGGAGCAGAGGCAGCTTTTTTTCGCTCAAGATGCGCGTGCCATCCTCTCGGAGGTTCGCTGTCATGCCCCAAAACAACTGCAGAGGCGGTCCCAGTAATGTGTAAAGGGCCGGGGCTCCGCCGATGATGCCGTCGAAGTCGGAAGGATAGCGTTGCGCGGCAACCAAAGCTTGGCGTCCTCCGGTCGAACATCCGCGGAAATATGAGGTTTGCGGCGCATTGCCGTATAAAACATGGGTGACGGCTTTCCCGGCGACGGTGGCAACGTGGGTTGCGCGATGCCCGAAGTCACGTTCCGCAACCAGGTTGTTGTATGCCCACTTGCCGTCATAGGGCAGGCTTTTGTGTCCCATATCCGTCGTCGCGCAGGCGTATCCACGGGTGACCGCTTCCGCGCACCCTTGCAGCCCCAACATCTGGCCACACATCGCGCCGCAGCCCTGAAACAGAAACTTACCGTTCCATTCCAATAGCGGCATGTGAAGCTCGAAACCGACTTGTGGCGCGACAATGCCTTGGACTCGGCAATACGCTGGAACATCGCCTTGGGCTGCAACCGCGCTTGCGGATGTTATTACGGTCGGCGCTTCATCGAGCTGACTAAAGTCGCGTTTCGCTATGGCGCGGCAATCGTCTGACGGGTCCGCCGCCGCGGGTAAATGCGGGAGCCATGCGACAACCGCCATCGCGATGAACAGAAATGAGAGTTTCGGCATTTTCTTTCCCCTGTCCCCAAACCGGACAAACCTACCCCGATAAATGCGTCTCTGCCGCACTTTCTTTGCCTTTTTCACATCATGATCGGTGGCGAATGGGAATTTTCAATCGCGGCAATCTGTGATTTACTGTTGTATGGCAGTCACTTAAAACGTGCGGCTTCGACCCTGGAGCCGCAGCATTGGAGAGGGTGATTCAGGATGACCCATATAAGAGCGGCCGCATTCGCGATTGCGGCTTTGACGCTTGTCGCACTTACACCTCAGGCCCGCGCCCAGGAGTATGCTGGGCTATACGTATTCGGAGACAGCTTGTCGGACTCAGGTAACCTGTTTGCCTTGACCGGCGGCGCCAGCCCTCCGAGTCCACCCTATTTCAACGGCCGCGTATCAAATGGTCCGGTATGGGTTGAGAGTTTGGCACCTTCGCTGGGTTTCCCATATGTGCAGGCAACGAACTTCGCCATTGCCGGCGCGGAAACCGGGACCGGTGCCCCGATTGATGTCCTGAATCAAGTCAACGGCTTCATCGGCGGCGGTGGCACGGTACCCAACAACGCGCTCACGATCATTTGGGCAGGTAACAACGATTTCCTGCGCAACGCAGCGACAACGCCGCCGTCTGTGCTCACGAGCACAGTGATTACCAATATCGGTACTGCAATAGGAACGCTCAACGCCTTCGGTGCTCAAAACTTTCTAATTCCGAATTTGCCGAAGTTTGGTCTGTCACCTGGGGGCGCGTCGACGGGCTTGGCTGACAGTCTTAACGCGCTGGCGTCATTCTATAACACCAATCTTCACACCACTCTGATCGGTCTCGAACAGTCGTTGGGCGTAAATATTTTCATCATGGACATCGAAGGTCTGTTCGATGACGTGATCGCCAATCCCGATATTTATGGGTTCGCCAACGTTACCATTCCGTGTCTCAACGGGTTGGCGCAGCCGACCGGAGCGTGTCCGACGGACGCCGTTGCCGACGCGACCTTGTTCTGGGACGCCATTCATCCGACACGGGCAGCACACAGCGTCGTCGCTGAATTTGCGCAGGCGACCCTGGCCATGTTCAACCAGCCAAGGGTTGTCGCTGCGACGTCGTACTTTGGGCCTATCGTTTTGGACGCCCAACGGCAGACTGTGGAGCAGCGCCTCATGGCTGTGCGCTCGACAAGCAACGGTTCAAATGCGCCCGCCAATGTATATGTCTCCTACCGGTCCGGTTCAGGCGATCGTGATGACCGCGCGAGCTTGGAAGGCTTTGATTATGACCTGAACCTCGTGACCATCGGTGCCGACAAGGTCGTCGGTTCAGGCTGGGTGGTTGGTGCATCTGCATCCATCGGTAGTGGAGAAATCGAACAGATTGGCGGCGGAGTCATTGACGTCGATACCCTGACAGGGTCCGCGTATGTGGGCTTTAGCGGCGAAAGTGGAATGTTCCTCGACTTGACGGCCGCGCTAAGCTCCGAGGACTACGATACCGTCCGTAACACCTTCTTTACACCACGTCCGGAGGCGGTTGGCGACACCAGCGGCACGAGCGGGATGGTCAACTTTGAGGCTGGGTGGTCCATCGAGGCCGGTGGTTTCCGTGCTGCGCCTTTCGCCGGGGTGCGGTTTGTGTCGAGCGACGTGAGCGCATACCAGGAAAACGGTGCGGCGATGCTGAACCTCACCGTTCTTGATCAGCGGACCAGCGGTCTGGTTGGGCAGGTCGGGCTGGAATTCGGCGGAACGTATTCGCGGGAAGGTCTTCGGGTTGTACCCCTGTTGCGTGTTGCTTACGAAAAAGAACTCGACAAGCTCAGCTACGGATCGTCCGTCCAGACGTCGACCGGGCAAATTGTGACCATCGGCCGTGGCGCAGCCACCGATGATCGCATTACGGCCAATGCCGGCCTTGGTTTGGTCGGCGAGCGTTTCGGTCTGTCCGTGAGCTATCAGGGGTCGATCGATAACTCCGACGGGAAAGACAATGCCGTTATTGGCCGGGTCTCATACGTTTTTTAGTCTAACCCGATAGTTATTGGGGTCAGGGGAGCCAACTATTCCGGCTCCCCTTTCCATTTCTCGGGCCGATCACCCGTAAGAGCTTTGTCCGGGTCCCATTCGATCAAATTGATCTTTTCCCCATCCGGACCACGCATTGCCATCTCACGCTGTTTGACGTGTCCGCGTACGCGCAGCCGGACCGGCTCGCAAATCACTGAATGTGTATGGCTCTGAGCCTTGCGGACGGCCTCATCGAGGTCGCTGCAGTAAAAAACCATACATAATTCACCGATATTCGACCCAGTACTCGGTCGCTCTATTTTCGGCGGTGCCGGATTCGTGACTTCGAAGAGTCCAACCATTCCGTACGCGGGATAATCGGGTTGTTTAAGGACGCAGACGCGAGTGGTTACGCCGTCGGGCATGCCGATCAATTCGTGCATATTGCCTCCTTGCGCCGTGCCTTCCGTATAAACCTCAGATAGGCCGAGGACCTGGCTGTAAAACGCACGCGACTTATCGAGATCCGATACTTGAAGCGCAGCGCGCACCATTTGGCTAACTTTCATTCCACAAATCCCTATTCCGATTCAGAGTTCATTACTCGGGATATCATACCGACCCTGTGTCTCGGTATGCCTGACCTCAAAAATAAGCCCCACTTATCAAAAGCACTAAATTCTTTGCGGCGTTTCTCACAAAAACGTTATCGAAAAAAAGTGGTTCGATGTGAACCAACGGGAATCTCGTTCCGTAACTGCCCTGACACAACGATGAGGCGGACAAGATGGGCAACGGAAGCCTCCCTTCGTCTCAACCATATGCGGCTTCCGCGAAACGAGATACGAGGACTTAGAGTCATGGTTACGAAAACTATCCTAGGCGCAACCGTTGCAGCCGTCGCGTTTTCTTCTGCAGTTGACGCACAGACCTCCAACTTTCCGACATCCGCTGCCCAAGTTGGGCAGTACGAGACGCCAATCGTCATTTTTCCGGCGTCGTCTATCCCTGAACAGACCGGTTCCTTTGAGTCTCAGCAGACGACCGGTGAGGACGGGTTGATCATTTCTGTTGCTGCCTCAGCTGTGACGGAACTTTCCCTGGATATCCCGACCAGTCAAAGCGATCTTCTCAATATCGTTGCTTACTCCGCTTTCGGCGCTTCTCTCGACTCCGTTACCGAAAGCGCTTCAGACATTGAAGGCGAAATTTCCGAGCTGCCGGCAACCGGAACGGCCTCATTCGCCGGTACAGCGGCAGGGACCCTGATCAACTCTGAGGGCGGTTTCGACGTCCAGGGTGATGTTGCTATCGATGTCGACTTCGGTGCAGGGAAGGTGGACAGCGCATTCACGAATATGACCCGTGAAACAATCGTTACCGACGGCATCAGTGTCGCGCTCGGAACCGCTCCTTGGCGTGATTTCAGTTCGTCAGGTTCTTTTGTCGACGACACGTCACTGTTTGCCGGCAGCGCGGCATCTGAAGATGGTCTGCTGAGCGGCTCAGTCGCAGGCATGATCAACGGCACTGAAGGAGCGACGGGTATCTGGTCGCTCGCCGGCAACGGAGAACAAGCCATCGGCGGGTTTTCCGCCAGCGCCGAGTAATCCGCGCTTACGACACAATTGTTGACGTTATGAGAGCGCCCTATTGGCTGAAACTGGCCCGTGGGGCGTTTCTCGTTGCCGCGGCGCTTTATCCGGTCTCTGGAACGGAGACGGTCGCTCAACAGCCGCCATCGGCGTTTGAGGAGCGCGAAACTCTGGAAGTGTCTCCCGCTACGGCACTTTCGATTATCGCTCAACTCCTTGTAAGCAATCGAGTGGACGAAGCTGAAGCTGTCTTGGCACAAATTGCCGGCAAGACGCCGGACCCAGGACAGGAAGCCTTCTTGGCGGCGCAAATCGCCATCCGTCAAGGCCGCTTCAACGACGCGCTCGCCATCTATGACCGGCTGTTGGTATCCGACCCTAAGTTCATTCGCATTCGCGTTGAACGGGCGCGCCTGTTGTTGGCTATGGGCGAGATTGATCAAGCGAACAGCGCGTTTGCGGAACTCCGCCGCGAAGATCTGTCAGATGGTCTGTCGTCCTACGTTGATCGCTACATAAACGCGATCCGGCAACGTCAGCCATGGACCTTCCAGGCTGTCACAAGTGCGCTTTATGACTCTAACGCATCCGCCGGACCTGACCAGGACACCGTGACTCTCTTCGGTTTGCCGTTCACCCTATCCCCAGACGCCCGTGAATCTGAAGCGTGGGGCGCTAACGTTGCCGCAACCGGTACTTACCGTTGGTCGCTTTCAGACGTGTGGGACCTGCGCGCGGTTGCTGGTTTCAGCCATACTGACGTTGAGCAAAGAGCATTTGACGACAGCCTCGTCACGGCGCAACTCACTGTTAGCCGTGTTGCGTCTAACATTACAGTGTCTGCAGGCCCCACCGTATACCGACGCTGGTTTGGCGGCGCCGGACTCAGCACAGCCTGGGGCGCCCAGACCCTATTGGATTTTCGCCTGTCGCCGACTATGCAGATGTCAGCCGTTCTTTCCGTTCAGGACGTCGATTACGACACAAATACTGGTCGCGACGGCACGGTAACTTCCTTAACCGGCCGTTTGGTCAAGACGCTCACGCCTGCGCTGGCCGTTTATGTTTATGCGGGTTTTGCTCACGAAGACGCGACGAGTAGACCCCTGCGGAATTCAGTCTACCGTCTCGGCGCCGGATACGCCTATCGGTGGGATAACGGAACCCGGATGACCGTTCGGCCGGAAATCGCATTGCGCGACTTTGAAGGTGTTCAACCGGCTTTCGTGTCGAAGCGCCAAGATTGGCGAGTGTCCTTCTCAGCGGAAATAAAGGGTCCGCTTATTGCAAATAGCAGGCTCGCGCCTTTCGTTGGATACTCATTCGTCCACAATAACAGTTCGATCGACTTTAATTCTTATGATCGTCATCAAATTCGTGTTGGTGTCAGCTACGAGCTTTGAAAGTATTGTGCAATTGAAATTTGCGGTAATCTGCCCTTGTTGTTGTATGTGCGAGAAAAAGTGATCGATGGCCGCAACTGAGTCGGATCTCACCGTCCTCTTATCGAACCTTGATCCGGACCCCTATTTCTTTTGCACAGTCGAATATGCGGAAATAGATCAATTCGGAGACCCGCCACCTTTTGCCGTCATTCGCGAAGCTGAAGGATGCACTCTAGTTACGTGTCCCCCGTCCGCTCGGCGGCATCCTGGTGACGTTCGTTTCTGTCTCTCATCGGTCACTCCTCAATGGTGACGATGAGCCAAAATTACTCCCTTACGCAATCACCCCAATCTGTCCCATTGGTGCTGACGGGGGACAATCAGGTGCTCTACCAGCTGAGCTATTCCGGCTTGAGGCGCGCGGCTTCAAGGCTGGCCGGCGAAACGCGCGCGACATTATGTCCGCGGGTGCTAAAGGGCAAGCAAAGTCTTAGCCTTTTTTGGCCCGTTTCTGCCGATGCCACTCAAACAGGGCGATGGCGCCGGCATTGGATACGTTGAGGCTCTCCATCGTGCCGGCCATTGGCAACCGGGCCATGAAATCGCAGACCTTCTGAACGCCAGGACGAACGCCTTCGCCTTCGGCCCCCAAAACCAGAACGCATCGGTCCGGCAGGTCCAGATCGTCGATATCTGACTCGCCGTGGGCATCCAGACCGACGACCCAGAATCCATTCTGCTGACAGGTTTCGATCGCTCTGCTGAGGTTTGTGGCGCGCACCAGCGCGACGTGTTCAAGTGCGCCAGAGGCGGATTTGGCCAGTACTCCGGTTTCGTCCGGCGCATTATGTTTGGTCACAATCAAGGCTGCGGCGCCGAAGGCGGCCGCGGAGCGCATAATGGCGCCGACATTATGCGGGTCGGTGACGTGGTCGAGCGCGACCAGAAGAACCGTCTCCCGATCTCCAAGCGATCCCAAAGCGTCTTCGATTTCGAGATCGGGAAGGGTAGCAACATGGGCGGCGACCCCTTGATGCACGGCCTCTTCGCCCACTATCAATTCGATTGCGCTGCGGTCCGCCGGCTCGAGCAAAGACAGCGCGGGTTGACCTATGCCCTTCGCTTCAAGGCGCTGCGCGGCTTCCGGTGTTGCGAGGAGCCGTTTAACGTTGCGTTTGGGGTTGCGCAGGGCCGCCTCGACGGCGTGAGTGCCGAAGAGCCAGAGTTCGCGCGATCCAGCGGCTGGGTTTGCCGGACGCCCGCGCCGCGGGCCCGCAGAGTTACGCTGCCGGTTCGGATTTGCGCTGACGGACGTCTTAGCGCCGCCCTTATGCCGATGTTTTCGTGCCATGGCGCCCGCATCGGCCAAAACCCGCGGAAGGTCAAGAGTTAGCGGCGGTTTAAAGTTGACGTTTAAAGTTGACAAGGCACAGCAAACTTCATACGTCGGGGCCCCTGCAGCCTAGGCTGGCTCTGGGATTTGGAGGGGTGGCCGAGTGGTTAAAGGCACCAGACTGTAAATCTGGCCGCGTAGCGTACGTAGGTTCGAATCCTACCCCCTCCACCATCCCGATCCTGGATACCTGTCGCGGCAGCAGCACGCAAACACCGCGGGTGTAGCTCAATGGTAGAGCCCCAGCCTTCCAAGCTGGTTATGTCGGTTCGATCCCGTCCACCCGCTCCAAATCCTCCGCTCCGGACAATGGTGTCCGGAAGAGAGAGCATTCTGGGCCGCGCTGCGTGGCCGCCGGAAGTGAAGGGTTAAGCCATGTCTAAGGAGAAGTTTCAGCGTAACAAGCCGCATTGCAACA
>JAYQVH010000031.1:0-21382 GCA_038148375.1 Rhodospirillaceae bacterium | reverse complement strand
TTACTCCCTTACGCAATCACCCCAATCTGTCCCATTGGTGCTGACGGGGGACACGAGTCGCCATACCTCCAGCCTCAAGAGGAGTGTTCGCGGCAACTGTCAACGCAAAGACCGGCGGGGGCCGACAATTCGTTATCGGAGAATTCGGCGACGATACCGAGACACGTTGGCGCCAAACGATAGGCGCGGGGCTAACGGCATTGGCGTCCGATTTGACGATGTCCGCCGACGGTACTTATCTCGTCTCTGCAACGATATCAGACACCACCGGCCAAGCAGGATTGGTTGTTAATTTCAGTTCCGACGGTCGAATCTTGTTCGCGAACAGACACGCAGAAGATGCTGAGGTCCAGGCGCTTGCCATTGCACCTCGCCGCCCCAATGGATACGCCCTCGCAGGCACGTCAAAGCGCTCAACGGGATTGGATCAAGACGTTTGGCTCTTGATTCGCAGCGGAGCCGAAATTACCGGCTTAACTACTCAAGACACGGTACCTTGAGTCCACGCTGCACTGCGGGTCTTTCTCCCACGATGCGAAACCATCGTTCTACGTTAGGCCATTCGGTAAGACCTGCAAACATACTCTCCGCAGAACGAGTCCAGCCGAAACTAGCGATATCGGCTATCGAATACTCTCCTGCCAAGTAATCGACATCGCCCAAGCGCTTGTCCATTACTCCTAGGATTCGCCGACTCTCGTCCGTGTAACGCTTTTTACCGTAGGGAATATCTTCCTTAGCGAACCGAACGAAATGCCCCATCTGACCAAACATAGGTCCGATACTCGCCATTTGAAACATCAACCATTCGGTCACAGCAGTGAATTGGCGCGGATCATCTGGCAACAGGACACTTCCCGTCTTACGGGCCAAATAAATAAGGATCGCCCCAGATTCGAACACTGAGATGGGTTTTCCCCTCGGCCCCTCCGAATCAACGATCGCCGGGATCTTATTGTTTGGGCTAATCTTTAGAAAGTCAGAGGCAAACTGTTCGTCATTCCCAATATGAACGACGTGCACATTGTACGGCAACGCAACCTCTTCCAGCATGATCGATACTTTCCACCCATTTGGTGTCGGGAACGTATATAGATCAATCATGCGACTCCTCCGAAATTACTGATCGACCGGGCAAAGTGCGCGCGCCGAACCATCTACCGGCAATACTGTATATGTTTCTCCATCGCTTTCCGCGACAAATACTGCGGACTCAGGGTCAAAACCCTGTGTTTGACCTAGAGCCGAAATATCTCCCCAAATCGTGAAGTAATATCCAACCTGCGACACCTGCTCTCCGTTCGTGAATACGATCAATTGATACCTGTCATCTCTCGCCAATCTTTCGTCAATCTCGGTAACATCACTGGTTTTCCAGTGCATGCTAGCGAGTTCTTTCGGAACCGGCCCGCCTGACGGAATAAAATAAACACGGTCCCATTTAAAATCGGTGATATTGCCGAAGCAAATGTATGGCGAATCTGGATCGGCCCGCCCTTTCATGGTTGAAAACGCGGTGGTCGGCGTTGACGTTGACACCACTGTCGCGCGCATCGCAAGTTCTTCCGCGAAGGCGCGCATCCACCTTGGTGCCGTTAGAGCATCATACGCAATCCAGATCGCCGCTCCCGCCAAACCGAATGTGAGCGTTAGGACGAATGACCCTCTCCTCCAGATTTGAGGTCGGATATCGCGACTCATAATTGAACTTTCTGAATGGACACATCGTGCCGGCGCAGCAATCCAAGCACCTCATCCAGGTGCTCGATTGGCAGCAGACCAATGGGCTTTCCCCCAATCGAATACGGCTCGATTGAAAACAACACCGCGGAACCGGGCTCGCGCGCCACATCTCTTTCATGATCCGGATACTTCACGAGAAACTCATTCTCCTTATCTCTGCGAATCTCCACCGCTCGGCGATACAATTTTTCGTCATAAGCCGAATGCTTCAATAAAAGATTCGCGTCTTTTCCGGTAGGCTGTGTTTCAAGTTTTTGTGATGCGTTTCGCCGCCGGAACAACAATTGCGGCCAGCCCAATCCGGCCGCTAACACGCAAACAAATCTATTAAGCGCGTCCATCGTGCCAACTAAGTCGTACGAGTCTTCCAATATTTTTGTCGCCGCACACAACATATCTTCATCGCAGATCACGGTAGCATCGGTGCAACCCGAGATCATTCGGACTTGCTGATTGTCGACGATGTACCCTCGCTCGAGAATGTCGCCAACGCTCAGATCCGCAATCGAAGGATCGTCTCTGGCAATTCTTCGGACTTGAGACCAGCTGCGATGAACGGGATCACGCAACACCGTAGCGTAGATACAGACGTTGTCTACCTGCCTATGAATACCGTAAGGCATGTGACCAGAAATATACGCTGCCGAGTTCAGCGGTTCCGCACTTGCTTGCACAGACTCCAGTACATGCTTTTTTTCACCACCCCAGTATTGGGCATACGCATCGCCCTGGAGTCTTATCCAAGATTTATTTTGAGCGGCAGCGACAGCGAAGAGTATCGCGTCAAGTGTCACACCGCCTGTTCGTGGGATGTGTGTAAGTACGAGACTATGGCGATCGGGAAGTGCGCTTCTCGGTGAGCAACCGAGCGGATCAACATAAATTAGCTCTAGTCCCCTCGCCTGAGTATCGGTTAACGATTCTATTTCGATCAGCGCCATAGGAAACTTCGCCGATAACCAGATGTTAGGGCGCGAGTTTTTTGCGCAACAGTTCGTTCACGACGCCTGGATTGGCCTTGCCGCCCGTCTGTTTCATGACCTGACCGACGAACCAGCCAATCAACTTGTCCTTGCCGCTGCGGTACTCGGCGACTTTATCCGGATTTTCCGCCATGACTTGCTCGATCGCAGTCTCGATTGGGCCCGTATCGGTTATTTGCCTGAGCCCCTTCTCCTCAACGATGGCTTCCGGGTCCTTTCCTTCCTCAACCATGACTTCGAAAACATCTTTGGCCAGCCTGCCGGAAATCGTACCGTCGGAAATGAGGTCTATGAGTTTGCCAAGGTTGTCAGCGGAGACAGGACTATCGGAAACACTTATACCCTTCTTGTTAAGCGCCCCGAACAAATTCGTTATCACCCAATTCGCGGCCGCTTTTGCATCTCGTCCCTTCGCGACCTTTTCGAAATAGGCAGCCGTCTCTTTTTCAGCAACGAGCACGCCAGCGTCATAGGCGGTCAGCCCATGCTCAGCCATAAAGCGATCTTTTTTCTCATCAGGTAGTTCTGGCAGAGAGTCCCTGATCTTTTCGATGTAGGCATCATCGAATTCAAGAGGCAACAGGTCTGGATCCGGAAAATACCGATAATCGTGCGCGAATTCTTTCGAACGCATCTGCCTGGTTTCCCCCTTGCCAGGGTCATACAGACGCGTTTCCTGATCGATCACGCCGCCGGATTCATAGACGTCGACATGCCGACGCGCCTCATGCTCGATCGCCTGCATAACAAAGCGCACGGAATTGACGTTCTTGATCTCGCACCGGGTACGAAGCTCTTTGGAACCGACTGGGCGCACAGACACGTTGGCATCGCAGCGCATCGACCCCTCATCCATATTTCCGTCGCAGGTTCCAAGATATCTCACAATGGACCGTAATTTGCGGAGATAGGCGCCAGCTTCATCGGGCGATCTCATGTCTGGCTTGGACACAATTTCCATCAACGCAACTCCTGAGCGGTTTAAGTCGATGAATGACTTGGATGGATGGAGATCGTGAATTGATTTACCCGCGTCCTGCTCCAGATGGAGCCGCTCAATTCCAACCTCTCGAGTTTCGCCGTCGGGCAGGTCCAGTATGATGGTCCCCTCACCCACGACAGGCAACTCGTACTGGCTGATCTGGTAGCCTTGGGGAAGATCGGCATAGAAATAGTTTTTCCGGGCGAACACGCTACGCGGATTGATCTTCGCTTTCAGCCCAAGACCGGTCCTGACAGCTTGCTCGACACATTGAGCGTTGATCACCGGTAACATGCCGGGCATGCCTGCATCGATGTACGATACTTGTGAGTTTGGATCCGCACCGAATGCCGTCGGAGCACCGGAAAAAAGTTTTGCCTTAGAGATAACCTGGGCATGCACTTCAAGGCCAATCACGACCTCCCAATCCGCTGTTTCCCCTTTTATCAGAAAAGTCATGCTTAACCTCCCTGTCTAAAAGGATGAGCGCTAAACGCAGCAGCTTCCTCGAGCACGCCTGCAACGCGGAACAATGTTTCTTCATCCCACCTCTTAGCGAGAAGCTGGAGACCCAATGGTAGGCCATCGCCAGACAAGCCAGCTGGCACAGATATTCCGGGCAATCCGGCAAGCGAAGCGGGAACAGTAAATACGTCGTTCAAATACATTGAGACGGGATCGGTTTCAGCGCCAACCGCGAATGCCGGCGACGGCGTCGAAGGTGTTAGGATCGCGTCAACCGATTCAAAAGCAGAAACGAAATCTTGATAGATCAACTGTCGGACTTTCTGGGCTTTCAAATAGTACGCATCATAATATCCGGCGGACAGCGCGTACGTGCCAATCATGATTCGACGTTTAACCTCTTCGCCAAATCCTTGTGCACGGGTCTTGCTGTAAAGATCGTCCAGAGACTCACCGTCAACACGCAAACCGAAGCGAATCCCGTCGTAACGCGCGAGATTGGATGAGGCCTCAGCAGGCGCGACAATGTAGTAGGTCGGCAATGCATATTTCGTGTGAGGCAGTGAGATATCGACGATTTCAGCGCCAGCGGATTTGAGCCAATCGATGCCTTGATCCCAAAGTTTTGAAATATCCTCATTCAGATTATCAGGACGGTATTCCGCCGGGATGCCAATTTTGAGACCCTTGACGTCGCCGGTCATGGCCGCTTCGAAATCTGGAACTTCAATGTCCGCCGAGGTTGAGTCTTTGGGGTCAAACCCGGCCATAACAGAGAGCAAGATTGCTGAGTCGCGCACCGTCCGCGTCATTGGCCCCGCCTGGTCCAGTGAACTGGCAAACGCAACAATGCCCCACCGTGAGCATCGGCCGTACGTCGGTTTCATGCCCACAATTCCGCAAAAGGATGCGGGCTGTCTTATAGATCCGCCCGTATCGGTTCCCGTTGCACCAAGGCATGTATAAGCTGCCACTGCAGCAGCAGAGCCTCCTGACGACCCGCCTGGCACTAGGGGACGTGGATCGTTTTTCTTTTTCCATGGATTGATAGCAGGACCATAGAAGCTGGTTTCATTGGACGAACCCATCGCGAATTCGTCCAAATTGGTCTTTCCGACCATAACGGCCCCAGCTTCCTTTAGTTTTGCCGTGACAGTGCTTTCGTACGGCGGTGTAAATCCATCAAGAATGTGGGAGGCCGCGGTGGTTAGGACGCCCTCTGTGCAGAAAAGATCCTTAATCGCCAATGGCAGCCCTTCGAGCACACCAGCTGTTCCGTGAGCGAGGTTATGATCTGCCTCTTTGGCACGCTCGATTGCAAGTTCGGGGACTTCAGTGATGTAAGCGTTCAGGTCCCGATGGGACTCCATGGCCTTTAAATGGGCCTGGGTTAGTTCGACAGCACTAAATTCGCCTTTGCCGAGACCGGCTTGAGCCTGCGCAAGAGTAAGGTGTGTCAGGTCCGCCATTACTCAACCACCTTAGGCACGCCAAAAAATCCTTCATGGGGTTCAGGCGCGTTTGCAAGAATGCGTTCTGCGTAGCCACCGTCCGAAACTTTGTCTTCTCGCCACTTCAAGACTCGGTCGGTTCCACCGGTCATCGGTTCCACCACATCCGTATCTACATCTTGAAGCTGCTCAATCCAGTCCAAAATTCCGCTAAGTTCCTTGGCCAGTGGGGCCAGGTCCTCATTGGGGACATTAATTCGCGCAAGAACCGCGATTCTACGGACAGTGGCATCGTCGAGCGACATCGGTTATTGGTCTCCCTTCGGCGAGGCTGCGGTCGCGCGACCTCGGGATTAGCGAAAAATGGCGGAATACAAGGGCGGCGATGATGTATCATCGGCTATGACCATCTGCAAGCCTGCGGCCCTCAAGGACCATCTGAAACCTGGTGAATGCCTGCTGGGACTAGACGTGGGCTCAAAAACCATAGGAATTGCTATTTCGGATAGGGCGCTCATAATCGCGTCTCCTCTAACCGTTATCCAGCGCACCAAATTTACCAAAGACGCAGACTCTCTGTGGCGTTTGATCCTAGACAATAATGTTGGTGCGCTCTGCGTCGGCCTGCCTGTCGAAATGAACGGAACTGAGGGCCGGCAAGCCCAGTCCGTTCGCACGTTTGTCGACAACTTCCAGGCGATCCATTCGATCCCCGTCGCCTTTTGGGATGAGCGCCTATCGACGGTCGCGGTTGAGCGGATGATGATTCAGGAGGCCGACTTGAGCCGCAGAAAACGGGCAAAAACAGTCGATCGAGCCGCCGCCGCGTTTATCCTACAAGGCGCTCTCGAGGCTATCCGGCAATAAACCTCTACCAAACGTCATAACTTCCCTTGTCCGCCACCGTCCCGTCGCCTATAGTCCGCGCTCATGCGTGACCCCGTCTTCCCGCACCACAATCTGCTCGGGATCGAAGGGCTTTCCCCCTTAGAAATCAATCACTTATTGGATTTGTCCGACCCCTATGTCGCGATAAACCGCAATGCTGAGCAGGTGTCCGAACGCCTCAGTGGCAAAACGGTGGTGAACCTGTTTTTCGAGAATTCAACCCGAACGCGGACATCGTTCGAGCTCGCCGCCCTCCGTCTGGGGGCAAATGTAGTTAATATGCAGGTCGAAGCCAGTTCGGTTTCTAAGGGTGAAACACTGATCGACACGGCCGTGACCTTGAATGCCATGCACCCGGACGTCCTCGTTGTCAGACACCCCCAATCAGGCGCAGTGAAACTCCTCTCCGAGAAGGTCAATTGCGCCGTCGTTAATGGCGGGGATGGCAGCCACGAACACCCGACTCAAGCCTTGCTGGATGCTCTGACCATTCGACGCCGGCGCGGCAAAATCGAGGGACAAAAAATCGCGATATGCGGCGATGTCTCTCATAGCAGGGTGGCCCGTTCGAACATCTACTTACTCCTGACGCTTGGCGCAGAAGTGCGCGTGATAGCGCCGCGTACGCTGATCCCAGGCCAGATAGAAAGACTTGGCGTCAAGCCGTATTCAGACATGCGAGAGGGCATCAAAGACTGCGATATCGTGATGATGCTGAGAGTCCAAAACGAACGTATGAGCGGAAGCTATATTCCGTCCGTACGCGAATATTTTCGATTTTTCGGATTGGATCGAGAAAAGTTGGCGCTGGCTAAACCAGATGCCCTCATCATGCACCCCGGGCCGATGAACCGCGGCGTAGAAATTGACTCCGATGTCGCTGACGATGTTGAGCGCAGCGCGATTCGAGAACAAGTCGAGCTAGGCGTTGCTGTTCGGATGGCCGTACTTCACCTTCTCGCCAACAACCTCGCGGACGATACAAACACCGTGGAAGCAGCACAATGAGCGCGATCCAGCACGCAAAAATAGCCTACGCCGGCGCTCGCCTGCTTGACCCTGCAACCGGTTTGGACATCGTCGGCGACCTCATCGTCGAAGGCGAGAAGATCGCAGCCATCGGTGATAATTTGATCGGCGCTGCTTCAGCAGAAGATATTCAGGTCGTGGATGCCAGGGGCTTGTGTCTCGCGCCTGGACTTGTCGATATCCGCGTACAACTTCGCGAACCGGGCGAGGAACATAAAGAGTCTTTGCGCACTGGAGCTGAAGCCGCAGTATCTGGCGGCGTCACAACAATGGCATGCTTACCCAACACCCAGCCGGTCTTGGATGACCAGGCGACTCTCGAATTTGTGGCACGGCGAGCGAGAAAATTGGCGCTAACCAAAGTTTTTGCGTATGGCGCTGCGACGAAAGGCCTGCAGGGAAAAGAGCTTGCGGAACTTGGCCTCCTTGCCGAAGCCGGAGCGATCGCGTTTACCGACGGAACGAACGCGATCGCTGACTCCCAGGTCATGCGACGAGTTCTCTCTTATGCCGCGACGTTCGGATTCATCGTTGTCCAGCATCCGGAAGACCCGTCGCTTGCCGGTGGCGGCGCTATGAACGCGGGTGAGATGGCGACACGGCTTGGATTGTCGAGCGTTCCGCGCGAAGCCGAGATCATTATGCTTGAACGCGACATGCGCTTAGTCGAGATGACGGGTGCGCGCTATCACGCCGCGCACATTTCGACCGCTGAGTCTGTCGAAATCATCGCCCGGGCAAAAGACAAGGGGTTGCAGGTAACATGCGATACTGCTCCCTTCTATTTTGCTCTTAATGAGTTGTCCGTTGGGGACTATCGCACCTTTGCGAAGCTGTCTCCGCCGCTACGCAATGAGAGCGACCGGCGCGCAATCGTGGCTGGGTTGAAGTCGGGCGTAATTGATGTGATTGCGAGTGATCATGCACCGCAGGACGAGGAAAGTAAGCGCCTTCCATTTGCTCAAGCAGCCTTTGGTGGGTCGGGCTTGGAAACGCTTCTGGCGGTGACCTTGGACTTGGTGCATAACCAGGACCTCCAACTATTGGAAGCCATCGGCAAAGTGACCCACGGACCGGCGAAACTTTTTGGACTGACTGCCGGCACTCTTGAAGTGGGAGGCCCAGCCGATTTGGTTTTATTTGACCCTGACTCTGCGTGGAAAGTCGATGGTGACAGCTTTCTATCGAAGTCAAAGAATACGCCATTCGATGGTAGATTGGTTCAAGGCAAGGTTCATAGGACCGTAATCGACGGTCGGACCGTATTTGAAAAGGGTGCGCATGCTCGCGCAGCTTGATCCAGGCTCTATCTCCTTCGCCCTCATCGTCCTTGGAGGCTACCTATTGGGGTCTATTCCGTTCGGTATGATCCTGACCAAGACCTTCGGTGCAGGCGATATCCGTAAGATCGGATCCGGTAATATCGGCGCGACAAATGTTTTGCGTACAGGGCGCAAAGGATTGGCAGCCACTACTTTGCTTCTCGATGGGGGTAAAGGCGCTGCCGCGGTTTTGCTTGGCGCTACGATGGCAATTCCGCAGGCGGCAGAGATCGGGGGGTTGGTCGCAGGTGCAGGCGCCGTGCTAGGGCACAATTTCCCGGTGTGGCTAAAGTTCCGAGGGGGTAAAGGCGTTGCGACTACCTTAGGAATGATGCTTGGCTCTGTTCCCATCGTCGGCGCCATGGCCTGCGTAACTTGGATCGCAATGGCAATCATTTTTCGCTATTCGTCCCTCGCCGCGTTAATAGCCCTTGCGATGGCTCCCCTGTTCGCGCTCCTGTTGGGGATGAATAATCCGGCCCTTATGTTCCTCGCTCTTGCCGTACTGGGCTGGGTTCGGCACGGCGCTAACATCAGCCGACTCATCAAAGGCGAAGAGCCTCAGATCGGGGACCCATAGAACTTATGCCGCGCCGGACCTTGGACGAGGAAACGCTTAGCGCGCTACGCCTCATCCGCTCTAAGGGCATTGGACCGGTGATTTACCAAGGTTTACTCGCCAAATTCGGGTCCGCGACCCAGGCTTTGCACGCGCTACCAGATCTTCAGTCGAGACGGTCTAGCAGACGGCGGTATGTCGCCGCCTAGGTAGAACTGATTGAGGACGAAGTGCGCCAGCTAGACAAGCTGGGAGCGCACTTGATTGGCATTGATGATTCCAACTATCCGGAATGGCTGGCCGAAATTTCGGATGCACCGCCATTTCTGACCGTGTTGGGAGATCCCTCTCACCTAACCAAACCGGCCGTCGGTGTGGTTGGAGCGCGTAACGCCTCGCACAATGGACGCAAGCTCGCGGGTATTTTAGCGAGCGAATTAGCGCAAGCTGGATACACAGTATGGTCCGGTCTGGCGCGTGGAATAGAAACAGCCGCGCATGAGGCCGCCGTCGATTTTTCAACTGTCGCAGTTATGGCCGGCGGCGTTAATCACATTTATCCCAGAGAGAACGCGGAGCTACACGCCCGCATCAGCGAGTCAGGTGCCATCGTCTCCGAGATGCCACTGGGAACCGAACCTCAAGCACAGCATTTTCCCAGACGAAATAGAATTATCTCTGGTGCGGCCTTGGGTGTTGTCGTCGTCGAAGGCACCCCAAAGTCTGGATCATTAATCACCGCCCGTTTTGCCCTTGATCAAGGCCGAGAGGTCTTCGCCGTCCCAGGATCACCGTTAGATCCACGGGCTCAAGGCCCGAACAATCTGATTCGCGACGGAGCCGTGTTGGTCCGCAACGTTGACGATATCTTGGACGAACTATCCAATGAGGCGCAAAATTACACTGAGCTCCGCCAAAGGCCGCGAGCAGAGCCACAAGTTATTGAAAATATTGATGATTCTACCCTAAGCGCGCTAACTCAACAAATTCTTAGCGAAATTGGCTCAGGTTCTGTGACTGTTGACGAACTGCGGCGACAGTGCCAAGTGTCTGCCCCCATTCTCGCCGCCGCACTGTTGGAGTTGGAACTGGCGGAGCGGATCGAACGCCTTCCTGGCAGTAAAATAAGTGCCATAGAAGGCGGCTCGTCAGCGGGGTGAGCGCATACTGAGTGCGGAACAAGTAACGATATATGGACTGGCGCCACCATCGATGAATAGCATTGTCATCGTCGAATCCCCGGCCAAAGCGAAGACCATTAACAAGTATCTCGGTGACGGATACACGGTGATGGCGTCGTACGGGCATGTGCGAGATTTGCCACCCAAAGACGGATCCGTGCGTCCCGACGAAAACTTCGCAATGGATTGGGAGGTCGCTGCCCAGTCAAAAAAACACCTTAAAGCGATCATCGATGCCGCAAGGGACGCAGACGCGATCTATTTGGCTACGGACCCTGATCGTGAAGGTGAAGCCATTTCCTGGCATGTTCTTGAGGAACTGAATAACCGAAAGGTCTTGAACGGAACTGACGTCAAGCGCGTTACCTTTAACGCGATTACCAAAGCCGCGGTTTTAGAGGCAATGCAAAAACCTCGGGCGCTGGATACTGAACTCGTCGACGCTTACCTCGCGCGCCGAGCACTGGATTACCTCGTTGGATTCAACTTGTCTCCGGTGCTTTGGCGCAAGCTCCCAGGCAGCCGGTCTGCGGGTCGCGTCCAATCAGTCGCGCTGCGCCTGATCTGCGATCGAGAGCTCGAAATTGAGAAATTCGAGGCTCAGGAATATTGGACAGTCGATGTCGATCTCGCAAAAGGGAGCGAGCAAAAATTCACAGCCCACCTCACCCATCTTGAAGGCCACAAGCTCGACAAATTTGCATTGCCCGACGAAAAGTCCGCATCAGAAGCGAAGGCGGCAATCGAGCGGTCAAACTTCAAAGTTGAGACCGTTGAGAAAAAGCAGAAGCAACGTCGTCCTTATGCGCCGTTCACGACATCAACGCTTCAGCAGGAAGCATCGCGCCGACTCTACTTCGGAGCACGGCAAACTATGGATCTCGCTCAGAGGCTGTATGAAGGCGCCGACATCGGCGGCGAAACAATTGGCCTCATTACTTATATGCGAACGGATGGCGTGCAGATTGACGGGTCAGCCATCAACGCGGTCCGCACAGTCATTGGCCAGGAGTTCGGCCAGGAATTCTTACCGGACAAGCCTCGCGTCTATTCCTCCAAAGCCAAGAACGCCCAGGAAGCCCACGAAGCCATCCGGCCGACAGATGTTACACGACGTCCCAAGGATGTCGCTCCGTACGTCACCAAAGACCAGTTGCGCTTATACGAATTGATCTGGAAACGTACCGTCGCCAGCCAGATGGAAGCGGCAATCATGGATCAGGTCGTCGTTGTGTCTTCCTCCGACGACACTCAAATCAAGTTGCGGGCAACTGGCTCGGTCATTCGTTTTCCGGGGTTCTTAAAGGTCTACGCAGATGCCCCCAAAGGATCGAGTGACAACGACGACAATGAAGACACCAATGATCGCATTCTTCCACCATTGAGCGAGGGTGATGCGTTAACGCGGTCTGATGTGCGCCCCGACCAGCATTTCACGCAGCCGCCGCCGCGATTCTCTGAAGCGACGTTAGTCAAGACCATGGAGGAACTTGGCATCGGACGTCCATCGACGTATGCGTCGATTATCCAAGTCTTACAGGATCGCAATTATGTACGTATGGACAACCGCCGCTTCATTCCAGAAGACCGCGGTCGTGTTGTTACCGCTTTCCTGGAAAGCTTTTTCGCCAAGTACGTCGAGTATTCGTTCACAGCGGATCTGGAAAACAAACTCGATGAGATATCGGGTGGCCACCTTCACTGGAAGGAAGTCTTAAACGAATTTTGGCGAGACTTTATCTCGGCCATTGAAGGTACGAGCGAACTGCGCATCACCGAGGTCATCGATACACTCGACGAGATGCTTGAACCGCATCTCTTTCCTAAAACTAGCGACGGCACGGACCTTCGGAAGTGCCCTTCCTGCAGTGATGGCCGCTTGTCTCTGAAGTTCGGCAAGTTTGGCGGCTTTATCGGCTGCAATAAATATCCCGATTGCCGATACACGCGCCAATTGTCTGCGAATGGAGACGACTCAGCAGCGGCCGTCGCTGACGGGCCAAAGGAACTCGGTGAAGACCCTGAAACAGGCTTGATGGTGACGTTACGAGCAGGTCCCTACGGACTTTACGTGCAGTTGGGAGACGCGGAAGTATTAGCAGCCCGGGCAGAGGCCGAAGCCAAATCCAAGGGTGAAGACGAGAAGCCTGCGAAAGGCAAGAAAACCAAGAAACCCAAAGCACCGAAGCCAAAGCGATCTTCTCTCCCGAAAGGGATGGACCCAGAGAGCGTCGATCTTGAACGCGCCCTTAAACTGCTTGCATTACCGCGAGAGGTTGGCACGCATCCGGAATCAGGCGAAATGATTTACGCCGGGCTCGGACGTTTTGGCCCCTATCTCAAGTTCGGCGATAAGTATCAATCGCTCGGGCAAGATGACGACGTTCTTGAAATCGGCCTAAATCGCGCCGTTGTTGTTATTGCTGAAGGCAAGGACAAGAAAGGACGCCGCGGTGGCGCTGCCGCAAAGTCACTTGGAGATCACCCAGAGGACGGTAAAGCAGTTACAGTAAGGGACGGACGATTTGGACCATATGTCCAGCATGGTTCTTTGCGAGCAACGCTGCCTCGCGATAAAGAAAAGGATTCCGTCAGCCTCGAAGAAGCAATCGAGTTGCTCGCCGCAAAAGCTGCAAAGTCCGGCGTGAAAAAGAAAACTGCAACTAAGAAGAAGACTACTACGAAAAAAAAGGCTTCGACCAAGAAAAAGGTCGCTGCGAAAAAGAAAACCGCGCCAAAGAAAAATTCATCAGCAAAGAAGGCTGACGGAGAAGATAACGCCGCTGCGCTTGACGCTTCAGAAACGCCGTCTGAGTCCGATTCTTAACACCTTTGCCTAGTAAAAAATCACGAACTGGCACCCGAAGTTTGCCGAGCAGGGCGGACGTGCTTTCCTTTATCCAAGGATCTCCAAACCAGGTCGGCAAACGAGAACTCGTCCGCGCTTTCCAAGTTTCGAGTGCCGATAGACCTGCCTTCAAGGCGCTTCTCAGAGAGCTTGAGGACGAGGGCACCATTGATCGTGGCCGTCGCCGGAAATTTTCTGAGAAAGGACGCTTACCAAATGTCGTCATACTAGACGCCATCCGCATTGATGCTGACGGCGATCTTGTAGGGCATCCAGCGGGATGGGAAGAAAAGGCGCCCCCACCCCTTATTTACATCGATGTAAAGACAGAGAAGCAAAGCGCCCTCGCCATCGGCGACAGAGTTCTTGCCCGAGTCACGCCGATTGAGGACGGCGCCTACCAAGCAATCCCTATTCGCAAGCTCCCTGGCGGGCCAAGGCAAATTTTAGGCATTTGCGAACATACGGAAAACGGCAACCTTCTCGTTAAGCCAGTTGACCGGCGCGAACGCCAAACCATCACTGTGACCAAAGCCCAATCGCAAGGTGCAAACCATGGGGAACTGGTCTTGGTGGCTGTAGAACAGTCCTCCCGCAAGCGTGCCGCCATTGGAAACATTGTTGAACGCATTCATGACGCCGGAATAGAAAAGGCTCTCAGCCTTATCGCTATTCACAGTCACGGCATACCTCACGAATGGCCCACCGCCGCACTTGAACAAGCTGAAGCGTGCACGTCCGTAAAGCTTGGCAAACGAACCGACTTACGAGAAACGCCACTTGTTACCATCGACGGCGAAGATGCGCGTGATTTTGATGACGCAGTATGGGCTGAAGCGGATCCGGATTCAGAAAACGTAGGCGGCTGGCACCTTATTGTCGCAATCGCCGACGTCGCTCACTACGTACACGCAGGGTCGCCGTTGGATCGCGTCGCATATGAGCGTGGCAATTCAACCTACTTTCCGGATCGCGTTGTTCCAATGCTGCCCGAGGCCCTTTCCAACGGGTGGTGTTCGTTACGGCCGAAGGAGGACCGGCCATGCCTGGCCGTTCACTTATGGATCAGCAAAAAGGGAAGGCTGAAACGTCACAAATTTGATCGTGCGCTGATGAAGTCCGCAGCACGATTGACCTATGAACAGGTGCAAGCCGCGCACGATGGATCGCCTGATGACACAACCGAACCATTGATCGAAACAGTGATCGAACCGTTGTTCGGTGCCTATCGGTGCTTGGAGAAGGCGCGGCGCAAACGTGGAGCCCTCGCCCTAGACTTGCCGGAACGGAAGATCATTGTCGGGTCAGACGGCCTTATGACCGGTGTTGTGAAGCGTCCACGCTGGCCTAGCCACGAGCTGATAGAAGAGTTCATGATTTTGGCGAATGTCGCAGCCGCTCAGACTTTGCTTCGAAAACATGCTCCAGGGTTGTACCGCGTTCATGAGCCCCCCGACCCCGAACGGGTGGCTGACCTGCGCAAAGCCTTGGGCAGCATGAATATACCTCTGAACCCGCCAAGTTCTGTTCATGCCCGCGACTTCAACCATGTTCTGGATGTGGCGAAGGACAATCCGGCAGCCAACCTGATTAATATGATGATTCTAAGGACACAATCTCAGGCGCGATACGAGCCCGACAATCTCGGTCACTTTGGATTAGCACTGCCGCAATATACTCACTTCACCTCTCCCATTCGCCGTTATTCGGATCTTATCGTTCACCGCTGTCTAATCGGTAAACTAGGGCTCGGAGATGACGGGATAGAGACCGAAGCCATTCCTGATCTACGAGACATTTCAGACCACATTTCTATGACGGAGCGCCGCTCTGCGGCGGCGGAGAGGGAAACAGTGGACCGTTTCACCGCTGCGTTCCTGGAAGACAGTGTCGGCGCAACGTTTGAAGCCGTTGTAAACGGCGTAAGCCGATTTGGACTTTTTGTCTCTGTGACAGATAGTGGCGCAGACGGAATACTGCCGATCAAGCGCCTTCCGAATGACTATTACGAGGTATTCGAAGGCACCCACACATTGGCTGGCCGCAACAACGGACAAGTATTTTCCGTTGGTGACCCGATCACCGTCCGCCTGACCGATGCAGATCCTATGACTGGTAGCTTGGCTTTCGATTATGTTGACCACACGTCGCTGATACCCAAGACGCAAAGGCGCGGGGGAAGAGGCGGAAAACAAAGGAAGGGTCGCAATCCGCGAACTCAATCGAAGCGAACCGCTAACAAGGGCTCCGGACGGCAAGCCCATAAGAAAATTAAGTGATGCTTGCCTGGGCAAGGGTTCCTATTATCAAAGCAGTGTAGTTTGATCCGGATCGTATTCGCAGACATCTCGCAATATCATATGATCGCCAAGTCACTTCCAGCTTATGCCCTCCTTTGCTTGCTTTCGGCCTGCGCGACGCCGGGCGTGGTAACGGATGCAAACTGGCCACGTGAAAGTAGCAACATTGACGGTTACGACCTTGCCGCTACAGAAAGGGTCTTGAACTACGGCCTAACACAAATTCAGGCGAAGGCGATTGAATCCCCCTTCTTAGAAAGATTCGTTCTATTGGGACTGCGCGGTCTCAGTGACATAGACCCAACCTTCACCGTGGTAGAGGTTGGTGGGCGTATTCAGACATACGTCGGTGAAACTCTCACCTCTGAACTAACGAAGCCGCAACTCAATACTGTCGATGAGTGGCTTGATATATTTCAGGGGTCGATCATTGGCGCACGACGACAGTCAGACCCCATTCGACGCGCCAACGAAGAAGAGATATACGCGACGTTCTTCAGCACGGCGCTGGAAAACTTCGATCCATATTCGCGCTACGCTGGGCGCCTTCAGGCTCGGTCAAATCGTGAAGTTCGCAACGGATTCGGCGGACTCGGACTTTCCTACTCGACCAGCGACCTTGGCTTGGAAGTACGGGCAGTTCAGCCCGGCTCCCCAGCGATCGCAGCGGGGCTGAGAGCTGGCGACCTAATTACTCATGTCGACGGGCAGACTGTAGCCACCAAACGCAGCTGGACCATACTTCGACTTTTGAGAGGCTCGGTCGGCTCAAAATCTTTATTGACGGTACTCCGGGGCCAACTAAGCGGGGCTAAGCAGGTCGAAATCACGCGCTCATTGATAGTGCCACAGACTGTGGAAGCCTCACTCGAAGACGACGTCGCAGTTATCAAGATTCACAGCTTCAACCAGCAAACCAGCAAGACGGTTCAAACAGAGTTCGTAAACCTGCGCCGGCAGGCACCAAGCGTATCAGCTTTGATATTAGATCTCAGAGGAGACCCCGGCGGACTTCTCGATCAGGCTGTCGCGGTCAGCGATCTGTTCATGGATACAGGCGCAATCGTTTCGACCATAGGCCGGCATCCCGAATCAATACAACGCTACCAAGCTTTTGCAGGTGATATAACCGCTGGACTGCCGATAGCTGTGTTGGTTGACAGCCGCTCCGCATCTGCGGCTGAAATCGTCGCCGCCGCGATTCAAGATACTGGTCGCGGTGTCATCGTCGGCACATCCACCTATGGTAAAGGTACTGTCCAAACCGTCATTCGCCTTCCGAATGATGGTGAAATCACATTAACTTGGTCTCGTTTTCATGCCCCCGATGGTTACGCGATCGAGGACTTAGGCGTTTTACCGATGGTGTGTACAAGCGGTGCTGAGCAGTCACCTACGGAGATCATTCAGAATTGGCAGAAATCCAGCAGTCAATTTGCCGCTCAACGCAGCCGATGGCGAACCGTTAGGGCGAGCGATATCAAAGCCCGTTCTGCCCTGCGAGAGCAATGCCCCGCCCAAGTTAGAGACGACGATTCGATTGACCTAGATATCGCTAAATCACTGATATCTAATAAGGAAAAATACGCCCAGGCGGTTGGCCTCACAGCGACGACAGCCGCTCAAAAGGAGCAGTAAGCGCCATTTGCACCGCTCTGGTCGGCTCACAAGGCTTGACACCCCGACGCGGCAGAGTATGTTGCCGCGCTCAAGACCATTCCAGCCTAGACGAGAACCAAAATGGCCAAACCGGCGACGATCCAGATCAAGCTGCAAAGCACGGCAGGAACTGGGTACTTCTATGTGACGAAGAAGAACCCGCGCACCATGACCGAGAAACTTGAGATGCGTAAATATGACCCCAAGGCGCGCAAGCATGTCATCTTCAAGGAAGCAAAGATCAAGTAATTGGTATTGCGCATTTGAGCGGCTGCTCAAGTGGCCAACAAAAACCGACCCCGTTTTCTTCAATCGAAAGCGGGGTTTTCTGTGTCTGAAGCGCTTCGGCGTCTAAGCCGCGTCCAGGTATTTTGAGATGGTTTGAAGGAAATTTGAAACAGAAATAGGTTTAGCAATATAGCCGTCACATCCCCCATCTCTGATTTTCTCTTCGTCACCTTTCATGGCGAATGCCGTTACGGCGATGACCGGTATCACCTTCAGGTCATCGTCTGCCTTTAGCATCTTAGCGACTTCAAGCCCCGAAATTTCAGGCAGCTGGATATCCATCAGAATCAAGTCCGGCCGCTGCTTCCGCGTCATATCCATCACCTGACGCCCATCCTTCGTTTGCAAGGTGAAATAGCCATGGGCTTCAAGAAGATCGTTGAACAACTTCATGTTCAACTCATTGTCTTCGACAATAAGAATGGTCTTTGACATCCTGGACCAGTCTCCGGCTACCGTCTGGTCGAGCGACACAACCAGCAACCCCTTGGTGGGATTAGAAAAGTTTCGACTAGCGTCATTTACACCATGAGACCACCTAAATTACAAGAGGTCGTGGCTTTGGGACCTGACGACTGTTATGCCCAGGCCATCCCTGTCGATCCCTTCATACGGAACCCATTGGCACTTGATGTATGATTGAACTCATCCAGTCCGCTCGCCCGGCAATATTCATCGGATTATTCCTTGTCTTTGCATGCTGGGAGGTTCTGTCGCCGCGGCGCTCTCGGGGCCACCCACTGCTCAGACGATGGTTAGGAAATATCGGTATTCTTGCGGTCGGCACCGTGCTGGCCAGATTGATTCTTCCGCTCGCGCCAGTCTCCGTTGCCGTTTGGGCCGACCAAGCTGGTGTTGGAATTCTCAATGCAGTCAAAATTCAGCCCGTTGTCGCGGGTATTTTCGCATTTCTAATTCTGGACCTCCTCATCTATGGGCAGCACGTCGCTTTCCACAGGATACCTGTCCTATGGCGAATCCATCGTATGCACCACTCCGATCTTGATTTGGATACGTCCAGTGGGCTGAGGTTCCACCCTTTAGAAATCATCTTTTCATTAGTACTAAAAATGGCAGCCGTCGCCGTTTTAGGCGCGCCCGTATTATCTGTCCTTTTGTTTGAAGTCGTTCTCAACGCAACATCTATGTTCAATCATTCAAGCATCAATATACCGGCGAACGTCGACCGAATACTGCGGCGAGTGGTCGTTACACCCGATATGCACCGCGTCCACCATTCTGTGTATAGGGATGAAACCGACAGCAACTTTGGTTTTAATATCCCCTGGTGGGACCGTGCACTAGGGACGTATAAGGATCAGCCCCGAGACGGGCATGGGGAAATGCAACTCGGGCTACCGGATCTCAGAGACCAACGCTGCGCTGGACTGATCAACCTTTTGATGCAGCCGTTCGTGAAGATTATTCCCGCGTCACGCAGTGCGACGCGGGAACCTGAGAATTAAAGCTCTTAGGCCTGCGCCGACAGAAGCCCCATTGGCTCAACAGTCCCAGAATCCAGCCTAGCGGCAGCTGTTTTAACAGCTGCCTGCAATTTCTCGAAGGCCCTATTCTCAATTTGGCGCACGCGCTCGCGGCTGATTCCGTACTCCTCGCCGAGATCTTCCAAGGTGCGAGGATCCTCCGCCAGACGGCGTTCCACTATAATGTGACGCTCACGTTCATTTAGAGATGCCAAGGCGTCTTTCAACAGAGCGTTCCCCACCGTGCGTTCTTGCTCTTCAGCAAACACGTCCTCTTGGCTAGGCGCATCGGACACAAGCAGGTCCAATCGGTCGAGATCACCGTCTTCTCCAACCGGGACGTTCAAGGATGCATCCGAACGTGACAAACGGCCATTCATGGCTAATACGTCTTTCCGGTCCACATCAAGGCGGTCAGCAATTGCGTCAGCGGCCTCTAAAGGGAGGTCGCCATCGTCGTAGACGTTCAACTTCGCCTTCAGCTTGCGCAAATTGAAGAATAGTTTCTTCTGTGCAGCGACAGTGCCCACTTTTACGAGCGACCAGGAATTTAGGACATACTCGTTAATAGCCGCCTTGATCCACCACATCGCGTAAGTGGCAAGGCGGAACCCCCTATCGGGGTCAAACTTCTTAACTGCGCGCATGAGGCCTATGTTGCCTTCAGAGATCAGGTCCGAAACAGGCAAGCCATAAAACCTGTAGCCCATCGCAATCTTCGCAACGAGCCGCAAGTGACTGGTCACAAGCTTATGCGCCGCTTCTGTGTCGTCATGCTCGGCTAGGCGTTTGGCGAGCATGAATTCCTCTTCCTTTTCCAGTATTGGAAAAAGCTTGATTTCCTGCATGTAAGCAGACAATCCACGGTCAGAAACCAGTGCGGGAAGTGTATTCGTCGTCATAGCTCTTGTCCTTTCAACACGCGCATACATGGCCTGACTAATGCCAGCGCCAAAGCTCCCGAGAATTAACGGGCAACTACGGAAGATGAATGAGTGGACGAACCGAGCCAGAAAAAGGCGTTCATTGTCATATCCTCCTTGAGCAACATGACGTGCGTGATCCAGTTCACCGCAATTGGTCAAACTGAGTAATGTCCGGCCTCACATGAGCACCGTTACAAGGATATTAGTCTAAGACCGACAAAAAGTAAATATATATTAGAATTAGCTGATATATTATAAGTCACTGAAAAACATAATTTTTATCGAAACGCTCGTATTCCGGTAAATGGCGTAAAGGGCCGGTCACTGGTGCACAAAAAGGCCGAACCGGTGCGAGGTTTCGTTTTCTCCCGTCATCCATTAGGGTGCGCCCCTATTTAAGGTTGAGGATAAGGGGGAATCTGGTGCCACTTTTACCCCTGGCCGCTGCGGCCGATGCATCAAAACGTACTCGTGACGACGTGTTAGCCCATTATTTGCACACCCGGCTCGAGACTGAACGGCTGGCTGCTCCCCTCTCTGACGAAGATCAAGTCATCCAGTCCATGCCCGACGCCAGCCCGTCGAAGTGGCACAGGGCGCATACGACATGGTTCTTCGAAACATTTCTCCTTGGTCAATTTAGCGGTGATTTCGAGCCTTACGATGACCAATTCTCGTATCTTTTTAACTCTTACTACGATGCAGTAGGACAAAGGCATCCTAGACCGCGCCGAGGCCTCATAACTCGGCCCGGATGCTCAGAAATATCAAGCTATAGATCGCACGTTGATACCCGCATGTCCGCTTTCATATTCGACTGTGATAACACGACCTGGAAAGAGGTCGTCCCGCTAATTGATCTCGGAATTCACCACGAACAACAGCATCAAGAATTGATGCTCATGGATATTTTGCACGGATTTTCATGCAACCCGCTTGAGCCTGCCTATGCTGGGGTAACACCGGTCGCGGCTTCACAAAAAGTACCCCTGACATGGAGTGAGTTTGAAGGCGGAACATACTCTGTCGGTGCCGATTCAGAGGGAAGCTTCGCGTTCGACAATGAAGGTCCAAGGCATGATGTCCTTGTTCAACCTTTCCGGCTCGGTAACAGGTTAGTGACGAATGCGGAATGGCTGAGTTTCATAGACGATGAGGGGTACGAGCGCCCTGAATTTTGGCTCTCCGACGGTTGGGCTACTGCGAAGCAAGAAGGCTGGATTGCACCAATGTACTGGAAGAAGTCAGATGTTGATGGATGGACCCAGTTCAGT
>JAYQVH010000030.1:0-23943 GCA_038148375.1 Rhodospirillaceae bacterium | reverse complement strand
CCGCTAGCTCGTCTAGATGGTTTTCAGGCTCATTGTAAGTCAGCCACGCATAACGGGATCTCACCATTTCTGGCGACATGGGATTTATCAACTGGACTAGTCCGCAGTTTTTACATACGCCAATTTCGAGAGGATGACGATCCGTGCCTGCCTCCCTTGCGCCGACATACCTGTTACTTGGAGGTTGCAGGCCGAAATCAATTAAGGAGTGAAGTGCGCCTTGTCCGCAGCATCGACAGGTTTGGGTCATTTCAACTGTTCAAAAGTCAATTTAGGAGGATCATTAACTTAGCAGGTATCTGTCAGAAAGGGTCAATCCATCCGTCTGGTCACCAGTTATGGTACTGGCCTATTCCCTGTTGAAGCGGATGCTTGGCAAACATCATATTGGATCAAGGCCGGCTCACTTTGGAACTTTATCGGATTGCCGACATGGGAGTTGCCAGCCTTATCGTGAAGGATCATCCCGCGTGCTTTAGCGTGCTCATGATCAAACGCCTCGACCATATTTAGCACAGGGGCCCAACTGAGATTGAGCGGCTCTAACGCTGCTTTCCAGTCTTCCTGGGTGCGTTTCATGAATTCAGCTCTCAAGAATACTTTGACTGGTTCCTGAGCAACGCAATCGTCTTGCGCACAGAGGTCGATCAGGTCCGGGCGGTCAAGATACGTCAGGAGTGATTTCGCGAACTTCAATTCCCGGCCTGTCAAGGCGATATAGCGGCCATCTTTGGTTTCATAAACGTTGTAAAATGCCGCACCGCCGATGGATCGGCCTTCCACCGTTACTGGCGGTTTCCGCTCAGCGAAAACAGAGCCGGTCAGATGAGCTGTCCATGACAAAAGCGTGTCGTACATGCTGGCATCTACATAGTCACCCTCCCCCGTCTGCTCACGGCGATACAACGCCATGAGTATGCCGGAGAGACCAACAAGCGATGATCCCATGTCGGCGCCGGGTAAACCGGGAACGGCGGGGTGACCATTACCGGTGTCATTAATGGCAAGAAAGCCGGTAAACGCCTGCGCTCCCATGTCATGAGCCGGTTTAGATGAGAGCGGGCCCGATTGACCGAATGCAGACAAAGAACAGTAAACGATCCGAGGATTACGGGCCCTGACAACCTCGTAATCGACACCAAGCCGTTTGACGACCCCCGGACGAAACGCTTCAACAAACACATCCGCGGTTTCACAAAGCTTGAGGAGTTTCTCCCGGTCGTCGTCGTTCTTCAGATTGAGTTCGAGACAGGATTTTCCACGGTGCGTATTGCGAAACCAAACCGAATGACCATCCTGAAACGGACCGTACTTTCGCGCAGGTTCGCCGCCCGGTGGTTCAATCCGCAACACCTCAGCGCCGTGATCCGCCATCATGAGCGTTAAGTGCGGACCGGGCAAATACATTGAGAGGTCGATGACCTTGAGCCCCTCGAGTTTCATAGACCGTCCCTCATTACGTTGTGCGCTAAATCAGTGATTAAGCCTAGATGGCCTGCTGCGTGCGCAGTGCTTCAATTTCGGAATCGCTTAATCCGAGTTCCTCGAGAATAGACTGCGTGTCAGCACCAAGTTTGGGACCAGGTTTCAAGGGGACCCTCTCGCCATCGAGCTTAAGTGGATTGTTCAGCACGCGTAGCCCTTGGCGGTCCGGATGATCGATCTCCGCAATCGAGCCCACTTCGGCGACGAACGGATTGTCGAGCGCTTTTTCCATGTCGTAGACAGGGGCAATCGGAATCACGCCTTTGAATTGATCGATCCATTCTTCCGTCGTTTTTCCGGAAAAGACTTCGTCGAGTACTTCGGTCAGAACGTCGCGGTTTTTAAGGCGGGCGGAAAGATCAGAGAATCTCGGATCCTCCCCCAGGTCCTTCCTGCCGAGGCCTTCCTGCATTAAGTCCCAGAACCTCGGATTCTGGCACATGATGAAAACCCAACCATCCTTGCATTTGACAAGCTGACTGGGGGTAACTGACGGATGAGCCCCGCGGGCGATCCGGCCCGTCACCAGACCCTCATTCAAATACCAGATGCCCGGATAGGTCAGCTGGTGTAGCGCAGCTTCCATCAGGCTGACATCCACGTCTTGCCCGACGCCCGTCTCACGCGCCTTCATCACAGCTGAGGTGACACCGAACGCCATCATCATTCCGGTCATGAAATCGACCATGGACAGGCCGAACCGCGCCGGCGGGCCGTCCGGCTCCCCTGTCACCGATAAAAATCCCGCTTCTGCCTGCATCAAATAGTCGTAACCCGGCCACGCTGCGCGGGAATTGTCACGGCCGTAAGCGGAAATATGTCCGCAGACGATCTGTGGGTTGACCGCCTTAAGCGACGGGTAATCCAGGCCCAGTTTGGCAGGCTGGTTGCCGCGCATATTGTTGACGAGTGCGTCCGCTGTCTTGACAAGTTTATGGAGAACATCACGGCCCAAGTCGGACTTTAAGTCGAGCGTGAGACTCCTCTTATTCAGGTTAAACGCCTGAAAATATTGGCTGTCATGGTCGCCTAAGAAATACGGGCCTGTATCTCTAGCGAAATCGCCGCCCGTCGCCGGATTTTCGATTTTGATAACGTCGGCGCCCATGTCGGCCATGAACATCGAGCAGTAGGGCCCCGCGCCGTATTGCTCGATCGTCAGGACACGAACACCTTTGAGCGGCAGGATCATCAAATGCGGTTCCGGTCAATGAGTTGGCGCGCAATAATCACACGCTGCATCTCGTTTGTTCCTTCACCGATCGCCATTAACGGTGCGTCGCGATACAGACGTTCAATCACAAATTCCTTTGAGTACCCATAGCCACCGTGTATCCGCATCGCCTCCAGCGCGTTCTCGATTGCAGCCTCAGATGCATGGTACTTGGCCATACCAGCTTCCAAGTCACATCTGCGGCCCTCGTCATAGGCCACGGCAGCTTGCTCAACGAGCAAGCGCGACGCTTCATAGCGCGTCGCCATGTCAGCCAGCTTTAACTGGATGGCTTGGTGCTGGCAGATCGGTTTCCCGAAGGTTTTCCGCTCCTGGCTGTAGCGGACTGATTCATCAAGCGCCCTTTTGGCGATACCGACAGACCGCGCCGCTACATTGATTCGGCCGAGTTCGAGGCCGCCGACAGCTTGATAGAAACCTTTGCCTTCTTCGCCGCCAATAAGATTGTCCGCCGGCACGCGAAAATCTTTGAACACCATCTCGCCGGAATCGATGCCCTTGTACCCGATCTTAACTAGACGTTTCGAAATTTCGAAGCCCGGCCCCTTCTCGACGATGAACATACTCATCCCCTTTCGCGGCGGGTCAGCCGACGGATCGGTCTTGGTTAAGAGCGCGAAACACGTTCCTTCTATGGAATTGGTAATCCAAGTTTTCGTGCCATTGATAATATAACCGTCTCCATCCCGGACGGCACGTGTTCGGATGCCCTGCAAATCTGTGCCGGCATCGGGTTCCGTCAGTCCAGTGCCCCCCCGCAACTCGCCGGTCGCAAACCGGCGCAGGAAACGCTCCTTCTGTTCTTGGGTGCCGAATTTCTGTACTGCGGTTGCCATCATCAGGTGGGAGTTGAATATTCCCGTAAGCGACATCCACACTTCGGATATCATGGTGACGACCTTCGCGTATGTCGAAGCTGAAAGCCCCAGACCGCCCCATTCAGGGTCCAAAGTCGCGCCGAAAAGCCCCATCTTCTTCATCTGCTCAACCATTTCGACAGGGTAGGTATCGCTGTGTTCCAACTCCATCGCATAGGGCTCGACATCCCGGTCGAGCCATTTGCGGATACTGTCGAGAACGATTGCCTCGTCGGACGCATCGTAATTCGAATCTTTTGGTGCCATTTCGAAACCTCTGCACGGTCAGCCCATGATTGGCGATAGTCCCTGGCGCAAGCAAACTTAGCTTATGCCTTAGGCCAAGCCAGCGACTTGTCCGCTACCTGGAAATTCCAGACAAATTATCCTTTTGTATGTGGCGGCACTGTATCTAATATGACTTGTACAGACAAATACTTTTGTCCGGACAAGTGAGAGGTCCCATCGCGGACAGGTAGGGAATGGCAGAAGCAAAACAAAGTCTGGCCGACAGGCCGCAAAACAGCCCTCGATACCGTGAGCTCGCGGACATTCTACAGGGCGAAATCGAGACGGGTGTTTTCCCAGTGGGTTCGCGAATGCCGACGGAGCTTGAACTGTGCCAGCGGTTCGATGTGAGCCGGTTCACCATCCGCGAAGCGCTACGCCGGCTGATCGACCAGGGCATGGTCTTGCGTCGCCAAGGATCGGGTACCGTGGTGATTTCACGCAACCCAGTAACCAAATTTGTTCAGCGTCTGAATTCTATCGAAGAACTTCTGCAGTATTCGATAGACACACGGCTGAAAGTTAAGACATCGCGGGCGGTTGAGGTCACAAGCGCGGAAGCTGCGCTGATCGGATGTGACCCTACAGATCAATGGCACAAGATCGAAGGCATTAGATATGTCGACGAAAAATCGCCGATTTGCTGGACCGACGTATACGTCCGTCCAGAACACAGTGAATTGGCGGATAAAATAGGTAAGGACGGAACGCCGGTGTTTAAGGTGTTCGAGCAGCGGTTCGGCGTCACCGCTGAGTCCGTTTCGATGGACCTGTTCGCCGGCTCCATTCCTCAAGAAAAGGCTTCGGCGCTGGGCGTCGAACCGGATAGTCCATCTCTTGTGATTGTGCGCCGCTACGTCGATACGAATGGAAACACCTTCGAAGTTTCAGTGAGCGAGCATCCCGCCGGGCGCTTTACGTTTTCGATCGACCTCCTGCGCAGCGCAGACGCCCGCTAGGCTTCTACTCCGCAGCGATCGCCGGGCACGTCACATTGGTGCCCCCAAGACCGCAGTACCCCGTCGGATTTTTCGCCAGATATTGCTGATGATAGTCCTCGGCGTAGTAGAACGGCGGCATATCTAGAATCTCTGTGGTCACGGGTCCGAAACCGGCCTTGGTAAGAGCAGCGCCGTAGACTTTAAGGGACGCTTCGGCCGCGCTGCGCTGTTCGGGCGTCGCGACATAGATACCGGATCGGTACTGCGTGCCGACGTCGTTGCCCTGTCGCATTCCTTGGGTCGGATTGTGAGATTCCCAAAACACCTTGAGCAAACTCGCGAACGATATCTTCTTAGGATCGTAGACGACGAGAACAACCTCATTATGCCCTGTCATCCCGGAACAGACTTCTTCGTATGTCGGATTAGGCGTATGCCCAGCGGCGTACCCGACAGCCGTCGTATAGACTCCGTCCAAAGTCCAGAACTTGCGTTCCGCTCCCCAAAAACAACCAAGGCCGAACACCACGGAGTCTAGTCCGGCCGGGAACGGTCCCTTGATGGGACGGTCGGTAACGTAGTGGGTATCCGAGACAGGCATGGCATCCGCACGACCTGGTAGCGCGTCCTCGGCGCTGGGAATTTCAAGTTTCTTACGTGACACCAAAAACATGGCCTTACTCCTGGATTTACGGTTTGCAGACGATTATGTGAGCCTTGACGGGCCCTATTTCAATCCAATGCAACCCCTAGGATCTACTCGGCCGCTTGAGAGATAGCGGCAGTCAATTCATCTATGACGTCACCGGTCGATGCAACCCGGCCCCAAAGTCGCAAAAACATAGCCTCGAAAGACGCCTGGGCGTCGCCATCGCAGGTGCCCGTCGCATCGGAAACCAAGATGACGCCGAAGCCGCGGTCCGAGGCCTCCATAGCGGTCATTCCGACACAATTGTTGGTCGACACGCCGACGGTAACAATCTCTGTAATGCCCTTGGCACGTAGCCGCGCTTCAATGCCCGTAGACCCAAAAGCACCCATGGTCACCTTGTTAAGGACCGTTTCGCCTGGTTCAGGTGCAACCGCGTCGACGATTTCGTGCTCTTTCTGTCCTTCGATGTTGTTGGTCGCCTTTACGAGCGCTCGAATGTGGCCCGGCACATCCGAGCAATCTGGCAATTCCGCGCCGTAAGTAACAAAAAACACGGGCGCACCGGCAGCGCGAAAGGCCTTGAGCAAACGCTGGGTGTTGGGAAGAACGAGGTTGTTGATACGCGAGAAGCGATACTCCGCTTCTTCCAACCGACCCTGTTCCGTGAGCATTTTACCGAGGCCGTGGTCGGCACTTCCGGTCGCATATTGCAGGTCGACCACCACAAGAGCCGTCGTCCGGGGGTTAACCGCAACAGGCTGGTTGAAGTCGTTGATATAATCCGCAGGCATTGGCGCCTCCGCTTCGATCTGGACACCCAAACATTACCACCTGCCCGAGGCATCTAAAAGCCAACGGGCAGTGTGGCCTTGCCATGCCGCGGACAACGGGCGGGCACGCCTTGGCGACAGCGCGATTCGCGGCGAGGCTGCCTCAAGATCACCATTTCAATAGGAGCGCCTTATGACAGGTCTACCCTTTCCCTTTGCTCGCCGGGGGTTAATCGGAGCGGCAGCGGCCAGCATCGCGCTAGGCCGCCCGGCGGCGGGCCGCGCAGCAGGGCCTGAAGCAAATCCTGCCCTTGAGGCGCAGAAGGAAAAGATCGTTTCCGATTTTTGCGCAGCCTGGTCTGCACGGGACCCCGACACGCTCATGCCTTTCTTAGACACAGACATCGAATATCACATGTTCGAGGGACGCCCGCCCATAATGGGCACCGAGGAATTCAGTACGCAATTAAGGCCCTTCATGGCTGGCATGCGAGAGATTACGTGGGATATCCTGCGGTCATGTACGATGGGGGACATCGTCCTTAACGAACGGATCGATCACTTTTTGCGCGCGGAAGGCTCTGAGGCACCGGACAACCACTTTCATGTCGTCGGGGTGTTCCTGGTACGCGGTGGCAAGATCATCTATTGGAAGGACTACAACTTATCCGGCGAAATCTAGGACGGGACTGGCGCAGCGCTATCCTACGCACGCGCTGCAACTCGCTCGACGTAATCTTTAAAAGTTGTCGGCGCCCGCCCGAGCACCATCTCCAAGATTCGGGGATTTCCGAGGAATCCGAAAGCATCATAGTGTTCATTCATGACCGTCATTTGAAGGACCCTGTCGTCAGAGGCCCCGCCCGCTCGCGCCTTTTCCTGCATGGCGGCAATCGGCACCGCTTCCGCCTTTACCTTTTTGCCGATGACCGAACTGATAACCTCCGCCATATCGTCCTGACTTAGGGCTTCGGGGCCAGCAAGTTCAAATGTGCCATATAACCAACCGTCTTCGAGCGCCATGGTGGCCGTTGCCTCTGCCAGGTCGACTAAATCCACGACATTGAATTTGACATGGGTGTTAAACGGCATCGCATGAATGCCTTCATCCACGACCCGCTTCCAGATTAGCTCTAGATGTTGCATGTACCGGATTGGTTGCACGATGGTGTAGGGGACACCCGATTCGATCACCATCTCCTCTGTGTCCAGCTTAAGGCGATGGTGACGAACCTCGCGCCGCAGGGGATGCATCACCGAATAGTAGACAAACCGGCCAACGCCCTCTTTCTTCGCTGCGTTAACAAAATGTCCCGTCATCTCCTTTTCATCGGGATGCATGGGCGGCCCGATGTGGACGACCGCGTCACAGCCGGAGACGGCTGTTGCGACTGAGACCGGGTCCTGCATGTCGCCGACGGCGATATCTTGTGCCCCGAGGGCTCGCATTTCGTCTTCTTGAGCGGCATCGCGGATAAACGCCCGGACCACAGCCCCGCGGCCAGCGAGCGCTTTGACGACAGGCTTGCCAGTCCGCCCGTGGGCTCCGGTTACAAGAACGGTCTGAGACATCTGAACCTCCTCTGAATTCCTAACGATCAACCTAGCGTGCAGAACAAAGGACCTGGACGCCTTTTGCCGGAGAAATCTCTAGGCGGTCACCCTTCCGGTCCGGCCTTCCGTTCGGGCCGCACCGCCGATAGCCATCGCCGGTCGGAAATGAACACCTCGGTCCGGTCGACAAGTTGTTGAAACGACGCCCCTTCTTCACGCCATTTGTCGCGCGCCTTCGCCATCGACGAGACACGTCCGGCCCAGTCCGGGCCGAAAACTGAACGCGCCAAATGATCCCGCACCACGCGCGCGAGCCCCGCGGCCTTGCCGTTGGTTGAAACCGTGATCTGCAGGTCGCCGCGCACCAACCGAGCAGGCACGTGGAAGTCACACAGCGCTTTGACGTCATGCACATTCACCAGAGCCCCGATCCCGTGCGCCATTTGGGCATAAGTCTCCGCATCTTGACGGTCGACGTCGGCGACATAAACGATTTTGTATCGGCCGCTTTGAAAGTCGCTGTCTGCTGGCCACCGGTCAAATACGGTCCTGACGGAGAATTTAGCGAGGCCCTCAGGCTTCTCCGGCGAAAACACATCCACCTCACCTGCACCGGACTCCGAAAGCAGTTTGAGACGCATCTCCGCCGCATACCCGCTGCCAATGACGGCGATGGGTACGGTTTTGATATCGAGCATTAGAGGTAGCATTACCCTTCTCCTTTCAAGGACCGCGCAATATCCATTGCCGCATAGGTAAGAATGGCCGTCGCCCCAGCGCGCTTGATTGAAAGCAGGTGCTCGGTCATGACTTTGTCACCATCCAGAACTCCTGCTGCGGCCGCCGCCTTGACCATCGCGTACTCGCCACTCACGTGATACGCAAAAATTGGCGCAGCGAAACGTGAGTGCAGCGCAGAAACAATGTCTAAGTAGGCCAGGGCGGGCTTAACCATAACCGCATCTGCTCCTTCGGCCAGATCGAGTTCGGCTTCTGCGAAGGCCTCGACCGCATTTGCGGGATCCATTTGGTATGAGGCCTTGGACGCACCAGACAACGCCCCTTTCGATCCGACGGCATCGCGGAACGGTCCGTAGAGCGCCGACGCGTACTTAACCGCGTAGGAAAGAATCATGACGTCCGGTAAGTTTGAGTCCTCCAGCGCATTCCGGATCGCTCCAATGCGCCCATCCATCATGTCGGATGGTGCGACGATGTCGCATCCGGCCTCGGCCAGGACGACGGCCTGCCGAGTAAGGACCGCGACGGTATCGTCGTTTACGATTGTATTTCCCCGCAGGAGCCCGTCATGACCGTGTGTGGTATAGGGATCGAGCGCGACATCGGCGATGATGCCGATATCCGGCACGCCTTGTTTGATGGCTTTTATGGCACGGCACACCAGATTTTCGGGATTGAGCGCCTCTCGGCCATCCTCGGATTTAAGGCAGGCATCAACGACCGGAAATAAGGCGACACCGGGGATACCAAGCGCAGATGCCTCCTTGGCGGTTTCAACGGCCAGATCTATCGGCAGTCGACTGACACCCGGCAGCGATGGAATCGGTTCCGGCACGCCACGGCCATCGACGATAAAGAGGGGCAGAACGAAATCGGCGGAACGCAACGCTGATTCCGCGCGCAGTCTGCGCGACCAGTTTTGCATTCGGAACCGTCTTAGGCGTGTTGCCGGATATCGACCGGGAAAATCTGGCATCGAAGTTACGCCGCCTGGCGAATGGCGTTTATCATGCCGCTGCGATCGGGCGTCGGCGCGACAACAGCCCTACCCCACGGCAATGTACTGGCAGTACGCACTTTCTCAGAAATGAACACTGCCGTGCTGTGAGAGGAGACCTTCTCAAGGCCGGCCTCCCTTAAATGGCGCTCAAATATGCGGCAACTGCGCGCAGAATAGAGCGGCGTGATGACCGCCTCGCCGCTCGCGAGGATACTGCGGACCTGATCCGCCAACCCATCTGACGGGACCATGTCGTAAACCACGCGCCGCTCAATGCGCCTCGGATCGCGATCCGATAAATCGACTGTCACTTCGGCACCCGACACGTAGAGCGCCCGGCGGAACGGGGTTACTTTCAAAATTGCGAGCAGAGCACCGACATCGCCTTGTGCGGCAATCACGTGCGAGAATCCGGACCGGGTCAATTCTTCTGCCGTGCCTGGTCCGACTGCGAAACACATCAGGGCCCGATTAGAGATCCGTCCGGCACAGGCGCGAACAGCCAGCCGGCTGGTAAAAATCAGGGCATCGAACCCCGCAACTGACAGAATGCCCTTCCCCAGCGGTTGGAATTTCAGTACCGGCGACGGCACCACTTTGTGCGGCACGGCTGCTGCGAGTTCCGCAACTTCGCTCTGATACGCGTCCGGGCGCGTGAAGACGATCATGCCGCCAATTCCTTCACGGCGGCGGCGAGAAGGGACTGCGCGGCGCGACGGCCGACGTCTTCGGCGCGACCTACTGCTCCCAGCACGTCTGCCGTGACGGTGCGGGACCCGTCTTCCTTGACCAAGACCGCCATCAAGCGGAGCGAGTCTTGATTCGTGACAGCGAGCGCGCCGAGGGGATAAGCACAACTTCCAATGATTTCGGTGAGAATCGCGCGTTCGGCAAGCACCGCGGCATACGTCGGCGGATGATTGATTCGGCTGGTGAGGCGACGCACGACAAAATCATCGGCGCGGCACGTAATACCGATGGCTCCCTGACCAGGATCCGGCGGCATATGAGAGACAGAGAGCGTTTCCTTGATATGCCCGGCGAGCCCGAGGCGCTTCAAACCGGCCACCGCCAAAATGGTGCCTTGGGCCGGACCGGTGTCCAGCGCAACGACACGCTCGTCAACATTTCCTCGCAATAGAGAGAACCGCACATCGGCACGCAGGCGTTTGAGAAACGCTGTCCGGCGGACAGACGCCGAACCCATAATGGCGCCCTTCGGCAAGGCGGCAATCGAAGACCAGTTCGGCGCGACAAACGCATCCCGCGGGTCTTCCCGCTCCAACGCGGCCACGAGCGTGATGCCGGTCTGAAGTTGAGCGGGCAGGTCTTTGACGGAATGAACGGCGAGGTCGATTTCTCCGAAAGCAACCGCGCGGTCGATACCGTCCGTGAAGATACCGCGTCCGCCTAAGGCCTCGAGGGATTTTGTCCGGTCCTGGTCTCCGTTTGACGAAAGCTCGACGATTTCAATATGGTCCGCCGCGTTGGGGTCGGCGGCGCGCAATGCGTCCACAACCATGTGGGTCTGGATGAGCGCCAGCCGGCTGGTGCGCGTGCCGATACGGAACCGGCGGCTAGCCATGACGCTCGAGCTCCTGGCGCACTGCGCTCACCAGAGCATCAGCCATTTCGCGTGTGTGGTGCGGTGACGGTGTAATACGCAGGCGTTCCGTGCCCTTATCCACTGTCGGATGATTGATCGCCTGGACATAGATTCCATGATTGCGCAGCAATCCATCGGAAACCCGCTTGGCCCGAACCGGACACCCGACCAGAACCGGAAGGATATGCGTCTTACTTGGCAAGACCGGGATACCTTCCCGTCTAAAAAGCCTACGCGTGTACTGAATGACATCTTGATGGCGCGTACGCAGGTCCGGTGACCTCGCCACGACTTTCACAGATGCCAGCGCCGCCGCGGTCAATACTGGGGATAGCGCGGTGGTAAAAATAAACCCAGGCGCAAAGCTGCGGACGAAATCGACCAGCGTCCGCGACCCCGCCATATAGCCGCCCATAACGCCGAACGCTTTTGCAAGGGTACCCTGTAGGATATCGATCTGGTCGGCGACGCCATCACGCTCTGCAATGCCGGCGCCGGTTGCACCGTACATTCCAACGGCATGCACCTCATCGACGTAAGTGAGTGCATTGAAGCGCTTTGCCAATTCCACAATCGCCGGGAGGTCAGCAACCGTGCCGTCCATCGAGTAGACTGATTCGACGGCGATCAGTTTGGGGCGGTTACAATCCAGCGACTTGAGATGGGAGTGCAGGCCATCGATGTCGTTATGTCTGAAAATACGTTTTTCGACGCGTGCATTGCGCATGCCCGCAATCATCGACGCATGGTTTTTTTCGTCGGATAGCACAACGCAATTCGGCAGGCGTGAGGCAATCGTCGACAGGATCGCTTCGTTTGCTACGAATCCGGACGTGAACAGCAACGCCTGCTCTTTACCGTGGAGTCTGGCGAGTTCCCCTTCCAGCTTGGCGTGAATATCTTGCGTCCCGCTGATGTTACGTGTCCCGCCCGCTCCGGCACCGTATCGCTCGCTGGCGCTCTTCAGCGCTGAAATCACGTCCGGATGCTGGCTCATCCCGAGATAGTCGTTCGAGCACCAGACCGTAACCGGGACAGCCCCTTTCTCGCCGTGCCAAAGGGCCATTGGATATTGTCCGGCAAGGCGCTCCAGCTTCACGAACTGACGGTAGTTGCCTTGCGCCCGAAGGTCGTTTAGAGCGCCCGCCATGAATAAGTCGTAGCCCCCCTTTTCCATATTGAAGGAGGGCGTTCCCAGCGGATGAGAAAGCGCGGTCATGTCGCCGCCTCCAACTCGGTAACCAAGTGAATTCCGCACTCGGTCTTGTCCCGGTCACGCCAGCGCCCGGCCCGGGCATTCTCGCCTGGAGCAACGGGTGTCGTGCACGGCATGCATCCGACCGAAGCGTATCCGTCAGCCTCAAGCGGATGAGGCGGCAGCTCATGCTTAGCAAAGTAATTTTCAATATCCGTGCGGCTCCAATTCGCCAGCGGATTGATCTTCAAGCGCTGACCATCAAGTTCCACCGTACCGAGCTTCGACCGCATTGCACCTTGGTAAGCTTTCCGGCCAGAGGCCCAGGCAGACAGCGGCCGCAATGCCTGGGCAAGGGGTCTGACTTTGCGCAAGGCGCAACATGCGTTTGGGTTGTGCAGCCACAACGCACCTTTCGGATCCTCCGCAGCAACTGCACGTTCATCAGGCTCGATGACCGTGATACGGGTTAGTCCCAGGCGCTCGGAAAGCGTGCGCCGGTAACGCAGGGTTTCCCCGAACAGCTTGCCGGTATTTAGGAATATGACCGGGATATTTGGGTCAACCGTCGCGGCAAGATGAAGCAGTACGGCTGACTCTGTGCCGAACGACGAAACAACGGCAAACGTATCACCGTAGGATTCGTACACGCCGGCGATAAGATCGGCGTCCGCAAGAGTCATCCAGCGGTCCAGGTCGTGGAGATGGTTTTCTTCCACGTGCAACGGTCTCATGGCCCAGGGCTCGGAGTTGCAGACTGCCGTAATCTTTGTATCGGGCGCCGGGAGTCAAATGCGGTTTGGTAAACAACAGAGAACCGTTCAATTGCCGCCTTAATGCCGTCCTCGTCTACAGCGCCGTCGAATTCAACGGACGAAAATCCGACACGGATGAGGAATTGTATTTGATCCAGCAGCAGGTTTCCGGCGGCTCGAATGTCTCCCAGAAATCCGTACCGGTCGCGCAACAGGCGGGCTGTGGAAAATCCACGCCCATCTTTGAAGGCTTCAAAACGAATGATCACCAGCGCCAATTGATCGATGTATGGGGCGATCGCATCGAGATCGCAATCCGTGGCGATCTCCAGTCCAATAGGTCCAGTGATAACGGACATTCCCTCCGGCCCTCGAGCCAGATCATCAATGGTTACCATACAAACTGTTTCAGGTGCTTTGGCAACCGAAACCTGATGGTCGGAACTGGTAAGCTTAAACACGGGCATACAGACGCTCCTTGAATGGCTCGCCACCGACACGACGGTAGAAGCTCAGGAAGGTCTCACCCTCTTGGCGCAACTCGATGTAGACCTGAACAATCGTCTCGACCGCATCGACGATATCGTCATAGGAAAAGCCCGGACCGATGATCTGCCCGATGGCGGCGTCTTCGGCTCCGCTTCCGCCAAGTGTTATCTGATAGAACTCTTGCCCTTTACGGTCGACACCGAGAATGCCGATATGGCCGGCGTGATGGTGCCCGCAGGCATTGATGCAACCTGAAATCTTTACCTTTAAGTCTCCGATATCGTGCTGGCGCTGAAGGTCGCGGAACCGCTCGGAGATTCGCTGGGACACCGGAATGGACCGGGCATTCGCCAATGAGCAGTAGTCGAGACCCGGGCACGCAATGATATCGGTGATCAGGCCGGCGTTCGGGGTCGCCAAGTCAGCGCTTGCGAGCGCCTCCCACAGGGCAAACAGATCCGTTTCAGCAATATGCGGCAACACCAGATTCTGCTCATGGGTAACCCGCACTTCCCCAAACGAATACCGCTCAGCAAGGTCGGCAACCAAGTCCATTTGCTCCGCCGAGGCATCGCCTGGGATACCGCCAATGGGTTTAAGTGAGATCGTGACGATGCCGTAACCCGGCTGCTTATGCGCATGGACATTCGTCCTGTACCAGTTTTTGAACTCAGGTGACTGGTCCGCTTTCTTGCCCACCCCTCCCGAGACCTTCGCAAACGCGGGTGGAACAAACATTTCGCGCACGCGCTGCTCTTCGGACGGCTCGTGGTCCACGTTCGCCTTATCGATCGCTGCCCATTCCGCCTCGACCTCTTCGGTAAATTTTTCGGCCCCGAGTTCACGCACGAGAATCTTAATGCGTGCCTTGTATATGTTGTCGCGGCGTCCATACCTGTTATAGACGCGCAGGATGGCCTCGAGATATGACTGTAAATGTTGCTTCGGCAGGAACTCACGGATGGTCGGCCCAACGACCGGTGTACGGCCCATGCCACCGCCAGCGATGACCTCAAATCCGATTTCGCCTGCGTCTCCGCGGCTAATGATCAGGCCGATATCATGGAACCGTACGGCCGCACGGTCATGCTCAGCACCGGTGACGGCAATCTTGAACTTGCGCGGCAGGAACGAGAATTCGGGGTGCAGCGTTGACCACTGGCGAATAAGTTCGGAATAAATCCGCGGATCGTCGACCTCCTCAGCAGTCGCCCCGGCAAACTGATCGGCAGTGACATTGCGAATGCAGTTCCCGCTGGTCTGGATACCGTGCATTTGAGCTGCCGCAAGATCATAAAGCAGGTCCGGCGCATCCTCGAGGCGGATCCAGTTGTATTGAATGTTCTGTCGCGTCGTGAAATGGCCATATCCGCGGTCGTAAGTGCGGGCAACATGCGCCAGGGCCCGCATTTGCTCCGATGACAGCGTGCCATACGGAATTGCAACCCGCAGCATGTAAGCGTGCAGTTGGAGGTACAAACCGTTCATCAGCCGCAGCGGACGAAATTGCTCTTCGGTCAATTCGCCGCTGAGACGGCGCTTGACCTGATCGCGAAACTCATTCACGCGCTGATTGATAAGCGTTTGATCAAAAGTGTCGTAAACGTACATGTGATAACTCGAATGAAGTTTTTCTTAGGCGCGTTTCAGGACGCGATTGAGATCCTCGCGAACGGTCGGTCCAGTCGCCCGTATGACATCGCGGAAACTCACAGGCCGGTCGGCAGCGGTAGAACCGCTCACGGCAATTGCTTCGACACCAACGACTGTGTTTGAGAACGCGGCAATTTCCTTTGATTCGACCACAGCCACCGCATCTTCCTCAGAGTCAAAACGCTTGGCCCGCGCGAGATCATCGGTCCAGGACCGATCCTGCGCGAAGTAGACGATTTCTCCGGTGCGGAGGTCGTTGGCAATAATGATTTGGGACATGACTTTAACCGTGCGCGAAGTGCACGTTGGCCTGAACTTTCTCCGTTATCGTCACACTGTCATTGCGCCACCACCCCCGGCTGGTGGACACGACATAACCCACGACGATCAGGGCCGGACTTGCGACGGACTGGCTGGTAAGCACATGAGTAAGCGTACGCAAAGTTCCGTAGAGAACCCGCTCTTCAGGCAGGGATGCGTTTTCTACCACCGCAACAGGAGTTGAGGGCTTGTAACCCTTCTCGGTCAAAGCCGAGACCAAATCCGGTGCCGTACCAATACCCATGTATACGACGATCGTTTGAGCGCCACCTTGGGTGAAACTCAGGTCCGGCAGTTCTTCGCGGACGTTGTGACCCGTTACAAATGTTACGGCAGAAGTGATATCGCGATGAGTCAGGGAAAATGCAGCGCTAGACGCCGCTGCAGAAGCTGCAGTGACACCGGGGATGAGCTCAACGGAAACGCCTGCGTTCTGTAGCGCATTGATCTCCTCGCCGCCACGGGCGAACAAACCGATGTCACCGCCCTTAAGACGCACCACAGTTTTGCCAGTATGCGCGGCCGCAATCATTGCATCGATGGTATCCGCCTGCGCCATCGTCTTTCCGCCAACGCGCTTGGCGGCGTCAATCCACTCCGCGGTTTCGGGAACCAGAGCCTTGAAGTCTTCGGTCACCAATCCATCAGCAAAGACGACATCGGCCTGAGCCAACGCGTCAGCACCACGTTTTGTGATGAGGTCGGGAGCGCCCGGACCAGCGCCTACCAGAATGACCCGGCCAGCACGGCTATCTGCCTGGTTGTCCGATTGTGGGAAGCGGGATGTAATGGCGTTCATGGCCTGTTTTCTTCTCTGCTGCGTCCAGCGCGGCAAAAGGCGCGCGCGTTGGATTTGCGCCCGTTGTGAAGAAAGCGGCGGCGGAGGGGAAGATTATCCTCCTTGAACGACAGTTAGGTGCGAGATTACGGATACTTCTTTCTCAAAAACGACTCAGAATAGATATTTCTTCTATTTTTATGCGTTTTCCATCATCCCTTTTAGCCTCAGAATTCAGCCAGAAGCCGGCCAAAACCGTTTATTTTGTCATCGATTCCATTGGCGCGCAGAGCGTGCCAGTAGGTTGCCGTGTTGATCGCGATCACAGGCTTACCGAGCCAGGTTTCAGCTTCTGCGGCCAGTTTCACCATGCTGAGGTTGGTGCCGACTTGAACAATGGCATCGACGTCGTCGCCGTTGAGTTCTTCCATGATGAGGGTGCGCAGTCGGTCTTCGGGCACCTCGGCGATAGCGGTCCAACTCGGACACTGCAGGCAGATGTCGCGGACGACCTCAAAACCGCACTCCTCGAAGTAGCGTTTCACCTCTGCATTGGCGACTGGGTAGTACGGTGAGATAAACGAAATCTTTTTGACGTTGCTGTAGGCGTTCAGTGCAGCCGAGGTCGAATGAGAACCGATACTGATTTTGATTCCGGCCTCGTCCTCGACCTTCTTCCGAAACGCATCGGCACCTTCGATCCCGTCGTAGAACGTAATCGCCGACATGCCCATTACCAGGTAGTCCGGAGAACACGTCATCACGCTTTTCACGGCGTCGATCACTCCTTCGGAAATCTTAGTCGTGCCGGCCAGAAAAGTCTCATTGCTGATCGCTTGGGAGTTCGGCGTAAAAATGCGGCTGTAATGGTTGGTGACACCGGGTGGCCGCATATCGTCGAAATCCGGTTGAACGATGGTATTCGTCGATGGCCCCAATACGCCAAATTTTGCCCGCCAGCCTTGTACGTCCGTCATGTTTGCCTCCCTTGGATCAACATTGTCCCTTGTGCCTCCAATGAGCCACAACAAGACCTTGAGAACAAGGTCCCGTCACAAGTTGTAGCGCTTTCGATACCCCGGTGGATGCTTGGGCGGCGGACTGGTGATGGTCTCGTCCGCATTGGCCAGCACCTGCATCTGACGGGCCAGGCGTGGCGACGAGCGGCGGTTGTGGCGCAGCCGGTCGGCGCGGGCACTGACAGCGGAAACTGCCGGCCCCGTCTCCGTCAAGTCATAGAGAAGTTCACTCATGTCGACGAGTTTTTCGACGAGCACATGAATGACAATTCCATCGCGCTGCAGAATACCCTCGGCATAAAGCAGACTCGCCCGCAAAATCGGTTTGCGGAACGCCTGAAAGGTTTTCGGCCAGACGATGAGATTGGCGATTCCGGTTTCGTCTTCCAGGGTGATGAACACCGTACCCTTCGCGCTGCCTGGCCGCTGTCGGCAAATCGACAATCCCGCGATCGCAATTTTCCGATCCGCAGGGATATTGACCAGCTGGTCGGCCGTCACCACGCCCCTCTGCTCAAGGCGGTCACGCAGGAACGATATGGGATGACGACGCAGTGTGAGGCGAAGAGACGCATAGTCCTCCACCACCTGCTCCCCGGCCGACAATGCCGGCAGCGGCGGCGGCAGTTCGAATACGACGTCGGCACCGCTGAGCATACCCTCAGGCGGCGTATTTGCCTCTTCGCTGTCGGCAAACAGCGGCAGCGGCGTATCCCGCAATGCCTTCACCGCCCATAGAGCCTGACGGCGGCTTAAAGACGATCCATCCGGCGCCAGAGACGCGAAGGCATCGGCCCGGGCAAGCTTTTCGAGAGTCTCCAACAATGTGCGGCTGCCGCTCCTGGCACGCTGCCAGACATCGTACGGATCGCGGTAGCCCTCACCGCGCACTGCGACGATGGCATCGGCGTCCTCTTGCTTTAATCCCTTGATCTGCCGGAATCCAAGCCGCAGGGCGACGCCCTTTGGTGCGTTGGCGGGCTCCAAGGTGCAATCCCAACAGCTGGCATTGATGTCGACAGGATACACGATCACCCCATGGCGCTGCGCATCCTGCACGATCTGCGCCGGTGCGTAGAAACCCATCGGCTGGCTGTTAAGTAACGCACAGGCGAAGGCCGCCGGGTACTGACACTTCAGCCAAGAAGACACATAAGCCAGCAGGGCGAAGCTAAAGGCGTGGCTTTCGGGAAAGCCGTATTCGCTAAAGCCTTCGATCTGCTTGAAACAACGCGCGGCGAATTCCGGCGTGTAGCCGTTCTTGTCCATTCCGGCGAGGAACTTGGTGCGGAACCCTTCCAGATTACCGTTGCGCCGCCAGGCCGCCATGGCGCGGCGCAGGGAGTCGGCTTCATCGGCGGTGAAGCCGGCGCCGACGATGGCGATACTCATCGCCTGTTCCTGAAACAGCGGCACACCGAGCGTGCGGCCGAGCACGCTGCGCAAAGCCTCGGAAGGAAACTCGACCTTCTCCTCACCGCGGCGGCGGCGCAGATAGGGATGCACCATGTTGCCCTGGATCGGTCCCGGCCGGACAATCGCCACCTGAATGACTAGGTCGTAAAGTTTCTCGGGCTTGAGGCGTGGCAGCATACTCATCTGGGCCCGGCTTTCGATCTGAAACACGCCGACGGTATCGGCACGCTGCACCATGTCGTAGGTCGCCGGATCGTCCTGCGGCACGGAAGCCAGCGTCAGGCGCTCGCCGTGATGGTCGTCGATCAGATCAAAAGCCTTGCGGATACAGGTCAGCATGCCGAGACCGAGGACATCGACCTTGAGGATGCCGAGAGCGTCGATGTCGTCCTTATCCCATTCGATGACCGTGCGATCCTGCATCGCTGCATTGGCAACCGGCACGATCTCCGACAGTGGTGCCTGAGTAAGAACAAACCCGCCAGCATGCTGCGAAAGATGCCGGGGAAAGCCTTTGAGTTGGCTTGCCAGATCGAGAGTAAGTTTGAGCCGCGTATCCTCCGCATCGAGCCCGGCTGCTTTCGCCTGCTGCTCGGGAATACGTTCCGACGACGACCCCCACACCGTGCCGAGCAATGCCGAGATCGCGTCCTCGGACAATCCAAGTGCTTTACCGGCGTCACGCACCGCCGAGCGGGTGCGGTAGGTGATGACAGTCGCGGTGAGTCCGGCACGGCTGCGGCCGTATTTACGGTAGAGATACTGGATCACCTCCTCGCGGCGCTCGTGCTCGAAATCGACATCGATATCAGGCGGCTCGTTGCGCGCTGCGGAGACAAAACGCTCGAACAACAGGTCGGTCACATCCGGATCGACGGAAGTGATGCCGAGGCAGTAACACACTGCCGAATTAGCAGCGGAGCCCCTGCCTTGACAAAGAATTCCCTGCCCGCGGGCAAACATAACGATGTCATGCACGGTCAGGAAGTAGGGCGCATAGCCGAGACCGCCGATGACGTTGAGCTCATGGCGGATTTGTTTGGCGATTTTGTCTGGCACACCGTGCGGGTAGCGCCACGCTGCCCCTTCCCAGGATAGCTTTTGTAATTGCGACTGCGGTGTTTCGCCGTCCGGGACAGGCTCAATTGGATATTCGTAGCGCAGTTCGTCGAGGCTAAAGGCACAGGCGTCAGCGATCTCGATCGTGCGCGCCAGAGCACCGCGATGGTTCTGAAACAACCGCGCCATCTCCAACGGCGGCTTATGATGACGCTCGCCGTTGCGCTGCAGCCGCAAACCCGCCTCATCGACCGTGCAGCGCGCGCGGATGCAGGTCAGCACATCCAACAGCGGCCGGCGCACCGGCAGATGCATATGCACGTCGTTGACGGCGACCAGCGGCACAGCGGCCTTCTTAGCGAATGTATCGATCTGCCACAGGCGCCGGGCATCGTCGCCGCGGGCATCGGCGCAAGCGCTGAGGGAAAGCGATGTGCCGAAAATTTCCTTGAAGCGGCCCAAGGTTTTGCCGAAGCACCGTGAAATCTCATCGTTATGCAGCGCCGCTTCGGGCACTAGAGCAATCGCCATAATGCCCTGCGACAGCACTGACAGGTCGTCGAGGGTGAGAAAACATTGCTGCTTCGGCGCGCGGCGCTTGCCGAGCGTAAGCAACTGGCACAACCGGGCATAAGCGGAACGGTCAGTGGGATAAACCAGCAGGCTCGGACCGTTGGGCGTTTCGTGACTGTCCTCACCGCCGTGAGCGCGGAGATCCTGCGGCGGCAGATGCCAGTCGTAGACCCCCTCTCCCCACTGCCAGGACTCCACCGCCAGAAGATCGAGCCGGCAACCAGGGATGAATTTTACCCCAGCGTCACGGCAGGCAATATGGCTCCGCACGACACCGGCCAGCGTGTTGCGGTCGGTCAAGGCGACAGCGGCATGGCCCTGACCAATCGCCACCCGCGCAAGTTCCTCTGGGTGCGACGCCCCACGTAGAAAGCTAAAGTTACTGGTGACCTGAAGATCAACGTATTGCGGTTCAACGACCATGACGGATCACGCAAACAGGCCGTGCAAGAACCAGCGTGGCAGAGATGATGTGATTTCTCGTTGCAGCGGAAACGGCAGATGGAACAGCCAGAAGCGGGCGCCAGTCTCGCATTCCACCCGCCAGTAATCGCGCACCGCGCCGCCGTCGGCACACAGGGTGAAGTAGGACTCGTCCCCGCCACTGCGGTCGGGCGGTAGCGGCCCGCGCCACCAGGCGCCGGCGATACGCTCCGGACCTTCGGCCGCCGTGAGCCGATAGAGACCATGGCGCCACTCGAAACCGGGCAGCGGCATCCCACGCGGCAGCGCGATCTCGGGCAAGGCGTCGACCGGCGCAACCGGCTCGGGCTTGGGTAACAAATGCAGCGGACGGCTGCCGGCGCGGAGCGGGTCGATCTCGCCATGCAACACGTTCCGCTCGCGCTGATCCGACGGAGAGGCAACCAGCTTGGACTTGCTCAGCGCCGGTACGAGACCGACGGCACGCTCCGGAATGTGACTGGCCTGACGGCGCGGCCGCACCACCCGGCCCGCACCCAATCGCCCTTCAAGACGATCGACCAGTAATGCCAACTCGCGGCCAGTGGAATTCTTATCGCCCGGCTTTTCTTCCGCGACACGCACCAGTCCGGCTTGATCCTGCGCAAGTGGATCGGTGGCCGTGACAGTAAGCAGCACAAACTCGATCCCGAACCCGGCGTCGAGGCCATCGAGTTTTTCACGGAACAGCCGGAACAGGTGATCGGGTTGGCGCACCGCCTGACCGGTACCGATAGCGATGCGTTCCGCCGTATTGTCGACGCGGAACAACTCGCAGGCGAGACGGCGCGCGCCGCGGCGGTCTTTTTCCAGCCGCTCGCAGAGCCGTTTGAGCAACCGTTGCAGCGCGGCTTCGACATCTTCAGTGCGTCCGATGGGCTCCGGAAAAGCCATACGCGCGACATAGGGCACGCGCTCCATCTCCGGCGACAACGGCTCGTCGACCCGGCCGGTGAACTGATCGAGCCTGAGACAAACCTCGCTGCCGAAGCGGCGGGTGATCTGGGCGCGTGGCAAGGCGGCGATGTCCGCAACGGTACGTACGCCCAAACGTGTGAGCGTCTCGCGCGTGCGCGGGGCAAGACGCAGCCCGGATACTGGAATGCGCTCCAATTCACCGCGCTGTGCGCCGGTGTCCAGAACAGCCGGCATATGTTCCGATGCGCGGCAGTGCGCCATCGCCCAGGCAGCTCCGGGGGTGTCCGCCACGCCAAGACAGCTGGCGAACCCCAGTTTATCGAGCCGATAGCTAAGATCGCCGAGCACGGCCGCCTCACCGCCGAACAGATGGGCACAGCCGGTGATGTCGAGCCACAGACCGGCACCGCCCCGGCCGTCCAAACCATCGATAGCCGCCCAAGGGGTATAACGCCGCATCCAGGCGAGCACCTTGCCGAGACAGGCGCGGTCGGTTTCCGCATCTGCGTCGATGGCTTTCAGTGCTGGAAGAACAGCCCGGGCATCGCTCAGCGACAGGCCTGGATCGACACCACCGTACCGGGCCGCCGGATTAACGGCCGCAAGACGCATGGCTCCAGCCTCGGCAGTGACCGTCGCAAAGGGCTGATCACGCCACGGCGCGTAAGGCGGCCCCCCCATGCGTGACGGCAACCGGGTCAGCCGGTCGGTCACAAAGTGGGGCAGCCAAACGGAGATCACGCGTTTCATCACACCATTCCACAATCCATGAGCGGGTCGTACCCTGACGGCAGCGGTCGAGCGTCAGGTGCCAGCGCGGCCGGCCGAGCCCGGACCATGCTGGCGGCACCGACGGCATCGACCCCACCCGCCAGCGCGTCACTGCCGCCCCGGCCGTGGCGGCAGACGGTCCGGGCTGAAGCAGAAAACCGGTGGTACCGCCGCGCTCGGCAGCCAGCTGCAACCGGCGCTCGGCTGTCAGAGACAAAGAAGATGTAAGTACACCGACGACGACAGCGAGATCGGCACAAGCGAGGCCTTCCTCCATTGCCCACAGAGCTTCCGTCTCGTCACGGGCGCGAACGAGAATGAGATCGTCTTCGTCCAGACCGAGCATGGACAGCCCAGGCCCATAGAGACTGTCTGCCGGCTTATAGCGCGGCAGGCACCACATTACGTCGCCGCGGGATTTCAACCGTCCGGCCGTGGCGGCGACAAAGGCCCCAGCGGCAGGCGCCACGCCGCCGAGGGCTTCATCGGCCCCGACCACATGATGCAAACAGCCGAGCGGCAAACCGCCCCACGGCAAGGTCTGATCAATGTCCGCCACGCCCAGCGGCAGGATGTCGCCAAAATCCCGCGTCAGACCTTCAATAGCCTGAACCCGGCTGCGCAGCTGCTCTAGGGCCTCCGTTTTGTCAGAGGATATGTGCATCACGCCCCCTTTCTTGTTGGATAATACAAAACTTCTTGTATATTTGTTCTACTTTTGTTCTTTTTCTGTGCTGAGGTCAAGACCGATATTTAGGAAAGATCTTTGAGGCGCTTGACCCCTGCCCGACCGGGCGACAGGGTGCGCACACCAGGGGGAGAAAAAGATGGGTCAGAGCAACGGCGCCGCGGCGGAAATCGCCGCCATCATCACAGGCATTTTCGATTCCTTCGCGGAGCACAATCCCGAAGGCATCGACAACCACATGCATCCGGACGCCACGGTATGGGACGTCTTCACCCCGCAGCTGATTCGCGGCACCGAGGAGCGCGACAAATTCCACGCCGAGGATCAAAAGCAGATGCAGGCCCGCGGACCGCTAACCATGAACGTCGAGGAGCCAGAAATCGACGCCTGGGACGACACGGCAATCGCGCGCTACTATCTCGATTATTCTTATGAGCCGCCCAACCCGGCCTCGGGCCGTGTGCGCATCACCGACGTGTTCCGCAAGGTCGACGGTAACTGGCTGGTGGTGCATCACCACGAAGGCACAGTCCCGGCCGGCATTCCACCAATCACCGACCCGCCACCGGAAAAATAGAACGCGGCTAAGGCGATTTGACGATCTCGCCGCCCTTCATGACGAAGGGAATACTTTCCAAGACGGAGACATCCTCAAGTAGATCTCCCTGTCCGTCGTCAGAGTATTTGGGACAAGCGGGCTGATGACCTAAGAGAGAGT
>JAYQVH010000029.1:0-27867 GCA_038148375.1 Rhodospirillaceae bacterium | reverse complement strand
CAAACTCTCTCTTAGGTCATCAGCCCGCTTGTCCCAAATACTCTGACGACGGACATGTCGAACTGGTGATTGCCAAAGCCTCAGATTCCAGCGCATTGGTTGAGACCCGGCGCGGCCTGCGCGATCGCATGCGGCAGTCGCCACTGCTGGACCACGCTGGCTTCACCCGAAACTTGGAACGCGCGTTCCTCCGGATGTACGACTTCGCGCGCCGCTCAGGGCGTGGCGAGTCCATTCCCCGTGTGATCGATATCGCGGAGTCCGACCTGTAAATTCAGCAGCGCGCTTGATAAGGCGTCCGCCATCAACCCGGCCGCGTACGAATTGGGATGCGGGTCGGGTGGCGTGACCCATAAATCGGCCGGCGCTTCAGACTCGATTGCGGGTAACAGCGACACGAACGGCACATCGTTTTCGCTTGCCAGCGTTTGGTAGCGGGCCACGACATCGGTGAACGGATAGGGCGAGAGCTCTCGCATCTCGGGGTAATCAACAAGAACGAGCGGAATGTCCCGGTCGCGGCACAGTTCAGCGAGATGCGCCACGGCGTTTTGCATCGCCACCCAACCGGACACATCGTCCTGGTACAGGTTGCGGTAATACGCCTTCCAGTCTGCCCCGCCAAACAGAGATCGCTCGACCGTATCCAACCCGCCGAACAGAATCACCCGGCTGTAGAACAAACGATCCCACCAGCGCACGGGTTCATGGCGCGGGGTCGGCTCGGCGTCATTGATAAACAGGTTAAGGACGACGAGATCCGGATCGAGACCAAGCCCCTCGTCTTCAAACCACGCCACTTCCATCGCCGTGTTGTAGTTGCCAACACCGGCGTTGACGACATCGACGGTCCTGTTCAGCTCAAGGGAAAGGTTACGCTGCAATCGGGCCGACACGGTTTCGTCCTGCGGCACACCCCAGCCGAACGTAATCGAATCTCCCAGCATCAGGACCCGCAATGTCTCTTCGCGCATGTCCACCGGGTCGTCGCGCAGACCGGCGCGGTTGATCGCCACGTCCACGCCCATGAGATGCGCCGCCGCATTCGGTTTATGACGGTGTCCGACCGCCGGATTATCGGCGACCTCTTTCACGTCAACCGCGTATTTCCACATCTCCAGGTGATAGTGCATGCCGTCATCGACGATGATCCGGCACGCCACCTCGAACAGAAGAAACGCCACGGCCATGGCCGATACCGTCAGCGCGGCAGAGGCCAGAGCTGAGGAAATCTTGCTCATGGTTTGTCCGAGCGCGCGCGTCCGGCCACGTAGTCATCGAGCCACGCTCCGATGCATACGGCGAAGTAAGCATGAAGCTTGGCATTGGGATGACTGCCGCCGCCGAGCAGATAGTCCTGTGGCGCGGTCCGCTCATAGCCCGAACAGTCAAGCACCTCGATGCCAGTCCCGGCGAATACGGTGGACGATATGGCGGTGTAGTCCTCAAGCACAACGACAAGAAAGTCGCTGCCTTGGACCGAAGCGAATTCCGCAAAGCGGGACATCATTGCGCGCGTCACCTCCATTCCTTGCGCGGACGTGTTGTAGCGAACGGACTGTAGCCACACGTGGTGAAGGATCGTCAGCAACGCGGACGCGGTTTCCGCCGGCCAGGGCGATATCGTCCGAAACGGCTCGAACGCGAGCGCGCCGCCCGAAAGGCGATAGTGCGGCGGCGAGATATACCGCCCCTGAGAGTCTGCGATGCTGTAGACCCACGTTTGATCAGAGACGTTTCGCGCGATGTGGGAATCGGCAAACGTCAACACGATAAGGTCGGGAGGCGAATCACCGTAAAACGGCTCGAGGATGCGTTGGGACAACATCAACGCCTGTACCGTGCTGTATCCGCCCGTGCCAAAATTTTCAAAGCGAATATCCGGAAACATCCGGCCGAGCCGGTATCCAAAGGCGTCCTCATCCGCAACGCCATATGACTGCGCATTGCTACCGCCCGCGATCAACACGTCGAGTGCGCTGTCCGGCGGCGCTTCAGTGGCGCGCATGGCCCTGCGCCCACCGGACCAGAAAGTCATCGGCGCATTGCCCTCCTCAATCGAAATCGCAACCCCGGGCTTGTTCACCCAGCCGAGATCTGTGTCCGGCACCGACCAGGTCGTATCCGAGTTTTCTATAAAGAACGGATTGGGCCGCAGCACACGCGGCTCAAAGCCCGCAAGACGCAGTCCGAGTTCGACGCACAGGAGCGACACAACCAACGATACGGTAAGAAGAAGTGCATTTTTCACGGCGGACCGGCGGTTAAGTCTTTCCCAGGACAAAGTGCGGCGGCTCGACGAGCCCCCGAAGGTTATGCCCCAGACCCTTATGAAGCGTCAAAAAGCTTGTTTTTTAGAGGCCTTACTTATTTGTCATGGACTTCGAATTCCACCGCCGAGCCATTGGCAGCACATCCCGTTTGCCCGTACATTCGTTGGCCTGTTCGATGCCAATTAAGGTCAATCCGCCTGTTTGGCGCACACCAGCGCGAAATGCCCGCATATGCCGAATTACCCCGTCAATGTACGCCGAACGGAAGATGGATCTTACGAAGCGAGCTTGGCCGACCTCGAAAACGGTCCGGTTGGCGTCGGCGTTGACCCTTATGCTGCGCTGGAGGACCTGAGCGGGCCTGCGCGCGGCCGCTTGGCGGAACTGAGAGACGGAGACGGCTTACCCGACCCATCGCCGGCCGACGAGCGCCCGGTGATCGAATATGACCCTGACGCCGCAGACCAGACATCACCGTACGCGCCGGCCCAAATAACCGATCCACGTTCTGAGCAATTCGAGATGGTCGGCTACAGCTGGACCAGCACATCAATTTTTTAGTCCGGACTATTATACATCGCCCGATATGACTTCTGCCGCCCTTGATACAACTGCCGCCGCCGGCTCAGTGACCGACTTCGCACCGCGGATCGGCGAAATGCTTGAGTCACGTGGCCACATCGGCGCGGCGGACCTCGCAAAGGCGCTTTCGTTTCAGGACCAGTTCGGCGGCCGGTTGGGCGCCATTCTCATCCGTATCGGCGCGGTCGCAGAAAAAGATGTCTTGGAAGCTCTATCAGCCCAACTTGGCTTTAAGATCGCCGCGAAAGACGCATTACCACAGGACCCGGCCGTCTTTCTCGACTGCCTGAACGAGACCCATTTCCCGGCGATGTGGTGGCTTAACTGCGAAGCATTGGTCTGGCGGTCCGAAGACAAGACGATCAACTGCGTCAGCCGCGATCCGCTCGAGCCAACGCTCCAGGAAAGCGTCATCGGCTCGTTTCCGGAGTCCGATATTTCGTGGCTGTTGATCGCAAGTCGGGACCTGGATTTCGCGCTCGACCTGGTGCGGCAGACCTTGCTTGGCGATAACCGCGACATCGGCGACGATGTCGCCCACCTGCGCGAACTGGCGGAAGAAGCGCCAGTGGTTGAACTCGTTTCGAACACACTTGCGCAAGCTGTCCAGGACGGCGCTTCGGATATTCACGTCGAGCCGCGCGAGCAGGACTTCGATATTCGGTATCGTATCGACGGGGTATTGCAGACGCGGCTGACAATGCCGCGCAACCGGTTCGATGCCGTTGCGTCGCGTATCAAACTCATCTCGGGCATCGATATTGCGGAACGCCGCCTGCCCCAGGACGGCCGTATCGGAATGCGGATCAGCGGCAAAGAGCTCGATGTCCGCGTGTCATCACTGCCGGGTGTTTGGGGCGAGTCCATCGTCATGCGCCTGCTGCTCAAGGAGCAGAAGGATTTCTCCCTCGACCGGATCGGCATGGCCGCGGATCACTATGAAACGTTTTCGACGCTGGTGCGCGAACCGTACGGGATCATTCTGGTTACGGGACCGACCGGCTCAGGCAAGTCCACGACGCTAAAAGCAACGCTCGAGCACATCATCGATGGCCGCAAAAAAATCATCACCGTCGAAGATCCGGTCGAATACAACATTCACGGCGTGACCCAGGTTCAAACCAAGTCTGAGATTGGATACAGCTTCGCCCGGGCGCTGCGCTCCATCCTGCGTCAAGACCCGGACACCATCATGATCGGCGAAATCCGCGATCTCGAGACGGCTGAGATCGCCGTTCAGGCGTCCCTCACGGGCCACATGGTGTTTTCGACATTGCACACCAATGACTCGCTCAGCGCTTTCACCCGCCTGATCGATATGGGCGTCGAGCCCTTTCTGGTGGCATCTTCGGTCCGCGCGGTTATGGCCCAACGCCTTGCCAGACGCGTTTGCCCCTCGTGCAAAGCACCGGTGGAGCCGTCGCGGCCGATCCAGAAGAAATACGCCGCGTTGCAAAGCCGTTTTTCCAACTTGGTCACAGCCGCGCCAGAATGGGTCGAAGGCAAGGGATGCGAAGCCTGCCAGCACTCGGGGTACCGGGGCCGTATGGGCTTGTATGAAATGGCGCCTGTAACCGACGCCATTGCCGATCTGGTGATGAACAACAGACCGGTTCACGAACTGCATATGGCCGCGCAGAAGGATGATTTCCGGACGCTGCTTGAGGACGGGCTGATCAAGGCTGCTTTAGGTCAGACTTCAATCGAAGAAGTCATTCGCGTCGCCGGACAGGCCGGCATGGATGACTCCTGACGGGTCCTGCCGTTACGATACTGCCTCCACTCACGTGTGTCCGGCGGGACCAAGACCGAGAAGAAACCTGCGACGATGACCGACGCCTTCGCCACAGCTGTAAACGCGCACAAAGCCAACGACCTCGGCACCGCGGAGCGCGGCTACCGTGCCGTGCTGGCGGCTCAGCCGAACCACGCCGAAGCGCATTACCTCTTAGGCGCGGTCCTCTTGCAAACCAACCGGCTTGCGGAGGCCGCATCGGCGTTGACGCGATGCCTGGACGCCGCACCACAGCATGCCGCGGCGAAGGCCATGATCGGCCCGGTCTTGTCCCAACTGGGCGAGCACGGCCGCGCCATTGACGCGCTGAAAGACGTTACTGCGACGGACCCCGCCAACCCCACGTCGTATTACAATTTGGGCAAGGCGTGCATTGAGGCTGGCCGGTTCGAGGACGCGGTAAACGCAATCAAAAAATTCCTCGATTTCGCACCTGATCATGCCGACGCACTAACCGGATACGCCAAGTGTCTCGTTCACATTGGCGAGAACGACAAAGCGCGCGGCGTCTTGGAAAGCATCATCGAGCGCGGTCTCGACTCCGAAGACACCCACGTCAGCTACACTAAGCTGCTGATCGATATGAATGACGGAGAACTGGCTGCGAACGCCGCCCGCCGCGCATCGGAAAAATATCCGGACGCTCCAGCCGTCAGATTGGCTGAGGCCGGAACGCTGCAACACATCGGTAAGACCGAAGACGCTCGAGCATTGCTCGAGACACTGGCGCAAGCACATCCGGACCGGTTCGACGTCAACAATACTCTCGCAACATTGCTGTATGAGGTCGGACAGTGGAAGATTGCAGAGGGCTACGCGCGGAAAGCTGTTGAGTTGGAGCCGGCCTCTGTCGGAGCGCTCAACAACCTTGGCCGCATCCGCGAAATTCGCGGCGATATTGACGGCGCACGGCTCATATACAAGAAGGCGCTTAAGATCGCGCCCGACAACGGCGACACCTACAACAATCTCGGCAACATCAATTTATACGCCAACGATATCGATGCCGCCGTCGACGCCTTCAACCATGCAGTTGAATTGAAACCGCACAAGAACGGCATTCGCTTCAATCGGAGCCTGGCGCTGTTAACGAAGGGGCAGTTCGCGAACGCCTGGCGTGAATACCGCTTGCGATTTGAGAAAAGCAACAGTGTGCCGGCGCGGGAGTGGGACTGCGCGCGCTGGGACGGAGAGCCGGTCAATGGCAAGCGCGTGCTTGTCTGGTCGGACCAGGGAATTGGCGATCAGATCATTCACGCGCGCTGTTTATCGGGTCTGCTGACCGAAGGTGCGAGCGTGGCCTACGAATGCTCGAAACGCATGGTGCCGCTCTTCGCCCGCTCCTTTCCGGACGTTGACGTCTATCCGATGCGCACACCGCCAGACGAAGAGCTGAGCAGCCGGAAATTCGATTACCACAGCGCGATCCTGGACATTCACCTCGGCCGCATTACGTCATCCGAAGATGTCCGCTCGGCGCCATATTTGAAAGCCGACCCTGACATGACCGCGGCCGTGCGCGCCAAATATCGCAGCGCCCATGGCGAGCGACCGCTCATTGGCATTTCTTGGTGGAGCGGCGGCACGACGCAGGCGCACTACAAATCGACGCCTCTGGCTGACTGGGTTCCGATCCTGAAGGATCGCGATGCGACATTCATCAACCTTCAGTACGGCGACAAACAGGCGGAACTCGATGCGATGGCCAATGATCACGGCATTGAGGTCGTCCATGACCCGGACATCGACCCCCTGACCGCCCTCGATCCCTTCGCCGCGCAGGTCGCTGCGATGGACTTGGTCATCACAATTTCAAACACGACAGCGCATATGGCAGGCGCTTTGGGTGTGCCGGTGTGGAATATGGTGCCCACGGGGCCCGGACGACTCTGGTATTGGCTCATCGATGGCGCGAAGAGCCCTTGGTATGAGTCCATGACGCTGTTCCGGCACGCTTACACGGAAGATTGGTCCGGCGTGATTGACGCCGTTGCGCGGCGCCTGGACGAAACGCTCGCCGACCTTGCCCTCACCGCCGGCGCGACCCCGCGTCAGACTGCCGTTTGAGGAACAGGGGCTATCGTGTCAGATGTATTGGCCCAAGCTCTGACCTTGTACAAGTCCGGCGATGTCTCAGCTGCGAAAGACAAATGCGCCGCAGCCATAAGTGCGGATGACGGCAACGCAATGGCGTACCAGTTGATGGGTGTGTTGCATTCCCTTGACGGCGATCTCAACGAAGCTTTGCGGTATCTGCAAAAGGCTGCCGCTTTGGATCGCACAGACGAGCAGATTAAATTCAATCTCGCGAAATGTTTTCGCGACCTCGGCCGCTACCTTGAAGCGGCCGACTTATTCAACGCCATCGCGACGGCCGCGCCAGGGCGCGCCGACGTGTGGGTCGAGCTCGGTGCGGCACTCAATAAAGCCGAGGTGTTCGACAAGGCGGCGGCGGCAACTGAGCGCGCACTCGCACTCGGCCCACAAAGCGCGAATGTGGTGTCGAATCTTGCATCTATGTATCTGCAGATGGGAGATCTCGACCGCGCAGAAACGGCGGCGCGGTCGGCCCTTTCTTTAGAAGAGGATTTAAAAGCCGCATGGATCAATCTTGCCGTCGTTTACGAATGCCGCGATGACTACGACGCCGCGATCGAGATTTACGGGAAACTTCTAGAGGCCGATCCGGGCTACCATAAAGCTGCCATCCGCCACGCGCTGGCATTGTTAAGCTCAGGCAATCTGCGCGAAGGCTGGCGTGCATACGCAAAAAGACCTGCTTGGGCCGAAACCGTAACCTGCTACGGTGCGGTCAATGCGAAATATTGGGATGGCGAGCCCCGGGAAGGAAAATCCCTGCTGATTTGGACCGAACAGGGGCTCGGAGACGAAATCCTGTGCGGCACGCTGATTAACGGTGCCCTTACCAACCAAGATGGCGTGACGATTGCGTGTTCCGAACGGATGGCACCTGTTTTTACGCGATCTTTTCCTGGTGCCCGCGTCGTCGCCAGGTCTGACTCGGAAATCTCGGCCGTGGCTGGCGAAACATTCGACCTGCAAGCGTCGATCACAGAACTCGGCATGGCTGTACAGGATACGCAGCCGGAACCATTCCGAGGACGCCCTTACCTCGTCACGGATCCAGTGAAGGTTGAATCGTACCGCAAGACATATTCGGCAGCGCGCCGAGACAAGCCGGTCATCGGCCTGTCGTGGCAGTCCGGCAGCGCCAAGACGCGGCATCAAAAAAGTTCGCAGCTCCGAGAGTGGGCGGATGTGCTTTCGGGCGTCGATGCAACGTTTGTCTCGCTGCAATACGGCAATGCAGGAGATCAGATCGCAGCCTTAAGACAGCAAACCGGACTCGAAATTCTGAGTGACCCGGATTTCGATGCGCGCGTGCACTTTGACGAATTTGTCCATCAGGTCGCGGCGATGGACTTGGTGATTTCCGTCAGCAATACAACAGTGCACGTTGCAGGCGCTCTCGGCCGAGACGTATGGACGCTGGTGCCGCGCGGCATCGGCAGGCCCTGGTATTGGTTTATCGACGGCCGTGAGAGCCTGTGGTACCCAACGATGACTCTTTACCGTCAGCACGAGGCGGGGCAGTGGTCAGCACCTCTTCAGGCTGTTCGCGATGATCTAAAAAGTTGGGTATCCCGTTGGCCGTCTCCAACACCATGACTCAGTCCCCTTTGCAGCGCGCTGTAGAACTTCATTCAGCCGGCCGGTTGGGAGAAGCGGAAACGCTGTACGCTGAACTTTTAGCCCGCAATCCGGAACACCCCGAAGTGCTGAACATGCTTGGCGTGCTGAAAGCACAACGCGGGGAAACGCAAACCGGCGCCGCACTCATTGCAAAGGCTCTTGAGCATAAGCCGAAGTACGCCGAAGCGGCTTTTAACCTCGGACGCATCCTGCATACCGAGAAGAACTGGCAGGGTGCCGTTCTGGCCTATACCCGGGCGGTCCGGTTGCAGCCGGGACATGCGAAAGCCTGGAACAATCTAGCAGCAGCGTACGAAGCAAGCGGACGCCGGGAAGCGGCCCTCCTCACCGTCGCCGAAGGCATCAAGCGCGACCCTAAGAACGAACTGTTGTTCGACAACGGATGCCGGTTTTACAAACGCGATGGAGATTTCGAGGCCTGCCTTGCACTGGCAGAAGCTGGACTTAAACATCTCCCCGAAAGCGCACGGTTATGGATTCACAAGGCCGAGGCATGCTTCGCCCTCGGCCGGTTTGATGAGGCGTGGACCGCGTATAGATGGCGCTTCCGGACGTTGGAAAACCCCAATGCCGCGCCGACCTACCCCATACCTGAATGGCAGGGTGAAGACCTCACCGGCAAGACCATCCTGATTTGGACGGAACAGGGACCGGGCGAGACGTTCATGTTCGCGTCATGTTTGCCGGAGATTATCGACAAGGCTGCGAAGTGCATCGTCGTCACCACAGAACGGCTGATCCCGATTCTTGCACGTGCGTTTCCAGACACACAGATCGAAAACGGTGATGCATTCTCCGTCAGCGCGGATACAGCAGACTTACAGACATCGCTTATCGATACAGCCAGATGGCTGCGCCGGTCCTGGTCAGATTTTCCTGGGACGCCCGCATACCTGGCCTGCGACGAAACACGGCGCCAGGAATTCCGGGACAAGTATACGGCTATGTCCAACGGCAAACCGATTGTTGGGATCGCCTGGCGCAGCCGCGACGTCGCGACGGCGGCGGAAAAATCCGTCACCCTCGATGCATGGCGCGCGATTCTGTCTATTCCGGGCGTCACGTTCGTCAGCCTGCAATACGGCGACACGGCGGGAGAGATTGACGCCGCACGTCAGGCGACGAATGCCGATATTGTTGTTGAGGACGGCCTAAACCCCGTCGCCGACTTAGACGGACACTTGGCCCAAGTCGCAGCAATGGACCTCGTCATTTCAACGTCCAACACCACGGTTCACGCCGCGGCCGCGCAAGGCGTTCCGGTTTGGTGCCTGACACCGCACACACTGGGCGAAGGTCTGCGCTGGCAATGGTTTGTCGGTCGCGACGATAGCCCATGGTATCCGTCGCTGGCGTTGTACCGGCAGCAGACGGAATCCGACTGGTCGTCGCCGCTTGCCCGTACCGCGCTGGATCTTTTGAAATGGGTCAGCGCCCGAAACCCTGCCCTGGAAAGCGGCTCTCATGCCACAGCATTGGCGTTCGCCTTCCATAAGGCAGGCCAATTCGAAAACGCCAGCCTGGCTGCCGAGTACGCTTTAGCTGAGGGACGGCAAACGATTTCGCTCTACCAGATCGCTGCGGGCGGCCGGCGGCTGGCTGGCGAAACTGAAACCGCACTAGAAATATTGGCAAACGCCGACGCTCAGGGAATTTCTGCTACTGGGCTGCGACTTGAGCGCGCGGCGTGCCTTTCCGATCAAGGCGCGATTGACGAAGCCATTGCGGAACTGACGACAGCCATAGAGCAGGCGCCGGATGCTGCGGAGGCGCACAACAATCTGGGGCGGGCGCTTCGCTTTCGAGGCCGCACAGAAGAGGCCCTGTCTGCCTTCGTGAGGGCCTTCGAACTCAATCCGGATCTGTTGGGGTCCGTGATGTCCGCCGGCACATGCCTGTACGAACTCGGCCGCACGGCAGAGTGTCGCGCGCGGCTCGAACCTCTTCTTTCGAACGCCGACTGGGTTACGGACGCGGCATCAACGCTTGGAATGGCGCTGTTGTGCGCCGGACAAATGGAAGACGGATGGTCACTCTATCGCCACAGGATAGCGCGCCCGGCATGGAACGTGCGGTATTCCAACTTTGCCGCACCAGTATGGAACGGAGAAGATCTTGCAGGAAAACACGTCTTGGCTTGGACGGAGCAAGGCATTGGCGAAGAACTCATAATTGCGACCTTACTGCCCGATCTCATCGCGGCATGCGGTAAGGTCACCGTCCTGTGCTCCCATCGCATGGTCGCTGTCTTTAAGCGCAGCTTTCCGGGCATTCGAATTGCTGAACGGGAAGACCCCCTACCTGCCGAGGCCATTGACCCGGCAATCGACTTTCAGATGTCCTTGAGCGACATCGGTCAATATCTGCGTCCCGCACTTGACCGGTTCACGCCGCGATCGAAAGCTGTGCTCAAAGCCCACCCCAAACGCCGGAAAGAGGTGCGCGCCCGTTACCGGACTGGAAACGAACCTTTGCTGGGCTTTTCCTGGCACAGCGGAACGCAAGGTATCGGCCCGCTCAAATCCATGCCGGTGAAACAGGCCGTCGACTTCTTGCAGGCATGGGGCGTGAAAACTGTGTCGCTGCAGCACGCGCCCTCGAAAGACGATCTCGAGCGCTTCACCGGCGCCCTGGGGGCCAATTGGATTGCCGACGATGCGATCGACCCTCTGGCGGATATGGAGGACGCGGTGGCTCAGGCCGCGGAGATGGATGGCGTTGTCACCATCAGCAATACCGCCGCGCACATAGCCGGGGCCCTGAACATCCCTACGGCGCTCCTGGTGCGAAAGCATACCGGACGGCATTGGTACTGGTTCCGTGGCCAAGAGGTTTCGGCATGGTATCCGTCCGTCCGGCTGTTTGAGGTCGAACGCGAGGAAGACTGGCAGCATCAACTCGAGCACGCTCGTGAGTTTATCGCAAGCGTGGTGGGGCGCTCGTGACGGGTCAGGCTGACGGCAACAAAGACGCCCAGCAGTTGTGCGCCGAAGCCCAAGAGTTTCTGCGTGCCGGCAATGCCGCGCGGGCGATTGCCGCTTTTCAAGCGGCGTTGAATCTTGACGGGTCGATTGCGGGTGCGTGGCTCGGACTGGGGCGGGCACTGGAACGTCAGAACCGCGGTCGCGAAGCGGTGGGTGCCTTCGAACGCGCAGTAAGGTCAGAGCCGAACAATTGGCGGGCGCTACACGATTACGGCCGCGCCTTGCTCAAGACTGACCAGACAGACCGCGCGGTAAAAGCGCTGACGAAAGCGGTGACGATCAACCCGGGTTCGGAAGCGGTGTGGTGCGACCTCGGTACCGCTCAGTTGATCACCGGCGCACTTGAGGATGCGGAATATAGTCTGCGCTATTCCATATTCCTGAATGGCAAGTTCGCGATCGCCTTCAACAATTTGGGCAACTGCATGCGCGAACAAGGCCGGACCGTCGAGGCCGTCCGCGCGTACAACAGAGCTCTTGCGGCCGACCCCGACTTGTCCTCTGCCGCTGCGGCGCGGGCATCAACGCAGTCCGACATGGGTAACGTCAAAGACGCGCTGGCCGGTCTGGATGCCTTTTTGCGGGAGCACCCCAGCGACGTTGACTGTCATCAGACCAAGAGCTTGATTCTAATGCGCGACAGCCAACTTGCTGACGGCTTCAAAGAATATGAATGGCGGTTGAGTCCGACGCGAACCAGCGTGCCTTTAAGGCCATTCACGCACACACGATGGCAGCCAGGCCTTGGCTCTGGCAAAACGGTTCTGATCTGGCTCGAACAAGGTGTCGGGGACGAAATCCTCTCTCTCGGACTTTTGCCCGATTTTCTGAGCGATCCGGGGCTGGCCAACGCGAAAAAAATCTTGATCGAATGCGACGAACGGCTGGCGCGTCTGATCGAGCGGTCCTTTCCTTCCGTTACCGCCGTCCCGAGAGACAATCCGCCGAACGCGTTGGCCATGCGCGCTGACCTGTCCTGCGCGATATGGAAAGGCGGACTTTTGTACAGGACCGACTTTGGCGCGTTTCCTCACCACAACGGATATTTGCGACCAGACCCTAAACGGGTTTCAGACCTACGAGAGCGATACCGCGCCTTGGCAGACGGCAAACCGGTTGTCGGTCTATCATGGAGCAGCGGCGGCGTGCGCGGCCGCGCAAAAACCCCTCCACTGGACGCGTGGAAACCTCTCTTGATGAGGCAAGACCTTCAGTTTGTCAGCGTTCAATATGCCGCGGCAGGCTCGGACATCGACTTCTTGTCGGCCATGGCGGCGAATCCCTTGTATGTCGACAAAGACATCGACCAAGCGATGGACTTGGATCAAACTGCGGCCCAGCTCTCGGCGCTAAGCGCGACGGTGACGGTCAGCAATACGATCGCACATATAGCAGGCGCGGTAGGTGCACCTGTCGCGACAGTTGTTCCTAAAGGGTATGGCGGATTCTGGTATTGGTTCCGCGACCGTAAGGACAGCCCTTGGTATCCGTCCATGCGGCTGTGCCGCCAGTCTTCTCCGGCGGACTGGCCATCGGCAATGGACAATGCCGCGTCGTGGATAGACTCGTCGCCATGGCTGACCAACCCCTTGCCTTCATCAGAGGCATGAGGTTTAAAAGAGCCGTACCTGCCCTCCATGACCTTAATCGGACTGACTTATGATCCGTGTCTTCATCGGTTTTGACAGCCGCGAAACTGTCGCGTTTCACGTGTTAGCTCACAGCATTTACCGCAGGGCGTCTGAACCTGTCTCAATTGCTCCGCTCATGCTGTCCGAATTAAAGGACCACTTTAAGCGCGAAGCACACCCGCTTCAGTCGACCGATTTTTCGTTCTCGCGATTTCTGACCCCGTTTCTCTCCGGCTTCGAGGGGTGGTCGCTGTTTTGCGACTGCGACATGCTGATGTTAGACGACATTTCCAAGTTGTGGGCGGAACGTGACGACAATTTCGCGGTACAGGTTGTGAAACATGACCACAACCCGCCCGACGACAAGAAGTTCCTTGGAGAACCGCAAACCAAATACGAGAAAAAGAACTGGTCGAGCGTTATTCTTTTTAACAACGCGAAGTGCAAAGCCTTGACGCCCGACTACGTGAATACCGCGACCGGACTCCAACTCCACCAGTTCAAGTGGCTGGACAACGATGGTCTGATCGGTGAGCTGCCGCACCGCTGGAACCACCTCGTCGACTACGACCCGACTGTTCCGGCGGAAGATGTTTCGCTCATTCATTTTACCGAGGGCGGTCCGTATTTCGAAGATTACCGGGATTGCAGTTACGCAGACCTGTGGTTTGCAGAGCGCGAAAGCATGCTTTATGCGGGCCGGGAACATCCCGCACCAGTTTAGACCAGCCCGAATGCCGGCGCAGAAGAATGACGTATCTCCATGACGCAGCGACTTCCGCGTATTGACGAAGATGCTTTCTTGGCCGCAGCGGTGCAGCAACATCAGGCTGGACAATTGGCGGAAGCCAAAGACCTCTACCGCGCCATTCTGACGCAAAATCCAAAAAATGCTGAAGCGATATTCCGACTGGGCACGATGGCGCTGCAGCTCGAACAATATGAAAAGGCGGCCGACTTCATTGAGCAGTCGATCAAGCTGCACACAAACCCCCGCGCGCCGCTTTACATCAATTACGGCGCTGCATTGCGCAACCTGGAGCGCTACGATGAGGCGATTGAGGCCTATGACCGTGCCATACGCCTTGACGATAAGCGAGCAGATGCGTACTTCAACAAAGGCCGGGCCCTGCAAGCTTTGGGGCGGTTAGACGACGCGGCGTCCGCGTATGAAACAGCGATCGCATTAGACCCGAGCGATGCGCGGGCATGGGTCAATCTCGGAACGGTTCAAAAAGACTTAGAACAATTCGATGAGGCGCTCGGCTCCTTCGAACGGGCCACGCGGATCGATCCCAATTTGGCCGCTCCCTACGCCAACACTGGGTCGATCATGTTCGACCGCGGCCTTTTCAAAATCGCGATGGTATACATCCGCAGAGCCCTTGAACTGGACCCGGACAACACTGAATACCGGTATCACGTCAACACGTATTTGCTGATGTTCGGCCACCTCGACGAAGGGTGGAGAGACTTCGATGTTCGTTTTATCCACTTGTCGTCACTCCGAGCGGTTCACCGCGAACCGAAGCCGCCGTATTGGGATGGCGCGTCACTGGAGGCACTAACGGGGAAAAAAGTTCGTCTTTGGACCGAACAAGGGCTGGGCGAAGAAATTTTAGCGGCCGGGCTGCTCAATGACTTGAGAAGTGTCGAAGCGGAATTCGTATGCGAGTGCACCGAACGGATGCTCCCAATTTTCGCGCGCTCGTTCCCGTGGATGAAATTCGTCAAGTGGGATATTCCCCGATCCTACTTGGATGAAGACGCGTCCTATGACCTGCAGTACCCGGCCCTCAACCTGCTCAAGTTACGCTCCGGCAAGGTGGATGACATAACATCGTCGGCACCATTCCTTCAGGCCAAACCGGAGCTTGCATTCGAATACTCCGATCGCCTTCGAGATCTCTCGGGTGGCAAACCGGTCGTCGGATTGGGGTGGGAAAGCAAGCATGAGAAATTTGGCACGGACAAGTCTCTCCCTCTATCCGACCTTGTTAACAGTGTAAAATCGGAAGAGGTCGTATTCGTATGCGTTCAGCACGGAGATATCGAGGCCGAGATTGATCAAGTGCGTAACGAACTAGGAGTCGACATAAAAACATTCGACAGCACTGACAAAATGCACGATTTGGAGCACGCGTTTGCGCTCATTCAATCTTTAGATCTTGTTATCGCGTCTTCAAGCTCAACCGTCCATATGGCCGGCGCTCTTAATGTACCGACATTCGTTCTCCTGCCCGCGGCATATGGATTGCTCTGGCACTGGTTTTTGGACATCGACTACAGTCCTTGGTACCCGTCAATCAAGACGATACGGCAAAAGTCCAACCCGGACCGAACCACTCCGTGGTGGCCTGACGTGTTGGAACAATTGGGTAAGTCATTTCCGGATTGGGTCAGTGAGTTTCGCGATCATAGATCATGATTGATACTTAGACATGGACTCTCACAAAGCGTTGTCGGACGGCGTAAAGGCCCACGAGGCTGGCGACCTGGGCGCGGCAAACAAACTCTACGCGTGTATTCCGCAAGGCCAACCTGAATACCCGGACGCACAAAACTTACTGGGCGTCATACGCCAGCAGACAGGCGATCTCGAGCAAGCGCTCAACCATTTCGACACTGCGATATCCGCGCTACCCAACGAACCCCTTTTCCACTTCAACAAAGGCAACCTACAGCGCGAACTGGGACGCCTTGACGACGCGCGAGCCAGTTACGTGCGCACACTCGAACTTGATTCTGCGCACAACGGCGCAGCACTTAACCTCGGCGCATTGCTCGTCGCTGACAAGGAGTTCGCGGAAGCGACCCGGCTATTCGCCGGGATTACGGCACGAGATCCCGGCAATCCTTCCGCCTATCTGAATCTAGGCAAATGCCTGCACATTGAGGGCCGTGCCGAAGATGCCTATCGCGCCCTTCGCAAAGCGGCAGACTTAGATCCCAACAATGCCGAAACGCACCTGGCCATAGCCCGCTTACTACGAAGTTTGAACAACCTGGATAAAGCCCTGACGGCCGCGCAAACGGCAGCCTCGGTGAATCCGCAGTGGGCTGACGCACACCATATGGTAGCTCTCATTCAATATGGGCTGGGAGCATTCGACGCCGCGCGGCAGGCCAGCGCCACCGCCATAAAAATAGATCCAAACGACAATATGAAACTGGCTTGGTACGCCTTTATCTGCAATCGGTCGGGCGACCCGGAAGAAGGATTGTCAAAATTTGAATTGCTTATTCAGAGGCCCGGAGTGCCGGCCGATGCTTTTGTGGGATATGCAGAAGTGTTGCGCGGCATGTCCCGCCCCTGGGACGCGCTGCAGGTGTTGGATCGAGCGCCGGACCCAGAAGACACTCCATCCGTACTGCTAAACATTGGCACCACGCTGCAAGACGCCGGCATGACCGGACTCGCCATACCATTTTTTGAGCGCGCGCGAGACTCCGGCCCGTCCAAAATCGCGCCGATCGAATCGCTTGCCTTTCGTTACTTGCAGCTGGGCCGGCTCGGCGAAGGATGGGAAGCACTTCACACACGGCTGGACTTGGAATCATTTGAAACCGCGTTTAAAGACGGCCCACCCTTTTGGCGTGGCGAAGACCTAACGCACAAGACTTTGCTCGTCGTCTGCGAACAGGGCGCCGGAGAGCACATACTGCAACTGAGCATGGCCAAAAGTATTGCGCCCCAAGTGAAACGGTGCATTGTCGAATGTGCCAACCGGCTAGCGCCCATCGCGCAGCGCGCCATACCGAATGTCGAGATCATTTCGGGCACGGATCAAACGGCAGCCGAAAAGGCGCGCCGCGAAGCAGACTTTCAACTGCCAGGCATGAATGCCGGCCGGTATGTGCGCTCAAGTTGGGATGCATTTCCCTCGAATGAGCGTCAGATTCTTTTGCCGGACCAAGATAAGGCCGGAAAGTTTCGCGAGAAGTACGAGAAGCTCGCGAATGGACGGCAAATCATTGGCATTGCATGGTTGAGCGGCAGCTCAAACTTCGGCGATAAGAAATCGGTCCCGATGGAAGAGCTGGCACGCATATTCGATGCCGAGAAATTCTTTTTGGTAAGCCTACAGTATGGCTCCGTGGCGAACAGCGTGGAAAAGTTTCGCGCCAAGACAGGGGTGGAAATATTCGTCGAGGACAGTTTCGATCAGATCAAAGATCTGGAGTCATTCTTTGCACAGGTTGCGAGTCTTGACCTCGTCGTAACCATTTCCAACACGACCGCGCATGTCGCCGGTGCCATCGGCATCCCTACCTGGCTGATGCTTCCTAACGGCAGTGGATCACTGTGGTATTGGTTTATCGATCGAGCAGACAGTCCGTGGTATCCGGCTGTTGAAATTTTCCGCGACACGGGCTCGCCGGGGCGGCGTAATAGGTGGTGGGAGCCCGTATTCGAGTCCGTGAAGACACGCCTCGCAGAATGGCATCGCTCATCGGCCGGTGTCCGCGGGTAAAAACCCATGGCCCCAGACAAACTTCATCAAAATTACAAAAAGGCAGTGGACCACTTCCAGGCGGGGCGGCTGGCACAAGCCGAAAAACTGGCGCGTCAGGTCGTCGAAGCGCTGCCCAACAACCCTAATGCACTCAATCTCCTTGGCGCCGTCTTGCAGCGGCGCGGCAAAGCGAAAGACGCAGTTGCCGCGTTTACGCAACTCTGCTCCATATCTCCCCGAGTTCCGCAGGCGCACGTGAACCTCGGCAATGCCCTGCTGGACTTGGGCGACGCGAGTGGCGCCACGGAGGCATTTGAAGCCGCGCTGCAAATTGACCCGGGATTCGCAGCCGCAGCTCTTAATCTGGGAGCCATGTGTCAGCGCGAGGGCGAACTTGAGCGTGCGCTCGCGCTGTTTGAGCACGCCTGCAGATCCCAACCGGAGCTTCATTTGGCTCATTACAACAAAGGAATATGCCTAAAGGAAATGGGCCGCTTTGAAGACGCGTTATCCGCTCTTACCGATGCCGTCAAAATCGAACCCGGTGATCCGGGCGTTTACCTGGAACGGGCGAACGCGCTGTCCGACCTGCGTCGCGACGAGGAGGCAATCGAGGACATAAAAAAAGCGCTGCGCCTCAAACCGGACTGGCCGAACGCACTCGGAAATTGGGGCACCTTCTTATGCCGGTTGGACCGGCATCGTGACGCGCTCGAAAAATTTAACAGGTGCCTGGACCTCGCGCCGGGCGACGCATCGAACGAAGTAAATCGCGCTTTGGCCCACCTGGCTCTTGGCGAACTTGAGCAAGGGTGGCCAGCGTATCGCCGCCGCGCGGAGTCATACGCGCCCTTTTACAAGCGGTTCACCGGCGACCTTCCCGCCTGGACGGACCGGAATGTAGGCGCGTGCGACGTCCTCGTCTGGACTGAACAAGGATTGGGCGATCAGATTTTGTATGCAGGTCTGCTGGAAGAATTCGCAGGCAAAGCAAAGTCTGTGGCGTGGGCCTGTCCGGCAAAGCTTATTGATGTATTTACCAAGTCCTTCGCACACTTAACAAATGTCCGGTTCGTTGATGCGGACATCAATACGCTCGACTTGAGTCCCTTTGATGCCCAGGCCTCAATGGTCGACATCGCGGCCGATCTGCGGCCAACTTCGGAGAGTTTTCCCGAACCTCGACCCTATCTCGAGGTTGATCGCGCCGCTGCCGCCGAGATTCGGAAGTCCCTTGAGGCGAGATACGGACGCGGCAAGAAATTCGTTGGATTATCCTGGGCAAGTCAGAACCGGCTGATCGGAGACCTGAAAACGGTTCCGGCCGAAGCTCTTCAACTGATTCTAGACGTCGAAGGCGTGCAATTCGTCAGCCTGCAATACGGCCAGTCCGTTCAGACGGCGGAGCTTTTAGCAGGAGCTCCACCGGACTCGGGACCCACAGTCGCGTTGGTCGACGGCATTGACCTGAACGGACCGTTGTCGGCGACCCTCAACCTCCTCGGCGCCTTGGACCTGTTTATCTCCGTGAGCAACACAACCGCGCATCTGGCCGGCGCCGCAGGTTTGCCCGTATGGCTCATGGTCCCGGCTGGCCGCGCCCGTCTCTGGTATTGGTTCTTGGAAGGGTCGAGCACCCCTTGGTACCGGAGCATGACACTGTTCCGGCAGACTCATGGGGAAAGCTGGAGTCCGGTATGCCACTCCATCGCGAGTGCCCTCGAAAAATTCGCGAAAACATAGGGCCAAACCGACTGCATCGTCTTTGGCACCCTGCGCACAACCTGCCTCAGCAGGGTCTTCTGAACTGAACACCCTTCGGAAAAATGAGGGTTTTACCACGCTCTCCAGGCCACCATGAGTTGGGAAAAAATCTCATAAATCCGGGGACTTGCGAATGTTGCGCATTTGCAACACTTCGCCACGTTAGTGCTTGACTTTCCAATGGTGAAACGGTGTTATGTGCCTGCGCTGACGGGCGCACGCGTATGCATGCGCGTATCCTTTAAAATCAGATATCTGGAAACTTAAGGGGATCCTTTAGTTATGAAACGACAAACTCTCCAAATCGGTAGCGCTCTGTTGGCGACAACGGCTCTATCGACAATCGCCTCGGTGGCCTCAGCAGGGACCATCGTTACCAACGGAACTAACGCCAATGCTGTTGCCACAACGTTCACTGCAGCTTCTCTTGGGGCTCAGGTGTTCGGTTCCACAGGCTCATCGACAGTCTCGATTGGTCCACAGGCGATCCTCATCAACTTCACCAATGCTCTGACCACCACGTTCGACGTTGAAATCGAAAGCTCCAATTCGGACTTTACCGGTTCGATCGGTGTGTCCGGCTTTGACATCAGTGGTGGGTCGCAACTTTCGGCGATTAGCTTCACCGGCTGTACCGTTCAGGTTCTGACCGAGCGCATTCTGGTTGAAGACTGCTTGGCGACCAGCCTAACTGGTAATCCGTTCGATGCCATGCAGATCAGCGGCATTCAGTACACCAATGCGAACGGCCTTGCGACGGCCGGCACAAGCATTGCGCTGAGCGGTATTGTTCGCGGCCAGAGCAACAACACGTTCGAAACGATCTCAAGCCGTAACGTTGTCACTTCTGCAAACGTCTTGAGTGACACATTTACCGCCGGTTCGACGTTGAACATTAACAACCTTGCTTCTCCCGCGTTCTCCGATCTGAGCGGCGGCGTGACGACCGGCAAGTTGGGCAACATCATCATCACCGGCGCCGGTACTGTGGGCACGAACCTCACAACGTCCCTCGAAACGGACAGTATCATCACGGCAGGTCTGGAAATCACTGTTACGCACGGCGTGCTGACCGACGCCGCCACGGATGCCATCCGCATCACAGGCACCGCGGTCGGTACTTCGTTCTCGCCGTCTGTGATTGCGTCGGCCTTCAACGGCAACGTTGCATCATTCAACTTCGCCCCGGGCCAAATTCTGGGCTCGTTTGATGTTAACGTGGTCTTCGATGGCACGACCCAGATCCAGGCTTGGAGCGCTGGTACGGTCGCGACCGTGTACACGAGTGGAACACTTACCCTGTCGGCCCCCGCGTCTGACTCCGGTTCGTTGGCTGCGTTGGGCCGTAGCGGCTTCTCGACTCAGATCAACACTGCGCAGTCGTCGGCCGGCACAGGTGCAACCCTGTTCCAGTCGTTCGTCCGCATTACCAACAACGGTAGCGTTGCTGGTCCGGTTACGATCTTGGTTCGTGATGATGCAGACGGCAGCTCGTACGGCACCTATACGACCGCTACGATCTCCGCCAACTCGACGTTGCAGGTTGGTATGCCGGCGATCGAATCGGCTCTCGGTATCACCGCGAGTGGTCAGTACCTCCTGACTGTCTCGGGCCCGATCCAGGCCTATGCCCAGCACATCATCTTCAACAGCGTCGACAACTTCTTCGTCGATCTGTCGGGCTTCCGCAACGGTTCGGGCACCAACAACCCGTAAGTTGTGAAACATATTTCGGCTTTTTCACGAAAGCCGGATGGAAAGGGAGGGTGTTTCACCCTCCCTTTTCTTTTGCCTATAACCGATTTCAGGTCTTGCTCACCCGATTAGTTCGGGCCATGGAGATGATGACACATCCTTAACTTCGCTCCGGTGTCTAACTCCGGGTAAAATCCGGGACGCGCAATCATCGAAGCGAGAGGCAGCATGCCCGCCTTCAACTATGAAGCAGTTGACCACGCTGGCCGTGCTCTGGTGGGACAGATCACGGCCGACTCGCGCAAGGACGCCCTGCGCACATTGCTGAGCAGAGGGATAACCCCCACATCGGTTGAACACCTAAGGCCACACAGCAGCGGTTCCTCCGGCGTGTTCTTTCGCCGCAACCCGAAGGACCAGGACTACATCCTGCTAGTAAAACAGCTGGCGCTTCTTCTCAACGCCGGAGTTCCGCTGATTACGGCCGTAGATACTCTGAAAGCCCAAAGCCCCCATCCCGCTTTTTCAACGTCGTGCGAATCCCTTGCGAAGGCTTTAAGATCGGGAGCGCCATTCTCTTCCTCCCTTGAAAAGGCATTTCCAAAGCTACCGACTTACGTTCACCGCCTCTGCGCAGCGGGCGAATCCATCGGCGAGCTCGGCCCTGCGCTGACAGATGCCTCACAACAGATGGAATATGAGCTACGAGTCAAACAGGACATCAAAAACGCCTTAACCTATCCTGCGATCCTGGTCGCTGCAGGCGCGGGTGCCGTGATATTTATTTTTCTGGTCGTCGTCCCAAGATTTTCCGCGATGCTTGCCTCTTCTGGCGGCGATTTGCCATTGCTCTCGAAAATCGTCCTTTCGACCGGCATGGCGTTAAGCGAGAACAAGGCGACGCTGCTGCTCGCGATCGTGCTTGTTTGTACTGGTGGCATATGGCTGGCACGCCAGCCCACATTCCGTGACTCACTGAGGCAAACTCTATTCTCTGTTCCTCTATTGGGGACCTGGCTTAAAGAAGCGGAACTGGCCAAGTGGTCATCAATGCTTGGAACGCTTCTTCGCAACGGTGTCGACCTTATTAAAGCGCTCGAATTTTCCCAAGCGACCGTGACGGTTCGGTCCTTGAGGTCACGGCTGGAATTAATTGAAAAACTTGTGCGAAGCGGCCGCTCGTTATCGAGTGCGATGGATGAACAAGATACATTCTCGGACACAGCTTTAAGCCTCGTTCAGGTAGGAGAAGAATCGGGCGAGCTCGCAAGCATGCTGCGGTCCCTTGCCACCTTGTACGAGGACTCGGGCCGTCAACGTATGAAGCGCTTTTTGCTTATTCTTGAACCGGCCGCGATCATACTTATTGGCATCGTGATCGGTGGTATCGTTACTGCCATTATGTTAGCCATTACGAGTATCAACCAAGTCAATATCTAGGAATGGGGCCATGACTCTGACGCTTGGCATTAGAAAAACAGCGAAGAAAATAGCGCGCGGATTTACGTTGTTGGAGATGCTCGTTGTTCTCGTGATTATCGGCCTGGTCGCGAGCCTGGTCGGCCCGCAATTACTCGGGCGAGTCGATACGTCGCGCGTCACTGCGGCGGAGGCGCAAATAAAAATGCTTAAGGGCGCGTTAGATGGTTTACGCCTCGACGTCGGGCGCTACCCAACAACGGAAGAGGGGCTCAATCTGCTGATGACGGGCCCGTCAGAGGAACGTCTAAGCCGTAAGTGGCAGGGGCCATATCTCGCCGAAGATGTGCCTCTCGACCCTTGGGGGATGCCATACCAATACAAAGCCAAAGATTCGACCACTGTCATTCTCTACAGCTTTGGTGCGGACGGTAAATCGGGCGGAGAAGGAATCAATGCAGATGTCGGTTTCCTTGAATCCGAATCACCTTGAGTTCGAGGATCACGAGCGCGGGTTGACGCTCCTTGAGGTTCTCACCGTCCTTTTCATTATCGGTGTCGTAACTGGCCTGGCCGTTCCCAATTTCCCGGTGTTACTCGACCGGGTGATAAACGCAAATCAGCGCGACACAGTTATCCAAGCCATCAATGCCATTCCCTTCAGCGCATTGGAGGGTGGCCAGGACTATATTTTAAGGGATGACGCTGAAGGTCAGGATGACCCCGGAGTCCTGTTTGCTACTGCTGGCCAAGACGCGTCCCTACTCCTTCGCGCCTTAGACCCCAAGGACGCACAGCTTCCCATTCCACAAGGATGGAAGATCGTCGTACCCCAACCCATCATTTACAAGGCCTCAGGCTATTGTTCGGGAGGAACCCTCGAGTTGCATACGGGGACAACGGTCACACCTTACGTGCTGACGGCACCACTATGTCAAATCCATCAGTAAATCATGCAATGCCCCCGCGAGATGGCGGATCTGCGCTCCCCCCTCAGGCGGGGTTTACATTTATAGAAGCCATTGTATCCCTTGCCATTCTTGGCATAGCGCTCTTTCCTATCATGCTGTTGTTCAGTCAATCGCTCAACCAGTTGGGGAAAATCAACGACGTTTTTGACAGATCGGCCGCCCAAGTATCCGCTTTAGCTGTCATCGATCCCGTCAATCCGCTTGAAAGCCCCACTGGCGAAGTCAACATGTCCGACTATGTCATCCAGTGGCGCTCGGAGGAAATTACGCCTCCGAATGAAAACGTCCAAATCGGCGCTGGTTTGGCCGGATATCAGGTCGGTTTCTATTCTGTTGACGTAACGCTTCTACGCGATGACCAGGAGTGGTTTTCTTTCGAAGCTCGTAAAGTTGGCTATAGGCGCATTCAAGGCGACACACCGTTTCAAATCGGATCCCAGTGACGATGAGTAATCTTAGTCAGCGCGGATTCACCTTGATTGAAGTTATTGTCGTTCTTGTGATCGGCAGTTTGATCGCGGCTGTTCTGATGCAGGGACTGTCCCTTGTTCTGGATACACGTTTGCGTGTTCAGAACGCCCTGTTAAACGCTAGCGACTTGGCCCTACGGAAAAGCATTCTCACCACACCACTACGTGGCGTGCTGCCGGACTACATCGACGGTCCCGACCGCTTTATCGGCGAGCAGCGTAGAATGCGTGGACTTACGCTGAGCCCGTTGCAAGGCACAGTTGGCGCGCCGACAGGCTTCGGAATGGTATTGAACTACGAGGTGGGAAGCGATCAAACATCACTAATATATTTTGAACGCGGATTTGACTCAGTTACGCTTGCGCAGTGGCCGGGCGATACTGGCGAGTTTCTGTACCGCGGGAAATCTGGAGAGTGGACGCCTGGCTGGCCCGTACCAGGTGATCTTATTGAGCGCGCGCCCAGATCAATCCGAGTGAAGACAGGGCTCTTCCCGGCGGAATACGTCGTCCTGGTAATGGGTCCGATCGACCGCGTTGGCCGCATTCAAGATTCACCTATCAGTTCTGCTCAATGACCGGCATAGCTCAGTCCAATAAGGAAGCCTTTCTACAGGCTGCAAAGTTGATACAACACGGCAAATTTGCCGAGGCCTTGCCGATTTGCGAAGCATTGCAGGCCAAAGGCCTTAGAAATCCGGATGTTTGTCACTTACTGAGCTTGGCATACCGGGGAACGGGTAACCGCGCCGCTGCCCATAGTTTTGCCAAGGAAGCGCTGGAATATGCACCAGCGAACGCCGGTATTCTCAACACGTTCGGACTCATCTGTACGGAGAATGGGGAATGGGAGACGGCAATCAAAGCATTGGGGCGCGCAATTGAACTCGAACCTCACATGTCAGCAGCACATGCGAACCTTGGGCATGCGCTCGTTCGTAGCGGAAGATTAACTGAGGCTGAGAACGTTTACCGCCACACTCTCTCGCTTAATGCGTCACAGGTTGACGCCCTCGTAAATCTCGCGATGTTGTTGCGTGAGTCTGGTCGGCTTCACGACTTCCCAATCGACATTAACGATGAGTCCCTGCCCAGGTCTTCAGAGGTGATGATGGTTAGGGGAATGATCGCATTCGAGGCCGGAAATTTCTGTGAGGCGAAGCAGGCTTTTCTAACCGCGATTGATCTCTCTCCGCGATCCGGCCCGTTGCACTCCTTTTTGGGTCTTTCCCTCGCAAGACTGGGGGAAACAAAGGAGGCGATATCCTCTTACCGCCGCGCTATTGAATTGGATCCGCACGCACCAGAACCGCTTATCAATATCGCAGATGCTTTGAAGTATTCTGACCTCGACGGTGCCGAGGCCGCCATAAGGTCAGCGCTTGTTCTCAACGACAGTGATGCGAATGCTCATGACATACTTGGATTTATTATGTTCATGAGGGGATGTGACGCTGAGTCGATTACGGAATTTGACCGCGCACTTGAATTGGATCGGGACCTTACCAGGGCAGCATTCCACAAGGCTGGCGCATCCTTTCAATTAGGGAACTTTGACGCTGGGTGGACCTCGTACCTCTTGCGGTACGGTTCATCAGGACTGGAGGGCAGTCCGCTTGGCCCATCCGTATCCGGACCACCTAACAAGTTACCTGATTCAGAAAGGGTCGCGGTTTGGACCGATCAAGGACTCGGTGACGAAATTCTGCAACTGGGTTTGATCCGTAATCTATACCATCGAAATCCAGAAATAGCGGTGATTACGTCAGACAGGCTTGTGCCGCTTGTTCAGCGCAGCATGCCCCACGCAACAGTTCTTTCCAGTAACAATGATATGGAGACACTTACCAGTCTTGCGCGAGCAGAGACCCAAGTGCCGGCGTTATCTTTAGGCCAATGGTTGCGCACGTCATGGAGCGACTTTCCGCCTCACACTGGTTACCTTTCCGCCGATCCTGCTCTGAGAGAGAGAACTGTTTCTCGGTATCGAACTACCCTTCCCGCCAAGCCGCTCGTCGGTATTTCATGGAAGAGTACAAACCAAACTTTTGGCGCCGAAAAATCGATTGAACTTAGTGACCTTCTGGCGGTGTTCGAGGATCTGGACTGCACCTGGATCAACCTTCAATACGGAGATACAAGCGGAGAAATCGAATCATTGCCGAAGTCTAAACGCGACGTCATCTTCACGGATAGCGAGATAGACCCACTCATAGACCTAGACGGTCAAGCTGCCCAGATCGCAGCGCTCGACCTCGTGATTACCATTAGCAACACAACGGCACATCTCGCAGGTTCAATGGGCACGCCCGTATTTACACTTGTCCCACGCCGTGGTCCTGGGTGGCTTTGGTATTGGTTTGCGGACCGCAGCGACAGTCCCTGGTATCCATCAATGAAGATATTTCGCCAGTCACCCGACGGCACTTGGTCAAAGCCATTGGCCGCTGCCGCAGCGGCAGCTCACCTATTTCTAGTGGAAACTCATAGGGTTACAACGAATTAATTGGCGCTGCGTCTCCCTGATACGTACTTTAAGGTCACGAAGGCTACAGGTCTGCGCACCGTAACGTGCGTTTCGACCGCTTGAGACGGATGCCAAGGCACTGTCTGCCGGCTATTTGGGGAAACGGTGAAATATCAAAGCGAAACACAGGGTTCGGCCAATATGCGCACGCGCTCAAGAGACGAGTGCGGGTTTATCTTGCCTATGACTCTGTGGGTGATCGCCATTATTGGGCTTATTGCAGCAGTTATTTCCGAATGGGTCTCGCAAGGGGTTGAAAACGCGCTGACCGTCAAGTCACAGGCTGAGACTGAACTTTCCTTTGCAAATATCCGTAATGAACTTGCGTTTGCGTTTGCGCGATATCCTTACAGCCCGCGCGGCCTCGAAGTCGGAGAACGGGTCCAGGCCCCCACGACGGCGACGCTTTCTGACATCCTAAACGCGGATTTTACGTCGGATCTATTGATCCACCTTGACGGCAGAGCGTTTGCGTTGGAAAGCAACCCAGATTTCATCATCAAGATTCAAGATGGTCGCGGTCTCATCAATCTTAACATCGTTAATAATGAGTACCTGGGGCGCTTGTTTACGGCGCTGGATGTTGATGAAGACCTGCATGATCTTCTGACAGACACCTTACTGGATTATCGCGACGAAGATGATCTAAGCCGATTGTCAGGAGCCGAAGCAAGAGATTACGAACGTCTTGGAATGTATCCACCGAGCAATTATCAACTTTTATCTCCGTGGGAAGCACAGCGAATTATCGGATGGACGCAAGCGGATGCGTTTTGGCGCCGCCAATACGACCACCCTATCGTAACGACCTGCCGGTCCTCGGGCTTCAATCCAAATACCGCGCCCCCAGAGGTCCTCGCCACTTATATCGATGGCGTTACAATCGACCAGACTCAAGCCTTGCTCGACTTTCGCGAGGAGATGCCATTCCGAAACGCGCGTAGTCTCGGCGATGCCGCAGGCGCAATCATACGCAATCAGCCGTTCTTCTTTAGCTTCCAGCCGGGTCGATGCTTTATCATCGATTTAATCAACAAATCGACGAGGGATCAGATTCGGTTTTCGCTTACTCTTTTACCCCGCAATCCATCACAACCTTGGCAAATAGACTATGTCGTTCGAGTTCCTGACAGATACAGGCAGCAACTGGCTACAGTCAGTCCGGGCGTCAGTTTCCCCAGTCCCGAAACGATATCTCGACGGGCCGGAGAAACCGACGGAACTCCCCGGCTCTGACAGTTCACCAGTCTGGGTGCCGGCACGTGGGGCACTCAAACATGCATGTTTCGTCCTTCCTGAACAAATTCAGGGGCGAAAGCGGGATAGTGCGCTTGAGCTTAAAGTCAGCGCCTGGTCACCCTTTGACGACACGGACTATGCGGTCGAATGGGTTGAGAACCAAGCGAGCGTATACGCATGGGATGCGGCCGAGATGAGAGCACGTGTACAATCATTCGGCTTGGATGTGCGGACCGTCGAAATTGTTCCCCCCGCATTTCTTCAAGAACCGGAGCGTGATGGCGTGCGCCTCGTGGCCGTTCCTGGCGGATACGAAGGTCAGGCC
>JAYQVH010000028.1:0-31041 GCA_038148375.1 Rhodospirillaceae bacterium | reverse complement strand
ACTCCCTTACGCAATCACCCCAATCTGTCCCATTGGTGCTGACGGGGGACAATCATCGGGGGAGACGGTGGCGAGAGGAGACTGGGCGAAGGGCTGCCTCAGGAGGGCGTTCAGGACGATTGTCTCGTTCGCACAGCCGCGCTTCCGCACGGTAACGGTGTCCCTGTAGCGCTTCACTAGGTCGCCCAGGGTGAGCCTTTTAAGCTCTTCACGGCCCTGTTCATGTTCGCCACGTTGGATTTGCGCTTCGGTGTCTCGTGCCCAACGCTGGGCATCTTCTTTCTTGATAAAGGTTCGGTTGATAGGCCGAGTACCGGTAACCCTGATTTGTACCTGCCACTTGCCGTTTCGTTTGCGAAATGTCGCCATTTTCTGTCTCCGCTGTGACCACAGTGTGACAGACGCAAATCGAAGCGTTCCGACGATGCCCACATCGAACGCTAAGTGACTCTAAAACTTAGACTAATGATGGTGGGCGATACTGGGATTGAACCAGTGACCTCTCGCGTGTGAAGCGAGCGCTCTCCCGCTGAGCTAATCGCCCTCTCGAAACCCAATCTGGGGAGGACGGGTGTATACGGGGCGGGCCCCAGGGCCGTCAAGCGACCCGTTCCAGCTATGTCGCTGGCAAAGCGCACAATTCCGCCATTGTTGGCCTTTATCCCCTTGAGGCGGCGTGGCATTGTGGTGCCGCGCCCTGCAGCCGCAGCGGCGTCGCTTATATGATCCGGGAACTCCCTATGACGACACATGCCCCATCCGCCATCGTTCTGGCCGCGGGGATGGGCACGCGCATGAAGTCTCAGCTGCCCAAGGTCATGCACCCGCTGGCCGGCCGGCCGATGGTGGATCATGTCCTGGCGTCTCTATCCGAGTGCGATGTCGAAACGGCCACGATTGTCGTCGGTCCTGAACTTGAGGGCGCCGCCAGCCGCTTCGCGCCACACCGCACTGCGGTGCAACGCGAGCGCTTAGGCACGGGGCACGCCGTGCGCACGGCCTTGGAGGGTGGCGCGTCCAATGACGGTACCATTCTCATCGTTTATGGCGATGTGCCGCTGCTGACCCCTGCCACGCTCTCCCGGCTTCTGGACCGCTGCGGGCAAGGTGCGGCTTTGGCCTTGCTGGTGTTTCGTCCGGAAACCCCTGGCGCGTATGGCCGCGTTATCGTCAATGGCGATCAGGTGGAGCGCATCGTTGAAGCGCTCGATGCAACGCCGGAGGAACTCGAAGTCGATCTCTGTAACTCCGGGGTCATGGCGGTTTCCGGTCCGCATCTAAAAAAATGGGTAAACGCGCTCAAGAACGATAACGCGAAGGGCGAGTATTATCTCACGGACATCGTTGCCATGGCCCGCGCTGATAGCGAAACCTGTGCCGTTGTCGAGGGCGGGGGTGATGAATTGGTGGGCATCAACAATCGGGCGGACCTCGCCGAAGCCGAACGGATCATCCAAGACCGCTACCGCGCCGCCGCGATGGCCGCCGGCGTGACGCTGCAAGATCCTTCAAGCGTCTTTCTGTCCTACGACACGGCCTTTGGTACAGATGTGAATGTCGCGCCGTTCACAGTCTTCGGGCCGGGCGTCGCTGTCGGCAGCAATGTCACCATTAAAGGGTTTTGTCATTTCGAACAGGCGACGATACGCGATGGTGTCACTATTGGTCCGTATGCACGATTGCGGCCTGGCGCAGAACTCGCCCAAGACTCTCACGTCGGCAACTTCGTAGAGATCAAGAACGCCACGGTCGAACAGGGCGCAAAGGTCAACCACCTCAGCTATATTGGCGATGCGCGTGTGGGAAAGGGCAGCAACGTTGGCGCGGGCACCATCACCGCCAACTACGACGGCTACAACAAGTCGCACACGGACATCGGTGAAAATGTCTCGATCGGTTCCAACACGGTTCTGGTTGCGCCAGTCAAGGTCGGTGATGGCGCGGTCACCGGTGCCGGGGCGGTTGTGCGCAAGGATGTCCCGTCAGATGCCATCGCTCTGACCGATGCGCCGCAGAAAAACCGCGAAGGTATGGCCAGTAAGTACCGAGCCCAACGTAAAGCGATCAAAGACAGCAAGGCCAAAGGTAAGTAAGGCATGTGCGGAATTATCGGAATCATCGGCACCCAACAGGTGTCACCGCTGCTGATCGAGAGCCTCAAGCGCCTTGAATACCGCGGCTATGATTCCGCCGGCATCGCAACGCTTGAAAACGGAGAAATCTCGCGCCGCCGGGCCGAAGGCAAGATCGTCAATCTCGAGGCACGGGTAAACGAGGAACCGATCAGCGGGACACTGGGGATCGGCCATACCCGGTGGGCGACACACGGCCCCGCCAACGAGACCAACGCCCATCCGCATAGCGACGGGCGCATCGCCGTCGTCCACAACGGCATCATCGAAAACTTTCAGGCCCTGCGCGAAGAACTCGAGGCCGCGGGCGATGAGTTCCAAAGCGACACCGACACGGAAGTCGTTGTTCATTTGGTCTCCCACTATCTTGAAAAAGGCCACGACGCCGAAGAGGCCGCCCGGCTTGCCATCGGCCGCCTGGACGGCGCGTATGCCCTGGCCATTTTAATCTCGGACCGCGACGACATTCTGATCGGCGCGCGGCGCGGCAGCCCGCTCGCGGTCGGGTTCGGCGACGGCGAGATGTTCCTCGGCTCGGATGCGCTCGCGCTTGCGCCGATGACTCAGAAAATCTGCTACCTGGAAGATGGCGACTGGGTGGTGCTGACCCGTGACGGCATGACCGTGCGCGATGAAGGCGGCGCGGCGGTGAACCGCCAGGTCCGGCTCACCGCCATGTCCGGGGCGATGATCGGTAAAGGTGAATTTCGTCACTTCATGCTCAAAGAAATTCACGAGCAACCGCAGGTCATCGGCGACACCCTTTCGGCGTTCATCAATCCGGCGTCGCGAACGATTGCGCTGCCGCGCCTGCCGTTCGACCCGGCTCAGATTCCATCTATTACGATCGTCGCGTGCGGCACCGCGTATTTCGCCGGACTTGTCGCCAAGTACTGGTTCGAAAACCTCGCCCGCATCCCCGTCGATGTCGACATCGGATCGGAGTTCCGCTACCGCACGCCTCCGCTGCCGGTGGGCGGTCTCGGATTGTTCATTTCTCAATCTGGGGAGACGGTCGATACACTGTTCCCGCTGCGGTATTGCAAAGAACACGGCCAGCATATCCTGTCCGTCGTCAACGTTCCGGAGAGCGCGATTGCACGCGAGTCCGATGCCATCGTGCAAACCTTGGCTGGGCCGGAAATCGGTGTCGCATCGACCAAAGCATTCACCACTCAATTGACGGTTCTGGCCGCACTGGCGGTGGCGTTCGGCGTGCATCGCGGCACGCTGGATCACGCCCGCGAAGAAGAGATCATGAACGCGCTTCTGGAGGTTCCGGCGAAGGTCAGCGAAATACTCGGTCTCGATGAACACATTCACGCCATCGCGCAGACGCTTATCCCCGTCCGCGACGTTCTGTATCTCGGGCGCGGCCCCAATTTTCCGATTGCCTTGGAAGGGGCGTTGAAGCTCAAAGAGATTTCATACATTCACGCCGAGGGCTATGCCGCCGGGGAACTCAAGCACGGGCCAATTGCGCTGATAGACGATGACGTGCCGGTTGTCGTGATCGCGCCGAGCGACACTCTGTTCGAAAAGATTCTGACCAATATCGAGCAGGTCGTCGCCCGCGGCGGCAAAGTCATCGCCGTGACCGATGCCACCGGCCGGGAACGTCTGGCCGGTCTCGCCAGCCAGATCATCGAGGTGCCGGCCGCCCACAGCTTCGTCGCGCCCATTCTCTACACCGTTCCGGTGCAGCTGCTCGCCTACCATACGGCCGTTCTCAAAGGCACGGACGTGGACCAGCCGCGCAACCTGGCTAAGAGCGTGACCGTAGAATGAGCGAAACCGGCCTGGAGCGGCGGGCAAAGTCCGCAAATCCGGGTTTCGAGCGCGCTGGCGGGAGCCTCGGAACCTCTTGAATCCAAAGGATTCGTTAACCATCCCTGACTAGACTGGTCGGGTGCTGAGACTATGGATTTAGCGACGATTCTGGGGATTGCTGCCGGGACAATGATTGTCGGCCTGGCCATCTTGTTGGGTGGCGCTGCGGGCATGTTCGTCAACATCCCAAGTATCCTGATCGTGCTCGGCGGCACCATCGCCGGCACACTGATCCGCTTTCCGCTGTCGGAAGTGTTGAACGCGTTGAAGCTGGGAACGTCTAATGCCTTTCAGCAGGACAGTGAGAGCGCGGTCGGCCTGATCGATGAAGCGGTCGAACTCGCTGAACTGTCCCGCACCAAGGGTCAGCTCGCCTTGGAAAATGCTCCGATCGACAACGAATTTCTGCGCAAGGGCGCGCTGATGTACTGCGATGGCCTCGAACCGGAGTTCATCAAGCATGCGCTCGGGCGCGACCGCGACCTTCTGGTCGAACGCCTCGAGGAAGGCGAAAAAATCTATCGCTTCATGGGGGATGCGGCTCCGGCCTTCGGTATGATCGGCACCCTGATCGGACTGGTGCAGATGTTGAGCGCCATGGACGACCCTGAATCCATCAGTCCGGCCATGGCCGTCGCCCTGTTGACGACGCTATACGGTGCGTTGCTGGCCAATCTTATTTGTTTGCCGATCGCCGACAAGCTCGCCTCCAAAGTGCAATCCGAGCACACAAAACGCTCCCTCGTCATTGAGGCCGTTGGCCAGATCGCTGAAAAGCAAAACCCGGACTCCATGTACCAGTTGCTTTCCGCCTTTCTGCCGGAAGATCAGCGCCGGGCTGACGAACGCTAGGTCTCATGATTGTAAGGTGAAGCCTCTTGTTTCACCGGTGAACGGTTCATACGTTATTAGGGCGTGAGCGCCGCCGCGGCGCATCGACAAGCGAGTAAGGACAGCCGATATGGCCAAAAAAGCTGCAGATGTGCCGAAGTGGGTGGTCACCTTTGCTGATTTGATGTCCATCCTTGTCTGCTTCTTCATCCTGTTGCTGTCGTTCTCGATCATGGATGTGAAGAAGTTCCATGAAGTATCAGGATCCCTGAAAGAGGCTTTCGGCATCCAGCGCGAACGTATGCTTTCCAGCGTGGTGGAGCTGATCGGCAGCCCGGTGCTGGAGCATGCGTCGAACATCCAGCCGGTCCCAATTCCGACGCTTTCGTCGCCTAATTAAAGCACAACCGGCGCCAGCCAGGGGTCCAACGACGGCGAGTTGGCCCAGACGGATGAAGAGCAGCCCGAAGAGGATTTCACCTCGCGCAGCGGTTTTGAGTCTGACCCCGGTGTCCAGGAAGAGATGTCAGACGCCGAAGAAGAGGCCTTGGCGTCAATGGCCCTGGCGTCTCTCCGTGACGCCATCGAAGCGCAGGAACAAGCGTCGGCCGACATGGATCAGACGCTCGGCCTCATTCAGATGGCTCTGCAGCGGGAACTCGAAGGCCGCCTCATCGATATAGACAAGAACTATTCAGAGATCGTCATCACGTTCCCTGACGAAGTCGGGTTCCGGACGGGCAGTGCACAGATTACCGATAGCTTCTTCTCGTCCCTGAATCGCCTGGCCGACGTGCTGAAGACCGTGGACGGTCAAATCATCGTTGCCGGTCACACCGACAACACACCGCTGCAATCCGGTGGCGGGCGCTTTACCGATAACTGGGATTTGTCGGCGGCCCGCGCCGCGTCTGTCGTGCGCCATTTTCAAAACGTGAACAACATTGCTGGATCGCGCTTGGAAGCCCATGGCTTCGGCGACACGCGTCCGGTGGACCCCAACTTCACCATCACCGGGCGAGACAGCAATCGCCGCGTGGAAATCATCCTGCGTAAGATGGGTGATGGTTCGACGCCGGCGGACGGTCAGCGCGTTGGCGGGGCGCCGCCGCCCCCGCCGGTTGCGGTTTATCCGCCGGGTCTGCTAAGGGCTTTCCGGCAGTAAGAGTCTGTCGCAACCGAAAGTCCTTTTTCCATGCCGAAGTATGATTACGACCTGATCACCATCGGGGCGGGTTCCGGCGGCGTTCGTGCCAGCCGTCTTGCCGCGAAGTACGGCGCCCGTGTTGCCGTCATCGAAGAAAGCCGCGTTGGCGGCACCTGCGTCATGCGCGGGTGCGTGCCAAAGAAACTGCTGGTGTACGGCTCGCACTTCGCAGATGCCTTCGAGGACGCGGCTGGATTCGGCTGGGCGGTGGGCGACGTCACGCACAGTTGGCCGGACATGATCGCAGCAAAGAACCAAGAGCTCGACAGGCTTGAGCGGGTCTATCACCGGATGCTGCAGGACGCGGGCGTCGACCTCGTCGAGGGCCGCGGCGTGCTGACCGATGCCCACACCGTTGAAGTCGGCGGCAAGGCCTACACGGCGGAGAAAATTCTCGTTGCCGTTGGCGGTTGGCCGTTCATTCCGGGTATCCCGGGCCACGAGCACGTCATCACCTCCAACGAGGCGTTGGACCTGCCGGACCGCCCCGATCACATCGTCATCGTCGGTGGCGGCTATATCGCCCTTGAGTTCGCGGGCATCTTTAATGCGCTGGGATCAAAGGTTGAGGTCATCATCCGCTCAGGTACGGTGCTGCGCGGGTTCGATCACGATGTCAGCAGCACGGTTGCGGGCGAACTTGAGAAAAAGGGCATCATGATTCACCGCGACTGTGTCGTGCGCTCCATTGAAAAACTGGAAGACGGCACGCTGTCGGTGATGGTCGACCGTGGTGACGAAATGATCGCCGACGCCGTGATGTACGCCACCGGACGCAATCCCAACACCTCCAATCTTGGGCTTGAGGCCGCCGGGGTGGCTGTCGACAAGAAAGGCGCGATCCCGGTCGACGAATGGAACCGCTCAAACGTGGATAACATTTTCGCTGTCGGCGACGTTACGGATCGGGTCAATCTGACGCCGGTGGCCATCAATGAAGGCCGTATGTTTGCCGAAACGTTTTTCAACGGCAACAAGATGACGCTGGACTACACCAACATCGCGTCGGCCGTGTTTACACAGCCGCCGGTCGGGAGTGTCGGGCTGACAGAAGAGCAGGCCCGTGCCGAGCACGACGTGAAAATCTTCCTCTCCAATTTCCGGCCGATGAAGCATACGCTCTCAGGCCGCGACGAGCGCACAATGATGAAAATCATCGTCGACAAGACAACCGATAAGGTCCTTGGCTGTCACATGGTCGGCGACGACGCGCCGGAGATTATCCAGGGTCTTGCCGTCGCCTTAAAATGCGGGGCGACCAAAGCGCAGTTCGACGCCACCGTCGGCATTCACCCGACGGCGGCCGAGGAATTCGTCACGATGCGCGATGCGGTACCCGAGTCGGAAGAAGTTTAGACGTCGCCTCTGTAGGCGCGGCCTTTTAGCCGATAAAAACGGACCTAGGCCGCGCGCCTTCGGGGCTCGTTGACGGACCGATGCGGCTTTGGCTCAAACGGAGCGACGTTATGATCAGCCCCCGAGTCCAGCGGCACCTCAGATTGAGACATTTCATATCGGTAAACCTTCATGCCGAGCCAGTACGACATGTAACACGCTGGCAGAAGCGAAAGCACTAAAGCCTCCCATGCTATTTGGCTTAAGTGATCTATTGGCCAGTTGGGAGCGAGGATGCCGAATATCATCAGTCCTTCCGCTCCCACCTTTATGACAAAGAAAATCATAACAAGCGTCAGCAACCCAAACGTCCCCATCATTATGGTGGCGTATGAGAGAGCTGCGACGCACGCGAGAAGGCGCGACATGGGAGGGACCTGCGAAAAAATCTACGGCGCATTATACTTCGGGTGCGTCTGACCAGTTATGTGATTATCGCAGATCTTCTCGAATGAGATGCGCGACGCCGGAATGGCTTCCCACTCCAACCTTTTTCGGGAGTGCATGGCTGGAATTCCGCTCGGAGCCCACCTCATGCGAGTGTGCTCAGAACACGCAATCGCCGGGCGGGCTCCAACGCGGGTTGGCCATTAAAACTCTTCGAGCAGGCGGCCCAGGCCGTAGATTTTATCGTCGATGCCGCAGGCGCGCAGGGCGTGCCAATACGTCGCGGTGTTGATCGCAATCACCGGCTTGTTCAACACCAGCTCGGTTGCCGCGGCCAAGCGTACCATGCTGCAGTTGGTACCGACCTGGACCAACGCATCGACGTCGTCGCCGTCTATTTCGGCGAGCGTATCGCGCAACGTGTCCTCGGTGATCTCGGCGATGCCGGTCCAGCTCGTCGCCCGCAGCGGGACGTCGTTGACAACCTCGAAGCCTTCATCCGTGAAGTATTGGCGCACTTCCTTGTTGTTAATCGGATAGTAGGGCGACAGGAACGAAATCCGTTTTACCCCGCCGTACGCTTTAAGCGCCGCGGTGCAGGACAGCGAGCCGATGCTGCATTTGATGCCGCCGGATTCTTTTTCGATGTTCTCGACAAACTCTTCCGCACCCTTCTTGCCGCCGAAAAACGTAATCGCCGACATGCCCATGACCAGATAGTCCGGCTCGCAGGTGATCACGCTCTTAACCGCATCGACCACATTGCCGGCGATGACCTGGGTTGCGTTCCAGGCGGACTCGTCGTCCAGCGCCTTGGCGTTGGGCGTGTAAATGCGGCTGTAATGATTGGTTACGCCGGGCGGGCGCATCTGCTCCATGTCAGGCTGTACCACCGTATTGGTGGAGGGTCCGATCACGCCAAGTTTCTTGCGCCAGCCGAGAACGTCTTTCCCCATGATGTGTATCCCCAGAGATGTGATGTGACGGGCGTAGAATTGAACACGGCGGCGGCCCGGTCCTTGCGTTTGGTCAATTCGAATGGTCAGCAGTTGAGCAATATGGACAGGTCCCGGATTGCCTTCTTTGCGTGCGGGAGTGCGTGAATCAGCCTGTTTTCCGGCGAATCCGGCCTGAAAAGCGCCAAAACCCTGGTATTTCAACGTCTAAGCCTCTATATCGCACCATTCATTCCTGGCTCCAGATGGGGCCACAGACTGTCGAGGTTGCCATGACATCCGCATGGACGCGGGAGAGTTGGAGAGCAAAGCCGATTCAGCAGGTGCCCGAGTACCGGGACGCCGGTGCGCTTGCGGACGTAGAGCATCGCCTGAAAGGCTACCCGCCGCTGGTGTTCGCCGGCGAAGCGCGCTCGTTGAAAAAGGCGCTGGGGGATGTGTCTCAGGGCCGCGGGTTCCTCCTGCAGGGCGGCGATTGCGCCGAAAGCTTTGCCGAATTCCACCCGGACAATATCCGCGATACCTTCCGTGTGCTGTTGCAGATGGCCGTGGTTCTCACCTTTGGGGCGGCGGTGCCGATCGTTAAGGTCGGGCGCATGGCCGGCCAGTTCGCGAAACCGCGCTCCGCTCCGATCGAAACCATCGACGGTGTCGAATTGCCGTCCTACCGCGGCGATATGGTCAATGGCATGGACTTCACGCCCGAATCCCGTGAGCCCGATCCGGAGCGTCTCGTGCGGGTGTACAACCAGTCGGCCGCGACGCTGAACTTGTTGCGCGCGTTTGCCCAAGGCGGTTATGCGGATCTGCACAAGGTGCACCAGTGGACTCTGGGTTTCGTCACCGACAGTGCGCAGGGCGAAAAGTATCAGGACCTGGCGGACCGCATTCAGGAAGCGCTGGCATTCATGGAAGCCTGCGGCATCACGGGCGACGTCGTGCCGAGCATGCGTGAAACGGAATTCTATACCTCGCACGAAGCGCTGCTGCTGAATTACGAAGAAGCGCTGGCGCGCATGGATTCCACATCCGGGCGCTGGTACGCCTGTTCGGCCCACTTTCTGTGGATCGGCGAGCGCACCCGTCAGCTCGATCACGCCCATGTCGAATTCCTGCGCGGCGTCGACAATCCCATTGGTTTCAAGGCCGGCCCGACCATGGATCCGGACGACCTGCTGCGGATGCTCGATGCGCTTAACCCGAAGAACGAAGCGGGGCGAATCACCGTCATTACCCGCATGGGCGCCGATAAGCTGCCCGACACCTTGCCGCGCCTGATTCAGGCGGTGCAGCGTGAGGGCAGGAAGGTGGTGTGGTCGTGCGATCCGATGCATGCCAACACGGAAAAGAGCTCGACCGGATACAAGACGCGGCGCTTCGACAATATCCTCGGCGAAGTCCGCAGTTTCTTTGAAGTGCACCGCAGCGAGGGTACACACGCCGGCGGCGTACATTTCGAAATGACCGGTCAGGACGTGACGGAATGTGTCGGCGGCGCGCAGGCGATCACTGAAGCCAGTTTGGGCGATCGCTATCACACTCACTGCGACCCGCGCCTCAACGCCAATCAGGCAATAGAACTCGCGTTCCTGGTTGCCGAGATGCTTAAACAGGAACGTCAGGCCTCTGCCGCGGCTGCCGTTGCGTCGTAGCGGCGTGCGCGGCACCGGCCGCCAACACAACGGACCCTGATGACAGACAGGCTCACCATCGCGCTGGCGCAAACCAATCCGACCGTCGGGGCGGTGAGCGCCAATGCCGACCTCATCCGCAAAGTGCGCAGCGAGGCGGCTGACCAAGGCGCCGATGTCGTGGTCTTTTCCGAGCTGAATTTAAGCGGGTATCCGCCGGAGGATTTGGTCTTGCGGCCGTCATTCCTCGACGCCATCGAAGCCGCGGCGAAGGATCTCGCCGCGGAGACCGCGGACGGCGGCCCGGCGCTGATTATCGGCGCGCCGTGGCGTGTGGATGGCCGCCGGTACAATGCCGTCCTGGTGCTTGACCGCGGCAAGGTTCAGGCCGTGCGCCTCAAGCACGATCTGCCCAACTACGGCGTGTTCGATGAAAAACGCGTGTTTGATTCCGCGCCGCCGCAGGGTCCCGTGTCCGTGCGCGGTGTACGCCTCGGTATTCTCGTCTGCGAAGACATGTGGTTCGAGGATGTCGCCGAAACGGTTGCCGAGTCCGGTGCCGAGATGCTGATCGTGCCCAACGGTTCGCCGTTTGAACTCGACAAAGACGATGTCCGCGTCACCCACGCCGTCGCGCGCGTCTCCGAGACCGGACTGCCGTTGGTTTACGTGAACCAAGTTGGTGGCCAGGACGATCTTGCCTTTGACGGCGGTTCGTTCGTTTTAAACGCTGATCGCAGTCTGGCCGTGCAGGCGCCGTGGTGGGTTGAAAACCTCACCCTGACCCAATGGTCGAAGACCGACGGGGCTTGGTCCTGTGCACCCGGAACCATCACTCCGGCGCCGGACCGTCTGGAAAACATCTATCAGGCGATGATGCTGGGTCTGCGCGACTACGTCCGCAAGAATGGCTTTCCCGGCGTTGTCCTTGGGCTGTCGGGTGGAATCGACAGCGCGATCAGCGCGGTGGTCGCCGCCGATGCGCTGGGGCCGGACAAAGTTCACTGTGTCATGATGCCCTCGCCCTATACCTCACAGGACAGCCTCGATGATGCGGCAGAGTTGGCGATAAACCTGGGCGTGCAACTCGATACCATTGGGATTGGTGATGCCATGGCGGCGTTCGGCGGCATGCTGGATACGCACTTCTCGGGCACGCAACCGGACACAACCGAGGAAAACATGCAGTCGCGCATTCGCGGCCTGACCCTGATGGCGCTGTCCAACAAGTTCGGCAAGATGGTGCTGTCCACCGGCAATAAGTCTGAGGTCAGTGTCGGTTACGCGACCCTTTACGGCGACATGTGCGGCGGTTACTCGGTCTTGAAGGACGTCTACAAGACCACCGTCACTGCGGTGAGCGAGTGGCGCAACGCGCACCTGCCTGCGGGTGCGCTTGGCCCGGCGGGCGCCGTGATGCCGGAACGCATCATCACCAAGCCGCCGACGGCCGAACTGCGCCCCGACCAGAAGGACGAGGACTCTCTGCCGCCCTATGCGGAGCTCGATGCCATCCTCAAGGGCTTTATCGAGAACGCCATGAGTATTTCGGACATGATCGCTGCCGGACATGACGAACAAAACGTACGCCGGGTCTGGCGTTTGCTGCGTCTGGCCGAGTATAAGCGGCGCCAGGCGACGCCGGGGGTGAAGATCAGCCACCTCGCATTCGGCCGCGACCACCGCTATCCCATCACCAACGCGTTCGACGGGGACGCGCCCAAGAAGAAATCGTAACCGGCCATGTCTGTTGTTGTCCGCTTTGCTCCAAGTCCGACCGGCCGCCTGCATGTCGGCAACGTCCGCCAGGCGCTGATTAACTGGCTGTTCGCGCGCTCCAAGGGCGGGCAATTCATTCTGCGCCTGGACGACACCGACGCCGAGCGCAGCAAGGAAGAGTATGTCGAGGGCATCCGCGCTGATCTGACATGGCTGGGTCTCGCGTGGGACCGTGAGGAGCGCCAGTCCGCGCGCATGGACCGCTACACCGAAGCGGCGGAGAAGCTCAAAGCGAACGGTCTGCTCTATCCTTGCTTTGAGACCGCCGACGAGTTGGAATTTAAACGCAAGCGCCTGCGCGCCCAGCACAAGCCGCCGGTCTACGACCGCGCAGCCTTGACCTTGTCCGACGACGACCGCGCCAAGCTGGAAGCCGAAGGGCGCAAACCCCACTGGCGTTTCAAGCTTTCGCAAACCGAGATCACCTGGGCCGACATGGTGCGCGGTGAGGTGACCTATAACACCGCCAACGTCAGCGATCCGGTGGTCATCCGCGAGGACGGTACTTTCCTGTATTTGCTGCCATCGGTGGTCGACGACATCGATATGGGCGTGACCCACATCATCCGCGGCGAGGACCACGTCACCAACGGCGCGGTGCAGCTGGAGATGATGGACGCTGTCTCACCGGGCGCGGCCGTAACTTGGGGTCACATTCCGTTGCTCACCGGTGCGTCGGGCGAGGGGCTGTCCAAACGGACAGGCTCACTTGGGTTGCAGGATCTGCGCGAGCACGGCATTGAGCCGTTAGCTGTTGCCAGCCTGCTCGCCCGTCTTGGCAGTTCGGACGCCATCGAAGTCTATGCGGACATGAACGCGATGATTGCCGACTTCGACATCGGCCGCTTCAGCCGCGCGACGCCGAAATTCGATCCCCACGATCTCGAATTCCTCAATGCCAAAGTGCTGCACGACATGCCGTATGCCGAGGCTGAATCGCGCCTCGAGGCCCTGGGTTTGGACACGGCGACGCTGGCCGCCCACGGCGAGGCGTTCTGGAACGCGGTGCGCGGTAACTTGAAGCAGCTCAACGATGCCGCCGGCTGGTGGGCGATCTGCTTCACGCCGCATGCGCCGTCCATCGAGGACACCACCTTCATGGCCGAAGCCGCCAATGTGCTGCCGGAGGGGGAGTGGTCGGAAGACACCTGGTCCGAATGGACGTCCGCCGTCAAGCAGGCGACCGGACGCAAGGGCAAAGGGTTGTTCATGCCGCTGCGCATGGCGCTGACCGGTTTGGACCACGGACCCGAACTCAAAGCTCTGCTGCCGCTGATGGGCCGCGACCGCGTGCTCAAGCGCTTGCAGGGCGAAACGGCTTAAGCGTCCATGTCCGGCACGGATAGCACCAAGGCACCTGTCGCCGGCGGCGGTCCGGCGGTCATCCTGGTGCAGCCGCAACTGTCCGAGAACATCGGCACCGCCGCGCGCGCCATGTACAATTGCGGTCTGACCGACATGCGCCTGGTTCGCCCACGCCAGGACTGGCTGTCCGATAAAGCCGTTGCCGCGTCGTCGGGCGCGCTCACTGTCCTCGAACGCGCCCGCCGCTACGAGACCACTGAGGACGCCATCGCCGATCTGGAATTCGTCGCGGCAACCACCGCGCGCCCGCGCGACAGTGTCAAAACCGTGTGGACGCCGCGCCATGCCGCCGGCCAGCTGGTTTCCCGCGCGCGGTCCGGCCTCAAACTCGGCGTGCTGTTCGGGCGCGAGAAGTCGGGCCTGAAGAACGAGGATATCGGGCTGGCCGATGTCATCATCGAAGCGCCGCTCAATCCCGCCTACTGCTCGCTGAACCTGGCGCAGGCGGTGCTGGTGGTCGGCTATGAGTGGTTCCAGGCGGCGCACAACCCAGAAGGCGAACAGATCCCCTATGGCCAGACCCGGCCCGCCACCAAGGATGAACTCAACCTGTTGTTCGAGCATCTCGAGTTTGAGCTCGACGATTGCGGTTTTCTGCGCGTCGCCGAGAAACGCCCCAGCATGGTGCTGGCCATCCGCACGCTCTTACAGCGCGCCGCCCTGACCGAGCAGGAGGTCCGCACCCTGCACGGCGTGGTCACGGAACTGCGCTACGGCCGGCGTGACGACCACGGCCGCAAGTACGACTGGAAGAAGAAGGACGATTAAATGCTTTACCTGGTTGGTGGAGTTAGCCGTTCGGGAAAGTCGAGCCTGGCAACTATGATCAACCAGCGTCAAGGGACACCTTGGCTTTCGATTGATGCAATGCGGTGGGGGCTGACCAAAGGCGCACCGGAACTCGGCATAAACTCGGACAATGATGACCTGGAAGACGCCCTTCGCTTGTGGCCCATTATCCAGGGCTTCGTGGAGAACGTCGAATTTGACGGGCGCGACTACCTGATTGAAGGCGTATGCCTGCTTCCCAACCAAATTGTCGAGTTGGTGAACAAGTATTTACCGAACGCTCGTGCCTGCTATCTGGGCTACCCGGAGATTGACCCCGAAACAAAATTTGCTGAGGTGATGGCACACGGGGGACCGAACGATTGGCTCCGGAAGGAACCGGAGGCAAAAATCCGCGCTTTCATCTCCAGCCGTATCTCGCAAAGCCGGAAGGACCGGGAAACCTGCTCCGCCATTGGATTGCAATTCTTTGATACAGGCCAGAACCGCGCAAAAGTGCTGAGTAATGCCAGTCGCTACCTTTTGGCCTAGAACCCCCAAGGCGTTGACTTCCCAGGGGTTTTCCCGTACACCGCGCCCTTCATTTCCGGGAATGTAGGTGGTGCATCACCTCGCTTACTGGCGGCGTCACAGCCGGGTGGTAAGACTACCGCGACAAAAACAACCTAAAAATAAGGTGTTAGACAATGAGTAAACGGATCGCATCCAAGTATAAGATTGACCGCCGCATGGGCGCCAATCTCTGGGGCCGCGCCAAAAGTCCCGTCAACAAACGTGAATATGGCCCCGGACAGCACGGCCAGCGCCGCCGCAAACCGTCGGACTACGGTGTGCAGCTGATGGCCAAGCAGAAGCTCAAGGGCTACTACGGCAACATCACCGAAAAACAGTTCCACCGTTACTACAAGGAAGCGGTGCGCCGGGCCGGGGATACCTCGGAAAACCTGATCGGCATTCTCGAGTGCCGCCTCGACGCCATCGTCTACCGCATGAAATTCGTACCGACTGTGTTCGCCGCACGCCAGTTGGTCAGCCACGGCCACGTCAAGGTCAACGGCACCAAGGTCACTATCCCGTCGTACATGGTGAAGGTCGGCGACAAGATCGAGTTGCGCGACAAGGCCAGGACCATGGGTCTGGTGCTCGACGCGATGGACTCCGCCGAGCGCGATGTGCCCGACTACATCCAGGTCGATCACAACATGGCGCAGGGCTCCCTGACGCGCATTCCGTTGCTCGCCGACGTGCCCTACGCGGTGCAGATGGAACCGAACCTCGTCGTCGAGTATTATTCTCGTTAAGGCCGAGGTCTCCTCGCACGTTCCAAGTTTTGCGACAAACCCCGCTCAAATCGAGCGGGGTTTTCTCATTGGGCGATATGGCCTCAAGGAGTCAGACATACCGCCACCCTCGGTACGTCTGACCCGGCGTGCGCGGCGCCATCAACTCCGGCAGGTCCGTCTCATTCGCAACGTCGGCCATGACCTTCTCTGCATCGCGGATAACCGCCTCTTCGTCCCACACGGTTGAGCGGCCGCCTTCAAGCAGCTTGCGGCCGTCGACAAACACGGTGTCCACGGCCTCTGTTGATCCGGCCCACACCAGAATCCCGAGCGTGCGCAGGCCGCGCTGAGTCGGGCGCAGGGTCGCGCGGTTGAGATCGGCGATGACGCAGTCCGCCGCTTTACCGACCTCAAGGCTTCCAGTGACGTCGTCCATGAACAGCGTGCGCGCGCCGCCCAGCGATGCCATTTCGATCGCCTTTTCCGCCGTCACCCAGTTATGGGCCTCGGGCCGCGGCTGGCCGTCGCGCTGCTCGCGCAGGATCGCCAGGTTCTGGGCAAAGACGACGTGGCGCATCATCTCGAAGATGTTCTGGCTGTCCGAAATCATCGGACCGTCGGTGCCGATGCCCGGCAAGGTATCGCGGGCGAGCATGTGGTGAACTGGCAGGCCGACCGCGTCGAACTGCCGCAGGATGGGCACGAACCCAACCCGGCAATCGTTGTCGGCGAGGAGGTCGAATTCATGCGCCTGGACGTTGACGGCTTTGCCGGCATACATCGGCCGGTCGATAACTCCGTGGTCGCGGTAGTATTCGACCTGGCCGCCCTTGAACCCACGTGCTGCGAGCGCTTTGCCGCCGGAGTTGTCTGTCATATCGACGTCGAGGGTGATGTCTTTCTCAGCGCAAAGTTCGGCGATGCGCCGCATGTCCTCGGGGTCGGCGAGGTATTGGAAGTTGATGAAGCCGGTCGACACTTCGATGCGCGAGTCCTCGAACTTCGCGCGCAGCCGGTCGACTTCCTTGAATCCGTCTTCCACACTTTCCCGTCCTGCTTCGTCTATGGCAGCGGAATTGACGATGCAGCGGGCAAGAAACCCGCGCATGCCACTGTCTCGCAAAGCGGCCCAGATGCCGTCCACGGCGTCCGGACGATTGTTGGTGAACTGCTCGTCGTGCGTCGCCGTGTAGCCGGAGCGGATCAGATCCAGGATATGCAGCTTGGAAAGGGCATGGCTGCGCTCTTCATCGAGCCGGTCGACCACCATGCTCTGCTGTTTGATTAGCGTGGCAATGGCCGCCGGGAAATCCAGTACCGGCCAGCGGTCGTCATTGTAGCCGCGGAAAAACACCTGGATCAGATGATTGTGCGCATTGGCCATTCCAGGCAGCACGACCTTGCCGTTGCAGTCGATGATTTCGGCGGCGTCGATATGGCAGTCCGCCATTGTCCCGATGGTGGCAATCTTACCGTCCTTGAAGGCGACGTAGCCGTCCGTATAGACATGCCGGTCCGGATCGACGGTCACAATGTAACCGTTCTTCAGCAGGGTATCGGCGGGGAGGGGCTCGGGCATAACAATGATCCGGATAGTTTGGGGCGATTCGGACCCGCACTTTGCCCTATCATGCCGCGACGTGCCAATTCCCGCGCCCGGCAAGGAGCCGTTTATGACCCCATCCACGCCCGCTGCCTGCACACTGGCCGCAGCCGCCGCGGCCACGGCGTGGCGCGATGTCCCGGACGCCGCGCGCCGCATGGCCCTTGGCTTGACGCTCGATGCCCTTGCCATTGTGGCCGGCGGTGCGATGCATCCCGATATGGAACGGCTGGTTAAAAAAACGGGCAGTGGCAGTGATGGGGCGGCGACCGTCATCGCCCGCAACCGCACCGCCGCCATGCGCGACGCGATCTTTCTCAACGCCGCCTGCACGACCGTGCTGCAGCGCCAGGACGGCTATGCCAATGCCAAGGGGCACCCGGCCAGTCAGATGGTGCCGCTGCTCCTGGCCATTGCCGAAACGCGCGAATTGGGTACAGAGGCGTTTTTGACGGCTTTGGTCGCCGGCTACGAAACCGGCGCGCGGGTTGGCGTCGCGCTTGGCGGCGTGCCCTCCCATCTTCATGACATTGGCAACTGGGCGACCGTCGGGCTTGCCGCCGGAGCGGCCCACCTCCTGACCGGCGGTGACCAGGATGTCCTTGCCGCCGCCATCGACGGCGCGGCCTCTGTGGGCCTCGCCTTCGACCGCTTCACGACGGTTGGCGGGGCAACCCTGCACCATGTGTATCCGGCGACGTCGGCATTGACCGCACTGGGAGTGGCGGAGGCTGCGACGGCGGGTTTAACCGCGTTGCCGGGCAGTCTCGAACGCACGTACGGGCCGCATTTCGGTGCGCATTTCGATGCGGAGAAACTGGTGGCTGGCGTCACCGGCGGTCGCTGGACTCAGTTTGAGATCGTCAACGCCTACTACAAGCTTCACCCCAGCTGCGCCCACATCCATGGCACCAACGACGCCGTCGCCGCGCTGATCGCAGAGCAAAACCTTCGGGAGAACGATATCGCTCAGGTCCGCATCGCCACCTTCGGCGAAGCGATGGAGATTGATGCTGAAGCACCCCACAACGATCTCGCGGCGCGGTTCAGCGCCCGTGCGACTGTGGCTGCGGCAATCCGCTATGGCGCGCTGGACGACGAAGGGTTGCTGGATCTCGAGGCCCTGGAACCGCTGATGGCGCGCATTGACGTCGCCCACGATCCGTCGCTTGACCGTCACATACCGGCCGGGCGCCCGGGCCGAGTCACAATCGAAACCACGGATGGCCGCCGCTTGGAAAAAGAAATCATCCATCCGCGCGGGACGCCGCAAGTTCCGGCGACGGAGACCGAACGTCTCGACAAAGCACGCACGTTGCTGGCGCGCGCGTATGGGGCGGATGGCGCGGAACGTATACTCAGCCTGTGTGCCAACCTCGACGCCATGCCGCTAGCGGATTTGTCGTCAGCGCTCCGGGCTTAGCGCGGACGTATCTTGATCCGGGGACGCAAGGCGCGGCTTCCATAACGCGATGGAGATCGGCACGGCTACGTTTAACCAAAACGCCGTGCACATGAGCGTATAGAACGCTTCGACCGTAAGGATGTTATTCTGAACGTATGCGATATCCATCACCACAAACGCCAGTTCCGCGCGGCCAAGCATGCCAAAACCGATCATGACGCTGTTTGGCCAGTCCATCGCACTTGTATAGCGTGCCGCCAGCGCGGCCGAGGAGACCTGGGCGACGAACAGCGCAACAGTCAGGACCAGAGTTTCAGGAATGACCGAGACAAAGATGTCCCAATCGAACACGAGATGGGTTCCAAGCTCGACAAAGAAGATTGGGCCGATGGCGGAGAATGCGATGATATCGATGGTGCGTTTGATGGTGTGAAACGACGAGTCCGGAGGCGGCTGAAATCCCTCCGCCAAACCATGGGGGTGGCAGTATTCTTCTCTTAGTATGAGGCCGGCCATATAGGCGCCGACCGCCGGATGAAATCCAAACTCATGAGAGAGCAAACCGGCGCAAACCGCGAGCAGCAGCACGGTGAGAAACGCATACTCGCCGTCTTTGAACTGGAACAACGACCGGATGCTCCACCGTCCTAAGATTGGTACGCGGCGGAACCAGTCCGGAGGGTCGTGAGGCAGCAGGAGGCGGCCGACCAGCGTCACCAGGACGAAAAATCCAATGGCTTTAGCCGCGATCCAAGCGAGGTCGACGAGATTAGGCTCGCTTTCGCCGGCGGCGATGGGAACCACCATGGCGACAAGCGCCAGGGAAGCGATATCGTCGAGCACGGCCGACGTCATAATTCGCGTTGCGGCCGGTGACCGGCTCAATCCCTCGCTCTTGAGAGACACCATCGTGAGAGACACAGCCGTGGCTGTCATCGTCAGGCCGCACATCAAGGAAATGTTCGGGTCGTTAAAAAAGTAATCCGTGACAACGTATGCTGCGGCAAACGGAGCGAGGGCACCGAAGAATGCGATGCCCCAACTCTTCTTGATGCTGAGCAGGAACGTATTGGTTTGCTCCTCGAAGCCGAGAGCGAACATGATCAGGATGATGCCGAGTTCCGCGAGTCCGCGGACGAAATCATCAGCCGCCTCCGGTAAGACGCCGATGTTCACGAAGATACAGCCGATGGCCAGGTAATAGAGCACCGGTGTCAGACGTGTCTTGGCTGCGGCGATCACCGCCACATAAACACCGGCCCAGATCACGGCCAGTTCAATCATGATGTCCAAAGGCGTTCTCCCCTCCGCCGGGCAGCACAAAAGTCCGTGCGAGCCGTTAGTTTAGTCAGCGGGCGTGGGCGACGCTGTGATTTCGATCAAGCGCCAGCGCACATACGAACGGGGCGGGTCCACCGCCTGGACCCGCCCCGCCGCTGAAGCCTCGGATGTGGCTGTTAGGCCAAACCGTCTTTTATGGTTTGCATGAGCACCGCCCAGGCGCGTTCGGCCTGCGCTTCGTTGTAAACCGAGCTATCGGGCACGCACCAGCCGTGGTCGGCGCCGTCGTAGACTTCGATCGTCGCCGGAACGTTGGCCGCATCGAAGGACTGGCGCAGTACGTTCTTGGCGTCCGGTTCGCGCTCGTCGTCGTTATCGGCGATGGCGACATGATAGCGGCACTGCATTTTCGGGATCAGCAGATGCGGGCTGGTGTCCTTGTCGGTGACCAGGCCGCCGCCGTGGAACGATCCCGCCGCGCCGATGCGGTCCGGCCGTAACCCTGCGGTGCGCATGGTCAGCGGACCGCCCATGCAGTAGCCGGTCGTGGCCATTTTCTTGGAGCTGTCCACTTCGTCGCGGGCATCCAGCCAATTAATGAAAACTTCGGCGTCGCGCTCTGCCGCGCCGGGAGCAACCAATTGGCCCATCACACCCATCATCATTTGACGGTCATCGTTATTGGAGAATTCAAATGTCGGCCCGGGAAAAGGCGCCGGTGCGTGGCGATAGAACGGGTTCGGCACCAGCACGGAATACCCTTCCGCCGCCATTCGCATGCCCATGTCACGGAACACCTGACGCAGTCCGCGGATGTCAGTCCAGATCAGCACGCCCGCGTGGCTGCCTTCGTCAGGATGATAAAAATAACTATCACAAACGCCGTCCGGTGTTTCGATCGTCACCGCCGTCTCGACAATGTGTCCATCGGCGAAGGCCGGCCCGGCCGCAGCGACGCCGGCGGCAGCCGCGGATGTAGCGCCGAACTGGCGGCGGGTGAGGGGGACGGTGGCGAAGCAGTCGTCGTCACAATGCATCTCTGCGGTGAATTCGTCCTTGGTAGACATAAGAAGCTCCCTGTTGCGTGACCCAGAAGTACCGATTTGGCCGATAGCCTATACCAATTTCCGGGCGTCTGTCATGGCGCACACAGGTTAACAAAATCGTGTAACAGGGTCCGGTTTGGCTCGCTTCCGGCAAACCCCGTCCCTAAGATGTCCTGCGACCCCACAGAGGAGGCCGCGTGCTTATGGCACGGACCGTATTTGAAATCGACCGCAGCCAGCGCCACCTTGGCCCGATTTGGCTGACGCCGGGCATCGGCCCGGTCAACGTCCTTGTGCTCTTTTTCTCGGCGATGATGACCATCGTCTATGTCACCGCCATCGGCGTGCTGCTGCCCTATCTTTTGACCGGGCACCTTGGAATGTCGACATCGCAGCAAGGCACCTTCGTCGGCAACCTCACGGTCGGAATAGAGATCCTGGCGCTCCTCCTGGTGCTGCCGTTTGGCGCGCTGGCTGACAAGATTGGCCGCGTGCCCGTGTTTGTGGGCGCGTTCACCGTCACCTGTATCGCCTTGATCCTGCTGCCGCTGGCCGCGACGCCGGCCATGCTCGTTGCCGGCCGCGTGCTGCTTGGCATAGGCCTTGCTGCCGGGACGCTGATGCTCGGTACTATCATCGGCGACTATCCGCAGAATGCCTCGCGCGGCAAACTGATCAGCATTAACGGGGTCATCACCGGTTTCGGCGTGGTTCTGATCGCGTCCTTCGGCTTTGCCCAGTTGCCCAAGATTCTATCGCAGCGTGGCTATGACACCGTCACCGCCGGCACTTATACGTTCTGGCTGATGGCCGCGCTGGCCGCCGTGGCCGCCGTCGTTACCTGGTTCGGCTTGCGCGACGGCCGTCCCGACAAAAGCGTCGAAAAAGACTCTCTGTTCGAAACGCTGAAGAAAGGTGTCGCCGCAACGCGCGCCAATCCGCGCCTCGGCATCGCCGGGGTCGCGTATTTCGTTTCGCGCGGTGATCTCATTGTCATGACCACCTTCCTGACCCTTTGGATTGTCGCCACCGGCACTGACGCCGGTGTACCTATCGAGGATGCCCAGGCCCGCGGCGGCATGCTGTTCGGCATTTCGCAATTGGCAATGATCCTGTTCATGCCGGTGATGGGATTTCTCGTCGACCGCTTCGATCGGGTCTCCGTGCTCGCCTTTTCCATGGGTGTCGCCGCTGCCGGATACCTGGCGTTGTCTCAGGCCGGCGATCCGTTCACCTCGCCGTGGATTTATGCCGTGGTGATCGCCGCCGGTGCGGGCGAAGCGTGCATCCTGGTTTCCGGACCGGCCTTGGTCGGCCAGGAAGCGCCGGGGCGCGTGCGCGGTGCGGTGTTCGGCACCATGGGCTTTTGCGGCGCATTGGGCGTGCTGATTCACTCCTGGATGTGCGGCCAGCTGTTCAACGGGGTGAGCTATCAGACGCCGTTTTTGTATATGGCCGTGCTTAATGCCCTGGTCGGTCTTCTAGCCGTGGCGGTGCGCCTCAGAACGCGCCATGCCGCCGCCCAGCCCGCCGCCGCGGAATAGGGCCGAACCCCCAATTTCTGCGCGGGTTTGGGGCGCCACGGCGCACGCCTAACCACACGATGCACGCCTCACCCTGAATTGTATTGCGTCCGCGTCCGCCAGGGACTACGTGATACGGCAGAAACCAGCCCTTTTTCGCTGTGAGCGGGGACCGACCGATGAAACTTTCGCGCCGTGGCCTGATTGTATCCGGACTAGCTGCGGGCGGCGGCCTCGCCGTTGCCTACGGGCTCGACAGCCTTAAGGACGGCGACGCCCGTAAGAAGTTTGCGACCACACCGGAGGACTACGTTCTCCACGCCTACGTGAAGGTTAATCCGGACGGTAAGATCACCATCGCCGTGCCCCAGGCCGAGCTCGGTCAGGGTGTCACCACCGCCATCCCCATGCTGGTGGCCGAGGAACTCGACGCCAACTGGGACGACGTCATGTTCGAGCTCTCCCCGCTCGACAAAGATTACGGCTCAGCCGTCATTGCCGAAGCGATACCCAAGTTCTTCATGTCGCCGGGTCCGGCCGCCGACATGACCCGCAACGCGCTGTACAACATCACGCCGCTGGTCGGCCTGATCATCACCGGCGGCTCGAGCTCCGTGCTCGGCAACTTCAATTATTTGCGCATGGCCGGTGCGGCGACGCGCAGCGTACTGGTCAAAGCCGCGGCGGAACAACTCGATGTACCCGCGCGCGAACTGACCACCGCCAACAGCCGCGTCATTCATGCGGCCTCGGGCCGTGAACTGACCTACGGCGAACTTGCCGAAGCCGCCGCCGCGTTCAAACCCGACGATGACTCGCCGCTCAAGGACGCATCCGAGTTTTCCATCATCGGCACGCCGCGCACCCGCCTCGATACCCCGATGAAGGTCGACGGTTCCGCCGTGTTCGGCATTGATGTCAAAGTGCCCGGCATGGTTTACGCCGCCATCAAGCACGGCCCGGTGTTTGGCTCGACCGTGCAGTCCTTCGATGCCGGCAGCGTGTCGTCGCGCCCCGGTGTCATCACCGCGCTGAAGGCCGCCGACAATGCCGTGGCCGTCCTTGCGGAAAACACCTGGGCCGCGCAGCAGGCCGTGCTCGAACTGGCCGTCGAATGGGATGAACCCGCCGGCGAAGCGTTCAACTCGGATGCTGCGCTGGAAACCTACGCGACGCGCTTCGACGCCGAAGACGTCAACGTGCTCAAGGCCGATGAAACCTTTGACGCCGCCATGGCCGGCGCCGCGAAAACCGTCGAAGCCATATACGAAACGCCCTATCTCGCCCACATCTGTATGGAGCCCATGGGCTGTACTGCGCTGTATGAAGAGTCCGAAACCGGCGATCCGGAAGACGCCAAGCTGACTGTGTGGTCGCCCAGCCAGTCGATCAGCATGACGGCCACCCAGGCGTCAAACACCACCGGCGTGAAGAAAGAGAATATCACCGTATATGCCACGCTGATGGGCGGCGGGTTCGGCCGCCGCGCCGACTTCGACTTCGTCCGCCAGGTTGCCTCGCTGGCCCAGCAGATGCCCGGCACGCCGATCAAGCTGACCTGGAGCCGCGAGGAAGACGTTCAGCAGGACACCTACCGCCCGGCAACGGTCGCACGTTTCCGTGCCGGCCTGGACGACGCGGGCAAGATGACCGCGCTCGACTTCGTCATTGTCGGCAAACCAGTCAGCAAGGACTTCAACGACCGCAACGGCACCTTTGCGCCGATGGATGCGGAGAGTGACTCCAGCATGATCATGCCGATGAGCATGTCGCCCTACGGTCTGCCGGCCAAGCGTCTGGCGCTGAACGCCGAGCAGAACCCGGTGCCCAACGGCAACTGGCGCAGTGTTTCCATGTCGCACAACGGCTTCTACCAGGAAGCCTTCATGAATGAGGTCGCCGAAGCCGCCGGGCAGGACCCGATCGACTTCCGCATCTCGTTGCTCACTGAAAAGCCCGAGTACGCCAACGTGCTCAAGGAACTGCGCACCAAGTCCGGCTGGGACGCACCGCTCGCTCCTGCTGCCGAAGCCGGCGCCAAGCGCGGCCGCGGCATCGCCTTCCTCGAAGCCTTCGCCTCGATCATCGGCCAGGTTATCGAAGTCACCGTCTCCGCCGAGGGCAACCTCAAGGTCGACCGCGTCGTCACCGTGGTCGATCCGCACACCGCGGTGAACCCGAGCATCATCGAAGCGCAGATCGAAAGTGCCGTGATCGACGGCCTGTCCGCCGCCCTGTGGGGCAAGATCGACGTCGAGGATGGCCGTGTGGTGCAGAGCAACTTCCACGACTACCGCCTGATGAAGCTGGCCGAAACGCCGCCGGTGGTCGAAACGCACATCTTCGCCCAGGGCGGACACCCGGGCGGCATGGGCGAAGTCGGGCTGCCGGCCATCGCCCCGGCGCTCACCGCGGCGATTTACGACGCCACCGGCGAACGCGTGCGCAAGCTGCCCGTCGCCCTGTCCGGCCAGGTCTCGGTTTAGGCTCTTCAAACATTTGTGAAGCCGGGCCGCGCGGGCCTGGAAACCCCCAGGATTCCGGCAAAAACCAGCCGTTCATGCAGTAGATAACCCCGCGCCGGTTATCGTTTAATTGCGCCTCCGATCCTGCTATGTACCCGCCAGAAACTGGTTCAAGAACAAGAGGTTCTCTCCATGGCCGAGGCTGCGGTTCTCAAGCATGTCGACACCGTCGCGACACCGCCGGAAGCGGTTCAGGCGCCCACCGAGCGGGCCATAGACGAGCCTATCGACAGCCTGTTCCAGCAGACTCAGGACGAGTACCTGCGCACGCGCTATATCGCCAAGCTGCACAATCATCTGATGATGAACGTGCGCTTCAGCCTGCGCGACGTCTACGAGGACAAAATCAAGCCGGAGATCGAGGCCGAGAAGGGCGAAGTGCCGCAATCGGGCCATGCCATCTCCAAGGCGATCGAGGACATCCTCTATTACCGCACCTACAGCTCGCTGCGCTATAACGCCCAGGAAATGCTGGCGCAGTCCAAGCAGCCGGCGGTGGAACGCAATCTGCCGAAGATGATCGAGGCCGTGCGCGAGATCTCCAAGGTCAAGCCGGCCGGCGGCACGCTGCGCATCGATCCGAACTTCCAGATTCCCACATACATCGACGCGCTGGACGTGCACCTCACGCCCGGCGGCTACCACACCCAATTCGCCGAAGACGACGTCGCCCAGGGCTTCCTGCTCGGCGCGCGCCACGCCGGACCGGCGATCAATCCGGGCCGCGAGTTCGGCTTCGTCGCCAATTCCGTTGTCGCCTGGATCAAGCATAAATTCCCGCACTTCTGGCCGGAGGCGATCCTCGACCTCGGCACCCAGTGGGGCAGCAACCTGCATGTCTACAACGCCGAATACCCGCACGCCGAACTCTACGGCGTGGACATTGCCGCCCCCGGCCTGCGCTACGGCCACGCCAAGGCGGAGCAGGCGGGGGTGAAGATGCACCTCAGCCAGCAGAACGCCGAGACCACGGACTTCGCTGACAACTCCTTCGATCTGGTAGTGTCCAGCTTCGTGCTGCACGAAATCGCCGTGAAGGCGACCAAGAACGTGCTCAAGGAAGCCCACCGCGTGCTCAAGCCCGGCGGTCTGATGGTTCACGTCGAACTGCCGCCGCACAAATCTTGCGACCCGTTCATCAACTTCATGTTCGACTGGGACACGCGCCACAACAACGAGCCCAACTACCGCAACTTCCGCTCTCAGGATTACACCAAGCTGATGGCGGAAGCGGGCTTCGATGTGGAAAACACCTTCGAGACCACCATCCCGGACGTGCCGACCACACCGCGCGATAAATGGCTGCGCATGGTCGACGGCGAGGAAGAGACCCCGCTGCACGGCCGTAACGCCTGGTTCATCTTCGGCGGCCGCAAGGCGGGCTAGTTCGCGTTACGCATCGGCCGTGGTTTGTGCGTAAACTGCGGCCATGACCCAAGACCTCTCATCCTGGACACCCCGGCCGACGCCGGGCGGTGAGGTGCTGACCGGCGCCCGCGTGCGGCGGCGCGCAGCATGCGCAGGGTGGTGTGGGCGGCCTGTCCCGCCTTGGCCAGGGCGCGGCCGTCGAGACCGGCTTCGTCGGCGATCATCCACGTAACACCTTCGTCGATGGTCAGGCCGTCCTCCCAGGGCTGGGGTCCGGGATTGTTGTCGGCCCGTCCCGAGGTCTGGGCATTTGAGGCGGCGGGATCGGTGTTCGAGGAGGGGTGGCGTGGCACGGGCAAGGGGCTCCTGGGACGGGTGAGAACGAAGCCGCAGTATAACAAGTAAAAATGTTTTTATCCACGATTTTAACAAACTTATGCGCAGAATTTTCGTGCATGGGCTCGTTCGTCTCGAATCTCAAACCTCTGATTTAAAAGGAGAAAATGGCCCACCACTGCCCGCACGGGCGGCGTGCATGGGCTCGTTCCTCGCAGTTTTGGCCGGGGATTGTTTTTTCGGGCAGACTGACGCGAAATCGGGCAAATCCAGGGGAGGGCCGCATGTCGAGTCACACACACAACCATGATATCTCAGGGTACGAGGGCTCCTGCTTCATCTGCGCTGCCGCGGAGGGGCAAGACGCAGCCCCGTCGCGCCGCGGGTTCCTGCACGGCGCGGCCCTGTCTGCTCTGATTGCGGGGGGTGCCGCGTCCGCACGTCCGGCGAAGGCGCAAGTGCAACTCCCCTTCGGTCCCGGCGACAGCTTCATCGTCGACGCCGGCTGGGTGCTGATCGAACGGGACGGTGAACTCGACCTGCTGCGCGACGGCCATGTGCTGGTGCGCGGCGGCGTCATCGAAGACGTGCGCGCCGAACCCTTCACCGATGATCTGCCGCGCCTGGCGTTGCCCTACGATATCCTGCTGCCGGGGTTCATCTCCGGGCACACCCACTGCTGCTCTGCGACGCCGACCCGCGGCATCATCGAAGGCCCGCGCTCCTACCAGCGCCCGCTCGAGATCGTCGAGACGCTGTCCGACGACGAGCTCGACGCCCTGACCGCACTCAACCTCGCCGAGCTGCTGCGCTCCGGCTGTACTACCCAGGTCGAGATGAGCCTGACCCTGCGTCAGGCGGAGAGCTACGTGCGCCTGGCCGAGCGCTTCGGCGCGCGCGGCTATCCGGGCAGCATGATCCCCAACACCGAACGTCTGTTCGCGATCTGGTTCCGCCCCGACGATCAGACGCTGTTCGATGCAGAAGACGGCACGCTCGCCGAGATCGCCGCGAACCTCGCCTTCGGCAAAGCGCACATGGGCAAGGGCGACGGACGCATCCTGCCGATGATGTCGCCCCACGCCTGTGACACCCACACGCCGGCGACCATGCAGGCCATGGCCGACGCTGCGAAAGAGCTCGGCACCGGGCTGCACATCCATCTGTCGCAAAGCGGGCGCGAGACCGAGACCGTGCGCCGCCTGTGGGGCATGACTCCGACCGAGTGGCTGGAAAGCTTCGGCTTCTTCGACGCGCCCGTGTTCGGCGCGCATATGTCCGGCCTCGACTGGGATGTCGATGCGCCGATCCTGGCGCGCCACGGCGGGGTGTATTCCCATTGTCCGTCGGCGGGCGGGGCCGGTAACGGCACCCAGCCCTGGCCGGAAGCGCTGGCGGCCGGGCTGCAAACCAACATCGGCATCGACACGCACTCCAATGACTACATGGAGGACCTCAAGCTCGCGGTGCTCTACGGCCAGGCGCGGCATTCCCTGAAGCGCCGGCTCGATCCGGACGGCGTGCCGACCCAGCGTCCAACGGTGTGGAACGCCGTCGACGCCGCCACGCGCATTCCCGCACGGGGCCTGCGCCGCGATGATCTCGGCGTGATCAAGCCCGGCACGCGGGCCGATCTTGTCTCGGTGGATGTCTCAGGGATGCTGGTCGGCTCGGGCGCGCTGCCGCCGGAGCCCTTGAACAATCTGCTCTACGCCAACGGGCGCATGATCCGCACGGTGATGACCGACGGGCGCCTGCAGGTGCACGACTTCAGCTTCATTGCTGACAGCGAAGACGACGTGCTCGCCGCTGGCGGCGCGGTCGTTCAGAAAGTGTGGGCGCAGCTTAGCGATGAGGGCTGGTACACCCCGACCGCGCGGTAGAGGGTAGCCGCCTTTAGGCGAAATCTGTCGGAAGTCGCCCTTAGGCGACGGCGACCTCTTTGTCCTTGAGCAGGGTCTCAAGCTCGCCGGTTTCGGCCATTTCGCGCACGATGTCGCAGCCGCCGATGAACTCGCCCTTCACGTAGAGTTGCGGGATGGTCGGCCAGTTCGAGAATTCCTTGATGCCCTGACGCAGCTCGTCGCTTTCCAGCACGTTGACGCCTTTGAACTTGACGCCGAGCTGGCTGAGGATCTGAACCACGGCGGCCGAGAATCCGCACTGGGGGAACATCGGCGTGCCTTTCATAAAAAGCACGACATCGTTTTCGCTCACATCCTTGCTGATTTCGGCATGGGCAGAGTTGTCAGACATAAGGGCCTCTCTTACGAATTCGTCGGGTGCGGCCACCGGGGGTGGCCTTGATGTGCTCAGGGATATAGGGCTTTGGCCCGGGTTGGCAAGTGAACCTTGGCGAAAGGAGGCCTAAGCCCCCTCTGGAACTGAGGTTTGCAGCGCCAGAGCATGCAGTTGTCCGCCCATCTTGCCCTGGAGCGCGTCGTAAACCATTTGGTGCTGTTGCACCCGGTTCTTGCCGGCGAAGGCGGCAGACGTCACGTAGGCGGCGTAATGATCGCCGTCGCCGCGCAAATCCTCGATGCGCACGTCGGCATCCGGTAGGGCTTCTCTGATCATTGCTTCGATTTCAGCTGCGCTCATCGCCATGGGTCCGCTCCTTGGTGTGATCAGACGTCTGATCGGTGGTCTAATCAGGCGGCCATGAAGGACGGGAACCAGCCTTCATGGCGCTCGCGCAGGTCGCTTACCGCCACCGCTTTGCCGCCGGCTTTGATCTCGCTGCCGCCGGTGGTGCCGATGCGCCGTGCCGCCAGGCCCGCGCCCTTCGCCGCGTCGACAATAGCCTCTGCCGCGTCCGCTGCACAGGTGACGATGTAGCGTCCCTGATCCTCGCCGAACAGCCAGGGCGCGTTCACCTCGCCATCCAGGCTGACGCCGATGTCGCCGGCCAGGGCCATCTCGGCCAGAGCGACCGCCAGGCCGCCGTCGGAAATGTCATGGCAGGTCGTAACCTGTCCGGCGGCGATGAAGCTGCGTACGGCATCGCCGGTGCGCCGTTCCGCATCCAGGTCGACCGGCGGTGGCGCACCTTCGGTGACGCCAAACAGGTCGCGCAGATAAATCGACTGGCCGAGCCAGCCGTCGCCGGTGGAGTCAGGGCCGCCAATCAGCACCACTGCCTCGCCTTCGGCCTTAAACGCTACTGTCGCGGTGCGGTCTAGCGACTGAATCACGCCGATGGCGCCGATCGCCGGCGTCGGCAGGATCGGCTGGCCGTCGGTTTCGTTGTAGAGCGAGACGTTGCCCGAAACGACCGGGCTGTCCAGCGCCTCACAGGCCGCGCCGATGCCTTTGATCGCCTCGACCAGCTGGCCCATGATCGGCGGCTTCTCGGGATTGCCGAAGTTGAGGTTGTCCGTCACCGCGAGTGGCTGAGCACCGGTGGCGGTCAAGTTGCGCCAGGCTTCCGCTACCGCCTGCTTGCCGCCCTCGAACGGATCGGCCTTGACGTAGCGGGGCGTGCAGTCGGTCGTTACAGCCAGGCCACGGTCGGAGCCATGGATGCGCACCACCGCGGCGTCGCCGCCCGGGCGCTGCACCGTGTCACCCATGACCATGTGATCGTATTGCTCCCACACCCAACGCCGGCTCGCGAGATCTGGCGCGGCAATGAGTTTTTTCAGCGCTTCGGTCCAGTCGCCGTGTGCGACAGAGTCAGACGCCACCACGCTCGGCTTCGGTGTGGGCACCCAGGGACGGTCGTATTCGGGCGACGCTTCGGCCAGCGGATCGATCGGCAGTTCCGCGACCTGTTCGCCGTCCTTTTTCAGGATCATCCGCCCGGTATCGGTCAGATGCCCGATCACGGCGAAATCCAATTCCCACTTTTCGAAGATCTTGCGGGCGACGTCTTCCTTGCCCGGCTGGAGCACCATAAGCATGCGCTCCTGGCTTTCCGATAGCATGATTTCGTAGGGCGTCATGCCGTCTTCACGCACCGGCACCGAGGCCAGATCCATCTCGATTCCCGTGCCCCCCTTGGAGCACATCTCGAAAGTCGAGCAGGTCAGGCCGGCCGCACCCATGTCCTGGATTGCGACGATGGTGTCCGTCGCCATCAGTTCCAGACAGGCTTCGATCAGCAGCTTCTCGGTGAACGGGTCTCCAACCTGCACGGTCGGACGCTTTTCTTCCGAGCTTTCGTCAAACTCTGCGGAGGCCATCGTCGCGCCGTGGATGCCGTCGCGGCCCGTCTTGGAGCCGACGTAGATCACCGGGTTGCCGGCTCCGGACGCCGCCGAGTAGAAAATCTTGTCCTGCGAAGCGAGGCCGACGGTCATGGCGTTGACGAGAATGTTGCCGTTGTAGGCGGGGTCGAAGTTGACCTCGCCGCCGACGGTCGGCACGC
>JAYQVH010000027.1:0-31363 GCA_038148375.1 Rhodospirillaceae bacterium | reverse complement strand
ATGTTGCCGTTGTAGGCGGGGTCGAAGTTGACCTCGCCGCCGACGGTCGGCACGCCAACGCAGTTGCCGTAGCTGCCGATTCCGCTGACCACCCCGGCGACCAGATGCTTTGTCTTGGGATGGTCCGGCGCGCCGAAGCGCAGCGCATTCATGTTCGCCACCGGCCGCGCGCCCATGGTGAAAACGTCGCGCAGTATGCCGCCGACGCCCGTTGCCGCACCCTGGAAGGGTTCGATAAAGGACGGATGATTGTGGCTCTCCATTTTGAAGATCGCCGCCAGGCCATCGCCGATATCGACGACACCGGCGTTCTCGCCTGGGCCGCAGATCACCCAGGGCGCTTCCGTCGGCAGGGTTTTCAGCCACTTTTTCGAGGATTTGTAGGAGCAGTGCTCCGACCACATCACCGAAAAGATGCCCAGTTCAACCAGATTCGGCTCGCGGCCGTCGAGGATCTCGAGCACGCGGTCGTATTCCTCGTCGGTGAGGCCATGGGCGGCAATGTCTTCTTTCGTAATCTTTGCGTTCGGCAGGTTCATGAGAACCGCTCCAGCAGGGTTTCGAACATTGGTACGCCGTCATGTCCGCCGAGCCGGTCGTCCGAAAGGCGCTCCGGGTGCGGCATCATGCCAAGCACCGTGCGCCGTTCGTTGAGAATGCCGGCAATGTTCTTGAGCGATCCATTCGGATTGGCGTCGTCGGTCGGTTCGCCGTTGTCGTTGCAGTAGCGAAAGGCAACGCGGCCGTCGCCTTCAAGCGCGTTCAGGGTTTCATCGTCGGCGTAGTAGTTGCCGTCGTGGTGGGCGACGGGAATTCGGATGACCTGACCGGCGGCATACCGGTGCGTGAATGGGCTGTCCGTCTGATCGACACGCAAATGCACGTCCCGGCAGACAAATTTGAGATCGCGGTTGCGGATCAATGCGCCGGGCAGCAGGCCGCATTCGGTCAACACCTGAAATCCGTTGCAGATCCCGAGGATATGAACGCCCGCGGCGGCTTTCTTCTTGATGTCGGCGATGATCGGCGAATTCGCCGCCATGGCGCCGCAGCGCAGGTAATCGCCATAGGAGAACCCACCGGGAACGGCAATAAGGTCGAGGCCCTCGGGCAGGGCGGTGTCGCGGTGCCAGACCATCTGGGGTTTGTGGCCGGTGACTTTTGTCAGGGTGACCGCGATGTCACGGTCGCAATTCGATCCGGGGAAAACGATAACGGCGGATTTCATGTCTTAGTCGCTCACCTCGACCCGGTAGGATTCGATGACCGTGTTGGCGAGCAGCTTTTTGCACATGTCGTCGACCGCAGCTTCCGCCTTGGCTTTGTCCGTTTCTGTCAGGTCAAGCTCGATGAACTTGCCCTGCCGCACGCCGTTAATGCCCGTAAACCCGAGGGTTTCGAGTGCGTGTTGGATTGCTTTGCCTTGGGGGTCGAGAACGCCAGATTTGAGTGTTACGTGAACCGTCGCTTTTGCCATCGGACTAACGAGTCTTTCTCCAGTTGGTCTCTGCGTTGTGCGCCGCTGAGATTGATTTATTGCAGCGTGTTCGGTCCCTGAAGGTCGCTCGGCCCGCTCTCCGGCAGGATTCCCAAGCGCCGTGCCACTTCTTGATACGCTTCCTCGATCTTACCGAGGTCGCGGCGGAAGCGGTCTTTATCCATCTTTTCGTTGGTGGCGATATCCCACAGGCGGCAGTTGTCCGGCGACAGTTCGTCGGCCAGGACCAGCTGAATGTCACCGGTGTCGTGATACAACCGCCCGTATTCCAGTTTGAAATCGACCAGGCGAATGCCGATGCCGAGGAACAGCCCCATCAGGAAGTCATTGACGCGCAACGACATGTTCAGGATTTCATCGATTTCCTGGATACTCGCCCAGCCGAACCCGGTGATGTGTTCCTCAGAGATCGGCGGATCATTGAGTTCGTCGTTCTTGTAGTAATACTCGACGATGGAGCGGGGCAGGCGCGTGCCTTCGGGGATCGCGAATTTCTCGGCGATCGACCCGGCGGCAATATTCCGCACCACAACCTCCACCGGAATGATCTCCACTTCGCGGACCAGCTGCTCGCGCATGTTCAGCCGGCGTACGAAGTGCGTTGCAATGCCGATCTCTTCCAACTGGGTCATCAGATATTCGGAGATGCGGTTGTTGAGCACGCCCTTGCCGGTGATCGTGCCCTTTTTCTTGTTGTTGAAAGCGGTGGCGTCGTCCTTGAAGTACTGGACGATCGTTCCCGGCTCCGGGCCTTGAAACAGGATTTTGGCCTTGCCTTCGAAGATTTGCTTGCGCCTGGGCATGATGTGGAAGCGTACCGCTGTGTCCGCCCGCTGGTGCGTGCGAAATCATTGAATGAGAGCCGGATATAGCAGGACAGCCCGCCGCTCTCAATTGCTGATATCGGGCCTCGGAAATCAGGCGATTTCCTCGCCGTGGAGAATGTCCACCGGCAGATAGGGCGCCGAATCGGGCGGCCCGGCTGCAAATAGCCAGACCGGCAGCTGAGGCGGGTCTGCCTGCAGCCCTCCGATCTGAGGTAAAGCAATCGTGGCGCTCGATGAGGTGCCGAAGCCGCTTTCCGTGCGGAAGCACATGGCCGTCATCGGCTGACCGTTTTGGGGGCCGGCGGCGAGCAGGTCTTGCCAGGCTGACCAGTCGCCGGCATCAGGATCGGGCACCGCGGCCGCCTCAAATCGCGGCTTGAAGGCTGAAATTCTTTCGCTTGTCGGGTTGTTCATGTCCCCAGCGGTCAGCATCGACAGACCGTCCGGGATTGGTGTGGTTCGAATGTCAAACGACTGGCTGGTGTCCAGTTTCAGCCAAAAAGCGTCGCGATTGTCTGCGATCAGCAGATTGAAATCCCGGAAAGCGAGGCCGTCCAGGTGGCCAAGGGCCTCTGCCGCCGCCACTGCATCTTCGTGATCTAGGGCGTCCAGGACAATTTCGCCGCGGCTGCGCTTGCCATCCTGGGGCCCGAGTGTGCCTCTGCGATTGAGAATGCAGGCGACGACACCGAGATCGTTCATGCCCATCCATGTCCCGCCGCCAAGTTCATCCAGACCGGCGACAATGTCCTCCCGGTCAGCCCAGTGGCGGGCCGGCGGCCGCCAGGGGCGGGTGACCTGTTCGTCGCGATTTGCGCCAATCAGGACCGGCCAGCGGTGTTCGGGACGGCGGAGGATCACAACTGTGCACATCTCTGTTGTGTCGCAAAAAGGTCGCGGTTTGGCAATTGCGCCCGCCGGTCTGGCCCATTATATCAACAGGAACAACCGGCCTATCCGGCCAAGAATTCATTCAGATTGGGGTGCGCCAGAAGATGACCGATGCGTTTCAAAACCGTGAAAAGGGTTTCGAGCGGAAATATCAGATGGATCGGGACCAGGAATTCCGTGTCCAGGCCCGACGCGACAAGCTTTTCGGTGCCTGGCTGGCGGAGCGGTTCGGTCTCTCCGGCGACGAAGCAGAGGCTTACACGCTCGAAGTCGTCGACTCCAACTTCGAGAAGCCCGGTGACGACGACATGATGGACAAGGTCAAGGCCGACCTCGCCGAGCGCGGTGCGTCAATTGATGAGGCGGAATTGGCTTCAAAGTTGTCCGATTGCATGCATGAAGCCTACAAGCAGATCGTCGAAGACGCTTAACGCAGGGTGCGGTTTACTCCGCGCCGAAGACGCGCGCAAAAATCGTGTCAACGTGCTTGGTGTGATACTCCATCGCGAACAGCTCGCTGAGTTGCTGTTCCGGTAAATGTGCCGTGACCTCTTTGTCCTGCTTTAAGCGTGACAGAAGGTCGCCTTTGCCTTCCCAGACGTCCATCGCATTCCGCTGAACCAGGCGATAGGAGTCCTCGCGGCTAACGCCGGCTTGTGTGAGAGCAAGCAAGACGCGCTGGGAAAACACCAATCCGCCCATGTCGTTCAGGTTTTTGTCGATCGCGTCTTCGTAGATCACGAGCTTGTCGATGACGCCGGTCAACCGGGCGAGCGCGAAGTCCAAGGTGACGGTAGCATCTGGACCGATCATGCGTTCAACCGACGAATGGGAAATGTCCCGCTCATGCCACAGAGCGACATTTTCCATCGCCGGGATGGCGAAGCTTCGGACCATGCGGGCCAATCCGGTGAGATTCTCTGTGAGCACCGGATTTCGCTTGTGCGGCATCGCCGACGAGCCCTTCTGTCCCGGTGAGAAATACTCCTCGGCTTCCCGGACCTCGGTGCGCTGCAGATGCCGGATTTCCGTGGCCACGCGCTCAATTGAACTGGCAATCACGGCCAGGGTGGCAAAGTAGGCGGCGTGGCGATCCCGGGGGATCACCTGCGTTGAAATCGGCTCGGACTCGAGGCCCATCGCGTTCGCGACATGCTCCTCAACCCGGGGATCGATGTTGGCAAAGGTGCCGACGGCGCCTGAGATCGCGCAGGTGGCGATTTCTTTGAGCGCTGTGTGAAGGCGGTCGCGGTTGCGTGCGAATTCGGCATACATACCCGCGAATTTGAGCCCCATGGTCGTTGGTTCTGCGTGAATGCCGTGGCTGCGGCCCATGCACACAGTCATCTTGTGTTCGTGGGCGCGGCGTTTCAATGCTTCAAGAAGGTCGTCCAAGTCCGAGAGCAGAATGTCGGAGGCTTGCACCAGCTGCACCGACAAACATGTGTCCAGAACGTCTGAAGACGTCATCCCCTGGTGTACGAAACGGGCTTCCGGACCAACGTGCTCCGCGAGGTTTGTCAAAAACGCGATGACATCGTGCTTAACTTCGCGTTCAATCTCATCGATGCGGTCGACTTCGAATTTGCCGTGTTTCCACACCGCTTCTGCGGCGGACTTGGGGATCACGCCGAGTTCGGCTTGGGCATCGCAGGCGTGAGCTTCGATCTCAAACCAGATACGGAATTTGTTCTCCGGCTCCCAGATTTTCACCATATCCGGGCGCGCGTAACGGGGGATCATGTACAGAGTCCTCTATGGGGCTGACGAGGTGACGCAGGTATAGAACCTTCCGCGGTCGGATTCCAGCGTCAGACCGCCTCCAGGCGCTAAAAAATGGCGCAATTCCAGCTAAATCAGACCGTCACGGCGGAACGAGACGTGTTGGCCCCTGCCGATCACGATGTGATCGTGCAAGATGAGCCCGACCGCCTCTAGGGCCGTTTTGACCTTCTGGGTCATGTCGATGTCCGGTCTTGAAGGCGTCGGGTCGCCGGAAGGGTGGTTGTGCACCATGATCAATGCACTGGAATTGAGTTCCAGTGCGCGTTTGGCGACTTCCCGCGGGTAGACCGGGGTGTGGTCGACTGTCCCTTTCTGCTGCGCCTCATCGGCGATCAAACGGTTCTTCTTGTCGAGAAACAGAATGCCAAACTGCTCAATCTCGCCGAACGCCATCTGGGCGGTGCAGTACTCAATCAGCGCGGTCCACGAGGAAATAACCGGCTTATCGATAACGCCTTCCCGCAGCGTGCGAATGGTACCGGCTTCAACGGCTTTCAGGCCGGACACCGCAGCCTCGCCCATTCCTTCGACGGCCAGAAGCTTCGTCTTGTCGGCGGTGATGACATTGGCAAACGAGCCAAAAGTATCGATCAGCTTTTTGGCAAGCGGCTTGGTGTCTTTACGCGGCAACGCCGAGAACAGCAGCAGTTCAAGAAGTTCATAGTCTGCAACGGCATCTGGGCCTGCCTCGAGAAACCGCGTGCGCAGCCGTGCGCGATGCCCAAGGTGACCCGGCTTGTCGTCTTTGATCGTTTCGGAACGAGGGTCAGGGAACAGCGAAGCCGAATATTCGCTGAGCGCCTGCGGGTCAGACTTTGTCTGCCGTGGGCCCGCCATCAGCAGATTAATCCTGGTGAGGTGGAAAGGTGTACCCTTCAGGGGACAGAGTGAAGATCTCAAATCCGTCGGCGGTGACACCAATAGTATGCTCAAACTGCGCGGACAGCGATTTGTCTCGCGTCACCGCGGTCCAGCCATCATCGAGAATCTTTGTTTCAAACTTTCCGGCGTTGATCATTGGTTCGATCGTGAAGATCATCCCCTCTTCAAGACGCATGCCGGCGCCGGGCTTACCGAAATGCATAACGTTCGGTGCTGAATGAAAAACCTGCCCGATGCCGTGTCCGCAAAAGTCGCGCACGACGGAGAAACGCTCGCCTTCCGCATAAGTCTGAATCGCGTGTCCGATATCTCCCAGCGTCGCGCCTGGCCTTACAGCTTCAATGCCTTTCATCATGGCGGTGTAAGTCGCTTCGACGAGACGTTTGGCCTTAATTTTGACGTCGCCGACGTAAAACATACGGCTGGTGTCGCCGAACCACCCGTCGAGGATGGGTGAGACATCAATGTTTACAATGTCACCGTCTTTGAGAGCCCGGTCGCCGGGAATGCCATGGCATACGACGTGATTAATCGACGTGCAGATAGACTTCGGGTATCCGCGGTATCCGAGCGGGCCGGGCACTGTCCCATGCGCTGTTTGAAAGTCATGGCACAATTTATCGAGCTCGCCGGTCGTAACGCCAGGCTTCACATAAGGTGTGATGAAGTCCAATACTTCGGCAGCAAACCGGCCGGACTTGCGCATTGCGGCAAACCCATCCGGCCCGTGCAAAATGATCTCATTGGTGCGGGGATGTTCGACTTTTTCAGCAGCTAAATTCATTGCAAAACGAGATTTGTGAATGGGTTGCTTGTGTAACGGTAACATATAGGGGTTTCAGACTGGTAAATCCACGGTCAGAGGCTCTGTCACCCGGATTTGCTTCGGTGTGACCTGACACTTGTAGCACAATACTTCAACCCCAGATTTCCGCGCTTTCTTAAGGCCATCAGCGTATTCTGGGTCGATATCGCCGGCGATGGTGAAGACCGGCGCATCGCCGCGCTGGACCAAATAGAACATCACGGCCCGATGGCCTTGTTTGACCATATCCGCGAGTTCCACAAGATGCTTCGCGCCTCTAGTGGTCACGGCATCGGGAAATTCCGCCGGCCCACCCTCCGAAAGATCGCGACGCATCGTCACGTTTTTGACTTCGACATAGCAAGGAGGTTTTCCACCGCCTTCAAGGAGAATGTCGATGCGCGAATTTTTACCATATTTGACTTCGCGGCGAAGGGAGTCATAGCCGCTCAGTTCCGGCACGACCCCGTTTTCGATGGCCTCGCTAACCAAGGCATTTGGCAGCCCCGTATTTATACCTACCTTGTGGCTTTTGATCTGGACGATTTCCCAAGTGAATTTCAATTTGCGATCGGGATTTTGTGCCGGAGAGATCCACACGGGTGCGCCTTCGGGTTTGACCGAAAGCATGGAGCCCGAATTGGCGCAATGCGCCGTGACTGTTTCACCGGTATCCAATTCGACGTCCGCAAAGAATCTCTTGTAGCGCTGGATGAGTTTTCCCTTCAGGAGAGGGGCGTGGAATTTCATGCCTATGTGTCCGTGTTGCTTGTTAGAAACTAGATGGGCTTTTCGTCACTGCCCAGCGCGTCAGCAAGCCGAGATGCGGCAGAACCAGGAGCCAAGGGTTTCTGTTGGGTCGCATCCGGAGCCCATCCGGTCAGGGTTATTAAGTCAAACGTCGCCCGGAGTTTGCCATTGGCGTTTGTGAAATGCTCAGAGTAGTGGTCCTCGACCGCCTTCCACAGGCCTGGTGTTGTGAGGCCCCTGGCGCGGTTTGTAACGGCATTCGTTTCGCCGATGAGGCGAAGAAACAGCGCAAGCTCACGCAGATTGGCAAATTCAAGCGTGTACCGGTCCGTGTCCGTTACCGGCAACGCAAATCCCGCACGTAATAATAGGTTGCCTGCGTCCCGTACGTCCAGCAGCGGTGAGACGCGCGGTGTAACGCCGCCACGAAGCGTACTCTCCGCAGCTAGCCAGCTGGCCCTGAGCTCATTCAGTGTTTCCCCTCCGAAAACGCTGGCGAGAAATAGTCCGTCTGGTTTTAAGGTTCGACGTAACTGGATCAGGCTTCCCGGCAAGTCGTTCGTCCAGTGCAGACACAGTTGAGAAACAACTATGTCAAAGGCGCCAAAGCCAAAGGGAATCCATTCTTCGTCGCCCGCCACAGCGGTAAAGTCTGCTGAATCAGACCTAGCGCCGGCGGCGGTGCTCTCCATACCGAAGGCTTGCTGTATCCCGTGATGATCAACCAATATTTTAGCAGTGATTTCTGGGCGCATTCCTTGAACAAGCGCATGCTGGAATGTGCGGGTTACGTCTCGAATCCGGTCCAGGAGACCGGCGCGCAGGTCGCGGATGAGCGGGGGTTCCATTTCACCAAGGCTAGCCGCGCGGTGCTGGTTTCGCTTCACGGCGTTACGGTCGAAAATGCGTGGTGGTTCAGTCATGGGTCGCTTATGGCATATTTTCCGAATACGGCGGAAGCGGAGTGCTAGGAAAGTGGGAGCATGAAGGCGCGTCTGGTCAGTATGGGACATCGCATCTTGGACGCCGTTATGCCACCAAGATGCTTGCTGTGTGGTGCTGACGTTGCCGACGCAGGGTCCCTTTGTGCTGAGTGCTTCGAAGGTATTGATTTCATATCGCCACCATTCTGCATCCACTGTGGTCTTCCGTTCGGCGACGTCTACGCCGGACCGCCAGATTCAATGATCTGCGCGGCGTGTGCGCAATCCCGGCCGATCTTTGGCCGAGCGCGCGCCGTCTTCCTGTATACCGAAAAGAGCCGTGGACTCGTCACCCGTCTAAAACACGCTGACCGAACCGACTTCGCCCCGTCGCTTGGCCGTTGGATGGCACGGGCTGGACGTGACATTCTCGAAGACGCCGACATGTTGGTGCCGGTGCCATTGCATCGATGGCGCCTGTTCCAACGCACGTATAATCAGGCAACTCTTCTTACCCGTCATCTGGCTGATTTAACAGGCGTGCAGGCGCGGTACGACGTGCTTCGGCGGATAAAGTCGACGCCATCGCAAGGACGCCTTTCTGCGTCGGCGCGTAGACGCAATGTGTCTCGCGCATTTTCTGTCACAGAAAGAGCGGCCATTGATGGCAAAAGAATACTATTGGTTGATGACGTGCTAACGACGGGGGCAACTCTTAACGCTTGCGCCGATGAATTATTAGCGAATGGCGCCGAAGCTGTGGATGCGCTGGTTGTCGGACGCGTCCCCGCGCCATCAGCTTGAGCTTTTATCTGAAAATGCGGCCCGCAGGCTCTCCTTCGACGTGCTAGTTCCTCGGGTGCAAGATCCGAGTCAACCGAGCACAAAGAATCGCAATCCGATTTTGATCTTTTTACACCTGTCCATGGAATATGTCGTAAGGGGAGGGGGTTGGGATCCGTCGCAAGTCTCTTTGCTAAACGGCGAAATAAGTCGACTAAGGCTTGAAATGCGAGCGTATCGAGCACTTCGAGGTCGCAGTCCGCCGGAACTGGAAACATCTCGACGCATATGATCGGACCCTCATCGACACGGGCAGCCATGTTATGAACCGTGATGCCAAAATCCGTGGCGCCATCGTATAAGGCGAAAACGCTCGGGTAGCGTCCTGGATAGTTGGGTGGGCCGGGGTGGAAGTTGTAGCTGCCGCAATCTATTCCCGACAAGTATTTGCCAGGTACGATGACGGGTGAGCAAAACGAGATAAGCCGAGTCCCGGTCTCCAGGCGCCGGCATGCCGAATCGAGCTCCGTGCGGCTACTGGCGACCGTAATCGCGCAGGTGTGATTGTAAGATTGAAGCAGAGGAGCGAGGGCGTCGCCTTCTGTTTGGCCCGTCAGTAAGATGATATGTGTATCATTTCCGGAGCTGAATTTTTAGCCAAAACCTCTGCCCGTCCTTGAAGCGCGGCTAACGTATTCTAATATGGCATACAACCGTCGACACACCTAGTCAGCATCTAGAGACCTCATGCCCAAGATCGAAATCTATTCGTCGCCTTTGTGCGGATTTTGTTACCGCGCGAAACAGCTCCTGAACCGGAAGGGCGTTAAGTATTCAGAAATCAACGTGCTGTTGGAGCCGGGACGGAAGTCGGAAATGATTCAGCGTGCAGGTGGGCGAACGACAGTGCCTCAAATATTTATCGGTACCGAGCATGTCGGCGGATGTGACGATCTATACGCTTTGGATCGTGAGGGCCTGCTCGAACCGATGCTCCGGGCGCACGCTACCGAAGGCGCTGCATAAGTGGCCGTGGGATCAAAGTTCAAAGTCGCGTGCCTGCAAGTAAATGCAGGTAACGTCATGGCCGACAATGTCTCTGCCGCACTTGGCCTCGTCGACCAAGCGGTTGGTGAGGGCGCTGACCTTGTGCTGATGCCGGAAAACGTCACGATGATGGAATGGGGAAGGCGGGCGATCACTGAAAAGGCCAGATCGGAAGACAAACATGAAGGATTGGCCGCGTTTCGAGAGGCAGCCAAGAAACATGAAATCTGGCTCCACTGTGGCAGTTTATCAGTCAGTCTTGACGATGGCCGCGTCGCCAACCGCACATACGTCGTTAGTCCTGGCGGACAGATTGCGGCAACCTACGATAAAATACACATGTTCGATGTCGATCTTGGAAACGGTGAACGGTATGCTGAGAGTTCGACATTCGCGCCTGGTAGTGCCGCGGTTACTGTCGACCTTCCGTGGGGAGTGCTCGGTCTAACGATCTGTTATGACGTCAGATTCCCCGGACTGTACCGCCACCTCGCTCAGGCCGGCGCTTCCTTTCTCACGGTACCGTCAGCATTCACGCAAGTTACGGGTGAGGCACACTGGCATGTCTTGCTGCGCGCACGCGCAATCGAGACGGGTTCGTATGTCTTTGCACCAGCTCAGACCGGAACGCATCCTGGTGATCGGAGGACATTTGGCCACGCACTTATCGTCGATCCATGGGGAGAGGTCGTCGCAGATGGCGGTGTTGAACCTGGGATAATTGTCGCTGAAATTGAAACAGAATTCGTCGATACAGTTAGGCGGAAAATGCCGTCTCTCGGCCACGACCGCCCGTTTTCCGCGGTCGGCGGATTGCGGAAAGCGCCTTAACAAACTTGAAACGTAAGGGGATTAGGCTTACTTCCCCAAACTCAAGCCTCCGTAAGGTCAGGTGTCGGTCATGATCGTATATGACTTAATATGTGAAGACGACCACGAGTTTGAATCGTGGTTTAAGAGTAGCGCGGCTTATGACTCGCTTAGGAAGGCTCGAAAAGTACAATGCCCCGTTTGCGGGACTGCGAAAGTCCGTAAAGCGCCAATGGCCCCCAAGATCGCCAAGTCAGGAGTTCGCGACCTCGCTGTTCCAGATAGTGGCGAGATTAAACCCAAAGCGCCGACCGAGATTCCTGGTCACGACGACATGAATGAAGCGGTCAGCAAAGCTGTTAAAGCGATAAAGGACCTGCAAGCCACCATCGAAAAGAAATTTGAAGATGTGGGCGATGAATTTCCGGAAGAAGCGCGTAAGATTCACTACGGCGAAGCGGAGGCACGCGGTATTTACGGAGAGGCAACGCCTAAAGAGGCTCAAGACCTTATCGAGGAAGGGGTGGATATTGCCGCCGTGCCATGGGTAAAGCGCAAGTTGTCCTAGCCGTCAGGAACTGATTTGCGCCTCATTGCGCGCTTCTTGCCAAACTCTCTCGAGGCATTCCCCTAAATCTTTACCGAAGGTCTCGGCGTCGCAAAGCGCCGAAGCCCGCATTCTCTCTCGTAGATTTGAGCGCAAAGCTGCTAATCCTTCGATACGGGCAACCTTATCTCTCAGGACATTCACGTAATCGCTCGCATTATCGACAATCCAGTCGTCAAGACCGACGCAGGTAAGAAAGCTTGCGCTGTGTCTGCCGGCGAATGTCCTGCCAGGCATCGTAATAACCGGTACGCCCATCCAGAGGGCTTCGCATGTGGTGAGGCATCCTGAATAAGGGTGCGGATCGAGTGCGATATCGATTTCGTTGTAGGTCTCTAGCGCCAGTTCATGCGGGGAGTGGCCTCTGAGATCCAAGCGATCCGCAGAAACGCCGAGCGAATGAAATCTATTACGGCAGCGGTCTCTCACTTCGGAATCGTCCAATGCCTCAGACTTTAGAATCAAAGTGCTTCCAGGTATGGCGTTGAGGCATGCGGACCATATTTCGATAGTTGCCTCGTTTACCTTGTTGAGTTTGTTCAGGCTACCAAACGTAACATTTTGCCTTTTGAGCGCTGGAAGGTCCTTTACCTCTGGTGCATATGAAGGCGGCTCGTAACAGGCGTATACCTTCGGCAGGTGGAGTACGCGTTCACCAAAATCATTGAAGTGCGTCTGGGGTGTCTCGATAGGATCGGATAAGAAGTAGTCGATCGCGTCGATGCCCATAGTATCGTACTGACCGCCAACCCATTTGATCTGAACTGGCGCGAGTCGCCGGGCGACGACGGGTAAGCGATGACCTGCGTCGTGGCCGGACATCTCGAGCAAAATATCAACGCCGTCGCGCATGATCACCTCAGCGAGTCGATCATCCGACAAGTGCGCGACGGGCCGCCAAATCTCTGCCAGCGAGGAAAATCGTTCCGTGTAGCAGTCGCCTCCAATTTGATTGGCGTAGCAGCGGATAGAGAACCTATTCGGGTCAAGAGCCTCAAGGCCGGCCAGTCCTAAGTACGCGACGGGGTGCTGTCGGAAGCTGGATGAAATGAGGCCGATGTTAATCGTCTCTTTGTCTCGCGGGGAAGAGGCGCAGCTTGACCGAGACGCCCTGCCGTACTTTTGACGCCATTCCTCAATGGTCTGACGGAGATCTTTCTGCGTCATGACACTTGAGTAATGTTCAGCGAAAATAAGATCGCTATGAAAGTATGGATTGCGCGGCGCAGCCGATACACATCGCCTTAGGTGCGCGATGCCAGCATCGACGCGAAGGGAGCGCACCAATAGATCGCCTAGGTTTTTGTCTGCGATGGCGTTTGTAGGATTTCGCTCGAGAATTTGCCGGTATCGCGCTTCTGCATCCGTGAACTGATAATTTTGTTTTTGTAAGTTTGCTAAATTGGTCGTCGCTTCTTCTTGGTTCGGATGCCTTGACAGTACGTCACCGTATAGATCTGCAGCGCGCCCTCTGAATCCCTGAGTCTCTAGCGCACGGGCAAACGCTATATCGGTATCTGTGCCTTTGGTGTCTTTCCTCATTAGCCGAGCGAGTATTGCCCTCGCATTTCCATGGTTTCCTTGCTCAGAATTCATGCGCCCTATACGGGTTAACAAGGGTGTGGGCCGCTCCTTCGAAATTACGCGGAGGGCCTGACGCAGCGCTGCCTCGGAATGCGAATTGAGCCCGAGAAATTGTGAAGCTACGCCAAGGGTGAGCCAGTATTCGTATTTCTGTCTGAGCACCATGTTTGGCTGGCGCAAGCGAGAAAAGGCGTCCGAAAATCGGCGTGTTGCGACGAGGACTTTGGCGTAAACAATCAAAACATCGCCTGGCAATCGGACAATGGCCTCTGCAGTCTCGAACGCTTTTATCGATTCTGATGCACATTCGCCGCTCAGCCGGATTTCCGCTGCATTGATAAGAGCGGGCCAACACGTTGGGTCGATATCGAGTGCGTGGTCAAACCGCTCGAGCGCCGTGGTGAAATCTCCGTTCATTGCGTACGCTGCGCCCAGATTCGCAAGAATCGAACTATCTTGCGGGCTCGATTGAGCTGCGCGCTCAAGGGTGATTACGGCGTCGGCTGTCTTCCCTTGGGATATAAGATTAATTCCCATTTGAAGCATGTCTGTCGGGCGCCGTGGAGCTGCGCCCGTGCCGAGTAATCGCTTGAGTATTTTCCGCACCATGCTTTTCGCGAGACCTATTGTCGCGTAGCTGCCAAAATGTAGTTCACGCTCACATCTTCACTGATACGCCATTCGCCAGTTGCGAGCTCATATTCCAACCCTTGAAGCGACGTAACGGCAAAACCGGCGGTCCTGATCCGTTTCGCAATTTCGCTCGGTTTGACGAATTTTGACCATGTGTGCGTTCCAGGGGGCACCCATCCCAGTACGTATTCCGCAACGGCTTTGCCGAGCACGAGGCTTCGTAGAGTCCGGTTCAGGGTTGAAAGAAAGAGAACGCCGCCCGGTTTGACCCTTGAGCATACGGAAGAAAGAAATAGGTCGAGGTCCGCGACGTGCTCGATAACTTCCAGCGCTAAGACCACGTCAAAGGTTCGGCTTGAAAGGAAGCTGTCTTCCGGGGCGGCCTCTAGATAGGTAATGGATAAATTTCCGTCGGCCGCGTGGGCGCGAGCTGTTTCGATATTCTGCGGAGACGCATCGACGCCAGTCACGTCGAAGCCTAGTTTTGAGAATGGTTCAGCAATCAGGCCGCCGCCGCAGCCGATATCCAGCAGAGATAGGCCATTGAAGGGGCGCGTTGCTTTCAGGTCCAGGTGGAAGTGGTCGGCTGCGCAGTTCGCCAAGATACGGACCCGACTTGGGTTGAGGTGGTGTAATGGCGCGAATGGGCCGGTGGGGTCCCACCATGACTGCGCAATCGCGGAAAACGCGTCAATTTCCCGCTGATCCCGGGAAGATGCCTGAGCAGGAGCCGTATTCTCTTGGCCGCGTTCCATATATTGCGTCTTTCCTCAGGTAAGGCGTTTAAGTATGTATACGGCGCCTCAGGAGCGGATGCCTGCAAGACATCCATAGCAAAATTGTACGCTCCGGGTCACGGCTTCTCCACTAAGACGCAAAGTGGCGGATTGGCGGTCAATTCCTAAACAAGCCGTGCGCTGCAAATGGATACGGATATGCGGATAGTTCAAAAATTCGGCGGAACGTCTGTCGCAGATATAAATCGGATTAAGGCTGTTGCCCAGCGCATCAAGGCCGACGTTGACGCTGGACATGAAGTTGCAGTGGTGGTCTCTGCAATGGCCGGCGTAACCAACCAGTTGGTGGAGTATTGTTCGTCAGTCTCCCCGCTTTACGACGCACGTGAATATGACGTCGTTGTGTCCACTGGCGAACAGGTGACAAGCGGACTACTCGCGATGGCTCTGCAGTCGCTGGGCGTTGATGCGCGGTCTTGGCTGGGGTGGCAGCTGCCGGTGCTGACAGACGGCGTTCACGGTAAAGCACGAATCGAGTCAATCGGAACGGATGAAATTCTTAAGCGGCTCGCCGGTGGTCAAGTCGCTGTCGTTCCGGGCTTTCAGGGAGTGGACGGGAGTCAACGTGTCACCACGTTGGGTCGCGGCGGTTCGGATACGTCGGCAGTTGCGCTTGCCGCGGCGCTGAAAGCGGACCGGTGCGATATTTATACGGATGTCGATGGTGTGTACACGACGGACCCCAGGATTGTTCCTTCGGCGAAGAAATTAAACAAAATTACCTATGAAGAGATGCTTGAGATGGCGTCTCTTGGCGCAAAAGTGCTGCAGACGCGTTCCGTCGAGCTGGCGATGAACCATCATGTGCGACTGCAAGTGCTTTCGTCGTTCAATAATGAACCCGGAACTCTAGTGTGTGACGAGGAAGAAATCGTGGAAAAAGAAGTTGTCAGCGGAATCGCGTACAGCCGGGATGAGGCAAAGGTTACGCTTGTTGGCGTTGAGGACCGGCCGGGTATCGCGGCATCTATCTTTGGTTCGCTTGCTGACGCGAATATCAACGTTGACATGATCGTGCAGAATGTGTCCGAAGACGGGACAACCGACGTCACTTTCACGGTCAGCCGTGGCGATTTAGAGCGCGCCAAGCAGGCCGTGGCCAATGCAGACAATATTTCATGCCGCGAAATCCAGACAGACAAAGACGTTGTAAAAGTATCCGTTATTGGCGTCGGAATGCGCTCTCACGCCGGTGTCGCGAAGACGATGTTTGAAGCTTTGGCCGAGAAGAGTATTAATATTCAAGTGATTTCTACATCGGAAATCAAAGTCAGTGTATTGATCGCTGAAGAATATACCGAGTTGGCGCTGCGATCGTTGCACACGGCGTTTGGCCTGGATGCGGCCTAAGGGATCACTCATGAGTGCCGATAGCCAGGTGTCGCGACTAGGTCAACTGTGGAAGCGAGGAACCGAGTTTCTCGGATGCCAAGTCGCTATTCTCGGTGGCGCTATGACCTGGGTGTCGGAGCGCAATCTGGTGTCAGCAATTTCTAATGCTGGCGGGTTCGGCGTCATTGCCTGCGGGTCGATGACGCCAGCCTTATTGGATGCCGAAATCAAAGCGACGCAAGCGCTAACTGGCAAACCGTTTGGCGTTAATCTTATCACTATGCACCCCGATCTAGCGGAGCTTATCGGCGTTTGTGTGGATAATTCGGTTTCGCATGTTGTTTTGGCAGGGGGGTTGCCATCCGCAGCGTCAATCCAAGCGGCTAAGCAAGATGGCGCCAAGGTGATCTGCTTTGCTCCCGCGCTGGTTATTGCAAAGCGGCTGACGAAACTGGGTGCTGACGCATTGGTCATAGAGGGCTCGGAAGCTGGAGGGCACATCGGTCCGGTATCGACGAGTGTTCTCGCTCAGGAAATACTGCCACAGATCACTGAGGTCCCTGTTTTCGTAGCCGGTGGGATTGGGCGTGGAGAGGTGATCGTTACGTATCTCGAAATGGGCGCCGCAGGGGTTCAGATGGGCACGCGTTTCGTCTGTGCTACGGAGAGCATCGCCCACGATGCGTTCAAGAAAGCGTTTATAAGAGCAAGTGCACGCGACGCTGTTTCAACGGTTCAGCTTGATAAGCGATTCCCCGTCATACCGGTTCGGGCGTTGGCCAACAAAGGAACTGAAGAATTTATGAACGCTCAGCGGAGCGTAATTGCGAAAGTTGAATCGGGGGAACTAGACCAGCAGGCGGCACAGCTTGAAATAGAGCATTTTTGGGCCGGCGCGTTGCGCCGCGCGGTCATTGAGGGTGATGTTGAAAGGGGTTCTCTGATGGCGGGGCAGAGCGTAGGACTGGTGACCAAAGAACAGCCGACCGCTGAAATCATTGCGGAGATGGTCGACCAAGCGGAAAGTGCTCTTGCCAGAAGAATGAGCTAATGCAGTCGTTCGCGGCCGAAGACTCCAGACGTCTTCTAGCGCGCATGCGGTCTGTGATGGCCGGCAAAGGGACGGCGCAAGCCCGGCTTGACAAGACAGTTCGGGTTATTGCGGAAGGCATGCGCGCCGATGTGTGTTCATGCTACGTCATGAGGGCTGGCGAAGTTCTTGAATTGTTTGCGACGCATGGTCTTGACCCTGAGGCAGTTCACGTTACACGACTTCGCGTTGGCGAAGGGTTGGTGGGGGAAATCGCGGCTCATACACGGACCCTGGCGCTGGCAGATGCTTGGTCTCATCCGCAGTTCGTCTATCGCCCTGAAACCGGGGAAGATTTTTTCCGTTCCCTCATGGGCGTTCCGCTTATTCAAGCGGGGAGGGTGATTGGCGTACTCGCCGTACAAACAAGAGAAGAGCGGGAATTCGATTCATGGCAGGTTGAAACGCTCGAAACGGTTGCCATGGTTATATCTGAGTTGCTGTCGGCCACCGAACTCGTCAACAGGGGCGAACTCTTTCCCGCTAATGGCAATGCAATTTTGCCGCAAAAGATTCAAGGCGTCAGCTTGAACCAGGGCGTCGGGATAGGTTTCGCGTTGCTTCACCGGCCAGACATCAGAATCGGCAGGCTGGTAAGCGAAGATCCGGACGCTGAAAAAGTGCGCTTGCATGCCGCACTCGACGTGCTCAAAGCCGACGTCGATGAGTTGATGGAACTATCTGACATAAAAGAAGGCGCCCACAGCCGCGACTATGTCGATGTTCTAGAGGCGTACAGGATGTTTGCCGCCGACAGCGGCCTAATTCGTAAAATCGAGGCCGGCATCGACAGTGGCTTAACGGCCGAAGCTGCGACCCAAAAAATGCACGAAGAAACGCGCATGAGGATGCAGCAAATTTCGAACCCGATGATTCGGGAGCGGGTTCTAGATTTAGATGATCTGGTGAGCAGACTTCTCAACGGATTAACGCAAGATCACGTTAAGATTGACATGCCTGAACGAGCGATTCTCGTCGCTCGCTCGTTGGGTCCCGCAGAACTTTTAAACTACGATGCTAAAAAGTTGGCTGGATTGGTTCTTGAGGAAGGGTCCTCAACCATGCACGCGACGGTTATTGCAAAAGCATTGGACATTCCAGTTGTGGGCCAGGTCAAAGATGTCTTGGCGCGCGTGGACAGTTTGGACTCTCTGATTGCGGATGGGAATACAGGGCAGGTCATCATACGGCCCGCGGAAGAATTGAAGGAAATATATGCTGAGAGCGCAAATGCGCTCGCTCGTCAAAAGCAAGCGTATGTTCAAGAACGCCATTTACCGTCAACTACGCTGGACGGACATTGCGTCTCATTGTTACTGAATGCTGGTCTTGAAATCGATATGCCGGCTCTCGCTCACACCGGCGCTGATGGCATCGGATTGTTTCGCACTGAACTGTCGTTTTTGTCAGCTGCCGAAATGCCCGACGTGCGCGAGCAGGCGAGTCTGTACAAGAAGATTTTGATGGAGGCTGATGGGCGCCCAGTAACTTTTCGGACCTTGGATGTCGGCGGCGATAAGATCCTCCCGTATTGGAGGGCGAGCCGAGTAGAAGAGAACCCAGCTATGGGCTGGAGGGCGTTGCGGATCGGCTTGGATCAACCGAGTCTGTTACGTCAGCAAATACGCGCTCTATTCAATGCCGCAGCACAAACATCTCTGAGAATCATGTTTCCCATGGTCAGCGCGGTCGATGAGTTTGTTGCTGCCAAAAGAATCGCCATAGATGAGTTGGAAAGGCGGCGGGCGAAATCCGTTCCTGTTCCGGAAACGGTTTTGGTTGGCGCGATGATCGAGGTGCCAGCTTTGTTGTGGCAGATAGATGAGCTATCCGACCATGCCGATTTTCTGTGTATCGGCACCAACGATTTGTTGCAGTTCATTTTTGCGGCCGATCGTAGCAATTCTAACGTTCATGACAGATACGATGTGTTGTCGCAGCCCGTACTTCGTTTGTTGCGCGATGTCGCAGAGTCGCTTGGGGAGACTCAAACAGAAGTAACGATTTGCGGCGAGATGGCTGGCCGGCCCGTCGATGCGCTCGCTCTGATCGGCCTTGGATATAGGCGATTGTCGATGACGCCGGCAGCCATTGGGCCGGTGAAGCGTGCGGTTCGATCTACAGACATTTCTAGACTCGAGCCTTTTGTGCGTGACCTCTGCAATGATTCCAGGCGTTCTGTCCGATCGAAACTGCGAGGTTTTGCACAGGATTACTCTATTTTACTTTCTTAAGTTGCTTTCGAAGTCCTTGTTTTGACTCAATAAATACTAAGGGCGGTAAAGCTTTGCATAAACTCCGAGGCTGTTTGTTCTAATAGAATCAATGTGGTACAGTATCTTTCGCTCGGGAGGGTTATTTCGTCTGAATTTAGGCGGTGATCAACTGGGTAAGTGCAATCACGAACAATCAGTGCGCGGGCAATCGAGAGTCTCGTAAAGCTTTGAATAAATCTGATCCATTCGGTGAAGTCAGAGCACAAACTGACAACGCGTCCGACGGACCTTCAGCTGAGGCGTCTGAAGATCGTCAACTCGCGCAACCTGTCCAAGCCGATCATGTCGGAGCGCTTCTGTGCGCGACCCGTATGAGGATGGGCCGTGACCTGCAGCAAATAGCTCGTATTCTAAAAATCAGATACGGCTACTTAGTCGCGATCGAGGATGGAAGATTTGAAGATTTACCCGGCACCGCCTACTCGATAGGTTTTGTACGCGCTTATGCTGACTTCCTTGGTCTTGACGGTAATGAGGTCGTGCGCCGTCTGCGCGCGGAGACTGCTGGCGCAGTTGCGCCGACCCGCTTCGAGTTTCCGGTGCAGAGCGGCGAGAGCGGGCTGCCGAATGGTGGCGTTCTTGCAATCGCCATTGTTATGGGGATGGTTTTTTACAGCGGCTGGTATGTCTTCACGAATAATGATCGCAATGCTGTCGATCTCATCCAGGAAGTGCCGGAGCGATTAACGGCCTTGCTCGGAAATCGACAGCAGGGTCAGCAGGTTGCAATTGCTGACGAGTCCGCCGCTTCACGTGGCGCGCTGATTCCGGAACAATCAACGAGTGATGAACCGCGTTCTGCCGAAGTCGCTGGCGAAAATTTGCCCGACACGCCTGGCGCGAATGTAACGGCTCAAGTCGCGTCGTCCGACCTTGCGGAAGACGTTGATGATCTTGCCGGCCGCGCGCCAGATTTGGACATGGGCGCTGAGGCCGAGGAAGCCAGGGACGTTGAACGCGCGGTTGTTGGCGAGGCTCGAACGGACACTGCACAATCAGTTATAGAAGCGGCGGAGCAGGTGAATGACGTCGAAGCGCAACCCGAAGCGATTGTAACGTCAGAAGAGATTCGATCTGACGGGTCGGCGTCAGGCGATGAAAATACACCGCAATCAACTGCGGCCGTACAACTTCTAGAGGAGACTGAAATCGCGGCCGCGGACAGTCAGGGTTCTGACGACGTGGATTTGGAAATCGAATCTCAAGTCGAAGCGAATGCTGAAAGTGAAATGGTCCAGCAGCCGGTAAACAATACGTCGCAGGGAATTCCGCAAGCCGCTGAAGCGGGTTCGGTTGGAATTGAGGTGCCTGAGGCTGTTGCGGTAAACGCCTTGTCTGCGGGCGATGATTCTGAACGTGGGTCTGCGCCGGCAGCGCCAACGCCTGAAGCCGATTCCGATGCAAGTTTTACGGACGAACCGGAACAGGATAGTCAGATTGCGTCTGCCGCGTCCGGTAACGACCCTGGCGTTATCGAGTTAAGAGCCAAATCCGATAGCTGGATTCAGGTTCGAGATGGAAATGATCTGCTTCTCACGCGGTTGCTTCGCAAGGGCGAGGTTTACCGCGTACCCGACCGAGAGGGGCTGACCTTGATGACCGGAAACGCCGGCGGTCTCGAAGTGTTCGTGGGCGGCGATTTGGCTCCACCACTGGGCAATGAAGGCGTTGTTCGTCGCGGAGTTCCCCTTAATGCAGAGAGTCTCAAGTCGGGTGTCACGCCAGGCTGATCCTTTCGTATTACTTTGGGCCTCTATTACAGCCGCCTAGGATTGGTTATAACTCGATCTATTCGCTTCAAATTTAGCTTAGTGCACGCATGAGCCTCAGGCCCTACAGGGACATTCATCGACGGAAATCGCGCCTCATCCATGTCGGTGCGGTGCCGGTTGGCGGTGATTCGCCTATATCTGTCCAGTCGATGACGAACACCCCGACGTCAGACGCAAGTGCGACGATTACCCAAATCAAGGGACTTGAAGAGGCAGGTGCGGATATCGTCCGTGTGTCGTGCCCTGACCAAGAGTCTACTGCGGCATTGGCAGAAATAGTTCGTTCTGTCTCCGTTCCGATCGTTGCGGATATACACTTCCACTACAAACGGGCGATCGAGGCCGCTCAAGCGGGTGCGGCATGTCTACGCATTAACCCGGGAAACATCGGATCTGCGGACCGTGTAAGAGACGTGGTCCGCGCGGCCAAAGATCATGGCTGCAGCATTCGAATTGGCGTTAATGCGGGTAGCTTGGAAAAACACTTGCTTGAGAAATACGGCGAGCCAAATCCTGAAGCTTTGGTCGAAAGCGCCTTATATCACGCGAAAATCTTGGAAGATCATGACTTCTGTGAATTCAAGATCAGCGTTAAGGCATCTGACGTTTTTCTCGCCGTCGCAGCGTATCAGAGTTTGGCAGAACAGTGCGACTACCCGCTCCACCTTGGCATAACAGAGGCTGGCGGCCTGAGGGCAGGCACGGTGAAATCCGCAATTGGAATCGGCTCCCTTCTCTGGGCTGGCATCGGTGACACTATCCGTGTTTCGTTGTCTGCCGAACCGGTGGAAGAGGTCAAAGCCGGGTTTGAAATTCTCAAATCGCTTGATCTCCGGCATCGCGGTGTCCGGATTGTCTCCTGCCCATCTTGCGCGCGCCAAGGCTTTGACGTGATCCGAACCGTCGAAACTCTTGAGGCGCGTCTCGCTCACATATCGACACCTTTGTCGGTTTCGATCATTGGCTGCGTCGTGAATGGTCCCGGGGAAGCAAAGTTGACGGACTTCGGAATTACCGGCGGCGGCAACGGCAGCCACAAAGTTTATTTATCCGGAATGCCGGATCACAATGTTGACGATGAGGCGAAGATCGATCATTTGGTTGACCTTATTGAGAAAAAAGCTGCTGAGGTCGAAGCTTCCACCGTTGCCGCGTCAAACATGGCTTCGCCGCGCGCCGCCGAGTAGCGCCACAAGCTAACATTCTTGCTCATTAAGAGGCATCAGTTCGAAAGTGTCTGGTTTACAACCTGTTCGAGGTACTCATGATCTGCTTTCCGAGGATCAAGCCCGCCACCGTATGGTTGTGGAGCGGGCTCGAACCGTTGCTGGTCTTTATGGGTTCGATGAGATTGCGACACCGGTATTCGAGTTTACAGAAGTATTCGCACGCACCTTGGGAGACACGTCAGATATCGTCACGAAAGAGATGTACACTTTTGAGACCAAGGGCGGGGAGAGTGTAACGTTACGTCCAGAGGGGACCGCTGGTGTGGCGCGTGCCTTCATCTCTAATGGAATGGCCCAGAACATTCCCTGGAAGGTTTTCTACAACGGGCCAATGTTCCGCCATGAACGTCCTCAGAAAGGCCGGCAGCGGCAATTTCATCAGATCGGCGTCGAGTTGATTGGCGCCGATTCTCCCCAGTCCGACGTAGAAGTTATCGCCCTGGCGTCTCAAACGCTCGCGGCCATGGGAATCGACAGCAAAATAACGCTTGAGCTCAACTCGTTAGGTGACGCGGAGAGTCGCCATGCTTACCGTGCGGCGTTGGTCGATTTTTTCACCCTCCACGAAAAAGATCTTTCGGATGATAGCCGCGAGCGACTCAGCAAGAATCCGATGCGCATATTGGATTCAAAGTCAGAGCAGGACAAAGCAATCGTCGCCGAAGCACCTGTTTTTTCGGATTTCCTAAACGAGCCCTCTAGAGACTTTTTCTCTGAGGTCAAAGATGGGTTATCGGCATTGCATATCGGCTTTGTCGAGAATCCACGTCTGGTGCGCGGGTTAGATTATTACTGCCATACGGCATTTGAATTCACGACAACTGCTCTCGGTGCTCAAGGAACTGTCTTGGCAGGGGGGCGCTACGATGGCCTGATTGAGCAGATGGGCGGGCCAAAAACCCCGGGAATCGGTTGGGCGGCCGGAATCGAACGATTGGCGCTGTTAGACGACTCTCAGGTGGCGTCACAGCGTCCGATCGCAATTATACCGGTGTCCGGAGGCGAAACGCGCCAGGCGCAAGTCATTTGTCAAACCCTGCGCGTTGCGGGCATTCCCTGCGACATTGCGTTCTCTGGCAATCTGAAGCGCCGTTTAAAACGTGCGGACAAAATCAACGCCCGCGCGGCAGTTCTCATCGGCGAAGACGAGTTGAGAAACAATGCGGTTTCCGTTCGAGATTTGGATACCGGAGGGCAATTTGAAACTCCAATTGATGGATTGGCAGTCGCGCTCTCCGATTTGGTTTAAGGACTGCCTCAAATGAGCCTCCAAGAAAATTTGGGTCGCATCGTTGCGCGACACGAAGAGATACAGTCGCGCTTGTCGACGGACCGTAACCTTGATTCCAAGCTCTTGTCCGAATTCGGCAAAGAATTGTCTGAGTTAACACCTATCGTCGAAAAAATTCGCCGCGTCGATGCGCTCAGGCAACAAATCCTAGAGGCAAAGACGCTGGTCAACGAAGCGGCAGGGGATCAGGATATGAAGTCTCTTGCTGAGGAGGAACTCAGCCATCTGCTCGACAAGCTGCCTGCCGAGGAGAGCGAACTCCAGGTCATGCTGATCCCGAAGGACAAAGATGACTCGCGCAATGCGCTGCTCGAGGTGCGTGCAGGAACGGGAGGAGAAGAGGCGGCGCTGTTCGCAGCCGACTTATTTCGCATGTACGAGAAATATGCTTCTACGCAAGGGTGGCGATTTGAGGTGGTGGACGTCAGCGAAACAGGTATAGGTGGCTTTAAAGAGGCCATCGCTAACATCTCCGGCAAAGATGTATTCGGCCGGTTGAAATATGAATCCGGCGTGCATCGCGTCCAACGCGTACCAACAACAGAGGCCGGAGGACGAATACATACCTCGGCTGCGACGGTCGCGATCATGCCCGAGGTTGAGGATGTCGAAGTTGACATCGATCCCAAGGATTTGCGTATCGACACGTATCGAGCTCAAGGTGCTGGTGGTCAGCATGTCAACAAGACCGACAGCGCCATTCGAATCACACACTTGCCAACCAATATTGTCGTGCAATGTCAGGACGAAAAATCACAGCACAAGAACAGAGCCAAAGCCATGAAAGTTCTTCGTGCGCGCCTGTACGATCAGGCGAAGACCGAAAAAGATATGGCCCGCGCGGCGGATCGAAAGCATCAGGTTGGCAGCGGCGACCGGTCTGAACGCATTCGCACATATAACTTTCCTCAAGGACGCGTTACTGACCATCGGATAAACCTGACGCTGTACAAGTTAGACGATATGTTAGAAGGCGCCGCGCTCGACGAATTTGTCGATGCACTCACAACCGAAGATCAAGCCGCAAAACTCGCCGACATGGCGAGTTAGCGATTGGGTTTTCAATTACAATGGCGTCGCAATTGGCCGACGTACTTAACGACGCGACTCAGGCGCTGTCGATAGCTGATTCGGACACGCCGCGTTTGGACGCGCGACTGCTGATTGCTCATGCTTTAGGTATGCAGCCCAACGAATTGATTGTCGCGACTCATATCGAAATAAGCGACGAACAGTTGGATTGTATCAGGTCCCTAATTCTTAGGAGGCGTGAAGGTGAGCCGGTTAGCAGGATAATTGGTAGGCGTGAGTTTTGGAGTTTGCCTTTAATGGTGACGCCAGACACCCTCGATCCGAGACCAGACTCCGAAACCTTGGTTGAGGTGTCCCTGAAAATTCGTCAAGAAGCGTTGCCCAGAAACATTCTCGATGCTGGAACCGGGACAGGGTGCCTTTTGATTTCACTCTTGACCGAATGGTCAGAGGCTTATGGCATTGGATTGGATATCTCGGAACGTGCTCTACAGGTTGCGGGAGGGAATGCAGCCAGGCTCGGTGTGCGTGACCGTTGTAAATTCGTGTGTTCAAACTGGCTCACCCCGATCACAGGGAAATTCGACCTGATCGTCAGCAATCCCCCCTACATAGGGCAGAGCGAATTCGGGACGTTGTCTCGTTCTGTCAGGGACTATGATCCGCAAATCGCCTTATTGGCCGGTGAGGATGGGCTTGACGCATATCGCGCCCTAATCCCGCAATGTTATGCCGGATTGGCTCCTGGCGGGCATTTGGTCGTTGAAATCGGAATGGGGCAGAGTGCCGCTGTAGGGGCCGTAGTATCTGCGGCTGGATTTGGGACCGTTCAAACCCATAAGGACCTCTCGGGGATAGATCGGTGCCTGTCGGCCGTAAAAATCTAAAAAAAAGGTTGGAAAATTAGAGCAAGCTGACTACCATCACTTTAGTTCAGGGTTTTTCGTCTGCGTGTTTCGTAGCGCAAATGAGCTAATCCTGATGAAAGAACGGCTAGGGCCGTTCGCAGCCAACTCCCAAAAGACGAATAACGGGAGCCGCAAGGCGGGACAGTGTCCGTTGCGGCTATGGCTGAGCAACTAAGGAATTTGATCCAACAACTCGGCATAAGACATCAATGTCAAAGTCATCCGGTTCTAAGGGGCGGGGTCGCAACCGCAACAATGGCGGTAAGCGTCCTCAAGGAAGAGGCGGGAATTACGATCCCAACATGGGTCGTAACCGTGGTAACGCTCAGCAATTGATGGATAAGTATCTGTCATTAGCGCGCGATGCGGCTTCGCAAGGAGATCGCATAGCAGCTGAAAATTACTTTCAGCATGCTGACCATTATTACCGCATCGTACATGCGCGAAATGAGCAACAGGAAGCGCGCCGCCGTGCCAACGGTCAGGAAGGGAACGACTCCTCCTCCGATCCAATCCCGGTCCAGGGTGGCGACAAGAGCCAGGGACCAGTGGACCTAATGGAAGGTGACGGCGACGAATCCGGTGAAAAACTGGACGGCGATGCCACATCTGAAGGACCGGCAGACGACCCTAAACCGAGAAAGCCGCGCCGTGGCCGCCCACCAAAGAAATCTAGTGAGGCCGATGAGTCGTCTGCCACGGAAGCGGCAGAGTAATTGGGGGTGTCCGCCACACTCTAAGTTTCGCGGCTAAAAAACGACTTCCCATCTTGCGGTGGCAGATTCAGCCACCAATATTCAAGGCAGAAAGTGCTGCTCGGTTAAGGCGCCATGAGATTGGCTGACCTTAAGAGAGAAGGGTTTTGCTGCAATGAATATCGATAATCTAACGGATCGATCTAAAGGGTTTCTCCAAGCAGCGCAGACAATTGCGCTTCGTGAGGGTCACCAACAGGTATTACCGCTCCACCTGCTTAAGGCCTTGCTTGATGACAAGGAAGGGCAGTGCACTCGGCTGATCGCAACGTCTTCGGGCGACGCCCACAAGGCTGTAGCCGAAGTTATGGCCGCGTTGTCGAAAGTGCCCAAGGTCGAGGGCTCGAACGCCCAAATGTATTTTTCCCAAGACTTGGCAAGGCTTTTGGATCGCGCTGCTCAGCTGTCGGAGAAGGCCGGGGACTCGTTTGTAACCGTTGAATATTTGCTGCTCGCGCTTGCCATGGATAAGGCAACGGACGCGGGCCAATCTCTCGATAAAGCGGGCGTGAGCCCTGACGCCTTGAATGCGGCGATCAACAAATTGCGCAAGGGCAAGACCGCAGACTCCGCCAATGCGGAAGACCAATACGAAGCGCTAAAGAAATACACCCGCGATCTCACTGAGGCTGCTCAAGCGGGAAAGCTCGATCCTGTCATCGGTCGCGAAGAAGAAATCCGGCGTACGATCCAAGTGCTTTCGCGCCGAACGAAAAACAACCCCGTTTTAATTGGTGAGCCTGGCGTCGGTAAGACGGCAATTGTGGAGGGTTTGGCCCTTCGAATCGTTAATGGCGACGTGCCCGAGAGCCTTAAGCAAAAATCTCTTCTGACGCTTGATCTGGGCGCCCTCATCGCCGGAGCAAAGTTCCGTGGTGAATTCGAAGAACGCCTCAAAGCCGTATTGACAGAGGTAACCGCAGCTGCGGGACAGATCGTTCTTTTTGTCGATGAGATGCACACGCTCGTCGGAGCTGGGGCGGCAGAAGGATCTATGGATGCATCGAACCTATTAAAGCCAGCGTTGGCGCGTGGAGAACTCCACTGCATAGGTGCAACCACTCTTGATGAGTACCGCAAACATGTTGAGAAAGATGCGGCCCTGGCGCGAAGGTTTCAGCCAGTATTCGTTACCGAACCAAACGTAGAGGACACGATATCGATTCTGAGGGGACTTAAAGAAAAGTACGAAATGCATCACGGTGTGCGTATCTCGGATACCGCCTTAGTTGCGGCCGCAACTTTATCGAACCGATATATCGCTGATCGCTTCTTGCCAGACAAGGCGATCGATCTGATGGACGAATCAGCGAGCCGGTTGCGCATGGAAGTAGACTCCAAGCCTGAGGAATTGGATGAACTCGACCGAAAAGTGATCCAACTCAAAATTGAACGCGAGGCCCTCAAGAAGGAAAAGGATCAGGCTTCTCAGGATCGGTTGGAAAAACTCGCGTCTGAACTCGAGGAGTTCGAGGCAAAATCTCAAGCTCTAACCGCGAAATGGCAGGACGAAAAAACCAAGCTGGCTGATGCCACAAAGGTGAAGGAAGAGCTGGAGCAGGCTCGTCTCGACTTAGATCACGCGCTGCGTGGCAGCGAATATGAACGTGCCGGCCAATTACAACACCAAGTGATACCGCAACTTGAGGCGAAGCTGGCAGATGCGGAAAAACACGACGCTGCGGCTGTTGTTAATGAAGAGGTCACAGCTGAGCATATTGCCAATGTGGTGTCGCGGTGGACTGGGGTGCCCGTCGACAAGATGCTAGAAGGCGAGCGCGACAAGCTCCTGCAAATGGAAAAGCAAATAGGCGCCCGTGTTATTGGCCAAGACGAAGCAATCGCAGCCGTTTCAAATGCTGTGCGGAGATCCCGCGCGGGGCTTCAGGATCCGAACCGGCCAATCGGATCGTTTTTGTTCCTCGGGCCGACTGGTGTAGGGAAGACCGAACTCACCAAAGCACTGGCTGAGTTCTTGTTCGACGATGAAACCGCAATGGTGCGTGTCGACATGTCAGAGTACATGGAAAAGCACTCTGTTGCACGGCTGATAGGCGCGCCGCCTGGTTATGTTGGTTATGAGCAAGGCGGGTCACTAACGGAAGCTGTACGCCGCCGCCCCTATCAGGTGATTCTATTCGATGAAGTGGAAAAAGCGCACCCTGACGTGTTTAACGTCTTGCTGCAGGTATTGGACGATGGGCGTCTGACTGACGGTCAAGGACGTACAGTTGACTTCCGCAACACGCTGATTGTTATGACGTCAAATCTCGGTTCGGATGTCTTGGCTGCGCAAGTTGATGGCGCAGATCCGGAGAACGTCCGCGAAGATGTCATGGCCATTGTGCGTAGTGCGTTCCGTCCAGAGTTCCTCAACCGGCTAGATGAAATATTGCTGTTCCACAGGCTGAGCGAAAAACAAATGGGCGCGATCGTCGATATTCAAGTGTCGCGGCTGGCCCAGCGCCTTGAAGAACGGGATGTAAAACTCGACCTAACCTCTGCCGCTGCGCAGTGGTTGGGCGCTCAGGGTTATGATCCTGTCTACGGTGCACGTCCGTTGAAGCGTGTTATTCAACGCAATCTCGAAAACGTTTTGGCGACGATGGTGCTGAAAGGCGAAATTGAGGCCGGCGCTACCGTCACTGTTGACGCTGATCAGGATGGCTTGGTCATCAACGGTCAGAAGATCAGAGCTGAAGCAGCGTAGGCCGCTTTGATAGGCGGGTTCTATTCGACCGATGAAACAGGCTTTTCGATAGCGAGTGAGGCGACATCAGCCTGCATCGCCAGAGCGGCCCACGCTTTATCAGCTGCCTTGCGAACCATTTGAAATTTCTCGAGGCTTTCACCTTCAAGGGCCTTCGACGCCGGAAAGCGTACCTTCATTGGGTTGACCTGTGCGCCATTTTTCATGACTTCATAGTGAAGATGCGGCCCTGTAGAGCGCCCCGTGGTGCCAACATATCCGATAACGGCCCCCTGTTTGACCCGGCTTCCGACACCGTACCCTTTGGCAAAACTGTTCATGTGCGCATACGCTGTTGAGAAGCCGTCGCCATGGCGAATACGGATGTAATTTCCGAAACTCCCCCACCGCAATCGTTTTTCGATCACGCCATCGCCTGCGGCATAAATTGGGGTTCCGCGTGGAGCGGCAAAATCAACGCCTTTGTGCATCTTAGTGTAGCCGAGTACCGGGTGACGTCGCGCGCCGAATGAGGACGACAGCCGCGCACCATTGATTGGTGTGCGCATGAGGGCTTTGCGGATGCCTTTGCCCTGGTCAGTGTAATATCCAACGTCGCCATTGTCGTGGGTGAACGCATATATCTTCAGAGTCTCACCCCGTAATGTCATCGATGCGTAAGCAATGTCATCATTCTTTACGACCTGACCGTTTTTGGTGATCTGCTGGTCAAACATCAGTTCGAAGTCATCACCTTGTCGGATATCGCGCTGGAAATCGACGTCATACGAAAAAAGCCGAATCATCTCGACGAGAACGGACGGAGGCACACCTTGATCAACCGCGGCATCGTAGAGGCTGGTATTGATTATGCCGGCGAAAGCTTGCGGAAGTGATTCTGTGGGTTCGATGAGCGCTCGAGACTCAAAGCCAGCTTCGGTCGCGAAAGCCACAACGCTTGTTCCAGGAGCCGTATCGATGCGCAATGAGTCGATCAACGTCGCAGACCCTTGACTGGTGGTCCGCAGCGCGACTTGTTGCCCGACTTTAATATCGCGCGGGTCAAAAACGTTTCGGAGGGACGCAATAAGTGCGTGAGCTTCCACACCTGCTACTCCAGCGTTCTGCATAACGCCTAGGAGCGTGTCGCCGCGTCTAACTGTCACAACGTCTGACGCAAGCGACGGTGTGGGCTCGGACGAGACGCGAATCTCATCCACCATAACTGCCGGTGAGTCTGCCGCCTTTAGGGCCAGCGCGGTATCTGAATTCGCCGCTCTCGACCCAGGATTAGGGCTGAAATTTAAGTCCAGACTCGGTGACTGGAGTGTCAGCGCTACCGCGACGAAAAACCCTGTGACACAGCCGGACGCCATATAGGCGCTCGCAGTCGGTTGCAAACCGGTGCTCATCTTGCCCCTCATTGACTGCGGTTCTCGTCTCAGTCGTTTCTAATTTTTGGGGTTTCCGCCGGGAAACGGGTAGGCCAGACAGAATCCCTCAACCCCTTGATTCTTAATGCGAATATGAGGGATTGTCTTTCGGAAGTCAATTTGTCCGTGCGAATACTGATCGGTTTTTAAGAACTAGGTCTTGGTAAGATTCCATGGACAGGTGGCTGGGCCGGGCCGAAGTCCCAGAATTCTGCGGAAAATCGCCAGGATTCGTTTGACAGTGACAAAACAGACTCTTATATTCCGAGTTTCGCGCCGGGTGCTGGAATCAACACTGGGTTCGGCGGTTCAAGTCTTTGAAAAGGCTTGGCTTTTTAAACTTAAAAACTGGGCTTGACGCGGGGTAGGTGACCCTGTAGAACCCGCGTCTCCCGCAAGGACGGGCCTCCAAGGCCTTGAGTTGCGGGGCCTTTTTTGAGCGGTACAGCGTACCGGTCTTAAGTTGGTGCTCTTTGACATTGTGAAGATCTCGAAAGGGATGCGTAGGCGGCGGCCCGCTAGATCGGACGTTGTCAACGCATCGACGCAACACCATTAATTTGTGTGAAGTGTTTGTGCAGGGACAACTCCAAGTCAACTTGAGAGTTTGATCCTGGCTCAGAACGAACGCTGGCGGCAGGCCTAACACATGCAAGTCGAACGAACCGTGTCCTTCGGGGCACAATGGTTAGTGGCGCACGGGTGAGTAACGCGTGGGAACATACCCTAGAGTACGGAATAACCCAGGGAAACTTGAGCTAATACCGTATACGCCCTACGGGGGAAAGATTTATCGCTCCAGGATTGGCCCGCGTCTGATTAGCTTGTTGGTGAGGTAACGGCTCACCAAGGCAACGATCAGTAGCTGGTTTGAGAGAATGACCAGCCACACTGGGACTGAGACACGGCCCAGACTCCTACGGGAGGCAGCAGT
>JAYQVH010000026.1:0-33358 GCA_038148375.1 Rhodospirillaceae bacterium | reverse complement strand
AACTCTCTCTTAGGTCATCAGCCCGCTTGTCCCAAATACTCTGACGACGGACACTGGAGACCGGCATGAGAAAAGACGACACCACCCTTCCCGCCGTTTCGCGGCGCACCCTGAGCCTCGGCGGGCTTGGCATGGCCGCGGCGTTGGCCGCGCCGATGGGCGCTCGTGCCGATGGTCACGGGGGCGCGGATGACTCCTGGCACACGGACCCGGACCAACAGCTGTTCAATTATCTGCGTGTCCAAGGCGACCTCAGCGGCAAGCCCGCGCCCAACCCGTGGCGCGGCCACTACATCGCGGTGACGCCGGACGACAATCCGCGCATCGTGTTCGACTGCGAGAGCTGCGAAACCAAAAGGGTCATTGCGCGCGACGGCGGCCGCTACGAGGTGTGGTCGAAGGTGATGACCGTGTTCAAAGACCCGGAGACCGGCGAGATCCTCAACGGCAAGACCTACCGCAACCCGTGGACCGGCGAGGACAATCTGGTCGAGCCCAACATCATCGGCTCACGCAGCCTGTACTTCGTCGAGGGCGGCCAGGTGGTCAGCGCGATGTTCGCGCGCGACACCAACGCCGCCGAGGGCACCAACTGGAGCGCCGAGATTCCGGCCTCGGCCAAAGATGCCCTCTCGCTCAGCTGGACGGTCATGGGCGACCGCGTGCAAATGTCCGGGCGGCGCAAGTATCCGGAGAAGCGGCCGATCCCGCTGGCGGAATACGGTACCACCACCGTCGACTTGGCGGAGATCCTCAACCAGGACCTGACACGGATTGAGGCCACCTACGGCATCGTCTTCCTGGCGCCGTGGCAGGGCTTCCTGAACATGGGGAGCCGCCCCGGCCATTCCGTGTGGTACTGCGTCGGCAGCAAGGCGAAAAGCTTCGACGACCTGTCGCCGGAATATCTGGAACAGGCGGAGAAATACATCCCCGACGTGCTGGCGTGGGCGGACGCGTAAGCGGCCTTAAGCATCGCCGCCCGGAGTGACCGCTGGTTTCACCATCGTGCGGCACAGCGAAGACGCAATGGTAAAAACGGCAATGCGGGCCGATGAAATGTTAGAGACCGATACGGTCGGATGAGACGTGTTATGGATATTTCCCTTCCGCTGGCAGGCCTGCGCATCATCGAGTTCTGCCATGTTGCCGCCGGACCGTTCTGCGGCCTGGTGCTGGCCGACATGGGCGCCGACGTCATCAAGGTCGAGCCGCCGGCGGGCGATAGCCTGCGCGCATGGCCGCCGATGTCCGACGGGTACAGCGAAAATTTTGCGTCTGTAAACCGCAACAAACGCAGCATCGCCCTCGATCTTAAATCACCAGAACATCTTGCGATCGCGCGGCGGCTCATTTTATCCGCAGATGCGGTGGTGGAGAATAATCGCCCCGGCGTTATGGACCGCATTGGCCTCGGCTACGAGTCTTTCAAGCACGACAAGCCGGGATTGGTCTACGCATCAATCTCCGCGTTCGGACAACATGGACCGCGCGCCCACGACGGCGGTTTCGATATCACCGTCCAAGCAGCCTCGGGCGTTATGAGCGTCACCGGCGACCCGGAAACCACGCCAGTCAAAGCCGGAGTGCCGGTGTCGGACTTTGGCGCAGGACTTTATGCGGCGTTTGCGATCCTGGCCGTGCTCCGCCGTGTCGCGGCAGGTGGCCCGGGCGGCCACATCGACATGTCCATGTATGCCTCAAATCTTGCGTTCTCAGCCTTACAGACCAGCGAATATTTTGGCACCGGAAACGATCCGGTCCGCATGGGGTCTCGCCACCCCCGCAATTCCCCGTACCAAGCCTATCCCGCATCCGACGGCCACTTCGTGCTCGCGGCCGGAAACAACAAACTGTTCGCCTCTGTGTGCGAGGCGATCGGCGAGCCACAGGTGGCAACCGACGCGCGCTTTCTGAACACCAAGGATCGCGCCACAAACCAGTTCGCCCTGACGGACATACTGGAGCCGATCTTCAAGACCAAGACCGTCGAAGAATGGTGTCAGATATTTCGTTCGCTGGGCGTTCCCTGCGAGCCGATCAACTCTTACTCGGCCGCACTGTCTGACCCGCTGGTCGATCACTATGGCTGGGTGAAAGACTTAACCTTACCGAATGGACACAAGACCAAGACATTCGCCAACGCAATCGTTCTCACGGGAGAAAAGGATGAAATCCGCCGTTCGCCCCCTTTGCTGGACGGAGACCGCGACGACATTCTCACCGAGCTCGAACGCCTGGAAACCAAACCATAGACCTGCCCAAGGCGAACGCAGGCTGGGCTGTTACATCGCTGTACCGTCCGCTGAACAGGGCCAGCCACCCCTGCCATTCCGTGCGGCTCGGAAGTGTTTGTGCTGAGAAGAAAAATGGTGCGGTCGAGAGGACTTGAACCTCCACGGGATTTAACTCCCACAGCGACCTCAACGCTGCGCGTCTACCAGTTCCGCCACGACCGCATCTCGGCAAAAAGCCTTATGTATCTCGGCTTTCAGCCCGGCGGGCTTGAGGGCCCGCCTGAGGAGGCTGCGGGATAGCAAAAGCTTGGGCCCCACGCAAGAGCGGGTAGGCCCAAACCCGCAGATTTATGGGAAAAACGGCTGATTTGGCCCCTTGGGGTTCATCCGCGCGAGCGCTATAAGGGCGGCATGGCCGCCTCACCCGCTTCTCCGCCGCGAACTATCGAATTCCGCGTCTCCGCCGGGCCCGTGGACTACGAGACTGCCGTCGCAGAGATGGAGGCGCGCGTGGCCGCGATTCACGACGGCACGGCACCGGAACTGCTGTGGTTCCTGGAGCATCCGCCGCTGTATACGGCCGGCACCAGCGCCCAGGCCTCGGACCTGTTGCAGCCGGATCGCTTCCCCGTGTTCAAGTCCGGACGCGGCGGCCAATACACCTATCACGGCCCCGGTCAGCGCGTTGCCTATGTGCTGATGGATCTGCGCCATTACGGACAGGACGTGCGCGCCTACGTGCAGACCCTTGAGGCCTGGATGATTGCCGCGCTAGGGCGCTTCGGCGTGACCGGTGAAACCCGCTGCGACCGCATCGGCATCTGGGTGCCGCGCGCGGGTGCGATTGGCGCGCAAGAGGACAAGATCGCCGCGGTGGGCGTGCGCGTGCGCCGCTGGGTCACCTTCCACGGTGTCGCCGTCAACGTCGACCCGGACTTGAGCCACTTCACCGGCATCGTGCCCTGCGGCGTTGCGCAGCATGGCGTGACGTCGTTGGCGGCGCTGGGCAAGACTTCCAGCATGGCCGATGTCGATGAAGCCTTGAGAGACGAGTTTGAGAAAGCGTTCAAGGTGACGTTGGCGCCCGAGGCTTAGCGCCTATTTCCACAGCCAATTGCCATCCCGGCTGATCTGCTCCGCCAGATCGTAGTGCGTACCGAGCTTGTGAATGGCGAGGTCGTCTTCCTTGAATGTGCCAAGCGCGGCCAGGGCATCGTGCGGTTTGAGGCCCGGTACGATGGGATGATCCATCGACGGGTCAGCATAGAGGCGCTGTGCGGCGGGGCGGATCATGTATTCCATCAATTGCAAAGCGGCGGCACGGTTATCGGCCTTGCGGGTCATGGCGAAGCCACTGATGTTCATGTGAACGCCCCGCCCGTCCTGTTCCAGAAACACGATGCCGACGGCGTCGAGTAAGCGCTTGGTCTCCGGATCGCGTATCTGCGGTAACAGGCGGCCATAGTAGTAGGTGTTGGCGATGGCCACGTCGCAAATGCCATCGGCGATGCCTTGAAGCTGCGCGAGGTCGAGATCGACGGGCTCGCTCGCGAAGTTGGACACCAGTCCGTCGACAAAACGGCGGGTGGCCGCCTCGCCCTCATTGGCGATGATCGACGCCAGTAATGACTGAACGTAAATCTTATTGCTGGTGCGCACGCACACTTTACCCGCCCATGTGTCGTCGGCGAGGTCCGCATAGGATTGCAGATCGGCTGGGTCGACCCGGTATTTGGAATAGAACGCGGTGCGCGCCCATTTGCTGAGGCCGAACCACAAACCGTCCGGATGCCGGTATTTGGCAGGGATCGCCGCCTCAAGTACGACGGAGTCCACCGGCTGCAACACGTCGGCGTCCACCAGCTTCGCGAGGCGCAGCGCCTCCATAGTGAAGATGACATCCGCTTCTGGCGCGCCGTTTTCTTCAACCAGGCGGTCCAGCAGTTGGCCCGCCGTCATGTACTCCACATGGACCGGTATACCGGTTTCAAAGGCAAAGGCATCCAACACCGGCTGAATGAATGCCGGGGTCAGGTAGGAATAGACGGTGAGCCCCTTAAGGCCGTCGGCAGCGGCTGGCGCCGACAATCCGAAAGACATCGCCAGCACAATCAGAAACTTCATCAGCGCGTGCCTCCCGGTGGGTGCGCGTTTAGCAGAGCGGGAGAGGCCCCCTACTCTTCCAGCTCGGACAACAGGGTTTCCGGATCGGCGAAGACGTCCGGGTGATACTTGTTCGTCAGCTCCACGTAATACGGCGGGAAGCCATCCACGGAGTCATAGCGTCCGCCCGTAGCGGTGCCGAACAGATGGCCCGGATGATCGCCCATCTTGAGCCACGGGCGCCAGCTGACGATGCCGTTGAAGTGGGTTGAATCGTTGGCGAGCATGACGTCCGGGTTGGCGAGGTCCGCCATCTGCGCACGGTAGGTGGTGACTTCGTTGTAATTGAACTTCGGCCCTTTGAAGTCCGGCGGCGTGCCGACGGCGATTTCCTCGACCAGCACCACCGTGCCGTGCTCGTTGCGGGGCGGTAGGAAGCGATGGCTGATGCTCATCGCCGCCAGGCGCGGGTTTTCGGACGGCGAACGGCGCCCTTCCAGGCTGATCAGCATGCGGCTCGGACCCATGCGTGTCTGCGGCACCTCGACCGTTTCCCCTGTGTAGGGGTTATCGAAGGTTTCCAGCAGTTCACCGGTTTCCCAGTCGGTAAAGTAGGCGACCTCGAAGGACGCCCCTTCCCAGGTCCACTCGTCGTGCTGTTTGTACTGCGCCAGAGTACCGGCAAGCACGCCGTAGAGCGGCTTGATGTTGCCGTCAACGACGCCGTAGTACAGGCCCTTCACCCCGCCCATAACGACGCGGTTGTCCATGGACGCGCGCATCTTGATCAGTGCGGTGAGCTGGTCTTCCTTCTTGGAGAAATCGAGCGTGCGGCCGTGGCCGTCGGCCAGCGCAGGAGTGGCAGCGACGGCCGTGGTGGCGGCCAGCCCGCCCAACAGCGTGCGGCGCGACATGCGGCCAATAATCGGATCGTAATCGAACATTGAGAATCCTTTCGTGGGGTTACTCGCCGCCGCTGCGGTACAGGGCAGCCAGCGGATCATTAAGAATGTCGGCGTGATATTTCTCCGACAGCTCCAGGTAATAGGGCGGCAGGTCCTCGACCCGCGCTTCGGTGCGGCCCGAGCCGCGGCCCATGTTCATGGCATTGAGGCCGTCCATATCCGCCCAGCCGGTCCAGCCGACCAGGCTTTGATACTGGATCTTGGTCGGCACGCGCACGCGGTCCGGGTCCGACAGGTCGGCCAGGTTGGCGTTGTAGGTGGTCATTTCGTTGTAGCGGAACGGGCGCGGTCCGGTGGCGGGTGGATCGCCGGAGATTTTAATCTCCTCAGTCACCCAGACGTCGTCACCGGCGACCACGGCTGGGCGGAACAGATGATTGGCGTCCATCGCCTGCATACGCGGGTTGTCGGTAAGGTCGAAGCCGGACGGCGTCACCGGCGTCAGGCTCGGCCCCATGCGGGTCAGCGGAACCTCGACCGTCTTGCCGGTGAACGGGTTGGTCCACGACTGCAAATGCTTGCCGGTGGCGAGATCAGTGAAGTACGCGAGCTCGATGAAGCGCATGTCGAAACGCAACGCACTGACGCGGGTGTAGCTAAAGAACGTCGCCGCCAGGATGCCGAACAGCGGCGTCGCCTTATTATCGATGACGGCGTAACGCGTACCCTTGATCCACCCCAGCGCCAGGCTGCCGTCGGTAGCCCCCCGCATCTTGATGACGGCGGTAAGAAACTGCGCGGGGTCGGCGAAATCCGGCGCGGCGGCGTGCGCACGGCGACCCAAGGAGGAAAGCGCGGCGGCACCCGCAACCGTGCCGAGGGCGTGCCTGCGGCTCAAAGATGAAAACATCTGCGTCATATCCGGCCTCCGCTTTAGGAAGGCGTATCAGACCGGATGGCCGCGGCGGCGTCTATGGCTGCAAACGGCGCAGTTTCACACAGCGGTTAGCGCCGGGAGAGGCAGGCGCAGCTAAAGCGGCGCGCCGGATGGCCTAGAGCAGAGCGCCGCCCGCCAGATCGGCATCGAGGCCGATGAGATTTCCGGGCTGGCCCGGTTGGCGTCGTTTGCGGCCATGGTCATCGGGTCTGCACCGCTGTTGTGGGGCTTGTGGGTGCTGCGCCGGTTGTTTCAAAGCTACGCTGCGGGCGACGTGTTTACCCCGGCAGCCGCGCAGCACCTCAAGTATGCGGCCTATGCCCTGCTCGCCCTGATTGTCACCCGGCCCATCGGCGGGGCGCTGTTTGGTCTGGCGCTGTCCATCGACACGGTGAAGCAAGGCGGCCAAGGACATCTGATGATCGCCTTTGGCAGCACCGAAGTGTGGCTCGGTCTGGCCGGGGCCATCGTTCTAGTGATCGCGTGGATCATGGGTGAAGCGGCGGCAATGGCTGAAGAGAACAAGGCGTTCGTGTAAGCATGGCGTCCTAAAATATGCCCATCGTTATTTCCCTCGACAAAATTCTCGTCGCGCGCGGCATGACAGCGCGGGAGCTCGCGCAAGAGGTCGGCATCACCGAAGCGAACATGTCGCTGCTGCGCACCGGCAAGGTGAAAGGCGTGCGCTTCAGCACCCTGGAAAAGATTTGCGAAATTCTGGAGTGCCAGCCAGGAGATTTGTTGAGGTATGAGGCGGGTGAGGAGTAAGCCCGCTACCTCAGTCCCTACTCCCTTTCCGGCATTTCCGCCGGATCGAAGGTGCCGAGCTGGTCGAAGGTGGTGGTGGGAAACGCGCCGCCCTTGCCCGGCGGGTCGATCATGGTGACGGCGACATCATCCACCCGCGCCAGACGCGGGCCTGTGTGACAGGCTTCGATCATGTCATCGACGGCGGCCTTGGGGCCGTTGAGCAACGCTTCCACCGTACCGTCGGCGACGTTGCGCACCCAGCCCGCCAGCTTGCGCGCCTTGGCTTGATCCACGGTCCAGCCACGAAACCACACGCCCTGAACCCGGCCGGAGATAACAAGGCGAACGGTGGTGATGTCGCGCCGTGGTCCGCCCTCAGGATGTCCACCTTCAGGTGGCATCACTCAAATTCCATGATGACCTGATCGACCGCCAGGGACGCACCCTTCTTTTCGGGAATGACTTTGACGACGCCGTCACGCTCGGCCTTGAGCACGTTTTCCATCTTCATCGCCTCGACGATGGCGAGATTCTCCCCGGCCTTGACCTCCTGCCCGACCGAGACCTCGACGGAGACCAGCAGACCCGGCATCGGCGAAAGCAGGAACTTGGACAGGTCGGGCGGCACCTTGACCGGCATCAGCTTGGCCAGCTCGGCTTCGCGCGGCGTATAGACGGTGACGTCGGCTTGAGAGCCGTTGTGGAACATGCGGTAGCCGATGCCATTGCGGTCGATCTGGATGCAGACCTCCTTGCCGTCGACGGAGCCGACGAACAGGGGCGCGCCGAATTCCCAGGCGCTGGTGACGTCGATGCGCCGGCGGCCGACCTTGACCGAGCCGTTCACACCCTTTCCGCCGGCGGGCACATCGCAGGTGACGGCGTTGTGCTTGCCGCCAAGATCGACCACCCACTCGTTCGACACCAGCTTACCGTGGCCGGCCAAGCTGCCGGTGATGCGTGAGGCGCGCTCCGAATAGGCGCGGTGCATCAACGCGGCAACCGCGACCAGCGGCGTGGCGTCATCGGCGGGCAGATCGGTGTCGGAGAAACCGTCCGGATATTCCTCGGCGATGAAGTTAGTCGTCAGCTTGCCGTCGACGAAGCGCTTCTTGCCCATAACGGAGGCCAGGAACGGAATGTTGTGATTGACGCCACGGATGTAATAGCGGTCGAGCGCATCGCGCATGTGGGCGATCGCCTGGTTGCGGGTTTTGCCCCAGGTGCACAGCTTGGCGATCATCGGATCGTAGTACATGGAGATTTCGCCGCCCTCGTACACGCCGGTATCGACGCGCACGTTCTTGTTTTCCTCGGGCGGCTTGTAACTGACCAAGCGGCCGATGGACGGCAGGAAGTTGCGGTACGGGTCCTCCGCATAGATGCGGCTTTCCATCGCCCAGCCGTTGATCTTCACGTCTGACTGCTTGACCGTGAGCTTCTCTCCGTTGGCGATGCGGATCATCCATTCCACCAGATCAAGCCCGGTGATCAGCTCGGTCACCGGATGCTCCACCTGCAGGCGGGTGTTCATTTCCAGGAAGTAGAAGTTGCGCTTGGCATCGACGATGAACTCGACCGTACCGGCGGAGACGTAATCCACCGCCTTGGCCAGCGCGACGGCCTGCTTGCCCATCGCCTTGCGGGTTTTTTCATCCAGGAACGGCGACGGCGCTTCTTCGATGACCTTCTGATGGCGGCGCTGGATCGAGCACTCGCGTTCGTTGACGTAAATGCAGTTGCCATGGCGGTCGGCCAGCACCTGGATTTCGATATGGCGCGGCTGTTCGATGAATTTTTCGATGAACACGCGGTCGTCACCAAAGGAGGACTTGGCTTCCGAAGTGGCGCGCTCAAACCCCTCCTTGGCTTCGGCGTCGTTGTGGGCGATGCGCATGCCCTTCCCGCCGCCGCCGGCGGAAGCTTTGAGCATCACCGGGTAACCGATCTCCTTGGAGATCTTCACCGCTTCCTTGGCGTCCTTAATGATGCCCATGTAGCCGGGCACGGTCGACACGCCGGCTTCGTCGGCGAGCTTTTTGGACGTGATCTTGTCGCCCATGGCCTCGATGGCTTTGGCGTCCGGGCCGATGAAGGCGATCTTTTCCTTGGCCAGCGCCTTCTGGAACTCCTTGTTCTCGGACAGGAAGCCGTAGCCAGGGTGGACCGCCTGCGCGCCGGTTTTCTTGCACGCTTTGATAATACGGTCGGCCTTCAGATAGCTCTTGGCCGACGGTGCGGCGCCGATGTGCACGGCCTCGTCGGCCATCTTCACATGCAGCGCGTCCTTGTCGGCGTCGGAGTGCACCGCGACGGTCTTGATGCCCATCTTCTGGGCCGACTTGATGACCCGGCAAGCGATCTCGCCGCGGTTGGCAATGAGAATTTTATCGAACATGCGTGTGATCCCTTGTCGCGCCGGCTTAAAGCGGAATGTTCGCGTGCTTCTTCCAAGGATTTTTCACATCCTTGGTGCGCAGCATGGCGAGCGCGTTGCAGACGCGCCGCCGCGTGCCGTGCGGCATGATGACGTCGTCGATGAAGCCGAGATTGGCGGCGCGGAACGGATTGGCGAAATTCTCTTCGTATTCCTTGGTGCGCGCGGCGATCTTCTTGGGGTCGCCGATGTCCTGGCGGAAGATGATTTCCACCGCACCTTTGGCACCCATCACCGCGATCTCGGCGGTGGGCCAGGCGAAGTTGACGTCGCCGCGGATGTGCTTGGAGCTCATAACGTCGTAGGCGCCGCCGTAGGCCTTGCGGGTGATCACCGTGACCTTGGGCACGGTCGCTTCGGCGTAGGCGAACAACAGCTTGGCGCCGTGTTTGATGATGCCGCCGTACTCCTGGTCGGTGCCCGGCATGAAGCCCGGCACGTCGACGAAGGTGAGAATGGGAATATTGAAGCAATCGCAGAAGCGCACGAAGCGCGCCGCCTTGCGGCTGGATTCAATGTCGAGACAACCCGCCAGCACCATCGGCTGGTTGGCAACGATGCCGACCGGCTGGCCTTCCATGCGGGCGAACCCGATGAGGATGTTCTTGGCAAAGTGCTCGCCGATTTCGAAGAAGTCGCCCTCGTCCACGACCTTATGGATCAGCTCCTTCATGTCGTAGGGCTTGTTTGCGTTTTCCGGCACCAGGGTGTCGAGGGAAAAGTCCTCGCGGTCCGGCGGATCGGACGTCGGGATGACCGGCGGCTTTTCCTTGTTGTTGAGCGGCAGGAAGTCGAGCAGACGGCGCAGCTGCAACAGCGCCTCGACATCGTTCTCGAACGCACCATCGGCCACGCCGGACTTCGATGCGTGGGTCATTGCCCCGCCGAGATCTTCATGGCTGACGGTTTCGTGGGTAACGGTCTTCACCACGTCCGGCCCGGTGACGTACATGTACGACGTATCTTTGACCATGAAGATGAAGTCGGTCATGGCCGGCGAGTACACCGCGCCGCCGGCGCACGGGCCCATCACCATGGAAATCTGCGGCACCACGCCGGACGCCAATACGTTTTGCAGGAACACATCGGCGTAGCCGGCCAGCGACAGCACCCCTTCTTGGATGCGCGCGCCACCGGAATCGTTCAGGCCGATCACCGGCGCGCCGACTTGAACGGCCTTTTCCATCACCTTGAGAATTTTCTTGGCGTGGTATTCTGACAGCGAGCCACCGAACACGGTGAAATCCTGAGAGAACACGAGGATCGGGCGGCCGTTGACCGTGCCGTAACCGGTGATGACGCCGTCGCCCGGCACCTTCTGGTCGGCCATGTCGAAGTCGGTGGTGCGGTGTTCGACGAACATATCCCATTCTTCGAAGGAGCCCTTATCGAACAGGATTTCGATACGCTCGCGAGCGGTCAGCTTGCCCTTCTTGTGCTGCGCATCGATCCGCCTTTGGCCGCCACCCAGACGGGCGTCGGCGCGTTTCTGCTCAAGTTTCTGGATGATTTCGCTCATGAGGTCCCCTTACCCGATGTCCGGCTTTTACGCGGCGCCGGTTCCGGTTCCTTGACGCTGTAGGGGATAGCATACCGTAGGCCCGCGGAAACGAAAAAATGTCGGGAATCAGGGGTTTGGGCCGGAATTTTCCACTGCGTGAGCGGGGTTTCGTTGGACAAGGCGGGACCAACATCCGTATACACCTGGGCCATGAACCCGTTACTCAAGTTAACCCTGGAAATCGGCCCGCTGGTGGTCTTTTTCCTGTGCAATTCCCAGTTCGGTATTTTCAACGCGACCCTGGCCTTCATGGCCGCAACGGCGGCAGCGCTGGCGGTGTCCTATGCCCTGACACGGACCACCCCGACCATGCCGCTGGTCACCGGCGTGTTCGTCATGGTCTTTGGTACGCTAACGGTTTGGCTGCAGGATGAGACCTTCATCAAGGTTAAACCGACCATCGTCAATATGCTGTTCGCGGCGATCCTCACCTTCGGCATGGTGACCGGACGTCTGTTCCTAAAAATGGTGTTGGATTCCGCTTTCGCCCTGACGAATACGGGCTGGACTATTCTGACGCGGGCGTGGATCGGCTTTTTCCTCACCATGGCCGTGCTCAATGAAATCGTCTGGCGCAGCTTCTCGACCGACTTCTGGGTCAGCTTCAAGCTGTTCGGGATCATGCCGCTGACGATCATTTTCTCCATCGCCCTGGTGCCGATCATCCATAAACATGCCGCCGACCTGCCCGAGAAAGAAGACGGCGCGGCTTAGGTCTTGGTCGTCAATCGTGCAGGTTGAGAAACGTCTCAATGGCGAGGATATCGTTGGTGAGGCGGGTCATTCGCGCGCGCGCGTCTTTGTCCTCGCCCCACTGTTCCAGTTGCCACGCGTCATCGAGCAACGCGGCGGCGGCAACTTCCGCCCCTGAAAGGCGGCGGTGCGCCAGCGCCAGGGACAACGACAATGATCCGGTAATCGACGCCGTCGCCTGTGCAGCGGTAAGGCGCGGCACATCAAAGTCCAGCAGAACGGCCTTCATTCTGTCCGGAACGTCGGCGGCCTGACGCACCGGCATCAGCCCCTGCCCGACTTCGAGGTGAATGCCCTGCGTTGCTTCGAGCCAATCGAGAACAGGCTGCCACAGCGCCGCCTGACGCTTCACCAGCGCGGAGGGGGACTCCGCGCGGTAGCACAAGAGATCGGCATCGCAGTACTTGATCAGCTCAGCGACGACGGCACCGGGCGACGGCGCGATGCGGTCCAGCGCCGTATTGAGCAGCTTGGTCAGCGGCATGGTCTGGGGGTCGACATACTCCCCCTGCGCGTCCCACTCCGCTGCACAGGCGTCCGCTAAAGCGCGCGCCGGTGTCTCCAGCTTGGCCCGGCCCAGCGTGCGCAGGGCACGGCCATCGAGGGTTACACCGAAACCGGCGACGGTCTCTGCTACCGCGACGGTCTTGTAGACGCGCTTGCGCCGGGTCTCTTCTTTCGGTGCGGCGACCCGGGTTCGTACCTCTTTAGTTTCCGGCAAGGTGCCAGGTCCGTGCGGCTTCACAGGCGTCGTCCGCCGATTGGCCGCGCTCCAGCGCCCCCTCCGCCAGCAGGGACGCCCCGCCGGTGGCGAATGCACCAGCAATGGAGCCCAGCGACCGCACGGCGCCGGCAGCGTCGATTCCGACGCCCGGACTGCTCAGCGGCCCGGAGACCTTTACCATCTGGGTCAGCTTGCCCATACCGATGCCGAGCCCTTCCTTGGCCTTGGGCCTAATGTTGAGGTCGAGCTTTTCCTGGCCGAAATCGATCTTGCCGGATGACGTGATCTCAATACGGTCGGACACGAACGCGATCCCTTTCTCTGTCCGGGCCACGCCGTCCTGAACGCGGAGGTTGATCACGGCGCACTGCGCGACGGTGAATTCTTCCTGCTCCATGAACGGATTGATCGCGCCGAGAAGCTGCGACAGGAAATCGGCCCCGGCGAGATTGATGGCGTCGTTGCGGATCCGCCCCTCGCCCATGCCGCCGACGATGGCGCCGTCGAGACTTCCCATCATCGCCGCCACGCTGGTGCCGCTGCCCGACAAGTCGACGTTAAAGTCGAGCGGGCCCTGGGTGATGATGTCGGTCGCTTCGAGGTCACGGGCGATGTTTTGCGCCTGCATGCCTGAGCCGCTGGCCTTGATCGTCAGCGTCCCCGCCGGGGCAGCCAACGTGATGACATCGGAGGTCATCGAGCCGCCGCCGAGATCGGCGGACTGATTGTTGGTCAGCCGTCCGTTCTTCAGCGTGACCTTGTTCTTGAGATTGGTCAGCGCGAGCTTCTTTTGCAGGATCAGTTTGCCCACCGACACATCGAGTTCGACATCGGCGGCGCTGAGACCGTCCATCGGAATGGGATCGGACGGGAACAGCTTGTCCGAATCCGGCTCCTCCTCCGCAGGCGGCAGCGCGGTCAAATCGATCTCATCTGCGGTGATCGAGCCGGTGAGTGACGGGCGCGCGCCGGAGGCGTCGATCATCAGGTCCGTGGCGAACGCGAACGGCCCGAAGGACACGTCGAGCTTGGCCGGAAACGCGCCGTTCATGGCAATGATGTTCGACAAGGCACCGATCTCACCTTTGGCGGTGACCTCTTCGCCGTCGAGTACGGCTTGGAGGTCGATATCCGTGCCGCCGGATACAGGCGACATGGTTAGAGATGTGACTTCGATTTCGGTGCCGTCAGCGGTCGCCTTCAGGCCCGAGAGATTCAGTCGATCGATATCCGGGGCGGTGAGATCGCCGGAGATATTCACCCGCAAACGTTCAAGGGCGGCGGAGAGGTCGGTGCCCGCCTGCGCATCCTTAAATGCGAAGACGAGATCATCGAGTTCAATGGCTGAGACCGCCAGCGCCGACGAGGACTCAGTTTCAACGCCTTCCGCTGCATCCTCGGCACCGAACTCCCAGTTGGCTTGCCCCTGTGCATTGCGCTCGAGCAGAATATCCGGGCTGACCAGCGCCAGACGGGTCACGGAAATGTTGCCGAACAGCGCCGGGATAAGCGGGATCGACGCTTCGACGCGTTCGATCACGGCCATGTCCGGACGCGAGCCCCATTCCGCGTTCTGAAAACGCACGCCGTTGATGACGATGGCAGGACTGAGTGACACCGACAGGTCCATGTCGCCTTCGATGGTGAGTGTGCGTCCGGTCGCCGCGGCCGCCTGCTCTTCGATCAATCCCTTGTACTGATTGACGTCGAGAGTCGCCAAGACGATGAATATCCTGAATATCCCGGCGAAGACAACGATGACGATGCCACCGGCGATGAGTCCAATCTTTTTCATGGGTGTGTCCCCTGCCCCAACAGTTCCGCGACGACCCTGGGCAGGTCGTTCATTGCCCCTACTATATGGTGTGGCGCGGCGGTCTCAAGGTCGTCCGGAGAATGATTGCCCCAGGTGACCCCGACGCCGAAAACCCCGGCATTCCGCGCCATTTCGAGGTCGTAAACCGTATCCCCGATCATAATCGTGCGGTGCGGCAAAGCCCCCGTTTCGGCGAGGGCCGACTCGATCATGCCGGGATGCGGCTTGCTCGGGTTGGTGTCCGGCGTCTGGATGGTGTCGAACCAGCCTTCCATGCCGTAACGCGTGCAGAAATGCAGTGCCCCACGGCGCGCTTTTCCGGTGGCGATGCCGAGCATGTATCCGGCGGCGCGCAGTTCAGCGACAGCATCACGCGCGCCCTCAAAAAGCGCTTCGATATCCTCGTGTGTATCGCGGATACGTAGCGCTTCGGTCCGGTAGGCCGCCGCGAGCCGGGCGTAATCTTCGGGACCGTGATCCGGATACAGCTTCGCCATGGCCGGCTCCAAGGACAAGCCGATAATGTTGGCGATGGCGTTCTCTTCCGGAACGGGCAGACCAATTTCACGCGCCGCAACCTGCGCAACACGCACGATCATGCCGCGGCTGTCGACCAGCGTCCCATCAAGGTCGAGCAGGATCAACGGTAGTCCGGCGTCACTCGGCATTGGCTTCGGATTCTTCAAAGCCGAAATAAGAAAACGTTTCGGTCATATGCGGCGGCACGGGTGCGGTCACCTCCAGATCCGGCTTGCAGGTGCGCGGCAGACGAATGCTGCGCGCGAACAGATGCAGCTGCTTCGCTGTCGGCAGGTCGGCAAGGAATGCCGCGCGGCCGCCGTACTTGCCATCGCCGAGAATTGGCGTGTTGATCGCCTCGCAATGCACACGCAGCTGATGGGTGCGGCCGGTCAGCGGCTTGAGCTCGAGCCAGGAGACTTTTCCGGCGGCCGTGGAGATGACGCGAAAGTCGGTGATGGCGCGCTTGCCGTCTTCGGCATCGAGTTGCACGCGGTCGCCTTTCGGTCCGGCGCTTTTGGCCATGGCCGCTTCGATCTGACCGTCCGGCACCTCGGGCCTGCCGATGACCACCGCCCAATAGACTTTCTCCGTCTCGCGACGGCGGAAGGCCTTGGTGAGTTCAGCCGCGGACTTGGCGGAGCGCGCCAGCACCAGAACGCCGGCCGTGTCTTTATCCAGCCGATGCACGAGACGCGGGCGTTCCTTGGCGTCGAAGGTCAGAGCATCGAGCGCGCCGTCGATGTGCTGAGACACGCCGCTACCGCCCTGCACCGCCACGCCAGCCGGTTTGTTGAGCACCAGCACGTCTTTGTCCTTGTAAAGCACAGAGCGCTGCAAGGTTGCGATGAGGTCCGGATCGACGTCCTGCCGGGCCGGCGGCGGAAGTGTGTCGTCATCTGGCAGCGGCGGAATGCGGATGCTTTGTCCGGCTTCGAGGCGCTGATTGGACTTAGCGCGCTTGCCGTCGACCCGCACATGGCCCTTGCGGATGAACTTCTCCAAACGCCCATGGGAGAGCTGCGGGAAGTGGCGCTTGAACCAGCGGTCGAGGCGCAGGTCCTCTTCGTCCTGCGCAACGTCGCGATGCTGAACTCCACTCATGCTGAAGGTCTCACGACAACAGCGCGCGGGTAATTGTCATCCCGGCGAACAGGGCACCGATGCTGAGCACCACCGAAGCAATGACGTAAGCCGCTGCCGGACCGCTGGCGTTGCGCTCCACCAGGGTGGCGACGTCGAGCGAAAACGCCGAAAACGTCGTGAAACCGCCGAGCACGCCGACCATCAAAAACGCCTGTCCCGTCTGGCCGACCGACCAGCGCAGGGCGATGACGGAGACCAGAATACCCATGATCAATGACCCGGCGACGTTGACGGTCAGCGTCCACCACGGAAAACCGGTGCCGAGCAGCCGCTGCACCAAAACACTGACAAGGTAGCGGCCTGCCGATCCGACGGCCCCGCCCGCGGCAACAGCGGCGACGACTGTCCAGTTCATTCTTCCCCGTCCTTGGTTCCGGTCTTGCGCTCGCGGCGCAATTTGTCCCAATAGGCCAAGCGCTTGCGGATCTCGCGTTCGAACCCGCGCTCAGGCGGTTGATAATAGGTCTCGCGCGGCATGTCGTCCGGAAAATAGTGCTGGCCGGAAAATCCGTCTTCGGCATCATGATCGTAGGCGTAGCCATCTCCGTAGCCGAGATCCTTCATCAGCCGCGTCGGCGCATTGAGGATGTGCTTGGGCGGCATCAGCGAGCCGGTCTTGCGCGCGGCCTGACCGGCGCGGCTGAAAGCGCGGTAGACGGCATTCGATTTCGGCGCCGTACCGAGATAGATGACCAGTTGGGCGATGGCCAGGTCCCCTTCAGGCGAACCGAGATGCTCGTAGGTGTCCCAGGCGGCCAGCGCCTGTGTGACGGCGTTGGGATCGGCAAGGCCGATGTCTTCGACGGCGAAACGGGTGAGCCGGCGCAGGAGATAAACCGGGTCCTCGCCGCCGTCGAGCATACGGGAGACCCAGTACAGCGCCGCATCGGGGTCTGAGCCGCGCAGAGATTTATGCACCGCGCTGATGAGATTGTAGTGCCCTTCGCCGTCCTTGTCGTACGACGGCGCACGGCGTTGAAGCGTCGCGGTAAGCTCCTTGGCGTCCATCGGCTTGGGCGGAGACGCAAGTGCGAGCAACTCCTCCGCCAGCGATAGAATGTGCCGGCCATCACCGTCCGCCATGGCCCGCAGGGCCGCACGGGCGTCAACGTCAAGCGGCAGCGACTGTCCCGCCGCCTGTTCCGCACGCACGAGCAGCGTCTCCAGCGCCGCATCGTCGAGGCGATGAAGCACCAAGACCTGACAGCGCGACAACAGCGCGGCGTTGAGTTCGAAGGATGGATTTTCGGTGGTTGCACCGACGAGGGTGATGATCCCTTCCTCCACCACAGGCAGAAACGCATCCTGCTGGGCTTTGTTGAAACGGTGGATTTCATCGACGAACAGCAGCGTGCCCTGGCCTTTTTGCGCGCGGTCACGGGCGGCGGCAAATACCTTTTTCAGATCGGCGACGCCGGAAAAGACGGCGGACAGCGGTTCGAAATGCAGATCGGTCTGCCCCGCGAGCAAGCGTGCGATGGTGGTCTTGCCGCAGCCCGGCGGCCCCCACAGCACGATAGACGATACACGACCGGCTTTGAGCATGCGTCCGATCGGACCGGACTCACCGATCAGATGATCCTGACCGACGACATCGTCCAAAGCGGCAGGGCGCAAACGATCCGGCAGGGGCTGACCCGGCGCCGGTGAAGCCGGCCGGGGTTGCTCGTCGAGATCCTTGAACAGCGAGCTCACGGGCCCTACAGGCCGATGGTGCGCTGGATAATGCGCCCATCGCGGCGGATCGAAAACGTCCACTGCCGGGTCGAGCGGGACAGCGCCTGCTCAAGGTCATCGACGGAACCAATGTCCGCCTGGTTTATATCGATGATGTAGTCGCCAGGTTGCAGACCGGCCTGACGGGCAAAGCTGCGTCGCTTGAGACGCAGCACAACAACGCCGTCGTCCGCCTGCACGCCGAACTCCTCCGCCAGCGCCGGGTTCATGTTGGCAACGGTGGCACCTCCGAACGGCGGAACACGATCCGGGATTTCGGTTTCATCGCGCGGCGGATCCTCCGGCGGCGGAACGAGGTCGACGCGCACCTGGCGCTGACGACCGTCGCGGTAGAGATCGATCGTGGCGCGCTCACCGACGGACAGCGTGGCCAGGCGATAGCGCAAATTTTCTGCGTCGAGGATTTCGCGGCCATCCACAGAGGCAAGGACATCGCCGACTTCGATGCCGGCGTCATCGGCCGGGCTACCGTCGTAGACCGTATTGACGATCACACCCAAGGGACGCGGCAGGCCGAGCGCCTCCGCGATTTCGGACGTCACCGACTGACCGCTGGCGCCTAGCCACGCGCGCACGGCGCGGCCCTCCTTCAGGATACTGTCGAGCACGGCGCGAACCATGAGCGCGGGAATAGCGAAACCGATGCCGACGCTGCCGCCGTCGCGCGAATAGATCGCCGTGTTGATGCCGACGAGGCTGCCGTCGGCCGTGACCAGTGCCCCACCGGAGTTACCCGGGTTGATCGCGGCATCGGTTTGAATGAACGAGCGGAAATCCGATACCCCGACATTTGAGCGCGCCACGGCGGAGACAATGCCGCTGGTTACGGTCTGACCGACACCGAAGGGATTGCCAATGGCGAGCACGAGGTCGCCGACCTCCAGCGCGTCAGCGTCGCCAAGTTGCAGAGCTGGCAGATCATCCGGCGCGCGGTTGATGCGCAGCACCGCAAGGTCGGTCCGTTCGTCGGTGCCGATCACCTCCGCGTCGAATTCCCGGCGGTCGGACAAGACAACAGTGATCTCGTCGGAATCCGCGATGACGTGATTGTTTGTCACCACGATGCCGTCCTCGCGCACGATCACGCCGGAGCCGAGCGAGTTTTGAATGCGTTCCTGCGGCATACCAAAGCGGTTACCGAAGTCGTCACCGAAGAAGCGTTGAAAGAACGGGTCGTTGAAAAGGCTCGGCGCACGCTGCTGGACAACCCGGCGGGTGTAGATGTTAACCACGGAGGGAGCCGTACGCTTCACAACCGGCGCGAAGGTCAGTTTGATTTCGCCGTCGGATGCGGGCACGCGGCTGATCTGGGCCTGCGGTGCCGGACCGCTGGCAACAAGAATAAATCCAGTGAGGACCGCGATTACCAATCTGCGCACGGACTCGTCTCCTATGTCTTCCGTCCCCGCCCCTTATACGTCTTGATAGCAGAATGCCGGCGTAAACGGGACCGCAGATATAGGTGGAAACCGCAGTCTAACAAGACAAAAGGCGGGCCATTAGACCCGCCTTTCAAATCTTTAAGAAACGCCGCCGGACTTAGAGTTCGGCCGGAAGCTCCTCGTCGATCACCTTTTCCTGCACCGGGCCGGAATCCAGGCCTTTGGCTTCGGTGTCACGCTCGACCAGTTCGATCACGGCCATCGGCGCGGCATCGCCATATCGGAAGCCGGCTTTGAGCACGCGGGTGTATCCGCCGGAGCGGTCCGCGTAGCGTTCGGCCAGGGTACTGAACAGCTTGGAGACAACCGTCTCGTCGCGCAGCTTGGCCATGGCCTGGCGGCGGGCATGAAGATCGCCCCGCTTGGCAAGGGTGATGAGGCGTTCCGCGTAGGGCCGCAAATCCTTGGCCTTGGGCAGCGTGGTGGTGATCTGTTCATGCTTGAACAGGGCATTTGCCAAATTGGCGAACATCGCGCGGCGATGCTGGCTTTTGCGGTTTAACTTACGACCGCTGAGACCGTGACGCATGATCCGTCCTCCTTACCTAACGGGGCCTCGCGCACGAGACCGATTTCGCATCCCCCTGCCAGCTGCCCATTCGGCTGGTCTGTACAGGCGGGGTGGGCCCGAATGGCCCGGATAGATGAACAGCGTTCGCTTAGAACGGCTCTTCGAGTTTCTTGGCCAGATCCTCGATATTCTCGGGCGGCCAGTTGGTGACTTCCATGCCGAGGTGCAGACCCATCTGCGCCAGCACTTCTTTGATCTCATTCAGCGACTTACGTCCGAAGTTCGGGGTGCGCAGCATTTCGGCTTCCGTCTTCTGCACAAGGTCGCCAATGTAGATGATATTGTCGTTCTTCAAGCAGTTGGCCGAGCGCACGGACAGTTCGAGTTCGTCCACCTTGCGCAGCAGATGCTTGTTGAACGACAGATCTTCGTCGGCACGCTCGTGGAAGGCCTGGGTCGGCTCTTCGAAGTTGATGAACAGCTGCAGCTGGTCCTGGAGAATGCGTGCGGCAAGTGCGACGGCGTCTTCTGGCGATACTGAGCCGTTGGTTTCCACTTTCATCGACAGCTTATCGTAGTCAGTAACCTGACCGACGCGGGTGTTGTCGACAGAATAGGACGCGCGGCGCACCGGGCTGAAAATGGAGTCAACCGGGATCACCCCGATTGCATCGTCTTCCTTACGGTTCTGAGACGCGGCGACATAGCCCTTGCCGGTGCTGACTTCCATTTCGATTTCGAGGTTTGCACCGTCGTCGAGGTGGCAGATCACCAGATCCGGGTTCATGATATCGATGTCCGAAGGAGCGTCGATCTGACCCGCTTTGACTTCGCCCGGGCCTTTGACCGACAGCGTCATGCGCTTGGAGCCTTCGGCATGCATGGAAAGCGCGATCTGTTTAATATTCAGGATCAGGTCAGTGACGTCTTCACGCACACCCGGCACGGACGAGAATTCGTGCAGAACTCCCTCGATACGGATCGAGGTGATGGCTGCACCCTGCAGTGACGACAGCAGAATGCGGCGCAGGGCGTTGCCCAGCGTGATGCCGAAGCCGCGTTCCAGCGGCTCAGCGACGATGGTGGCCACGCGGCGGTTGTCCTCGCCACCTTCGATGTTGAGCTTGTTCGGTTTAATGAGCTCTTGCCAGTTCTTCTGTATCACGGCGTGATCCCGCTTCTTTCAAAGGTGAAGGGCGCACACTTATGGGAGCGCCCGGAATGCCGGTCCAGGTGCGGACCGGCGATCTGGTAACCGTACTAAACCCGGCGGCGTTTGCGCGGGCGGCACCCATTGTGCGGAATGGGTGTAACGTCCTGGATCGAAGTGATGTTGAACCCTATCGACTGCAACGCACGCAGTGCGGACTCACGGCCACTACCCGGGCCCTTAACCTGAACCGACAGCGTCTTCATGCCATGGTCCATTGCCTTCTTGCCGGCATCTTCCGCCGCAACCTGAGCCGCGTACGGGGTCGACTTGCGCGAACCCTTGAAGCCCTGACCACCGGCCGACGACCAGGAAATCGCGTTCCCCTGCACGTCGGTGATCGTGATCAGAGTGTTGTTGAACGTCGAGTTCACATGCGCGATGCCGGAACTGATGTTCTTGCGCTCTTTTTTGCGTGTTTTTACTGCTGGCTTGGCCATGGGTGCGTTTGTCCGTTACTTCGTTACTTTTTTCTTGCCGGCGATCGCCTTGGCAGGACCTTTGCGCGTCCGCGCATTGGTGTGCGTCCGCTGGCCGCGCACCGGGAGACCCTTACGATGGCGCAGGCCGCGGTAGCAGCCGAGGTCCATCAGGCGCTTAATGTTCATCGCCGTTTCACGGCGCAAATCGCCCTCAATGACATAGTCCTGGTCGATGATGTCGCGCACGCGCGTGACTTCATCGTCCGACAGCTGATTGACGCGCAGTGCGACGTCGATGCCAGCCTTCTGACAAATGTCCATTGCGCGGGTACGTCCAATGCCGAAGATGTAAGTCAACGCAATTGGAACCCGCTTGTTCGTCGGTATGTTAACGCCTGCAATACGCGCCAAAGCCCGTACTCCTTCTTCGCGATCAATTGTGTCGAGAGCGCTCGGCCCAGCCGGAAAAGCGCGCCATTATAGGCAGGCTCTTCCCCCTGTCAACTCACCCTCAACTGTCCAAAATCCTTTTAATTTCAGTAGTTACGGCTGCCATATCCTGGTCGCCGTCGACCACCGACAACAGCCCCTGACTCTCGTAAAACGGGAGAAGGGGTGATGTTTGCTCGTGATACGCCTTGAGACGGGATTTCACCGTCTCTGCGTTGTCGTCTGCGCGGCGGGTAAACTCCGTTCCGCCGCAAACGTCGCACACGCCGTCCGTCTTGGGCTGCTTGTGCTGGTCGTGATAGCCCTCTCCGCACTTGGCGCAGGTAAAGCGCCCGGTGATGCGGTCGACCAGATTTTGATCAGGGACACGAATTTCAATCACCGCATCGAGGGTGAAGTTTTTGTCTTCCAAAACCCCGGCCAGACCTTCGGCCTGGGCCACCGTGCGCGGGAAACCATCAAGAATGAAGCCATTGGTGCAATCGGGCTCGTCAAGACGTTCGGAAATCATGCCGATGACGATCTCATCGGACACAAGCTTGCCGGCATCCATAATCGCCTTAGCCTGCTTGCCAAGCTCGGTTCCGGCCGCTACGGCCGCGCGCAGCATGTCCCCGGTCGACAGCTGGACGATGCTGTAGTGCTCGACCAGACGCTTCGCTTGCGTCCCTTTGCCGCCGCCCGGCGGTCCCATCAGGATCAAACGGTGCCCACTCATCGGCCGCGCCCCCTGATCCGGGATTTCTTGATCAGGCCTTCATATTGATGCGCCAGCAAGTGTGACTGAATCTGCTGCATGGTGTTGATCGTGACGTTGACGACAATCAGCAGGCTTGTACCGCCAAAGTAGAACGTCACGTTCATGCGCGAGATCAAAATCTCCGGCAGCAGACATACGATGATGAGATAGGTGGCACCGACTGTGGTCAGACGCGTGAGAACGTAATCCAAGTATTCCGCGGTATTCTTGCCCGGACGGATACCCGGCACGAAACCGCCGTACTTACGGAGGTTCTCCGCCGTATCAGCCGGATTGAAGACCAGCGCGGTATAGAAGAACGCAAAGAACGCGATCCCGGCCGAATACAACAGCAGGTAAAGCGGCTGGCCGCGGCCCAGCAAGACCCCGATCGTGGCCATGAACCCGCCTTCGCCGCCCGGATCGACCGCCCCGCCCTGTAATCCGGCAACCGTCAGCGGCATCAGCAGAACAGAGCTGGCGAAGATCGCGGGGATGACGCCGGCGGTGTTGAGCTTGAGCGGCAGGTGGGAGTTTTCACCGCCAAACATTTTGTTGCCGACCTGACGCTTAGGGTATTGGACGACGATGCGCCGTTGTGCCAGCTCAATGAAGCAAATGAAGTAGATGGTGACGAAAATGCCAACCATCAGTCCGACGATCGTGAGCGGCGACATCGCGCCGGTCCGGCCCAATTCCAGTGTTTGGGCAATGGCGCCCGGCAACCCAGCGACAATTCCCGCAAAGATGAGCATGGAAATACCCTGGCCGATCCCGCGTTCGCTGATCTGCTCACCCAGCCAGACGAGGAACATCGTTCCGCCGACCAGGGTGATCATGGTCGTAAATTTGAAAAACAGCCCGGGGTTGAGGACCGCCGGCGCACCGGTCGAACTGGTGGCACCTTCCAGACCGGATGCAATGCCGAACGACTGCAAAATACAAATGCCGACCGTCAGATACCGCGTGTACTGATTCATGCGGATGCGGCCACTGACACCCTCTTTCTTCATCTGCTCGACAGCGGGGTTCACCGCTGCCATGAGCTGCATGATGATGGCAGCCGAGATGTACGGCATGATGTTGAGCGCGAAGATGCTCATACGCGACAAAGCGCCGCCGGCGAAAACGTCGAACATGCCGAGCACACCGGCGCTCTGCTGCGCCATGATGTCTGCCATGACCTGCGGGTCGATCCCCGGAAGCGTGATGAACGTACCGGCGCGATAAACGATCAATGCCCCAAGCGTGAACCAAATACGGCGCTTGAGGTCGGTCGCTTTCGCAAAAACGCCAAAGTTGACATTCGCGGCAAGTTGATCGGCAGCTGAGGCCATTGGCGTTACTCGTCGCCCTCGGCTTTTTTGCCGCTGGCTTTCGCTTTCGCGTCAGCTTTGGCCTTTACTTTCGCTTTGGTCTTTTCGCGCTGCCCTTCCTTCGCCACCTCGACGGCGGACGGCGCGATAATGGTAACGCTGCCACCTGCCTTTTCGACGGCCGCCTGCGCGCCAGCGGACGCGTGATCAACCGTGATTTCGATCTTCGCCTTGAGTTCTCCCGAGGCCAGCAGGCGTACGCCGTCACGGCGCGTGCGCACCAGCCCGGCAGTCTCCAAAGCAGCGCCATCAACCGGCTTGGACGCATCCAAGCGCCCAGCGTCGACAGCCTGCTGGATCCGGCCGATATTGACGACCGCGAATTCCGACGGGTTAAGGGCGTTGAAACCACGCTTCGGCAGGCGGCGGTAAATCGGCATTTGGCCGCCTTCAAAACCGGTGATCGACACACCGGTCCGGGATTTCTGCCCCTTGTAACCGCGCCCAGCGGTCTTACCCTTGCCCGACCCGGCACCGCGCCCGACGCGCATGCGCTTCTTGGTCGCGCCCGGTTTGTCTTTCAACTGATTCAACTGCATTTCGAACCTTCCTGATGCCGCCGAGCGGCATCTGATTTAGGTGGCGGCGTTAGTCCGCCGTTTCAACCCGTACGAGGTGCTGGACCTTATTGATCATGCCGCGAACAGCCGGAGTATCTTCCAGCGTGCGCGTGCGATGCATCTTATTCAGTCCCAGACCCTTAAGCGTTTCGCGCTGCGACTTATGGCGGCCGATCGGACTGCCGATCTGAGTCACCGTAACTGTCGCGTCCGCTTTCTTCTTCGCGGCCATTACGACGCCTCCTTGGTAACGACTTCATCGCGCGTCTGCCCTGCGTCTTCGCGGCGGCCAACAATATCCGCGACCTTCTTGCCGCGCTTGCTGGCGATCATGCGCGGCGACTTCAGACCCTTTAACGCTTCGAAGGTCGCCTTGACCATGTTGTAGGGGTTATTCGAGCCCTGGCTCTTGGCAACGACGTCCTGCACGCCCATCGTTTCGAATACAGCGCGCATCGGACCGCCGGCGATGATGCCGGTTCCCGGAGGAGCTGTGCGCAGAACGACCTTACCGGCGCCGTACTTGCCCTTGATGTCATGATGGAGCGTGCGGCCTTCGCGCAGCGGCACGCGAATCAGCGTGCGCTTCGCCTGCTCGGTCGCCTTGCGGATCGCTTCGGGCACTTCGCGCGCCTTACCCGATCCGTAACCGACGCGGCCCTTCATATCGCCGACGACAACCAATGCGGCAAATGCGAACCGGCGTCCGCCTTTGACCACTTTGGCAACGCGATTGATGTGAACGAGCTTGTCGACGAGATCGTCGTCCTTATCCCGTTCGCGGTGATCGGCGTTATTGGGTGAACGTGCCATATCTTTAGTCCTTCCTTCGGCCCCTGTCAGAACGACAGGCCGCCTTCCCGCGCCGCGTCAGCCAGAGCTTTGACGCGGCCGTGATACTTGTAGCCGCCGCGGTCGAATACGACCTGAGTGACGCCGGCCGTCTTGGCGCGCTCGGCCACGGTCTTGCCGACGAGCTGGGCCGCTTCCATGGTGCAGCCTTTCGGCGCCTGCTTGGAAATATCGGCATCCAGTGACGAGGCGGCGGCCATTGTCTTGCCGTCGACGTCGTTGATCACCTGCGCGTAAATATGCCGGCCCGAACGGAACACCGACAGACGCGGCAGTTTGTTGCGCATCTTGCGCAACTTGAAGCGCGTGCGCGACTTGCGGCGATTGAATAGTTTGATGGCGGTAGTCATCGTGCCTGTCCTTACTTCTTCTTGCCTTCTTTGCGCAGGATGTACTCGCCGGCATAGCGTACGCCTTTGCCCTTATAGGGCTCGGGCGGACGGTAGGCGCGAATGACTGCTGCGACCTGACCGACTTGCTGACGGTCCGATCCGGTGATTTCGATCTGTGTCGGCGACGGCGTCTTAATCTCGACACCCTCAGGTACCGGGAAGTTGACGTCGTGCGAAAAGCCGAGGCTCAGCACCAGAGTCTTGCCCTGCGCCTGCGCCTTGTAGCCAACGCCTTCGATTTCGAGCGTCCGCGTAAAACCGTCACTGACACCGACGACCATGTTTTCAATCAGAGACCGGGTGGTGCCCCACATCATACGCGCCGTCGCGGATTTGGTCTTCGGCTTAACCGAGACTTCGTTGTCGGCGATGACGGCCTCAATTTCTTCGGACGTCATGTAGGTGAGTTCGCCGCGTTTGCCCTTTGCCGTAACCTTGTTGCCGTCAATGGTGACGGTAACGCCGTCAGGAATAGAGACCGGATATTTTCCTACACGTGACATGACAGCGGTTCCTAAAATACCTGGCAGAGCACTTCGCCGCCGACATTGGCGTCGCGGGCTTCGTGATCCGACATCACGCCCTGGGGCGTGGACAGGATGGAAATGCCGAGGCCGTTGTAGACGCGCGGCAGATCTTTGATCTTGGCGTACACGCGGCGGCCCGGCTTCGATACACGGGTGATACGGCTGATGACCGGCTCGCCCTCGTTGTATTTCAATTCAATGCGCAGTTCGTCGATACCCGGACGCACGTTGTAGCGTTCGAAACCGCGGATGTAGCCTTCGCGCTCAAGCACGCGCAGCACATTCTCGCGCAGCTTCGAAGCCGGCGCGGTGACGGATGTCTTGCGCGCCCGCTGGCCGTTACGGATACGTGTCAGTGTATCGCCGATGGGATCGGATAAAGCCACTGTTGTCTCTCCTTACCAGCTCGACTTGACCATGCCGGGAATCTGACCCTTCGAGGCCAGTTCGCGCAGCATCACGCGGCCGAGCTTAAACTTGCGATAAACACCTCGCGGACGGCCCGTCGCCTCGCACCGGTTGTGCAGGCGCACTTTCGAACCATTACGCGGCAGAATGGCGAGCTTTAAAGACGCCTCGAAACGCTCTTCCGGAGACGCATCGCGGTCCATCACCAGCGCCTTGAGTTTGGCGCGGCGTTCGGCCTGCTGCGCTGCCATGCGGCGGCGTTTCTTGTCCCTTTGAACTGCGCTCTTCTTTGCCATATTAGCGAGCTCCCAGATTTACGATTGACGGAACGGCAGGTCGAAACCTTCGAGAAGCGCCTTGGCTTCAGCGTCGGTTTTTGCCGTCGTGCAAATGGTGATGTTCATTCCCCGGATCTTGTCGACTTGGTCGTAGTCGATTTCGGGGAACACGATTTGTTCTTTCAGGCCCATATTGTAATTGCCCTGGCCATCGAAGCTCTTGCCGTTGAGGCCACGGAAGTCGCGCACGCGTGGCAGCGCGATCGTCACGAGACGATCAAGAAACTCGTACATGCGCGCACGACGCAAGGTGACCGACGTGCCGACCATCATGCCGTCGCGCAGCTTGAAGCCGGCGATCGACTTTTTGGACCGGGTAATCACTGGCTTCTGGCCAGCGATTTTAGTCAGGTCAGCCACAGCGCCTTCGATCTTCTTGCGGTCCTGTGACGCCTCACCAACACCCATGTTGATGACGATCTTTTCCAGCTTCGGCACTTCCATGACGTTCTTGTAGGAGAACGCTTCCTGAAGAGTTGGCTTGACGACGTCGTTGTAATGTTGACGCAAACGCGGTTCGGTCATGGTCAGCCTCAATCAATCACTTCGCCGGATCGCTTCGCGAACCGGACTTTGGTGCCGTTATCGAGCGTGCGGAATCCGACACGGGTCGGTTTGTTTTCCTTGGGGTCGAGAATGGCGACATTGGATACGTCAATGGACGCTTCGCGCTCATCGATACCACCCGCGGACATCTGGGACGGACGCTGGTGGCGTTTGACGATATTCACACCCTGCACGATGACACGGGCTTCCTGCGGCAACGCCTTAAGAATCTCACCGGTCTTGCCCTTATCGCGGCCCGCGAGAACGACAACCTTGTCGCCTTTTCTAAACTTGTTGGCCATTACAGCACCTCCGGCGCCAGCGAGACGATCTTCATGAACGCCTTCGAGCGCAACTCACGGGTGACGGGGCCGAAGATACGCGTGCCGATCGGCTCGCCCGTTTTGTTGATCAGCACCGCGGCGTTGCGATCAAAGCGGATCGCGGTGCCGTCCGGGCGGCGCACTTCCTTGGCGGTGCGCACGATGACGGCACGATGGATATCGCCCTTTTTGACGCGGCCGCGCGGAATAGCTTCCTTCACGGACACGACAATGACGTCGCCGACGCTGGCCCAACGGCGCTTCGAGCCGCCTAGCACCTTGATGCACTGAACCCGCCGCGCCCCTGAGTTATCAGCAACGTCCAGATTTGTTTGCATCTGAATCATGACATTACGTCCTTAAACTACGTTCTCTCGTCCCGGTTACTGGGTTGCATCCGCAACCAATTCCCACGACTTGTTCTTTGACAGCGGCAGACATTCACGGATGCGAACGGTGTCGCCAACCTTGCAGGTGTTGTTTTCATCGTGCGCGGCATACTTCTTCGAGCGCTTGATGAACTTCTTGTACAGCGGGTGCGCGACGCGGCGTTCGACCTTCACGACAATGGTCTTGTCCTGTTTGTCGCTGACAACGACCCCTTGCAGAATACGTTTCGGCATCGTTCTCTCCTTACGCCTGCGCGGATGCGGCATCGCCGCGGCTGTGCAGGATGGTTTTGATCTGCGCGATTTCGCGGCGCACCTTGCCGAATTCGGCGGTGTTTTCCAGCTGACCGGAAGCCCGCTGAAAACGCAGATTGAACTGCTCCTTCTTCAGCTCGAGCAATCGGTTCGACAATTCGTCGTCGCTTTTCGCGCGTAATTCTTCAGCTTTCGCCATGACTTAGCCCTCCGCCCCGATACGGGCGACAAACTTGGTTTTGATCGGCAGCTTCGCAGCGGCCAGCGCAAAGGCTTCGCGCGCGATGGCTTCGGAAACCCCGTCGACCTCGAACATAATGCGGCCCGGCTTGACGCGGCATGCCCAGTATTCCGGCGAGCCCTTACCCTTACCCTGACGCACTTCGGCGGGTTTCTGCGACACCGGCACATCGGGGAAGATGCGAATCCACACACGGCCCTGACGTTTCATGTGACGCGTCATCGCCCGGCGGGCCGCTTCGATCTGGCGCGCCGTAACGCGCTCCGGCTGCAGCGCCTTCAGGCCGTAGGCCCCGAAGTTCAGTTGGTTACCCGACTGGGCGACGCCGTGAATGCGCCCCTTGTGGGCCTTTCTGAATTTTGTACGCTTCGGACTTAACATCCCAAACTTCCTTTAACTCACCTGCCGCCTTACGTGCGGGCAGCTTGATCCTGTGACCGGCGATCCTGGGCCATCGGGTCGTGTTCCATGATGTCACCTTTGTAGACCCACACTTTGACGCCGCAGACGCCATATGTGGTGTGCGCACTACCTTCGCCATAGTCGATATCGGCGCGTAGCGTGTGCAGCGGCACGCGGCCTTCGCGATACCATTCGGTACGCGCGATTTCCGCACCGCCGAGACGGCCGGCGCAATTGATCCGGATACCGCCCGCACCGAGACGCATCGCCGCCTGAACGGCGCGCTTCATCGCGCGGCGGAACGCAACACGGCGCTCGAGCTGCTGTGCGATATTTTCCGCCACCAACTGGGCGTCGATCTCGGGCTTGCGGATCTCAACGATGTTCAGGCTGACTTCATTGCCTGTCATCTTCTGCAGATCCTTGCGCATGTTCTCAATGTCCTGGCCTTTCTTGCCGATCACCACACCCGGACGCGCGGTATGAATGGTGACGCGGGCCTTCTTGGCCGGACGCTCAATGATGATCTTCGACACGCCGGCTTGGGCGAGGCGCTTGTTCAGGTATTTGCGGATGCGCAGGTCTTCGTGCAGCAAGTCGGCATAGTTGTCTTTGCCGGCATACCACCGCGAATCCCAGGTCCGGTTGATACCCAGACGCAGACCAATCGGATTAACTTTCTGACCCATTAAACGGCCTCCTCGCGCTCACGTACAATGATCGTGAGGTTGCTAAACGGCTTGACGATCCGCCCGACACGACCGCGGGCGCGCGGACGCCAGCGCTTCATGGTCAAGCTCTTCCCAACGTACGCCTCGGCAACTACCAGGCTGTCGACGTCGAGCTGATGATTGTTTTCGGCATTGGCAATCGCTGACTCAAGCACGCGCTTGACGTCCTGAGAGACACGCCGCGTCGAAAAGGCGAGCTGCGCCAAGGCCGCTTCCGCCGATTTGCCACGAATGCTCTGCGCTACAACGTTGAGCTTCTGCGGGCTGACGCGGATCGACCGGGAAAAGGCGCGCGCTTCGGCGTCGCTGAGACGCCGCTCTCTGCTCGGCTTACCCATAACTACTTCCTCTTCGCTTTCTTGTCGGCAGCGTGGCCGTAATAGGTCCGCGTCGGTGCAAACTCACCGAACTTGTGACCGATCATGTTTTCAGTCACCAGCACGGGCACGAACTTATGCCCGTTGTGAACGCCGAACGTCAGGCCGACAAACTGCGGCAGGATCGTAGAGCGCCGCGACCAAATCTTGATCACGTCATTGCGGCCGGACGCACGCGCAGCTTCTGCTTTCTTCAGCAGATAGCCGTCGACGAACGGACCTTTCCAGACAGAACGAACCACAAGCGCCCTCCGTTACTTTCTCTTTTTCTTCGCCAAGTGCCGACTGCGCATGATGAGTCCGTCCGTGCGCTTGTTGGACCGCGTTTTCTTACCTTTGGTCGGCTTACCCCACGGGGTAACCGGATGACGCCCACCGGACGTCTTGCCTTCACCACCACCGTGCGGGTGATCAACCGGGTTCATGACGACACCGCGCACGGTCGGGCGAACACCCATCCAGCGCTTGCGGCCCGCCTTGCCGAGTTTGATATTTTGATTGTCCGGGTTCGACACAGCACCGACCGACGCCATGCACTCACCGCGAACCAGACGCAGCTCGCCGGAGGACAGGCGCAGCTGCGCATATCCGCCGTCTTTACCGATCAGCTGCGCGTAGCAGCCGGCGGACCGCGCCAATTGCGCGCCCTTACCGGCCTTCATCTCGATGTTGTGGATGATGGTGCCGACCGGCATGTTCTTCAGCGGCATCGCATTGCCGGGCTTGATGTCGGCGGATTCGGACGCCACCACCTGATCCCCAACCTGCAAACGCTGCGGCGCCAGAATGTACGCCTGCTCGCCGTCGTCATACTTAATCAGCGCGATGAATGCGGTACGGTTCGGGTCATATTCAAGACGCTCGACCGTCGCCGGTACGTCGAACTTGGTCCGCTTGAAATCAATCTTGCGGTACCGGCGCTTATGACCGCCGCCGATATGACGTACGGTCATACGGCCGTGGTTGTTGCGTCCGCCCGACTTGGTCAGGCCTTCGGTCAACGCTTTGACCGGCGCGCCTTTGTACAGATCCGAACGATCGACGAGGACAAGACCCCGCATCCCGTTGGTCATCGGCTTGTAGGATTTAAGTGCCATAATTCTACAGTCCCGTCGTCACGTCGATGGAGTGGCCTTCGGCCAGCGTGACAATTGCTTTCTTGGTGTCGTTGCGCTTGCCGATTTCTCCGCGGAAGCGTTTCACTTTGCCCTTCTGAATCGAGGTGTTGACGTTCTTGACGTCGACCTTGAACAGGGTCTCCACCGCTTTCTTGATCTGCGGCTTGGTGGCCCACATCGGCACGCGGAAGGCGACCTGATTGAATTCCGAGCCCATCGTCGCCTTTTCGGTGATCAAGGGCGCGACAATCACGTCGTAAAGTTTTTCCATTGCTTGGCTGTCGGCGCTCATTTCAAACGCTCCTCAAGCTTTTCCACCGCGGCCTTGGTCAGAACCAGCTTTTGGCGGCGCAGGATGTCGTACACGTTGGCGCCCTGTTCAGGCAGAATGTCGACACCAATGATGTTGCGCGCGGCGAGGCAGAACTGCTCGTTCAGTTCCGCGCCGTCGATGATCAACGCCGAGGTCCAGCCAAGCTTCTTGATTTGCGCGGCCAGGGCCTTGGTCTTGCCGTCGGACTTCGCTTCGTCGATGACGATCAGATCACCGGATTTGGCTTTGGCCGACAGCGCCGTCTTCAGGCCCAGCTTGCGGACCTTCTTCGGCAGGCTATGGGCGTGACTGCGCACAACCGGACCGAACGCCTTGCCGCCGCCCCGCATTTGCGGCGCACGGGTCGAGCCCTGACGGGCGCGGCCGGTTCCCTTTTGGCGGAACGGTTTGGCGGTCGTGCCGCTGATTTCACCGAGCGTCTTGGTCTTGTGCGTGCCAGCCTGGCGTTTCGCCATTTGCCAGCGCACGACGCGCTGCAACAGGTCTTCGCGCACGTCGAGGCCGAAGATCGTATCGGCCAGTTCGACCGAGCCAACGCTCTTGCTATCGAGATTGATGATATCGCACTTCATTATTCAGCGTCCTTTTCGCCGGCGTCCGCTGCGGGCGCTTCGGCCTCTCCAGCAGGGGCGTCGTCAGCGGGAGCCTCTTCAGCGGGAGCCTCTTCAGCCGGAGCGGCTCCGGCCGACTTCAGCGCCGCAGGAAGCGGCAAGCCTTCAGGCATCGCCTTTTTCACGGCGTCCTTGATCAGGACATAGCCCTTATCGGAACCAGGGACCGCGCCCCTTACCAGAACCAGACCGCGTTCCGCGTCCGTGGACACGATTTCGAGGTTCTGCACCGTGGTGCGGTGGTCACCCAAGTGTCCGGCCATTTTCTTGCCCTTAAACACCCTGCCCGGGTCCTGACACTGGCCGGTGGAGCCATGGCTGCGGTGAGAGACCGACACGCCGTGGGTCGCTTCGAGACCGCCAAAGTTATGGCGCTTCATGCCGCCGGCGAACCCCTTACCGATAGAGGTGCCGGTCACATCGACCATTTGCCCGACAACAAAGTGCTCGGCAGACAACTCGGCACCCACATCGACCATGTTTTCAGGGTCGACCCGGAACTCAACGAGCTTCTTGCGGGGCTCGACTTTGGCTTTCGCAAAGTGGCCGCGCAGCGCCTTTGACATACGACGGGTTTTCGCCGTCCCGATACCGAGCTGGAGGGCCGAATAACCATCCTTTTCGGCGGTGCGCTGAGCAACGACATGAACACCGTCGATCTTCAGAACGGTGACAGGCACATGCTGCCCGTCGTCGTTGAAGACGCGGGTCATTCCCAGCTTTTGTGCAACAAGACCGGTACGCATCAGTCTGATCCTAAAGCTTGATTTCCACGTCGACGCCGGCCGCGAGATCCAGTTTCATCAGCGCATCCACGGTTTGCGGCGTCGGATCGACGATGTCGAGGAGACGCTTGTGGGTGCGGATTTCAAACTGCTCGCGCGACTTCTTGTCGATGTGCGGAGACCGGTTAACCGTAAATTTTTCGATACGCGTAGGCAGCGGAATGGGCCCGCGGACCTGGGCACCCGTTCTCTTCGCTGTCGACACAATCTCGCGGATCGACTGATCGAGCACGCGATGGTCGAACGCCTTGAGGCGGATGCGGATATTTTGACTGTCTAGCATCGGTCCATTCCTGAAAGAAACGGCACCCCGAACGCGGGGTGCCGTGGCTTAAGTTTCCTACTCGATAATTTTAGCGACGACGCCGGCGCCGACGGTACGTCCGCCTTCGCG
>JAYQVH010000025.1:0-36287 GCA_038148375.1 Rhodospirillaceae bacterium | reverse complement strand
CGGCGCCGCCGCTGCGTTTGAGCGAAGTACGGAGTTTAGATGCCGCAGGTCTTTTCCGCGCTGGTCAGGTCGTAGCCGCCTTCGTCGATATTGACCTGCTCCGCCACGCCGTTATTGACGACGATGGAGAAGCGCTTGCCACGCGTACCCAGGCCGAAACCGGTCGCGTCCAATTCAAGGCCGAGCGCCTTGGTGTAGTCGCCGTTGCCATCGGCCAGCATCATGATCTTGTCGCCGACGCCACGGTCCGCACCCCAGGCCTTCATGACGAACGCGTCGTTGACCGCCATGCAGGCGATGGTGTCGAAGCCCTTGGACTTGATCTGGTCGTAGTTCTTCAGGTAGCTCGGCAGGTGCTGGTTCGAGCACGTCGGCGTAAACGCGCCGGGCACCGAAAACAGTGCCACTTTCTTCCCCGAAAAGAGATCGTCCGTTGAGACGTCCTTGACCCCGTCGTCGGTCAGAACCTTGAAGTTGCCCTGGGGCATTTTGTCACCATTGCTGATCGTCATTGTGCGCGTCTCCTCTTTCGCGTGTTGGGGTGCGCTCAGTAACGAGTGCACCCATAAATTTAGGTGTTCAGTTCTTGAATGTGTCGTGCAGGACGTAGATGCCGTCGTCGACTTCCTCGAAATATTCGGGGATGTCGGGATGCATCACCGGATCGCCGGTTTCGTCTTCCAGCAGGTTTTGCTGCGAGACGTAAGCGACGTAGTGCGACGACTCGTTCTCGGCGAAGACATGGTAGAACGGCTGGTCCTTGCGCGGCCGCACGTTCTCCGGGATCGACTCCCACCACTCTTCGGTGTTGTTGAATTCCGGGTCGACGTCAAAAATCACACCGCGGAACGGAAACAGGCGGTGGCGCACGACCTGTCCGATGCGGAACTTGGCTTCCTGATCCATATACCGGTCCGGCAAGAACGCCGTCATCTCATAACCTTTCAAACCTTCGGGCTTTGCGCCGTTCCCTTTTGGGTAGCACATTTCAGGCCCGGCGCGTCACCGCAAACTTGGGGTGCCGAGTCCCGCCAGACAATACCTATCCAAGAGGCCTATTCAATCGCCCGCGGACAGCGCAAACCGTTCGGCAGATGGGCAGCGAATCGCCTCCGCTCAGGCTTTTTCCGCCCAGGCCTGGGCTTCCTCGGCGGCAGCGGCGTAGTGCTTCAGCCCCCAGATGATCAGCAGAATCGCCGGTATACCGACCACGAACGGCACGACAGCCATCGCGTAACGCAACTGTGATGGATCACCGAGCATGTCGGTCAGGAAACCGACCGATGTCGGACCAAGCAGCAGGCCGACGACATTGATGATCAGCCAGTAAATCGCCGTGGCCTGGGCGCGCACTTGATTTGGGGCGATATGCACCACGGCGGCGGCTCCGCAGGCCGACGCCATCGCCCCGCCCAGAATGGAGGGGACGTAGATCACCATCGCCCATTCGCCCGACGGCATCAGCGGGTAGGCGATGTTGGTGACCACCGTCAGGATGACGCCGTAGTACATCCCCCGCATCGGTCCGTCCTTCAGGCCGCGCTTGGTGAAGGTGTCGGCGATCCAGCCGCCGCCATTCGCGCCGAGCGGGCCAAAGATCAAGCCCGCGGTGCCGAGCGCGATGCCGATGGTGCCGATATCCCAGCCCCACGTGCGCTGGAACAAAGGCGCGTTCCAGAAGCCCGTGTACCCAACCAAAGTCACCACCGACATGCCGAAAAACAGACTGCCGTATGCTTTCCAGCGCTTGCCGATGAACGCCATGCTTTGCTTAAAGTCGAGGTCGGTCGATGTGCCCCCTTGGCGGCGTTCGACGGACACCATGCCGCGGCGCAGAGGTTCCTTCACGGTCGCCATCATCGCGGCCAGCAACAGGCCGGGCAGACCGACGATCAAAAACGCGGACTGCCACGCCGCCAGGTCCCCGTAGCCCGGCAGGTGCAGGGGCGGCATCGACAACAGCGTGGCGATCAGCGGCCCGCCAAGCAGATTGGCAAGACCCGATCCAAGCGAAATGCCGCACATGTACAGACTGACGGCGCGGGCGCGTTTCTTTTGCGGGAAGTAGTCGCTGATCAATGAGAGTGCGCTTGGAGTCAGTACCGCCTCTCCAGCGCCGACACCGATGCGCGCCAGAAACAACTGAGGGAAATTGCGGGCCAGGCCGCAGGCCGCCGTCATCACGCTCCAAAAGGCGATGCCGGCTCCGATAAGCACGCGCCGGCTCTTGCGGTCGGCCACCCAGCCGATGGGAATGCCCAGTGTGACATAAAAAATCGCGAAGGCCGGGCCAAGCAGCAGGCCGATCTGGCCGTCGGTCAAATCCAGATCGGCTTTGATCGGCTCGATCAGCAGACTCATGATCTGCCGGTCGATGAAAGACAGGATATACGCGATCAGCAACAGGGTGGTCACGTACCAGGCGTAGCGCTCGTTGGGGTACGGCGTGTCCTGAGCGGCTGCCGCCGGTGCTGTGCTGTCACTCATCGCTGTGGTCATTCCGCTCATGAACCTGTCAGGAGGACAGTGTTCCCGCTTTCGCGGTGGCACACAAGCGCATCGCGCTCTTACGCCGCCGTGGCGTTCCAGTTTTCGGCCTCGATCACGCTCTGGCGATACGGCTTCAGATTATAAATGAGCAGCCACACGCCAAGGCCGACAACGCCGCTGACCAGGGACAGGGCGTAGCGGATGTCCTGCGGCCCGTCGAAGATCAGGTCCGACGCCAACGCGACGGTGGTCGGTCCGATCATCAGGCCGAGCATACTGATCACAAACCAGTAAACGGCGGACACCTGGCCGCGCATTTGATTGGGGGTCACCATCATCAACGCTGTCGGTCCGCAGGCCGTCGGAATGCCCGAGCCAATCGCATGGGGGATCAGCAGCAGGATGCCGAGCCACGGAGTCGGCATCAGCGGCACCAGCACCGCTGCGATCACCAGCATCACCGTACCGATCAGCGCCGCGCGCATGTGGCCGTCCTTAATGCCGCGCTTGTACATGGTGTCGCCCATCCAGCCGCCCAAGTTGACGCCGACAATGCCGCCAATGCTGACCACCAGCCCGTAATACAGGCTGATCTCGGCAATGCCCCAGCCCCAGGAGCGGATGAATACCGTCGGAATCCACGCTAGATACGCGTTGCCGATGATGCTCATCACCGACAGCCCGAAAAAATGACTGCCGTAAGTGCGCCGGTGAGTCATCAGAAACGCCAGCACTTCGCGGATGCTCAGTTCCTGCTGCACTTCCCCGCCGACCCGGATGCGGTCGCGCCGGTAAGGTTCCTTCACGGTGAACATCATCGCCGCGACGATCAGGCCGGGCAGGCCGACCACCAGAAAGACGATCTGCCAGCCGTAAATCTCACCGATCAAAGGCAGGGTCAGCGACGGCCCGTCCGAGATGGCGGCGATCACCTGACCGCCCAGCACCAATGCCAGCCCGGCGCCGATGCCCAGTCCCATGGAATACACGCTGATCGCGCGGCCGCGTTTCTCGCGCGGGAAGTAGTCGCTCAGCACGGAAGCGGCGCAGGGCTGCAACGTGGCTTCGCCGATGCCGACGCCGACGCGGGCGATAAACAACTGAGTGAATGTCTTCGCCAGTCCGCAGGCGGCCGTCATCAAACTCCAAATCGCGACGCCAATGCCGATAATCGTGCGCCGGCTCTTGCGGTCGGCGAGGCGGCCGATGGGAATGCCCAGTGTGACGTAAAAAAACGCGAACGCCGGCCCCAGCAACAGGCTCATTTGGAAATCGGTTACGCCAATGTCGCGTTTGATCGGATCGACGAGTAGAGCCAAAATCTGGCGGTCGAGGAAGGCAAAGACGTAGGCCAGCATCAACACCACAACGACGTACCAACTGTACGCCGGACTGGGATAAGGCGGTTCAGCCCCTGTTGCCGTCGCCGATTGCTCTGCCATGTCGATCTCCCCGCTCCCCAATCCACCAGCCGGAGCGCAGATTAACTGCCGGGGGGCCGGCCAAAAAGGGCCCCGCGGCTTGAGCGTGCGGCAATTATTGGCCAAAGTTATCTCTATTCGCGGTGCGGGCAAGACTGCGCGGTTCCGGTGGGGCCGTTCGGTAAGAGGGGACGAGGGTGAAACGGCTGAGCCTGTCCAGTGCGCAAATGAAAGTGTGGTCGATTGCATTCGTTGCGATCGCGACACTGTTCGCCGGCGTCACCCTGCAAATTCTGCGCGACCGCAGCTCCGTCATTGAGGCCGCCGAAGACTCTACCCAGCAGCTGGCACTCACGCTTGAGGCCAGCGTGAAAGGCGTTGTTCAGTCAGCGGAACTGGTTGCGGACAATGTCGGCTCGGTCACCCTGAATGCGCTGACGGCCGACGGCAATCCGTCTGACCTTTCGGTGCAGCGCTGGTACGACATACTCACGGAAAGGCCCTTCATAAACTCGATTACCTTCATCCGTCCCGACGGCAGGATTCCTGTGTCTGTGGTTCGCAGAGACGGCGTGCAGCCGAGTCTGTACGATGCGCCCCTCGACGTGTCGGCCTGGGCGCCCTTCGCCGTCCATAGGGGTCGCAGCGACAGAGACCTGTTCATAGCCCCGCCCCACGTCAGCGTGTTCTCGGACCTGCGGATCGTCCCGCTCACCCGTCCGCTGCGGACTCCCGATGACGCGTTGCTTGGTGTCGTCTACGTCGACACTGCCTTGAGTACGTTCCTTGATCTGTTCTCTGAAGTGCTCCCGGAGGGCAACAATGCCGTCGTACTGTTCCATGACGACGGCAGACTGTTGTTCTCCTATCCATTCCGGCAAGACTCGGTTGACCAGTCCTTTTCGAATGCCCAGTTGTTTCAGTCGCACCTGCCGGAAAACCAGTTCGGCACGTACCAAGCTCCGTCTCGGACCATCGGAGATGTGCGCATCCTATCGTATCGCTCGGTTGACGGCTGGCCGCTGGTGCTCGCGGTTGATCACTCGCTCGATGGCGTTCTGGCGCCGTGGCGGGACCGGTCACGGACATCAATCCTTGTCGTCCTGGCCGCGTCGCTGATCATTATCACCCTAACGTTCTGGATCAGCCGGCAAATTCATCGGGAAGAGGTTAGCCGAAAAACGCTGTTGCTTCGGGAACGAAGTTTGGAGGAATCCCAACGCCTCGCTGGTATCGGCCACTTCGAACGCGATATTCTCTCAGACGCGTTCGTCTGGGCCGACAATATGTACAAGATTCACGGTGTCTCGCCCGATACGTTCACCCCCAGCCGGCAGACTTTTCTGGATTTGGTCGTTAACGACGCCCGCGGCGCGGTCCGCAACCGGGTGAATCATTACGATTCTCCGCCGCAAAGCGGACATCTAGAAGCGCGAATCCTGCGTCCCAGCGATGGACAGATTCGAGACATCGTCTATGCCTGGAAGGTGATACGCGACGAAAACGGTGTGGCCGTCAAATCGTTCGGGGTTGCCCAGGACGTCACCAATGCCCGCCACAACGAGATCACGCTGCGCGAAAGCGAAGCCCGGTTGCGCGATATTACGGAATGCATCAGCGATTTCATTTGGGAAACAAACGCGGCAAACGAATTGGCGGTCTTCGACACCGGCAACAACAACCCAGACTTCGACGTACCGGAGCGTGACCTGGGCCGCGGTTTTGTCGACACCCGGGAGGGCGAGGGCGACCGGTCAGTCGTGCGCCAAGCCATCGCCCGGCGCGATCCCTTCCGTAATTTGACGCTGCCCGTTCGCAACAAAAACGGTTCGATCAGCTGGCTGCGCATCTCGGGCAATCCCCGGTTCGGGGCGGACGGAGAATTTCTCGGGTTCCGGGGCGCGGGGACAGACGTCACCGAGCAGCACAACAAGAGGATCGTCGAATTGGAGCGCAGCAAGAGCGATGCGCTTGCCCGGCTGGCTGGCGGCATGGCTCATGAAATCAACAACCTTTTACAGCCTGTCATCGTCTATTCGTCCATGGGCGAAACGGAGGACCCCAAGATCAGCCAGGCGCAGGGGTATTTCGGTAAAATTTATTCGGCGTCCCAGCAGGCCGTTCGCATCGTCCAGGATGTTCTGACCTTCGCGCGCGAAGGGCGCCGCGTTCCAAACGCGGTTGATCTCAATTCAGCTCTTCAAGAAGGATTGGATATTATTGGTCCCACATTGCCGCCGGCCATCGCACTCAGTGGTCCCGACTCACCGGCGGACATCGCCGTGGCGGCAAATCAGGGCGGGCTGCACCAGGTGTTGATCAACCTGGTCCGCAATTCAGCCGATGCGCTTGGCGATACGGGAACGATCTCGATCTCGACGGGGACGGTCGTCCTTTACCCCAGCGACGCCGACAGACGGTCCATCTTGCCGGGGCGATACGGGTATTTCACGGTCGCGGACGACGGACCGGGGCTCGAACAGGATACGGCGGATAAGATTTTCGATCCCTTCTTCAGCACCAAGGCTATGGGGCGGGGCACCGGGCTAGGTTTGTCGGTCGTTGCGGGCTTGGTGCGGGAATGGGGCGGGTCCATCGACGTGACCAGCCGTCCGGGCGAGACCGTATTTACAGTCTATATTCCCTATGCGGAGTCCGCCCGGCAGGCGGCGGAGTAACAGATGGCTCAGCGCTTCTGCGCGCCGGTGACGAAGTACGAATTGCTGAAGCCCGGTGTCGCGTTGGGATCGACCTGCTGCTGTTCGATGAACAGGCCGGGAACGAACTCCTGAACGTAGCTGTCACGATCGAAGCCCTGGTCCGCGTACAGATCCTGAAGCGACATCGAATACACGGTCAGCATGAACGGTTCGTTATTGCAGGTCGCGTCCCAATCGCGCATCGAGGCCTGATACGGCGTCAGCGCATCGAACTGTGGTGCGTCACAGTGCAGCATGACGCCGTCCGGCCGCAGCAGGCGATGACATTCCTTGATGATTTTCGGCAGCGCGGCGGCGGATGTTTCGTGCAGCAAGATGCGCGAGACGATGAGATCGCAAGACCCGCTTTCGAAGTCCAGGGATTCCGCGTTCGCCTGTACGAAATCGACATCGATGCCGAGGGCGCAGGCGCGGGCATGGGCATAGCGCAGGCACGGGGCGCTGACGTCCACCCCGATCACTTGAGCGTCGGGAAAGGCTTCTTTGTACGGCAGCGTGTTATTGCCGATGGTGCAGCCAAGATCGAGGATGCGCTTCGGCTTAAGGTCAGGATACGTTTCTTTAATCCAGGCTGCGATGCTGCGGGCTGGATCGTCGTTGTTGATGCCCTGGCTGCCCATGTTGTGCACGGCAATTGTGCGGTCGTACTGAGCACCGGCGGAAATGTCGTCCGGGACATATTCAGCATGGTAACCGCCCGGTTTGCGGTGGATGTCGAGTTCCGTCAGGTAGCGCGGCATCGGCAATTCAGGGTTCAGGGTCAGCGAGCCGCATGCGCCGGATATGGCGTTGGCGCGGCCGACAAGCTTTTCCGCCTGGCGCCGCACCATCGGCCCTGAAACGGCGTACATTCGGTCTTGATTGTCTGTGCGCAGGCGATACCACAGCTGGGCCTCGGTGCGGCCGCGCATGGCCTTGGCGATTTCCCGGAAATTTGGCGCGCGGTTGAGCTCGGCAGTCAGCGCCGGTTCCACCTCGGTCTCGTAAAGGGTCTTCAAGGGCGGCCGCACGTCGGCGGCCAGCTTGACGGCCAGTTTCCGGCAGAAGTTTTCCCGCGCTTCCTCGTCGTGTGTGCCCGTCGGTAGAAAGTCGTAGTCTGGCAGCGGCAGCATGGCGAAAGACCTGTTTAATACGGCGTCGGTGGAGAGAACGGCTTGTTCGCCAAATGCGAAAAGTGATCCGGCAAATCAGGATTGTAATCCGGTGTCAGGCTGAAGGGCAGTTTCTCATCGCCCCAGTTGTTGACGTGGTGGCCCTCCATAAAGCGGATCAGACACACATTGCCGTTTCGTGATCCGAACGGTCCGTGCCAGATGTTGGCCGGCCGCCAGAAATAGCAGCCTGCATGCATGATACCGCGTTCGGCAATGATATCGCCGGACAACAGAAACATTTCCTCGACGCACGGGTGCGCCAGCGCCGCTTCGGTCCAGCCTTCGGGATGGCTTTGCGCGCCGCAGTTCAGCAGCAGGGTCGTCTCGCCGCTGTCTTCGTCTTTGCGCAGCACCTTATGGGCAATGCGCAGGAAATCGAGGTCCGGATCCACATCCGCTGTCGTCCATTTCATGTCGTGCAGATACAGATACGGGATCGCGTCCGAGGTCGTGTTGCCCGGGCCGGGCGTGGCCTCCGGTGTGCCGGAGAAAAACGACAGCACCACCGCACCGCCGTCCGTATGCCAGTTGTCGTGCGTGAAACCCGCCGGCAAATAGCCATAGCTGTCGAACGGGTAGTCCTGACCGTTGATCGAGATCGACCCGTCGAGCACCAGGAATTCGTGGTCGGCGCCGAAGTGGAGTGCATCTTTCTGCGCCCATCCCGCCGGATACTGTAGGACCGTCGAGCATGCGCCGGTTGCCGTGTCTTCGCTCAGGATCTTGCAGCCGACGCCGCTGAGCGCGCCCGGCCATACGCCGGTGCGCCAGTCGAGGTCCTGGGCGTGAATGAATTCCGTATGGGGTCTTGGCATATTGTTCTCCTTTGGCGCGGAGTATCGCATCAACCTGACAGATGGGGCTACCGCTTGTGCGCCGGCAGTTTCGCTGGGAAAACGTTCACCCGCTGGTGAAAACCCGGCGTGCATGGGCTCGAATGTTTCAAAAATAACGTGCTGATTCTATTGGTAGATTTCGCCGATATGCGACTTGCGCGGTGCGGGCATGGGCTCGTTCCGCGCGGAGTCCCCGCCGCAATATATTTCAGCCCGGCTTGGCGGCGATGACTCCCGCATGGGTGCGCGCGCCGGGCTGATCCGGGCGGCCAGAGAAGTCCGCGTGTTCGACGGTCAGCCCGGCCTCCCGGCACACCCGGGCGAGCGTGTCGGGATCCATCGGGTTGAGGTGGCGCATGGTGTTCTTCGAGCGCGCCGCGTCCGGCAGGTACACAGTCACATCCGGAATGAAGCCGGGCCACGGGTCGCCATCGGCCTTGCGCCGTTCGTAGTCCTCTGCGCCTTTGGCCCAGAAGCCCGTGTAGGGCGTGTCGGCTACCAGAAACGCCTTGCCGCCCGGCGCCAGCCAGTCCGCTATGCCTGCGATACTGGCCGTCACACCGGCGCCATCGAGGAAATGCAGCGCGCGTGAACACAGCACCGCCGTGAACGCGCCCGGCGCAAACGCGAGGACCGGCATCTCCGCGACGGCAGCACGTAGGCGGTCTGCCTGCGCGGCAGGGACCCTGTCGCACAGCACCTGGACATGTCCCGGTTCCATGTCGCAGGCAACGACGTGCGCGCCGCGTTCGAGCGCGGCCAGGGTCGCGATTCCGTAGGCGCAGCCCAGGTCGAGGCTCCAGCCTCCGGCCTGCCCGGCATAAAGCGCGAACGCCGCGGACACAGGATCGAGCGAGGTCGACATGAAGCCTTTGTTGTTCAGCGTCGGCACCATGCCCCGGTCCGTCGCGGCCGGCATTTCGGGCGTAGTCGCTCTCTGACTTTCGTCGGTCAAGGGTCCTCCGGGGGCTTGCAATCGCGGATGCCGCAGGCGCTAATATGACCACACAATTCAGGGGTAGGGCCATGATGGACAAAATCAAAGAGTGGTGGACGCTCGACGAAGCTGAGGAAGCCAAGACGGCCGATAATCCGTTCGCGCCGGTCAGGCCAGAACAGCGCCAGGAAACGTTGCCGATGCTGACCCTGGCATTCGGCTGGGGCTTTCTCATTACCGGACTCTTGACCGGCGGACAGCTCGGCGCCGGCGTGCCGTTCTGGCCCGACCTTGTCGCCGCGTCGTTCCTCGGCAATACGATCAACTTCGTCATCGGCGGGCTTGCGGCCTACATAGGCTACAAGACGGCGTGCAACTCCGGACTCCTGTACCAATTCATTTACGGCCGGGTCGGCGTGTATCTGCCGATCATCTTTCTCGCGCTGCTGACGACCGGCTGGCAGGGCATCGTCGTCGGCGCGTTCGGACAAGCCTGGGCGCAGTCGGATTCCAGCCCGGCGTTTTACGCTGCGGCGATCTTCGGCGGTGTGCTGTTCACCGTGACGACCTACTTCGGCGTCAAGGGTATTGAGAGAGTCAGTGTTCCGTCGGTTGCCATCCTCGTGCTCGTTGGACTGTACGCAATTTATCTGAACGTCGATCAGGCCGGAGGCAGCGCCGCATTCCTTGAAGTTTCACGTGAAACCGCGGCGGCCAACCCGATCTCCTTTGCGACTGCGGTGAATCTCGTTGTCGGCTCCTGGATCGTCGGTGCCGTGGTCATGGCGGAGTACACGCGGTTTGCTAAGAAGGCGTGGGTCGCGCTCGCCATTCCGTTCATCGTCATGATCGTCGCGCAGTGGTTCCTGCAAATCGTCGGGGCGCTCGGCGGCGTTGTTTCCGGCTCGCCGGATTTCACAACGTACTTGCTGCAGCAGGGATTCATCATCGGCGGGATCGGCTTGATCGGCATGAGCCTCGCGCTGTGGACGACGGGAGATGCCAATCTGTACCTGCCCGTGATTCAGACATCGGCTGTGTTCAAGCGGCCCAAGCGAGTCATGGTCGTTATATGGGGCACGCTGGGCACCATCCTCGGTCTCGGCATCTATCAATACTTCCTTGAGTGGATCAACATTCTCGCCGTGCTGGTGCCGCCGCTGATCGGGCCGATGATCGTCGATTATTACCTCGTCCACAAAGGCCGCTATAACCCGGATGACCTGCCGCGCCTGCACACATGGAATCTGGGCGCCATTCTGTCTTACGCCATCGGCGCAGCCGTGGCTTATGGCGTGACATTCGGTCTGATTGACCTGCCGGAGATGCTCATACCATCACTGCTCGGCCTGCTTGTCTCCATGATTGCCTATGCTGTGATCTACTTTACGGCGTCAGCGCTTAACATTCGCCTGGGGTATGCGAGTGTCCCAAGCGAGTCCGCCGCGCCTGCGGAATAGGGAGATTCCGGCCTTACGCGTGTGGCCGGCGGGTCGCTGCGCTTGAGCGTCAGCTCATGCCGTAGGGTTTCGCGTCCAGCTGTTGCGTGACCAGCGGCAGAGTCGTGCCGTCCGGGTCGAAGAATTTGCCGCCGTCGTCCGGAGTAAGGCTGGTGACCACGCCGAACAGCATCGCCGCGCTTTCGTCTGGCGTCAGTGCGCCCTTGTTCTGATTGTTCGCGGTTGCGACCCAGCCGGGATGACAGGCGCAAGCGATCACGCCCTTGTCGCGCAGAGCCAGGTGAACTTGGAACATAACCTGACTGACGGCCGATTTCGTCGCCCGGTAGCCGACGAAGCCATACTTCGGATTGGCCCCGACGCGGCTCGAAATCGTCATCATGACCTTGTGTTCGCTGTCCAGAACATGAGGGGCGAAAGCTTCGCACATGCGCATCGGCCCCATTGTGTTGATGGCGAAATGCTTATCCCACATCGCGTAGTCCGTCTTGCCAAATTCCAGGTCGCCATGAACCGTCAAGCCGGCCACGTTGAACAAAACGTCGATGGGCTTGCCCTTGAGCGCTTCCGCGACCTGCGCAATATCGCCCGGCGCGGTGACATCTAAGTCGAAAATGCGCACCCGTCCTTGCGAGTTATCGGCAAGCGCAACAAGGCTGTCGGACCGATCCTGCGGCAGGCACGTGGCGTAGACCGTCCAGCCTTCGCTGCAGAACTTGTTGGTGAGGGCAAAACCGACGTGTCCGCCCGCTCCCGTTATCAAGACGCTCGGCAAGGTGCTGTCCTCTGAATTTGCGTTTTGTCAGTCAACGATATCGGCATTTTCACGCAATAATTCGAAGTTGACGATGTCGACCTTGTCGGTCGTCGGTAAGGCGATGCAGCCGCGTTCCTTCAACTTTGTGAAGCTGCGGCTTACGGTCTCAATCGTCAGGCCGAGAAAATCACCGATGTCTTGACGACTCATAGGCAGGTTCACTTCTGCCGCGGGGTGAAGATAACCGCCTTGCCTCAACGCGAGGTAAATGAGGAACGACGCCAGCCGGCTCGCCGCGCTTTTACGGCCGATGGTAAAGGTCAGCTCCATGGAACCTCTTAGGAAGCGCCACGTCACTTCGCTCAAGGCACGCCAAACCTCGGGGTCGTGCGCGGCCTTGTCTTCCAAAATCGAGTGCTCCAGCCTCAGCAGCGTGGTCTTGGTCAATGTCTCGGCGCCGAGGCTGAACGTTTTTTCGAAGGTGATCCCGAGGAAATCGCCGGGAAAAAGGAAGGCCATAATCTGGCGTTCACCGGCAACGCTGTAGCGGCTGAGCACCATGGTGCCTTCCGCGACGCAGTACAGGTATTGAACCGGATCGCCTTCACGGAACAACGATGCGTGGGCGTCGACGGTAATTGTTTCGCCGGTTTGGACTAGATCCAAGAGGACGCTCGGCGCGCGAAACAAGGGATGAAGTACGGAAGGACTGACAACAGAACTCATTTTTCTTTATCCCGATGAACACGACGCGCCGCCCAGGACGCAAAACCGGGCGCAGTGCGGATGATTGAGCTGAATGGGCTCGAAAGCCGTTGCAAGGTTGCCGCCGAGGTCAAATTCCCTGTCGTAAGGCAACAGGGTGCACGCGACCACGGTCGGGGTGAGGGCGCCTTTGCGTTTGATCACCATGCGCGAGGATGCACACATTATGGACGCCGGGTCGACGTTCAGTATGCCCCAGCATTCCGTTGTAATTTCCGGAACGTCGCGCGTTTCGTCCATTTCGGGGAAGAGAATCAATTCCGCCGGGCTTTGCGCATCAACGCTCAAGCCGAGATCCGAGAAGAGCTGCGCGTAGCCGGCGCGCGCTTGGTGTTCGTCCTCGTCCATAAAGGTTCGGCCGGCGACATGGATATCGAATCCGTTCTCGCCCAGCCATGTAAGGCCCTTGATGGCGGCTTGCCAGGTGCGGTCTCCGCGTTCCTGCTCGTGGCCGCTTGGCGAGTGGTGGTCGAGAGATACACGTATGGTCATCTTTCCGGGAAAGGCGGCATGAAGCGCCAGCAGGCGCTCCTTGACTTTGTGCATCGGTTTCATGGCGTTGGTCAGCACAAGCGCGCTGTGGCCGCGCTCCATAACATCTTCCAGCATGCCGATGATTTCAGGATTCATGAACGGTTCGCCGCCGGTAAATCCGATCTCAACCTGGCCCATCCCCATGCCGTCAATCTCGTCCAGATAGCTCTGCACCTCGGTGCGCGAGATATAAACGAGCGCGTCATTAGTCGGCGACGACTCAATGTAGCAATTCCGGCAGGTCAAATTGCACAAGGTGCCGGTATTAATCCACAGCGTCGTAAGGGCGCCGAATTTGACACACGCGCGCGCTTTGCCGTCGGCCGTTTCCATCGGATCCTGGAATTTTTCCGGCGCCAGCAGGGCAGTGTCAGGCATGTGTGTTCCTCATTCAGCAACCCTATCGCAATCGGCGGTTTTGCCCAGTTAAAATAGGCTGGCGCTACTTCTAACGCAAAGGTGCACAAATTATTGATCCTCGTGAATTCCTGATATCTCTGTATCGCGATGGCTTGGCGGACGTTGCGTGCGGCACGGCTGTGGCCGAGGCTTTGCCTGATGCCCAACCTGGGCGCGTGTTGGTCGTCGGAGCGGGGAAAGCTGCTGCGCGCATGGCCGTGGCCGTCACGGGTGTTTGGGGAGAGTCTGTCGCGGGCCGGGTGATTGTACCCGACGGATATGGCGCTGACGCAGGCGCCATAGAGGTCGTTGAAGCCTCTCATCCGGTTCCTGACGGGCGTGGTCAGGCCGCCACCGCATCCCTTGTCGGGTTAATCGAGAACGCGCCGCAGGACACGCAAGTGCTTGGCTTGTGGTCCGGCGGGGCGTCGGCGCTGCTGGTGTCGCCGGTGGACGGACTCTCACTCCAGGAAAAACAGATCGTTTCCAAGCGACTTCTTGCTTGCGGCGCGCCCATTTCGGCTCTGAATACGGTGCGTAAGCATCTCTCGAATGTCAAAGGCGGCAAATTTGCCGTGTTTGCCCGTGCCAAGCGGATGACCAACCTTATTGTTTCCGATGTGGTCGGAGACGATCTGTCCGTTATTGGCTCCGGCCCAACCGCCCCGGACCCGACAACATCCTCAGACGCACTAGACGTTTTGGACAGGTACGGCATAGATCTCCCCAGCGCCGTGCGGCGCCGGCTTGAAGCGGGTGAGTATGAGACGCCAAAGACATTGCCGGAGTGGATTATCAATACACTTGTTCTGCGCCCGGCGGACCTGTTGGAAGCGGTAGTTAAACGTGCCGTGCGGGCGGGATGCAGCGTGACCAACCTAGGTGACGCGATTGAAGGTGAGGCGGTTGCTGCCGCGAGAGATCTGGGCGCGCGCGCGATTGCGCTGGCAAGGGAATCAACTGAACAGCCGATTTTGCTGGTCTCTGGTGGGGAAGTCACCGTTACCCACTCGGGAACCGGCGTCGGTGGCCCGAATTTGGAGTTTGCGCTCGGTTTTGCCGACGCCGTAAAAGGTCATCCGCGAATCTGGGCATTTGCCGCAGACACCGACGGGTCGGACGGCGTTTCCGGTGTCGCCGGAGCCATCGTGACACCAGACGTATTATCAAAAGCGAAGTCAGCCGGCATGGATGCCGGCGCATGTCTGGAGAGCCACAATTCCAAGTGCTTTTTCGAGGCTACGGGTGATCTTTTTTCCCCGGGGCCGACCGGATCGAACTTGAACGATCTCAGACTTGTGCTGATTCTCCCCGATTAGGAAAGCGATCGGCCTTTCGCGCATGAGACGGGTATGTTCAACTATTGGTGTGCAGAGCCGGATGGCGCAAAGTATTACTACTTGAGCTTCAAGCTGGAGCAGGCTGAGGACTCGCGATGACGCAAGAGAATGCATCGATTCTGGTGATGAAGGCTGCTGGCGATATACGCCGCGCCGCTGAGTTGGATCCGGAGCGCGCGATCGAATTGACCAGCGTTGCGGATTATCTCGAAAGCATCGTGTTCGAGGGTGAGCTTGTATACGAACCGATAGAGGATGAGCCGGAACAGCGGCGCCGCAAGAGGTCAGACGTCACCGAAATCGAGAAACTCGTTACTCCTTTTAAGGTACGCCTCAAGCGATGCCGCCGGCAAAATCGCCGATATCAATGTGCGGTGTGAAAAACTGCTGAATCAAACCGCTGCGGAGCTTCGCGGTCAGGCTCCGAGTCATGTTTTCGCCGCCATCCTTTCGCGTGCTGCGTCTATCGGTGAGGAACGCGCCCGCAAAGGGTTTCAGATTCACCACAATCACTCCTGGTATGAAGCGTTGGTCTATCACGCACCTCAGGGCGAGGCGACGGAGTCTCACCCCGCATACGTCGTGATACGCGCGACAGACGTAACGGATCGCAAGTCTGCGGAATTTCAGCTGCTGGAAAGTGAGGCGCGGCTGGAGGAGGCAACGCGCATCGCCAAGATGGGCACGTACAAACTCTATTGGGACACCATGAAAGTGATTTGGTCCCACCAGATGTTTGAAATACATGGCTTGGCCGCGGATTCCGTCGACCCGTCAGCGGAGGCGTACAACAACTTCGTTCACCCAGAAGACCTCGAGAAAGTGCGCGGAATGGTTAAGGGGCTGGTGTCTGGGCGTGAAGTGGCGGGCACCGAGTACCGGATCATCAGGGGGGACGGCAAGATTCGCTGGGTGACGGTTGAGGGCCGCGTTCTGTTTGATGTCGAAGGCCGGCCATATGCAACATTCGGTACTGTGCAGGATGTTACTGACATCAAGCGCCGTGAGGAGCGGTTGCGCGATCTGGTGTCGCGCAATGAGCTGCTTACCGAGGCTCTGCAAGCATCTCCGAGCGGAGTTGCGGTCATCACAGTGCAAGGGGGGCAGCCGACTATCTTTTATGCCAACGCGGCCCTTGAGCAGATAGCAGGTGATGGGTCGGGCAGCTTAATCGGAACCGCTTTGCACAGTCTTACCGGTGAGAATACCGATGCCGCCGAGTTTGACGCCCTTGTCGACGCGATTTCTCACAATCAGCCGTTTGCATGTGAGCTGTGTCTTTATGGCCTCGACGGCGAGGAATTTTTAAGTCAGGTCGAAGTTGCGCCGGTTGGCGGTGACGCAGACAGGCAAGTTGTCGCTCACACGTTGATCCTGCGCGACATTACGGAAGACCGCCGCCAAGCCGAAGCGATGATGGAATCGCAAAAGATGGAGGCATTAGGAAAACTAGCGGGTGGCGTCGCGCACGAGATCAACAATCTTCTGCAGCCGATCATTACGTTGTCCGACCTTGGATACGAAGTGACAGAGTCGAAAGATGAAAAGCTTTCGAAGTATTTCAATGTCATAACACGCAGCGGTCGCAAGGCGCGCGAGATCGTCCGTCAGGTCCTGACGTTTTCACGCCAGGATGCGCCGGCGTCCTCATTTCACGATATTTGCCATCTCTTGATGGATGCCGTTCAGCTTGCTCAAAGCGGCTTACCGCCGGGGGTGGACGTCGCCAGTCAGATCGACGTCGAGCAGGGCCGTGTTTTGGTGAACCCCACTCAGGTATCCCAGGTCGTCATCAACCTTATGCGCAACGCCGCCGACGCTATGGGTAATAAGGGGGAGGTTCGTGTCGGTCTGCGGCGCATTTCAGGTGAGGAAGCGGCGGACGCACACCTCGATGATCCGGCGGGAAGCTGGTTTTTGTTGTCAGTCAGCGATTCAGGCGTTGGTATCGATGAAGACGCCCGCGGCCGAATTTTCGACCCCTTCTTTACGACCAAGCCGGTCGGGCAGGGGACCGGCCTCGGTCTTTCCGTCGTCTACAGCATTGTTTTAGGCTGGCGTGGCTCCATCGATATAGAGAGTGAAGTTGATCAGGGTACGACCGTGATGGTATGCATTCCTGAGTATACCGACGATTAACATTAGCCATTCGAAGGGGCTCGCGTGTGGATGTTCTCCTAGTAGAAGACTCGCCGGAAGTTAGCCTGTCTGTACGAGAAATTCTGTCGGGCGCCGGTCATTCTGTTGAAGATGCGGCAAATGGTAAGGAGGCCCTCTAGAAACTCTCGGGTAATACCTACGACCTTGTCGTCAGTGATATCTGGATGCCGGAAATGGATGGCATCGCGCTGATGAAAGAAATTCGTGGCGCCGGGAATGATATTCCGGTTGTTGTGATCTCCGGTGGAGCACCATACGCCCCGCTGACCTATACCGCGCCATTGGCATCCACGTTCGGCGCCAATGCGGTCATTTACAAACCGTTCGAAAAAGAAGAACTGCTTAAGACGATTGACGACGTTTTGTCGCGAGAAGCGAGCTAACCGCTCCGCGTGTTTACGTGCGGATCAACTCGCGCAGCACCCGTTCCATATTGACGGCCAGCGCCCAGCGTTCCTGTTCGCCCAACTGTTCAACTGCGGCCGCCAGAGCTTTCAACGGATCACGCTCAATCAATTCTTCACCTTCCGGTGTCAATACAAGCCGGTGGACGCGACGATCATTTTTGTCCGCAACGCGACGCAAGAAGCCTTTGCGGACAAGGGCGGCCACGGTTTGTGACGCCGTTCCCTTGGTCGTGCCTTGGAAATTGGCGAATCCGGTCACCGTCCGGCGGTCCGTTGTCGATTCGTGAAAGTAGCGCAGTGCTGCCCATTGAGCGGGGTTCAATCCGGGCGTATAGCCCAGATTATAACACGCTTTGCCCACCTGCTCGATCAGCCGCGCCAGTCCCCGAGATGACAATTTTGGATCGGATTGCAACGAAGACAAAGTGAGGGAAACTCCTAAAATACTTGGAATCAGTATAACCTTATCTTAGCGGCACATTGAATAGAAGACCTACAAAATTGCTACTTTTCGCTCCGTTCCCAAAATCCAATTCGGCGTTCGATATGCATCCGCACACCTTTGATCCCTCAGAGCCGTAGCCAGGTGCCGAATCTGTACCCCTTGCTGAAACCTCTGCTTTGGCGGTTCCCGCCGGAGACGGCCCATCGTGTCGCGCTGGCATCAATCCGTGCCGCCCCCTCCTTCCTTTTGTCGTCAACGGGCAAGGATACTGGACTGGATATAACGGTGTTCGGCCGGCGCTTTTCGAACCCAGTTGGGCTGGCCGCCGGATTTGATAAGCACGCGGAAGCTGTCAGCGCACTCTTCGCGCTAGGTTTCGGCTTCATCGAATTGGGGGGAGTGACGCGCCGGCCTCAAGACGGCAATCCTAAGCCGCGCCTGTTTCGCCTCGCGGAGGACGAGGCGATCATTAATCGTATGGGGCTCAACAGTGTTGGCGTAGAGACCTTCGCCGCCGCACTAGAGAAGCAAGCCGGGCAAACGGACCGGGGTCCAGTCGCCGTAAACCTCGGGTTGAACAAGGACGCGGAAGACCCCGTTGACGATTACAGTGCGTTGGCGGCATGCCTCGCGCCGCTGGCCGACATCCTGACAATCAACGTCTCGTCACCGAATACGCCTGGACTGCGAGCGTTGCAGAATCCGGACAAGCTTGTCGCCATTCTCAATGGAGTCCGGGAAGCGGCGCAGGCCGTCCCGAACAGCAAAAATCCAGCAGTCTTGATCAAGCTCGCTCCGGATTTGGAGGATCGCGATATTACAGAAATTTGCCGCATGGCTGAACGAGAACGGGTGGCGGGCTTGGTCGTGTCAAATACAACCGTTTCCCGACCTGACTCGCTTGCGTCACCCCATAAGTCTGAAGCTGGCGGTCTCAGCGGCCGGCCGCTGTTCGACTTATCGACCGGCGTGCTGCGGCGCATCTTCAGCGAGACACGAGGGGCGATTCCGTTGATCGGAGTCGGCGGCATCGGGTCTGGCCGGGATGCATATGCAAAGATCCGTGCTGGCGCGAGTCTCGTGCAAGTGTATTCGATGTTGGTCTACGAAGGGCCTGGATTGATTGGCCGTATGAAGAATGAGCTGCGAGCCTGTCTCGAGCGTGACGGGTTTTCGGTACTGTCCGATGCCGTTGGCGCCGATCACCGTGAGAAAGCGCAGAAATGAAAAACCTTTCCGGTTTGGCAGAAATACGAAGCGAATTTGATGGGCTGATCCTCGACCTGTGGGGTCTTGTACACGATGGGGTAACTGCCTATCCCGGCGTGACGGAGACGTTCAAGGAGCTTCAGGCTGCCGGTATCAAGACCATTTTGCTGTCCAACGCGCCGAGGCGCAGTTACACGCTGGTCGACAGTATGACCGGGATGGGCATATCCCGAGACCTGTACGGCGATATCTTTTCGTCTGGCGAGGCGACATGGCAGGAATTGAAATCACGGACCTCACAGGATTTCAGCGGCCTCGGTGACAAGGCATACCACATCGGCCCGGCGCGGGACGTCAGCGTCCTGGAGGAGACCGGAATTGCCCGCATGACCGACGTTTCAGCAAGCGACTTCGTGCTAAACACAGGCCCTGTCGATGTCGGTGACACGCTTGAAGACTACGAAGATATCCTCGCCTCGGCCCGATCCCGAGAATTACCGATGGTCTGTGCGAACCCTGACAATGTCGTGATTCGAGAAGGGCAGCGTGTGATCTGCGCCGGAGCGATCGCGCGCCGGTACGAAGCTTTGGGCGGGCGCGCGGTTTACCGAGGCAAGCCTGATCCGGCTGTCTATCATCTTGCGATTGAGCGGCTCGACGTATCCGGCCCCAATCGTGTCGCAGTTGTTGGCGACGCATTGGAGACAGACGTTGCCGGCGCGGCGGCGGCGGGTTTGCGGGCAATCTGGTGTACCGGTGGCATTCACGCCGAAGCCCTCGGCACCGCGTACGGGCAACCTGCGGATAAGGTCAAGGCGGCGCATCTGGCGAAGTCCGAGGGGTATAGCCCCTGGGCGATTATTCCGGGCTTTTACTGGTAGAGGCCGCGGCTGCGCGGTCGAACGCGGCTTTGGCAGCGACGAATATGGCCGGGCCGATCATCACAATAAGCGCGATGCGAATAACGTGATGTGTTGTGACAAAGGCGATGTCCTGTTGGAGCGCGAGCGCAATGAGGCTCATCTCGGTGACGCCGCCGGGAGTAAGCGCAAGAAGCATCGCTACCGGATCAATGCCGAGAATAGGACCTAGCGTTGCGGCAATCGCACCGCTCAACAGAAGCATGACAAGTGTCATGGCAGCCGCAATGACGACCGTGCGGCCAGATTTCCCCCACGTCAGCCCCGAGAAACGGGCGCCAACTGACGTTCCCAATACGATTTGAGCAATGGAGACAACTGTTGCCGGCGGTGCAACACGGGTCAGCCCGGACACATGAGCAAGGGCGCTGAGAATCAGCGGCCCGGCCAGCGCAGCTGCCGGCAATCGGAGCGGGTGGCCCAGCCACAATCCAGCAACGGCGCATCCCATGAGGATGGTCACGTCCAGCGCCGCGAGATCATTCATTCCGGGGCCGGACTGAACCGGACGCTCGTATCCGGCCAGTAGGACCATCGTCGCTGGAATGCCGAAGGCAACAAGCAAGATGCGCACTGTGTGAGTCAGTGCAATGATTTGGGCGTCGCCGCCCTTGTCCATGCCAATGGCAGTCATTTCCGTCAGACCCGCGGGCAGCGCCGAAAAATAGGCGGTCGCCCAATCGTAGCCAAGCCGGTGAAGCGCCAGCGGGACAAGTGAGGCGAGCCCGGCCAGAAACACGGCGAGAATGCTGACCGTCCAAACCCATTGTACAACCTGCGTGAAAATCGCAGGGCTGAAACCGCTGCCGAGTAGGACGCCGATCACTGCGATCATGGCCGATCGCAAATGGCGTGACGTGCCAAGGGGAACCCCGCCAATCGCACATACTGAAGCGCCTGCCATCGCGCCAAGCATCCACGGGAGCGGCAAGGACAGCAGGTTAAACAGGATGCCGCCGGTCGTGCCGACAGCCAAAGCGGCAAATATATTGCGCGGCGTTGCAGGAGGTGTGCGTACGGCTGTGTCGCCGTTCGCGGCGTCGATCATGGCGAGAACTGTTCCGCCAGGATGCGCTCTTCGAGGTTATGTTCTGGATCGAACAGCAGCGTTATCGAGTGGCTGCGGTCCTCTTCCACTGTCACGCTGACGACGTGGCGAATTTCCGCTCTGTCTGCCACGGCGCTGACCGGGCGTTTGTTTGCTTCGATCACTTCGAACTTGACCGTGGCGCTGTCAGGGACAATTGCACCACGCCAGCGGCGGGGCCGGAACGCGCTGATCGGTGTCACGGCCAGTAAGTCGGCGCCGAGCGGCAATACCGGGCCGTGCACGGATAAGTTATAGGCTGTGCTTCCTGCCGGCGTGCAGACCAAGGCGCCGTCGCACACCAGTTCTTCAAGGCGGCAACGATCGTTAATATATATCTTGAGTTTCGCTGCCTGGCGCGTTTCGCGCAGCAGCGAGACCTCATTGATGGCGCGTGCCCAACTTTCGCGCCCATCGGCATCCACTGCCGTCATCTTCAGCGGGTGTAGCTCAACTTTCTCGGCTTTGGCGAGGCGCGCCGGCAAGTCGTTGTCTTCATAGGCGTTCATCAGAAAGCCGACGGTGCCACGATGCATCCCGAATACGGGCTTGGCGGTTGGCAAGAACCGGTGCAGGGCCTCAAGCATGAACCCGTCGCCGCCGAGCGCGACGATCACGTCGGCATCCTCAGGGTCGACATGGCCATACCGTTTCTCTAGGTCGGCCAGCGCGTCTTGCGCGAGGGCGGTCTCGGTGGCTACGAAGGAAACGCGTAAATCGCTCATGGACAGTCCGGACATACCTGATCGAAAAAAGTCTGGATCGAGTATACGCGTGCAGGAGCGCCGAACCTACCCGCCAGTGACACTCATGTGGCGCTGGACCGCCAGCCGGTTTTGCCGCCGGTCGATCACGAAATCATGACCTTTGGGCTTACGCCCTATCGCCTCGTGAATGGCATTGGTCAACGGAAGGTTGCCCTCGCTCTGGCGTAAAGGCGTGCGGAGGTCCGCGGCGTCCTCCTGGCCGAGGCACATGAAAAGGGTGCCTGTACAGGTAAGGCGGACGCGGTTGCAGGACTCGCAAAAGTTATGAGTCATGGGCGTAATGAAGCCAACCCGCTGGCCGGTCTCGACGCAGTCCATATAGCGGGCGGGACCGCCTGTCTTGAAATCCGAATCCTCTAGCGTCCAGTGTTTGTCCAACTCGGACCGGACAAGGCTGAGAGGCATATATTGCTGCGTACGGTCGCCGTCGATGTCACCCATCGGCATTGTTTCTATGAACGTCAGATCAAAACCGCGTGTTCCGCACCACTCAATCATGCGGTTAAACTCATCGTCGTTCACGCTGCGCATGGCGACCGTGTTGATCTTGATCTGCAAGCCTGCCGATTGCGCGGCGTCCAACCCTGCCATCACTTTGGCAAGATCGCCCCAGCGGGTGATGGTCCGGAATTTTTCCGGGTCTAATGTATCCAGTGAGACATTGATGCGGCGAATCCCGGCGTCAGCAAGGTCTTTGGCGAAATTTTCCAGACGCGTGCCGTTTGTGGTCAGCGTCAATTCGTCTAGCGCGCCCGTCTCAAGGTGCCGACCCAGTGCGCGGATAAGCGACATGACATTACGGCGCACCAGAGGTTCTCCGCCGGTCAGGCGGAGTTTGCGCACGCCCAGGTCGACGAACGTCGAGCATACCCGGTCCAGTTCCTCGAGCGTAAGAAGATCGCGTTTGGGTAAGAACGTCATGTCTTCGGACATGCAGTACACACAACGCAAATCGCAGCGGTCTGTGACCGAAACGCGGAGGTAGGTTATTTCTCTGCCGAAGGGATCAATCATGCGGCTCGTTTATCATGCCCTGGAGGGGTTTGTTAATCTTAATATATGCGCACTGTGAGCATGCCTGACCAAAGCTCAGCGAATGTCTCATGAACGCTCAAGTGTAGACTTATGGTCGTCAGGATCGACCACCGTCAAATCGACGTTGTCTGTATTCAGGACAAGCTTGCCCATGTGCTCGAAATTGACGGTGACTTTGTTGGCGAGGGCGGATTGAACCTGCCCCAGACCCCAGTCAGGCTGGTTCGCATTGACAACAAAAGTGCCTGGAACGAGATCAAAGTCCACCTGTTATCCTCCTCGTGCCTGTTCCCTATATTGTGTCTTTTGCCGCAAGAATCCACCATTGGGGCAGCATCCTAACCTTGTTATGCTGACCACCGTTATGCATTGGTGGTGATGGGTGGCAGTTGAATGGCGACGGATCTGGAAATCGCCCAGCTTATTTGTACGCGGGTGTGCCATGATTTGGCCGGTCCCGTCGGTGCCATTTCGGCAGGTATTGAGCTGATGGGCGATGATCCCGAGATGGTCGATGCCGAGTCCCTTGCGTTGATAGCCGGTAGCGCGAGCGCTGCAAATCACAAGATTAAATTTTTGCGTATTGTTTTAGGGTCTGGCGGAAGCGGAGGCGTGTCGCTGGACATCTTACCACAGGCCTTTTCCCATTATCTTGCGGCGACCGCCGGCAGGTCCGGCACCTTAAAGGTGACTTGGTTTGCGGACGCTGAATACGCCGCGATTGCAGATCAGTTCAATGATGCCGCCGCCCAGATTCTTGCGAACGTGTTATTGCTCGCGGTCGAGGCTGTGCCAGGCGCGCTCCATCTGACATGCCGCGGGCCAGGCGATCACGGGTTTGTGTGCGTGGAAGCGGCGGGTGCGGTCGAACGCAACCTGCCCATCCGGCAGGACTTGCTCGACGTGATATCCGGAAGCTCAGAAGAACAGCTTTCGCCCCGAACAATTCAAGCTTTCGTGGCGAAACGCCTCGCTGAAAGCGCTGGAAGCAGCCTCCAAGCCCTGCCGGTCAATGGCGGGGTCCAAATAACTGTCAGCGCCGCGACTGGATAGCGGCCCCAATTTCCCCATTCAACCACCGGTTTTTTTGCGCTTTCCGGGCCGGTCCCCAAGCCGGGGCAGGCGCACGGCATCCGATTTTCAGTGGTTTATCGGCCCGCACAGACGCTTTAATCTCGGATAATAAAAGGGCGCCGTGTCTGGACAGGGATGAACGGCCGTCCAAGGCGCGGTTTGGGAAAAACCTATGAAACGTTGTTTGATCGTTGATGACTCACGCGTGATTCGGCGCGTTGCGAGCCGCATTGTCGAAGATCTCGGGTTTGAGGCTGAAGAGGTTGCCGACGGGGCGAAGGCTTTGGCCCTCAGTCAGAAACGTATTCCCGACATCGTCTTGCTCGATTGGGAAATGCCGGGGCTCACGGGAATTGAATACGTCAAGGAACTCCGCAAACTGCCAGGCGGCGATGCAGCGAAAGTTATTTTCTGCGCGACCGAAAATGACGTTGAACAGATAAAGCTCGCCCTGGATTCCGGAGCTGACGAATACATCATGAAACCCTTCGACAGCGATATCGTCCGCGCGAAGTTTCATATCGTCGGTGCGATTGACTGATGCGCGTGCTCGCATCCTTTGTGAATGCGCGTGCGCCGTGCGTCATCTGGCCGGCTATGCCTGATGGTGCCGTATGACGCCTGAGGAATTTCAGTTCTTATCCGGCTTGTTACGGGAACGGTCTGGCTTGGTGCTGACCCGCGATAAGACCTACTTGATTGAGAATCGCGTGATGCCGGTCATTCGGCGCCGTCGTTTCCAGGGCATGAAAGAGTTGATGGCAGGGGTTAGAGCCGGCGAGGCCGCCCTTGTTCAGGAAGTCGTCGATGCGATGATGACGCTGGACACGAGTTTCTTCCGCGATTGGAAGCCATGGCAGCAGTTTAGATCCGTGACCCTTCCAAACACGCTCGAAGCGAGACAAAAAAAGAAGTCATTCCGCATTCTTAGTTGCGGCACATCGACCGGCCAGGAAGCATACTCGATCGCGATGACTTTGAAACAGATGGGCGATGAGCTGGGCGCGTGGGATCACTCAATTGTCGCCGTGGATCTCGTCGAGTCCGCACTGTCCCGGGCGCGCAACGGTATTTTCTCACAATTCGAAGTTCAGAGCGGACTGCCTGTTCGTCAACTGCTGGCAAATTTTAAGAAAGTCGGGGATGGGCAGTGGAAGATCAGCGATACCCTGCGTGCCGGTGTCGAATTCAAGAGGTGGAACCTCGTCGATGAGCTTTATGCCCTGGGGGCGTTCGACATCGTGTTTTGCCGAAATGTCATCAAGTCATTCGATCAGGCTATGCAGAAACAGGTTCTCGGAAATTTGGCGCGCCTGTTGTCAGACGATGGCGTCCTGTATCTCGGTCTAGGCGAGACGACAGTCGGTATCTCATCCTCATTCCGGCCCATAGACCCGGCGATCGGGCTGTTTGGAATACACCGGCCCGACCGCCCCGTCGCGCGCAATTTGGCGGCCGAAAGCATCCAGGCGCCGCCTCAGTCAGGCGCGAATGCGGCGGTGTAGTCCTCTGCGAGGCCCGCGTTCTGGTCTTCCTTTTTCAAGAAGCAGTTTCCCACAACCAAAATATCCAGGCCTGTTGCCATAAAGCACCGGAATGCATCTTCCGGCGTGCAGACGATGGGCTCGCCGCGCACATTGAAGCTCGTATTGATCAGCAGCGGGACCCCGGTCTTGTCTTTGAATTTGGAGATCAGGCTGTGAAACAGCGGATTGGTCTCGCGGTGCACGGTCTGCACTCGGGCTGAAAAATCCACGTGTGTGACGGCGGGAATGGTTGAGCGAACGGCGTTGACCCGGTCAGTGCCACGGCGCTCCAAGTCGAACTTGCTCAAAGGCAGGCACTGATCATTTTCGACCGGCGCAACAATCAGCATGTAAGGACTGTCGGCATTAAGGTCGAACCAATCTTGCGCGTCTTCGGCCAGCACAGCAGGTGCGAACGGCCTGAAGCTTTCACGGAATTTAACTTTCAGGTTGATCGTTTTCTGGGCCTCTGGGTCGGTCGGATTCCCAAGGATAGAACGAGCGCCCAAGGCGCGTGGCCCGAACTCCATGCGGCCTTGGAACCATCCAACCGCCTGATTGTCCGCAAGCGCCGCCGCCGTCGCGTCTAGAAGCTCCGGCTCATCCAGGGTCTCGAACCGCGCACCCGCCGTTTTCAGGCGGGCTTCGATCTCTTGCTGCGCAAAGTGCGGGCCAAGGTAGGTCCCGGCCATTGCGTCTAACTTCGGGGAAGGAGTACGGGGGTTGTCGCCATGCAGATGATGCGCAACCAGTGCAGCGCCAAGGGCGCCGCCCGCATCGCCGGCGGCCGGCTGTATCCATAATCGGTCGAAAATGCGCTCAGACGCTATCCTCCCGTTTGCGACGCAGTTCAACGCCAGGCCGCCAGCAAGACACAGGTTTTTTGCGCCCGTTTCCGACCGTATACTGCGTGCCAGCCGGAGCACCGCTTCTTCGGTCACAGCCTGTACGGATGCGGCTAGGTCCATGTCTCGCTGCGTGATGTCGCTTTCCGGATCGCGCGGCGGTCCGCCGAAAAGACTCGCGAACGCCTGGTTCGTCATGGTGAGGCCGGTTGCAAAATCGAAGTAATCAAGGTTGAGGTGAAAGCTTCCGTCTTCTTTCAGGTCAATCAGGTGATCGAGGATCTTTTGCTTGAATACCGGGCGGCCGAACGGGGCCAGGCCCATCAACTTGTACTCACCGGAGTTCACCTTAAAGCCGGTGTAATACGTGAATGCGGAATACAGGAGTCCCAAGGAGTGCGGAAAGTGGATCTCTTTGCGGATTTCCAGGTGATGGCCAGACCCATAGGCCAAAGACGTTGTCGTCCACTCGCCTACGCCATCCATCGTCAGTATTGCGGAGTCTGTGAAGGGTGAAGGGTAGAAAGCGGAAGCGGCGTGACTGAGATGATGCTCCGAGAAGATCAGCTTCGATGCCCAGTCCGGATCGCTGTCAAACGCCTTTAGGTGGGAGATCAGCAGGTCTTTCTGGAAGAGCTTCTCTTTGATCCATACGGGAATGGCGCTGCGAAACGACTGAAACCCCCGAGGGGCCATTACCGCATAGGTTTCCAGAAGTCGTTCGAATTTCAGAAACGGCTTCTCGTAAAATGCAACGATATCCAGATCGGCGGCGGACAGACGAGCTTCGTCCAGGCAGTATTGAATCGCATTGCGCGGCAGACTGGCGTCATGCTTCTTCCGGGTGAAGCGCTCTTCTTGCGCGGCAGCGCGTATTTCGCCGTCAATAAGCAGGGCGGCAGCACTGTCGTGGTAGAGGCCGGACAAGCCTAGGATACGCATTGCGACAAACCCGCTGCGGGGACTAGAAAATCGTATAGATGAATGGCGCGACCGCGCTGCCCTGGGCAAGAACGATCAGTCCGCCGAACAACACCAGCATAATGATCATGGGCAGCAGCCAGAATTTCTTCCGGACTTTCAGGAACTGCCAGAATTCGGCGACAAACGACATTGCGGCTTCTCAAAACTGTCGGGGCAGGGAGTCCCGGCTCGGACCGGGCGGGTCGCGTTCAATCCAGTACGACGAGGCGTCTGGGTTCGGCTTCAGCCTCAGCGGATCCTTTCCGGCTGCCCTTAAATAGAGCCCCGTCGGAAGGACCGCAACCGTGTATACGAGTCCGAGAACGATGGGGCTGACGATCGTGTGTAAGATTTTCCCAAGGCTCAGCCACAGCCAGGCAACCGGAGTCAGAATACGGGGAAACATAAGCGCAGCGACGAGTAAGACGGCGGCACAGGCGAGCGCCCAAATCCTCACCGGTTGGCCGCTTATCAGAGGCCAAAGGCCGACGGCGCCAATGGCTGTCGCGAGGAGCAGTCCGACGGACCGGTTAGAGGGCTGCGCAGCGACAGGTGGAAGCGCGGCTGGGTCGATCGGCGAATGCGGCATTGGACTCCGGTCCGGTGAAACGCAAGAACGGCGGAACCTGTTCTACCACGTTCCGCCGTTCCGAGAAAAAGAGGCGTTTATTATCCGGCAGCAGCCTGGGCTCGCGGCAGGTCTTCTGCCGGTGTGCTTTGGCGCAGGACGTAACCACGGCCCCATACGGTCTCAATATAGTGGTCGCCGCCGGTCGCATTGGCGATCTTCTTGCGCAGCTTGCAGATGAACACGTCAATAATCTTCAATTCCGGTTCATCCATACCGCCGTACAGGTGATTTAGGAATTGTTCCTTGGTCAGGGTGGTGCCTTTGCGTAGCGCCAGCAACTCCAGGATTCCGTATTCCTTGCCGGTCAAATGTAGCGGATTGCCTTCTACCTCCGCCGTTCGGGCTTCCAGGTTTACCGTCAGCTTGCCGACCTCGACCTTCGGCTGGGAATGTCCCTTCGAACGCCGGACGATGGCTTGAATGCGCGCCATCAATTCTTCCCGGTTAAAGGGTTTGGTCAGATAGTCGTCAGCTCCGATGCCGAGGCCCTGCACCTTCTTGGTTGGTTCGGTCAGGCCAGACAGAATGAGCACAGGCGTTTCGACCTTGGAGTTGCGCAGTTGCCGCAGCACCTCCAGCCCGTCCATATCCGGCAGCATGAGATCAAGGATGACTAAGTCATATTCGTACAACTTACCGATCTCGACGCCGTCTTCACCCATGTCGGTAACGTCTACGAACCAATCCTCTTTCTTCAACATTGCCTCTATGGATTGTGCCGTCGATGGATCGTCTTCAACCAATAGAATACGCATGGCCGTTCGCCCCTTCCGCTCGCGCCCTGTCCTTAACGAGTGTTAATATACCAAGCCCGGGTCGGCCAGACCAGGAGTTGCGCCGAGTCGCCGTTCGCCAATGGAATCAGGGGGTTGGGCGCCGCCGCCGCCTTTACCGGGCGTTAACGGGCGTCCAGTAGGGTCCATGCTAGGATGAATGGGAGTGCGGCTTTGGTGGCCTAAGGGCGGTGTCAGAACATGCGCCGGCATGCCGAAGCGGCGCAATTTGGGATTTTGGGTGCGGTGGCCGTCAATATTTCTACCATGTTGAATGAACTGGGGCGATTGCCTGTGCATCGGGTGTTCGGGCGTGTGTCCGCGGTTCAAGGTCTGCTCGTCGAGGTCACAGGCGTGCAGGGTAACCTGTCCGTCGGCGACCGGTGCAATCTGATCGCGCGTGACGAACGCAGGGTCGCCTGCGAGGTTGTCGGATTCCGGGACGGGCGTGCCCTGGTGATGCCATTCGGAACCCTTGAAGGTGTTGGGCTCAGTTGCCGTGCGGAAATCGGCGACAGTCAACCCGCACTCTTCCCTTCCGACGATTGGCTGGGGCGCGTAGTGAATGCCATGGGGCGTCCCATCGATGAATTGGGGCCGCTGTCCTCAGGCTCTGATCCCTATCCAATCAAGAATTCGCCACCACCGGCGCATACGCGCAAGCGCATCGGTTCCAAAGTCGACCTGGGCGTGCGGGCTTTGAACACATTCACCACCTGCTGCCATGGTCAGCGCATGGGTATCTTTGCCGGTTCCGGGGTCGGTAAATCGACGATCCTTTCAATGATGGCGCGTTACACCAATGCGGACGTGACAGTTGTCGGTCTGGTCGGTGAGCGCGGCCGCGAGGCCCGGGAATTTATCGAGGATGATCTCGGTCCCGAGGGTCTGGCCCGGTCTGTCGTTGTTGTCGCGACGTCTGACGAACCGCCGCTGATGCGCCGGCAGGCGGCCTACGTCACGCTCGCTGTCGCGGAGTATTTCCGCAATCAGGGTAAGAATGTCTTATGTCTGATGGACTCGATTACGCGTTTCGCTATGGCGCAGCGCGAGATCAGTTTGTCTGCAGGTGAGCCGCCGGCCGCGAAAGGATATACACCCACGGTGTTCGCCGAGCTTCCCCGTTTGCTTGAGCGCGCGGGGCCGGGACGCAAGCGCACCGGCAACATCACGGGGCTGTTTACCGTTCTGGTCGAAGGTGACGACCACAATGAACTGATCTCCGATGCCGTGCGCGGTATTCTGGACGGTCATATTGTCCTCAACCGCTCCATCGCGGAACGCGGTCGCTATCCGGCGATTGACGTCTTGAAGTCGATCTCCAGAACGATGCCGGCCTGCAACACGGACGAGCAAAACAGCCTCCTCGATCAGGCGCGCAAATATATTTCTACCTACGAAGATATGGCGGAATTGATCCGTCTCGGTGCTTACCGCAAGGGATCGAACCCGGAAGTTGACGAGGCGATGATTTACTATCCGCGCCTCGAGGAATTCATGCGCCAGACCAAGGAAGACCATTCTGACCTCGAAACATGTTACCGGCTCCTGGCTGAAGCGCTTACACCGCCGCAGCAATTCAATGTCCCGACCGGGGATGAAGACCAGGACGGCACAGAAGCCGGGCCGCAAGCCGCTGAATAGGTAATCCGCAATGGCTCGCGACGATCTGCACACTCTCATTCGGCTGCGCAAATTCGAGGTTGATGAGCGCCAGCGCGCGATGGCGGCATTGCTGCGACGCGAAGAAGCTGTCTTGTCCGGCCTGGACGCGCTCGATCAGGAGAAGGCCGCAGAAGCCGCATTTATGACCAAAGCGGAAATCTGGGAAGGCGCAACCTTCACCGCTTATCTGGAGCACTGGGAAATCCGCCGCCAGCAGTTCATGCAAGCGCTGGACGAGGTCCGTCATCAAATTGAGCGCGCGCGCGACGAACTGTCGGATGCCTACCGTCGGCTTAAGACCTTTGAGGTCACCAAAGAGCAACGGGACGAGGCCGAGGCGTTGGAAGAAAGCCGCGCCGAGCAGGGAGAGCTTGACGAGATGGGCATCGAACTGCACCGGCGGGGGCAGCGCGCCGAACTGCTTTAATCCAAATCCGTTTCCGGCTTCAGAGCGGACATAGGAACAAACCCCTGCTCACCGCTCGGGGCTTCAATGCGCACCCAGTCTTCTTCCGGTACGATTTCAGTGATGCGCACTGAATCATCTTTGGCCAGTATCTCGATGACTTGGTAATCGCGGCCGGGTCCTGTGCGCAAATTCAGGGCCGGTGTTTCGACACGCATGACGTCACCAGCGACGGGGTCCGTTTGAACGTTGCCGCGTATGGTTGCAAAACCTTCACGCGCGAGGTCGATTAATGACACAGGCGATGACAGCGTCGCCGAGACGCTCAACCAGGCAATCAAGACGAACACCGGCAACAACTGAACCGCAGTTGCCCACCCGGGCTTGTCCCATCGCGTCTTCAACGCTTTGGCGCCATGGGCCGATAATGAAAGAAGAAGCGTGTCGACTTCCCGCCGTAACTCGGGCGTGCGAGCGAACACCAAGGCCTGTTCGGCTGTGCCGCGTGCTAACGTCAGATCACCCCTGTCGCGGAACGCCATGGCCTGGCGAATCAGCAAGCGGGTATTGCGGTCCTCAGGTTTACGACCGCCTTTGATATTGTTCCAAAGCGCCTTCAGGGTTTCCTTCGGACCGTCGGGAAGTGCCCACCAGCCTGCCACCCATGTTATCAAACTCGCTTTCAGAGCTGCGCGGTCCGCACAGGTCCGGCAAAACACCCCTGCGACAGGTCTGCGAACGACTTTATTGCCTTTGCCTGCGACCATATCGAAAACGATATAGCGCGGTTGCGCTGTAACTTTGCCGCACTGACAAACCTGTGGCGTGGATGTGCCGGTGCTTTTGGCGTCTTTAGGAGTGTCTTGGGGTTTCGCCGAACTCTGTGAGGACTTCTCGTGAAGTGATGATTTTGGCTTGGGCTTTGGCTTGCCGTGTGTCTGTGCGGACGCCGATGCGCGTTTTTCTTGCTTCTTTTGCGGGCGCGGTGTTTCAGGGTCCTTCGCCTTGGCTTTCTCGCCCCTGCCGCCTTTGGCGTCATAAGCGGCGCGTTTTGCTGTATCGGACAGGGTTTCGTATGCTTCGCTCAGCCGCTGAAACTGCTTCGCCGCAATCGGCGACGGATTTATATCCGGATGGAGGCGTTTGGCTTTCGTACGGAACGCAGCCTTGATGTCGGCAATCTCCGCAGTCTCGGAGAGCCCCAACATCGCGTAATAGCCTTTAGGGTCCTGGCTGAATTCGCCCACACTCTTGCTCCGGCGTTAATGCGCCATGAACCGCCTGCGCGGAACGCTGCGCCCGAAGGTCCTCCACAATCGTGCAAAGTGCGGGGTTAAGGCAAATAAACGGTTAAAAAATACCCGGGTGGCGCCGCAAAAGCCCCGCACACCGGCGGTGTACGGGGCTTTGACAATGCGTAGCTAACCGGGGCAACGGTTACATCTGCGCCGGTTGCGGTTCGTTTTGCTCCATGTAGACGGAAAAACTGGAGTCATTTGGCATGCCCCAGTCACTCGATGGCGGAGCCTCCAAAAACTCAGGGTAATTCTTCTCCATATAAGACCGCAGTTTTTCTGGAATATTTTCGATCGCGCCGGTCTTGTTCATGAATGATCGGTAGACAATATGCCCATCGCGCTGCCCCATCAGCATCCACGGCAGCCATGGGCCGATACGTACCCAGGTGCCGACATAGTCGGCCGATGTCGTATCGGGATTGGCCAGTTCCGAAAGTGTGGTCATACGGTTGAACATCTCGGACGTCTTATTGATTGGTCCCGCGCTTTCCCGCGGCCACTTGTCCGGAGTCATCGGATTTGGAAACGCGGCGTGGAGTTCAAGCAGGCTAAACGCCTTATCGTCTTGAATGATCCACGGCGGCGAGAAAGGAATCTCGACAATGGTCCCGTCGAAATCCTGCTTCCGGATCGGGGCAACCTCGCCCATAACCCGCTTGTTCTGGATTGGGAAAACTCTGACCCGTTCTTCCGTATAGGGATTAACCCAGTCGTCTAGATATTCGCCCGTTTTCAAATCTGTGTAGACCGCAAATTCCCGGTTAAAGACGCGGTAGGTGTTGTTGCCCTGCGGTTCGATCCGCATGACGCCTAGGCCTTCGACGCCGCACAGCGGCATCATCTTCTCAATGCCGATGTTGGCGTATAGCGTGCCGCCGAACCACCCGCATGTTTCTACCGTGGGGTCGAGGTTGCCGGTCATCTTGATATAGGCCCGCAGGTTCTCGGATGGGTCGTCAAAGTTCACGGAAGCATGGCCATCGGCCTTGGCCGCGGCGCCCATCATGCCGAACGCGCCCAGTGACGCGGCGGATTGCAGAAATTGGCGCCGGCCCGACAGGTGATCAACTATCGATGTGTGCAGCATAAAAAAATCTCCTTAGAGAAACGTTAGGCGTCTGGGTTGGCGGTCATCCTGTCCGGATGCTCGGCTTCCAGTCGTGCGCGGTACATGTCCGGCAGGTCCTTGATGGAGTCCAGCTTGGCGCCCGAGGCGTGCCAGATCACATGGCCCGGCCGGTCACCCATGTCCATCCAATGCGGCCAGGGAGAGAAGAACGTCGCGGAGAACGTCGCCGGAATTTTACGGACAGAAGAATCTGTAAAGTGATCGCGCCGCGCGAAATTGGTCTGACGCTGTTTGCGCGGTTGGGGCAGTCCGGGCGGATATACCGTCTCGTTATGGAGCCACACGTAGTCGCCGGCCGCGCTCCACCACAATTGGAGCGGCTTGTCCTCGATTTTGTCCGCTGCCCATGACGGCTCAACACCGTCGACAGAGTAGTAGAATCCGCGATCTGGGTTACCGCCTTGGACCGCGGCTGGGACTTCGACCGTCTTGCCGGTGTACGGATTTTTCATTTCCCGGAGCCATGCGCCGGTCTCGACATCGGTCATGAACGACACTGTGTTGCCCGTGAACCAGTACCGCCCTTCGTCGAGTTTTTTGGCCCAGTACATTTCCATGCCCTGGAAGGTCATGATCGGCTTCGGAGCATCCTCGCCGACAATCGCGAAGATCGTGCCGTTGTAATACCAGGGGCAGTCTTCCGGATCGAGGCTCGCGGACATGCGCAGAAGGTTGCGCAGATTGCCTGCGGGGCTTTCAAGGTCAGGAAGATCCGTTGCCGCTGCCGTGGCGGGCAGGGCCATTCCTGTGCCGGCCAGACCGAACAGCGTGAAACCTCCAAGCGCATCGCGGCGGGTGAGGGTAGGCGTCATAGAAAACCTCATGTTCTGGCTAATAGTCCATCGTCACTCTAGCGGCGTTCGGAAATCAACATAGCCCCGAAGTCGCCAAACCCATTGGCTCGTCGCGGCCGGGCAGTCTGAGTCGCGAGTGGGACGGTCTGAAACTGGCCGGACGGTGGTCAAAGGCGCATTGACAGCCGTCCGAACGACCGGAAGACTCTTGTTCGTACCGCCCAATGTCCGCCATTTTTCTGCGGACCCGTGATAACCCGCTGGGTCGATGACAGGTCGATGATTGACGTTCGAAAACAACGCATTTCGGCAGCCCTGAGCTGGGCCTTTCCAGGTATGCAGCCGCAGCAGATCGTCACGTTCTACCTGATTATTCCGATCGCGATCGGAGCGGTGTTGGGATGGTACAGAGCGGGCTATGCGGCCGACTATCCCTTAGCCGTTTCTTTGTTTGAGTGGACCGCGAACTTCTTTTTCCTGTGGATCGCCTTTGAACTGGGCTCCCGGCTGGCGGCTTTTTTGCTGCGGCCGTGGACGGCGCCGCTTTGGGTCATCCTGATTATCGGAGGGGTCGCCGGTGTGGCGATCAGCCGCCCCGTTCGCAACGTTGTACGTGATGTGTCTCAGAGGCTGGCGCCCGGTGTGAATGCGGAAATTTCCTTTCCAGCCGGTTTGGTCTGGGAAGAATATGTTTTCGCCTACGCCAGCGTCGTTGCCGTTCCCATCATGATTTGGGTTATCGTCAACTACGTTTACGCCCGTGCACTCGGAGTGCGGCGATATGCCAGCGCGACGGATGTTGAGTTGGCCCAATCGGGGCCTGCGCCGGATTTGAACGTGCCGCCGGAATTCGCAAAGCGATTGAATGCCGGACCCAAAGCTGAAATCTACGCTCTGCAAGCGGAGGACCATTACCTTCGTGTGTACACGGATTCTAGCAACGAACTGATCCGTTACCGGTTTTCTGACGCCGTTGGCGAAGTCCGTCATCTTCCGGGACTGCAGGTACATCGCTCGTTCTGGATCAACACGGATGCTGTCGACAGCGTCCGCCGCAGCGGACGTTCGTACGAAATCGTCCTGAAAGGCGGCCTCGAAGTCCCTGTCAGCCGGTCATACCGTTATGCGGTAAAGGAGTCGGGCCTCCTCCGGCACAGAGCTTCTTAAGTGCCGATACATTAGAAAAAGCCCGGGAACATGTCCCGGGCTTTCTGGTGTGATGTGTCGTTGTAAGGTTAGAACGAGTACTGCGCCCGAACGCCGAAATCGCGGCCCCGTTGTGGATTCAGCGTAAACAGGCTGGCATCGACACCCGGAACCGACTCATTCCGGAAATCGGTAAACAGGCTCACCGTACGCGGCGTGTTGTCGTCAAGAATATTGTCGACGTAGAGCGTCAGACGCCACTGGGGAGCCTCTACACCCACTTGCGCATTCCAATTCCAGCGATCGCCAACCCATGCCAGATTGGCCACATTGGCGAACTTCTTTGACTCATAGTTCAGGAATGACCGCACAAACCAATCGGAGTCATTGCCGAAGGTGTCACGGTAGGTCGCCGACAGGTTCGCATTGTGCTTGGGCGTCGACGGCGTTGTGTTTCCGTCCACATCACCGGTTCCGCCTGTCAGCGCGGCAACACGTGCGTCGATGAACGTCTTCGTGAACTTATGGTCTGCCAGTCCGTAGCCGGCGGTCATAAGCAAGTTGTCCGTCGGTGTCCAACTGGCCTCAATTTCGAGGCCGACAACGCGGGCTCCCGGTGCGGAGCGGACGGTGTTGTTCGTTTCCAGTTCGCCGGTACGAAGAAGAATGTCTTCGACTGAACTGACCGCCTGATTTTTCCAATCGATGTAGAAGCCCGAAACGTTCAGTCGTGCTCTGCCATCGGCGAGGGTCGATTTCAGTCCGGCTTCGTATGTCCAAGCCGACTCCGCATTGATAACCGCGCGTCCGTCGGCGACGGCGCTGACCAGGTCGTTCGGATCCGTGTCATCGTCGAAGAAGGCGAGATTGAAGTCGAGCGGCTTGTCGCCCTTGGCCACCAAGCCGTAGACCGTCATGTCGTCGTTCGGCTTGTAGGTCAGGGTGACGCGCGGCGTAAAGTCCTTCGTATCGTCTTGGACGACAAGGCGGTTGTCTTGGATGGACGCGACGTCGAGAGCGCTTAGAGCGCCGGTGAGGGCGGCTGCTTCTGCATCCGTTACGACAGCGCCTCGGACGGTTTTTTCATCCTTGGAGTAACGTGCTTCTGCGGTAAGCGTAAGTTGTTCCGTGACGTCGTAATCGTAGGAGGCTAACACCGCGTAGTTGTTGACGTCTTCCTCCGTAGCATCACAC
>JAYQVH010000024.1:0-36376 GCA_038148375.1 Rhodospirillaceae bacterium | reverse complement strand
AGCCATTAGAGCTTTCTTACGGAAAAACCGTAAGATTGAAGCTGGCCCCATGCGCGACCCTCCCATTCCTGACAGGTTGAATGATGTTTTCTCGGCATCCCGAAGGATGGATGATGTCAGCGTCGTGTCCATTAGACTGATGCCACCGGCATTAATCTGTTTGCCAATATCTAAAGCTTCGTTTTCATCGCCCGCAATAACAGCAGCCGATAGCCCAAATTCAGTGTCGTTTGCCAATTCAATCGCTTGTTCGATGGATGTAAATTTCATCACCGGCATGATCGGCCCAAAAGTTTCGTCGCGCATCAGCGCCATGTCGTGATTTACGTTAACGACGACAGTCGGGCGTACATATTTTCCTCCATTCTTTTCTTCTGACTTACCGCCAGTCTTAATTATAGCTCCCTTGCCGACTGCATCTTCTAACTGCGAGTCGATGATCGACGCTTGCTTGTCGAAAATTAGCGGCCCGACGTGACCCTTATGAATATTCGTGTCGTTTAGCTCCAATTCGTCCGTTTTTTTGACCAACCTATCGACAAATGCATCATGTATGGATTCGTCGACGTATACCCGCTCAATCGAGAAACAGATTTGTCCCGTCGCATGGACGGAGCCGCGCAAAACCGCGTCAGTCGCCCGTTCGATATCTGCCGATTTCGTGACAATGACAGGGTCCTTACCACCAAGTTCCAAGAACGCGGGAATAAAGTTGCGAGCGCATGCTTCTGCGACCTTACGACCGGTAGGCACTGATCCGGTGAAACATACGATATCTACATTATCGACAATATTTTGGCCGGTTTCTCCGCCTCCCGCGACGTAGGTCAGTACCCTGTCCAGTTCTGGAACGGCTGCAATCGACTCTTTCAGTGGTTCAATAAACCGAGGCGTAACCTCGCTCGGTTTTATGATGGCTGCACTACCAGCTATTAGTGCTGGGATGGCGTCAATAGAACTGAGCATAAGTGGAAAGTTCCACGGGCTGATGACACCTAACAAGGGGTAGGGCACCAACTGCTGGGTCAGACGGACATCGGGCATGGTCGACGATTTCCCGACCTTTATAGCGTTCCCAATAATGGACTCAGCTCGATCTGCCCATCCGCGTATCCCCCAAATTACCGCATCAGGGCTTTCCGATGAAATTCTCCATCTGCCCGTGTCTTCAGATTCTGCTTTAACTATTGAATCTCTGCGTGCGTCGACTTCGTCCGCCCATTTGAGCATGACGCCAATGCGATCCGCCAAAGTCGCTGCTGCCCACTCTTTCTGAGCGTTGCGCAGTGATTGACACTCCGCGATTACCTCCTCGCGAGTTGGTGGCGTAACATGGTAGTCGATCTCGCCAGTTCGAGGATTGCGAACAGGGATCGTGTTCAGCCTCTTTGCGTCTTGTGGCATGTGGAACTCATCGATTGAAAATACAGATATGACAGTGTTTTACTGGCTATCAGCGACAGAGCAAAGGTTTTCGCATAAGCTGTTTCGATTAAATCCGGTTTCTTCCCTGGAATAACCAGGGTGAAGCGAGCGGCATAGGGGGGATAAATGAGCGATTACGAGGACACTCCAGAGGAAGCCCAGCGACCTGTGGCAGGCAATCCCGAGACAAACGCAGACGACCCGATAGAGGAGGCGCTTTACACCTCTTTCATGCAAGCACAGGCGACGGGTGCAGATGCCTCCCAGGCATTCAATGTCGGGATATACGCAGCGAAGCAAGTTGCGCTTGACGCCGGAAACCCCGAGATGATTTTCGAGCAGATTGCGTCGGATTTGTTCGGCCCGTACTCGAACGCTTTGGGTGAAGGACAATCGCCGCAAGAGGCGCTCCGGTCTGCGCTCAAATCCCTTGAAGATTAACTTTTCACGCCGGTGCCAATGCATTCGGAATCAAAGTGTGATCTCAGCTTCGAGTTTATCTCGGTAGAGGCGACATCGAACAATCCAAAACCATGACTGGGCCAACGTTCGAAACTGCCGTTTTGAATTAACACCTCAGCTCGCGTGGATATCTCCCACAGGTCATCCTTTGGCCCAATTGCAAGAATTGACTGGCTGATTTGTGGAAGTTTTTCACCAAACGGATACAGCATCGCGGCGCGTCCACCCCAGAATGCGCGATCGCCGGCTTTTAACTTGTCGACGAAGCCCCTCTGAATCAGAGGCAAGGTCATACCTGGCCCAGCCCAAGATACGGATCTCTTCCATTCGGCGGAAATGTGTGATCCGTCCTCTTCCATTGGAACTGGCCACGGTTGTTCGAAGAATGCGTCAATTTCCGCCTGTTCCAATACGGGGAGACCTATGAGCACGAGCCGGCGTACCATACCGGGATGGCGTAACGTTAGTTCGGTCGCGATCAGCACACCTGTGTGATATCCGAGAACATCGAACGATTGAATGTCTTCGGCTTCGATCAAAGCTTCCATGGCGTCGGCAAAATCTTCGATCGACGGAGGCTCGGTCGGTGGATCCGATTCACCGAAGCCGGGCGTGTCCGGCGCGAAGACAGCGCGATCTTTACCTAGATCTTTTAGGACTTCGGTGAAGACACGGCTTGATTGTGGACTTTGGTGGAAACAGAGGAGGGGCGGGCGCGTGGATTCCACCTGGTGTGCTGGCATGGCCTTTCGGTAATGCAGCTGACCGAACCGGCAATCCGTATAAAACCGTCTGATTTCCAAAAAATAGTAATCCGTAATTACGAGGTGTCCCCGTGCGAAACGCTCGGGAACACCTCGATCACTCTTATTCGGCTGGTTTTACGAACAACAGGGTGAACCTGTCGCTTTCACCGATCGCCATACTTTTCCTCAAATCTTCACCGGTGACCTCAGGCGCGCCTTCGCGGCCGAAGTACCGCAGGGTTGGCGGCAAACGCCACACACGACCTTCGTAGTCTTTGTCGTCCATCGGATTATTGTTGACGTCCGACGCGGCAACTAATTGCCATCCGGCATCTTCCGCCAGCTTAATCGTGTAGCCCTCGTTGACGTATCCCGAGCGCGCCTTGGGATCTTGCGCAATCATGGGGTTGCCGCGGTGCTCCACGATGCCAAGGTGCCCACCTGGCTTCGCCGACTTGAACATGATTTCGAACATCTGCTCGACGGTGCCACTTCCCATCCAGTTGTGTACGTTGCGGAAGGTAAGAACCAGGTCGGCAGTGCCAGGTTCAATCGGTTGCGTTGCTTCAGGCCCAATGCCGACGACTTCTGCATCACCGTATAGATCGCGATCCGCATCCAGCATATCGGCGAATCCGTTGTACATGCTTTTGATGCGGTCACTGATATTCGGGTCTGGTAGAGCGGCGACATATTTGCCAGTGCCGGCGACGACAGGTGCGATAATTTCCGTATACCACGCGCCTTGTGCGTAGATCTCGAGCACAGTCATATCTTCATCCAAGCCGAAGAATTTTAGGGTTTCGTATGGATTGCGATAAGCGTCACGCGCTACTTTTTCGGCAGACCGATGCTCGCCCGAAATGGCGGCGCGTAAACGCATGTCCGTTGAGTCAATATGACCATCAGCAAAAGCGTTTGTGCTCGCCAATGCGGCGGCCATTGTCATGGCGCACATGAATGAGCGTCTCATAAGTTTCATTTTTTTGTCCTTTTAGAAGCAGTTTCCGGCGACCACAGGATTACTGCACAAAACAGAGGGCCGTTTAAAGCCTCACATGCTGGAATTTTATTCGTAATGAGGCTTATTGTTTCCTGGCGGCCGCTGTTCGTCAGCATCCAAGACGGCCCAGGTGCCGCATAGCAGGCCCCACGTCGCCATCCACCAGAACTGCCAGACGCCGAAACTGATCATTGCGAGGGTAGAGACCGCACTGATGCAGCCGAGTATTGGGCCGATATCACGTCCTTGTGATCGCAGCTTTTCCAGAGCACGCCAAAAAAAGAAGAGTAGGGCCGTTGTGAGAACCGCACCCACCAATCCCAACTCCAGCCATATCTGCAATGCAGCATTATGAGGGTGAAGAGGCAGCGCCGGCCAGTTTGTACCGGTAATGATATCGCCCTGACCACCAATGTGACGAGCGGAGTCAAAGCCATACCCCCGCAGCGGCTGCTCTCTGATTTGCTCCGCCGTGTAGGACCATATCGCGACGCGCTGTTGTTGGTTGCGGCTCAGCGCTTCTGAGTAAAATTCTCCGCCCGGTTCGGGCGCGATTGCAGTGACGAGCCAAGGTCCACCAAGTGTCGCGATGGCCAACCCGGCAAAGACCGTAGCCAGCGCGACGCGAGAGTTAAATTTTGAAATCAGGCTTGCAGCCGCACCAGCTAAAATCGCGAGCGAGCTTGCTGCCATCGGCAAGAGCAATGTCGCGATTAATGAAATGGCGATCATGCCTGCGCCAGCATACGCATTGCGAGTAAAACGCGCCACCATAGGCGCGATCAGGAAGCACAGAGGCGCGAGAATAGCTGTGCCACGTGCAGCAACCATTTCTAAATAGGGGACCCATTCACCTTCGCGAGCCACCGCATCTTCCGGACGCACCAGTTTGTGCAGCGCGGCGCCGCTCAAGCCTTCGAACAGTAATACGGCTATCAACACGCCTGTCGTCGCAACGATGAACTTAGACAGAATCACATTGTCCTCGTTTGCTAAAGCGCTGGCAGCGGGTGCCACAAGAACGGCGAGAGCGATGACCGTTGCCAGTCTTAGTAACGTCAAGACGCTGTTTTCAGGCGCCCAGAGGTTCGAGATGGCGCACCATGCAAGTACCGCAACCAATGCCATTCCTATCGGTGAACGTAAAAAGACGGCCAGCGCTTTGAACGCACCACTCACCGATTTATGTGCGAACACAGCCAGTATGATCAGAGGAACCGTGCCCATTTTGGCAAAAGCTGCGACAGGGCCGAACAATGCAAAGACGGTAGCCAAGACCAGCAAGGAGCGGCGGTTTGAATTATCGCGTGCGTGAGCTGCTAAGGTGGTAGTTGGTGGGGGCGCCTGGTTCATGTCACGCAATTTCAAGGGTCCGAGACCAGCCTGTAAGATCGGACTTAAACGTTTACAGGTGCGCCGTAACAGTCTTGTATCGGCTATTACCGCGTTTTGGGTCTGTTAACCCTATGCCGAAGCTCCTTCTGTATCCAGCGTTTCCCGATCAAGAGACCCTGTTTAATCAGATATTCCGCGTGATCTGGCATTTCGCCCCCATGGCCACCCGGATTGACCAAGTGATTATTCCGTGGGCTGGCGGCGGCACGATCTCGGTGGATATGGACGCGGCCCTGCAAGACGCAGGCACGGTCCTCAGCAAGGACTTCGATGCATACATCGCAACACTCGCGAAGTCCTATTTAGGGAAGTTCCAGATTGTTGGGCCTGGCGTCGAAGACCTAGTCGGCGACGACCTTGCCGGGATCCTGGTTTGGAATACATCGCAGGCTCCGACAGTCAGATTCGCTCAGGAGCTCGGCAGGAAGTATGAGTCTCAAGTCGTCCTTGTGGATCCGACGCGCCGGCAGCAAGAGACGTTAGAATCGATTCGCTTCGCGTATACGCTTTGGACTCCCGGCGAGCTTAACGACCTTGTTGCCGAGTCATATTCCGCGTTTTGCGGTGTTCTTGAGCGCTGGCGGGGCAAGAAAATTAGCGCGTTCGGCAATGGGCTGTCGCTCGGCCGGGTTGTGCGGGAGAAAATCGATCCCGGTCCAACTCTTCGAGCGGTTTGCAACTCGACAATTGGGGACTCTGCGGCGCTCGAATTCCTGTCACCGAACCTGCTGTTCTGCGGTGACCCGGTCCAGCATTGCGGCGTATCGCTTTATGCCGGTGAGTTTCGCAGAGGGCTTGCCGACGCGATGAAAGATCCCGATCGTATCCTCCTGACGCAACTGGGGTATGTGCCGTATTTTCGGCTGACAACAGCGCCGGAGTGCCATGATCGGATCATCGGGATTGGTAATGATCGGCGTGCCACATTCAACTTGAATCTTGCAGAAGAGTTTCTCACAGCGGCGACGGCAAACATATTTACGATGCTTGTATTGCCGGTCGCATGCAGTCTATCGCACGAAATAGACATTTACGGGTGCGACGGTATGCCGTTTACGGCGGCGACAAAGCCATGGTCTCATTCTGACGAAGACGACTACATGAGCAAAATGTCGGTTACCCACCGCGTTCACAGCGGCTTCTGGAAGCGCAACTACGAAGAAGAGTATTGGTCGTATTGCCGGGACATGGCCGATCTGTTGTCGCTGGCTGAATCCAGTGGGCGTAAAGTCCAAGTTAAGACGCCATCATTCGTGCCGGCGCTTGCCCAACGATTCAGGGCTTAGGAACGGAATTCATTTTTCAGGCGGAAAGCGATTTCTCGACGATCTCTCTGACGTCCTGAGATGTCTGCCGATTTTCGCTCATCCGTTCCAAAGCATCTCTCATTCCCGCCTTATATCCTTCCCTATAGCGTGCCCACTGCTGAAAAGCCCCCGCCAGGCGCGCAGCGGATTGCGGATTGAACTGGTCGATCTTCATGACCTGGTCCGCGATAAATCTGTATCCCTCCCCATCTTTCCTGTGAAACGCCACATCGTTGTTGAACGCGAATGTGGCCAGTAGCGCGCGGATTCGATTTGGATTCCGGCTATCGTAGTTTGGATGATCCAGCAGTTCCCTTACGCGGTCCAATGCAGCCGGATCTGAGTGCAACGCTTCCAAGCTCAGCCACTTATCCAGCACGAGCGGATTGTCACTGTAGCGGCTCGCGAATTCGTTCAATGCCTTCCGCCGCAATATTGTGTCTGTATCATTCAGAGCTGCAAGCGCGGCCCACCGGTCCGTCATATTGTCTGACTGCTTAAAGTGTTGGTATGCCAGACCCGGTTCATCCAATTGCGCGAGCGTCAGGATATGAAGCGCCGCGTTCCTGAGGGCACGGCGCCCGGCAGCTATCGCATCCGGCGAGAACGGGCTGCGGTCACTTAGAGTCTCATACACGTTGAGAAAATCTTCGCGCAGTTCCTTGGCAATATTGACGCGTAATGCGTGCCGAGTTTGATGCACCGCAAGTGGATCGATTGCCTCAAGGCGTTGGTTGATGATGCGTGCCGACGGCAATGCCAAGAAAACCGTAATCTGAGCCGGGTCCTCATAGGCGCGTGCCACTGCCGCCCGTACGCCGTCGACCAGCAGCGTGCGTGCTTCCACAACGTCGTTACGCGTGAGTTCCCCTAGCAATACCGTCAAGGCCAATTCTTGCTGGGCGTTCCATCGTGCATAAGGGTCTGGGTCGCACTTGGCGATCATGGCCAAGTCGCTTGGGCTAAGGGACGCGCGCACGTCGATGGGGGCGGAAAATCCTCGATTGAGTGAAACAACAGCCCTGGAAAGAGTGCCACGTTCCGTTTCGAGTTCTATGGTTTCACGTTCAGACATAAGTGAAACGATGTGCGTCTCGGCGAACTCCCCATTGTCGCCGCGGCGTTTTGATTTCACCGATCCGTATTGGCTGTCGACAATTCCAAGCGCGACGGGAATATGCATTGGTTGTTTTTCGGTCTGCCCTGGAGTGGGCGAAAGCTTTTGCGATAACGTCACGCTCAGAGTTTCGCGTATTTCGTCCAGAGCCGATTCCGCCTCGAGTAGCGGCGTGCCGGCTTGGTTATACCAAAGCAAGAACTGGGAGAGGTCCTTACCGGACGCGTCCTGCATGGCGGCGACGAAGTCTTCACAGGTTACCGCCTGTCCGTCGTGCCTGGTAAAATAGAGATCCATTCCTTTTCGGTAAGCGCCACTTCCGATCAAAGTATGAATCATGCGTACGACCTCTGCACCCTTCTCGTAAACGGTGTACGTGTAGAAATTGTTGATTTCGGCGTAGCTGTCTGGTCTCACGGGATGCGCCAGGGGGCCTTGGTCCTCTGGAAATTGTGTCATGCGCAGCGTGCTCACATCGTTGATGCGCTGTACGGCTGCGGATCGTGCATCCGCCGAGAATTGCTGGTCCCTGAATACCGTTAATCCCTCTTTCAAGCTCAACTGAAACCAATCGCGGCAAGTGATGCGATTGCCCGTCCAGTTATGGAAGTATTCGTGAGCGACAACGGATTCAATGCGCGCATAATCATCGTCCGTCGCCGTGTCAGGGTCTGCGAGCAGCAGCTTGTCATTGAAGATGTTGAGCGACTTATTCTCCATCGCACCCATATTGAAGTCTGAAACGGCAACGACGTTGAATTCGTCGAGATCGTATTCCAGGCCGTAGACGTCTTCGTCCCACTTCATGGCGCGTAGCAGGCAATCCATCGCGTATTCTGATTGCCGTTCCTTGCCGGGTTCGACATAGATATTCACCGCGACGGACTTGCCTGACGATGTCGTGAAGGACTCACCGATGTGGGCTAAATCGCCAGCCACCAAAGCGAACAGGTAACAGGGTTTGGGGAAGGGGTCCTCCCATTCAGCGATGCACCTTCCGTTCTCCAGCGTCTGCGTCGACACCCTGTTCCCATTGGACAGTAAGAGCGGGTAGGTGTGTCCGTCCGCCGTCATTCTGACTTTGAATGGGGCGAGGACATCGGGGCGGTCCAGGAAATATGTGATCCGGCGAAAGCCTTCTGGTTCGCACTGGGTGCAGAATCGTCCACCCGACAAGTACAGACCCTCCAAGGCCGTGTTGGCGCGTGGCACGCATTCCGTTTCTACAGTCAACGTGAACGCTTCAGGGACGGCGTGCAGAAGCAACTGATCATCGGTTACGTCATAGGCATCGCGAGGAAGCTCCGCGCCATCCAACAGCAGCCGCCTCAAGACGATTTTTTCCCCATTCAGTGCAAGACCGGCGGCTTGTCGATCAGCAGCCGGATTGCGGCGATAGGCCACGCGTGACGTGACGACGGTCCGGTCAGGGTCCAAGTCGAATTCCAGCTCGACGCCTTCAACCAGGAAGGGCGGCGGCTGGTAATCCTTGAGGTAAATCGGCTGCAGATCGGTTTGGCCCATGAAACAAGACGTCCTATCGGCGATGTGGCCTAAAGAATCGCGAGAAAATCAGGGAATTCCGGCATTCACAAGGTTTTCTTAACACCATTCCCATAGGGTAAATTCAAAGGATGTGTGTGTTTTTCCAGGGAGGGCGCCATGCGCGTGGTGGCCTTTGTGCCCGCGAAGGGGCAGAGCGATAGAATCGCGAACAAGAATACGGTGATCTTGGACGGGGAGCGCCTGTTCAAGCGCAAACTGCGTCAGCTTCTGGAATGCGCCGATATTGACGATGTCTATCTCGATACGGAATCGCACGGGCTGATCGAACTTGCGTCGGATCTCGACGTCAAAGTTCTACAGCGCGATCCCGAGTTGGCCTCAAATAAGACGGATGGCCACGCACTATTCGCCAACGAATGCCGCCAAGTCGACGCAGACGCCTACGTCCAGTGTTTGTGTACCAGCCCTTTTATCACCGCCGACACCCTGAGTCGGGCGCTGACAGCGCTGCGTGATAACCCATCCGCAGACTCTCTCGTCGCCGTACAAAAACGAAAACAGTATTGCTGGGAAAATGGACGGCCGGCCTATGGGGAAGGCCGAATTCCCAACAGCGTGGATCTGCCCGACACCATCATCGAGTCAATGGGCCTGTATATCGTCAAGGCGAAGGACGGCAAGCCGCCCGAAAAACGGTTTGGTGACAATCCCATTCTGTTCGAGCTGACAGAGGAAGAGTCGGTCGACGTCAATTGGCCCGATGATCTCGCCCTTGCGGAACGCATTTGCGCTGGCTACCGCGCCGTTCACAATGCAAACCTGGATGCCATCCGGCCGCACCTCTATTCATCGCTGCTGGCCGACCTGTCCAAGGAACGCAAACTCAAGACTCTTTTGCCGCCCGGTTTTAAACGCATCAGTGGCCGCTCTGTGTTGGGTATTGCTAAGACCTTGGAACTCAAACGTTTGCGCAAAGGCGATGATTGGCACGGCATCTATGATGCACTCGGAACATACGATTTTGTGCGCCCGGGCGACGTTATTGTCGTTCAGAGCGAGGTGTCCGACGCGGCGTATTTTGGCGACCTTAATGCCAATATTGCCATTCGGTCTGGTGCTGTAGGCGCGGTCGTGGATAGCTACACGCGCGACTCCCGCGCGCTGAATGATCTGGAATTCTCCGTCTTCGCCAAAGGCATTTATAGCCACGACACAAAATACGAAGGCACCGTCGCGGCCATGAACCGTCCGATACAAATCGGTGACGTGACCATCAACAACGGTGATTACATTTTCGCGGACGACGACGGCGTGGTCGCTGTTCCGAAGGAAATCTGGCCGTCGATCGTCGACGAGGCCATGGCGTCACTGAAGAAAGAATTCGACATCCGCTACAGCATAATGATGGGCGAAAATGTCGAGAAGGTCCTGAAGGACCACGGCGCGTTTTAGCCGGCAATCGATAGCAACGAATCTCTCAGCATCGGCGTCGTTTTCTCAGGACGCCGTTTGAGTACGTCCTGAACCACAGGTCCACCGATCTCGTTGTAGTCGGCATACACTGCGGTCTTCAGCTCTTGCCCGGTCTCCAATCCCAAGACGTAGCAAGACCGGCCTTGACAGGCGGCGCGAAATTGTTCAAACGCCGTCATCCTGTCCCCCGAAGTAGACGACGCATCAGCGCCGATCATGACCCGGCTCGCCGATAACACGACGCGGTTTGGAGTTGCGAGGTCGGTCAAGATGCCGATGTCGCGCGCGATCGGTAGTAATAGGTCCCGTGCCGTCAGAAGTGTCGGAAGGGTTACAACAGCCGGCACGTGCGTGATCTCCAATCTCAGATAGAGAAAACGGTGGCTCTCATGCAGCTTTTGGAACGCCTGAAGAATGGCGCGCTGGGCGGACGACATTAAGGCGAGATAAGGGATCGGTGTAACCAGCTTTGCCCGCACGCTGTCGTTGACCATCCCATTGAGCGCGACGGCACAGCCGCGGGCAACGGCGACCGCATTGGCCGCTGTCTGGCGTGGATCCTCACGGCTCAGCGGATCGCCGGGCGCCGCACCTACCGGGCGGCAGAAAAACGTATCGATTGATTGGGCGTCCGCCGACCACGCCGGCCAGTAGCGCAACTTCAGCCCTTCTTCCGCGGTGACGAATTCAGTCTCGTTGGATGCGGCAGACGCTTTACTCCTTTTTTCTTTTTCGTCCCCCCGCTCTGACATTTCCGCTTCGGCGCGTTTGGCCTGAGCACGGGCAACAAGGACTGCCTGGGCATTGGCGATGGCCCGGTTGATCATTGACCTGTCAAGACGGCCCTCAGGGGTCATTGCCGTCGTGATGTCGAGCGTTCCGGTCAGCGGTGTGGCGTCGCCGTCTGGAACATCGGTCGCTTCAAACCGCGCGCCAACTAATTTCTCTCCGATTGCGGCCGCAATTCGTTCTGCGAACCGTTCTGCGTCTTCCGGCGTCAAATCCGGCGTGATCAGCAGCCAGGTTTCTTCGTCTTCGCGAATGGCGGTTTGCGCCTTGCTCAGCATGCGGTCGATCGTCGTTTCGGCGATCAGCAAGATGTTCTTTTCGTATTGATCCCAAATGGGACCCAGTTCCTGGCGAAACTGGGTCAACGTGACCAGTTGAACCGTGCCGTATGACTTGCTCTCCTTATCGGCCAGCAGACTGGCATACGACAAGGTCAGGTCGTCGTTTTCGAGAATGTCCCTCGGTGTGGGCGTGCCACTGGAACCGGCTGTTTCGTCTTCCGGCCGCAACACGTCTTTCAATCGGGCAACGAGCCCGGATACGACAGGAACTTTCACCGCGGGGGTCCTGCTGAATGAAGCGCCTTCAGCCGGAGGAGTCAGTCAAGGCAACTCCGGGAAGAGTCGAACAAGCACTCATTATTACGACCGTTTGCGGCCTATGGGAATTCGCTCAATGATCTTCATCGCGCTGCTCGGCGCAGATTGGACACAGACCGCGATTTCCGTCACGGCAACCGGCTTGCCAAGGAAAGGTTCACAGGCGGCCTCGGCCGCGGTGTAGACACTTTCACGCTCTGCACCGTCGTCGATGCGGTCAGTCAGCGTCATATGAAATCGGAATTCTTCCAAGACAAACGGGTAACCCCAATGATCCAGCATCTGTTCCTGGTGAACCGTGAGTTTGCTTTGCCGGTATTGGGCTGCCTCCTTGTCGCTGAGCGGCCGCCGGAAACCCTCCAGGGCGCGGACACAACTGGTCGCCAGTCCTTCGAGTTTCACCGACGATTTTATCGGAGAAAGAGCGAGAAACTTGCCAATGACGGCGACTTCCAACGGTGGGATTTCGGTTGTCGACATGCTTTGCGCACACAGGCGTGCAGCCGATAAGAGACCGTCAACAGACGTATGCGTCGCCAAGGCGAACGGCGGTTTGATGGTGCCGTGGAAACCGTAGAGGCGCGGCGCGTCGGTCAATGCGCGAAGGCGTTCATCGCTGATGCCGGCAAAGGACGTGCGCTCGCATGTCTCACCGGTGTCGATATCTATGCCGAGCCAGGCCCTCCCGAACGCGGCGAGGGCGCTGTCGTGGGGCGGCACGAAATAGACCGCATAGCGGTCTGCCGTCATATCTGGCCTTCTCCCCAAATGCCGCGATGCGGCACACACCAAATCCTGGCACGTTTGCCAGGAACTCCCCACTTCAAAAATCGCTACGGGTCTGCCCCAAAAAGCCGGACTCACCTCATTTTGAGTATACTACGGCCTCCTGGTAAAGCAACTTTTAAGAGTGTCGGATTACGCCGCTTTCAGGCTTGGGTTCACGAATTCCAGCGACTTTTTCAGCACGTCCGCGGTGGCGCCCGGTTTTACCGCTTCTGTGCTCAGGAAACGACGCCAGGCCCGCGCCCCTGGGCATCCATGAAACAGGCCCAGCATGTGCCGGGTCATGTGATGGAGCGGTGTGCCGTCATCAACTTCCCTCTCACAATAGGGCAGGTAGGCCTCCAGGGCCGCGATGCGGGTTAACGGCGGTGTTTCGGTGCCAAACAACTCCCTGTCGACCTCGGCCAGGGTATACGGCTCTTCATACGCAGTCCTGCCGAGCATTACGCCGTCTACATGGCGCAGGTGCTCCCGGCATTCCTGCATCGACGTAATTCCGCCGTTAATGACGATGGTCAGGTCCGGAAACGACTTTTTCAGGTCGTAGACACGGGCGTAATCCAATGGCGGGATGGTGCGGTTTTCCTTAGGGCTTAAGCCCTTCAGCCAGGCTTTGCGGGCGTGAACGATCACGGTGCGGCATCCCGTGTTGGCGATCCCATCGACGAACCGGTCGAGCGGCGCACCCGTGTCCATGTCGTCGATACCGATGCGGCACTTCACGGTTACCGGGACCTCGACAGCGCCCGTCATCGCGGCAACACAGTCGGGGACCAAGGTGGGCTCCGCCATCAGGCAGGCGCCAAAATGGCCGCTTGCGACCCGGTCGCTGGGACATCCGACATTGAGGTTGATTTCGGCAAATCCCCAGGTTTCGCCGATCTTCGCCGCCTCCGCGAGGGCGGTCGGGTCGGCGCCTCCAAGCTGGAGGGCGAGGGGCTGCTCCTTGGGATCATGGCCGAGGAAGCGCTCCGGGCCGGCATGCAGCAGGCCGTTGACCGGGACCATTTCCGTGTACAGACGCGCATGAGCGCTCAGCAGGCGCATCAGGTAACGCGCATGCCGGTCGGTCCACGCCATCATCGGCGCAACGCAAAACCGGTGCGGACTCATGTCCAACGCTGCCGGCGCCTGGTCGGCCATCGGGCCACTCCCGTCCAAATTCTCGCGTTTCTCTATCCGCCCTCATCCCGCTTGACAATATGTTCTCTAAATGTTCTATTGTGACGTAAGAGAACAAAAGACGAACTTATGGGAGGCACTTTCATGGACGCGACCCGTTACCTCAAGGACTCTTTGGCTCTGCTCGGGCTTTTCGGCGTGATTTATCTGTGGGCGGTGGTCGCATACGCGCTTCAGGTCTGAGCGGGAGGCTTACCGGGCTGGTGGCAGGGCCGCGACCAGGGTTTCCTGGTGCATTGCATCGGCGTCAAACCGGCCATATTCGGTCAGGGGCTGTGACGCCGCCGCGACCATCAGGTTTTTGTCTATTTTCAGACCCGACCGGCGGTCCAGGCGGAACAAGGGCCGTGCCCAGGCGTTCTCCTCGAGCAGCTTGTAAAGCGCCAGCATGCGAAAGCAGAGCGCCAGTCCGGACACGGAGTTGAGATCGTAGAGGCGGTCGATTGCCAAGGCCCAGCAATAGGCGTCATGGTCATCGAAATCGAGGCTGACTGTGCCACTGGATCCAGAAAACACGACCCCATCGGGGTCTTCTGCCAGATGCACCACCGGCCGGGCGGCCGAGCCGCGAGCCGCGTCCCAAGCCCGTTCCAGGTCGGACGGACGGACAGCGGGCAATTCGTCGGCCCCAAAGCCCGCCGTTAACCGAGTCCGGCCATCTTCACAGAGTACGCGCTGGATCGAAGTCATTTCGGGCCCAGTGTAAAGTGTCCAAACCGACCCGAAAAGGGCAGAAAACAGCGGTTTGCACCGACCCGACCTTGACAATTGACGGCATTTACCAATAAATAACAATTAAGCAAAAGTATAACAAACAACCACTTCTCCGTTCGATAGTTGTAGACCATGAGCACTGCTCTCGTAGCATCCACTAGTATTGCGCCTGCCACTGCGCGGGTTGCGCAGACGCGCGTGGGCAATTCAACGGGCTACGAATACATCGATGCGCTGGAAAACTCCCTCGGCGCGCGTCCCGGTGACCAGGCCGTTCGGTATGACGAACGCTGGACGGACCTTCACGGCGAACAGCAGGACCTGCCGCGGCGGCGCGATCGATCCGTTCGCTTTGGCGGCATTTTCGTGACCCGTGAAATCGGCACTGCCATCATGCAGGCGCAAGCGCAGTCACAAATGCTGTCAGGCCTTTCGAAGTCGCCCCACGAAGCCGAGCGTAATATTCGAATTTACGAATTCAATCAGTCCCTGATGGGCACGCCCGAAGCCGTGACCACGGCCGGCATTACCCGCTTCTAATCTGTTGCCTTAAAATCTCCGGCCGACAGGCGCAGTCGCTTAGCGCGACCAAGAGCCGTTGGCATCCATGGTGTACCAGCCGCTCTGCCGCGCCCGTTGGACGAGTTTCTCTCCGGCGATGGCCTGAACCGCCTGCAGCGGGGCGCCGTCCTTCGCCGCCAACGCGCGATAACTGTCCAAACGGGCGGCATTGATTTGCGCAACCAGTGCGGCTACTTCCGAAGAGGCATTTGCACTTACGGACCCGACCAAACCGTCGGGCCGTTCGCCAACCAGGCCCTGGCCGCGCGCTTCATCCAAAGTGATCGCGAATGCCGGCATGCTGATGCCGGAGACCGCGATCAAGAGCCCAAGCGCCAGCAAGACACCGCGACGTTTCATGAGACCAGCCATGGCTTTCTTCCCTCCGATTGCGCCCTAAAAAATATCCGGATTATCGGACAGAAGATCTTCCACGCCTTTCTCGACGCGGATGCGGACCTCCTGCTCGATCTTGACATTCAAGTTGATAACGATGGGCTTGTCCGGCGCTTCAACCTTCACCGTCGGTGAGCACCCCATGGTCACGACGGCCAGAAGCGCAGCGGCACTCAAAGCCAGTGCGCCGCTGCGCGCCCGTCTCATACCGTTTTCTGTTGTCATCGCCGGGTCTCCATCAAATCATCCAACGTGTCAGTTTCGTCAGCGCCCGCCAGCCGTCAAGCACCAAGTATCCGGTGAACATTGCGGCGGAACCGTGGCACGTGTCCATCCGGGCGCCTTTTTCACAGCGTTGTGAATTGTTACTGCTCAGGCGGAAAGGCCATCAGCTGCTGTTTGATGGTTTCCGGCACCCGATACCCGGCCAGACTGTCGCGCAGGACGTTAGCCAGCTCACCGCTGAGGGTGAGGTTGAAGTCGATCGGATAGCCGCCATAAAGGTCCGGGTTGCGTCCCTTGATCGCGAGCGCGGCCTGAAGGTCTTTGTTCAGGGCGCCGCTGACCGTCATGGTGATAGAGTCATATTCGAAGTTCTCCAACGCCTGCATTGCCAGAGCCATACCGCCCTGTCCGGCGGCCGCCGCGTTTGCCGCCGCACCTGTTCTATAGCGAATGACACCGGGTCCGGCTGTGGTCAGGGTCCCGTCGAGAACATAGACCTCGGCGCCTTCAATCCGCACCGGGATGGCGCCTGAGAGTGTTCCCGTGGCGTCCAGTCCGTCCAGCCCCGACAGCTGAGCAATGGTGGCCATGCTCACACCGTAGACGGCGAAACGTCCTGTATTGGAGGATCCATCGAAACCGATGCGCAGCGGACCGCCGGTAACGGTGCCGCCGGCAAACGTCATCTCGATGCTGGATATGTCCACGGCATCGGCGGAGGCGATCTCGAAGGTCGCCAGCGTATCGGTGATCGGTACGCCTGCCTGCATCAGGCCGATTGCGGCCACCTGCGCGCCCGCCGTTCGCGGCGGCCACACCGACGTCAGTTTGACCACGGTGTTGATGCGCTCAAATCGACCGGCCGAACTTTCGAGCTCAATGTCCTGGAGGAACAGGGTGCCTGATTGCCGTCCGCCCGCCGTAAGGTCCATTTCAATGTCCAGGGCTGCTTCGCCGGACAGTGGGATAAACGGCAGGCCGAGCGGCCTGACATCGCTGGGGGCCAGGTCCGCGCCGCCGAAGCGCAGCACCCCGGTACGTGCTGTAACTCTGGGCGCGTTGCCCGCCAGTCCGATTTCAGCCTCAATATGTCCTAAGGATTTAGATGAGGGAGAACGTATATCTATTTGATTATAAATATACTCTTTCTCCATTCTGAATGTGCCTGCCACACCCAGCCGTGGTCCATTCGGCCGCCGGACTGCGGCCCGGGTGAACTGGCCTGAGAACGAGCCCGACAGCCCGTCGAGCGGACCCGCCGCGTCGACCGAACCACTGTCAAACAGCCCGAGACTGCCATCGACCAAGGCATCGCGCGCCGACATGACAAAGTTAGGTGCGTTACCCTGGCCGTCCCATGCGACATCCAAGCCAAGCGACGGCAGGCGCGCCGTAAAGGATAGCGCACTATTAATTCCGGCGATGCCGAGTTGCGGGATTTCGAGATCAACCTGCGCCGTGACCGATGAGACCCCGTCGGGTCCCATTGCCGCGGTGATGCGCTGAGGGCGGGACGGGGCCTCAGACCGGGAAATCGTGACCGTCGCGGTCGTACGGTACCCGGCGGCCAGGTCGGCATCCGCGACCGTGCCGCGGGCCTTTGTGATGTCCAGGGCCAATTTCAATCCTTCGAGGTCGGCCTGACCGGAGACGGAGAAATCGAATGCCCGGCCGCTGAAACCAGGGCCTTGCAATGCCTCCATTCTCCCGTCGATCCTGATCGGCGCGGTCATGTTTTGCGCCGCGCCCCGCAGGCCGTCCGCGTTGACCGTTGCCGTCACCGGCCCAAAGGGCGTTTGCAGATCTTCGATGGATGCTGCGAGTGAGGGAAACGCGAGGTCCTCCGGAAACAAGGACTCGCCGAAGGTTATCGATCCGGCGGCGCGTGCCGTTCCTCCGCCCAATGGTGTCGAAATACGGGCGGTCACATCGGTCGCGAGTGTGGGGCCGCTTGATCCAGGTTCAATCCGCACCACAGGTTTGCCGCCGTCGGGGCGCAAGATAGAGGCCTCAAGTATTGCTTGCGCGCGATCGGCGCCTAATGGAACGGTGCCGGGCCAAGGCCCCGAGAAGCCGAAATCGTCGTTTAACGTGACGGTTACGGCACCGTCAGCGGCGGTCAGGTCGGCCATACCGAGCACCGATACCGGAAATTCGGCGCCCGGCGGCCAGAACTCATCCGCGCGGACATCAATCGACAACCTGCCCTCCGAACGGAGCGGTTCCGCAGGTCTGTAGGTGCCTGCACCGACGAGGCTTCCGTCGAGGCGCGGGCCATCCAAACGCATCGAAACATCTAGGTTGAAGTCCGGCCCGACACTGAGAATATCAAGGTCGAGGGCAAGGCGGCCTGTCCCGTCAGGAAGATCCAACACCAGAGCCGTGTCGGACAGCGAGATGCGCTCCGCAGGAAATGGTCCCGGCGCTGCGGCCGGCTCCGGGCGTGCGCCGGGCGCTAAGCTAAACGGGTTGATGGCTAGACCCGCCGCGTCCCACCGGCCGCGAACGGTGAGGCCATCAATCGCTAGGGACGTGACTTGGCGGCTGCGGACCACCGCCGGACCATAGGACACTGATATGCGCCGGGCGGTCACCTTGCCATTCGCCGCGTCCAGGTCCGCCACGGTTAAGTGCGACAAGGAGAACTCGGTCACCGTCAGTTCGACGGGCGCAAGTCCCAGATCTGCAAGGGCGATTGCAAGCACATTTGCCGCCAGCTGGGTGCGGAACGCGACTCCCAGGGCAAGTGCAGCAGCCAACAGAACGACCAGCGCAGCGGCAATTTTGCGCCCGGTTCGTCCCCGTTTGTGTCTCGGTTGATAGCGGGCCATCGGCGACGGTAAGATTCAGCTTCCAGGCGGTGCACGCCAGGATGCATCGCGGTTCAGGGCGGTTAGGGAGTTTAGGAATGCAAAAGCCGGCTGTCGATTCCTGCTTCGACGTCGCTTTCTGGCTGCTGGACCGCGCCCTGGACGATGGCGAGTACCTGCAGCCGCAGAAAATGCACCGCTTGCTCTTTCTGGCGCAGGCATATTATGCCGCCGCACGCCATGGTGCCAAGCTGATGCCCGCGTGCTTTGTCGCCGGTCCGGAGGGGCCGCTCGAACCGACCGTGTTCAAGGCGATGGAACGAGCCCGGCCGATGATCGATACCGTGGCACTGGAAGAGGAACAGGAGCATGTCCTCGACAGTGTATGGCGCCAGTTCGGCAGCAAATCGATTGAGCGGCTGAATTCGGCAATCATGAATCACCCTCCGGTTCATGCTGCCAGCGAGGCGGGAGAAGGAACGGAAATCTCGTTCGAAAGTATGGTTGAATTTTACGTCAGGGCTCTGACCACCGGTCAGGTCGGTGAAAAATCGAAATCGGCGGCTCTGGCGGCTGACGCACCGTCCGCTGATCAAGTCATGCGACCGAAAGTCATGCGCTCACACACCGGCAAGCCCGTCAATGTGAAAGGCTGGTCGCCGCGCCGGGTCTAGGGTTGCCGCGGGTCTCCTCCAAGAGGTGCGGCTCGAACCGATTTTCATTGCCTTCGCGGACCCCCCCTGTTACCAAAATTCAATGAAGCCATGGCCTTGGCGGTTGTTTTTCGCACCTGCACAGGCTGCAATGGGGTATAAAGATGCGGCGCGGGGGACGATATCGTCCGTCGCGCCAACGTTTGGTACATTAGGGCTGTTGGGGACTCACGGGGAATGGGGCAACTAATCAGTTCCGTTTTGGTTCTGTTGCTGTTTTGGCTGGTCCTGTCCGGCCAATACACCACTTTTCTGGTCACTGCTGGAATCATCTGCACATTGGCGATCGCATTGATTGCCAAGCGTATGGACGTCGTCGACCACGAAGGCCATCCAATTCACCTGGCGCCGTCCGCACTGACCTACTGGCCGTGGCTGGTGTGGCAGATCATTTTGTCGGCGCTCAACGTCTCAAAGATCATTCTCAATCCGGCTCTGCCGATCAGCCCGACCCTGACACGGGTGAAGGCAACCCAGAAGAGCGCTGTCGGCAAGGTCACCTATGCCAACTCAATCACACTGACCCCGGGTACGATTTCGGTCGACGTCGAAGGCGATGAAATTCTTGTCCACGCCATTACCGGCGATAACGCTACCGACCTCGAAGGTGGAGATATGGACCGCCGCGTCACCAAGTTCGAGGGGACGGGTTCATGATGTTCGCCGGCGCGATGCTGGCGCTGTTGGTTGCGCTCGCGCTCGTGTTGGTGCGCGTCATCAAAGGCCCGACGGTGTTTGACCGAGTGATCGCCGGCAATGCGGTGGGCACCCTGTCGGTGCTGATCCTGGCCGTGATGGGCTACGTCTTCGGACGCCCGGCATTCATCGATCTGGCGATTACTTACGCGCTGCTCAATGTGATCGGCACCATCGCGATTCTCAAATTCTTCCGCTACGGCGACCTCGGCAGCAGTGAAGACGAGGTCGATTTCTGATGGACGCTGTTATTGAAATCATCAGTTGGTTTTTGCTGATAGGCGGCGGCGTGTTTTGCGTGATCGGCGCCCTTGGCTTGCTGCGCATGCCGGATGCGTTCACCCGTCTGCACGCCGCCAGCGTGATCGATACCCTAGGCGTCGGCATGATCATCGTCGGCCTCATGGTGCAGTCCGGCTGGACGCTGACAACCGCGCGTCTCGGCATCGTCCTGATCCTGGTGTTTTTCACCAGCCCCGTCGCGTCGCACGCCATCGCGCGCGCCATGCGCCACCGCGAAGTTGAGCCGATCCTGAGCGAAGACCGCACCGGTGGCCGCGCAGGCGGTCAGAGTACAGGAGCCGGCTGAGCGTGGAATTTCTCATCAACCTTGTTCTATTGTTGTTTCTATCCGCCGTGACCATCGCGATCATCGGCGTGCGCAATCTTTTTGCGGTTGTCGTTCTCAGTGGCACCTATAGCTTCATCATGGCGACGTTGCTGATCGCCATGGACGCAGTCGATGTCGGCATGACCGAAGCCGCGGTCGGGGCGGGCGTATCGACCGTATTGCTGCTGTCTGCGTTGCATCTCACAAAGACGGACGAGGCGCCGGCCAAACACTCTAACGTGTTGCCCATGGCGCTCGCGTTGCTCACTGGTGCGTCCTTGGTCTACGGCACCTGGGACTTGCCGCGCTACGGTGCCGAAGAGACGCCGATGAATGACTACGTCGGTGACATCTATCTCGAACGATCCATTCCCGATACCACCGTACCGAACGTTGTCACTTCCGTTCTGGCCAGCTACCGGGGCTACGATACGCTCGGTGAAACGACGGTGATTTTCACCGCCGGGATTGGCGTGCTTATGCTTTTGCGCGGGCGCCGTCGTAAAGACGGAGAAGGGGAGGATCAAAAGTCATGACCCAGCATTTGATTCTCCGCGTCGTTTCGAAACTTCTCATTCCGTTTCTGTTTCTGTTTGCGCTGTACGTTCAGTTTCACGGTGACTTCGGCCCGGGCGGCGGCTTCCAGGCCGGTGTTATCGTCGCCGCGGCGTTCGTGCTCTACGGCCTGATCTTTGGGTTAAAGGCGGTACAGAGGGTCGTGCCGCCCGCCGCGCTGGAAATCGCGGTGCCGCTTGGCGTGCTGATTTACGCCGGTGTCGGTGTGGTCAATTGGTTTCTCGGTGGCAACTTTCTGGAATACGGCACCATCGATAGCCATGACCCCGCGCACGGCAATCACCTCGGGATCCTGTTGGTCGAAGCCGGCGTGCTGTGCACGGTGGCCTCGACGATGCTCCTGATCTTCTACACCTTCGCCGGGCGGGGGCGCTGACTATGATGGAAGGTCTGAACGAACTGTCCTTTGTCCTCGGCGGCATCAATCATTGGATTACGATCTTTCTGATCATGGCGGGGCTCTACATCATCGTGTCCCGATCCAACATGATTAAGAAACTTGTCGGTCTCGGCATTTTCCAGACGTCCGTCTACCTGCTGTATGTCTCACCGGGAAAAGTCCTCGGCGGGACTGCGCCGATCATCGATCCGGCATTCAGCGAATACTCCAATCCGTTGCCGCATGTCTTGATTCTGACCGCCATCGTCGTCGGGGTGGCGACATTGGCCCTCGGCCTTGCCATCACGGTGCGGATCAACGAGGCCTACGGGTCGATCGAGGAAGACGACATCTATCAGGGCGAGGACTGGACCTAGCACGATGATAGAGCAGTTTCCGGCCATCGTTGTTGCCGTCCCGCTGATCGCGGCCGCTGTCTGCGCGATTATCCGCCACGAGACGCTTTGCTGGCTGATCGCGCTCGCGGTCTGCTTCCTGAGCTTCGTCGGCTGTGCGCTTATGCTGGGCATCGTCCAGGAAACGGGGCCGATCTCCTACGACATGGGGGGATGGGCGCCGCCGATCGGGATCGAACTGCGCATCGATGAACTCGCGGCCTACGTTCTGATTCTGGTCTCGCTGGTCGCCACTGCGGTGCTGGTTTACGGGCGCCAAAGCGTGCGCACGGAAATCAAGGAAGACCTGCGCGGCTACTTCTACGCCATGTATTTGCTGTGCATGTGCGGATTGCTCGGCATCGTGATCACGGGCGATGCGTTCAACGCCTTCGTGTTTATGGAAATCTCCTCGCTTGCCATGTACACGTTGATCGCCTTGGGCGCTGACCGCCGGGCGCTCGCGGCCTCGTTCCAGTACCTGATCATGGGCACTGTCGGCGCGACCATGTACGTCATCGGCGTCGGCCTGTTGTTCACCATCACCGGCACGCTCAACATGATCGACATGGCGGACAAATTGGGGCCGCTGTTGTCGACGCCTACCGCGATCGCCGGCATGGCGTTCATCGTCGTCGGTCTGTCGTTAAAGGTCGCGTTGTTCCCGCTGCACCTGTGGCTGCCCAACGCCTATGCGTTCGCACCGTCGGTGGTGACGGCGTTCCTGGCCGCGACGGCGACCAAAGTCTCGATCTATCTGCTGATGCGTTACCTTTACACGGTGTTCGGGTTTGCCTTCTCGATCGAGCAGACACCGATCCCACAGCTGGTGCTATGGCTGTCCATCGCCGCCATCTTTGCCGGCTCCCTGACCGCCATCTATCAGGAAAACGTCAAGCGCATGCTGGCCTATTCCAGCGTCGCGCAGATCGGCTACATCACCCTCGGCATCGCCATCGCTAACGCGACCGGACTGACCGGCAGCCTAGTGCACATCTTCAATCACGCCGTGATGAAAGGCGCGCTGTTCATGCTGGTCGGCGGCATTGCGCTGCAGATCGGTACGGTGCGTTTGTCTGACCTTGCCGGGGCAGGGCGGCAAATGCCGATGACCTTCTTCGGCATTGTTCTAGGCGGGTTCAGCATGCTCGGCGTGCCTGGAACGGTTGGCTTTGTCTCGAAGTGGTACCTCGCCATCGGTGCGCTCGAGAACGGCTGGTGGTTGCTGGTGATTCTGCTGATGCTGAGTTCGCTGTTGGTCCTTGTTTATATGGGCCGCGTCATCGAAGTCGCCTTCTTCCGCGAACGACCCGCCGGTGCGCCGGTTCTCAAGGACCCGCCCAAGGCGATGATCATGACGTCTTGGGTGTTTATCCTCGCGTGTATCTACCTCGGCTTTGATACCGGCTTTACCGTCGGGGTCGCCCAGGATGCGGTCAGTGTGCTGATTGGCGGAGGCGCGCGATGACCGATCTGTCGCTGCTTATCGTCGCCGCCATTCTTGTCCCCACCGTGGGTGCGTTCTTCATCGCCTCCAGCGGGCCGAAGCCGAATGTCCGCGAGGCCTATACCTTTGTCACGGCGGCAGTGCTGTTCTCCATTGTCTTTGTGATGCTGCCATCGGTGATGGCTGGTGACCGGCCCAGCACCGCTGGGTTCAACATCCTGCCCGGTCTCGCCGTGCGCTTCGCGGTCGAGCCGATGGGCATGATCTTTGCGATGATCGCCTCGACCCTGTGGATCATCAATTCGCTCTACTCGGTCGGCTACATGCGCGGCAACAGCGAGAAGAATCAGACCATCTTCTATACCTGTTTTGCCATCGCCATCGCCAGCACCATGGGCATCGCCTTCGCGGGCAATCTGTTCACGCTGTTTCTGTTTTACGAAGTGCTGACCCTGTCGACCTATCCGCTGGTCACGCATAAGGGGAACGACGAAGCCAAGGCCGGCGGACGGATGTACCTCGGTATCCTGCTGACGACCTCGGTTGTCTTCCTGCTGCCCGCGGTAATCGGCACCTATCACGTCGCCGGGACGGGGGACTTCACCGCCGGCGGGATTATTCCCAAGACCGAGAGCCCGCTAGTCATCGGCGCGCTCGGCGTTCTGTTCATCTACGGCATCGGTAAAGCCGCCGTGATGCCGGTGCACCGCTGGCTGCCCGCCGCCATGGTTGCTCCAACTCCGGTCAGCGCGCTCTTGCACGCCGTCGCCGTCGTCAAAGCCGGTGTGTTCTCCGTCGTCAAAATCATCGTCTATGTCTTCGGTCTCGATATGTTCTCCGGCTCCGGTGTCACCGGTTGGGTGGTTTACGCTGCCGGGTTCACCGTGCTGGTCGCCTCGATCATCGCGCTCGGCCAGGACAACCTGAAACGCCGGCTGGCCTATTCGACCGTCAGTCAGCTCTCTTACGTCGTGCTTGCCGCCGCTATGGCGACGCCGCTGGCAATCATCGGCGCTGCCATGCACATCACGGCCCACGCCTTTGGCAAAATCACATTGTTCTTCGCCGCGGGCTCGATTTACACCGCCGCCCATAAAACTGAGATCAGCCAGCTCAACGGTATTGGCAAACGCATGCCGTTCACCATGGCCGCGTTCACCATCGGTGCGCTCAGCATGATTGGTGTGCCGCCGACCGCCGGTTTTCTCGGCAAGTGGTACATCCTGTCGGCCGCCATGGAGATTCAGGACTACTTCGTCCTGTTCGTCATTTTCCTCAGCACGCTGCTCAACACCGGATACTTCGTGCCGATCATTTACCGCGCTTTCTTGAAGGACGAGGACGTGCCGCCCGAGCATGAACACGGCGAAGCGCCGTGGCCCATTGTCGTTGCCGTCAGCCTGACGGCACTCGGCACGCTGGCGCTGTTCCTGTTCCCCGACGTGCCGCTGACACTCGCCAAAGCTCTTGTGGGGCAAAGCTGATGAGCGACCAGACACAAAAATCCCACTGGCTCGATGATCCGGCCACGCCCAAGCGGCTGTGGACGGTTCTCATTGTCATTCTTGTGATCCTCCTTGTGGCGGAGTTGTTCGTCACCCATTCCCACGGCGGGCTGATGGGCGCCACCGGCTTTCATGCGGTTTATGGATTGGTGATCGGTTTGCTCTCAATCGTTGCCTCGAAGGGCTGGAAGAAAATTTTCAAGCGGAAGGACACCTACTACGATGAGTGACCTTCTGCTCCATCCCGCGCTGCCGATGGTGATCGGCGCGCTGCTGATCCTCAAGCTATCGGGCACTGCGCGCAGTGTCGTGCTCCTGGCTGCGCCGCTGATTTCCCTCGGTCTGGTGTGGAACGTAACCGACAACGCCGTGCTCGTTGCCATTCCTTACATGGAATGGACTCTCGAGCCGTTCGAGACCGACCGCCTGTCGCGCCTGTTCGCCACCGTGTTCGCGCTGATGACGCTGGCGGGAAATCTCTACGCGCTGAAACAGGAAAAAACGCTCGAGCTGTTCGCAGCCAACATGTACATCGGGTTTTCGATGGGTGTGGTGTTCGCCGGCGATCTCATCACCGTGTTCATCTTCTGGGAGATGATGGCGCTGGCGTCGTCCACAGTGATTTTCTCCGCCGGCACCGCCACAGCACGGGCCGCCGGGATGCGCTACATGATGGTCCACCTGCTCGGCGGTGTGGTGCTGATGGCCGGCATCGCGGGCGAGGTGGCGTCCACGGGCTCGATCGATTTCGTCGCGATGATGCCGGACACGCTGCCGCGCTGGCTGATCCTTGCGGGCTTTGTGCTGAATACCGGCGCGCCGCCGTTCTCCGCCTGGGTGCCGGACTCGTATCCGGAAGCCAGCTATTCCGGCATGGTGTTCCTGTCGGCCTTCACCACCAAGACCGCGGTGTACACGCTGGCGCGGGGTTTCCCGGGCGCCGAAGTGCTGATCTTCATCGGCCTGTTCATGATCTTCTACGGCATCCTCTATGGGCTGTGTGAAAACAACGCCCGCAAGATGCTTGGCTATTCGATCGTCAATCAGGTTGGATTCATGGTTACCGCCATTGGCATCGGTACGGAACTGGCCATCAACGGTGCGGTCGCCCACGCCTTCGCGCATATCATCTATAAGGCCGTTCTGATCATGGCGACCGGATCGGTGCTGTATGTCACCGGCAAGCGCCGCTTTACCGAATACGGCGGGCTGTTCCGAACCATGCCGCTAACGGCCATATGCTGCATCATCGGCGGCCTGGCAATCTCGGCATTCCCGTTTACCTCCGGCTTCGTCGCCAAGGCGATGTTCTCGGAAGCGGCCTACCGCGAGGGCCTATACTGGGTGTGGTTCCTGCTCGCCGCCGGGACCGCCGGCGTGTTCCTGGACGTCGGCATCAAGCTTCAGTACTTCGTGTTCTTCGGCAAGGACTCCGGCCTGCGTCCACCCGAGCCGCCGGTTCACATGCGCGCGGCGATGATCTTCTTTGCCGCTCTGTGCATCATCATCGGCCTGGCGCCGCAGACGTTCTACCAGCTTCTGCCCTACGAACAGCCGTATGCACCGTATACGCCGGATCACGTGGTTACGCAGTTCCAGTTGCTGCTGTTCTCAGGCGCGGGATTCTTCCTGTTCCTCAAGTACTTCGGCTGGAAACTGTTCGACAGCCTGACATTGGACCTCGACTGGCTGTACCGGGTGTGGGGCCGCAAGCTCGTTGCATCCTTCGTACATGACGCCGGTCTGGCGCGCGACAGCCTTATTAAGGACTTTGCCGATGGGGCGCGCGGCACCATTGACGTCATCGCCCATCGCCACGGGCCGGGGGGTATCCTCGCCCGCACCCCGCCGACGGGGCGCATGGCGTTCTGGGCCATCGTCATGCTGGCGGTCTATCTGCTGATAGACTTTGTTTGGATGTAATTCTCCTTGGCGTTAGGCTGAGGCAATGAAGCTCATTGCCCGTGTCCTTTTAGGTGTTCTGCTCTTTGCCGCTACTCCGGCCTTGGCCCAGTGGCGGCCCTACGAGCCGTTCGATCCAAGCAAAGCCCAGAGCCTGGCGTTCGAACCGGGCGCGGTTGTCGTAACGGCCGACGACGGTACGTCCGTCACCCACGCGTTTCAGTTCGAGGTCGCGGATAACGACAGCGAGCGCTCTACCGGCCTGATGCACCGCTCCGAACTGGGGGCGGACAGCGGCATGCTGTTCGACTTTGGCCGCGACCGTATGGTCAGCATGTGGATGCGCAACACCTTCATCCCACTCGACATGCTGTTCATTTCAAAGGACGGCACGGTGCAGACCATCGCCGTCAACACCACGCCCCATTCCGAACGTTCGATCAGTTCGCGCGTGCGTGTGCGCGCGGTGCTGGAACTTCCGGCGGGCACGGTTGAGCGCCTCGGTATCAAACCCGGCGACCGCATCGAACATGCAATGTTCGCGGAATAAGACTCACACGCGATGTTCGCGGGATAAGACTCACATGACATATGCGCGGGGGAGGGCGCTGGGGTGAGAATCTGTCTTCTTGCCGCCCTGTTCCATTTCGCGTTCGCGTGGTCAGCGCCCGCTCAGGACGCGCCGGCGGCGGCGGTTGATCTTCGACAAATCGATATCCCGGCACCGGACGATGTGGTTGCCGCGCTCTACGCCTCGGAGTGCGCGGTCTGTCATGGCGATGGGCTTGAGGGCGCAGCGCAGGGAACGCCGCTCGTTGGGGTCAGTCTCATTCACGGCGATAATCTCGACGCTCTGACAGCCAGCACCGCGAACGGATTTCCGGAGCGCGGCATGCCGGCGTGGTCGGATGTCTTGAACGCGGATCAAATCCATGCGCTGGCGCTATTTATCGCCGAGCGCCGCCAAGGGACCTCCATCCGGGATTTCCGCTATGCCGCGCCGCTGAAAATCCCCGCCGGGGACATCACCAGCGTAGTTCACACATTCAAGCTTAAGGTCGTCGCCGAAGGGCTCGATCCATTGCCCTATTCCATCACGCCGCTGCCTGATGGCCGCATTCTGGTGACGGAAAAAATGCGCGGTCTGCGCGTCGTCGCTGCGGACGGCACGGTGTCCGACCCCATTCCTGGCACGCCTAAGGTTTATGATGATTCCTTCAACCTCGGCGGCCAGCCCATGGGCCTCGGCTGGATGATGGACGTCGCTATTCCACCGGACTATGTCGAGACCGGCTGGATTTATCTTCACTTTGGCGACCGGTGTTCCGGTTGCAATGCCGCCAGCGTGGCGTCCGGATGGCCGGTATCCATGAACAAAGTGGTGCGCGGGCGCATCCGTGACGGACAATGGATCGGTCAGGAAACCGTATGGCAGGCACCGGTCGAGGCCTACACCGCCATGCCGGAAATCGCCGCCGGTGGGCGCATCGCCTTCGACGACCAGGGTCATGTGTTCTTCTCGGTCGGCATGAAAGGCCCCACCGAACCGGCGGGCGTGCAGAATCTGGATTTGCCCTACGGTAAAATCATGCGCGTGCGCGCCGGCGGCGCAGTGCCGGAGGATAACCCGTTCGCCGATACTCCTGGCGCCATGCCTGCGATCTGGACGGTCGGCCACCGCTCACCCCAAGGGCTCGAATTCGATCCGCTCACCGGCATATTGTGGGGGACGGAGATGGGACCGCGCGGCGGCGATGAAATCAACGTGCTGGAACCGGGGAGCAATTACGGCTGGCCGCTGGTCTCTTTCGGCGTCAATTACGACGGCACGCCGCTGGCCTATGCCGAGCAGCTCGGCATCAGCTTCGACGCGGCAGATATGACGCCGCCGCTGGTCGACCTCACACCCGCACCGGCGATCTCGAGTTTCGTCGTTTATCGTGGCAGCATGTTCAAGGCCTGGAACGGCGACCTCATCGCCGGCACGCTACGCGCCTCGGACCTCATGCGCTTCGATATCGAATATAGTTCAGACGGCATCCCGCGCGTCGTCGGCCGTGAAACCCTGATCGAGGATATCGCCCGTGTGCGCGACATCGAGGTCGCACCTGACGGCGCTGTGCTGATCCTGTTGGAACACAACAGCGGCGGCAAGATCGTGCGGCTGGAAGCGGCGGAGTAGGGCGCTAACGCTTCCGCGCCAGCGTCAGCCCGTCGCCGATTGGCACCATGCTCACCGTGACCCTCTCGTCCTTCGCCAGCGCCGCGTTCAGGTCCCGGATCGCCACCGTGTCGTCGCGGGTGTCGGACTCATCGGCGACGCTGCCGCCCCACAGCACATTGTCGATGCCGATCAGCCCGCCGGGCCGCACCAGCTGTAACGCGGCTTCGTAATAGGTGCGGTAGCCGCCTTTGTCCGCGTCGATGAAGGCGAAGTCGAAGGTGTTGTGCTCACCGGCCTCGATCATGGCCTTGAGTGAGTCAGCTGCCGGGGCGAGGCGCAGGTCGATCTGATCCGCTACGCCGGCCGCCTCCCAATGACGGCGCGCCACGGACGTAAAATCCGCGTTCAGGTCCAGCGCGACAACGCGGCCTTCGGGTCCCATCGCCTGGGCCACGGCAAGCGCGCTATAGCCGGTGAACACGCCGACCTCCAGAGTGCGCCGCGCGCCCAGCAGCTCGACCAGCAGCGCCATGAACTGGCCTTGCTCCGGCGAGATCTGCATGCCTTTGACCTTGCCGGCAATCGGGTCGTTCGCCGTCGCCTCGCGCAGGACTTTCAGCGCCGCGCTTTCGCGCACACCGACGGTGCGCAGGTATTGGAGAACGTTATCGCTGAGACCGAGAGTGGAGGAGGACATAAGGCATCGCCGTGCAGTGCAAACTCTTTCACCGGCAACTTAGCGCGCGAACGGGCGCGAACGAAAGTCCGAAGGGTATTGATCATTCGCGCGGCGCGAGGCCTGCCTGACTGTCCCGCCGCATTTGGGCGAAGCCGGAAACGGCGATCACGGTCATGCACACAATCGCGAAATAGCTGAACGCGGCGTCAAAGATGAACAGCCCGGCAAAGGTCTGCGCCGACGTCAAGCCCGCCGGGGGCGAGGTGATGTCCAGTATCCACTCTTGCGGAATTTGTCCTGCTAGCGCGGCGATCCACCACAGGTGAAAGGCGCTGAATACCGCGCTGATGAGCCAGCTTAGGCCGATCAGTTTCAGGTTAAGGATGGGTGGTTCAGTGTCGCCTGCGCGGTCCACTGCGCCAATATCTGAGCCGCTTTTTAGAAGGCGGGTGGTTGTTTGCCACAGAGCGCGAAGTCCCACAGTAATGGCGCACATCGCAAAAGCAGTATATCCGATCGAACCGAGGTCCGACTTGAAGTAATAGAAAAACTGCCACAGTAGCTCGCTAAATTCTGAAAACGAATCCGATGCCAGGCCGAAAAAAAGTGAGAAGAATAGAAATATCAGCCAAAATGCGACGGCAAAGGAGAGGGAGATCGTGAACGCCAATTTTTGAAATCGCTATATTCGTTTGCAGAACGAATCCTTTAAATGATAATTGTGGAGAAACTTAGACCGTGCCGTCTGCCGTTTTGGCATTCCGCAGGTGCCACCAAGTCAGGGTCGGAAGGAAGACCCAAAACATCGCTAACGTCCCAAGCGTAAACTGAAAGGTTAGGAATCCCCACGGGTCGGGAAGGCCGGTGCCGTCGATTTCCGAGTTAAGATACGCGAATAGGTCGTTTGCGAATACGTAGAGTGCGCTCAGAAAGACAGACATCGCGACAGCGCTGCAAATGACGGCAATGGCACAGCGCTTGATCGCCCTAGTGCAACACGTGCTTGGGAACGGCGCTACCTTGTCACGGCGAACACACAGCATCAGCCACTTCATTGGGTGCCGTATGATGGCGCCAAGCAAAACAAAAAGTCCAAGGACAGCGGTAAAAGCCTGGAGCAATACAGAGTAGAAGCCCAACAAAGCGAACCAATTTGGCGGAGGGCTCTCGCGCGGCAAATAAATGTGTCCAAAGATATATAGCGCAGCGTACATGAGACCCAGGCAAATCCATGCAAGGACGCATGCGTATTGCGCGCTATTTCTTATTCTCCCAGGGCTTTTCGCCGTAGATGCGGGCGACCCGCGCGCCATAATCGGAAACCTTCTCTTTGGGTAGGCTGTTATAAAGCGTGGCGATTTTGGCAATATTTGGGTCGCCGGCGCGATTTCCAATGCGCTTCAACAATTCTGCTGCTGCGTGAATGTTTAAATTGGGATCGTTCGCCCATTCTGTTCCTGTCTCGCCAATAAGAGAACCCCACTTATTTCTATCAATGTTACCTGGGAGAATAGTCTCAGACTTATCAATTGCCTCACCCACCCTTCCATATACTCCACCTCGTGCATTCTCGACGTAGATGACCGATTTCAGTAAATCGGGATCAATTCCTGTGAGAGCAGCGTGTTTATCAATCAGCCCTTCATGGTCCGCGACGGCAGACTGACCTAGAGATGAAAAGCTATACCAAGGCTGCTTAGAACTTGCTTCCGGGTTGTCGGATACAAAGAACGTGGATGGTGTGTCCGATTTGATGGATGCCTCTCTGTCCTACCATTTTTGAAGCGCCCTCGGGTATTGTTCCGTCGTGACCGGTATCGGAGGAATATTCAGCAGTCCGTCGGACGGCTGTTGCGGTGGTGTGGCGAGCAGGCCGCTCGGTACGTCCACGGGTTGAGGGGGCGTAGAGCGAGCGTCCGGACCGGAGGCCGTGTCGTCCACAAAAAGATTGCGCACGCCATCTTTGAACCCCTCGAAGAAGAATTCCTGAAGCCCGGTCTCTGGGTTCACGCGTGGGTACGCTTGCGGGTTCACGCGAGGATGTGTTTGAGGATGCGACGGCGGGGCAGGCGCAAGTTCGGCAACGCGCGCCAGCACGGCCTCCACCAGTGGGCCATGCTGTTTGCCGCGCAGCTTGGATACGGCGCGCACCGCGCGCTCGATCAAATCCGCGCGACGTTCTGGACTCCGGCTCTTGGTGGCCGCACGCAGCAGCTTGAGGGCGGACTGGCCGTCCCGGCCGGAGGCGGCAATACGGCGGTCATCTATGCCGGCCTCATCGGCGATCATCCAGGAGACGGTCTCGTCGACGGACATGCCCCGGTCCAGGAAGCTGGGGTCGGCGGGGCGGTCCTCGACGCTAAAGGTATCAGCGCGGCCTAGTTCGCGCCGCGATGGGTGACTATGCATGTCGAATATCCGTGCTTAAAAAAAACAAATTATAACAATAAATATAGTTTATTTCAACAAACTTCATGCGGAAGCAGCCAAAAAAAGCCGTGCATGGGCTCGTTTGATCAGAGTCACAAATATCTGAATTTATTGAAGAATATAAGTCCGCAGGGCGACGGAGCGCCCCGTGCATGGGCTCGTTCCTCGCAAGATGCACTGAAGTAGGTTTATCAGCCGTCCAGAAACTGCCGGAGCGCTGCCGCCACGTCCTCCGGGCCGTGCTTGAATCCGACCATCGGCAAATGCTCAAGCTGGGCCAACGCGCTGTCTGGGAAGAAGCGCCGCCGGGCTTCCTTCGCCGGTTCGGTCAGCACTTCGTTGAAGGTGATCCACAGCGTCGGCTTATCCAGGGCGGCCAGCGCGCTCAGGCCCGCATCGGCGTCGTAACGCCACACCGCATCCGGGCCTTCCTGGCCGCGCGGTCCGGCGCGCATGCGATCGGTGAAGGCGGCGAGGCGCTCCTCCGGCGTCAGATCGCTGGCCCCATTCAGCACCATGCGGTCATACATGTCCGGGGCATAGTCCGGATCGGTCAGGAACGCATAGGGCGTGACGAAGCGCTCCTCCATCTTCATGCGCATGTCCGCTTCGTAGTAGGGGAAGCCGCAGAGCACCATGCGGTTGACGAGTTCCGGGCGCGCCAGGGTCAGTTCCGTCGCCACCATCGAGCCGGTGTGAAAGCCGAAAACGTCCGCTGGCTCACTACCGCTGAAGCCCAGGCTCTCAAGCGTGTCGACCATGCCGAGGCCGAGGTCGCGGATGTCCGGCTTGCCCTTGATGTCCGACGGCGGCGGCCCGTCCGAGGCGCCGAAGCCCGGCGTGTCGGGGCAATGCACGATGCGATCGGTGGCCATGTGCGGCAGGAAGTCGAGCCACACATCGCCGGACATCGGGCTCTGATGCAGGCAGACCAGCGGGCGTTGCGTTGCGGCGCGCGCGTTCGCCGGGCGCGCCGAAAGCACATGGGTCTGTCCATAGCGGCTGGGCACGTAATGCCGCCAGATCTGCACGCCGTTCGGTGCCGTCAGTTGCCCCAGAGGATGCGCGCTCATGCCGCACCGTCCAGCCACGGGCGGGCGACAGCGGCGATAGCGCCGGGCTCCGTGAACCAGGCCATCGCGGTTTGCTCCGGCATTTCGACCACGGTCGCGTTCGGGATCATCTGTCCGGCCGTGCGTGTCGGCTGCGCAAGGGTTTCATTCAGGATGGGCAGCAGCACGGGCTGAGTCAGCGCCGCGAATTTGTCTTCCGGTTCGTATTCGAACACCGAGACAAATCCGAAGTGCGATTTCACACCGGCGCGCAGACGTTCGGTGAACATCTCCAGCTGGCGGTCCTTCGCCATACCATTGTCGTTGTTGAAGACGTTGCGGGCATAGAGATCGCGGAAGTACGCCGGGTCGGTGAAGTAGGGGCGCGGGTTGGCGTACATGTCGCGCCGCGCGGGCCGCTCCTCCGGTGCGAAATAAGGGATGCCCGGCATCACCATCTTGCGTATCAGGCCGGGGCTTTGCAGCGCCATCTCGATTGCGATGAAATTGCCGGTGTGAAATCCCAGAATGTCGATGGGATTGCCCGGGCCGTAACCGAGGTTGGTCATGGCCTCGACCATCGCAGCGCCGTATTCGGCCATCGACGGAATGAAATCCGGCGCGGTCGAGCCGCCGTAGCCCGGTGTATCCGGGCTGATGACCAGCCGGTCCTCGGCCATCACCGCCTGGAATTCTTTGTAGTAAGCGCCGGACGTCGGGCTCTGGTGCAGGCAGACGAGGGGCGTCTTGTCACCGGGCCCGGGCGCGGGTTCGGCCAGCCACAGATGAACCTGGCCCCAGCCGCCGGCGACGTAGTCGCGCCACGCGCGAACCGCGCTATCAGAAAAGGTTTTCACATGTCCGTCCGCCCGCACGGGCTTCACGACCGGCGGGCTGAACACGCCCAGTGCTGCCGCGGCTGCCGATCCCGCCAGTATGTGCCGCCGAGTCACGCCCATAACGCTCTCCTTCAAGGCTTTCTCAGGGACAGACTGTGCCAGTCCGGCTCCGGCCAGGTCAACGCGGGATAAAGCATTGAAAGTCTTGCCCTACCGCTTGCCAAACCGGGCTCCTGCCCGTAGATATCCGGGAGATTTCGGGGAGTAGCGCAGTCTGGTAGCGCATCTGCTTTGGGAGCAGAGGGTCGCTGGTTCGAATCCAGTCTCCCCGACCATCTCGCCGCCGGCCGCGCCGCTTTGTGGTATAGTCGCCGGCGCTGTGGAGGGACACGACATGAGCAACGCCGTTCGCATATACAGACCGTCCAAGTCGGCCATGCAGTCCGGCAGATCGTCGACCCGCCAGTGGGTGCTCGATTACGAGCCCAGTGACGGACAGCGCGCCGACAGCCTGATGGGCTGGGCCGGCTCGCATGATACCACGCGCCAGCTCAAGCTCAGGTTTCCCAGCAAGGAAGAGGCCATCGCCTACGCCAAGCGCAAGGGCCTGACCTACACCGTGCTGCAGCCGCGCGACCGTGCGGTCAAAGCAAAATCCTATGCCGCCAACTTTGCCTATAACCGGGTCGCCTGAGCCGGTCCTGCCGTACGACGAGGTTCACCGACGGCCCCGTAGCTCAACTGGATAGAGCACCAGCCTTCTAAGCTGATGGTTGCAGGTTCGAGTCCTGCCGGGGTCGCCAATTCTCAATCGGGCGGACCCTCCTGCCATCTGTGCGCTGCCTTTTAATCTAGGCGCACGTATAGAGTCTGCCGCGGCTATCTCCCGTCAGGTTCACATTGTAAGGTCTCGGGCCGAACAGAGGGGTCATCTCTTGCTAGAAATTCTGGACCATCGCGAGACCGAAAAGGGTGTGCTGACTCTTCAAAAGCGGAACGATCGAACGCTCAATCAGGACGTCTTCGAAATCAAACTGAACGACGAATTTCTGATGACGAGTGCTTTCGTCCAGTCAGAGGAAGAGCTGGCCAGACATGCGCTCGCCACTTTGGACCGCGACAACCTCAAAGTTCTGATCGGCGGCTTAGGGCTCGGTTATACGGCCTGCGCCGCGCTTGAGAATGACTCTGTCGGATCGGTGATCGTCGTCGAAGCCTTGGCCCCAGTTATCGAGTGGCATCAGGGCGCGATCTTGCCGCTGGGCGCGCGACTGTTCCGCGATCCCCGGTGCTCCGTCGTGAACGAGGATTTCTTCACATTCATCGGCGAAGCGCACGGACGCGAAGCTGTCAAAGCTGAACAGCTGTATGACGCCATCCTCATCGACATAGACCACTCGCCGGCCGCCGTCCTCAATGCGGACCATGCATGGTTTTACGAAGTCAGCGGGCTGCAATCCATCAACCACCATCTTGTGCCCGGCGGTGTGGTGGCGATCTGGTCGAACGAACCGCCGGATCAGGAGTTTATAGACCGGCTGGAGACGGCCGTGGGGCAGGCGCGGGCGGAACCGGTTACCTTTATTAATCCATATCAACAAAATGAGGTTGTGCAGACCGTCTACCTTGCGACCGCGTCCGGCCAGGAATAGGCGGCAAAATCTCTGCCTCAGATCCGGCCGGTATTGTCCGACAGTCGGTTATAGAGCTGGCTAAAGGCCGCCCCGACCAGAGATTCCCGGCAAAACCCTGATCTGGTGCAAACGTGTGACCGTAAAACCTGTATACAAATCGTGACGCGCGCGATTTTATCACCACTCAGGTTAATTCGACCCTCCAGTGCAGACGGACCAGGCTATGACCGACACCACCCCTGATCAGGTTTCCCAATCTCCTCGCAAGAGCCCGCTCGACAGCACCGGTGCCATGTGGGCCGGAGTGGCCTTCTGCCTGGGCTATGTCGTGTTGATTTACTTGCTCAAGCCGTTCATGCCGCAGATCGATTTCGCCCCGGATACCGGGTTCGCGCATTACTACTGGAAACTCACCGATCCCACATTCTGGAGCCGGGCGACAGCCTGGGGCGGCTACATCCTGCATCAGGTCACCATCTGGGGTCTGATCTATTACGCTCAGGAAAAGAAGCTGTCGTATACCAAAGGCCTGCATCCGGTGAATATCTGGGCGATGGGCGCCAACGCGGCGTTCGTGATGTTCCACCTGTTGCAGACTCACATTTGGTACGACGGCACGGCGCAAGATACCCACATCATGACGTCACAGGGCTCGGTGATTCTGTTGCTGGTGATGGTGCTGATCATGGAAAACCAGCGCCGCGGTATCCTGTTCGGCAAGAAAGTCGGCTGGCTGGCGGAGCCGGGCCGCGCCATGCGCAAATATCACGGCTATATCTTCTCGTGGGCCGTCATCTATACCTTCTGGTACCACCCGATGGAGACCACCATCGGGCACCTCATGGGCACGTTCTACACA
>JAYQVH010000023.1:0-43243 GCA_038148375.1 Rhodospirillaceae bacterium | reverse complement strand
CCACCCGTGCCAGAAACTCTACTCACAACTGGCCCATAGCCAGGGGGCTTTACAAGTGCCATTCTGGGCGTTGATTTGAGCGAGTTGCAAGGCGACTCCCGGGTCTTCTACTCGCCGAACAAGGCGTGTAACCGAGGGCCGCATACTCATTGAAATTCTCTGGGAAGAGGCGTCGATGGCCGGCTGCACGGCCATGACGATTCCGACTGGAACCGTTTGCACGGAACTGTCAAAAGTCGTTACAGACGCCTGAGTGTCAGTCGCTGGCTGGAAATCAACATCGATCTCGAAGAACACCTCGTTCTCCGCGACCTTTAACAAAGCGGTTTGATTGTTGACGACCGTGATGCGTGGGCTCGACAACGTTCTGGTCGTTCCAAAGGCGTTGATCAGGGACACGGCGACATTCAAATCGATATCGGTGTTGTTCCACACCAAACCGATCGTCGGATCGGCAAACTCGTCAATGCCGACCGTGCGCGAAAAATTGGTGTTCAGGTCAAGCGACTGATTGTTGCCGAGAAATGCGCCGTCCGGCCCTTCACCGATGGACGTCCAATCAATCCCGGTACGGAACTGGTCAGAGAGCGTCACCTCAACAATTTTTGCCTCAATGAGTACTTGCGAGAGAACGGAGGTGCGCAGGCGTTCGAGGTAATTCGCGACGAGTTTGTGTTGTCGTTGGGTTGCAAAAATTGTGACGATGCCAGCTTGCGAATTAACAGAGAAAAACGAACTCCGAATTGCAGATGCATCTGTCGGCGCTGCCTGTGCGCGCACTTGTTGCGCTCCCGATGCTCCCGCCATCATGTCCGCTTGCTGGGTTTGGACTGAGGCTGCCGCTTCAAGCAACTCCTCGGTATCAGACGTCGCGCCTGATTCGGCAGCATTTGCCTGGCCAGCAGTTTCACTGGCCGCGACCGAGGGCGTGAAGGACTGGCCGCTGGATTGGGTGCGACGTATTTCCGGGCTGGTCGCGTTCAGAATTTGGTCGATTCCTTCACCAACTGAGGCCCAAAAATTCGAGGATGAAGACGACGATACATTGACATCAGACGTGCTGGTGCCGCTGCCGCCGCTCGCGCCTTGGATCGCGTTGCTGACGTCGGTTGTCGTCTGACTGGAACTGGACGCAGAGCGCTGTAAATCCGGATAATCGAGGCGGTAATAATCCAAGAACGGTTCATCGCGTTCGACTTTGAGGCTGTTGTTGCGAAACTGAAACCTGAGCTGGCCGAGTTCGGCGATCCGTTCAACAACTTCGATAAACGGTCTGTCCGTCGCCGTGTAAATGATCCCGCCGGTAATATCGGGATCAAGCTCAAGGTCGACACCGGCCTTACGCGCCAACTCGATCAAGATGTCGCGCAATGGTGTTGCGTCGGTCACGGAAATTGAAACGCGCCGCACGTCAGCCAGTTCAGGGGCCGAAGGGGCTGCGAGGACGGGTTGGAAATCGGGGATCGGCGGCTCTTCCATCTGCGTCGCCTGCTCAGGCGAGCGGCGGTTCAACAGCGCCTCTTAGTCCGCTTTCTGCAGCCCTGCCTGCGGATCATAATCCGTATACTTCGCGCAGGAGGCCACCGCGACTGAGGCGCTTGCGGCCAGCATCATGTATAAGGCTCTGCGGAATTTTGGCGCCTGGCCAATTCGACGTTCCATTGTGGGCATCCCCTTCCCCCGTATCACGCGTCGACCGAATATACTTTGGCGCGCGCAGTCAAGTTATCACCCGTATCAGCCGGAACGTCCAGAAGATTACTGACCGTTCACCGCAAAAAATCGGGTTAAACCTCAGAAATGCTAATAGATTCCCGGCGGCGGCGACAACACACGTTATGCCGCCGCGGTATCGAGGCGGACTATGGTTTCGTATCACAAAGACACCGCGTATGCGGCGATGCAGATCGCGGGCCCGATAGCGAGTTGGCTGGCCAACGACACCGGCGGTGACCGCTGCCGGAGCACCGCTGCGCCCACCAATACGAGCAGTCCGACCGCTAGAACCGATGTGAAAATGAACCACTCTCCTTGCCCGAGTCCGCCTCCGACCGCCGCCGCAAGCTTGACGTCGCCCCACCCCAAGCCGGGCTTCCCCAAGACCAGAAAGCCCGCCATTCTCAGTCCGTATGCCGCCGCGCCTGCGGTAAGCGCAAAAATGAGCACGTTTTTAGGGGAACCGCCGTCGTAAAGGTGGATAAGCGCCACCAAGACAAAGGCGACGAAAACCAAACTATTGGGCAGCCGCTTGAATTCCAGATCGATAACCGACAGCGCCAACAAGGCTGATGCGAGCAGCCACACCAGCAAGAGCCGCATCAGAGCGTCCGGCGGCGCAGCGACAACGGCTGCGACAAAAAGCGCGGCGCATGCCGCCTCAATCGCCGGGTACCGGACCGGAATCCGCGCACCGCAGTATCTGCACCGGCCACGTTGAAACACCCACGATACCAGGGGAAACAGGTCTTTGACCTGCAATGACGTTCCGCAAGCCGGACAGGCACTGCGTCCGCGCACGAAATCCTCGCCCCGCGGAAGACGATACGACATCGCCGTTACAAAACTTCCACAGATAAGGCCGATCACGACGCTGGTGAAAAGAAGCGCGCCCTTACTATCGGCCAGGGCGGCCAGAACTGTCGGCACCTATGGTCCGCCCGCAGGCGCCTCACCGGACAACACGGAAACTGCGCGATCAAATGTATCCTTGGCCCAGAACTGCAACGTCGGACTGAGCACGAAAAGGGCAACGACGGCGGCCATTTCAAGCGCAATGACACCCATCAAAACACGGCGGGTTGTGCCCCGGTTAAGACTGGATTTCTTGACGATCTGCGGAGAATCTTCGATTGCCAACTCAGCGTGCTTGGCGGTGACCTGAATCGACCCCTCTCCATACGCAACGAGAAGAGCCTTGTCCGCCAGGATGTTGATAACTCTCGGTACGAATTGTGCCGCCGAGGCAATGATCCGCGCGCCGCTTTCGTCAAAAATGGGAAATTCGATGCCGTCGAGCCGACTCGCCTCAAGCCGGTGGCCCATATAATGCAGCGCTTCGTCCATGGTCAGAGGACCGGTCGTGAACGAAAAGCCGATGCGTTGGTTGATCTGGCGCAGGCCGGGCTGCGCTAACAGATCATCGAGTTCGCTCTGCCCGAACAGTACGATTTGCAGCAGCTTGTGACGCTCCGTTTCAAGATTTGACAGCAGCCGAATGGTTTCAAGACCCTCGGCGCCAAGCGCCTGAGCTTCATCGACGATCAGAATTGCATTGCGGCCAATCGCGTGCTGCTCAAGCAGAAACGTATTCAGAGCCTGAAGCATTTGGGTGCGGGTCCCGGCCTCCAGACCGAACTCGGTGCACACGAGACCCACCAAACTGTCGGGGTCGCACTGCGGCGCGTTGAGATATGCGACAGCCTCGTTTGACCCGACCAACTTTCTCAGCAACAGCCGGCATAGCATTGTCTTGCCCGTACCGACGTCGCCGACGACTTTGAGAATACCGGTGTTTCTCGCGATCCCGAATTGGATCGACTGAATGATCTCGACGTGTTTATCGATGGGATAATACTGATTGGTATTGGGGGTCAGCGTGAAGGGATGTTCCCTCAACCCGAAATGCGCAAGATAAGGCATAGTCCGGTCCGGCCCGGCTGACTCTAGAGGGTTTTCAGGTAACGGACGCGGCGCTCAATGCTCTAGCGGGACAGGTTGCTGGCGACGCTGCCATTGATTATCCCGGCGAGAACGCGTTCATAGGCGATCACTGCCTGCTCGCTGCGGCCGATCCTGTCGAGCATGACGGCGAGGTTGTATTGATACATCACCGTATCCGGCGCCATGGAAGCCGCACTGCGCAAGTAGCGCAGCGCATCTTCGGTTGACCCCATACGGGCGTACAACAAACCGATCTGCGCTTTCACGGGGCTGAAATCCGGATACTCGCGCTCGAGTTCGAGCAAACGGGTCATGGCTTCGTTCGGCGCCCGCACGCTGTAGATTGAAGTCAGGTTCGCCAGCGCCTCGCGGTTGTTGGGATCTATGCGCAAGACTGTCTCATACCCGCTACGCGCTTCCTCAAGCCGTCCGAGCTTTTGCAATGCGGCGCTGCGGCCAAGTTGAGCCATGACGCTGGTGGGCTCGGATGCGAGCGCGGCTTCGTAGCGCTCCAGAGCGCCGCCGAGGTCGCCCCGAACGAGCGCGTTGTAGCCAGCGGTAACGTTCTCCTGCGCGTTCAGAGAGACTTCGCGCACGACGACCAAATCTTCCGCGGAATTGAATGCCGCTTCGGCCCGCTGAATTGAAATGGGCGGGCTCAGCACGCGCGCGGGGGAATCACGACCCAACTCAGGCATGGGATCGGTTTCCTGAGCCGCCGGCAGAGTAGCGACTTGGGTCTGCGCCGGAACTGCCTGCGGTTGCGCCGGTGCGGCGGGCTGGGCCGCCACAGCCGGCTCTGCAGCCGCTTCGGGTTCCGGTGATACCGTCTGTTCAACGGGCATTTCCGGCTCGGCCGCATCCGCTGGATCCGCCATCACCGGATCAGCCATGGCGATGTCTTCGGTAGCGGGTGCCGCGGCATCGCCAGCAGCCATCATCATGTCGTCGCTTTGCTGGGCTTCGACACCAGCCGATGCCGGGACGTCACTGGTTGCCCCCTCAGACGACGGGCTCGCCGTTTCGCGTGCCAAATCCATTGGTGATTGCCGGGCCTCAGGGGCCGCAGTGGACGGCGCTGCATCTTGCTGGGGTTGCGCAGGCGCAGCAGGCGGCGTTTGAGCAACCTGAACGGGCGCCGGGTCATCCGTATCGACCAGGAAAAACACCGCAACGATAACCAAGGCCAACACCACAGCGGACGCCAGCCCGGCGACACGCCAATTCGCTTTCAACCCGCCAAGACGGCTGCCGGATGAAATGGCACCAGACCCGGCCAGGCGCTCGGGATCAAACGGCGACGTGGGCTCGTCGTCAGGGATCTCGGACTGCGCCACAGCCTGCTGTTCGTTCTCTTTCGCTGCTTTTTGAAGCGCTTTGTACAGTACGCTCATGCGCTTATTGTCCCCGCTTCGTCCGGACCGGAAATTGCGACCGAACGCCCCCTAAACGGCACACGTTAATCTGTGTCCAAACCGGCGTGATATCTGGCAAAACCCTATACGCAAAGCAAAAACGGCGCAAGACGAGTGAGGCGCCGTCACGTCGCGTGATGGTTTGGAATCCAAATGAAAGTGCGTGACCGGCGCACCGGCGCGCCGGCCGACCGCAAACCGCGCGTTATTTGACCGTCACGGTGACCTTTTCGGACATCACAGGCGGGTCGTGGGGAACGTGATCTTGGTCACCCAAGATCATTTGGAGCGTATACTCGCCCGGTTCCAGGGTCACCACGGCTTCCGTCTGGCCACCGCCGAAATGCAGCAAATCAGGTTCCCCGGACGGCAGGGGCTCGTCAAAGTTTGTAATCTCGCGGCTGACAAGCAGGTGATGATGTCCGGTGTCCGGATATTCGATCCCGGCCGGAGCGACACCGATCCCAGATAGGCCGAACTGGACCTTGAACGGGCTGGACACGACCTCGCCGTTGCTCGGTGAAATGATGTAGGCCACGGCACCTGGCGGGGCGTCGACACGCGGCCAGTCATCTGACTGGGCGCAGGCCGTAGTCGCGACGAGGGACGTGGCGAGGATGGCGACAGATAGACGCATGGTGCGGTCTCCTGAATTATCGTGTTTGAAGTGGCCGTACCGTAGGCGACCGCGGGCCATTCGCGCAAGGGCGTCTCAGACCACTCAGGAAGTGCCGATGGGGCCTGAAAAGATGGCGCGCCCGAGAGGATTCGAACCTCTGACCTCTGCCTCCGGAGGGCAGCGCTCTATCCAGCTGAGCTACGGGCGCTTTGGAATGTGCGGCGCGGCGGTAACATAGCCCTTGGGGTCCCGCCGTGTCTATCGAAAGGCGGGCAGCGGCGCAGAACCCGAAAAATCACTCCATAGAACTGTCAAAACGCTGGATGGCATCGGCATCCGCACGAGAGGGCAGTGGCGCGTCAACGTCCGTAAGAAAGCCCCGCACATCTTCGAGCACAAGGCGGGCCTGCAAATCGCGCAGCATCATATGCCACCCGTCTTGATAGAACGCGAACCGGCGCCCAGGTGTCCCGTCGAGAAAACTGCCGACCGCGCGTCGCGTCGCCTTCTTCGGAATAATCTGATCGTTGGCGCCGTAAACATAGAGTGCCGGTACAGAAACCTTTGAGACGCTTTCAAGCGCGCGATCCATAAGGTTCGTCAGGCCGTAAATACTGTCGATGCGCGTGTCCTTAATGAACAGTGGGTCGGCGCCGTTGTCGCGCAGCATGTCGATATTGTCGCTGGCTTGACGGCCGAGTCCGCGGCCGGACGGCTTGACCCACGGGATGGTATGGGCGCCGGCCCACAAAGCGACACGATACGGCAGCGGCATGGTGTCCCGCGCCCACACCGCCGGGGCGACAAGAACAATCGCGTCGACCGGCGCAGGATCGTCTGACGTCATGCCGGCGATGACCACCGCACCGCCCATGCTGACGCCGATGGCGTAGAGGGGAACGTTGGGATAGGCCGCTTTAAGAACACTGCCGAAATCGGCGAAGTCCCGGGCGAGCACGTCTTCGCCGGCCCACAAGCCGTTATGCGGCGCCCGCCCAAACCCGCGTTGGTCATAAGCGAAGACCGCGTAGCCGTTGGCTGACAGAACGGGTCCGACACCGGGGGCTCCGGGAACCTTGTCGAAGGATTTGCTGTAGTCGTTGAACCCGTGAACGGCGAGCACAACGCCGATCGGGTCGGTGTCGGGGAGCCAGCGGCGCACCGCTAGGGCAAGGCCATCTGAGGTTACGAACGCGCTTTCCGTTAAGGCCGGCTGCGTCGGCCCGGGGCCCGGCGGCGCCAGTTTCGGCGCACACGCTGTGAGAAGAATCAGCGCCGCCGCGGCGACGAGAAGTCTCACGGCGCAGAGCGGGTGAGCTGGAGAAAGATGTCTTCCAGATCGACTTCTTCCGTCACGATGTCCGCGATCGGCAAATGACACCCCTGCGCGGTTTGCAGAATATCGAGCATCGCCGTCGACGACGGACGATAGGTGATTTCCAGCTGCGTTGGCGTGGGTTGGCGCGGTTCGAAACGGCGCATGGCCTCGGGGATTTCTGTCAGCGCTTCGGACAACAGCAGAACCACGGTCTTGTTATCGAGTTGCTTTAGCAACGCGTCGGTCTTATCGCACGCAACGACTTTGCCGTGATTGATGATCGCGATCTCATCGCACAACTCTTCGGCTTCTTCGAGATAGTGCGTGGTCAGCAGGATGGTCGTGCCGCGTGCATTCATCTCCCGAATCGTGCGCCAGAGCGTTTGCCGTAATTCGACGTCGACGCCCGCGGTCGGCTCGTCGAGCACCAGGATCGGCGGACTGTGCACCATCGCCTTTGCGATCAGCAGCCGGCGGCGCATCCCGCCGGACAGTGTGCGCGCGTACGCATCCGCCTTCTCGGTCAGATCGACAGCGGCAAGAATTTCATCGGTGCGGCGCTCCGATTTCGGTACGCCGTAAAGGCCCGCCTGCACTTCGAGCGTTTCGCGCGGCGAGAAAAAGGGATCGAGGTTGAGTTCCTGCGGCACGACGCCGATGGCGCAGCGCGCCCGGCGCTCGTCGCGGTCGATGTCGAAATCCCACAGCTTCACCGTGCCCGACGTCTTGTTCACTAGGCCGGCCATGATGTTGATCATCGTCGACTTGCCGGCGCCGTTGGGCCCGAGCAGGCCGAAGAACGCCCCGCGCGGGACCCGCAGATCGACGCTGGTCAGCGCCTGCTTTTCCGGGCGGCCGTTTTGGCCGCCATAAACCTTGGTCAGCCCGGAAATCGAGACGGCATAATCCGGCAGGGAGGCGGCGGAAGCGAGGTCGGGCTGGGTCGAGTCGGGCATAAACAGCAGGTTTTCGGGTATTCGGCCGGAACGGCTCCGGCGGGAGCGGTTGCGTATCACCCGCCTCCGCAGTTGGTCAACGGGGTTGCCTCCGGCGGGCGGGCGGGCCATAGAGAGGACCGGAGTGTTATGTCTTTTGAGAGTAGGCGAAGCGCATGTCAGAGCCAGTTGAAACAGTCGAGACCGAGACCCCGGCCGTGAGCTGCGACGGTGGCGGCGGCGCACTCGGACATCCCAAGGTCTACCTGCAAATCAAGCCCGAGGACGGGCACATCGACTGCCCCTACTGCGGCAAGCAGTTCGTCCTGAAGCAATCCGCCAACGCCACACACGGGTAAGGCGCATGGCCCCGGCGGCAAAAGCTGCGCCGAAAGCGGACCGGCTTATTCTGGTCGACGGCTCCGGCTACATCTTCCGCGCCTACTACGCGATCAAGCAGGACATGACCCGGCCGGACGGCACGCCGGTTAAGGCCGTGTACGGCTTCTCGACGATGCTGATGAAGCTGATGGACGACCTGCTCGACAAGTCGGAGACGGAACTCATTGCCGTCATTTTTGACGCCGGGCGCGAAACCTTCCGCAACGAAATATACCCCGAGTACAAAGCCAACCGCGACGAGCCGCCGGAAGATCTGATCCCGCAATTCGAGCTGATCCGCGAGGCAACCCGCGCCTTCAACGTCGCCTGCGTGCAGATGAAGGGCTACGAAGCCGACGACCTCATCGCGACCTACGCCCGCATGGGCAAGGAGCAAGGCCTGAAGGTCACGATTGTCTCCGCCGATAAAGACCTTATGCAGCTGATTGAGGACGGCATCGAAATGCTCGACCCGATGAAGCAGAAGATCATCGGGCCCGACGAGGTGATGGAGAAGTTCGGCGTTGCGCCGGAGAAGGTCATCGACGTCCAGGCGCTGGCCGGCGACTCTACGGACAACGTGCCGGGCGTGCCGGGCATCGGTGTGAAAACCGCGGCGCAGCTGCTTGATGAGTACGGCGACTTGGAATCGCTGTTGAAACGCGCCGGCGAGATCAAGCAAAACAAGCGTCGCGAGAACCTGATTGAGTACGCCGAGCTGGCCCGCATTTCAAAGCAGCTGGTGACTCTCAAGAAGGACGTGCCGATCACGGAAACCCTGACCGACTTCGGCTGGAAGCCGCCGGAAGCGGACGTGCTGCTGGGCTGGCTCAAGGAGCAGGGCTTCAACAGCCTGATGACCAAGGTCGCGGCGGAACTCGGTGCCGAAGCCGGCGACGACGCGATCAGCAGTCCGGCCCAGCAGGCGGCGACGGTCAAGGACGCGGCCTTCGATCTGATCCAGGATGAAAAAGCGCTCGACGCCTGGATCGAGCGCGGCTTCAAGGCCGGTGTGATTGCGGTCGATACGGAGACGGACGCGCTGGATGCGTTCAAGGCGGGTCTCGTGGGCGTGTCGCTGTCGACCGCGCCGGGCAACGGCTGCTATATCCCCGTCGGCCATACCGGCTCGGGCGATCAGGGCGCGCTTGATCTTGGCGGCGATGACGCGCCGAAGGATGCGCCGAAGCAGATCCCGCTCAAGAAAGTCATGGACAAACTCAAGCCGCTGCTGGAAAGCCCCGGCGTGCTCAAGGTCGGGCAGAACATCAAATACGACATGCATGTGTTGCGACGTGCTGCGATAGCGGCTGGACATAAGAGCGGCATCAACGTCACGCCGGTGGACGACACCATGGTGCTGTCCTACGTGCTCGACGGCTCGTCGCACGGGCACGGCATGGACGAACTCGCCGAGCTGCACCTCGGGCATACGACGATCAAGTTCTCGGACGTGTGCGGCAAAGGCAAAAACCAGATCACCTTCAATCAGGTGCCGCTGGACAAGGCGACGGACTACGCCGCCGAGGACGCGGACATCACGTTGCGCCTGCACGCTATGCTCAAACCGCGCCTGGTCGAGACCAAGCTGACGACGGTGTATGAGCGGCTCGACCGGCCCCTAATCCCGATCCTTGCCGACATGGAAGCAGCCGGCATCAAGACCGACGCCAAGGTACTGAAGGCGATGAGCGCGGATTTCGCGGAACGCGCCGGCGATCTGGAAGACGAGATCTACAAACTGGCCGGACGCGAATTCAACGTCGGTTCACCGAAGCAGCTGGGCGAAATCCTGTTCGACGAAATGTCCCTGCCCGGCGGCAAGAAGACGGGCAAGTCCGGCGCCTGGGCGACCGGCGCGGACGTTCTGGAAGATCTGGCGGCGCAGGGCCACGACCTGCCCGCGCGCGTGCTTGACTGGCGTCAGGTTACCAAGCTGAAAAGCACCTACACCGATGCGCTGCAGACCCAGATCGATCCGGACACCGGGCGGGTGCACACGACCTATTCGCAGACGGTCGCGTCGACCGGACGCCTCAGCTCGAACGATCCAAACCTGCAAAACATACCGATCCGTACCGAGGAAGGCCGCAAGATCAGAACCGCGTTCGTTGCCGACAAAGGTATGACCCTGGTCTCTGCCGACTACAGCCAGATCGAACTGCGTCTGGTCGCACACGTCGCCGACATCAAAGCCCTCAAGGATGCGTTCAAGAACGGCGAGGACATTCATGCGGCGACGGCGGCGAAGATGTTCGGCGTGCCGATCGAGGGCATGGACCCGATGATCCGCCGCCGCGCGAAGGCGATCAACTTCGGCATCATTTACGGCATCTCGGCGTTCGGGCTAGCGCGCCAACTGCAAATCCCGCGCGGCGAGGCGAAGGACTTCATCGACGCCTACTTCGAGCAGTTCCCCGAAATTCAAACCTACATGGAAGAGACGAAGGCGATTGCGCGCAAGCAGGGCTTCGTCACGACCATGTTCGGACGGCGCTGCCGGACGCCGGGCATCGGCGACAAGAACCCGAACGTGCGCGGCTTCGCGGAGCGCGCGGCAATCAACGCGCCGATCCAGGGCGGCGCGGCAGACATCATCAAGCGGGCGATGATCCGCCTGCCGCAGGCGCTTAAAAACGAGGGCCTGTCGGGCATCATGCTGCTGCAGGTGCACGACGAACTGATCTTCGAAGTGCCGGACAACGAAGTCGACGACACCACAGCCGTGATCAAGCGGGTGATGGAAGGCGCGGCGCAGCTCGATGTGCCGCTGGTGGTCGACGCCGGGTCGGGCGCCAACTGGGCCGAAGCGCACTAGACGCCCTCAATCCAGCGGCGAACTTGCGCGGAACGAGCCCATGCACGGCCGTTTCCAAGCCGTCGCGCAGGCCTTTTCTTTAATAATATCAACAGGTTAGAATTTTGATCACACGAGCCCATGCACGCGCAGGAACAGCGGCTTTCTGCGGTTTTGCCATGACACCTATCGGCAGACTCGACTATGTCTGACGTCATGCGCCGCTTGCTCCTCATCTTTCTCACCATCGCAGCCTGTCCCGCCCTCGCCGCCGGGCCGATGGACTGCTTTACAGCGGGCGATGCACAGACGCGCGTCAATGCGTGCCGTGCGGCCGTGAGTGACACATCCGTTGATGCCTCTCTGCGCGCGCGCGCCCATGTCGCCCTGGCCGGTCTGCAGCGGTCGGCCGGAGATATCGGTGGCGCCCTGGCCAATGTCGACGCGGCCATCGATCTCGGTCTGGCCGACGCCGATATCCGGTTGCTACGCGCCGGACTGATGTTCCGTCTGGGGCGCACCGAGGACGCGCTCGACGATCTCGATCTCGCCCTCGGCGCCGACCCGGCGTTGGTCGATGCCTATGTGCTGCGCGCCGACATCCTTTTGCGCGAAGGCGACACCAAAGCGGCAATGGAAGACCTCGGCGAAGTGCGGCGCCTCAACCCGAACGATCCCGGACCCTACCGCGTGCGCGGGCGGACGTTTCTGCGCGCCGGCGATGCGGCAGCGGCGGCGGACGAACTGGACCAGGCCGTGCGGCTCGACCCGGACGACACCGTCAGCCTCAGCCTGCTCGCCACGGCGCGCATGCGCAACCGCGAGCCGGAAAAAGCCATCGCCGCTTTCGACCGGCTTATTGCCATGGACCCGGACAACCTCGAGCTGCGTCAGGTGCGCGCCGCCGCGCACGGCCAGCTGCGCAACTACGACGCCGCCATTGCGGACTACACCCGGGTGCTGGACGCGACACCGGGCAACCTCGAAGCGCGCGAGGCGCGAGGCGTGGCGCTTGTCTTCGCCGGACAGGCTGTCGCGGCGGAACGGGATCTCGCCGCCGTGCTCAGGGAGTCACCGGACAATCTGCGCGCGGCGCTGTTTCGAGGCAGCGCGCGGTTTCAGCAGCGCAAATACGCCATGGCGGAAGAAGATTTCGACCGCGTGCTGACGCGCTATTCCGGTGATGCGGAAACGCGGCTCAACCGCGGGCTTGCCCGCCTCGCCCTCGGCCGGCCGCAGGGTGCGATTGAGGATTTCACCGTCGCCTTGAAAGAGAAGCCGGACCTGGAACTGGCCCGGCGGCGGCGGGCGCAAACCTATTTGATCGCCGGAGATTTTGACAGGGCGGTCGCGGACTTCGACGCCCTGCCCGAGCCGTCCCCGGCAACCGCGGTCTGGCGTTTCGTCGCCGCCGTTCGCGGCGGGCGGGCCGATGCCAAAGCCAAGTTGCAGGAGATGACCCGCGGCATCGATCCTACCGTTTGGCCGGGGGCTCTGATTGACAGACTTGAAGGTCAGGTGACGGTCGAGACCGTTCTGCGCGAAGCGGCCCGCAATCCGGATTTTGCACAACAGCGTCTGGTGGAAACCCATTTCATTATCGGTCAGCTGGCGTTGGCGGAAGGCGATGTACAAACCGCGCGCACCAATTTCATTGCGGCGATGGACCGCGGGACCGTCGAATTCCTGGAGTATCAGGGATCGGCCATCGCATTGGCGCAGCTGAACATCGGGCGCAATTGACCCGCATCAAGGCGAAACCTTTGGCTCTGCGCCAAAGTCGTCCGCATTGAAAACCCAATGGAATGACCAGAGGGCCGTCATGCTCGATTCACGCTGGCACTGGATTTGGATTTTAGCGGCGCTGCTGTTCCTGACCGGCGTCTATACGCTGGTGCCCAATACCTATTTGTTTGCGCCTGTCAGTCTGTCGGGCTGGTCTTAAGGCTTCGCCGCTTGTCTTGCGGTTAGGGCTCCGCCCACCCCGGCACTTCGCCCGGGATGATGTCGAACACGGGGGCTGCGAGCCCATAGGACAGCGCCACCAGCACAATGATGGCGACGATATTCACGTAAACGCCGGCACGCGCCATTTGCGGGATCGATACCTGACCGGAGCCGAACACGATGGCGTTGGGCGGCGTCGCCGGCGGCAGCATGAACGCGCAGCTTGCCGCGAGCGCGGCGGGAATGCACAGCAGCAGCGGATTTTCACCCAAGGCAATCGCGGCGGCGGCAAGCACCGGCAGCAGTGTCGCCGTCGTCGCCGTGTTGGACGTGACCTCCGTCAGGAACACGACAACGGTGACCACCGCAAGCAACAGCACAACCGTGCTCAAGCCGCTCCAGCCGGACATCCCCGCGCCGATCCACTCCGACAGGCCGGTGGCGCCGGCCGCGGCGGCGAGACTTAAGCCGCCGCCAAACAACAGCAGCACGCCCCATGGCAATTTCGCGGCCCATTCCCAATTGAGCACGCCGTCGCCCGGCTTTTCTCGGCTTGGTATAACGATGAGAGACAAGGCGACCATCATCGCGATGCCGGCATCGGATAGCCTGAGCCAGGGGACGATCTCCGCGAGCAGCGGCTGGAACACCCACAAAAAGGCCGCCGATCCGAATGCAACGGCAACAACCCGTTCACCGTATGTGACGGGTCCGAGCCCCGTACGCGCTTCGTCGAGCAATGCCGCGGCGCCGTCGATCTGCGTGTTCGGCAAGGGATGCAGCACGCGCGTGAGCAGCAACCAGGTCAGCAGGAGTAAGATCGCACTCAAGGGCAGGCCGACGACCATCCATTCGGCGAAGCCGATTGTGATGCCGTATTCGGCATCGAAGAAGGCCGCGAGCAGAGCGTTAGGCGGCGTGCCGATCAGCGTGGCCAGTCCACCGATGTTGGCGCCGTAGGCGACACCCAGCACCAAGGCCGTGTTGAACCCGGGCAGCACCGGCGCTTCACCATCTGCCCCCTCACCCGATTGGGCGTGCAGCAAGGCCAGAACGGAAACCGCAATCGGCAGCATCATCATGGTGGTCGCGGTATTGCTGACCCACATCGACAGCAATGCGGTCGCCAGCATAAAGCCGCCGACAAGACTGCGCGCGCCGGTGCCGGTGACCGACAGCAGTTTCAGCGCCAACCGTTTGTGCAGGCCCCAGCGCTGCATCGCCAGCGCAATCATGAAACCGCCCATAAACAGAAAGATCAGCGGATTGGCATAGGGTGCTGCGGCGGCGTCGATGGAAATGATGCCGAGCAACGGGAACAGAGCCAGCGGCAACAGACCGGTGGCGTAAACGGGGATTGCTTCGGTGATCCACCACACCGCCATCAGCGCGGCGACCGCGGCGGTGCGCCACCCGGCGGGAGAGAGCCCGTCCGGTGGCGGCAATATCAGCAACAAGACAAAAAGCGCGATGCCGAGCCTTAGCCCGATGCGCTGGCGCAGCGGACTCGAGACGGGAAACCGGACGTCGGAGTGATGGCCACTCATGGTCCGCGCAGAATCAGGCGCACGGCGGCGCTGCGGCTACGCGGCAGCGCGGATGGCGCAGGCCTGAACCTGATCGTCGACGTGCGCTTCGAACTGCTTGAAATTGGTTTCGAAACGCTTGGCGACATCCTGGGCGGCGGTGTCGTAGGCGCTCTGATCCTGCCAGGTCGACTTCGGCTGCAGCACCTCATCCGGCACGCCCGGACAGGAGGTCGGTACCAGGAGACCGAAGTTCGGGTCGGGCTTGAATTCAACGGCGTCGAGATCACCATTGAGCGCGGCATTGAGCATGGCGCGCGTGTACTTGATCTGCATGCGCTGCCCGACTCCGTAACCGCCGCCAGACCAGCCGGTGTTGACCAGCCAGCACGTCGCCCCGGTTTCTTCCATCTTATCACCGAGAAGTTTGGCATAGACGGTGGGATGACGCGGCATGAACGGTGCGCCAAAGCAAGTGGAGAAAGCCGCTTGCGGTTCCTTCACACCCTTTTCCGTGCCGGCGACCTTCGCCGTGTAACCAGACAGGAAATGATACATCGCCTGTTCGGGCGTGAGCTTAGAGATCGGCGGCAGCACGCCGAAGGCATCGGCGGTGAGCATGATGATGTTCTTGGGCTGCGGGCCGAACCCGGTTTCCGAGGTGTTGGGAATGAACTCGATCGGATAGGACGCGCGGGTGTTTTCCGTCAACGTGCCGTCGTCAAGATCGAGTTCGCGGGTCACATCGTCCATGACGACGTTTTCGAGAATTGTACCGAAGCGCTTGGTGGTGGCGTAGATTTCCGGTTCGGCTTCCTGTGACAGCTTGATCACTTTGGCGTAGCAGCCGCCTTCGAAATTGAACACGCCGTTGCCGCTCCAGCCGTGCTCGTCGTCGCCGATCAACACACGGGACTGGTCGGCGGACAGCGTCGTCTTACCGGTGCCCGAGAGGCCGAAGAAAATTGCGGTCTTGCCGTCGGGGCCGATATTGGCCGAGCAGTGCATCGGCAGCACGCCGCGTTCCGGCAGAATGTAATTCAGGATCGAGAAAATCGATTTCTTGATTTCACCGGCGTAGATCGTGCCGCCGATGATGACGAGTTTCTTGGTGAAATTCACGACAACGAATACTTCGGAGTTGGTGCCGTGGATTTTCGGGTCGGCGTGACAGGACGGCGCCTGGAGCACGGTGAAATCGGGCTCGAAGTTCTTGAGTTCGTCGTCCTTCGGCTGGATAAACATGTTGCGCGCGAACAGGTTGTGCCACGCATTCTCGTTGACGACGCGCACCCGCAGGCGGTTGTCCGGATCGGCACCGGCGTAACAGTCCTGAACAAAAAGATCCTTGGCAGAGAGGTGCGCAAGGATCTTTTCATGAAGAGCATCAAAATGGTCTGAGGTCATCGGCACGTTGACCTTGCCCCAGTCGACGGTGGACTCGGTGGTGGAGTCCTTAACGATGAATTTGTCGTTGGGGGAGCGGCCGGTGTGCTGGCCGGTCAGGCAGACAAGCGCGCCGTCCTTGGACAGCTTGCCTTCGCCGCGGCCGACGGCCAGTTCGATCAGCTGCGCAGTCCCCATATTCCAGTGAACCGTACCCGACGGGGTCAGCCCGTTGGTTTCAACCCCATGAGAACTGACAACATGACCTGTGTTTTCCACGGTAAACGCCCCCTAGACGCACATCGAACAATGAGAATGGCAGGCCGGAGGACGGCTTTGAGCGGGCCGGTCCGGCGAAATTTGGCCCTACATACCGCCTCGCCTTTTCGGACGCAACCGGAGCCGGACCCCGTGCAGGGGAGTTTTTTAGGTGCGCACTGAGTGAGGACTTTGGGGTGCAACGCACAATTCGCGGGATGGGCAAATTGCGGCGGAAATCGGGCACGTGCGGGCAGTATTTTCGCCATAATGCCCGTATGATATGGCGCTTGCCCGGCGTCGACGGGCCGGGATTACGTCCCGGCGATGACGGGCCGGGATTGAGATGGCGACATCGAAACCCGAAATCAGCACACCGGTCCGGATCCGTTAGGGCCGTACAGTGAAGGGGAACTCCGCCGTGGCACCGCGAATCGCTCTCGTCGACGACGACCGCAATATCCTGACGTCTGTCTCCATGGTTCTGAAGCAGGAAGGATTTGACGTCATCACCTATCGTGACGGGGCCGAGGCCCTGCGCGGACTGGTCGAAAACCCGGTCGACCTGGCCGTGCTCGACATCAAGATGCCGCGCATGGATGGGATCGAGTTGCTGCAGCGCCTTCAGGACAAAGCGCCGACTCCGGTGATTTTCCTGACCTCCAAGGACGATGAGGTCGATGAACTGCACGGCCTGCGCATGGGGGCGGACGATTACATCAAAAAGCCGTTCTCCCAGCGTCTGCTGATCGAGCGGGTCAAAGCTGTTCTGCGGCGCATCGAGGCTCAAAAGGAAAGCGGAGCCGGCGAATCGGCGGACGCCATCAAGCGCGGTGAACTGCTGCTCGACCCCGCCCAGCACCTGTGCAAATGGAAAGAAAAGGCCGTCAACCTGACCGTCACCGAATTCCTGATTATTCAGGCTTTGGCGCAGCGCCCGGGCCATGTGAAAAGCCGGGATCAGCTGATCGACGCGGCGTACGGCGAGAACATTTACGTCGACGACCGCACCATCGACAGCCACATCAAGCGGCTGCGCAAGAAATTCCGCGACATCGATACTGAGTTCGCCAATATCGAGACCTTGTACGGCGTAGGCTATAAGTATAGCGAAGCCGCCGCGTAGTTTTTCGCGCCGGCGCCGAACAAGGACTCTTGCGTGCGCGCCGACAAGGATCTCAGGATTGCCCCGTCGACCGACAGCCGCCCCCGGCGGCGGCGGACGCGCATTCTCACGCCGCTGACGCGGCGTATCTTGGCGGTCAATCTGGTCGCGCCGGTGCTGCTCGGGCTCGGACTCCTGTTTCTCGATGAATACGAAGACTCGCTGATCGCGACCGAGCTCGACGGACTTCGCACCGAGGCCGAATTGATTGCGGCCGCCATCGGCGAAGGCGCGGTGGTGATGGAAACGGACAGCGAAACCTTCGGGCCGTTTATGCCGTCCGGCGCGACGCGGCGCATCGACGCGGCCACAGCGCGTCAGTTGGTGCGCCGCCTCGCCGGTCTCGCCGCGGTCCGGGCCCGCCTGTATGACCGCGGCGGCGCGATGCTGGCCGACAGCCGCCTGCTGCGCGGCCCTGGCGGCGAGGTGCGTGTGGTTGATCTGCCGGCGGGCGCGAACGGCGCCGTCGACACCTATCTGCGCATCGCCATCGACTGGGTCGAGTCCGTGCTCGGCGCCGACGAAAACCTGGAGCCCTATATCGATCAGGCCAACGGCACCGCCTACGACTTCTCGGAAGTGGTCGGCGCGCTGGAACGCGGTGACAGCGCCGGCCAGGTGCGGCAGGACGCCAATGGCCGCAAGATCCTGAACGTCGCGGTGCCGGTACAATTTTATAAACAGATTGTCGGCGCGCTGATGGTCTCCGGTGACGACAGCGCCGTCGAGGCGCGGCTGTTCGAAGTGCGCAGCTCGATCCTGGCGATCTTCGCCTGGACCTTTGGCGTCACGGTCCTGCTGTCTCTTTATCTGGCTGGCACGATCGCCAGACCTGTGCGCCGCCTCGCCGATGCGGCAACGCTGGTCCGCGAGAGCAGGAGCCGCCAGCATTCCATCCCCGACCTGAGCAAACGGTGCGACGAGATCGGGGCACTGTCGAACGCCCTGCGCGAGATGACCGAGGGCCTGTGGCTGCGCATGGACGCGACCGAACAATTCGCCGCCGATGTTGCCCATGAAATCAAGAACCCGCTGACGTCGCTGCGCAGCGCCGTGGAAACCGTGGCGCGGGTGGAAGATCCGCAGCAACAAAAACAACTGATGGGCATCATTCTTGACGACGTCAGCCGTCTTGACCGTTTGATCTCCGATATTTCAGACGCATCGCGTCTGGACGCGGAACTCTCGCGCGCGGAGACGGCACCAGTGAGCCTGGCGACGCTACTGGAAACGCTCGCTGAAATTTCCAATTCCAGCGACAAGCCGGACGCCGCGCGGGTGGATGTCGACCTGCCGGCGGGCGATGGGCTCGAGGTCGCCGGACTGGAAGGGCGCCTTGCCCAGGTGTTTCGCAATCTGCTCGGCAACGCCGCGTCGTTCAGTCCGCCGGGGGGAAAGATTTTCGTACGCGCGCGGCGCAATGACGGAGTCGTGCGCATCGACGTCGAGGATCAGGGACCCGGCATTCCCAAGGGCAAGGAAGCTGCAATCTTCAGCCGGTTTTATTCTGAGCGGCCCGAAAAGGAAAAGTTCGGCACACATTCCGGGCTCGGGCTTTCGATCTCCAAACAGATCGTCGAAGCACACGGCGGTTCCATAGAGGCAAACAACGCAGACAGCGGCGGCGCCTGCTTTACTGTTCGATTACCCGCGATTTAGCGCGGGGGGTCGCCTACCCGCGATCTAACCTGCCAGCGGAATGACATATCCCAGCAACAGCGGCAGCGTCAGGAACGACAGCACTGTCGAGACGACGACAATACCGGCGACCTCGCCGGGCTGGTTGTTGAACTGTACGGCAAACAGATAGTTGAACACAGCCGTCGGCATCGCCGCCTGAATGATCACGGCTGCGAGGGCGACGCCTTCGAGCCCAAGCGCAACGCCGACGGCGTGGCCGACCGCAAAACCGAGGATCAAACGCAGCGCAGCGAATATGGTGCTGCGCTTCAGGCCGGCCGGTTTCAGCCGCGAAAGCGAAATCCCGAGCGACAGCAGCATCAGCGGGATTACGGTGCCGGCGATGGCGTCGACCGTACCGGTGATCCACCGCGGCAGACCGGCGTCGGCCAGCAGAAGACCTACAGACAGGACCGCCGCCCACAGCACCGGGTTGCGCATCATCAGCAGAACTGAGACGCGGCCCGCCGCGACGGCGACACCGATGGTGAACTGTAGCAGCGCGTGGACAGTGAAGAAGGCGATGCCGAGGACCAAACCTTCAGTACCGAAAGCGAACATGCATAGCGGCACGCCCATGTTGCCGACGTTGGGGAAGGTGAGTGCGGGCAGGTAGACCTTCATCGGCATCCGGGCGGCCTTCAAGCCGGCCCATGCCACCGCCGCCGCAGTGGCGCTGACGCAGATCGCGGCCAGCGCCATGTCGCTGATGACACGCGGATCCGGACGGCTGTCCAGCATGGTCGACAGTATCAGGCAGGGCGCGCCGATGTTGGTCACCAGGCCGGCGACCATCGTCGTATCGAACGGCAGGCCGCGCTTATCCCAGGCGAAGCCAATCAGGGCGATAAACAAAACCGGGGCAATGATGGTGAAGATTTCGGCGAGCATTTGGGGTCCTGGGTGCGGGCTGGGCAACGGGTAATGGCAGGATTTCTGCCGAATGTGAACATCCGCGGACCTGTACCGGTCGCGGATTGACCCGGCGCGCGCGTTGAGGTCCCCTACCACCATGTCCGTCATTCACGCCACATGCGTTGCCATCGACCGCGCCGGAGTGCTGTTGCGCGGCGATCCCGGTGCCGGCAAGTCCGACCTGGCGCTGCGCCTGATCGACGAAGGTGCAGTCCTGGTCGCCGACGACTATTGCCAGATCGGTGTCGAAAACGGCGTGCTGATCGCTGAAACACCGCCGCAAATTGCCGGCAAGATCGAAGTCCGCGGCTACGGCATCGTCACCATGCCGTTTCTCAGCCGGACCGCGGTCAGGCTGGTCGTCGACTTGACGGCGTCCGCCACCATTCCACGATTACCGGAGTCGACAACGGCCAAGCTGATGGACGTCACCGTGGCTCAGGCCTTTATCGATCCAGTTTCGGCGTCGGCATCCGCTCGAGTGCGCACGATCTTGCACGATCTCGCCGGCGTGGCCGGTAAAGAGAAATCCGCATGAGCGACACCGCACCAGTGCGCCTGTTCATGGTCACCGGCATGTCCGGCGCGGGAAAATCATCCGCGCTCAATGTATTTGAGGACCTGGGGTTTGAGACGGTCGATAACCTGCCGGTCGAACTGCTGGCGGCCGCCCTGCGCGGCGGCGGTCCGGACCGGCCGCTTGCCGTCGGCGTCGATGTGCGCACGCGCGACTTCGATGCCGAAGCGGTGGTGCACGAATTGAACGAGCTTTCGCAACAGTCTGCGATCGTGCCGACGCTGCTGTACCTCGACTGCGATGACGACGTTCTCATTCGCCGCTTCACGGAAACGCGGCGGCCGCATCCGCTTGCCAATGAGCGTCCGGTCATCAACGCCATTGCCATTGAACGCGACTTGCTTGCGCCGCTACGCCGGTCGGCCGATCACGTCATCGACACGTCGGCCCTCAGCGCGGCGGATCTCAGACGCACCATCGAAAAAGCCTACGGCGTTGAGGGTGCGCGGCGCATGCATGTCCACCTCGTATCTTTCGGTTATCGAAACGGGGTGCCGCGGGACGCGGACCTGGTGTTCGATGCCCGCTTCCTGCGCAACCCGCACTACGTGCCGGATCTCAAACCGCTCACCGGACTGGATACGGCGGTCGGCGCTTACATCGCCAAAGACCCCGACTACGAGTCCTTCGTCGCGAACGTGAAGACGTTACTCACCCCACTGCTGCCCAGATATCGTGACGAAGGCAAAAGCTACCTGACCATAGCGATCGGCTGCACCGGCGGTCGGCACCGTTCCGTTTACGTTGTCGAACGGCTGGCTGAATGGCTAAGCCCCCTCGGCTTTGCGTTTGACTTCCGCCACCGCGACCTTAATCTTGACCCTTCCGGACCCGGCAATGGATAGAACAACTCATAAAATCCGGCCGGCACGGGAGACAGTGAACGGCGACGCACCATTTGCGCAGCCATACACGCGACGCATATGCGGCTAGCCACAATGAATCGGACGCACTTTCCATGATCGGTATGGTTTTGGTAACACACGGCCGCTTGGCCCTGGAGTTGGTCTCTGCCTTAGAGCACGTGGTCGGGCCACAATCCCAGGTGGCGAGTATTTGCATTGGCCCGGACGACGACATGGAGCAACGCCGGGCTGAAATCGTCGCGGCGGTGGAAAAGGTCGATGACAGTCACGGTGTCGTCGTGCTGACCGACATGTTCGGCGGCACGCCGTCCAATCTGGCGATTTCGATCATGGAAAACGCGAACGTAGAGGTGATCGCCGGCGTGAACCTGCCGTTGCTGATCAAACTGGCGTCGGTGCGTTCGACGGAAACGCTGTCGGACGCGGTAGCCCAGGCCCAGGACGCCGGGCGCAAGTACATCAACGTCGCGTCGGCGCTGCTGGCCCAGAACGACTGAGTCGGCGCACCGTATGTCTGAGACGCTGCGCCGCACCGCGAAGATCGTCAACACCAAGGGTCTGCACGCCCGTGCCGCCGCCAAGCTTTGCAAGATGGCTGATCAGTTTAACGCCTGCGTGACCGTCTCGAAGGGAGACCTGCAAGTGTCAGGCAGTTCCATCATGGGGCTGCTGATGCTTGCCGCAGCGCAAGGAACGGAGGTGCACCTCGAAACCAGTGGTGCGGATGCAGAAAACGCAATGACCGCGCTTTTTGAGCTGATCGAGAACGGGTTCGATGAAGACTGACGGCAAAAAACCTGGCCGCGGCGCACCCGAACGCGTGTTCGAGGGCCTTGCCGTCGGTCCCGGCATCGCCATCGGTACGGTCTATCGTCATGACTCGCGTTACGACGTCTATGTGCGAGAGCGGCGCATCCCCTCGAACCGGGTAAAACGCGAACAGGAGCGCCTGACAGCGGCAGCGCGCAAAGCCAGCCGGGAAGTCGACGCACTCCAGGCCAAGGCGAAACAACTTCCGGGCGCGGCGCGCGAAGAACTTGGATATCTGCTCGATGCGTATCAGCAAATGCTGAAGGGTTCGCGCCTCATTCGCGGCGTCGAGAACCGCATCGCCGCCGACAAGATCAACGCCGAAGCGGCCGTGGTGAAAGAAATCGACGTCATGGAAGACGTCTTCGCAGCAATGGATGACAGCTACATTTCGGCACGCATCGACGACATTCGCGAAGTCGGCAACCGCCTGATCCGCGGACTCGGCAAGGGGCCAGTCGTTGCCTTCGCCTCCCTGCCGCGCAATGCCGTCATCGTCAGCGACGAGTTATCGCCGGCAGACACCGCGCTATTGGATCCCAACCAGGTGGCCGGTCTTGCCACCGTGCTTGGCGGTGTCGAGAGCCACACCGCCATTATGGCGCGATCGCTCGCACTTCCCGCCGTCGTCGCCGCCGCGGACCTCACCCAATGGGCGGAAAACGGCGACACCATCGTTGTCGACGGCAGTGATGGCCATGTCATACTCAATCCATCGGCGGCGACGCTAGCCCACTATCGGCGGCGGCGTGCAACGTACTTACGTAACCGCCGCGCTCTCGACAAACTAAGAACGTTACCGGCGGTGACCCAGGATGGCATGGCGATCAACCTTCAGGCCAACATCGAACTGCCAAGCGAAATCGATAGCGTCATCAAAGCGGGTGCGACCGGCGTCGGTCTGCTGCGTAGCGAATTTATGTTTATGAACCGCGACGATCTGCCCGGCGAGGAAGAGCAGTTCGAGGCGCTGAGCGATGTTGTCAAACGTATGGATGGACGCCCGGTCACCATTCGCACCCTCGACGTCGGCGCCGACAAACTGAGCGATGCGCTGGGCTTTGAACCCGGTCCAAACCCGGCGCTTGGCTTGCGTGCGATCCGCTTTTCGTTGAGCCGCCGCAAAGTCCTGCATGAACAACTCGCCGCCATACTGCGCGCGAGTGCGTTCGGGCCGGTCCGCATTCTGTTGCCGATGGTCTGCGCCGTTGAAGAGGTCCGCGAAGTCCGCAAAGCCCTGACCCGTGTCGCCCGCAGCCTCAAACGCCAGGGCGTCAAGATCGCCAATCCGTTGCCGCCGGTCGGCGTGATGATCGAGATTCCCGGCGCCGCCCTGGCCGCAGACGCTTTGGCGGCGGAGGCGGACTTCTTCGCCATCGGCACCAATGACCTCACGCAATACACCCTGGCCATCGACCGCACCGACGAGACCGTCGCGTACTTATACAATCCGCTGCATCCGGCGGTGCTGCGGCTGATCCAGTTTTCGGCGGAAGCGGCGGCGGCGGCCGGTATCCCCGTGTCCGTGTGCGGCGAAATGGCCGGCGACCAGCGCTTAACCCCACTTCTGTTAGGCTTGGGGATCGCCGAGCTATCCATGGGTGCCGGGAGTATTCCGCGCATCAAGAAGCGGGTGCGATCGCTGAACCTGTCGGCTATTGCCGGACGGGCGCGACGGGTGACGGCGGACGCCGATACCCGCCGCCTTGAGGCTTTTATCGCCGATACTGCCGAGTCATAGTCAATTTTTCACCGATTGGCCGGGTTGCGAGCCGGTAGGACGGCTGCTATACGCTGCCCATCTTTGGCGCGGCCTCGGCCGCCTTTCGTACATCCGATCGACCACGTCCCATCCCGCAGGAGCACGCAATGGCGTTTACCGATTTCAAAGTGAAAGACATTTCTCTGGCTGACTGGGGCCGGCACGAAATCGATATAGCTGAAACCGAAATGCCGGGCCTGATGGCCACGCGTGAGGAATACGGCGCCAGCAAGCCGCTGCAAGGCGCGCGCATCGCCGGCTGCCTGCACATGACAATTCAGACCGCCGTGCTGATCGAAACCTTGACCGCGCTGGGCGCGGAAGTGCGCTGGAGCTCGTGCAATATTTTCTCGACACAGGATCAGGCTGCTGCCGCCATCGCCGCGGCCGGCATTCCGGTGTTCGCCTGGAAAGGTATGACCGAAGAGGAGTTCTGGTGGGCCATCGACGAGACCATCAAGGGGCCGGACGGCTGGCATCCGAACATGATTCTCGACGACGGCGGCGACCTGACTCAGGTCATGCATGAGAAGTTCCCGCAGCTGCTGGAAGATGTGCGCGGCCTGTCGGAAGAAACGACGACCGGCGTTCACCGCCTGTACGAAATGGCACGTGACGGCACGCTCAAAGTTCCCGCCATTAACGTCAACGACAGCGTGACGAAATCGAAGTTCGACAACATCTACGGCTGCCGTGAAAGCCTTGTTGACGGCATCCGCCGCGCCACCGACGTGATGATGGCCGGCAAGGTCGCCGTCGTCGCGGGCTTCGGCGATGTCGGCAAAGGTTCGGCGGCGTCTCTTCGCAATGCCGGCTGCCGCGTCATGGTGACCGAAATCGACCCGATCTGCGCCCTGCAAGCGGCGATGGAAGGCTACGACGTCACCACCATGGAGGACGCGGCGCCAAAGGGCGACATCTTCGTGACCACAACGGGTAATGTCGACGTCATTACCATCGACCACATGCGCGAAATGAAGCACCGCGCGATCGTCTGCAACATCGGCCATTTCGATACGGAAATTCAGGTCGATGCGCTCAAAAACCACAAGTGGCATAACGTGAAGCCGCAGGTCGACGAAATCGAGTTCCCCGATGGCAAGCGCATTATCCTGCTGGCGGAAGGACGTCTGGTGAATCTGGGTTGCGCCACCGGCCATCCGAGTTTCGTCATGAGCGCGTCATTCACCAATCAGGTGCTGGCCCAGATCGAACTGTGGAATCACCACGAAAAGTATGACCGTCAGGTCTATGTCCTACCCAAGCATTTGGACGAAAAGGTCGCCAAGCTTCACCTCGAGAAGATCGGCGCCAAGCTCAGTCAGCTGTCGCAGAAGCAGGCGGAGTATATTGGGGTTAAGGTCAACGGTCCGTTCAAGCCGGAGGCCTACCGGTACTAGATCCCCGGTTTACGGACGCGGCCGGATGCGGATGTTGAACGCAATCGAAATGCGTTCTCCTTCGCCCCAGTAGGGATGCACCCAGTGATTCAGCCAGCTGGGGAACATCACCAGTTCACCGTTTGACGGCCGGATAACTTTCGCGGCGCCAAATTCGGCGCCCGGCACGAAAACCATGTCGGCGCCATACCGCGGATCAATGAACTCGAGCGTACCCGATCTCTTGCGGTTGTCCGGAGCCGGCGTGCCGACATCGACATAATAGACCCCGGACCAGGCGCAGGCTGGATGGGTGTGCAAATCGTTATAGTCGCCGGTGCGGTTGACGTTTGCCCATGCATTCAATTCCAGTTGGCCGTCGTAGGATTCGCCGCCGGTCATGGCCTTGGTGACATCTTGAAAAGCCTGGACGATCCAAGATTGAAGGGTGGCAATCGCGCCTCCGCCCCAGGTCAGCAAATCCTCGCCCGAGTGCCAGCCGCCGACATTGCTTTTGTGATCACCCGAGTCGAGTGCCGCGCGCTCCAACACGACGCGCTTGAGCTCGGGACTGACCGCGTCTGCGTCTTTCGGTATGCGCCGCAATATGGGGGTGGTCCACAAGACAAGAGTATCGTCGGCGCCGGAAAAATCCGTAGCTTGAATGTGATTTTTCATGCGGGCGGAAAGCTCTGTCATGGCGGATTACATCAAGTCCAATGTCGCAAGCGCGAACGAGACAAACACACATGGCGCCTCCGCCGCGTTGGCATCGACAAAATGTGAGACCCAAGACGGAAACAAGATCGTCTCGCCCCTTTTCATCGGCATGCGGCGGGGCTGACCGAACAGCGCGAACGGGTCCTGACACAATCCAGCCCCCGGGCGCGGATCTTGCAGCACCAAGTGCACATCATCGGACCCGGACTCTACGCGGCAGACGCCGGTCCACGCGCTTTGACCGTGGCGCTGAGACGCGGTGACATGTCCGGCAGCCAGGACGGCACCCCAGCAGCGGACATTCAAACGTCCGCCATAGGGCGGGCCATCGTTGACGCGGGCTTGGGCGCGCCCGAACGCGCCGACGATTTTCTGCTTGAGCGCGCCTGCGGTGTTGAGCGGCCATTCCAAAACGTCGGGCGATGATACCCAATGCGCCGCCGAATCGGCCGACCGCCGATGGCGCTCCTCGATGGCGCGTGTAAGCTCGGCATCAAGCGGTGCGGAGCCAGGGTCGCCAAAGACGAACACGGGCGTCCCCCAGGATAGCTTGATACCGTTTGCGAGTTTCGCGTCCATCGCCTCTTAAGCCACCTTGTTTTATCGCGTTCACGTTCTATACCATCTGCCGAATGGGCGACAATCATTCGAATGTGATAAACGCAGGCAATCCGGTGCAAAGAACCGCATGACTCGCACCGTAGATCAAAGCATCAAGCCCTCAGGAAACAATGACCTGACCAGTGCACGCCGGCACGTTGACGACGGAATTGCGCACGCGCACGAGGGCGCCTGGGTGCCGGCACGAGACGCGTTTGAACGCGCGGCCGAGTCTGCGCCTCAGTGGCCAGACGGTTTTCACAACCTCAGCATCGCCCTGACTCAGCTTGGCGACCGCTCCGGTGCGGTGCGCGCGGCGCGCCAGGCAGCAGCCTTGAGCGGCGCTGGACCGGCGGTATGGCTGAACTTAGGCAATCTGGCCGCCCAATCTGATGATCTGGAAACGGCTGAGGGGGCGTTTCGAACAGCGCTTGGCATGGACGGTAATCTTCCTGCCGCGCACTTCAATCTTGGGCTTGTGCTGTGTTCGCGCCTTCAGTGGCCTGAAGCTGTCCCACATCTCGAAGTCGCCCACCTTGGGCGGGGAAGTGATCAAGAGACAGGAATATTACCGGCGTCTGCGTTGCGTCATGTGGACCGGGTATCCGACGCCCTTGAAGTGATTGACGCACTACCGAAGGCCGCGCAAGCCGATCAGGCCGTAATTCTCGAGCGCGCCCATTGCCTGACTGCAGACGGCGACACAACAAGGGCACTTTCAACTATCAATATCCTGCTCGAGCGCAATCCTATGAATTGCGAGGGATTGCGACTTAAGGCAAGCCTACTCGCTAACGCGCAAGCATGGGCAGAGTATGACGTGTTTCTTGCCGAAGCACATGCGCGCACTCCTGGCAATCTGGATATCGCCAAAGCATACGTCGCTCGATTACTTGAACAGAATGAAGCGGCACGTTCGCTAGAAGTCGCGCAGACCGCAGCCGCAGCGAACGCTGAAAACTGTGATGCCATGGTGCTCTTGGGGACATGTCTTTGGGAAAACACGCAATATGACGAGGCCAAAGAAGTTTATAAGGCTGCGCTGGCTCGAAATCCGCAGCACCTAGGCGCTCTACAAAGCATTGCATCGCTTTACTTTGAGATACACGAATTTTCACTCGCTCTGTCGTCTGCGCGAAGGGGCCTGGAGGTCGAACCAGCCAATTCGCGGCTCCTGAACACGCTATGTCTGGCGCATCTCGCGCTAGGACAATTGGCGGATGGTTGGGATATCGGCGAGCACCCTGAGTCATCGCGGCGCCGAATGCCACGATCATGGATTGACCCTACCAAGGATTGGCGAGGCAAAGACCTTGGCGAACGGATCGTTCGAATCAGACCTGAACAGGGAATCGGTGACGAAATCCGATTCTCAACCTGCTTCCCTGACATCATCGCAGAGGCGGATAAATGCATCGTGGACTGCGACCCGAGATTGCTGCCGGTCTTCAAACGCACCTACCCGGATGCCGTTTTCCACGCTTTGGACCCGAGCGCACGGGAAATCAATGCTGCGCCACCATACCAATTCGACCTTGAATGCCTTGCCGGTTCACTTCCCCGCCGGTACAGGCGCTCACTTTCCGCATTTCCCGAACAGCCGCGCACACTGAAGACAGACCCGGCATTAGGCGACAAATGGCGGCGACGTCTGGATGCGCTTGGCCCGACGTTCAAAATCGGTTTGTGCTGGCGCTCGAACGTCATCGACCGGCAGCGGATGAGACGCTTCTTCTATACCCATAGCGACGACTGGGAACAGTTATACGCCCTCGAAGGCGTTTCTTTCATCAACCTGTTTCCCGGTGCGACGAAATACGAAATCGACGTCGTGCGGGAAAAATTCGGCGTTACCCTTCATCAGTGGGACGATCTCGACCTTAAGGACGACATTGACGACATCCTGTCATTGATCAACGAACTCGACCTTGTCATCACCGTTCAAGCCGCCGTTTGGACTTTCGCTGGCGCGCTCGGAAAAGACGCGCTCGTCATTTTAAACCCGAACGTGCTGATGGGCAGCGCACGCGTGCCGTGGTTTCCATCCGTCGAGCCGATTACGTCCGTTTGGACTGATCCGTGGCAGACGGTCAGCGCCGAGATTGCCGGGAAGGTTCGCCAGAGAATAGACCGCAAATCACGCCAGATGACTGAGGGATAAGTCATTCACCCCATCGCATAAAAACTGCGGTAGCATAGAGGCGCTATGGGAAGGACGGACTCTTGAGCCCAATGATGCTGGCTGTTGGCGGCGCGATTGCGCTGGTGTTTCTACCGTTGGTCGGCGTGCTGATCTGGCAGCACCGTGGCTGGCGGCGAACCGAAGACCAGCTCGATGACTCACAACTGACCGCCGCGGCCTTCCGCGCCGCGCTGGACGCCTCGCCCGACGGCTATTTCGCCTGGCTAGAGGGCGAAGACGATCCGGGCACATGTTCGCGGCGGCTCGCGGTCTTGCTCGACCTTTATCGCGGGCTTGAAGCAACCTTCGACGACGTTCTCGGTGGTTTCGACCGGGAGTCGGCAGACCGTCTGACCGCGGCTGTCGATACGCTGCGCCACAGCGGCACCGGCTTTTCCCTTGAACTGTTACACGCAGCGACGGGACGGCGCATCGACGCGCGCGGCGTGCGGGCTGGCGACGCGGATGCCGGCGTCGCCGTCGACCTGCTGTGGATGAGCGATATCACCGAGGGAGTCGCGGCCGTCGATACCCTGACGGCCGAAAACCAAGACCTCAAGGATCGTCAGGAAAAACTGACCAGCGCTCTTGACGGGCTGACCTCGCCGGTCTGGCTGCGCGATGACGACCTGTCGCTGATCTACTGCAACGCAGCCTACGTGCGCGCCGTCGACGCCGCGGACTCAGACGACGTGGTCAGCCGTGGACGCGAAATCGCACCGCGGGCATCCGTGCGCGAGATCCGCGCGCTTGCCGCCGCCGCCCGGGCGTCCGGGGTGACCCGCTCGGCCCCCTTCCACATGGTCATAGATGGCAGCCGTCGGCTCATGGAAGTGACCGAGAGTCCGGTGGCCAAAGCACAGCTCACGGACGGCGGCGCCGACGGGGAAAACACACCGTCGCTGTTCGGTGACGGCAGCGGGATGCTCACCGCCGGGATCGCCTATGACATCACGCGGCAAGAGGAACTCGACACCCGGCTCGGCCGCGAGACGACAGCCCACGCGGAAGTTTTGGAACGGCTTGGCACGGCTATTGCCGTGTTTGGCGCAGACCAGCGCCTTGCCTTTCACAACACAGCGTATACGCAGCTGTGGCGTCTCGACCCGGGATGGCTGCGCGATGGCCCGGCCTATGGCGACGTGCTGGAAGCGCTGCGAGATCAGCGGCGTCTGCCGGAGGTCGCCGACTTCCCCGCCTTCAAAGAAAAAGAGCTTGATCGTTTTCACGCGCTGATCACGCCGTTGGAGGACGTGCTGCACCTGCCGGACGGCATGACCCTGCGCCGCGTGATCGCGCCGCATCCGATGGGCGGTCTGCTGACCACGTACGAGGATGTTACGGACACGCTTGCGATGGAGCGCTCCTACAACACCCTGATCGCGGTGCAGCGGGAGACCATCGACAATCTCAGCGAGGCGATTGCCGTTTTCACAGAAGACGGACTGCTGCAACTTGCCAATCCGGCGTTTCTCACTTTGTGGAGTTTGCCGGACACCTTGGTCGCCGAGCAGCCCACTGCCGCGGAAGTCATGGACCTCATGGCGCGCCTGTTCGATGACCACGGCGCACTGACGCAATTCCGCGCTCTTATGCTGGGGGCCCTCAGTCCCGACGCGGAACGCATCGCCCGCCAGGCTAAATTCGCCCGCGACAGCAACACTGTTATTGAGGTCGGCACGGCGCCGCTGCCCGATGGCGGCGTGCTGTTCTCCTTCGATGACGTGTCCGATCCGGCGCGCGTTGAGTCGGCACTGCGCATACGGGCGCAGAATCTTTCCGCCAATGAGCGTTTGCGCAGCGCCTTTGTCGCCGACGCCATGGACGAAATGCGCGCACCGATCTCGGCGCTGGCCGATAAGGCCGCCAAGCGATCCAAGTCAAAATCGGCGGCCGCAGAGAAAGACACGCTTAACGACCTGATGACCCTGATCGATGACATTCGCGGACTTGCCGCGCTGTATTCCGATCAGGACACCCTGACCTTAGACAGTTTCGATCTTCCCGCAGCGCTCGAGACCGTCGAGTCCTTGACGACCGAGACATTCAAGGCGCGCGGCTGGTCGATGGACACCACGGCTTCGGACGATGCGGGCTGGATGATCGGCGACCAAGGCCGCATATGCCAAATGATCTACCACTGCATTCTATGCGCTCTGAACGGTGCACCCGCCGGCAGCGCGGCGGCGGTGACCGTGTCCGTGGATGGTGCGGGCACGGACACAATGGTCGTCTTTGCGGTCACCGGCCCACCTGTCGGCGATCGGGATTCGGACCAACAGTGGACCGGTTTGTCGCTGGTGAAACACATCGCCGACCTGCACGGCGGCTACGTCAACAGCATCACCGGTGAAGACGGAGCCCGCAGCATTATTTGTGCAGTGCCGTCAGGCACATAAGGAAGTGTTCGTCAGGCACATAGATCGATCGCCATCAGGGACGCAGGGCGCTCTCCATTGCGGCGGACGGCGGCGCTCGGTACAACGGAACGCCCTCTATCAGGACTGTATCTGCGCCAGTGCCGACACTCACCCTCCCGACCGAATCTGCGACCCTGAGCCTGGGGCGCGCGCTGGCGGACCAGGCCACAGCCGGGGATGTCATCACGCTCGCCGGACCGCTGGGCGCAGGCAAGACGGTTCTCGCCCGCGGATTCCTGGAACATAGGCTGGGTACCGGCACCGAGGTCACAAGCCCCACGTATACGCTGGTGCATGTGTACGACGCCGCCGACCCGCCGCTCTGGCATTTTGATCTCTACCGGCTGGAAGACGCCGGTGAAATTCAGGAGCTCGGTCTTGATGAGGCACTGGCGGGCGGAATCTCTCTCATCGAGTGGCCGGACCGTGCTCAGGGGTGGCTGCCTGAAGACCGGCTCACGATCGAAATCACGGTCGATGGCACGTCCGACGCACGCCGCGCAACGCTACTGGGATCGGGCGCGTGGGATAAGCGGCTGGATGCCGTTATGAAAGCGGCTGCACCATGACGGCGGACCGGACCCAAGCCATTGGTGCGTTTCTAGCCGCAGCCGGATGGGGTGGCACCGCCCGCGCGACACTGGCGGGCGACGCGTCTTTCCGGCGCTACGACCGGGTGACCCATGCCGACGGCACTGGCGCGGTGTTGATGGACGCGCCGCCGCCGCACGAGGACGTGCGGCCATTCATCGCCGTCGCGGAGCACCTCACGGAACTGGGACTTTCAGCACCGCGCATTCTCGCCCGAGATGTCGAACAGGGATTCCTTCTGCTTGAGGACTTGGGCGACGGCACGTACACGCGCCTGCTTGCTGCGGGACATGACGAAGCGGCGCTCTATGCCCTCGCCACAGATGCGCTGATTCACCTGCACCGCACGCCGGCGCACGAGGCGATTCCGGACGGCGTCATCGATTACGGCGAAGCGCGCCTGCTTGAAGAGGTGGATCGCCTCAACGCGTGGTACCTACCGCTGATTGGAGCCGATCCCCTGCCGGATGCGGTGCGTGCGGCATATCTCGACATCTGGCGCGAAATTTTACCCGATGCCTGGCGTGTACCGGCGTCATTGGTGCTGTTCGACTATCACGTCGACAATCTGTTGCTTCTGCCGGGGCGCGAAGGCGTTGCCGCCTGTGGATTGCTCGATTTCCAGGATGCCGTGCGCGGTCCGGTGACCTACGATTTGATGTCTCTGCTTGAGGATGCGCGCCGCGACATTGCTCCGGGATTGGTGGCGGATATGAAAGCCAGGTATCGCGGAGCCTTTCCGGACATCACAGACGACGATTTTTCCGCGTCCTGGGCGGTCATGGCGGCGCAGCGGCATGTGCGCGTCATCGGCACGTTCGCGCGGCTGAAACGCCGGGACGGCAAGCCGCATTACCTTGTTCATATGCCGCGGCTATGGCGATACATGGATGCGTGTCTGACTCATCCGGTGCTGGCGGGTCTGAAAGACTGGTTCGATACACATGTGCCGCCTGCTTTGCGCGCGGTTCCCGAGGACGTCGCATGACCGTCACCACTGCGATGATCCTGGCCGCCGGTTTGGGGACACGCATGCGTCCACTCACCAACGAGCGGCCAAAACCTTTGATCGACGTCGGCGGGACAACGTTGCTCGACCGCGTGCTTGACGGACTGGCCGACGCCGGCATCAACAAAGCGATTGTAAATTTGCACTATAAAGCGGACATGGTGCGCGCCCATCTGGCATCGCGGCTCGAACCACGAGTGGTGTTTTCGGACGAGACGAGCGCATTGCTCGACACCGGCGGTGGCGTCGCCCACGCGCTGCCGCTGATCGACGGCGACTTGTTCGTCGTGACCAACAGCGACGCCCTGTGGCGCGGCGGCCTCGCACCGGTCATTCATACTCTGTCTCAGCGGTGGCAGGCCGGCGACGCTGACGCGCTGCTTGCTCTCGCGCCGATGACTCGTGTGCACGGTTTCGACGGCGCAGGCGATTTCTTCCCCGGTCACGACGGCGCGATTACGCGGCGTGGCGTACATGCATCCGCGCCAGCGGCCTACTCCGGCACGCAAGTGGTGCACCGGCGCCTGTTCGCGGACGCGCCTGACGGGGCGTTCTCCTTCAATCGGTTGTGGGACGCCGCCGCGGCGCGGGGACGCCTGCGTGGCATCGTGCACGACGACGACTGGTTTCACGTCGGCACGCCTGACGCCATCGAACCAACCGCGCTGGCACTTTCGGATACAGCGTCATCGTGACCGGTGCTCGCGGATCTGATGTGACGAATAGAGCCAAGTGGCTGAGTGAGTCCGCCCAGGACGGCACGCGTGTCTGGACCATTTCGCCGGTGATCAGTTTCGTCGACGCGTTGGCCGATGGCTTGCTGACCGAAACGGGTAACGACCCCCTGCGGCTTGCGGATGTCACCGTGCTGGTACCGACACGGCGGGCGGGCCGCGCCCTGCGGGAAGCCTTCCTGAGACGCAGCGGTGGCAAACCGCTTTTGCTGCCGCGCCTCATGCCGCTGCAGGACATCGACGAGGACGAGGCCCTGCTGGCCGGCTTCGCTACCGAAAGCGGGTCCCCGCTCGACATCACGCCTGCAATCGCGCCGCTGAATCGCACGCTGCTGCTGACCAAACTGATTCTCGGTCAGGCCAAGGCCTCCGGACAAAGCCAGAGCCCTCAGCAGGCCGCGACCCTGGCCCAGGAGCTCGCCCGTTTACTCGATCAGGTGCAGACCGAATGCCTGAGCTTCGACACGCTCAAAGATCTGGTGCCCGACGACCTTGCCGAGCACTGGCTGGTGACGTTGAAATTTCTGCAGATCGTCACAGCGCATTGGCCGGACATTCTGAAAGAGAAAGGCGTGTGCGATCCCGCCGAACACCGCAATCAAGTGTTCGCCGCCCAAGCGCGGGCGTGGACAACGGCGGCGCCAAGCGGCTTGATCGTCGCCGCAGGCTCAACGGGAACCGTGCCCGCCAACCGTGACCTGCTCAAAGTCGTCGCCGCACTGCCCAACGGCTGCGTGGTCCTTCCGGGCCTGGATCAGTCAATGGACGGCGAGGCCTGGGATGCGGTGAGCGAGACCCACCCACAGCACACATTGAAAACCTTGCTCGGACACTTGCAGACAGATCGCATGGACGTGGCCGTATGGCCGCATGACAAGCCAAGTGAAACACGCCGCGCGCGGCAGACTTTAATCAGTGAGATCATGCGTCCGGCTCCGACCAGCGATCAATGGCGCTCGTTATCCGGACTCACACGTGCGGCGACGGATGGGATCGAGCGTATCGAAGCGCCGACACCGCGCGAGGAAGCGGCGGCCATCGCGCTTGCCTTGCGCTGGGCGATCAGCGAACCCAAACGCACCGCGGCGCTGGTGACGCCGGACCGGGCGCTGGCGCGGCGCGTGGCGGCGGAGCTTGAGCGCTGGGAACTTGAAATAGATGACTCCGCCGGCCGCCCTCTTGAGTCCGTTCCGGCAGGTGTGTTTCTGCGCCTGACCGCGGAGATGGCGTTGCAGCACTGCGCGCCGGTTCCACTGCTCTCCACCCTGAAACATCCGATGGCCGGCGGCGGACTCGATATCGGGGTGTTCCGCGACCGCGTTCGTACGCTCGAACGTGCCGTCCTTCGCGGCCCGCGCCCGGCGGACGGCATGGGCGGACTACGCGCTGCCGTCACCGCCAGTAATGATGCGCCGAGCGCGCTCGACGCGTGGTTGGCCGAAATCGAACAGACCATGCAGCCGTTCGCAGAGATCATGTCCCTCGGCACCGTCACTCTGAAAGAGATTCTGTCCGCTCACATTCAATGGACCGAAGCATTGTCGGCCACCGACGAGATAGCTGGGCCGTTACGCCTGTGGGCCGGGTATGACGGTGAAGCGGTCGCGCGATTTGCCGCCGACCTCGCGGAAGCGGCCGAAGACATGCCACCGATCTCGCCCAGCGCCTATCCCGGCCTCCTTGAAGCCTTGATGAGCGGCCAGGTGGTGCGCCCGCCCTATGGATCGCATCCGCGTCTGAGTATTCTCGGACCATTGGAAGCACGCCTGCTGCATCCAGATGTGCTCATCCTCGGCGGATTGAATGAAGGCACCTGGCCGGCGGAGGCTGCGGCGGACCCATGGATGAGCCGGCCCATGCGCAAGGATTTCGGATTACCGCTGCCGGAGCGGCGCATCGGCCAGTCGGCGCATGACGTCGCCCAGGGCCTCGGTGCGGACCACGTCATTCTCACCCGATCATTGAAAGTGGATGGCACACCGACCGTCGCCTCACGCTGGTGGCGGCGGCTAGATCAGGTCATTAAGGCAGCGGAAATACCGGCCAACGATCTGAGCGGACGCATGGCCTGGCTGGCCTGGGCCGCACAACTGGCGCGGCCCGACGCGCGCAGTATCAAAGCCTGCGATCCACCGGCACCGGCACCGCCGGTGGCGGCGCGGCCGCGCCGGATGTCCGTCACCGATGTCGAAACCTGGATGCGCGATCCGTACGAGATTTACGCCAAATATATTTTAAGACTGCGCGCGCTCGATCCCATCGATGCCGACGCCAGCAGCGCCGATTACGGCACGATCGTGCACGACGTGCTGCAGGAGTTCATCGAAACCTACCCGAACAACCTGCCCGCCGATGCGGAAGACAAACTGCGCGCGCTCGCCAATGCAAGGTTCCATCGCGACGACGTCCCGCCGGGTGTGATGGCGTTCTGGCAGCCGCGCTTTGCGCGCATCGCTACTTGGGTGGTGGAGACGGAGCGCGAGCGGCGCATGCGGTTGCGCGCACCCCATGCGGAGGTCACAGGCCGCATGACGCTGAACGGGCCAGCCGGTGCGTTTGAACTGACGGCGCGGGCCGATCGCATTGATGAACTGACCGACGGCACCCTGGCGATCCTGGATTATAAGACCGGTACCGTGCCGACCACGAAGGATGTCGAAGCGGGTTATTCGCCCCAGCTGCCGTTGGAGGCGATGATCGCCGCCGTGGGGGGCTTCGACGGCGTACCGAAAAGAACCGTCTCGGAACTGACGTACTGGAAACTCAGCGGGCGCGGCAACGGCGGCGAGGAAAGACATGCGACGAAGGATGTCGACGCCGTCTGCGCCGGCGCGATCACCGGCGTGCAGCAGCTGATCGATGCGTTCGACCAGGAGGAAACGCCTTATACGGCGCGGCCCAACCCCAACAAGATGGTTGCGTATGGCGAAGCCCAGCATCTGGCGCGCGTGAAAGAATGGGCCGCCGCGGACGGTGACGAGTCATGAACGACCTGTCGCCGATTGAAATCGCAACCAGACTTCAAGGCAGAGCCGCCAACCCGGAGTCTTCAGTTTGGGTGTCTGCCTCGGCGGGGAGCGGCAAGACCCGCGTTCTCATCGAGCGCGTGCTGGCGCTGATGCTCACCGGCACCGCGCCCCAGCGGATTTTGTGCCTCACGTTCACCAAGGCGGCGGCGGCCGAGATGGCCAATCGCATCGCCGAGAAACTCAGCGGCTGGGTGACAGCGGCAGACGCGGACGTGATCGATGACCTCAAACGCCTGCTGCATCGCGATCCCGGCCGCGACGATATCAAGGTCGCTCGGCAATTGTTCGCGCGTGTTCTGGAAACGCCGGGAGGCATGAAAATCCAGACCATCCACGCGTTTTGCCAATCGGTGCTACGGCGGTTTCCGCTTGAGGCCGGCCTAGCGCCGCACTTCGACCTGATGACCGACGAGGACGCGGCAGAGGTATTGGACAGCGCCCGTGAGGCCGTCATCGCCCACGCCAACACCGGCGATGACCCGGCGCTGGCGGCCGCCTTGAGTAGGGTTGTCGCGCGCGTGCACGAAACCATGTTCGAAGACCTGATGAAGGCGATCACCTTCGACCGCGCCAAGATCACACGGCTGCTCGATCATCACGGCGGCCTGGCCGGAACCGCCTCAGCCGTGCGCGCGCTGCTCGGTGTCGGCCAGTGTGACACGCCAGAGTCAATCACCTGCGACGCCTGCGCCAGCGGCACGTTCGACGAAATGGACTTGGTGCGCGCCGCCCTGGCGCTCAGCGCCGGATCAAAGACCGATGTCGAACGCTCCGTCATCGTCGGCGCATGGCTGGAAGCGAATCTGGCCAAGCGCATCGACATCTTTCCGCACTACTTAAGTGCTTTTCTCACCAAAGGCGGTGACATACGTAAGTCACATGCGACCAAACGTGTCATCGAAGCGCATCCGGGTACGGATCAGATTCTAGCGGCGGAAGCATCGCGACTGCATGGTGTGCTCAATCACATCCGCGCGGCGCAAACGGCGCTCGATACAGAGGCCTTGCTGACCTTGGGAGGCGCTTTCCTTAAAACGTACGAAGCTCACAAAATCTCCCACGCGCGCTTAGACTACGACGACCTGATCGAACGCACGCGCACGCTGTTGCGCCGCCCCGGCGTCGCTGCCTGGGTACTGTTCAAGCTTGACGGCGGATTGGACCATCTGCTCATCGACGAAGCCCAAGACACCAGTCCCGATCAGTGGGACGTGGTCCAAGCTCTGACGGATGAGTTTTTCGCCGGCGTGGGACGGCACGAAGACGTCTCCGGCGCGGAGCGCACCGTGTTTGCGGTCGGTGACCGCAAGCAGTCGATCTACAGTTTCCAAGGCGCCGACCCGGAAGGGTTCGACCGTATGAGCGCCTACTTCAAAGACCGCGTGGAGCAGGCGACGCGCACGTGGGAGCCGATCCAACTGGATGTGTCGTTCCGTTCAACGTTATCGGTGCTGCGCGCGGTCGATGCCGTGTTTGCGGCGGCGGGCGCACGTGAGGGCGTCGTGCGCGACTACGAGACCCTGACACATCTGATCGCGCGGGACGGACACGCCGGACTGGTGGAACTGTGGCCGCCGGTCGACCCGGAAGAGGCCGACGATCCGGCACCGTGGAAACCCCCGGTGGAACGGATGCGTGGCGACAGCCCGCAAACCCGCCTCGCCCGTCTGATGGCACAGCGCATCAAACAGATGTGCGGCGGTGAACTGCTGGAGTCGAAAAACCGGCCGATTCATCCGGGCGACATTCTTGTTCTGGTGCGGCGGCGTTCCGGCTTTGTCGACGACCTGGTGCGGGCCCTCAAAGACGCCGGCATTCAGGTCGCCGGGGTCGATCGCATGGTCCTGATCGACCAGATGGCGGTGATGGACCTGGTTACCCTGGGACGGTTCCTGCTGCTGCCGCAGGACGACATGACCCTGGCAACGGTGTTGCGCAGCCCGCTCATCGGGCTATCCGAAGACCAGCTGTTCGCGCTTGCGCACGGGCGCGGCGATGTACCGCTGTGGACCGCGCTTTCAGAGCGCGCCGGGGAAGAGTCGGATTTCGGCCGGGCCCAGGGCGTCCTGGAAGACCTTCTCGGCAAAACCGACTTCCTCGGTCCGTTCGCGTTGTACGCCCACGTGCTCACCGCCCGCGGCGGGCGCGTGAAGCTCTTGTCGCGCCTCGGCATGGAAGCGGACGATCCGATCGATGAATTTCTCGGTCAGGCAATTGAATATGAGCGACGCCATACGCCGAGTCTGGAAGGCTTCCTGCATTGGCTCGAACACGGGAGTCTGGAAATCAAACGCGACCTGGAACAGGCGACGCGCGACGCCGTGCGCATCATGACCGTGCACGGCGCCAAGGGGCTGCAAGCGCCCATCGTGTTTTTACCCGACACGCTGCAAATGCCCAAGCAGGGTGACACGTTGTTTTGGGCAGAAGACACCGCGGGTGCGCCCGTGGTGATCTGGCCGGCCTTGTCCGATGACCAGGACGACGTCACCCGCGCCGTTAAGGATAATCTCGCGGCAGCACGGGCGCGGGAATACAAACGCCTGCTATATGTGGCCATGACCCGCGCCGAAGACCGGCTCTATGTCTGCGGCTGGAACACGCGGAACAAAGCGCCGCAGGAGTGCTGGTATAATCTCGTCGCCGATGCCTTGAAACCCATCGCCGACGAAATTGAAGAAGCGCTGTTCAAGGACATCGGCGGCGGCACTCTGTGGCGGGCCACCAACGCGCAAACGGCCGTGCCGGATACGGAACAAAAGCCCGAAGACGAAACCATCGCCATTGATGCGTTTCCTGACTGGCTGCGCGTTGCGGTGCCGCCGGATCCGTTGCCGCCGCAACCTCTCGCACCGTCCAAACCTGCGGAGGCCGAACCGCCGGTGAATTCACCCTTGAGCACAGAGACGTCCAACCGGTTTCGGCGCGGCCTGCTGATTCACCGCCTGTTGCAAAGCCTGCCCGATCTGCCCGTGGAAAAGCGGCGCGCGGCGGCCACCATCTATCTGTCGCGCCCGGCCTGGGGCCTGAGCGACGACGCGGTGACGGACATCGCCAACGAAACGTTGGCTGTACTGGACGCGCCGGAGTTCGCCGCTGTGTTTGGACCGGGGTCAAAAGCGGAAGTCCCGCTCACGGGTCTGATCGGCGGCCAGGTGTTGAGCGGTCAGGTCGACCGGTTGGCCGTGACGGATGAGGACGTTCTCATCATCGATTACAAGACCAACCGCCCGCCGCCCACTGACGTTGCGGGTATCGCTCCGGCCTATGTGTTCCAGATGGCGGCCTATCGCGCCGCCCTGCGCGAGATCTATCCGGATCGCGCCGTACGCTGTGTGCTGCTGTGGACCGACGGACCCTTTGTCATGACTGTGCCAGACGAGATGATGGACAAGGCGTGGCAGGAGAGCGGCCGTGGCTGACGCACGGACAGTGGACGCCGTCGTATTCGATCTCGGCGGTGTGCTGATCGACTGGAACCCGCGCCACCTGTACCGCGAGATGTTCGAGACGGAAGAGGAGATCGACCATTTCCTCACCCATGTGTGCAACCGCACTTGGCATGAGCAACAGGATGCGGGCGGCTCGGCGGAGGACGCGACGGCGCGCCTGTGCGACTCGTTTCCCCATTTCCGGACCGAGATCGAGGCGTTCTACGGGCGCTTTTCAGAAATGCTGTCGGGACCGATCGCCGGCTCCGTCGACGTGCTGGCCGGGCTGAGATCCGCTGGCGTCCCGATGTTCGCGCTGAGCAACTGGCCGACGGAAACCTTTCCTGCCGCTGAACCGCCCTATCACTTCTTGGATTGGTTTGACGGGCTCGTCGTCTCCGGCCGGGAAGGCGTGAAGAAACCGGACCCGCGTATTTTCGAAATCCTGTGCGAACGACATGGTTTGACGGCCGCGAAGAGCCTGTTCATCGACGACATGGATTACAACATCGAAGCGGCGGCTGCGCTTGGCTTCCTCACGCATCACTTCACGGACGCCCCGACCCTGCATGCGGACCTTCAGGCGCGCGCCCTCTTGCCCGGGGCTTGATTTTATCCGCCCGATGCTCACGATCCCCCAATGAGTCACCCCGCTTCTGATCTGTTCCTGCGAGGACTTTGGTATGTCGCGGCCGCGAGCCGCGACGTGGGCCAGGGCAAGGCGATTCACCGCACGCTGCTGGGCGAACCGGTTCTGATCGGCCGAGACACCGCCGGCACCGTGTTTGCCCTGCGCGACACCTGCCCCCACCGCGGCACGCTGTTGTCGCGCGGGACCTTCGACGGAAGCGAAGTCGAGTGCCCCTATCACGGCTGGCGTTTCGCCACCGACGGGCAATGCACGGCGATCCCATCACAAAGGGACGGCCAGAAGCCACAGGCGGCAGATATCCGGACCGGTACCTACACAGTGCAGGAATCTCAGGGAGTGATCTGGGTCTTCATCGGCGATGACGCCGGACCCAAACCGGAGGTGCCGCGTGTGCCGTTCGACGGCGCACCGCAATTGCATCTGATGCAGACGTTTCACTGCGACATCGATCTGGCGGTGACCGGATTGATGGATCCGGCCCATGGGGCGTTCGTCCACGCATCTCCCGTGTGGCGCGGCCATCGTGACGTGCGTCAGAAAGAAAAGGCGTTCTCGCCGGTGCCGCTCGGCTGGCGCATGGACCGGCATACCGCATCCGGTAATGCGCGCGCCTATCGTCTGTTCTTGGGTGGCGCGCCGGAGACGGAAATCACCTACACGCTGCCCGGCATCCGCATCGAACACGCGGCAACGGCGAAGTATACCTATTGCGGGCTGACGGCCTGCACCCCGGTCGACGCAAACACGACGGCGGTGCATCACATGATGTACTGGGACGTGCCCGGCGGACCACTGACGCGTGCCGTCGTCCGGCTGGCAGCCCGGCGCTTTCTCGGCCAGGACGCGGCCGCAGTGGAGGACATGCGCGACGGTCTCGCCTTCGAGCCCGGGACCATGCTCGTGCAGGACGCGGACACGCAGATCCGCTGGTACTATCGCCTCAAGGAGGCGTGGCGGGCGGCCCAGGCGGACGGCGAGCCCTTCGTCAATCCCATAGAACCGGTTGTACTGCGCTGGAACAGCTGACGGTGTTCCCTTGACGCTGAGGAACGGAGGCCAAACAACCCCGGTTCTGATAGAAAACCACCATCGCCTGCAGGTTCGGTCTGAGGAAATCCGCCTCGGGCGCGGCGATCATGACCCCGTATTCGCCCATTCAGCGGACGAAAACTGCCCTCTCACCCCCATGCCGTCCCGCTTCCTTGACGCCCCCGCGGCCCCTTCCTAGATTCAGCACCACACATTTGGCGCACGACCCGTGAGCCGCTTTCAACATAAGGACCCAGCCATGAAACACGTTTCCGACGACTCCTTTGACGATGACGTCCTCAAAGCCGATGGCCCCGTGCTGGTCGATTTCTGGGCGGAGTGGTGCGGACCGTGCAAACAGATCGGTCCCATCCTCGACGAAATGGACACGGAGATGGCCGGCAAGGTGACCATCGCCAAGGTCAACATCGACGACAACCCCGACACGCCGACCAAGTACGGGGTGCGCGGCATCCCCACCCTCATTTTGTTCAAGAACGGCGAAGTGGCGGCGACCAAAGTCGGCGCTCTGCCCAAGAGCAAATTGGTGGAGTGGGTTGAATCCTCGCTCGGCTGATCCGTTCGATCCGAATCATATTTTAGCCATCACCCCGCCCCAACCCTGCGTTGGCGGCGGGGTTTTTTGCTTTCGGAGTTGAAACCGGGTTAAAACGAATCTCGTGCGCGCTTCATCGTGCGCGATTACCGTAAGACCGAGGGGACCGGGGGATTTATGAGCGACGGGTATGTGACCGATACCGCTTATGTGGCGGAATATTACGCCGATCATGCCCCGACGCACATGAACCTGACGTGTGCCTTCAACGGCTTCAAGCCGCGGCCGCTGGACGAGCCATTCACGTGGTGCGATTACGGCTGCGGCAACGGCGTCACCGCCAACGTGCTGGCCGCGTGCTATCCGCATGCCCAGTTTTACGGCATCGACTTCATGAACACCCATATCCGGACCGCGGAGACATTGTCACTGCGCGGCGGGCTGGAGAACACCAAGTTCCTGTGCAAGAGCTTCACTCAACTCGAAGAGGATGACCTGCCGCCGCTCGATTTCGCGGTGATGCACGGCGTGCTGTCGTGGGTCGATGAAGCGACGCGCTCGGCCTTGCTGGAAGACGCCGTCAAACGTCTGAAGCCGGGCGGTATACTGCTTACCGGTTACAACGCCATGCCGGGCTGGGCGGCCAAGCTGCCGATGCGCGACATGATTTATTCGCTCACGCCCGACGATATGAACTCGATGGAGCGCGCGCGCGAAGGACTGGCCTGGCTGGTCAAGCTGAAGAATGCCGAAGCAAAATACTTTCGCGACAATCCGGCGCTGGCAGACGCGGTCGAACAGTTGGAAAAGCTCGATCTGCGTTACATGGCGCACGAATATGTCCTTCCCCCTTAAAACTGGGCCAGAAGTTTATATGCTTTTGGCTTGGCAACG
>JAYQVH010000022.1:881-45559 GCA_038148375.1 Rhodospirillaceae bacterium | reverse complement strand
TACTCCCTTACGCAATCACCCCAATCTGTCCCATTGGTGCTGACGGGGGACAGCCTTCAAATTCTACCTCAAGGTCCTGTTCGTCGGCGCTCTGGCCAGCGGTGTGCTCGCCTATTACGCGCGGGACATAAAGGATGTGGACCGCGAGCTCGGCAAACCGCCCGGTTAGCCGAGACTCATCGGCGCGATCCCGTTAGGCTTGGGTCTAAATAAACACAGGGACGCTCAAATGACCTTTCTCACCCGCACGCCGACTCTGCTCGCCGCCCTCACGCTTGCTGCCTGCGCGAGTCCGCCGCCCGCCCGCGACACGTCTGCCGTAAACACCGGCGTGATGATCATTGGCGGCACAGGACAGCTGGGCTCCTATCAGGCCAATGAACTCATTGCCGCCGGCGAACGCGTGATCATCCTGGCGCGGCCGTCGTCCACTTACGAGCGTCTGGCCGGCACGCCCGGCGAGAGTTACGAAGTCGTGCTCGCCGATCTTCGCTTTGCCGACGAAGTGCGCGCCGCGATCATGGCCGCCAAGCCCGCCGTGATCGTCGATGTCTCCAATCTGCCGGGCATCCGCATGGACGATGGGGACTCATTTTATTGGGCGTCGATGGAAACCATCGCCGCCGCCGCCGTGGACGCCGATGTCACCCAGATCATCCGCCATAGCCCGCGCGGCGCGCGCCAGTGGCTGGTCAATCCACCGGCCCCGTTCAGCGACGATCCGCGCATTGTGAATTACTTCCGCGATGCCGCCCGGGCGGAGATCGCGCTTGAAACCGCCGCGGCCAACAGTGAGACGCTCAACACCACATTCGTGGTCAACAGCAACCTGCCACCGGAACCCGCCGAGCCCACCGGCAACGGCGAACTGACCGACGACCTCACCGCCGACTACGGCATCACCCGCGCCGATCTCGCCCGCCTGACCAACACGTGCATTCTCAATCCGGCGTGCTACGACCGCACCCTCAACGCCATCGACCCGACACTGGAGGTTCAATAATGAATCACATCCTTATCGCCATCACCGCTTTGACTTTTATCGCGCCGGTGCAGGCGCAAGACGCCCCGATGGTGCCTGAAATTCCGCCGCGTCCGGCGAAGGGCGAGATGTCGTTCTTCATCACCAGCGTTGGCCTGGGCGACGGCGCCAATCTCGGCGGTCTCGCGGGCGCGGACGCCCACTGTCAGACGCTCGCCGCCGCCTCGGGACAGCCCGGCGCGGAGACGAAAACCTGGCGTGCCTATCTTTCGACACAAGCGTCGGAAGGCTCGCCCGCCATCAATGCGCGTGATCGGATCGGTGAAGGCCCGTGGTACAATGCCAAGGGGGTGCGCATCGCCGTCAACAACGCCGATCTGCACGGCGATACGGTCGAGCTCGCGCGTAAGGGCAACATTCTCAACATCAACACGGTGCTGACAGAGTTCGGCGAGCGCAATCCCGGCGAGATCCGCGTCTCCGGCATGGAAGACGCCGGCAACAAGCACGACGTGCTCACCGGCACGCGCGCCGACGGCATGGCCTTCACCGATACCTTCGACCGCACCTGTTCGAATTGGACAAGTAATAAGGAAAACGGCAGCGCCAACGTCGGCCATGCCGACCGCCTGACCAGCTTCACCAGCACGTCGTGGAACGACGCCCATCCGTCGCGCGGCTGCAGCCAGGACAACCTCATCGCCACCGGCGGCGCCGGGCAGTTCTACTGCTTCGCGGTGGACTGAGGAGATAACACGATGACGTCTCTGCCGGTGACGAGAGGGTCCGTCTATCTGGTTGCCCATACCGCGATGCGCACCATCCTCTTAATTGGTTCGGGCGGATTTTTAGTTACCGCCGCTTGGGCGAACATGGCATTCGAACAAATAGACAGATACGGCCTCTTCGAACCGAGCACGATTTTCAGTTTTGCGCACGTTGTTCTTTGGATCGTGTTTATAGGCATATACCTATTCCGGTACGTGTCCGAACCTGAGTTTTCGGTCACCCCCGGCGGCTTTGTTATTCCGTCGCGCAACCTGTGCATTCCATGGGATCAGATCGACCGCGTATCGCTGATGAAAAAGTCCTTCCGCATCCACACTGCCTCAGGCTTCTTGCCCGAAGCGGACATGGAACGATGGACGTCGAAAATTCCTATTCTGGGACAAACCGTCCGCATCGAGCGTGGCGACACCGAACTTAATCCGCTGGTTAAACTGATCGGGCTCAACCAAAAGCGCGAACACATCGTCAAAGCGCTGACGCACCACCTCGGCGAAGACAAAGTCGCATGACATGCGGCGCACAAGAATGACAGGGACCCCACGATGAAACGACGCACGCTTTTGAAAACCGCCTCGGCCGCCGCGCTGACCGCCGCCTCCGGGCTCTCCACCGCCGCGCGGGCGGACGGACATGAGTCCGGCGGCTCCCGCCCCTCCTACACCGCCGCCGTGTTGCGCGTGCCGGTGCTGGTGCCGCCGACTGCCGACGCCCTGGAAGACATCCGCCGCCGCAACACCGAAGCGTTCGTTACCGCCATCGAGACTGTGATGAAATCCACGCCCAAACCGCGGGTGATTTCATGTCCGGTGCTGATGTACACCTCGGCGCGGCGTGCCGTGTCCGGCGTGCCCATGGAAGTGGTTGCGCAGGACCTCGTCTCCAAGCCGCTGGATCAGACCATCTGGAAGCCGGTGATCGACGCCTGCCGCCGTCACGACTGCTACGTCGCCACCAGCACGCAGGAGAAAGTGCCGCAGTTGCCGGGCACCTATTTCCACACCGGCTTCATCATGGGACCGGAGGGCCTGGTGCTGCGCTCACCCAAGGTGCAGGCGCCGAGCGCGCCGCGGGTCAGCTTCATCCGCGACATTCTCGACGAGTACAAAGCCGCCTTCGGACCGGACTCGATCCTGCCGGTGGCAAAAACACCGCTGGGCAATTTCGCCTGCTATGTGGAAGGCGAGGCGCAGGTGCTGGAAGCCTCGCGCCTGCTCTCGTCCAAGGGCGCGGAAGTCATTCTGCACACCAGCCTTGAGTCCGACGCCGTGCCGTGGGTGTCGCTCAAGCGCGCCATCGCCTACCAGAACCACGTTTATCTGCTCACCGGCACGACCTCGCGCAACCTGTATACGGAAGCCGATGGCTCCCTGCGCGACGACTGGGCGGGCGGTTCGTCAACCATCTGCGGCCCGGCCGGGGAACTGCTGGCAGAAATGGGCGGACGCAACGAAGGCTTCGTCACGGCGGAGATCGACCTCGCCCACCTGGACGACGCGCGCAAGGAGTTCAACCGCGACACCGTCCCTGCGTGGAATTTGTATACGGACCTTTACGAAACCCGTTAGCACGGCGCCGCTTTAGAAAAATTTCCTAATTCGCGCTCGCTCACACGTGATGGGCGTGCGGCTGCGCGGGTCGTGCTAAGGTGCTCCCATCCCTGAGTCACCGGAGCCCTGACCCCGTGCCGCGAACTTTCTCCTATTTGAACCGCCCCTCCCGCCGCCGCGTCCTGATCACCGCATCCGCCCTCGCCGCGGTCGGCCCAGCTGCGCGCCAAGCTGTCGCCATGGGCGACCAGGACCGCGTGTTCGATCTCATCGTTGTCGGCGCCGGCACCTCCGGCATGCCGGCAGCGATCTTCGCCGCTACTACCAGGACGAAGGTCAGGGCAAGGCCATCGCCGACATCTTCATGGCCGAAGTTCAGGCCCGCGCCGAAACCGGGACCCCTGCCGGCGGCCGCATCGCCATCCTGACCAACAGCAAGGCGGTCGAACTGCTGACCGACGACGCCGGCGCGGTCGAGGGCGTGGTCGCGGACTCACACGGCATCGCGACCCCGTTCCGGGCGCGCAACGTGCTCATCACCACGGGCGGCTATCCCGCCAACCCCTGGCTGTTCGAGGATTACGTCGGCGCGCCGATGTACATCATGGAAAGCTACGCACACTGCAAAGGCGGCGGCATTGTCATGGCCGAAGCCATCGGTGCGGCCCTGCGCGGCCGCGATCTGCACCGGCCAGGCTCGGGCTCGATCCTGACCAGCGACACGTACCCCGCCACGGTCTATGCCCGCTTTGACACGCGCCCGCAGAAACGCCTGCCGTGGGAAATCTAGGTCAACGACTTCGGCGCCCGCTTCGTCAACGAGGAAACCGAAAACCGCAGCGCACGCGAGCAAGCCCTGATGGGCCAGCCGCGGCTGCGCTATTCCATCGTCTTCGACAACGCCATCTTCCAAGCTGCGCCGCCGGGGATTCCGCGCTGGTCCCGCGACGACATGGCCGCGCACTTCAACACCCAGATGATGTTCAAGAAAGCGGACACATTGGACGAACTGGCGCGCCTGCTGAAGGTCGATCCGGCCGGGCTGGCTGCATCGGTCGCAGCATACAATGCAGGCATCGAGTCCGGCACCGACGATCCGTTCGGACGCGGGCACCGCCCGCTCCCCATCGCACAGGCGCCGTTCTACGGCATCGTTCAGCACGGCCATTCGGCGACCTCGTCGGTCGGCATCACGGTCGACGGCAATCTGCAGGCGCTGCGCGCGGACGGTACGCCGATCCCCAATCTCTATGCTGCCGGAGAAGCCATCGGCAGCGGCGCGACGCTGGGAAACGCCTTTGTGCCGGGCATGATGATCACTCCGGCGATGACCCTCGGACGTTATCTCGGCGAGACCATTCCGTTCGCCAAGACCTGATCGCCTCTCAAACGTGTGAACGGGTCCGGCCCCTGCTGCGCTTTGCGGCGGGGGCCGCCGTGCTAAGCTCCCCCCATCCGTCCAGGCCTTTTGGGGAGCGCCTCACATGACCGGTCCATTCGATCCGTCGTCCTATTTTTCCCTCAACCGCCGCAGCCTGTTGGCCGGTGCCGCCTCCGCCGCGATGATCCCGGCCGTCCTTAGGGCGTCAGCGCGCAGCGTGCGCGCCCAGTCCGCCGAGTACGACATCATTGTCGTCGGTGCGGGCAATGCCGGGATGCCGGCCGCGATATTCGCCGCGCAAAACGGCGCGCGGGTCGCCCTGGTCGATGCGGCGGATAAGATCGGCGGCACGCTGCATCTGGCCGGCGGGGAAATCTGCGGCGCCCAGACCAAAACCCAGGCCCGCTTCGGTGTCACCGATGACCACCCGGACATCCACTATGACGACGTCATGCGACTGACGAATGGGAAAGCTGATCCGGACATCGTACGCCTCACCGTCGACAACGCAGGAGCGATTATCGACTGGCTCGACGATCACGGCTGGGACTGCCGCCCCGGCCATTTCATTACCGGCGAGTTCCTCGGACGCGCCGGCTACTCCGTAAAACGCTATTACCAGGCGGACGGCGGTGGCCTCGCCATGCTCAAGGTGTTCGCCGAGCAAGTGGAAAAGACCGCCACGGAATATCCCCTGACCATTGTCCTTAACAACCGGGTGCAGGAACTGCTGACCCGCGACGACGGCACGGTGGAAGGCATCCGCGCCATCGACAACTTGGGCTTCATCAATGAGCTGCGCGCCAAACACGTCATCGTCACCACCGGCGGCTACGTCATGGACCCGCCCTACTTCGAAAGCCTGATCGGCCAGCCGGCCTACCGCAATGACTCCTACTTCTACTCACGCGGCGACGGCCTGAAGATGGCGGAGGCCATTGGCGCGGCCCTGCGCGGCCACGACCTGCATCGTCCTGGCTCCGGCTCCGTGCTGACCGCCCATGAGTTTCCCGCTGAACTCTATGTCCGTGTCGAAACCCGTCCACAGGCGCGCCTGCCGTGGGAGATCTGGGTCAACAACCGCGGCGAGCGCTACGTCAACGAGCAGCACCCCAACGGCAGCGTGCGCGAACAGGCGTTGTTGAAGCAGCCGCGCCTCGCCTATGGCATCGTCTTCGACGAGGAGATTTTCACCACCGCCGATCCCTGCATCGCCGAATGGGACCGCGACAAGATCGCCAGCCACTTCAACACCCACATCGGCTTCTACAAAGGAGACACACTGGAGGAACTGGCATCTCGCTGCGGCTTCGATGTTGCCGGCCTGCAAAAGACGGTGGCGGACTACAACGCCGGCATCGGCGGCACCTCCGATCCCTTCGGCCGCGAACACCGCCCGCTGCCCATCGCCGAACCGCCCTACTACCTGATCCTGCACCACGGCCACTCGGCGACGTCGTCCGTCGGCATCACCGTGAACAAGGACCTGCAGGCGGTCACACCGCAGGGCAACCCGATCCCCGGCCTTTATGCCGCCGGCGAAGTGCTCGGCAGCGGTGTGTCCCTCGGCAATGCCTTCGCGCCGGGCATGATGATCACCCCTGCGATGACCCTGGGTCGGTTGCTGGGCGAGAGGCTGGCGGTTACCTAATCGTTACTCCGCCTGAGAATAAGGAAGGAAAACCGATGCGGACTCTAACTTGGCGCGGTTTGACTGCCGCGCTGCTGCTGTGCGCCACGCCCGTGTTAGCAGGCGAGTGGCTGCCCTCCACGAATGCGAAGAAAGCCGGTTTCGATGCGGCGCGCCTGGAGCGCATCGCGCCGGTGATGCAGCGGCACGTGGATGACGGCCGTCTGGCCGGTGCTGCAATGGTCATCGCTCGCGACGGCAAGGTCGTCTACAAGCAGGCCGTCGGCTATGCCGATCTCGACAGCAAGACGCCGATGACGACGGATGGCGTGTTCCGTATCTATTCCATGACCAAAGCGGTGACGACCACCGCGGCGATGATCCTGGTGGAGGAAGGCAAGCTGCGTCTGACCGACCCGGTCTCCAAGTTTGCGCCCGCGTTTGCCAATACCAAAGTGTATGTCAGCGGCGACGGCGAGTACGCCATCGTCGAAGACATGAAAACGCCGATGACCGTGCATCATCTGATGACGCACACGTCCGGCCTGCCCTACGGCGGCACCACACCGGCAACTGCCGCCTATAACGACGTCAACAGCAGCGGCGCGCGCAACCTCGCCGAGCTGATCGACGTGATCGCGTCCAAGACGCTGGTGTTTCAGCCGGGCGAGCGCTGGATGTACGGTCTGTCCACCGATGTTCTCGGCTATGTCGTCGAAGTGGCGTCCGGCCAGCCGTTCGAAGATTTTGTGCGCGAGCGCATCACCGGCCCATTGGGGATGGACGACACGTCGTTCGTCTTGGAGCCGCATCACGACGGACGGCTGGTGAGTGCTTACAACGACAACGAGGACGGACTTGTGCCGCCGCAAGGCATCGGCGCGCGCTCCTATGAATTCGAGGACGTTATTCCGTCCGGCGGCGCGGGTCTGCTGTCAACGCCGGCGGATTACCTGCGCTTCACTCAGATGCTGCTCAACGGCGGCGCGCTCGGGAACATAAGACTGCTCAGCCCCCGCTCTGTCGAGCTGATGGCGCGCAATCACCTCAAGGACGATCAAAGATTTGCCCCCGGCTTCGGGTTCGGTTTGGGCTTCGCCATTACCGAAGACCCGGGCCTGCAAAAAACGTTTTTATCCGAAGGCGCCTACGCCTGGGCCGGCGCCGCCGACACCCACTTCTGGATCGACCCGGAGAAAAACCTCATCGCCATTGCGATGACTCAGCTGTTCAGCACCCGCAGCCCCCTGCGCGATGACATGCGCACGCTGACCTATCAGGCGCTGGTTGATTAATTAGTCCTCGCCGTCTCGATCACGGCCCGCACGGCTGCGACGATTGCGTCCGGCCGGTCGCATTGAACGCAGTGAACGGAGTCGGTTAGTTCTTCAAACGTCGATCTAGTAGACCACGTCATAAAATCACGCTGCATTTCCGCGGATACCTCTTGAAATTTCCTGGCGACTTCCAAAGACACGTTCTGCGCCCTGCGTTCCTGGTCCGTCGGAAACCGCGCAGCATCCAGGACATACAAGGGAGTGGAACCGAGATCATGACGTTCGCCGATTGCACTGAACGTTTCGTCCAGCGCCATTAGCTCTTGAACCATCGCGACACTCGTGGTCGGCGCAAAATCGTAAGTTCTCTTCACCTCGAGCGGTGCGTCCTCTGACGGGCGCGGTGGTGCGAAAAAGGTCCCATTCCCGGTGCGCGGCAGGCCCGTCCAAGCCAGACGAGCGGACATGGACTGTGCGGGTGTGACGCTTGGTGCCGGAAAGCCGATTTCGGCAAAGCGCGTGTTCTGATCGGGATGCGAAGAATCCACCAGCACCACTCCGGCAACACCCTCCGGAAATTGCGTCGCATATGCGACCGCGTAGAGTCCGCCAATCGAGTGCCCGACTATAACGGTCGGACCTGTTTTTCCCGCCTGTTCCAGAGCGGCGTGCAAATCAGTGGCGATGGCGTCCGGCGTTCTGCGCTGTCCCGACGGATCGCTCCACAAAATTACGCCGCGGTTGTAAGTGCATGCGCAGGCGAACTCAGCGACCCTATCATGGACCGAACTCCAGGCAACTGATCCGTAAGGACCCAGTCCCGATTCAAACACGACGGTAAAGTCGCCCTCGCCTCGGCAATCCATAGCGATGCTCCTGCCGCCTACGTCAACCCGATCGCCTTCAAACGGATATGTTTCTATGGCGGCCTGATACGCGGCTTTGTCGCGGTACGCACCAAAGGCGACGATGATTAGGACCGCTGCAGCCGCAGCCGCAATTGCTTTCGTGGAACGACTCATTCTCACCTCGCCAACTGTTCGTTTCTAACCTCTGCCATTCACCCCGCCTCGAACGTAATGTTCAGCCGTTTCAGGCCGCGGAGCATCATGTTGGGTTGGTGGGTGAAGTCGTTGTCCGGCGATAGCCGGAGGTTTTTTAGCCGTGCGAGCAGCACCTTAAACCCGATCTCAAGTTCCTTGCGGGCCAGCTGCGCGCCGACGCAGAAGTGAATGCCGATCCCGAACGACAGATGAGTGCCCGCATTAGCGCGACAGATATCGAACGCTTCCGGCGCATCGAACCGGGCCGGATCGCGGTTGGCCGCATCATAGCGCAACAGGATCGTCGCCCCTGCGGGAATGTCAGTGCCGGCCAGCGTCGTGTCCTGTGTGGCAATGCGCCACATGCCGGACTGCGCCGTGACCATGCGCAGGGACTCTTCCACCAGCCCGCCGATTAACGCCGGGTCCGCCTGCACCGCCGCCAGTTGCTCTGGGTTGCGCAACAGATCCATCAGACCGCCCGCCAGTGTATTCGCCGTGGTCTCATTGCCGGCGACAAGTAATTGAGGGAGCATATTGATCAGTTCGCCATCGGACAGCGCGGGCGCGCCTTCGTCCTCCGCATGAACCAGGGCCGACATGATGTCTTCCGTCGGCGATGCCCGGCGCTCGTCGATGCGTGATTTTAGGTACTTCTGCAGGCGGACAACATCGCGCGCGCAATCCAATTCCTCTTCTTTGGAGAGCATGCCGCCCAAGCGGGCGACGAAGCTGTCCGACCATCTTTTGAAGTTATCCAGATCACGGTCGGGCACACCGAACTGATCTGCGATAACGCGCAGCGGCAATGGGCGGGCAAAGGCTGAGACGAATTCGCAGGCACCATCGCCGATAAACCGGTCGACCAGTTCATTCGCCAGCGTCGTGATGTACGGTTCCAGCGCGCGCACCCGCTTCGCCGTAAAAGCGCGGTTGACGAGCACGCGATAGCGCCGGTGCTGGGGCGGATCGCTGGTGAGCAGGGTATCCACCCACGGCCAGCCGTCGTCGTAAATCGCCTGCACGTCGGCGTCGGTTTTGTCCCGCCCGACCGGATTCATGAATTGGTTGGAAAATACCTCCGGGGTCTTGAGAACCCGCTCAACGGCTTCGAACGTGGTGACGAGATAAATCTGCTGGTCTGAGTCCGCCGCCCGCAGCGGCATCACCGGGGCCTCGGCCCGCGCCCTCTGGTAATAGGCGAACGGACATTCAACGACCTGCGGGTCGAAAAAGTCTTCCTTGTGGAACTCGGTGGTCACCCTGCCACCTGCGCGCGCACGTCGTCCCAGCCCTTGCGAAAGCCGACGGTGCCGCCGGTGGTCCCCGGCGTCATCGCGCGGAAGCCGAGCGGCCGGTGCTCCGCGTCGGTCCACAGATCGAAGTTGAGCCGGAAATACTTTCCGTCGGGCAGCGGAATTTCCTCGACGAAGGTGAAGTGCAGAACGGTGACCTGCTCCGGGTCCTGGCCCGGCAGCGCCGCGCGGGAGACCTCGATCTCACCGGCGAAGTCCAGATTGGCCTTGCCGCCGGATAGCGTACGCACGCGGTCCAGGTCCTGGCCGGTCCAGCGGAAGGTCTGCACGCCGCCTGTGGCACGGTCGTAGTGGCGGGTCATGACAAACATCGGCAGCGTCGTCGGGCTCATGTTGATGAAGCAGTCCGGGTCGCATACTGCCGTCGGGTTCAAATGCACGCCCTCGCCGTGGACTTGGATATCCACCTGAGCGCCGTTGCGCTGCATGAAGATCTCCACCGGTACGCCCTCATACAGGCCAAGGCCGCTGGCACTGAGCGCGTTCCAGTCGGCATCCATGTCGAACCGGGCGCGGGTGCGGAAGCGGCCGTCCGTGGCCGTGATGGTGTTCAGCAAAGTGATACCGCCATCGGGCCGGCGGACGTACTCGAAGGATTCCTCGCGGGCGAACTCAGGCGTGCTGGTGATGACGATCACACCACTGTCGACCATGGTCGCGCCCGAGAGAGCGGCCAGCGTCGAGGGGTGCGTGTCCTGTGCGTCGGCACCTGATACAGTGACCATCGCAAGAATAAGGGTCAGAAACCGGATCATCGTTCGCCTTTGCCCATCAGCGGAAAGCCGCCGTTTACTGGTCGGTGCATGGTCAAAGCATGGCGTGCATGGGCTCGTTTGTCGAGAATCCTAACGCTTTGAACGTATTCACGAATACCGCCGCAAACCGGGTCAAAACCGTGCGTGCATGGGCTCGTTCCTCGCGGTTTGAGCACAGAACAAATTTCCCAGCCGTTTCATCGCATTTGACAAACCCCAAGAAAGCGCCCATATACCCGTCAGCCTTCCCGTCGGCATGTTATTGCCAGTTGGGATCCCGCCCCGGCGGTTGATCCACCCTTTCACCGACATTCCGATAGAAGCTGACGCTGCAGATGCGTCACGCAAGCCATGTACACATATGTGTGCGGGGCTGTGACTCACGTGCTGTGTGAAGCATTGAATACTTTTCTCCGCGCCCCGGAAGGCGGTGCGGACATGACTTATGAAAGAGTTTGTTTTGACATCTTCAGATACCCAGTTTTCCGATCTCGGCCTGATCGAGCCCCTTTTGCGCGCGCTCACCGCTGACGGATACACCACCCCGACCCCGATCCAACGCAAGGCTATTCCGTTCCTGCTGGACGGCCGGGACATAATCGGCTGCGCCCAGACGGGCACCGGCAAGACCGCCGCGTTCGCCCTGCCCCTTTTGCAGCACCTGTTTTCCAAGCCGACCCCGCTGACGCCCAAAGGCGCACGTATCCTCGTCCTGTCGCCGACGCGCGAACTGGCGAGCCAGATCCATGCCGCCTTCGGCGCCTACGGCCGCTTCCTCAACCTTCGCCGCACTTCCGTGTTCGGCGGCGTCAAGCAGGCCGGACAGGTCAAAGCCATGGCGCGCGGCGTCGACGTGCTGGTGGCCACACCGGGCCGCCTGCGCGACCTGATGAACCAGGGCCACATCGACCTCAGCAACGTCGAAGCCTTCGTTCTCGACGAAGCCGACCGCATGCTCGACATGGGCTTCATTCACGACATCCGTAAAATCGCGGCGACCCTGCCCGCCAGCCGCCAGACCCTACTGTTCTCAGCAACGATGGCACCGGCTGTGGCCAAGCTCGCCCAGTCGGTTCAGCGCGACGCCGTGCGTGTCGACGTTGCCCCACAGGCGACCACCGCGGCGACCGTGAAGCAGGAGATCATCTTCGTTGAGCGCGCCGAAAAGACCGCGACGCTGCTCAATATGCTGGAAACCAACGTATACAAGGCAATTGTCTTTACCCGCACCAAACACGGCGCCAACCGTCTCGATGCCCAATTGCATAAGAACGGCGTCAAAGCGATGGCGATCCATGGCAACAAATCCCAGAACGCCCGCAAGCGGGCCTTGTCCGCGTTTCAGGACGGTCACGTGCAGGTGCTGGTCGCCACCGATGTCGCCGCCCGCGGCCTCGATATCGACGACGTGACCCACGTGTTCAACTACGACATGCCGACCGAGCCGGAAGCCTATGTGCACCGGATCGGCCGCACCGGACGGGCTGGCGCGGAAGGCATTGCGATTTCTCTATGCGACGGAAGTGAGCGCGGTCTGCTGCGCGACATCGAGCGCACGGTCGGCCGGCGTTTGACCGGCGACGCCGTGACCGAGTTTCCTACGGACGGAGAACGCCCGGCCCATCGCCAGTCGCGCGGCAAACCTCACGGCAAGCCAAATGGCCAGCGCCCGAACGGTCGCAGCGGCGAAAACACGCCAAAGCGTCGCCGCAAGCGTAAACAGACGAGCGGCAACGCCCCGCAACAGCGCGCGGCGGCCTAAGCCTGAACGCCCCGGTTAGTCCTTGCTATCGAAATCGACGTCGCAGGGACGGCCGAGGGCGTAATTCAGATCATCTGACCCGAGAACCTCGTCTTCTTCGAAGTCGAGGTTGTCGAGTGCCGCGTCAATGTCGATAACCGCGCGGCGGACCGTGTCATCTGTAAAATACGGATCTGTCATGGTCGTGCTCCCAATACAAAACCTAGCCTCACGCCTCGAACGGTGAACCTCGAAAGTGAACAGCTGGTTAACGGGGCGTATTAGATTATTGCGTTTCGTATCCCCTGCCGGAGCCCTGATATGAACCCTGTGAAGACCTTCCGGACTTTCGCCCGGTACAACGCCTGGATGAACGACAAGCTGTACGGTGCGGCGGAAACCCTGACCGACGAACAGCGCAAGGAAGACCGGGGCGCGTTCTTTTCATCGGTCCACGGCACTTTGAACCACATCCTCACCGGCGATCTGGTCTGGCTGGAGCGCTTTCAAGTGAGCGGCGCTTCCGCCCTCGCAGATGTGCCGGTTAGTCTGTTAGAGCCGTTTCGCGGCCTCGATGCCGAACTTTTCGAGGATTTCGCCGAATTGCGCATCGCCCGCGACGCCGTCGATGAGATGATCCTCGCATGGTGCGATCGAGATCTGACTGACGGATGGCTGGACGACATCCTGGTGTTCAAGACCAAGTCGAACCCCAATGTTAGCCGTGAGCTTCCGGCTGGTCTGTGCGTCACCCACTTCTTCAATCATCAGACGCACCACCGCGGACAGGTGACGACCCTTTTGTCGCAATGCGGGATTGATCCCGGCGTCACAGACCTGATGGCAATGCCGGGCGCGATACCGAAGCAAACCTAGATCTAACGGTCAAAGCGCTCCGGCGGTCCTTGCAGACGGGCGACATAGTCCTGGGCGATATCCGGGTGGACGTCCTTCACCAGCTGCGCGATCCGCGGATGCAGGTCGTCGACTTCATAGCCTTTCGCGCCGCTGATTCGCGTGACCAGCGTGCCGGGCTGATCCCCCATGTTCATCCACGGATGCCAGCTCTGAATGATATGCACCGTCATCGTTCCCGGCGCGCTGGCGAGATCGGGATTGAGGATATCTGAGACACGGCCATGGTACGTTGATAGATCGTTTGCCCGGAAAACATCCTGTCCCGGACGCTCGACCTCCACCTGGGCATCGGTCTGCAGCCATACATGATCGCCGGCGACGTCGGCCGGCCCAAGCTTGGTTCGGCGGCGAACCTCCGCGCCGGGCAATGCCGACTGACTGACCGGACCGGCATCGCTAAAGCCGCGCGTCACCGGGCCCATGATCAGTGGCACTTCCTCATAAACTTCGCCGTTGTAGGGATTGCGCCATTCGCTCAACAACAAGTCGGTCTCAATATCGGTCTTGTATACGATCTCCATCGACTTAACGTCGTAGGCGCCGTCGTCTTTGTGTTCAACATACTTAAACAGAGCGACGTTGAGCACCCACAGCGGCGTGATTTCGCCATTGATCGAACCGTACTTCTTCCCGCGAATCCACCAGATCAGGGGCCGGTTGTCGGCGGAGTAAATCAGCTTCTTCTGCAGGAGGGCGATATGCGCCGGATCTGTCGGATCCAGTGTATCGGGCAGCGCCGCTCGAGCGCGGTGAATCGCGGGGGCCGCCGCAAGAGCGGACAGTCCAAAGACTGCCGTGCGCCGTTTGAGCATATCAGTCGTCCTTCAATGCGATCGCGTGGTAAGGAATATATTCATAGTAGTCGCCATATTTCTCAGCCTCGGAAACGCGCGGGCCAAGGGCATCGAGCATGACCGCCTGCCACAGGAATATGCCCGGAGGGACCTCGTATTCCCGCCGGGTCACCGCGCGCATCAACCGGTCGACTTCGGCAATGCTGGTTGCCTGTTGCGCCTGGCGGACAAACTCAAGCGCCAATTCATCGCAGTAGTAGGGTTTGTAGCTTCCTGTTTGCCCTAAACACGAGCGGTAACGGTAGTCCCCCAAAGGATCGAGACCGCGGCCAAAATTGTTGAACATTTCGGCCTTAAAATCACCGCCGAACATCATCTGCGTCATTTGTGCGACGGCCGTGCCGAGGATATTAAACTTCACTCCGATGCCGCGCAGATTTTCGGCAATCTGCTGGTACACCAGCATATCATCGGCCCCGGCAGGGGCGACCCGGAACGAGAGTTCGAGGCCTTCACCATATCCGGCCTCGGCAAGCAGGGCCTTAGCCCGTTCAGGATCGTATGGGAATGGTTCGAGTTCGGCGACGTGTCCAGGCGCACCCGGCAATGCAAGCTGAGGCATAGGCTTCGCCCGGCCGTCAAGCAAGAGTGCAGAGATACGATCCCGGTTGACCGCAAAGTTCAAAGCACGGCGCACGCGGGGGTCTTGAATCGGAGATGTCTCGGCGACATGCTCCGTCGTGAACGTCATGTACATGACCCGGGTGGTTTGCCGCTGCACCATCCGTCCGCCAATGCTTTCGATGATCTCGCGATCACCGACACCCATCTGCAGCGCAACGTCAACGGCATCCGCCATCAGCGCCTGCAGCCGCGCGGTCTGATCGGAAAGCTGAACAAGATCCAAGGCCTCGACCGCCGGTGGATTCCAGGCTGTGGGATTGGCGGTATAACGCACACGCCCGGCCCGTTTATCCAACATTGTAAAAGCGGCTGTCGTGCCTGCCGGCTCGAGCCCGGGGTCTTCGCTGCGCACAAGCCAAGATGCGGGCTCCGGCAAACGCCATATGCCAAACCGCCAGGGCAGCATGGGATCCGGCCGGTTGAGAACCAACTCAAGCTCGGTGTCGGAAGTCGCTTCTGCACGGGCGATGTTGACCAAGCCGCCGCCGACGGTCGTTGTTCGCCCTTTCGGCGTCTGCATGTATGCGACGGACTGGACCACAGCATCAGACGTCAGCGGCACACCGTTAGAGAACTTTACGCCTTCGCGCACGGTCAAGCGCCACACCTTGGAGTCATCCGTTCGCCAAGACGTCAGCAGCCATGGCTGAGCGGTGCCGTCCCCGCCGACGACAATCATTGGGTCGAAAGTGATTTGGGAGCTGATTGCGGACGGAAGCGACAACGCTTGGTAGGGGTTATCCGGATCTTGGGCGACAAGAGGCGTGCCGATACGAAGAGTTTGCGCGCCAGCAAATACCGGAACACATAAAACGGTCAGAAGCGTTATCAGACTGCGCAGCATGGCTACGGCATTTCCTCTAGCTTCCCCAAAGATCATAGCCTTCGAGCGCTTGTCCCTTAGAAGGCGGATTGAACGTTCCGTCGTCGACTTTCTTTTTTATCACGTCGATCAGCGCGTCTTGAATACGCTGCTTGAAATCCATCGGTTTGTCGGCCCATAGATTGACCGGGTAAAATGACGATTCGTTGAACACCTGTGCATAGGCTTCGGAGCGGAGTCGGGCCAACCGATTGACGCCGAACGGTCCAGTGGGGGTACAGCGGGCGCGCCGCAGCGCATCCATGTCGATGACGGCAGACGCGTTGATGGACTCCCCGGCGACACCGCTTTCGACCATCAATTGACCCTGCCAGTCGATGATCTTCGAGTTTCCAGCATGTGTGTTGTTGGGCGGCGACCCGACAATCTGACCTGCATTTGCGGAAATGAAATAGACCATGTTTTCCGCAGCACGCACGCGTTTGGCAGACTCCCAAGCCATTTTGTCTGAGGTGCCATGATCGGATGTCGGATGGAGAATGACTTCCGCACCGCGCATCATCAGACAGCGCGCTGTTTCCGGCCACAGAATTTCACCGCAGGGCATCATCGCGATATTACCGATTTCCGTTTTCGCTACCGGCCATAAGCCCTCGATTCCGTGCTTATCCAGATATTCGTCGAGCACGTCGTGAGGCGATGCCGCCTGAGCCGTCGAAACCCGACGGTATTTCAAAATGACATCGCCTGACGGATCGATCAGGAACGAACAGTTGAAGTACCGTCCTGGCCACTCAGGAGGCGCTTCATAGCCATTTGCGCCGAGGTAAATTTTGTACTTCTGCGCAATCTTCTGCAGGCGCTCGATCTCGGAGGACCCTGGAATCTGAAAGCAGGCTTTCTCAATCCACTCGTCGGCTGTTTCGCCGAGCGGGAAACCTTGGAGATTGAACTCGGGAAACACCACCAAATTCTGCATCCCGCCACCGCGTCCCGCCGCCCAAAGGATCAATTCCTCCCATCGATCGATACTCTTATTGACGATTGCCATCGCGTCTTCGCGGGTTTTGGCTGCATTGACAATGACGTTATTGGTCTGCATTGCCGTGGCTTTCCAAAGCAGCGCCATGATGCGTTCCTTCTCTTCTCAAACCTGTATATTCCCGGCACTATAAGAGCATAGAGAGGGCCTATGAAACCATTCGCAATCATGCTCGCGGCTTGGACATGGCTGCTTGTCGGCATGCCGCCGTTGCTCCCCGAACCTGCCGCAGCCCAAGGGCCCATTCCCCGTCAGGAGACGCCCGACTGGGGTGATTACCCGTTGCTGATGAGCCAATTCGGCGAACTGTGTACAATGTGTGTCGCTTATCTGCGCTGCATTCCCGACGATGCAGCCCCGCCGGTGGATGACAGGTTCGCTCTATATTATTTCGAGACGAAGGACTTCTGGGGACAGATCGCGACCATCTGGGACTACTTTGCCAAATGGTTTAACCCAGTCACCAGCGAAAGCAGACCGGCGACGGTCTATCGCAACGCCGGTGCCGGTGAACGGCGCACTACGGCAACGCTCGAAGCGTACCTGGACGTGAAAAACGCCCGCATCGAAATTGATGGCACTTGGATCGATCGGGACACCTCTGTCTGGTATGCCCTCGAGACAAACGAGCGGATCGGTCAATGCCATCGGCCCAGCATTGAGGGCGGGGTGATGATCGTCGAACAAATGGGCCCTTGGCAATCTGCCGCTACAGAGAGCGCGCCATGACGGATCAAACTACTGCAAGTGCCGGTGCGCCAATAGGTGAATGTTTCTCTTGGTCAAAAGCATGGATCGCGGCGCATCCGGTGCGGTTCGTAGGTGTCATTCTGAACATAACCTTTCGATTTCTTTTCGGCTTGTTCTTTTTCTTAGCGGGCCTGAACAAAGTTCTCAAAGGGTGGATGACGACCGATATACTTGAACAAATTTTTATTCAAAGGCTGACTGAACTCGATCCCAATTCTTTTGCCAATATTTATCTGACAGAGTTCGCATTGCCGCTTTATCCACTTATTGCGTGGATTGTCACGCTCGGCGAACTCGCGGTGGGGATTGGTTTGATCTTAGGCTTGGCAACCCGCCTGTCGAGCTTTGGCGGCTTCTTTATTCTCTTCAACCTCGCGATCGGCGGTTACTACGACGCATCTTTGCTGCCGTTTTTCGTCCTCAATATCATTTTCATACTTTATCCCTCAGGGCACTGGTTGGGCTTAGACGGCATGTTGAAACGCAGATATCCTGGATACGGTTGGGCGCTGAGTTGAAACCGCACCTCACGTGATTACCGGATGGCTTCATAGTTTAACCGGCTTGGTAGCTCTGATCGGGCTGACATGGCTGATGAGCGAGGATCGAAACAAGGTCTCGTGGCGGTGGGTCGGCGGTGCTGTCTCAATACAAGTAATTTTGGCTGCGATTGTCCTCAACATCCCCATCGTCTGGTCCGCTCTCGGCTTATTGAGCACAGGTGTGGCCGCCCTCGACCAGGCGGCTCGAGACGGTGCGGCCTTTGTCTTCGGGTATGCGGGCGGCGGCCCTGCGCCATTTCCGGTGCCAAGAGACGGCACATCCGTCATCGTTGCCTTTCAGATTCTGCCCATCGTCATCGTTACCTCCGCTCTTGCGGCGCTGCTCTGGCACTGGCGCGTCTTGCCAACCTTAATCACGTGGCTGTCGCGAGGATTGCACAAAAGTCTCGGTATTAGTGGCGGCGCCGGACTTGGCACGGCGGCAAATTTGTTCTTCGGTGTCGTTGAGGCGCCGTTGTTCATACGCGGCGTTCTCGCGAGATTATCTCGCGCCGACCTGTTTTTGGTCATGACCGCGGGCCTGAGCACGGTATCGGGCGTCGTTCTCGTCCTCTATGCGACGATCTTGGAGCCGGTGCTATCTGGAGCGACCGGACATATCGTGACCGCGTCAGTGATCTCTCTACCGGCTGCGGTTTTGATTGCGCGTATTCTCGTGCCGTCACAGCAGCCAGAAGCCGGTGAAGTCGACGACACATCGGCTCTGTCTTATGAAAGCAGCCTAGATGCGGTGGTCCAGGGCACGATGGACGGAATGAAACTCTATCTCGCGATCATTGCCGTGCTAATCGTTGTCTTCGCTTTCGTCTCCTTGGGTGACCAAATCCTCTCGGTCTTTCCGGCAACGAACGGCGAAGCGTTGACAGTTAACCGCATTTTCAGCTGGATTTTTGCGCCGGTCGTCTTGCTGTTCGGCGTTTCGCCTGCTGATGCTTTGGCCGCGGGACAACTGATGGGAACGAAGGCGGTCCTCAATGAATTTGTCGCGTATCAGCAACTGGCGGCACTGGACCCCAATACGCTATCGCCGCGTTCAGTCCTCATCATGACATATGCGTTGTGTGGATTCGCTAATCTGGCGAGCGTCGGAATGCTGGTATCATCGATCGGCACTCTGGCACCGAACCAGCGCACCGCGGCTCTCGCTCTCGGGATGAAAGCGTGGCTCGCCGGGAATCTCGCGACCGGCATGACCGGCGCAGTTGTCGGTCTGGTTGTGCTGGCTTAAGTCTGGCCCCAGTGCTTACGGATGTCGTAGCGCACTAATGCGTTGTCGACCGTCTTGCCAGTTACGTTTCGCCAGAATTCCTTGGCTTCGCGTTCGCTGAACGGGGCATGCACCTCGGGCTCTCCACCGCCGGCGATCTGTTCAAACGATGTGTCGGCATATTCGCCGCCAATGACATAAAATTTTTGCTCTGCCATAGACCTCACCTCAACTGATGCCCGTATAGAATATCATTGATTGCCACGCCGCAATACGCCCCTGGACTCGGCCACCCGGGAAAGGTATGCCCCGTCCATGAACACAGATTCGATACATGTCATAGGCGGAGGATTGGCCGGGTGCGAGGCAGCTTGGCAAATCGCTAGGGCTGGCGTACCGGTCGTCCTCCACGAAATGCGCCCACAGCGCAGAACGGATGCCCACCAGACCGACACTCTAGCGGAACTCGTCTGTTCGAATTCCTTCCGTTCGGACGATGCGGACCATAACGCTGTCGGCGTTCTCCATCAGGAAATGCGGCGCCTCGGGTCGGTCATTCTCGCTTGCGGCGACGCTCACAAAGTTCCGGCCGGAGGCGCGCTTGCCGTCGACCGCGAGGGATTCTCCCTAGCAGTCCAGACCGCAATCGAGAACGAGCCCTTGATACAGATTGAGCGCAGTGAGGTCGATGGCCTCCCACCTGAAGACTGGTCAAGCGTTATCATTGCCACTGGTCCTTTGACGTCTCCAGCCCTCACCACCGCCATTGCCAAACTCACCGGAGAAGACTCCCTCGCCTTTTTCGATGCCATCGCACCGATTGTGACCAAGGATAGCGTCGACTTCGACATTGCATGGTTTCAATCGCGTTACGACAAAGGCGAAGGCTCGGACTACATCAACTGCCCGATGACCAAAGAGCAATACGACGCCTTTCTTGATGCGTTGATCGCTGGCGAGAAGACGGTATTCAAGGATTGGGAAAAAGATACGCCCTATTTCGAAGGCTGCCTTCCGATTGAAGTTATGGCTGAGCGCGGCCAGGAAACGTTGCGTTATGGACCGATGAAGCCGGTCGGTCTCACCAATCCTCACGCGCCTGAGAAGAAACCATGGGCAATCGTTCAATTGCGTCAAGACAATGCATTGGGCACGCTCTATAACCTCGTCGGCTTCCAAACCAAACTCAAGTATGGCGCTCAGAACGAAGTGTTCCGCATGATCCCCGGCTTGGAGAAGGCGGAGTTTGTCCGATTGGGCGGTATTCACCGCAACACTTTTCTGAACGCGCCTCGCCTTCTCGATAGGTCGTTCCGTCTCAAGGCGATGCCGCGCCTCCGCTTCGCCGGTCAAATCACTGGATGCGAGGGGTACGTGGAAAGTGCGGCCATTGGATTGCTTGTCGGGCGCATTGCCGCGGCAGAACGGTTGGGAGACACCTTTGCGACGCCGCCGCAAACGACTGCGCTTGGAGCTCTGTACGAACACATTACCGGCGGAGCGCGCGAAACAACCTATCAGCCGATGAACGTCAACTTCGGGCTCTTTCCGGACTTATTGCCGGCAGAGGGCCGCAAAGAAAATGGCCGCAAGCTAAAGGGCCGCGACCGCAAACACGCTTATGCTGTCCGGGCCGCGCGAGATCTCGAAACTTGGCTGGGTACGGTTCCTCGCGCCGCAGAGTGACTAGTAAACACCACGCCAGTTGTTCCACCACATCCGAGCCACCGCCGGTCGCGCCAACGCGAATTTCGGATGATAGATATTGAAGCCGACACGTCCTAGCGTCTTGAGATAGCTGTCTGCGAGCGTCACCGGCAGCAAGACTGGGACTGCCGACCTCTCGACAATGGAGCGGGCCTCCCTCGCCGCGTTAATTCTGTCCTTAATCTCATCTGACAGACGTTCGGCGATCGGTCTGAGTTTCACGATACAATCTGGACTTTGAAGGTCCTGCACGGCCAGCCCCGCCTCGGCCAACTCTTGGGCAGGCAACATGGATCGATTCCCTGCTGCCAATTGAGGTGTTGCTCTCAGGATGCCGGTCAATGCCCAGGCGATTCCCGCATCTACTCCTGCGGTATTGGCCGCGGGGTCATGAATGCCCAAACCGTTCAGCATCAGAATATTCAACTGGCTTGACGTCGCATGGGCGTATCTGATCAGCGCCGCAAAGTCAGCGGGCGGTTCGTCTGTCATGTCCAGTTCACGCGCGCCGAGAAGATCCAAAAAATGGGAGGCTTCAAGCGCCCGGTCTGTGAATAATTGGGCCATGGCTTCAGCCACAGGGTGCCCATGGGGCGGCCCCGTGCCCTCGGCAAGCGCGAGAACGACGTCGCGCCACCACTGAAGGCGCATTTGCCCAATGAGTGGCTCGGAAACCGTTTCACGGATGCGAGCGACCTCGGCGTTGAACGCCAATAATGTCATTATCCGCGCGCGCATCTCTGCGGGGGCGAACAAAGCGGCGAGAAAACGGTCTTTGTCGTAGCGCCGGACGAGGTCTTCAAGATATGACAACTTTGGGGTTTCGGGCATACCGTTGTGGTCCAAGTGCGGATGCTCGCCTACACTAACATCTCTTTTCCGTCCACCACCCAGGTCATGGTTCAGCCAAAATCCCGCCACGACGAGAATTTTCCTGTAGGCAGCTGGCTTGTAGCGCCGAAACTGCGACCCGTTGTGCACGCCTACTACGCGTTTGCCCGCCGGGCCGACGATATCGCGGACAGTCCTGACCTGGAACCCGGTGTGAAAATTCGCCGCCTGGATGCAATGGACGAGTCATTGCGTACAGCAGGAACCGCTATATCAGGTGACCGGGAAGACCTAGAAGTCGCGTCGATTCTGCGCGAACACCTAGCAGAAATGAATATTTCCCACACGGTTGCCTCAGACCTATTAGTGGCGTTCCGTAGAGACGCCGTAAACGATCGCTACAGGACATGGGGCGAGTTGATGGATTATTGCCGTTTCTCAGCGTGTCCGGTAGGCCGCTTCCTCCTGGGGTTGCATGGTGAAACACTCGGTACGGTGGAGTCAGATGCTCTTTGCAGTGCCTTGCAGGTTCTCAACCATATTCAAGATGCCAAGGCAGACTATTTGTCTCTAAATCGAGTCTACGTTCCTCTTGACTGGTTAAGAACCGACTGCGGCGAAGTCGAAGACTTAGGAGCGGAGCGGTCTTCACCGGCGGTGCGGCAAACAATACAGCGCATGAATGATTACACAGGGGCGTTGATCGACCGCGCGGCCCCCCTTTCCGTTCGCGTGACATCACGCCGGCTTGCCGCCGAAGTCGCGGTTTGCCTAGTCCTGGCACGCCGCTTGAACTGTAAGCTGGCGGCCTCCGATCCAATTGAATCTCCTGTGAAGCTTGGCCGACCGGACTGGCTTTTCGCCGGGCTCACAGGCCTAACCAGACTAGTTCGCCCATGAACGTTCAGCAGGCTCATCAACGCGTCGCGGAAAAAGTGCGGCTGGCTCAGTCATCCTTCTACTTGGCAATGCGTCTGCAGCCCAGAGACCTGAAGCATGCACTGTTTGCGATTTACGCGTATTGCCGTGAGTTAGATGACATTGCCGACGGCGCAGGCACCGCCTCGGAAAAGAATCAGAAACTCGACTCATGGCAGCGCACCATTGATGGATTGTTCTCCGGTGTGCACCCTCATCGCATGGACGATGAGGCACTTATTTTTGCCCTTCACGATACGCGCGCGAATTTTACTTTGCCGGAACAACCCTTCTACGCATTAATCCGCGGCATGAGGACTGATGTCAGCGGCCGTTTTATTGCCCCGTCTTGGCCTGATTTGTTGAGCTACTGCGCCAATGTTGCCGGATCTGTTGGAGAGCTGTGTTTAGCGGTCTGGGGATGGAATGGACGTGACGCTAAAGTATTTGCGCAGATCGCAGGCGAAGCTCTGCAACTGACCAATATCTTGCGCGATGTTTATGCCGACGCGCGCGTCGGACGCCTCTACCTTCCAGGCGAAGTTCTGCACGACGCCGGCATTTCGACTAGAGACCCCATGGCTGTTGCATCTCATCCGGCACTAAAGGACGCTTGCTTTGCGATCGCCGAAGAAACGTGGAGCCGTTTCGATAAAATTGCTGCGTCGTGGCCGGATCCGTGTCCGCCGACACTGCGAAGTGCGCAAATCATGATCGACGTCTACAAGGCCTTATTCGAAAAAATATCAAAGCGCGGCTGGCGCGACATCGAGCGCGTATCTTTGTCGCCACCGGAAAAAGCGTTCTACGCAGCGCGGGCGTTCTTCACCCATCCATGACGGGCACAGTTCACATCGTTGGCGCCGGAGTGTCGGGCCTTGCGGCGGCGGTTACAGTCACCAACCATGGGCGGCGAGCAGTTGTCTACGAAGCGACGCAGCAAGCTGGCGGACGATGCCGGTCTTTTTACGACAAATCCCTCGAAGAACTCATCGACAACGGCAATCACGCGGTTTTCGGCGCAAACACCCATGTCTTCTCATACCTATCAGAGATCAACGCGAAAGGTGAACTGACAGCAGTAAATGAATCGGGAGACTTGCCATTCGTTGACTGCGCGTCCGGTAAGCGCTGGACAGTGCGGCCCGGCCGCGGCCGTATTCCATTGTGGATATTCGACTCCAGGCGGAGACCACCCGACACGTCCTTAACGGATTTCGGATCAGCGTGCCGTCTACTGTGGGCGCGTGACGATCAAAGGGTCGGTGACGTGCTCGAGGCATCGCGCCCTATTTGGTCCCGGTTTTGGGATCCACTATGCACCGCCGCGCTGAACACTAGGCCGGACGTTGCCTCGGCGGCATTGTTTGGCGCGGTTCTTTGGAAACTCGTTGCCAGCGGAGGTGAAGGATTACGGACATATGTCGCCAAGACGTCTTTGAGCGATACATTCATCGCACCAGCCATAAAAACGTTAGCAGAGCACGGCGGCATCATCCACTTCAACGCGCCCCTCAAAGACATCGATATATCGGGTGATAAGACAACCCTTCAGTTTCGGCGCGATTGTCTAACCATAGATTCTAAAGACAGTGTGATCCTCTGCTTGCCACCGTGGTCAAAACCGATCAGCACGGTTGTCGGCACCGGCCTTAGCTTTACACCGTCGTCGATCCTGAACGTCCATTTCAAGGTCGAATGCATGAATGAAAATTCACGCGTTGTCGGCCTCGTAAACTCAACAGCTCAATGGGTATTTACTCGCCCCGGGATGGCAAGTGTAACTGTCAGCGCCTCTGATCAAGTCCTAAGTGAACCTAGCCCTACTTTAATCGACACAATCTGGGGTGAAGTCATGTTCGCTTTAAACATCCCTGACACGGCGACACCGCCACATCGTGTCATCGCTGAGCGCCGGTCCACTCCGGTGCAAGACCCTAGTTTTGCGGCAAACCGCCCTTCGGAAAACACAGACCACCCGAATGTCTTTCTGGCAGGCGACTGGATGGCAACTGGGCTGCCCTGCACGCTCGAAAGCGCAATTATGAGTGGACAAAAAGCCGCGCGACTCGCGATGAAAGTGCAATAGCCGCACTTTGAGTCCGCCACCGCGTTGCGCGACTTATTGAAAACAGTATGATGATCCTGGTCGAGGACGTGAGCGAACCTTCCCTCACGCTCCTAAACAACCAAAGGGAAGACAAATGGCTGCAATTCTCCAATCCTTGCCCAGAACAGTAATCGCTGGGTTTGTCTTGGCCGTTGTTGTTTACATTATCAATGGTAATACAACGCCTGACATCATCTTCTGGCAGTTCCTATTCCGCTGGCTCCATGTTTTGAGCGGTGTGATGTGGATCGGACTGCTTTGGTATTTCAACTTCGTTCAGATCCCCAACATGGGCAATATCCCGGATGAACAGAAACCTGCCGTGAGCAAGGTCATTGCACCGGCCGCTCTCTTCTGGTTCCGCTGGGGGGCGATGGCCACGATTATCACGGGTCTGATTCTCGCGATTATCAGCGGCTATCTGATCGATGCCCTGACCGTTAGTGGAGATTCCACCATCATCGGCATCGGTATGTGGCTTGGCGCGATTATGTGGTTCAACGTGTGGTTCGTCATATGGCCGAACCAAAAGAAGGCGCTGGGCATCGTTGAAGCAGATGCGGATGCAAAGGCAAAAGCGGCTCGTACTGCGATGCTGTTTTCGCGGACCAATACGCTGCTGTCCATTCCCATGCTCTTCTGCATGGTCGCGGCACAGAACTTCGTGTTCTGATGCCGTAGCAGACACGACACGAACAAAGGGCCGGTCTCCTGACCGGCCCTTTTTTTAATCGCTTTCGGGTACGAAAAGTGCGGCCATCACCGCCCGCCCCTCCGCCAGGAGCACGTTAAACGTACGGCATGCCGCGCCCGTATCCATGGGCTCAATTGCTAATCCGCGTTGTTTCAAAGCGGTCCGGAGGTCGCCGGGTACCTGCACAGTACTCTTGCCGCTGCCGAGTAAACACAAGTCCACGGCATCGCTTCGCTCGAAAATAGCGCCAAAATCTTCCAGCTTTAGGGAATCCGGAGAGCGCGCAAGCCACTCGACAGTTTGATCGGCAAATACCAGGACTGCACCGGGAAACGAATTCCCAGATACCGTAAATCCCGATTGGCCGTATTTCTGAATGTGTTGCCTGTCTTGTGGCGCGATCCGGGTGATATCCATGACAACGCCGTCAGTCTCCGCTTTAGGCCCGCTCAGCTTCTGGAACCTGCGCAAGGTTTGGCGCCCCGCCGCCCTCGAGATCTTCATGTCGAAGGTTGAAGTAAATCAGCACCGGCATTGCGACATATATAGATGAATACGTTCCAATAACGACGCCCCAAAGCAACGCGATACTAAAGCCACGCAGCACTTCGCCACCAAAAACAAACAGGGCTAAGACCGCAAGTAAAGTCGTAAAGCTTGTCAGCAAAGTGCGCGACAGCACTCCGTTCAGAGAATAGTTAATCAGCTCCGGCAGCGGCATTTTCTTGAATTTCCGCAAGTTTTCTCGCACGCGGTCATATGCGACCACGGTGTCATTAATCGAGTAACCCGCGATCGTAAGCACAGCCGCAACCGTTGTCAGGTTGAAATCCAATTGGAATATAGAAAACAGGCCAAGTGTCGCGATGATGTCATGGGCAAGTGCGAGCGTTGCACCAACGGCGAATTGCCACTCGAACCGGAACCAAATGTAAATACAGATCGCCAACAGAGCCAAGCCAACGGCGAGCGCTCCGTCCATGATGAGCTCTCCGCCAACTTTCGGCCCTACCAGCTCGGTGCGCCGATATTCATATCCGTCACCAAGCGTATCTTGAACCAACTGAAGTGCTGCAGTTTGCGCCGCTTCGTCGCCATCCTGCCGTTGAATGCGAATAAGCAAGTCGCGCCCTTCTGATCCAAAGGTTGTGATTGCGACGTCACCGAGACCGAGGCCCCCGACCTGTCCACGTACGGAGCTGACTTCCACCGGTTGATCCGCCCGAACCTCCATGAGGATGCCCCCGGCGAAGTCGATCCCGAAGTTGAGCTTTTGAAACGCCAATGAACCGATAGATCCAACAATGAGCAGCGCGGAAAACGCACCGGCAAGGATGCGTTTGTTGATGAAGTTCAGCGAATATTCCTGAGGGAAAATGCAAACCAGGGGCTTGAACAGGCCATCTGCCTCGTCGTCCGGAACTATGGGGAGCTTGGTCGGCTTCCGGCGGCGTACCCATCCGACGACGAGCAGCCGAGAAACCATGGTTGCGGTAAACAATGTCGACAAAATACCTAGACCAAGCGTAACGGCGAATCCCTTGACCGGACCGCTCCCAAAATTAAACAGCAGGGCAGCAGCGATCAGCGTGGTCAGGTTCGAGTCAATAATGGTCTTGAAAGCCTGTTTAAAGCCGGCGTCCAACGCGTTGAAAAGCGTTCGGCCGGTAAGGATTTCCTCACGCATGCGCTCATAGATCAGCACATTGGCGTCGACCGCCATTCCGACCGTCAAGACGATCCCCGCGATACCCGGCAACGTCAATGTCGCACCGATACCGCTGAGGGCGCCAAGGATAATGAACAGATTCACGGTTAGAGAGACGACGGAGAACACTCCGAAACGGCCATAAGCGAGGATCATGAAGATTGCGACCAGGATGAGGCCCAGCACGCTGGCGAACTCCCCGGCCTCAATGGAGTCAGCTCCCAGTCCCGGCCCAACAGTGCGCTCTTCCAATATCGTCAGCGGCGCAGGCAGGGCACCGGCGCGAAGCAGAAGCGCCAAGTCTTGGGCGCTTTCAATCGTGAATTGCCCTTCGATAAAGCCAGCGCCACCGGTAATCGCTGTCCTGATTCTCGGCGCACTTATGACCTGGTCATCCAAGACAATGGCAAGGTACCCGCCCGCATTTTGGGACGTCACCGCACCGAACCGCCGGCCCCCTTGCGTATTGAACCGGAAATCAACGACAGCCTGACCCTGATTGAAACCGGGCTGGGAATCGACGAGCATTTCCCCAGGAACCGCCACGCGACGCTGGACAACATATATGCCACCACTGTCGTCCGCAGCCGGCACCTCCATCGCCCCTGGAGGAATATTGGAGGCGTTTGCAACGGGCCCAGAGAAACCTGGGGCCATCACATGGAAATTCAACTTCGCCGTCCGTCCGATAATCTCTTTAACGCGCTCGGGATTATCGATACCCGGCAACTCGATGATGATGCGATCTTGGCCTTGACGCTGAATACTGGCTTCCGACGTTCCGAATTCGTCCACGCGGCGGCGGACAATTTCAATCGACTGGGTAACAGCCGCTAACTGCCGGTCAATGAGTACGGAGTCCGATAGCGTTACGCGTAACCGACCGCCATCAAGGTTCTCGAATTGAGCATCCGCGCTGGCCGCCGCGATTGCACGGCGTGCGTCGGCGATCTGGGACGGGTCCGGAAGGACAAGCGTTACGGCGTCGCCGCGGACGGCGAGATTGCGGTAACCGATGCGCGCTTCCCGCAGCGCCTGGCGGGTCGTTTCCTGCAAATCGGTAAATTGCTCATTCTTGACGGCATCCGTATCCACCTCCATGAGGAGGTAGGACCCGCCGCGCAAATCCAATCCGAGATTGATCGGCTGCCACCAAGAGGGAAGATCATCTGCCGTATCGCGCGGAACGACATTCGGGATAGCGAAAAAGACACCTAGTGCGATCACCAAAAAGACCGCAACGACCTTACCTCGGCCAAAATCGAGCATAGTTTGTTGTCAGGAACTCAGCCGCATACGGCAGTCTTCATCCCTGTCCCTAATTTGAGTATTGCGCTCTAACGCCTTAACCCTTTTTGTCGTCATTGGCTGAGACGGGTTCGGTCTTGCCTACCACATTCGCAATCATGTCCTGACGCACACGTACGCGCACGTTTTCAGCAATCTCCACTTGGAGTTCACGCTCATCTTCAATGACCTTCGTGACCATCCCAATTATGCCGCCGTTGGTTACAACCTTGTCACCACGCCGAATGGAACTGAGCATAGCCTGATGATCCTTCATCCGCTTCTGATTCGGCCGGATCAGGAGGAAATAGAAAACCACAAATATGAGAATGATCGGAATAAACGAGGCAAATGCACTCCCCCCCGAGGCGCCACCGGCGGCCTGGGCATAAGCAGTCGAAATCAACATCTAGGTCTCCCCTGATTTCTGCGGAATTTGGGCGGACTATACCCATGCCATACAGGGATGCAACGCTATTCGCCCTTGTCGGCCAAGCTTCGACTTGGGGCAGGAACGGTGCTAAATCAAGGTATTAGCAGGCAAAGTTTTGGAGATTTTCAGGTGGGAGACGATATTTCCCCGCTACTGAGCAGGATCGCGGACGCCCTTGACCGACTGGCCCCCGAAGTCGGGGCTGAACACCACGTTGCCGGCGCCGACGCGTTCGTCTGGGAGCCCCAACCGGGCCATCTGAAGCCCGTGGAGACCGTCAACCGGGTCCCCATCGCACTGCTCAAAGGGATTGACCGCCAGCTCGAGACCCTGGTTGCAAATACGCGACAGCACGCGGACGGCCTGCCGGCCAATAACGCCCTCCTTTGGGGAGCGCGCGGAACGGGGAAAAGTTCCCTGGTCAAGGCGGCGCATGCAGAGGTGAACCGGAACAAGACGGCTGAATACCGCCTCGCCCTTGTTGAGATTCATCGCGAAGACATCCCAACCCTGCCCCGGTTGCTCGATATACTGCGCATCCAGCAGCGCCGCTGCGTCGTCTTCTGCGACGATCTGTCTTTTGAGGGGATGGACGATGGATACAAGGCATTGAAGGCGGTACTGGAAGGCGGATTGGAAGGACGCCCTGAAAATGTCGTTTTCTACGCGACTTCAAATCGACGCCACATGATGGCGCGCGACATGATCGAAAATGAGCGATCTGTCGCGATCCATCAGGGCGAAGCCATTGAAGAAAAAGTCTCCCTTTCAGACCGCTTTGGCCTGTGGCTCGGCTTCCATCACCTCGACCAGGAAACCTATTTCGACATCGTCAGCGCGTACGCCCGCGCGATCGGAATTGAGGCGTCCGACGAGGATCTGCGCAGACGAGCTAAGGAATGGAGCGTGACACGGGGGTCACGCTCAGGTCGCGTCGCGTGGCAATTCGTTCAGCAAGTTGCCGGAGAACAGGGCGTTAAAGTCATCCTCGACGATTAGGCACGAACTGTCACGCCGTCAGCGGAATGATTTTCTGACCAAGCAAACGGCCAAAGGTCAGCGCAGGCGTGACACCCATACCATTCGTCAACGCTTTACCGGACGTCGATGCATTACCGATGACTTCGCCCGCAGCATAGAGGTTTGGAATAGGCGTGCTATCCGCACGTGTGACCCGCAATTGACCATCAACGCCAAGCCCGGCGTAGGACATCACGTTCCAGCCCTGAAGGCGAATGGCGTAGAATGGTCCTTTCGCAATGGGCGCGGGTCTATGCTCGCGCCCCATCGCGTCGGGCCGGTCATTTAGGATCGCGTCGTTGTATGCCGCGATCTCAATCTCCAGGTTATGGGGATTAACACCTGCCTTTACACCCAATTCGCCAATTGTCGCCGCTTTCGAGAACATCGGGTGATCGACGAAATGATCTTCGAGTTCTTCCCGTGACCAACGCGGTATGAAAGGAGGCGCTGAATCGAGAACTTCCTGATCGAATACGGCCCAGTGGCGCAGCCCCGGCTGTTGACCGAGCACGTACTCACGGTGGGCGACGCTGGGGTGGTCTTCGCGCACGAAACGCTTACCGTGAACGTTGACGAACACTTCCCAGGGCGGGCGCCGTTGCGGCGACAGGCTAGGCCCGCCGATCGACGGCGCAGGGAAATAGTCACTTTCGAGAATTGTGCCGAAAAGAGTCGCGTATTTGTCACCACCGCGTACATACCCCCCTGCCCCAAGGCCAAGGGTGATTCCCTGTCCCTGGCTATAGGGATACGCAACCTCGCAAAATAGTGGAACGCCGTGCAGATCCTCGAACATACGCGGGTTTGACGCACAACCGCCGCTCGTCAACAGAACAAACTTGCTGCGATAATCAACGCGTTCGCCGCTATCATTCTCCGTAACGACGCCGCGCACAGCGCCAGTTTCATCCTGAACCAGATCGACCGCGCCGGTGCTCACCAGAATTTCCAGCCTGCCGGATTTCTGAGCGGCCTCAACCATGGGGTCCATGATCGCCTGAAAAGCCTTCGCGCCGTTTTCATTCCATTGATACCGGCGCGTGGTAAACGGTTCATGCCCGCCGCCCATGACCGGATGATGATCCATCACGGTAAATCCGCGCGCGGCAAACCAATTCAATGTATCCGCTGCATTGTCGACTAGCAGGCGCGTCAGCAAAGGATCGGACGTATTGCGGTTGATCCGCATAACGTCATCGTAGTGAGCATCGGGCGAATCCTCGATGCCCAGTTCTTTCTGCCACACCGTACCAGCGGCGGCCACCTGACCGGTCGATCTGTCCATGGTTCCGCCGAGTACCGGCGCCTTGTCCACCAGCAGTACGCGCGCACCGCGCTCAGCCGCAAAAATCGCCGCCGGCATTCCTGCCGTTCCGCCGCCAACGATGATTAAATCCCACTCAGACGCCTGCGCCTTTGCATAGCGCACCGAAAACGGCTTAGCGCTTAGCGCGAGAGACGCCGCGGATCCGGCGAGAAATGTCCGCTTCGACATTCTCGGGTTCAACGATAGTTTCGATGAGTCAGTCATGGCGCCCCTCCTTGGTCTTTCTCACAAGCAGTTTGGCACCATTCCTACGATGTGTCAGCGTCCTATCATGAGGCGTGATTGAGGCGTGAACCAGCTCAGCTCGCGCGTGAATCAAGGTAATCCAGCGGATTAACGGCCCTCGTGCCGCGGCGAAGTTCAAAGTGAAGTTGGGGAGACCTGACGTTACCAGACTTTCCTGCTCGTGAAATGACCTGGCCGCGCCGCACCTGATCGCCGCGCTTGACCAGCAAGCTTTGATTGTGAGCGTAGGCTGTCATCCATCCATCGGCATGTTTAATCAGCAACAGATTGCCGAACCCTTGCAGTTCGTTTCCTGAATAGGCAACGACGCCGTTTTCGGCCGCTCGAACATCCGTACCCTCACGAACTGCGATGTTGATGCCGTCGTTGTGCAGCCCTTTTCCTGACGGACCAAACTTGGCGACAACGTTGCCTTCAACCGGCCAAACGAAACGGCTGCCCGCGCGTGCTGGCGGCGCAGGTGGCGCCACCGGTGTGTTAGAGGACGCCGAAGGCGAGGCACTGTCACGGGTTCGACTGCTCCGCGCTTGGGGTGCCTCAGGAGAGGCCTGCGCGACCGCTGTCGCGGACGTATAGTTATCGGGTACGAGGAGTTGTTGGCCGGGAAAAATAGTAAAGGGCGGCCGAATCGGATTCTTCTGAGCCAGGGCCCGCATATCAACGCCATACCGTCTGGAGATCGCGTAAAGACTGTCACCGCGCTGGACCACGTGGACGAGCGGCGGATCGATCCGCAGCACCTGCCCCGGCTGCAGCACATATGGCGGCTGCAGGCCGTTCGCCTCGATGAGCGCTTTCATCGGGACATTGTAACGGCGCGCTATCAAATAAACGCTGTCGCCCTTCTGAACGGTGACGGCGCGCGGCGTATCCGCACCGACAAGAAAGCCGCCCCTATAGCCGGGGGGCGGCTCCCATTTCGGTGCGCAGCCAGCCAAAACCAATGCCGTGAAAAGCCAAAGCGAAAATTGTGATAACCGAGTGTGCATGCGAAGAGACGATAGGCACGGCGAGGGATTTCCGCAAGATTTTGCCACGCCTCGGGTTATCGGACGCTTAACTGGCTTCAGTCTCCGTCTGGCAAACCCTGCACCAAGGGGACGAAACGGACCGGAAACATCTGTTCGGACTGAATATCACGGCCAGACTTGGTCACGCGCACGACAATTTGGTCCGTTGCACCGGCATCGCCCACCGGCAGGACCATCACCCCGCCATCGTCGGACAATTGGGCGACTAACTCTTGCGGCACCACCGGAGCCGCAGCGGTGATAAGAATTCTGTCAAAGGGCGCCTGTCGCGGCCAGCCCTGCCAACCATCACCGGCCTGCGTCGTGATATTGTGTAGCCCCATCTCCGCAAAACGCATTTCGGCGACATGCAGAAGATCCTTGTGCCGCTCAATCGTATAGACGCGGCGGCACAACCGGGAAAGAATCGCAGCTTGGTAACCAGACCCCGTACCGATCTCCAGTACTTTGTGGCGATCTGTGAGGTCGAGGGCCTGGGTCATCAATCCGACTACCAGCGGCTGACTGATGGTCTGACCGCAGGAAATCGGCAATGCACGGTTAGCCCAGGCTTGATCGAGAAATGACTCCTCGACGAATCGCTCCCGTGGGATGCGCTCCATCGCCGACAGAACATTGGTGTTGGTCACCCCCGAGTTTCGGAGGTCCATAATCAATCTGATCTTGCGGGAGTCCTGGTTCACTCTAGAACCTGGGTTAAGGCATCGAGGGTCTTATAATCCGTAAGGTCGACACATAGTGGGGTCACGGAAATATAACCCGCCGCCGTGATATTGAGGTCTGTTCCTTCGTCCTTTGTATCACTCATTCTTGGGGCACCGATCCACATGTACGGCCGTCCACGCGGATCTTCGCGCAATATCAGATCATCCCCCAATTTGTGCTTGCCCTGCCGCGCCAATTTGATCCCCCGGACCTCGTTGACCGGCAAATCCGGAAAATTGACGTTTATCAGCGTGTCGCGGCCCCAGCTCGCTTTACATACGGAACGTATGATGTCAGCGGCGTAACTTTCCGGCGTATTCCAGTGAGGTGCGCCATCCATCAACTGACTGAAAGCGATCGCCGGCAAACCTTGTAGTGTCGCTTCCAGTGCCGCAGCGACGGTTCCCGAGTAATGGACGTCCTCGCCAAGGTTCGCGCCCATATTTATGCCGGACAAAACCAAGTCCGGTGGTGCGTCTTTCATCAAGTGCTGCGCGGCTATCAATACACAATCCGTCGGTGTTCCATCGATCATGTAGCGCTTATCGCCCAACTGTGTTGGCCGTAGCGGATGATGCAATGTCAGGGAGTGTCCCGCGCCGCTTTGTTCGTGCGCTGGGGCAACAACCCAAACGTCATCCGTCAAGGTGCGCGCAATGTTTTCTAGGACTTCAAGTCCCGGCGCGTTAATGCCGTCATCGTTTGAAAGCAAGATCCGACACGCCGATAAATCTTGGATTGGGGGAAACATAGATCGACGTCAGTGACCTGCCGGTTCGAGGAATTCTCGTCCACCCATATAGGGACGCAGCACGGTGGGAATAACGACCTTCCCGTCGCCCTCCTGATAATTCTCCAACACCGCAACCAGCGTACGTCCCACAGCCAAGCCAGAGCCGTTGAGGGTATGAACAGGAGCAGTGCCTTTAGCCCCCTCGTCCGGTTTGTATCTGGCGTTCATGCGTAGAGCTTGGAAATCCCGGCAATTCGAACAACTCGAGATTTCGCGGTACCGGTCCTGACCAGGAAGCCAGACTTCGAGATCGTACGTACGATGGGCGCCGAAACCCATGTCACCCGCGGAGAGAGCCATGACGCGATAGGGTAATTCGAGCGCCTTCAATATGCCCTCAGCGCAGGCAGTCATGCGCTCCAGTTCATCGGCAGACTGGTCGGGTTCAACGATCGACACCATTTCCACCTTGTCGAACTGGTGTTGACGGATCATTCCTCGCGTATCTTTTCCTGCCGCCCCTGCTTCGCGGCGAAAGCACGGCGTAAACGCGGTGTAGCGTAAAGGCAGGTCCGCGACGTTGAGAATCTGGCCGGCTACGAGGTTGGTCAAAGACACTTCCGCCGTGGGAATGAGCCAAAGATCGTCTTGGGTTTTGTACTGATCTTCTGCGAATTTAGGTAACTGCCCGGTTCCAAGCAGCGCGGAATCCTTCACCAGCAGAGGCGGCACGACTTCCGTATATCCGTTCTCCTGGGTGTGGGTATCGAGCATGAACTGCGCAATTGCCCGGTTCAGACGAGCGGTAGCGCCATATAGGACGGCAAACCGGGCACCGGACAATGTCGCTGCGGTCTCAAAATCGATGCCACCCAGATGCTCACCGAGTTCCACATGGTCGCGCGACTTTGTGTTGTCTCGCGCAGGCTCACCGACGCGGCGAAGCTCTACATTCTCATCCTCAGTCAGTCCTTCGGGGACATCCGCATGCGGGAGATTCGGCAATCCCAAAAGCAAGTCACGGATATCGTCGCCGACGACGCGTTGCTCATCCTCGAGAGCTGCCATTTCGGTTTTCATCGAAGAGACACGCGCCATCAGGTCAGCGGCATCGCCGCCTTCCTTTTTCACTTGACCGATCTTCTTTGACGTTTCGTTGCGCTCAGTCTGCATGGCTTGCAGCTTCGTCACGATCTCTCGATTGCGTGCGTCGAGCGCCAAAATGCCTGCAGCCTGAGGCTCAAGGCCACGGCGTTTCAGCCCTTGATCAAAGGCGTCGGGATTGTCGCGGATCCATTTGAGATCATGCATGGGAAGATCGGACCAAGGCTCAGAAACGTATCGTGCTGCGGTTTATACGGAACACGGCAGCACCAGTCCACTGGCAAGGGCCAAAGGGCGCCCCCGGCCCTCTGGGCGCTTAGGCTTCGTTAAAATCGGTATCTTCGAAGCCATCGTCCTCGGCATCGACCGCCCAGGCCTCCTCGCGCTTTCGCTCGACAACACGGCAAGCATAAATGCTGAGCTCGTAGAGTAGCCATAACGGGAAAGCTAGGCCGATCTGGCTGATGACGTCCGGGGGCGTAACAATAGCGGCAAACACGAACATGCCAACGATCGCATACTTGCGGCGCTCCGCAAGTCCGTCGGCGGACACGATTCCAACACGCGCCAACAGAACCAGAAGGACCGGGAGCTGAAAACTAATCCCGAATGCAAGGATCAGTTTCATAACAAGGTCCAGATATTCTCCGACCCGCGCCTCTAACTCGATTGGCAAAATGCTTTCGTCCGCGCCGGTTTGAAACTGGAGAAGAAAGCGCCAAGCCATCGGCATGATGAAGTAATATACGAAAGCGGCTCCAGCCATAAACAGGATCGGGCTTGCCACTAGGAACGGTGCCAAGGCGCTCTTCTCATGTTTGTAGAGACCAGGCGCGATGAACAGCCAAAGTTGCGACGCAACAATTGGAAAGCTGATACACGCGGCAGCGAAGAAACCGATTTTGATCTGTGTAAAGAAGGCCTCGGTCAGCGCCGTATAAATCATACGGTTGGTACCACCAACTTCGCGCATAATTTTGGCCAGCGGGGTGACGAGGAAATCGTAAATTGGCTGGGCGAAATAAAAGCAAAAAAAGAAGGCCGCAAGAAATCCTATGACCGACCACAACAGACGCCTGCGCAGCTCCATCAAATGATCGAGCAGCGGCATCGTATGGGAGTCTGGGTTCTCCGCCATCCGACTTAAGTTGTGCTGGCCGGCGTGGCCGGCTCGGCTTTCGGCTCTTTTGAGACACTTGCAGCCGGCGTCACAGCTGGCGCGGCATCCTTTTCAGATTTCGAAACCTGGGCGGTGGATGCCGCTGAGCGCGGCTCCAAAGCCGGCTTGCGCCCTGCCGCCGCCTTTATGTCGGAAACTTCGCTACGCGCGCTGGCCAGCGTTTCGTTCAGGTCGCGTGTGTACTCCCCAGTCGGATCCACAGCTTGGCTGATCGCCGAGCCAATATCCTTATTCTTTATGGAGTTCACGGAGCGTCTCACTTCGTCGAGGTCGGCTTCACGCACCAGGTCGTCCATATGTCCCTGGAATTCGGATGCCAAGCGGCGCGCCTTGCGCATAAAGCGCGCAACCTTCCGCATCGCATATGGAAGCTCTTTCGGCCCGAGCACTAAAATAACGGCCAAGCCGATAACGGCGAACTCCAGCCAGCTCATATCGAACATGGCGTTTCTGCCTCAAACCGTAAGGAAGTCCATCCGGCCTAAATGACCGAACTAGGCGCGCGAGGACGCTTCGTCCTTTTCCTTGGCCATCGCCGGATCGTCGCTCTTGCCTTCGTCTATGGCTTTGGCCTCGGCCGTTTCGTCATCGTCCTTAAGGCCGGTCTTAAAGGCTTTTACGCCCTTGGCCACGTCACCCATGAGTGCTGGAATCTTGCCCTTGCCGAACAGGAGCAGGACGACCACCAGGACAACGATCCAGTGCCAAATACTAAAGGAGCCCATGTTATTGATTCTCCGTAATTTTTTGTGCGTCTTCTAGGACAATCATCGCAGAATCCGCGGTTTGCCGCAATGGCAGCCAAATGAAGCGCGACTTTCGGAAGTTACTTAGGTCTCACAGACGGCAGACGCAAGCGAAACCGGCAGCGCAAAACCCTATTCGCCAGGAGTTTCCTCACCTTCCGCCTCGTCCGACGCTTCAAATTCTGAGACTGCTTCGGGCGTCTCCGGCTCTCCAGCTGCCTCTTCGCCTTCATCATCGTGCAGCAAGGGCTCTAGCGCCTCCTCCGACTCATCCGTGTCGAATAACAGAGTGTCTCCGTCCTGAGCACGCGCATTGTAGGCCGACAGCCCTTGGCGAGAATCCAGCAGCCCCGCAGCTTTAAGCTCGTCTATACCCGGCAAGTCAGAGAGGGCTTCGAGGCCGAAATGATCGAGAAACGCGTCCGACGTCCCCCACGTCACCGGCCGGCCCGGAGTCTGACGGCGACCCTTGGGCTTGATCCAGCCTTCTTCGAGCAACAGATCGATTGTCCCCTTACTAATCACCACACCACGAATTTCTTCGATCTCTGCACGGGTCACGGGCTGGTGGTAGGCGATGATCGCCAACGTCTCGGTGGCTGCCCTTGATAATTTGCGCGGGACGATTTTCTCAAGTTTGAGCCTGTCGCCCAGATCCGGCGCGGTACGGAAAAACCAGCGGTTTCCCGCTCGGGTCAACTCGACCCCACGGCCCTTATAGAGGGCCTTAAGCCGATCTAGGATGCCCGGAATATCGGCTCCCTCGCCCAAACGTTCGGCAATCGCCTTTTCGGTGACGGCGCTCGCTGACGCGAAAATCAGAGCTTCGACGAGGCGCATGTCCTCGTCAAAATCACGTTGCGGCTCGTCGTCTGAGCCGGTTACGAGTTCAACAACATTGTCGCTCGCGGCGTCGGAAACAGTCATGAAGGCTCCACGGGCTCCGGCCGATTGGCCGGTTTGAGGTAAATCGGTGAGAACGGGCCACCGTCTTGGCGTATATCCGCCTTTCCCTGACGGACCAGTTCAAGCGCTGCCAGCAAGGTCGTGCTTATGGCAGAACGGCGTTTCAACGGAGGCAAGTGGCCCTGGGGCAGGAAGGACATCAACACGGTCCAGTCCGGCACATTGGGCAGAAATTCACGCAACCGGTCGATCGCTTCGTCGATGGAGTAAAGGTCGATCGGCTCGATTTCAAGAGTGGTTGGCACGCCCTCCTGGCGCGCACGGCCATACGCTTTCAGCACATCGTATAGCGTAATGTCGTAAACAGACCGGTAGGACACGGGTAATCCTTCCGGATCACCGCGCGTGAAGAAGGCCTGCCCTTTGCGGGGCAGTTCCATCAGCTTAGTGCCAGCCTCCTGCATGGCTTGCAGACGGAGGAGCTGCCAGCGCAAGGCGTCCGCCATTTCAGCGGCAGACGGCTCTTCCTCTTCCTCACGCGGAAGAAGAAGTTTCGACTTCAGGAACGCCAGCCAGGCGGCCATGACCAGATAGTCAGCGGCCAACTCCAGATAATGCTGGCGCGCAGCTTCAACGAACTTCAGGTACTGTTCCGCCAGATCAAGGATCGAGATGTGGATCAAGTCGACCTTCTGATCCCGGGCCAGGGTCAACAGAATGTCGATCGGCCCTTCAAACCCCTCGAGATTAAGAACGAGGTCAGCCGGTCCGGGCTGCGCGGCGACCGCTACCGGCGGGTCTTCTTCAAAAGGCGGACGCTCGTCCATCTGCGGGGAGGTCTCCCTAAAGCAAGCCGGCGAGTGCGGCGATGACGGTGATGACAACTTCGACAATGGGCAAGATAACCCAGACGAAAGGCTGGATCGGAACGCCAACCACAGAGCCGAGAAACGGTAGGATGAAGAGGATTCCGATCAGGATGACCATGCCGTATTTTTCGAGTTGGGCCAAGCGAAGAGCCGGACCCCGCGGCAGCAACCCGACGGCAATACGCCCGCCATCCAACGGCGGCAAAGGAATAAGGTTAAAAACAAACAGTATCACATTGAGAAATAAGCTATTTCGCAGGGTATCCAGGCTCCAGGACGCAACGGGCTCGGACAGTTCGGGCACGATATGCAAAAGACGGGCGGAAACAAGCGCTAAAAACAAGTTTACCGCCGGGCCGGCAGCCGCGACCCAGACGATATCCCGTTTTGGGTTGCACAGCCGGGCAAAATCGACCGGCACGGGTTTAGCCCATCCGAAGACGAAAGGCGCCCGGGTCAGGATCAATAGCGCGGGCAAGACCACTGTGCCCATGGGGTCGACGTGGCGAAATGGGTTTAGCGAAACACGCCCCTGCTCTTTGGCGGTCGGGTCGCCAAAATAAAGCGCTGCGTAGCCGTGCGCGGCTTCGTGAAGCGTAATCGCCAGAAGTGCCGGTATGAGCCATGTGGAAGCCGTGTAAAGCATGTGTGCCTACCGTCAGGCCGCAGTTTCAAGCAGTTCGGCCACCTGGAAGGCGGCGGTCTTGAAATCGATCTCGACCTGAGGGCGGCCGCGGAACCGGTTGAGATCTTCGAGGGCAGACACGGCATGGTCCGACAACGGCGTGACGCCTGCAGCAACCTGCTGCATTTCCTCTAGGTCACCGCTGCAATGAAGGGCGACATCGCAACCTGCGGCTAGGCATGTTTCCGCACGCTCAGTGAAAGAACCGCTTAGCGCCTTCATGCCGAGGTCATCGCTGAACAACAGGCCGTGGAATCCGATCTCGGATCTGATCACACGGGAGATAACGGTATGCGACAGCGTCGCCACCTCACCCTCGGCGTAGGCGGTATAGACAACGTGCGCCGTCATCGCGGCAACAGGCATCTTGGCGACCGCCTTGAAGGGAAGCAGGTCATGCAGCCCCATATCTTGCTCAGAGTCGGTGACTTCGGGCAATTTCTCGTGGCTATCGACAAGCGCGCGGCCGTGGCCCGGCAAATGTTTGATCACAGGCACAACCCCGGCATCGATCAAGCCCTGGCATGCGGCCTCGGCCAGGGCGGAAACGACTTCAGGGTCCTCCGATAGCGCGCGATTGCCAATGATGTCGTGAGCACCCGGAATAGGCACGTCCAGGCAAGGCGCGCAGTCGACGTCTATGCCAAGATCAGCAAGTTCCACGCCTATCGCCTGCATGTTTTTTCGAACGGCCTCAAGAGCCGCATCGGGATTGCGTTTGTAAGCGTCACCGAAAACACGCATGGGCGGGGCGCTGCGCCAGTGCGGCGGCCGCAAACGCTGAACGCGGCCTCCCTCCTGGTCGATCAGAACCGGAGCACTTCGACCAACACAGTCTCTGAGATCAGCCACCAAGGCGCGAACCTGATCCGGTTCTTCGACATTCCGTGCAAACAAAATGAATCCGAGCGGGTCGGCATCGCGGAAGAAACGGCGTTCATTATCGGAAAGCGTCAGTGAGGCGCAGCCGTATACAGCGGCGCTATTCGTTGCGGACAACCAGGCACCCCACATTTTCTGCGGCAAGCGATTCACACAATGTGTCCGCGGCGGCCCGGTCGGCTAGCGGCCCGGCACGGAGCCGATAGAAAATACCGCGCTCGCCCAAATCGGCACGGACGATCACAGGCTTAAGGCCGCCCAAGAGAGTGGGATAGCGCGACGAAACCCGCTGCCACTCGGCTTGTGCAACCTCTTCGCTGCGTAGGGCCGCGATCTGAATCAGGTAATCGCCGGAAATCGCGGCGACGGCTGCCGCTAAAGGGTCTTGCTCCGGCGCCGCCGGAGGTACGGAATCAGGCGATGTAATCGGCGACGCGATTGGCCCGGGCTGAGGCGCGGCAGCGTCTTGCGTGATTTCGGGGGCCGGTACCTCTGTCACCGCCGGCGGTTCCGGCGCAGGCGCCTCCACGGCTTGCAGTTGAACGGGGGCCGGTTCCGGCGCCGCTGGAGCCTGCACAACCGGCGGAGCCTCCGGCACTTTCGGCGTCTCTGGTGGCGGGAGAATATTTTCGGCCTCAGGTTGCGGGGCTTCGCCACCCAAACGCTCATAAACCAGTTTGTCCTGGTTCTCGACCTGCATGCCTCCAGGGTTTTCAGGGCGGACTTTGTACGGTTCTGGCTGCGGAACTATGAGAGGTGCTTCGGCAGTGTCTCGCCCGCTCCCTGGAGCGAATACCGTCCAAGCTGCAAAACCCGCAATCACGGCACCGATCACGACGCCGATCGCCAGGCCTATTGTCCGGCCCTTACCGTCGTCCTTATCGCGGCCATAGTATTCATCGTCAAATACAGGATCGGTGAATGAACCGCCGCCATCGCCCTTACCTTCACTTTGCCGGACCAGCTGGGAAAAAAAGCGTCCCTTGTGGGACATCACCGCATCTCCTCGACAGGGGTAACACCGAAAACGTGCAGTCCAGACGCTATCACCACCGCGACGGCGCGGACAAGCGCGAGACGGGCACGCGTCCGTTCGCGATCGTCCGGCAACAGAAACCGAAGTTCGGCGTTCTCATTGCCTCGGTTCCACAAAGCGTGCAATTCGGACGCGAGATCATATAGATAGAAAGCGATACGGTGAGGTTCATGGGAAAGTGCCGCAGCCTCAATGGTGCGCGGCCAAGCCGCCACGGACCGCATAACCCCAATTTCATCTTCGTCGCAGCACAAAGAAAGGTTTGCATCCGCGAGAGCCGGGTCTGAGAGATCTGCATCGGCAAACGTGTCATGCGCATGACGCATCACGGAATGTACGCGGGCGTGTGCGTATTGAACGTAGAATACCGGATTCTCGCGCGACTTCTCGGTTACCTTGGCGTAATCGAAATCCAAAGGCGCATCATTCTTGCGCGTCAGCATGATGAAGCGCACAACGTCCCTGCCGACCGCATCGATAAGGTCGCGCAAGGTCACAAAAGTTCCGGCCCGCTTGGACATTCGAACGGGTTCGCCCTTGTCGAAAATCTTGACCAACTGGCAAAGCTTGATATCGAGCGCGCCCTTGCCTCCGGATAATGCTTTCACGCCAGCTTGCATGCGCTTGACGTACCCGCCGTGATCCGCACCCCAGACGTCGATCATATCGGCGAAACCGCGATCAAATTTGTCTCGGTGGTACGCAACGTCGGACGCGAAATAGGTCCAGGTTCCATCTGACTTCTTGAACGGCCGGTCAGTATCATCGCCAAACTGTGACGACTTAAACAAAAGTTGCGGCCGGGGTTCCCAGTCTTCCGGCACTTTGCCCTTCGGCGGCTCGAGCACTCCGGTATAAACCAGCCCGTCCTTTTCCAGATCAGCAATGGCCTGCTCGACCCGGCCACCTTCGACCAAAGCCCGTTCCGACGTGAACACGTCCTGTTCAATACCCAGCGCCGCGAGATCGTCGCGGATCATGGCCATCATTTTGTCGATAGCGAATTCCCGGAGCGGAACGAGCCAGTCGTCCTCCGATCCGGTCACCCACTTATCACCATCGCGCTCCGCAAGCGCATTTGCGACGTCGATCAAATACTCGCCGGCGTACTCAACCTGCCCGGCATCCTTCGCAGAATCAAAATCCGCTTCTGACTTCTTACCCAGATGTTGGAGATAGCGGAAGTGGAGCGCGCGCGCGAGTGAGTCCACCTGCGCACCGGCATCGTTAATGTAATACTCCTTGGTAACCGCATAGCCGGCTTTGTCCAGCAAGGATGCCAAGGCATCGCCAAATACCGCCCCACGGGCATGACCGACGTGGAGCGGGCCGGTCGGATTGGCTGACACGTATTCGACATTGACGGGCCGGTCCGCGCCCAGTGCGCTGTCGCCGAACGCGGTACCAGTTTTCAGTACGTGGCGAATGACGTTTCGCCAGGCTTGTGAATCGATTTTGAGATTGATGAACCCCGGTCCGGCGATTTCGGCAGACTCAATTTCCGCCATAGCTTGCAGACGACTGAGCAGCTTTTCAGCAATATCCCGCGGTTTCATGGCGGCCGGTTTGGCGAGAACCATGGCGGCATTCGTTGCGATGTCTCCGTGAGACGGGTCGCGTGGCGGTTCCGCCGTGATCGGATCTAAATTGAGCCCGCCGGGCAATCCGCCGGCGGACACTTCGGCTGTAATAGCCTCAAGAATCTGATCCCTAATTTGAGTAAAGACGTTCATAACTGCATTTCTGTCTCAAACAGACGCCGGTATTCCTCGACCGCAAACCTGTCTGTCATCCCAGCGATATAATCGGCAACGCGACGCGCCGTTTTCAACCCACCCGGACCGTCAACGTTGCCGCGCCAGTCCTCAGGTAGCTGTTCAGGGTGCTGGTGCAACAGAGCAAATATGTCGCGGACGATTTTCTTGGCTTTCTCCCGCGTCCGGTTGACGCGGGCGTGCTGGTACATATTTGGAAATAGGAAGCCCTTCAAGGCTTTATCGTTGGCCGCCATGTCCTTGGAAAAGCAGATCAGTGGTGCATCCAGACCGTATACGTCAGCAATGCTCTTAGGCTGGAACATGCCGAAACGGCGACCACTCTCTACGAGGACATCGTTGACCATCAGGCCGATGAGGCGTCTGACAATTTCGTGAATTTGCCTGGAAACGTCGAGGTCGGGGAACTCGGCTTTAACATCGACGACAACCGGCCCGATAAGGGGTAATTCTGCCAAATCCTTCAAGGTAAACAGATCGGCCCGCAACCCGTCGTCAATATCGTGGGCATTGTAGGCGATGTCATCGGCGAGCGCGGCGACCTGCGCTTCTGCGGATGCAAAGCGGTCCAACTCTAAGTCGTATTGCTCATTGAATTCGGTGATCGCGAGCGGGACGGCGTCATGGCCATGGGGACCGGTCAGAGGCCCGTTATGCTTAACCAGACCCTCAAGCGTTTCCCACGTCAGATTGAGCCCGTCGAAGTGCGGATAGCGTTGCTCAAGCTTGGTAACGATACGCAGCGCCTGGGCGTTGTGATCGAACCCGTTAAACTTCGCCATGCACTCTTGCAGCACGTCCTCGCCGGCATGGCCAAAACACGTGTGACCGAGGTCGTGGGCCAGCGCGAGGGTCTCAGCCAGATCCTCATTGAGCCCCAGGAACCGGCTGATCGAGCGGGCGATCTGGGCGACCTCCAAACTGTGAGTCAGCCGCGTTCTATAATTGTCGCCCTCATGGTAGACGAACACCTGGGTCTTGTACTTGAGCCGCCGGAAAGCACTGGAATGGATCAGCCGGTCGCGATCGCGCTGAAAAGCGTCGCGGGTCTGCGCGTCCGATTCAGGATGAAAGCGGCCTCTGGACGTTGACGGATTGGCTGCAATCCCCGCCAGAATGCCGCGCAGATCGGTGAGGTTGGCGGTCATGGCCGGGACCCTACCCGAGCCCCGGAATTCAGGCAATCTGCGGGGTTCCTTGAAGTGTGACCGGCCGAGGCATAAATTAGCCCTAGTTAGAGTGACACCTGGACCGACAATGAACGAGATTAGCACCCGCCCGACGGTGGTTTTGACGGAACGCGCGGCGGACCGCGTCAAAGTACTCATCGCCGATGAAGGCGATGACTCCCTGATGCTGCGCCTGAGTGTATCCGGCGGTGGATGTTCGGGCTTTTCCTACGGCTTCAGCCTGGACGGCCGGCAGACCGCCGACGACATCGCGTTTGAGTACCATGGAGTTAAGCTGCTGATTGACGAGATGTCGCTCGACCTTCTGGGC
>JAYQVH010000022.1:0-871 GCA_038148375.1 Rhodospirillaceae bacterium | reverse complement strand
CTTCTGGGCGGTTCTGAAATTGACTATGTCGAGGACCTGCTGGCGTCGTCATTCCGGGTCAGCAATCCCAATGCCAGCTCGACTTGCGGCTGCGGCACGTCGTTCTCACTCTAAAAGTTCCGGTACCTGTCCCAATTCGGGCATAACTCCTGCAGGGTCCCGTAGTTCGACTGCGTGTCGATGCGGCCGTTGCGGCGTCGGCTTTCCGCCTGAAACGCGTCTATGGTCGGCTGCAAACGCTGTTGCAGTTGAGAAATGGCGCGCTCGCTGCCAGCCCTGGCGGATGGCGCAAAAACCGGACCCAGGTTCCTCAGTTCACGCTCGATAGCCGTGCGGATGCGTCCGCCGTAGTCGCGAATGACATCTTTGTAGATCGTCACGTGCTCATTCTCGTGATCCAGGATGGTGCGATATTCGCAGCTGCCCGCGGGATATTCCCGCCCGACATAAACATCAAACTTGTCAAAACCGAATCTGGCCTCCACCTCTTCAAGGTAGACGCAATAACCGCTGCGCTCCCGCGGCCGCGCCACCGTTGCGGCGCCCAGACTGATCGAAATCTCGGCGTAGGTCAGGCCGATCGCATTGGAATGGGCCCGGGTGATCCGCTGTCCCCTGACCGTGTAGAGTTGGCGGACATCCTGAATGGACAAATCGAAATTGTAGGTGGGGTCAACGATGCGCGTGTTGAAGGAAAGCCTGATCGGCGCGGTATAGGGCGCGCACAAGGCGGGCTGAGCGCCAGCTTCAGACCCGCAGAACAACAAAAGAAGAGCAATGCCAGCGCAACGCATACGTCAGTGTAGCGAGCACATAACGCCAGATAAAGATCGGGCCCGAGGCGTCGCCGCTCCGTGCAAACCACAAAAAG
>JAYQVH010000021.1:0-46177 GCA_038148375.1 Rhodospirillaceae bacterium | reverse complement strand
TTACTCCCTTACGCAATCACCCCAATCTGTCCCATTGGTGCTGACGGGGGACACTGAAACAGATCGCAATCGGAAAACACGCCGTCGCATGTAACGTAAGTCGTCGATGCGCCGCGTAGGCGCAATCCGTGCAGAAGGGTGACTTGCCGGGCGCTGTGGATCGACCAGTCCGTATACGGCGCGAAACAGACAATATGGATGTGATCGCTCGGCATTGTGCGGCTCTACAATGTTTCCAAACCGCGCATGGGGTCGACCACGCTGGTCATGCCGGCCAGGGCGGCGGCGTACGCCGCAAGAATGCCGAGCGCCAGCCCTGGTCCGAGCGGAATCTCTCCGCGCCACGTCGGGCGGCGTAATATCACTGCGGCGGCACCCACACATAAGAGCGTCGACAGACCGGCCAGCGCCATAATGTAGGGCAGGGCCCATGGACCAAGCCACAGGCCGCCAACCGCGACGAGTTTTACATCCCCCAGTCCCATCGCTTCCCGGCCTTTGGCGGCCGTCATCACCCAGCGCAGCAGCCAGAACACGGCAGAGTTGACGCACGCGCCGATGATCGCGGTGGTCCAGCCGATCCCGACCGGCGACCCCAGCGCAATTACGATAAGCGCGCAAATTGCGAGCGCGATCTGCAACACATCCGGCAAATAACCGGTTTTGAAATCGATCCAGGCCAGCGCGCTCAATCCGGCTGTGAGGATAAGAGCCGCGCCCAAGGAGACAAAAGAAGGGTCCATAAAACGCACTTTCGGCGAATTATGCCCCCGGTGCAACGCACCGGTGAAATTCCGGATTTAGGGGGTGTGGCGTAGCGTCTCGAATGGGATAAACTTGAGTTTGTCATATTTGCTCACCGCCTGAGGTGAAAAACCGTGGACATCATTCGCATCATTCTTGCCATCCTGCTGCCGCCTGTCGGCGTGTTCCTGCAAGTCGGCATCGGCCTGCACTTCTGGATCAACATTGTGCTGACCTTGCTGGGATACATTCCGGGTATTGTTCACGCGGTATGGATCATCGCTAAGAAATAAGCGCGTTTCATTTTACGGTCTGCCACGCAAGGGGCTCGTTATGTCTGACGATACGTCCGCCGATCTCTCCATGGTCCATCGGGTTACGCTGATCATCATCGCCGCCATGGCGATGATGGCGGTCTCGGCGGCACACGCAAAAACCGTGCTTGTCACCGGCGCCAACCGCGGCATTGGTCTGGAATTCGTTAATCACTACGCGTCCGCCGGATACACGGTCATCGCCACGGCGCGCAACCCGAGCGAAGCCGACGAACTCAGCGCCTTGGCAGCGGGTAACGCGAACATCGTTGTCGAGGAACTCGACGTCAACGACTTCGCGGAAGTCGATGCCCTGGCGGCAAAGTACGCCGACACACCGATCGACATTCTGATCAACAATGCCGGTATCACCGGAAATCCCCGAAACCAGGTGTTCGGCTCGATTGACTACGCCACGTTCGAAGCGGTGATGAACACAAACGTTCGCGGCCCGCTCAAGATGACCGAAGCGTTTGTCAGCCACGTCGCGGCGAGCGGCGAAAAAAAGGTCGCTGTTGTCACGTCGAGCGAGGGCTCTATTGGCATGGTCACGACCAACCGCCAGCCGTTTTACCGCGGCAGCAAGGCCGCCGTGAACATGGTCATGCGCAACATCGCGACGAGTCTTAAGGATCAGGGCGTGATTGTCGTGCTGGTCAACCCGGGTCCGGTGGATACGGACATGATGGCCGCTGCCCGTGGCCGCATGCCGTTGCGGACAACCGAATTGGCAGTCGATGAGATGGCCGCCGTGATCCAGGCCGCAACCCTGGAGGGCAGCGCAACCTTCTTCAACTTCGATGGCACGGTTCTGCCCTGGTAACGGTCCGCGGTAGTCTTCCGACCCGCATTTGCGGTGAATCAATGCTGCTCAAGCCCTGATGCGTCAGGGTGGGCGCATCCTAAAACGGGAGATGCGTCATGCTCAAACACGCAATCACACTGCCTGCCGGTTTGAGGGCCGCGAGAGATGGCGTCCGTCCGAGCGGCCTGGGCCTGTTGGCCGGCGGTTTGCTGTTCGGTCTGGCGGCGTTTGTCGCCGGTACGGCCGATGCCGCGCCCGAGCCGAACTATAACGTTCGACTACGTGCCGATTTTCATATTCAGGTCGAACTGGACTCGTTCAGGCCCCCCGTCGCTTATCCCGGCGAATGCCAAGTGTCTGGCACGGTGGCGCACGTATTCCGGTCTCGCCTGTCGGGACTAGAGGTGGGCGACAGCATCGAGATTGCAACCCCATGCGACGTTGCACTCGAGGGTCAGCCGCCGGCAACGGTGGCAGATGCAGAGGAACTGGAATCGGCGCCCGTCATCGAAGTGTTCCTAAATGCGCGCGATGGCGCCGCTTACGAAATGGCTGGTTCGCAGTATATGGCGTTAAAGGCGGTCACGGACGAACCGATGTGCGAGACAGAACGCGCCGGCATTATGTGCTGACCGCTCCGGCAGCGCCCCGGTTTACACGCTTGGCAACAGGTAGTCTTTCACACTGGCGACCACGAAGGTGCGCTGTACGTCGTCGTGCTCGGTGATGGAGAGATACTCTCCCGGTTTAAGCACATGCTGCCCCAAGCGGAATACAGGTTCGTCATCGTCATCGCGGTCCGGCACATAGGAAAACGTCCAGCCGTGGTCCGGGGTGTGGATGAGCACGCCGTGCTCGTCCTCAAGGTCATCCTCGAATCGGCGCACCGAACAGAGCTCTTTGTTCTTATCCCATTCCGACACGTCGAGTTTGGAATCTCCGTCGAGCGGCGCATGAAACTCGTAGCCGTGATTGGGATTTCCGTCGGGATGATCGGGGGTGCGGGCGAGTTCCAGGCGGATGGTTTTTAAGGGCATAACAGGCGTCCTGTTTGATTCGGTTTCGACAAACCATAACGGTGCCCATCGCAACCGGCTTTGACTTTTGTCAACATCGAAGTCTTGCGATCACCCATTGTGACCGCCCGGCAGAGCCGGTATTTTGATCGCGCTCCGCGGGTGTAGTTCAATGGTAGAACGAAAGCTTCCCAAGCTTTAGACGAGGGTTCGATTCCCTTCACCCGCTCCAACGGCGATTCACGCGGCTGAAGCGAGATACGCATTCAACTTAGCTGCGACCTCTTCGCTGTCTTCGCGAAGTTTCTCAATCAAAGGTTCGATCTGGCTGGTCGAGACGGCCTTTTGCTCGATGTGAGCGCCAATCTCGCCGCTCCGTAGGGCGCCGAACTGGCGGCATAGCCCTTTAATGGCGTGGCCTTCCTTTCTTGCCTTATCCAGGTCGCCGGCACTGCAATACCCGTCGAGCGCTTCAATGTGCGCTTCCAGCGAAGACCGGAAATTCACCAGCATCGGATGAATGACGTCGGCGCCTAAGGCGTCCTCAAGCCCTTGCACGGTTTCGATGGCGAGTGACGGGAAGTCTTCGAAGTGAACGTCACCCCCGCTGTCCTGTGGCCCGTCTGATGACGGAGCGGGCACCGAGTCAGTCTCTGTGCGTTCCGTCTGGCCGGAAAGCACACGGATTTCATTCAGGAGCTCGGCCCAATTGATGGGTTTGGCCATCACTGAGTTCACGCCCACTTCGAAACATTTCTTTTTGGCCTGTTCCTGCAGGTCGGCGGTCACGGCGATGATCGGCACGGGCGGTGCATTGCGCTCACCTTCCTCCTTGCGGATCGCCGCACTTGCCTCGACGCCGTTCATGATCGGCATGTGCATGTCCATCAGGATGAAGTCGTATACTTTTTTCCAACATTTCTCGACCGCTTCCTGCCCGTTCGTTGCCGTATACACTTTGTGCCCGGCCTTAGCAAGGACAGTGCTCATGGCGCATCTCCCGCATCCCAGCGTTCGGCGACGTGTTCAAAGGCCTTGAGGACTCCGTCGAAGTCCTCGCCTTTAGGTGTGAGTCCGTAGGTTACGGCTGGCGGCACGGTTTCGATTTTCTTTCGCCAGATCAGGCCGTTCTTTTCCATCTGGCGCAGGCGGTCGGTCAGCACCTTTGGAGAAATGCCGACGACCAGCCGGTTGAGCTGATTGAACCGCGTCGGACCGTGGGTGCTAAGAATCCATAAAATATGTGTGGTCCATTCTTTCCACAGAATGCGCAGAACACTGTCCATCGGACAGCCTACGGACACGCTGGTACCTGAGTCACGCGCCATGCAAAAGCCCACCCCACTTAAGCCCGGCCCACTTACAGGCCGGTAAGTACTTTCTAACAGAAAGTATACGGCCTATATCCCCGGCACCACACAAAAACAGTGCGCTTTCTGGTCAATAAACATCCCGAAGGAGCACATGAGTTGAGGAGGTCGATATGATTTCTATCCGCGATAGCGACACCCGGGGTCGCACACAGATCGGTTGGTTGGACAGCCGCCACACGTTTTCTTTCGGCGGCTTTATGGATCCGGCGTACATGGGATTCCGCAGTCTGCGCGTGATCAACGACGATCGGGTTATTCCCGGTGCCGGCTTTCCGACCCATGGCCACCGTGACATGGAGATTGTCACCTATGTCGTCGATGGCGCGCTCGAACACAAAGACAGCATGGGTAACGGCTCGATCATCACACCGGGAGATGTGCAGCGCATGACGGCTGGCACCGGTGTCGCCCATTCCGAGTTCAACCCAAGTGAAACAGAAGGCGGGCGATTCCTGCAAATCTGGATTTTGCCGGAGAAGGCGGGTCTTGAACCCGGTTACGAGCAAAAGAATTTTGCCGTCGAAGACCGCGCCGATCGGTTGCGCCTGGTCGCGTCACGCAATGGCCGCGACGGCGCCGTGACGATTCATCAGGACGCGGAAATGTACTCAACGATTCTGTCCGGCGGCAGTGAAGTGACTCACACGTTCGCCGCGGGGCGCCATGGCTGGGTGCAAGTCGTGCGCGGTGTCGTCGATCTCGGTGGGGAGACTCTGCGCGAAGGCGATGGCGCCGCGATCAGCGATGTTGAAACCGTGACACTTTCGTCAACAATCGGCGCCGAGGTCTTGCTGTTTGATCTCGCCTAGGTCCCGTTCAAAGCCCGCCACACGCGCTCTGACGTGAGCGGCATGTCGATGTCGGTGACGCCGTGATCTTTCAAGGCGTCGAGTGCGGCGATGACAACGACGGGCAGCGCGCCCACGGTTCCCGCTTCACCGGCGCCTTTGACCCCCAACGGATTCAGTTTCGTCGGCACCGGGCATGCTTCGACCGTGAACAGCGGCATGTCGTCGGCGCGCGGCATGGTGTAGTCGAGCAGGCTGCCGCTGACGAGCTGGCCGTCGCCATCGTAGGCGATTTGTTCCATCAGTGCCTGGCCGGCGCCTTGAACGATGCCGCCGTGCATCTGGCCCTTGACGATCAGCGGGTTGATCACCGTGCCAACGTCGTCAACCACTGTGTATTTCACCAGCTTCGTTACACCGGTATCCGGGTCGATCTCGACTTCGCAGACATGGCAGCCGTTGGGGAACGTCGGGCCGTCGGCTTGTTCGGATAGCGCCATGTTGAGCTTGCTGCCCGCTGTCTTGGCGAGGTCGTGCAACCCGATTGTGCGGTCGGTGCCAGCAATGCGGAACACGCCATCGGCAAACTCAATGTCAATCTCGGCCGCTTCCAGCGCTTCGGCCGCGAGCGGCTTACCGGTATCGAGAATGGCTTCGGCGGTCCGCACCAGCGCCGTGCCCGCCGCAACCATGGTGCGGGAGCCGAACGATCCAGTTCCGGATGCGGCAACGTCCGTATCGCCGTCGTGAACGGTGATGCGTTCGGGATCGAGGCCTAGCGTGTCGGACAGAATTTGCCGGTAGGCGGTGTGGTGCCCCGTGCCCATTTCCTTCGACCCCATGATCACCGTCACATCGCCGTTGTCGGCGAAGCGCACGTCGCTGGTTTCCGGCATCAGACCCGTCGCGGGGCCGCCGGCGATCTCAATGGAATATGCGAGACCGCGGCCGCGGAGGAGGCCGCGGCTCGCGCTCTCTTGTTTGCGCTTCGCAAATCCGTCCCAGTCCGCCGCCTTCAGGCCCTCCGCGAGAATCATGGGAAAGTCGCCGCAGTCGTAGGTGAGGCCCAGCGGTGTCGTGTGCGGCAGCTGGCCGGGTGTCAGCAGATTGCGCCGCCGCAGGTCTGCCGGATCGATGTCCAGCGTCCGAGCCGCGGCATCGGCCAGGCGTTCAATCAAGTAGGTCGCCTCCGGCCGCCCGGCACCGCGATAGGGCGCTGTGGGTGTCGTGTGGGTGTGGACGCCGGTGACTTCAATGTGAGCGGCCTTGATGGCGTAGGGGCCGATCATGCCGCCGACATTGGCCGTCGACGGATGCGGTGTCAGGGGGCCGAGGTAGGCGCCCAGGTTGCCCACGGATTTGACCCGGATGGCGAGGAAGCGTCCGTCGGCATCCAAGGCAAGTTCGCCATGCAGAATGTTATCGCGCCCATGGAAGTCCGACTGCATCGCTTCGATCCGGGTCGCGCACCAGGCCACGGTCTTGTTCAGTTTGCGCGCAGCCCACAAAACCAACCCGTATTCCGGGAACGGATTGTTTTTCATGCCGAAAGCGCCGCCGATGTCCGGCGAAACCACCCGCAGCTGTGCCGTATCGATTTTGAGAATGTCTTTGGCAAGGGTGTCACGTAGCCGGTGCGGCGTTTGTGTGCCCGTGCGCAGCGTGAGACGCCCGCTGCCGGCGTCGACGCTCGCCACAGCCGCACGGGGCTCGATGGGATTGGCGATGATGCGGCTGATGCGCAGGTCCTGTTCGATTACGTGCGCGGCATCGGCAAAGATGGTGTCGGTCGCGCTCTTGTCGCCGCGCTCAACGACAAAGGACACATTACCAGGGACTGCATCCCAAACTTGTGGCGCGCTGTCTTCCAGTGCGGCAATCGCGTCGGTCACCGCAGGCGACTCATCGTAATCGATGATGACCAGTTCGGCCGCGTCCTCGGCCAGCGTGCGGGTTTCGGCAACAACGGCAACGACCGGATCGCCGATATACTTAACCGCGCCTTTGGCGAGCAGGCCGAAACTGGGGCGATGCATGTCCTGTCCGTCCGGTCGCTTGAACGGAAACGCTGTTGTGAACCCCCCTATACCGTCCTCATCCAGGTCCGCGCGGGTAATGACGGCTAGCACGCCCGGAGCGGCTTTCGCCTCGTCAATATCGACGGATGTAATCGTGGCGGACGCCACCGGCGCGCGCACCACCACCATCCAGGCGTCGGCGTCGCGTGCGGCATCGTCCGTGTACGCGGCCGTGCCCGTAACCAGCCGGGCATCTTCATACCGTGTTTGTGCTTTGCCGATCTCCGCCACGCGGCTGTTATCCTCTACATAGATAAGAGGTGCGGTGTAGCGGGTGGGCGGGACATTGTCCCGCCGCCGTTACATAACGTCCGATGTGCGGCTCTTGGTTTCTTTGCTGAGCTCATTTACGGGCGGCACATAGATGCCCTGATCGACATAACTCTGAATGCGCGCGACCATTTCCTTGGCGCCGATGTATGGGTTTTCGTACGGGTCGCCCGCCCAAAGGTTGCTCGGAAAGCCCATGTCCGGCGAATACGCATCCGCGTAAACAATGGGATCGTTCCACAGCTGGAAATTTGTGCGTGGGTTGGCGCGCGACCGGCGCAGCGCTGCAAGGTCAATGTGGGCCCGCAGCAACACCGGACCCGGTCCGTCGACCGTGCCTTGCAGGCTGCCATCGTAATTGACCAGACGGGTATGACCGCGGCGGAAGAAGGTCATATGTTCGGAATCGTGCGACTTGTACTCGCCGCCGTCCATGGCCGAGAGCATATAGGCGCAATTTTCCATCGCCCGGGTGCGCCGGGCGTTGTCCCACGCGCGCCGGCCTTCGCCGCCGTGCGGCTCCGACGTCGAGTGCAGAATCACTTCCGCGCCGTTGCGCCGCAACCCACCAGCGACTTCCGGGCTCATATTGTCGAAACAGATCATGTTGGCGAGCTTGCCGATCGGCGTATCGGCGACCGGGAACAGCGCGTCGTAACCGAAAAGATCCAGATACTCGTCGAGAATCGAGCCTGGAGTCGTATCGGGCAGAAGACCCCAAACGTCGGCACACTGGTTCTTTCTGTAGGTGTGCACATGGTTGCCCTGATCGTCGATCAGGAAGGCCGAGTTAAACACGCGGCCCGGCAGTTTGGGGTGCACCTCGAAATTCTGGAACGCAACGTAGACATTATAATCCTGCGCGAATTTGCCGATGGTATCGAACACCTCGTCGCCTTCGCTGATCGCCATGCGTTCCAGGTCCTGCACGGTGCGTTGGACGCCGCCAATGCCGCCGGGACCCGTCAGCCAGAATTCCGGAAACACGCACAGGCGCATGGTCGGCACGCTGAGACGGCTGCCGGCGCTGGCCAAATGCTCGTCCAGGTTCTTGCGGATGATCTCGCGCGGATCGACATTGCCGCCGATGGGGATCAAACGCGCAACCGTCTGCACCAGCATGCAGTCGTACTGTTCTTCCGGTTTGGGATGTTTCGGTCCGCGTGCCTTCGCCTCCGCGTCCAGGCGGCGCTTGGCTTCCTTCAGCCAGCCGTCGCGGGTGGTCGGTGCAGCCGGGACAGACTCCTTCGCCGCCACACGGTAGCCGCGGCCATAGACATCGGCGCGCACAATGGCTGGGAAACTGCCCTGCGGTGTGACGCGCTTGCGGCGCAACTGCTGCATGTCGAGGTCGGGAATAACGAAGGTTTCGTCACCGCGCACCGTTGTCGCTTCGCGCTCCCACCGGTAGAGCGCGGTCGCCGACGGTAATTTCACTTTGATGCCTTCGTCGTCCATTTCCGACGGGCTGGCGACGGCGACATAGGCGCAGCCTTCGCCAGCGCGGCCAAAGCGCGACATCACGCGATGATCGTACTGCTGGTCGGACCGCTCGACACATGGATTAAGAATGATCTCGGCGCCGTGGAACACCAGCGCACGGCCGTACTGTGCGAAGTGAATGTCTTCGCCGCACAGCATGCCGACCTTCGCAAACGGCAGTTCCGCAACCGGGAAGTCCGCCGGTTGGCCCATGGCGCTTGTGGTATCGGTAAAGCCTTCAATCAGGTCGGGCGTAATCTTCGCTGTGCGCAGCAGGTGTTTGCCGTCGGGCGCGACGACAAAGCCGATGGTTTGCGGCGCCACCGCGTTATCGGCTTTCACAACCGCGGAACCCGCGAGGTACACACCCGCCGTCTTGGCCGCATCGGCCACCGCTGCCATCGCATCGGTTTCACTCGGCGCTGTGCCGCCGCTCATCGGTGCGTGGGGCAGGAGGAGCAGGACGTCTTCGACACCATCGGAGGATTGCCGGGTCGCTTCGCGCTGCGCGGCGGCCGTCAACGCGGATAACTCTTTAGGAGCGGTCGGGGACCAAGCGGCTTGCGTGAGGATCAACATGGCGGCGTCCTTCTCGGTGCGTCATTTGTTGTCCGACTCATACGGGTGTCGGCAGGGCGAGTCGGTGCTGGTCTTATTACGCGCTCAAGGCGTGAGCGGTTCATGTCACTCCGTCATGGCTGGGTCTTAACCCGTGACGCTATGGTCATGGCGACAAGGATGTACGCCAAACTGGCGCCGGCCAGCATGCGCATGGTCCAGCCGTAATCCAGCAGCCAGCCCATGATGGCCGGGGCGAGGGCGGCGGCAAAAATGGTCATGGACAGCACCAGCGAGCGCACCGCGCCCAGGTGCTTGGTGCCATAAAGTTCCGCCCACAGCACGTTCTGAACGATACTGAACATGCCCCCGCTTAAACCGTTGCAGATCATGTAGAGCCAAATGATCACCGGCGAGTCGAATAGCACCAGCAGCAGCATCGACGCGGCAAGAGGCGTGATAAACCAAGGCACGACTCTGTCGGCCCTGCCTAGCTTGGTGATTAAACTGCCAAGGCTGAGGCCGCCGGCGACATTGAAAATCGCTCCGACAAAGTACCCCAACGCGAACGTCGCCAGCACCCACCCTTTTTCCTCCACCAGGACGATCTGGTGAAATTGGATTCCGGTGGCGATGAACGGCAAAGACATCATCACTGGTAACAATAGGTAAAACCGTTTGTCCCGGAGAACTTCGGCGCGCGTCCAACCGTGTGCGCGCGGCTTTGTAACATCCGCGTCGGCGTCACTCTGACGCTGTAGATACGCGGCGTGACGCGTGGAATGGCCGCGCAGCAGAAACAGGGCAAAAGGCAGAAACGCCGTGATGAGAATAACGGCGGCGCCAATCCAGATGGTGCGCCAGTCGGTACGCAGCAGCAGCAGCGCACCGGCAAACGGGAAGAGAGCCACACCCGCGGCAAAGCCAATATTGGAGATGCTCACCGCGTACCCGCGTTCGCTTTCGAAGTACCGCGCCATACTGGTCAGGGCGGTATGGGACATCAGGCCCTGGCCGCCGAGGCGCAATCCCAGGACCGCCAGCATCAGCATCAGCGGCGCATCGGCGATGGCGAATACGACGCAGGCCGCGGCGAGGATCACGAACACTCCGGCGGTGAACAGACGCAGATCGATGACGTCGATCAGCTTGCCGGCCCACATCAAAATGATGGCGCCGAGGAACGTCGCGGCCCCGTAGATACTGCCGAGTTCGCTGCTCGATAAACCAAGGTCATCGGCCAGCACGCCGTTGAATAAGGCGACATAGAAGGTCTGGCCGAAACTCGAGCACAGGGCGAGGAACAGCCCGAAGCCCACAAAGCGGGCGTTGCGCGCGAAAAACAGGGCAAGGGGAAATTGCTGTAACACAGGGCTCTCGGGGCGGGTTCCGTGGTTCCGGTAGCACAGCGCCGGGTCTATCGCCACTGGCATCACCGGTACAAGTCAGGCCACTAGACCCGCCGCGCCAAAGTGTCGCACCATAGAGCAGCGTCTTTCGGGGTTTAGGTGGGGTTCGTTATGAAAAAGTATTTCATTGCCGGCGCGGTGTGCGCGCTTATGTCGCCGGTCATGGCAAAGGCCGAGGGAGATTGGCCGAATTTCGGTAACGACACCGGCGGCAGCCAGTATTCGCCTCTAGATCAGTTAACGCCTGAGAACGTTTCCGGCCTTAAGGTCGCGTGGACACATCGCTCAGGTGATTTCAAAAAGAACCCCGGCGGCACATCGCTGCAAGCCGTGCCCATTCATGCCAATGGCATGTTGTACTACTGCACGCCGTTCAATCGTGTCTTTGCGCTCGATCCTGCGACCGGTGAAGAGATCTGGGTATTCGATCCGCATGCGCCGGATCCGGATACGGGCGAGCCGCTGATCGAAGGGCCGCAGCTCGGCGGCACCTGCCGTGGTGTCGCCTACTGGGAGGCTGGCGAACCGGAAGCGGGTGCGGCCTGTCAGAAACGCGTGTTCAAAGGCGACCGTGGCGGCAATTTGTGGGCTATAGACGCAGACACTGGCCGTTCGTGCCGGGACTTCGGCGCCGACACCGAACATCCGGGCCGTGTCAGCAACGCCGACTACGAGCTCAAGGGCACCGGCTTTGCCGCCATGCCGTCGCCCGGCGTGGTGGTCCGCGATGTCATCGTTACCGGTCAGGCGTCCAATGACGGCGTGCAGGATGCGAGTAATGGTTTTGTGCGCGGCTGGGACGTGCGCACCGGTGAATTGAAGTGGCAGTTCGATCCCATTCCGCAAAGCTACAGCGATCAGTCTGGTGCGGCGAACGTGTGGTCCACCATGAGCGCGGACCCGGACCGCAATCTGGTGTTCTTGCCGACCACCAGTCCGTCCACGGACTACTACGGCGGCGGACGGCGTTTCCCGATCCCGTATTCCGACGCGATCATGGCCTTGGACGCCGCGACCGGCGGTGTCGCCTGGCATTTCCAGACCGTACGCCACGATCTGTTCGACTACGATCTGGTCGGGCATCCGCTGCTGGTGACGATTGAGAAGGACGGCGTGCCGCGCGACGTCGCGATACTGCAGACCAAAATGGGCTGGCTGTTCGTGTTCGATCGCGACACCGGCGAGCCGATCTGGCCGCTCGAGGAATATCCGGCGCCTGAAACGAACATCCCTGAGGACAAGGCGGCGCCGACGCAGCCGGTGCCGACCTTACCGGTGGCTTTCGCTGGACAGAACATCGAGCGCGATGATCTGTTTGGCGTCACGCCGTTCGACAAAGCCTGGTGCCAGTCGGAATTCGACAAGATGCGCTACGAAGGTTTGTACACACCGCCGGATTTGCGCGAAGCGTTGTTGTTTCCGTCCGCGCTCGGCGGCGGCAACTGGGGGGGTGCAGCCTTTGATCCGGAAAGCAATACGCTGATCATCAAGGCCGAGAACCTGGCGTCACGCCTCAGGCTCGAGCCCAAGGGCGACCGGGAAGACAACGACGTCGCGCGTGTCGACTACCTGACCCGGCCATTGACCGATACGCCCTACGCCGCCGTCGGAGAGATCTTCATGTCGCCGCTGGGTATTCCCTGCACGCCGACACCGTGGGGTACGCTCGCCGCGATCGACATGTCGACGGGCCAGATGAAATGGCAGATTCCGCTGGGTCAGGTGAAGCGCTTCGGCATCACCGTGCCGGCATCGTTCGGCTGGGGCTCGCCGAACATTGGTGGGCCTATCGTGACTGCTGGCGGACTGATCTTCATCGCCGCGACTATGGACGATAAAATCCGTGCGCTCGACATGCAGTCCGGCGAGGAACTGTGGTACGCGGGCCTGCCGCACCAGGGCTCTGCCGTGCCGGTGACGTACATGGCAAACGGCAAGCAGTATGTGGTGATCGCCGCCGGCGGCACGTCGCGGGTCAGCGACAACCTCGGCGATGCGGTTGTCGCCTTTGCGCTGCCGTGATCCTCAATCGGCGATGAATTCCTTGAATTCGGTGGCGGCGGACTGCTTGTAGGTCTGTCCCACCGGAACGCGTTTACCGCCTTTGAGAACGATGTCGAAGGACCGGCCCCTGCGCACGATGGTGTCGATGGCCGCGCGGTTGACCCAAAATGATCGGTGTACCTGCAGCCCGTCGTGGCCACGCAGTTCATTTACAGCGTCGGTGAATCGGTAATGAATGAGTTCCGATGTCTCCGGCGTGTGCACGCGTACGTAATGATCTTCAGCTTCGACTGCTGCAATTGCATCCGGTGAGACTTTTTCCAGGCGCTTGAAGAATTCCGGATCCGGCACTGGGCCGTCATCGGCGGCCTCGACGCTTGCGCGCGCCGTGCCCGCCGGGGCAAACCCGAAGCGCGGCAGATGGAACGGACCGCGCAACATAAGGTTGGCGCCGATCCACATCACCAGAATGACCAGCGCTTCCTGAATGAAGCCGCCGAGCCACTCCAGCGACCAGATGAATTCGGGAGGACCGCTTGGGCCTTCCGTGCCTTGCGCCATGGCGAAAAACTGGACGATCATATAGATCACGAACGGCCGAACCGTCAGGCCGCCGAAAATGCAGCCGGCGGCGATCACGGCAATGAACGGCGGATTGAGCGGTTTGAGCACATAGGCCGCAACCCAGCTGGCGACTTCGAAGGCCAGCCAGGTGGTCAGCAGGATCGACAGCCAGTAGACGATGGCAAACCCGGAGCCGACTCCCGTTGACGGAAGACCGGCCCCGTACCAGCCCAACAGAACAGCCGCAAACAAGGGCACGGCGAAACTCGCCGCCGTGGCCACTGCTACCGGTTGGTTGAACATCTGCGGACGGACGCTGCTCGTCACCTGATTCGGATCCTCTCCGGACGCCGCCGTTTCTGCGCGGAACTGACGTGTGCCGCAGACAGGCGCCAAACACCCGCAAAGCGCGGGCGCGTACCAATTTCGATTCAGTCTAAACCGTGACCTGTATTTCGTGAACCTGCTTTGCGGATCGGCAGAAAACTGCGGGTTTTCCCATGTTTGTGTGGCGTACGGCAGGGCGTCTGCGCTTTGGATTCTGCGGCCGGTCCGCTATCAATACGCCACCGGCAGATTTTTGCCACGCAGACATTTCAATTGGGGAGACAAAACCATGGCGACCAGCACACTGAAGACCGACCGCCCGACCTATGCGTCCGACTTCATCCCGTCGGATGTGGAACGGGCCGTGTTCCTCGGCAATCCCGTTCTCGACAACATGATGACCAGCCTGATCGCGCTGGGCGCGGAAGTGTGGTCGAACCGCCGCCGCATGAAGGTGCTTGAAGCCCTTCTGGCGGACAAGGGCGTGACCAACGAGATGATCGAGCAGTACATGCCGACGGCGGAACAGGAAGCCGAATGGCAGAAGGACCGAGACCGCTTCATCGATCTGACCTACTCGCCGCTGTTGCGCGAAGGCGACCTGCCGGTCTCCGCCGCGTTCACCCGCGACAACAAGTAATCCGGCTCAGGACCTAGGAGAAACACCCATGCTAGATCGCCGTACCCTGTTTGGCGCGACCGCCGCTGTCGGCTCGTTCGTCGCCGGCCTGTTCGGGTCTAAATCGTCGTCCGCTAAGCCGGCACCGATGCACGCGTTCGATGGCGACGTCGAGCCGCGCGGAACCAACCAGCGTCTTGAGCGTCTGCCGAAGCTCGACCTGGAAAGTTATGACGACATGCTGACCGGCTTGCGCATTTGGTCCGGCCGTGAAGGCAACCGCCCCTCAATGGCGCGCTTTACACGTTTGCTGGAAGACGCCGGTCTGGATCCCAACGAGGCCGAACTGGAAGAAATTTTCCCCGTGGTTGAGAACGATCCGCTGATCGGCACGGTGGCGCGGTTGCGCACCAGCGGCCAGCAGCTGATGTGGACGGCGCTGCAGAAGCACTTCCATGAGAACGCCGATGTCTACCTCGCCGAAATGGAAGCGACGGACAGCCGTGGTCCGGGCAAGCTCGAACTGAATCCGGACATGAATATTCCGGAGTACACGACCTACGAAATCCACATCCAGCCTGGCGGGTATGTCGGTGACGCCTTTGCCGGCCATATCTATCACTACGGCACCAACAACTTTTACCGGGCCGAGAACTACCAGGACGAAATCCACCGCAACATGGCATCGCAGATGCCGGTGCCCAAGGACGGCAAGGTGCTGCGCATCCTCGACATGGGCTGCAGTGTCGGTCAGTTGTCGGCGGCCTTGAAGGAGCGCTTCCCGGACGCGGAAGTCTGGGGCATCGATGTTGGCGGTCCGATGGTACGCTACGCCCACATGCGCTGCGTCGATCTCGGCATTGGCGCCAACTTCCGTCAGGCGCTGGCGGAAGACACCGGATTCCCGGATGACCACTTCGATATCGTCACGTCTTATATCCTGCATCACGAAGTGCCGGCCGACAAAACCAGAGAGATCATTGAAGAGGCTCACCGCGTGCTGCGGCCGGGTGGAGTGTACTTCCCGATCGACTTTGAAACCGGCGCGGGCCGCGGCCGCCGCCGCAACGCCTGGGCCAAGTTCGGCGGCTGGCGCGATCACCGCTGGAACGAAGAAGTGTGGCGTCCGGACTATTCGTCGGTCGACTTCAACGGCCACATGCGCAAAGTCGGCTTCGAGGTTGAAGACCAAGGCCCGCCGGCCTGGCGCAGCCCCTACAACGTTCTTGGAACGAAAAAAGCTTAACGTGCTGGGCACGAAAAAAGCTTAACGTGCTGGGCACGAAGAAGGCTTAATTAGCTTTCAGTCCAAACACGAACGGTGCGGGGGACAGAGCATTTCCAGCAAGAGTGTTTGCGGTTTTGCGGTTCGAAAATGCTCTCTTGAATTAAATCGACGCGTTTTCGAGTAGCGATCGAAGATCGCCTTGAAAACGCGTTGGCTCCGCGCCGTTTTTGTTTGTGAGCCGTAAGGTTCAGACCTCTTCGGCCAAAAGTTCGTCCATGATCTTGTAGAAATCGCGTTTGAACTCTTCATGGTGTTCGCCGGTAGCCGGGCCGGGAAAGCCGGTGTGGATGTGGCGCACCTCGCCGTGGCGGTCGACGATGATCATGGTCGGATAGACCAGCACTGCGTTGATCATCGGCAGGGTTTCGCTTGCCGCGTCTTTGTCCGCCGTGCCGGCGATCAGCATCGGATACTGAATGTCATAGCGTTTGGCGTAGCGGCGGCAGGCAAGTGCTGCTTTGTCGAACTCGGTTGAATACTCGTACATCAGCCCAACCGCTTCCAGGCCGCGATGTTTGTTCTCATTGAAGTAGGGCGAGAAGAACGCGGATTCATCGTGGCAGGTCGGGCACCAGCTGCCGCCGATGGTGATCACCACCACTTTGTTTTGAAAGCGCTCGTCCTCCAGCGATACCATGTTGCCGTCGAGATCGGGGAACGAGAACGCGAATTTGTCGTAGCCGTCCTTGATGTAGGTCAGCTTGGTGGCGTCATCCAATGCTGCGGTGGCGTCGCGCTTGGCCGAGAAGTTGGCGGCGAAGCGCCCGACGAGGGAATAGGACTGGCCGGTGAGCGTGCCGTCCTCGTTCAAGGTGCCGCGCCATACGCCGCCGGTACCGCCGTCGAAGTTGGACATATACAACTCGTTGCCGCGCAGCACGCCGGTCAGGAAACGCGCATCGCCGGTGGTGTGCATCGACGTGCCGACGACAACGCTGCCGTTCTGGGTCAGTTCCAGAAGGCCTCCGCGTGGCTCCGGGGCCAGGTCGGACCACGATGTCAGCGCCCAGCGCCCGCCGATGTCCGCCGCCGCGACCGACTCATCGTCGAAGAAGCGATGGCTGTCGCCATGGGTCGCGGTAAACGGCAGCACCACTGGTCCGTCGCGGCGGTTGAGGTGCGCCACACCGCGCATGGTGCGCGCGTCGACCATGCCGCCGGCGAGAGTGGAGTTGTATGACGGGAATTCGATCACCAAGGAATCGTTGAACACCTCGGTTACTTCCGCGGGCATGCGTTCCGGACCGTTGACGAAATACGCCTGCCAGGAATTACCCCCCCGAGTCAGATCGATGGTGAACGGCATCTCGCCGAGCGGCGTGTCGAACACCACGCGCCACGGGCCCGGCTCGACCATTAGTCCGCCCGGCGCGGCGGCCTCTTCGGTCAGCGCCGGCGCTGCAATGAACAAAGAAAGAAGTACCGTGCCTACCTGTTTGAGGGTCCGCATGACGTCCTCCCTGACGGCCTGTATGCGCAAGTCTAACGCGGCGCGGGTCTCAGCGGGCGAGTTTTTCGATCAAATCATTGAGAAACCGGGTGCCCAGCTCGACTTGCTCTAAGGTGATGAATTCATTGGGCTGATGCGCCTGGGCGATGGATCCGGGGCCGCAGATCACGGTCGACATGCCGGCCTCCTGGAATTGGCCGGCTTCGGCGGCGAAGCTGACCGCGCGCACGGCGTTGTCGCCGGTGAGTTGACGGCACAGCCGTTCGGCCTCGGACTCCTGCTCGAACTGCAAGGCGGGCGTGCCGGCGCGCACATGAATGTCGATGCTGCAGTCCGGCGAGATCTTGCGCATATCCGGCACGACAGTGTCGTCGCAGAAGCGGCGGAAGCGGTCGATATAACTTTGCGGATTGTCGCCGGGCAGGGAGCGGATGTCCCAGGTCAGCGTGCATTGTCCGGCCATGATGTTGAGCGCCGTGCCGCCCTGAACGACATTGACCGTCATCGTCGTGTGGTCGGGCTCGAAGTTCGAGTCTTTGTTCGCGCCGGCGGCATTCTCCGCCGTCATTTCGGCGACAAAATTGATCAGCCGTCCTGCCGCCATCACCGCGCTGACACCCAACTGAGTCTGCGACGAATGCGCTTCGTGTCCGGTGACGGTCGCGGTCACGGCGGTGACGCCCTTGTGGGCGGTGACGACTTTCATGTCGGTCGGCTCGCCGACGATCACCGCACGCGGCTGCGGCACTTCCTTGGTGATGAGCTTGATCAGAGACGGCACACCGGCGCAGCCGACTTCCTCGTCATAGGAAAAGGCAAAGTGGACCGGCACCGGCAGATCGGCTTTGACGATGTCGGGCAGGGCGGCGAGCGCGCCGGCGACGAAGCACTTCATGTCGCACGTGCCGCGGCCGTATAGCTTGCCGTTCTTTTCCGTCAGTTCCCACGGATCGGTCTTCCAGTCCTGGCCATCGACCGGAACCACGTCGGTATGACCGGACAACACGACGCCGCCTTCGACGTTCGGACCAATGGTCGCCAGCAGGTTGGCCTTGTTGCCCTCCTCGTTGGGCACCAGGCGCGCTTCAATGCCGTATGCACTGAGGCGTTCGCGCACATAATTGATGAGGTGCAGATTGGAATCCCGCGACACCGTCGGGAAGGCGACCAGGCGGGCGAGTTCGGCGCGGGTGTCAGCGGCGGTGATCATGGTTATCTGACCATCCTCACCCGCCGCGGCGCCAGTTGGTGCCGCCGGCGCCGTCTTCGAGCGTGATGCCGCGCGCGGCAAGTTCGTCGCGGATGCGGTCGGCCTCGGCGAAGTCCTTATTCGCCCGTGCCGCATTTCGGGCTTCGACCAATGCGTCGATCTCTGCGTCGTCGTCTCCGCCGTCGCCCTTCAGCCAGACTTGAGGATCGATGCGCATCAGTCCCAAGAGATCGGCTGCGAGCAAGAACTCACCCAGCGTTTTACGCACGTCCACCGGTCCTTCGAAGTCGACCATGCCGGAGAGCACGGCCAATGCTTTCGGGGTGTTGAGGTCGTCGCTCAATGCGTCGAGAAAGTCCTGCGGCGGCGCATGCGTCCGAACGGCCTGGCCGATGTCCTTCGGCGTCAGGCTGCTGCCGCCGATCAAATGATCTTTGAAACGGTACAGGCGATCGAGCGTGCTCTTGGCCTGGGCCAGCAGGTCTTCCGACCAGTCCAGCGGCTGCCGATAATGGGCCGACAGCAGCGCGAAGCGGATGGTCTCGCCGTGATGTCCGGCGGACAGCAGTTGTTCCACGGTGACGATGTTGCCGAGTGACTTGGACATCTTATCGGCATTCACCGACAGAAACCCGTTGTGCAGCCAGAACCGGGCGAGGGGCGCGCCGCCGTGGGCGCAGGTGCTCTGCGCGACTTCGTTTTCGTGGTGCGGGAAAATCAGGTCGTGACCGCCGCCGTGAATGTCGATGGTCGTGCCCAGGTGTTTCTCGATCATCGCCGAGCATTCGATGTGCCAGCCCGGGCGGCCGCGGCCCCAGGGGCTGTTCCAGCCGGGCAGGTCGTCGCTCGAAGGTTTCCACAGCACGAAGTCGCCGGGATTCTTCTTATAGGGTGCAACTTCCACCCGGGCGCCGGCGATCATGTCGTCGCGGTCGCGGTTGGAGAACTTGCCGTAGTCGTCGAAGGATGTAACGTCGAACAAGACATGCCCTTCGGCATCGTAGGCAAAGCCGTCGGCGATGAGCTTCTCCATCATCGCGATCATTTCGGTGACATGCTGGGTGGCGTATGGCTCAATGTCCGGATCCAGCACGCTGAGCGCCTGCATGTCGCTATGATAGTAGCCGGACGTTTCCGCCGTGATGTCGCCGATGCTGCGGCCGGTCTCTTTTGCCGCCGCGTTAATTTTGTCGTCGATGTCGGTGATGTTACGAGCGTAGACCACATGGTCCTTGCCATACAGGTGGCGCAGCAGCCGGAACAGCACGTCGAACGCCACCGCCGGGCGGGCGTTGCCGATATGGGCACGGCTGTACACGGTCGGGCCACAGACATACATCGTCACCCGCTGGGGATCGGCGGGCGCGAACGGCTCCTTCTTACGCGTCAGCGTATTGTGCAGGGTTAACGGGGTCATGGCCGGGTGTGTAGCCGATATTCCAGCCGGTCTCCAGCCCACAGGCGGAGCGAATCCCTTGTAAATGGCCGGTTTTATCCCCAAATGGCGTGAAACGGCACGGGCTAGAGCGGGTCTGGGCCTCGGTCAGGAGGTTGACATCCCGCGCCCGCGGGGGCACCTAGCGCCGACCAATTGGAGAGAACTATGACGGACACCCCCTTTGCCGCGCGCGTCTCGGTCGAACAGGTCGAGGAAGGCGCTGAACTGGCCCCCAAATTCGATGCCAACGGCTTGATCGCGGTGGTCACGACCGATGCCGAAACGGGCGAGCTGCTCATGCACGGCTATATGAACGAAGAGGCGCTGACCAAGACGATCGAAACCGGCGAGGCCCATTACTGGAGCCGGAGCCGCCAGGCCCTGTGGCACAAGGGTGCGACATCAGGCCTGACCCAGGAAATCGTTGAGATGCGCATCGACGACGATCAGGACGCCGTCTGGCTGCGCGTGAAGGTCGCGGGCTCAGGGGCGAGCTGTCACGTCGGCTACCGCTCATGCTTTTACCGTGCCGTGCCGACCGGTATTCCGGTCGAAGACGCGGCCAAGCTGCTCGAGTTCAAGGAAGACGATAAAACCTTCGATCCGAAGGCCGTCTACGGCGACGCCCCGAATCCGACGCAGCTGTAATTTCCGCCGGCGTTACCAGCCGATCCCGTAATAGGTCTGAATGCGGCGCACGTTGTCTTCGATGCGGTCGTCATAGCCCCGCAAGTACTCGAACTGAGGCAGGCGCACCATCTCGCGGATGTTGGTGACGCCGCTCTCCCGCGCGTCCTTCACCGCCGCCAGCAGCGCTTCCAAATACTGCCGCCGTTCCGTCACCGCTGACGGATGGGCGACCAGCGCGCCGTGGCCGCCCAGGATCGCCGTGTAGTCGATGTCCTCGATTTCCTTGAGCGTGCGCACGTAATGGTGCGGCGAATAGTCGGGCATGAAGCCGAGCGGCGCGCCGCCCGGTGTGACCAGATCGACGATGAACAGGTAGTCGCCGGGATCGGGCCGCATCACCACCATGCAGTCGCCGTGGTTGGGGCCGAAGTACAGCAGATCGAGTTTGCGGCCGCCAAGTTCGAGCGTGTAATCGTCCGCGAAGGTGACGTCCGGCATCACGATGTCCGGATGCGGCAGGTCGGCGAAATGCTTGGCACAGTTTTCGTGACTGATGAACGTCGCGCCTTCATCCTTGAAGATCTGTCCGCCGACAGAGTGATCCCAGTGCTCATGGCTATAGATCACATACTTCGCTGGTTGATCGGTGATCTTGGCGATTTCCTCGCGCATCACCCGGGCGTGTTCCGTGTTGACCGGGTCGGTGGCGATGACGCCGTCCCCGGTGACGAGGATCATGCTGCGCGTCCCCGCCATGCGGAACATGTAAAGCCCGTCGTCGATCTCGGTCATGTCGTGCCCGCCAAGGACGAACCCGTTCCATGCAGGATTCGGAGCCGCCTTCATCAGGTCGTCGCGGCTGGGACCGCCTTCCCACGCCAGAACCGGCGCGGCTGTAAGGCATGCGGAAACAAGCAGAGTACTAAGTTTCATAATCACCTCCCCATCATGCGAAGCATGTCACCAACCCGTCGCGCTGAGCGCGCTACCAACCCATCATGCGAAGCATGTCACCAACCCATGGTGTAGTAATGATAAATGCGTTCGGCGGCGCGGCGGATATGGGTGTCGTAGCCGCGCATCTCCCGAAATTCTTCGCCGAGTTCAATCGTGTCGTAAAGATCTTCCAGGCGCTTGCCGGTGGCGATACCCGCGCGCACTTCGGCCATCAGCGCTTCCATGTAGCGCTTACGCTGGGACAGCGCCTCTTTGGGCGCCACCGGAATGCCGTGGCCGCCGACGAATTCCGTCCAGCCGTCCATCGCTTCCAGTTCTTTCAGCGTGCGCAGCCACTCGCCGGGATCGTAATCGGGCATGAAACCGAGGCCGACGGAGTAGGGCGTCACCAGATCGTTGATGTAGAGCACGTCCGTGCCCTCGACCTGCATCACCAGCATGCAATCGCCGTGGTTGGGGCCGAAGTACATCAGCTTCAATGTTTTATCGCCAAGAGTCAGTTCGCTGTCGCTGGACACAGTGCGGTCCGGCATCACCAGATCGTCATTGGGATGGCGGACGAAATGGGTAATGCAGTTCTGATGGCTGATGAAGGTGGCCCCTTCGTCCTTGAAAATTTGCCCGCCGAGAACGTGATCCCAATGCTGGTGGCTGTAAACGACATACTTCACCGGCTGGTCGGTCACTTCGGCGATGGCTGCACGCATGTCTGCGGCGTTCTTCGGACTCACCGGATCGGTGGCGATAACGCCGTCGCTGGTCACCACGAACAGGCTGCGCGCCGTGAACGCGCCGTAGGAATAGACGCCGGGTGCGACTTCCGTCGTCGCTTTGGTGAACAGATCGAGCGACTGGGCCCACGCGGGGGAGGCGGTTACCAGAGTCAGGCCAACCAGAAATCTCAGCATGGCGTCACCATCCGATCCGATAGTAGATGAAAATGCGCTGGGCGTTGGCGGTCAGATACTGGTCGTAGCCCTGCAGGTCTTTGAACTGCGGCAGCGATATGTTCTTCGCCACTTGATCGTTGGGTGTGCCCTTGTCCATCTCCGCCTTCACCGCATCGAGCAGCGCCTGCTGGTACTCGCGGCGGATGGTGACTGCCTCGCGCGGCGCCGACGGGCCGCCGTGGCCGGGGACCATGCGCTCGAACGGCACGTTGTCCTCCAGCATCTGCAGGGAGTCGACGAAAAGCTTGGGATAGGAATCATTCATCAGGCCGCCCGCACCGGAGACCGCATAGGGCTGCACCGTATCGACGATGTGCACGGTTTTGTTCGCGGGGAAGTATAGGAACGTCGTGCAATCGGAATGGTTGGGGCCGAAGTACAACAGCTCCGCCTTCGCGTTGCCGACGTCCAGCACATGTTTGATCTGAAAGGTCCGGTCCGGCAGAACCACGTTGGGATGCGGGCTGCGATAGAAGTGCACAAGGCACGCTTCGTGACTCCAGATCTCCGCGCCTTCGTCCTTGAACACCTGGCCGCCCAGGGTGTGATCCCAATGCTGGTGCGAATAGACCATATACTTAATGGGCTTGTCGGTGACTTTGCGGATTTCAGCAAGGATTGCCCGCGCCGCCTCCGGTGTGATCGGATCGCCGACCAGAACACCATCGTCGCCGACCAGGAACACCGTGCGCGCGCCGCCGGCGCTGACCGTGTACAGGCCATCGCCGAGATCGGTGGTTACGGCGCTCAGACGTCCGAACGGCGTCGAGATGCCGGGCGAAGACTCCGCCGCCGGCTGGCTCAGCGCGGGCGCCATCGCGCCGAATAGGACTGCAAGTGCCGCACCCGCGGCAACCGGCCACCGTGTCATAGGTCCCTCCCTCTCGGACACCCTTCTGCGAGACTTGATGTTGTCAGCGGGTGCGAGGTCTCCATAATAGGCCACCGTAAAGCACCGTCAAAAACAGGGATGTTCAGAAATGGCAAAAAGTGGGTACGCAGGGGCCATGCGCATGGCGACCGTCGGGGTCAGCAACCTCGAAAAAGCGATGTTTCTGTTCCGGGACATCATGGACCTCAAGCTGGAGCGCGAGGGCCATGTGCCGGGATCGCTGCTCGCCGCCTGGGGTTTGGCGTCCGGGCACACAGCGCGCTTTGCCGAATTGTCGTGCAAGGGCTATCCGGTCGGCTGGCTGCGATTGGTCGAATACTCGCCGACGGCCACCGAAAAAGTGCGACTCGACTTCGGCGACGCCAATCCCGATGCCGGGACCGACGTCGGCATCAAGGCCATCGACTTCTACGTCGAAGACCCGATTCAGCCTTACGTCGATAAGATTGAGAAAGCGGGCTACGTGTTCCGTTCGCCGCCGGTGAAGCATCAGATCGGCGATACGGTCAGCGAGGAATGCCTGTTCTCCGGGCCGGACGGCGTGCCCGTGCTGATCATGGTCGGCCACGTCCACGGCGAGACGTCCATGCGTCCCGGCTCGCCCGACGGTCCGTTTTCCGAAATCCCAACCATCTCCGTCGTCGCCGGCGATCTCGATGAAACCCGGCGCTTCTACAATGAAGGCCTCGGGCTCGTTGCCGTCGGCGATGCGGAAACGCCTGACGAATACCGCAACAAAGTCGACGATCTGACCGGCGTGCCCCACGGCACGCGCGTGCACTTCCTGCTGTGGGCTGATGAGGGCGAAGCGAGCGGCAAGATTCTGTGCGTGCACTTCTTCGACCGTACCGGCAAGCGCCTGACGGATCGCATGAAGCCCGGTAAGCTCGGCTTCTCGCTGCTGACCCACGATACCGATGACCTCGCGGCCTTGCACGAGCGGTTGTCGGGCATGGGGTACGAGATCGTGCAGCCGCCGGTCGACATTCACGGCGACGGCGACGATTACAAAATGATGCTCGTCAAAGGACCGAACGAAGAGATGTTCGAGTTCACGCAGCGCTGAACCAGCGCCATTGCGGTGACCGATCCGTCCTCATCTTCGGCCACTTTTTACGACACCGCGCTTGCCGCCTATCAGGCCGGCGACCTTGGCACCGCGCGCGCCGCGCTGGACCGCGCGCTTGCCGGCGACCCCGGTTCAGCACCGGCGCTTCATTTGTCCTCGGCGCTGTGCCTCGCGAGGGGCGATTTCACCGGCGCGGTGGCGGCCGCGCGCCAGGCTGCGGCGACTGCGCCCAAGGACCTCGGCATTCAGAACGGACTGGCTCTCGCGCTGCACGCCGCCGGGCAGAGCGATGAGGCGCTGACCCGCCTCAGGGCTCTCGCGGACGACCATCCAGAAACGCCGGAACCATTGGCCAACATGGCGATGGTTTACTCCGACAGCGGCAGGTGGACGGATGCGCTCGCGGCGGCGGACGCGGCGTTGCGTCTCGAACCCCGCCATCCAGCCGCGCTGAACAACAAGGCGGCGGTGCTGCAAAAAATCGGCGCGATTGAATCGGCCAGAGATTGTTTGACCTCGGCGCTGGCTGCGCATCCCGATCATCCCGACCTGATACGCAATATGCTCACGGTGATTCACTACGACCCGCGTGCGACGCATCAGGACATCTTCGACATCACCCGCGCCAACTGGGCGGTGCAGCCGAAGCCGCCTGCGGCCGCGCGCGCCGTGCCGGCATCACCCCAATCCGGACCCTTGCATGTCGGCTTTCTGTCACCGGACTTCCGCTCCCACCCGGTCGGGCGATTTCTTCAGCCCGTTCTGGCCGGACTGGATAAGGCGCGGTTTCGCGTCACGCTGTACGCCAACCAAACCGAGGAAGACGAAGTTACGCGTGATCTGAAACAGCACGCATCCGCCTGGATTCCCGTCAAGCATCTGTCCGATGCCGACGCCGCATCGCGGATCGCTGCGGACGGGGTTGACCTCCTGATCGAACTGGCCGGATTTTCCGATAATCACCGTCTTGGGGTCATGCGCCGCAAGCCTGCGCCGGTCCAGGCCTCGTGGCTCGGATATGTTGCCACCACGGGATTGCCCGAAGTGGATTATGTCATTGCCGACCGGTACGTGTGGCCGGAAAGGGATGACGCATATTTCGTCGAGCAGCCCATGCGGCTGCCCGACAGCTACATCTGTTTTCAGCCGCCGTCCCAAAAAGTCGCGGTCGGCCCGCCGCCGATGACGCGCAACGGGTTCGTCACCTTTGGCTCGCTGAACAATACGGTGAAGCTGAACAGTGTATGTCTCGCCGAATGGGGCCGTATTCTCGCCAGCGTTCCCGGTTCCAAGCTGTTGCTCAAGGCCCATCAGTTGTCGGACGCCCGCGTTATCTCCCAACTCGTTTCGATGTGCGACCAGGCCGGCATTTCCGGCGACCGTCTCATCTTGCTCGGCCGGACATCGCGGGAAGATCATCTCGCGGCTTATAATCAGGTCGATCTTGTGCTCGATCCCTTTCCCTACGGCGGCGGTCTCACCACCGCGGAGGCGCTGTGGATGGGCGTTCCCGTTGTCACCATTGCCGGCGATCGCTGGGTGGCGCGGGCGGGTGTGTCGATTCTGTCGACGGTGGGTCTGCCGCAGCTCATTGCGGCCAATCCCGAGGACTACCGAAATTTGGCTGTTGGCTTGGCCGGCAATGCCGGCGAACTTGCATCGCTCCGGATGACGCTGAGGCCCGTGGTGGAGTCCTCACCGCTGAGCAACACACGGCGCTATGTGCGCGATGTCGAACAGACGTTCCTGAAAATGACAGAGCGAGCCTAGAACAGGAGCGTGTCGACACCGGCGATGACGGCGGCATAGCGCGCGCCTTTACCAAGCGCGACCAGGATCAAAAACAGATCGAACCGCACCCGCAGGATGCCGGCAATAACCGTCAAGGCATCGCCGCCGACAGGTAGCCACGACAACAGCAGCGACCACACGCCGTAGCGGTTAAACCACGCCTCGGCTTTGTCCATTTGGTGGGGAGTGGCCGGAAACCAGCGGCGGTCGCGGAAATGATTGGCATAGCGGCCAAGCCACCAGTTGACGGCGGCGCCGAGCGTATTCCCGATTGTCGCGACCGCCCACAGCGTTTCGCGGGCGACGTCAGGATCAGCGAGCGCGGCCGCCAGCACCACTTCGGAATAGAAGGGCAGAATCGTGGCGGCCAAAAAGGAGGCGCCGAAGACACCGAGCAACGTTGCGCTCACGGCCCGGTGCCGCGATCAGGCGGATCAATGCCAGTCATCATCAGGACGCCACGTGAGTGTCCGCTGCCGCGACGACGCGTCCGACCTCAGCTCGTATTTCGGCCAAGCGTTTGTCGATGTTGCCGACGTTTCCACGCTTTGCGTCTTGTTCCAGGGCTAAGTACAGGTCCGCGAGTTTCGGCGCGCCGCAGTTCAGGGCCTCGCCTTTGGCGGCATGGGTGGCTTTTACCAAGCCCGCGCCGTCGCCGCTGGCGGCTGCGTCCGCGACATCGTTCAGGCTTTTCGGCGCGCTTTCCTTGAGTTGCTGAAGAATCATGGCGATACCTTCTGGGTCGTCATCGCCCAGCAACTCGCTAATCGCGGCCAAATCGATGGCGTCATCGACTTTGCGCACAGCGGCATCGCGGCTGTTCTCGCTCGGCTTTTTTTCCGTCCAGCGCGCCAGCGTGGCGGCGAGGTTGTCGCGGCTCACCGGCTTGCTGATGAAGTCATCCATGCCGGCCGCCATGCAGCGTTCGACGTCCTCTCGAAACGCATTTGCCGTTAGCGCAATGACGGCGAGGCGAGGCGCGGTATCCTCCTTTTCACGCCGGCGTAGTTCTTCGGTGAATGCAAAACCATCCATCACCGGCATGGAGCAGTCGCACAACACGGCGTCAAATTTCTCGCCGCTGGCCAAGACCGACAAGCCGGATTCCCCATTGTCCGCGATGGTGCACGAAATTCCGAGGGACGTCAGCTGGCGGCGAATCACCATCTGATTGGCTGGCCGGTCCTCCAGAACAAGAAGGTGTTTACCATTCAGCGCGTCTGTGACCCGAGAGGCCGTGCCCGATGCTTTTTTTCCGTGCCCGCCCTGTGCCTCGAACTCTATAAGGCGCGGAAGGTTCCTATCGAGAATAGCTTCCAATTTCGACGGGTTGCAGGGGTACGCATATCCCTTCGCCAAAGCGCTGCGGATTTCATTCGCGGATATCTCTTCCAGGACTGCGATGCCAATCGTGCTGTGAATCATGTCCGCGGGGATGTCCGGGAGTGTTTCGCCGCGCATCGCAAATCCGACGCGGATGTCCGGCAGCGTTTCATCATCGGCACTGCCGTCCGGTTCCGTGACGCGCACGGTCGCCTGACGGGACTCAAAGTAAGAAATAACTGCATTGGCGTTGGGGTGGGTGACCACATCGACGAGCAGCCCTTTTAGATTTGCTGACTTGGCGTTTTGGGGCGGCTCCGCCTTGGGCAACGGCCACGTGAACCAGAAATGTGCCCCTTTGCCGGGAATGGCCGCGCAGGAAATTTCACCGCCGACACGTTCGACCAGTGTGCGGGCGATCGTCAGACCCAATCCGGTGCCTTCGCGCATGGCGCCTTCGTCGGCGCGGTTCTGGGCAAACGGTTGGAACAGACGTCCGCTTGAGTCTTCGTTGAAACCGACACCTGAGTCGATGACGTCAAAGCGCATAACGCAGGTATCGTCACGCCATTCGTCGACCGAGATTGACGTGAACACACCGCCATTGTCGGTAAACTTGATGGCGTTGCCGATCAGGTTAATCAGAATTTGCCGGAGCCGGCTTTCGTCGCCGATGCCATTGCGCGGAAGATCGGCGGCGATGGCGTATGACAAACCTACGTTTTTACTACGGGCCTGCACCATGCAGATCTCCACCGTCTCATGCAGTGGGTTCACCGGGTTCATTGGCCGCGCTTCCATGGTCAACGCGCCCGCTTCGATCTTCGAGAAGTCGAGAATGTTGCCGATCAGCGCCAGCAACGACTTCGACGCCATGCTGGCTTCCCGCACCAGGTTGTCGGTTTCCGTATCCAGATTTCGCATTCCGACCAGTTCGATGTTGCCGAGAATTGCGTTCAGCGGCGAGCGGATTTCGTGGCTCATGGTGGCAAGGAATTCCGACTTGGCTTTGCTTGCGGCTTCGGCAGCCTGTGCTTTCCGCAGTTCCGAAACTTCGACCACCAGCAACGGCACGTAACTGGCTTCTTCAAGGGACCGCGGCACCGGCAGGGAGTACACACAACTGATCTCGCGGCCGTCGATGGTCTTGAATGTCGCCTCGCCGCGCGCGGTTTCCTGCATTTCGAACAGCGCCTTCAGCATGGGACCGACGCTGCGCTGGGTTTCCGGGCGCTTGAAGAAGCCGAATTCGAACACTTCTTCTGTGGTTTTAGCGCCCAGCAGTTTTAGGCCGGCGTCATTGCAGTCCTGCAAGACAATCCCGTGACCAATCGCCTTGGCGGTTACTGGATCGTTTCTTATTTCCTCAAGGATGTCGGTGACTCCGTTCGCCCTCAACTCTTCGAAGACCCCGAACATGCCGGTCATGTCTTCAACAAAGATGGCAATGTCGGTGTTGCGTTCGATGGCTTCATACAAGCGCTTGGCCTGCTGAACCTCGCGTTCCGCTTTCTTCAGTTCGCGTAGATCGAACACCTGGGAGACGAACCGCAGCGGATTTCCGGCGCGGTCACGCGCCAGCCCAACGCTCAGCAGAGCCGGCACGATGGACCGGTCTTTGCAAATATACCGTTTCTCCATCTCGTAGCTGTCGATCTCGCCTTTGAGCAGACGGCGGACCTCACGCATATCGCTGTCCAGATCGGCAGGGTGTGTCAGGGATTGGAAATCGGTCTCCTGGAGTTCCTCCTCGGTGTATCCCAGCATGTTGCACAGAGCCTGATTAACGCGAATCCACTTGCCTTCGATGGTCAGCAGCGCAATGCCCTGCGGCGTGGTTTCAAACGCGGCGCGGAAAAGTTCCTCGTTTTCCGCCAAGGTGTCTTCACGCTCAATCCGCTCGGTTACGTCGGAGTTGAAGCTCACCCAATGGGTGAATGCGCCGTCCGCACCCGTCACCGGCGCCATGGAGATTTCATTCTGGAACTGCTCGCCGCCGCGCGGGCAGGTTGTGACGATGGACGACGCCCGTTCGCCGTTCGCGATGCCATCCAGCAGCGGATCCAATCCCTCGAGGTAGAAAACTTGTTCGGTAAACTTATCGATGTGCTGGCCGATTAGTTCCTCTTCCGAATAGCCTACCATGTCGGCATAGGCCGGATTGACGAAGATGATTTCACCGCCGAGTCTGCGCGTCTTATTAATCAGCACGCCAATCTGCGCTGCATCGAGGACGCGCCGGAAAATATCCAGCCGGGAATTTGCCTCTTCCAGTTCCGCCGTCGTCGGCAGTTTCAGTAGCGTCGGCAGAAGCACCCACACCAATATGGCCGTGACCACCGAAACGACACCCGTCATCAGCTTGAGCAAACCCTGCGTGCCGTAGTCCGGATTCCACAGCACCCAGATCCCCATCACATGGGTGAGGCCGCACAGCATGATGAACGCAGCAAACAGGTGGAACACATAGATATGGGCCACACCCTTCTTTTTGCGCGCGAAAGTGTACAGGAACACAGGGATGGTGAAGTACGCGATTGCGATCATCGCGTCGGAGACGACATGCAATGCCACCATGTCCGGCCGCCACAGGTAACACATCCCGTGGGGCATAAAGTCGTCTGTGGCAAAGAAGTTTTGAATGAAATCGAACATAGCGTTCGCCCACATATTCGGGTGAATTGGAAATTCGCGTAAAAGTGTATACGACCTCAGACGAGCCGCCGTCACCCAATCGTCAGATTCATGGGGCTGCAGAGCCGCAAATCCCGCGTTTATCGGTAAATCGATACGGCTGCGCGAGAATGATCCTATGAAACTAAAGCTCAGATTGTTGCCGGATCCGGCCGCATTCAATTAACCATACGCCCTACGGGTGCTCGGCTGCACCGAAACCGCCATTACAACGCCCAGAAGTTTCCTTCGCTTCGACCGGTTGAGCGGTCATGAATGCGGCCACTTCACCAAGGAGGCGGCGATCTACGACTCTTTCCAAACCCATCTGCGGCCCATCGACGAACTTCAACCAGGACAGATGGCGACTTTCGGCGTGACCCTCTTGCAGCCCATTTCCACGTATAGGGAACTTCAACGCGTTGTGCGCTATGGCCTGTTGTTTATCGCGACAACGTTCGCTGCTGTGTTCTTATGCGAAGTTCTAACCGGTCTGCGCGCCCATATCGTCCAATACGGATTGATCGGTTTGGCCGTTGCGCTGTTCTACGCACTGGTGCTTGCGCTCGCAGAAGTATTGCCGTTCGGTCTGTCCTACGGGGTCGGCGCGCTGGCTGTTACGGCCCAGGTGTCGTTATACGTGCGAGCGGCGGCAGGAGCGTCACAAGGTGAGATAATCGGCCTCGGCCTTGCCGTGCTTTATAGTGTCTTATGCTTGATCCTGCAGTTGGAAGACTATGCGTTGCTGACCGGTGCGGTATTCCTGTTTGCGGTGTTGTGCGGGATCATGTGGGCCACGCGTCAGGTTAACTGGTACAGGACCGGATTGCGCGCGGCAGAATAGCATTCGCTACCTTGGCGAACCGGCCCGCGCGCACTACTCTCCGCGCTGAGGGAGAGACGCACGCATGATCATTTACCGCGCCTGCGCGCTGCAGACCGCCTGCCATCCGATCAACGCCAGTCCGGACAAGGAGACCGCGCGCGGCATGATCCTGCAGGCTATCGAGCGCATCGCCAGACTGGTGCCCGGCACCAAGCACATCGGCGGTGACGACATGAAGCTCGTCGTGTTGCCCGAATACGTTCTGACCAACTTCTCCATGGGCGCCCCGCCGGACAAATGGCGCGACTGGGCGGCGCTGGATGTGGACGGGCCTGAATACGAAGCGCTCGCCGCCGTCGCGCAGGACAATGGTATTTATCTCTGCGTCAACGCTTACGAGCGCGACGAGCATTTTCCCGACACCTATTTCCAGGCCTGCGTGATTTTTAATGACGCGGGGGAAGTTGCGCTGCGGTACCGGCGCCTCAATTCCGTGTTCACGCCGACGCCCCATGACTACTGGGACAGGTATCTCGACCTGTACGGCCTCGAAGCCGTGTTTCCGGTCGCCGACACGCCACTTGGCAAACTCTGCGCCGTCGCGTCGGAGGAAATGCAATATCCGGAACTGATCCGCACGTTTGCTTTGCGCGGCGCGGAAGTGGTCTGCCATCCGTGCGCCGATCCGCTCAATTTGGCGCACAATCCCAAGAACGTGATGAAGCAGGCGCGCGCCATTGAAAATCTCGTCTATGTCGTGTCCGCCAACGTCGCCACGCACAAAGACTTTCCCATGGGGGAGCACACCTGTGACGGCGGCTCGCGCGTGATCGATTACACAGGCCGCGTGCTGGCGGAAGCCGGGCAGGGGGAAACCATGACCGCGGCGGCGGACATCAACATCTCCGCTCTACGCCATTACCGCAGCCGGCCGGACATCAACAATTTTCTCACCCGCCAACGCACCGATCTTTATCGAGACACCTATGCGCAGGACATCTGGCCCAAGAACACGCTGGCGGATAGATCGCCGTCGCGTGACCACATGGCCGGCGTGCAGCGCGACGTTATCGCACGGCTCAAAGCGGCGGGTATCATCGCAGGGGACGACAGCTGATGCCGGTGGTTTTGATTACAGGGGCCAACCGCGGCCTCGGGCTCGGGTTCGCCGAGGTCTATCTCAAAGACGGCTGGACCGTCATCGCCGCAGTGCGCGAGCCGGATGGCGCGACGGACCTGCAAAAGCTGGGCGAGGAACACGCCGGCCGCTTGTCCGTGCATCGCGTCGATCTCAACGAACTTGCCTCTATCGATGCCCTGGCGGCGGAGATCGGCGACACCCCCATCGACGTCCTGCTCGGCAACGCGGCCAAGACCGATAATCCGATGGATGAATTCGGAGCCACCAACTACGACGCCTGGATGGATGCGTTGCGCGTCAACTGCATGGCGCAGATGAAACTGGCCGAAGCATTCGTTGAGAACGTCGCCGCGAGCCAACACAAAAAGATGTTCTTTGTTTCCAGCCGCATCGGCGCCAAGCCGCCGGCCGGCATGGTGCTGTTCCGCTCATCGAAGTCCGCCCTCAATCAGGTGGTGATGCAGCTCTCGCTGATCCTTGGCCCGCGCGGTATCGCCGTGGCCTGTGGCCATCCCGGTTTCGTCAAATCCAAATCGACCCTGAGCATGGGCGTGTTCGAGCCCGAGGAAAGCGCGACTCATCTGAAAAAGATCGTCGACGATTTGACCGTCGAGACCGCCGGTCAGTTTTTTGATCCTGATGGCTCGACCCTGCCCATCGTCACCCGTCAGATGAACCCCAACGCCTTCGGCGCCAAAGCCCCCGACGCCTGGGACGAGCAGGCGAAAGCCCGTCAGGCGCAGCAAGAGCAGCAGTAAGTCTGGTTGTTACTCCACCCGCTGGTTCAGCCACGCCATGATGTCGCTCGTCGTGCGCTCTTCCCAGCCCACCAGGGAATGCGGGGCGCCGTCGTCATACCAGCGGTAGTCGCCCTTGCCGCCCGCCGAGCGGGTGAACCTTTTCAGGTAATCGAGATCGACGAACGGGTCCAAGCTGCCGGCGATGGCCAGCACCGGCACCTTCACCTTGGGCATATCTTTTGTGTGCACGGTGTCGGCGTCCGGGCCCCAGTGCGACAAGAAACTCGCCGCCAGTTGCGGGCGCGGCCGGGCCGATCCTTGCGGGGCGGGCGGCGGCATGCGGAAAGGTGCGGTGACCAGAACCCGGTTGCCGTCACCCGCCGCGACGGCTGCTTCCGCCTCGGCGACGATGGCTTTGTAGGCCTCTTTGCCGAAGTCTTGTTCGGCCCATTGAGGCGCATCGGCGGTCGGCGCAAGATACACCATGCCAACCACGCGCGGGTCTTCGGAGGTCACCAGATAGCGGGTGATGCGGATGCCGCCCCAGCTGTGGCCGACGAGAACGATGCGCTCATAGCCTTGCTCTCCGAGCCAGGCCGACCACGCGGCGAAATCGGGCATTTCCGCTTCCAATGTGGTGCGGATGGCGTTGGGGCCGCCGCCCACGGTCTGCGGCGCCAGGCAGCTGTGTCCCTGCTGTGCCAGGCGCACACACAGCCAATGATTCGAGCTCCACAGGATGTCGCCGCCGTAGCCGTAAATGACCATGAACGCGGTCTTGCCCACGCCCGATCCGTCCGCCGGGCTGTAGAACACGCCGGAGCGTTCGGGCCCATGGGCGGTGTTGGTGTCGACGAAGCGCGTCGTCACCGCCGGGCGCGGGCCGAGACCGATTTCTGCCAACCAGTCGGATGTATCCCGGGAGGCTTCTGCGCGCGCGCCCTCGAACAGGTGGCCGATGCCGCCCTCGTACCAGCGCAGGTCGACGCGCGGCGCCTTCACCGCGGCGGCTTTGAGTTTTTCCATGTAGGGGATGGTGACGAAGGTGTCCTCGTCGCCGGACAACAATAGTTGCGGCAGAGCGATCTGTGACAGCGCGACGCTGTTGCTGGTCAGCGCCGCGGGGCCCCACCAGTTGAGCCAGTTGCGCGCGGTCATCACCGACGCGCTTTCGTTACCTGGGGGCGCCGGAGGAGATGGTTCGTAAACCTCTATCGTCATCTCATCACCGCGCCCTTCAGCGACCATCCGCGACATCTTGTCCACAACAGCCAAATATCGGTCCTCGCCCATGTTGGCGCGCATCCAGTCGGCCATGTCGCGCGTCGGCGCGTAATGCACCATCGCCTTCACGCGGGCGTCCTGCGTATCCACCATGTAGCTGCTGACGCGGATCGAGCCCAAGCTATGCCCGGCGAGAATGATGTCCTGGGCACCCAGGGTATCGAGAAAGTCCACCGCCGCTTTGACATCCAGCGTCGCGGTTTCGAACGGTTCGGTGCGGTAGGTGCCGGCGTCCCGGCCGGAGGAATGACGCGACAGCGGGCTCACCACCGTGTAGCCGAGCCCGGCGAGATGCTCGCCCGCCCAGCGGGGCGCGCAGCAGCCCCGCGCCGGATGGCCTCCGGGTCCGCCGTGATGAATCACCACGCCCGGATTGTGCGTGTTGATCCCCGAGGCCGGATGCATGAGCAGCGCGGGCACGTGCGCACCGTCGTCGGTAATGAGGGTGATAACGTTCTCGGCGACGTCCTTCGCTGCGACCGGCGACGCCAAAAGTATAGCGATCACGGCAAAAACAGGTGCGATACGGGTTGTCATGGCGGTCCCTCCCTTGATCCCGCCAGTCTAGGCCCGTTCCATGCCTTGACGCCAACGTTCACGCCCCTTAATCACGGCGCAATCACGGTTAAGTCCGGCATCCACAAATAAGTAAAGGCCTGCATCATGACGGACCGCATTGGTGCTATCGACATTGTCGTCAACATCCGCACGCCGCGGGAGTTCGAGGAAGGCCGCATCGCGTCGGATTCCACGTTCCAGGAGAAGGTCCGCCAGGACGGGTCGATCCGCCAGGGTGTGGAGATCGAGGACTATATCAAAATGATGGACGAGGCCGGTATCGACCGCTCCTTCCTCATTGCCGTGCGCTGCGGCGACATGAACATCAAAGGCTCGACTGAAATCCCGTATGAGCGCATCGCGGAAGTGTGTGCCAAGTACCCAGACCGTTTCTCAGGGCTGGCCGGCATCGACACAACCCGCGGCATGGCGCAGATCTACGAACTCGAAAAGGCGGTCAAGGAGTACGGCTTCGTCGGCGCCCACTGGTATCCGCACTGGTTCGGCATCGCCCCGGATCAGCCGCAGATCTATCCGGTCTACGCCAAGTGCTGCGAGCTCGATATACCGATCATGATGCAGGTCGGTCAGAACCTGATTTATTCAAAGGAACGCCGTCTGCCGTCGGTCGGCCGTCCCATCACGCTCGATCAGGTCGCGATCGATTTTCCGGAACTCAAAATCATCGGTATTCACCTCGGCACGCCGTGGGCGGACGAGATGATCGCCATGTGCTGGAAGCACGAGAACGTCTACATGGCCGGCGACGCTTATGCGCCGAAGTACTGGCCAAAGTCCGTGGTGCACTATGCCAACACCTACGGGCAGGATAAATTTCTGTTCGGCACCGATTTTCCCGTGGTCGATCCGCGCCGCGCGATGAAGGAAGTGGACGAGCACAACTTCCGTCCCAACCCGAGGAAAAAGCTGCTGCGCAATACAGCGATCCGGCTGTTCAATCTTCCGGACGCGCCCGCGTCGCTTGACTGAGCGCGCCGAAGAGTTTGACTGAGCGCTCTGAAGAGATTGACTCGGCACTCCAAAGTGTTGGGCTGACCACTACTATTAAGAGAATTTTTCGGCCGTGCCCTTGTCTTGCGGAGCGCCGGGGGCGGTGTTAGAGAACGGTGTCCGGACGATTACGTCCATCACGCCGGTAGGTCCTGAACTGTCCCCCGTCAGCACCAATGGGACAGATTGGGGTGATTGCGTAAGGGAGTAATTTTGGCTCATCGTCACCATTGAGGAGTGACCGATGAGAGACAGAAACGAACGTCACCAGGATGCCGCCGAGCGGACGGTAGACCAGGGCGTTTGGTGTCCTATTCTGATGTCCTGCACCACCTGCCGCACGGCGAACATTCCGACCGTTACCTCGATTTGCCTGACTCGGATTGGATCGATCTCGGAGCCGGTGTGCCGGACCATCCGATTATGTCCGTGCCGCGTGCGCGATAGGGAACCAAGAGTTTGAGAAGCGACTGTCAGCCGCCGCTGAGCGGGCCGTCCCAGATCATCGCTTCGATCTTGTGGCCGTCCGGGTCGCGCACAAAGGCGGCGTAGTAGGGCTCGCCGTATTCGGGCCGCGGGCCGGGTGGTCCGTCACAGCTGCCGCCGTGGTCCAGCGCGGCGGCATGAAACGCATCGACGGCTTTTTTCGACGGCGCCAAAAAGGCAAAGTGCGTGCCGTTGGACGGCGCGCCAGCCGCGTCGTTGTCGATCGGTGCCTGCACCCAGAACTCCGGAAACGCCGTGCCGTAGGCGACGGCGGCATCCCCGTGCTCCATGACCCGTCCGTAACCGAGCGCCTTCATCACCGCATCATAAAACGCGGTCGCACGCGCCATGTCGTTGGTGCCAATGGAGACATGGCTGAGAATGCTTTTCGGCGCGGTGTTGTCGTTGGCCTGGTCTGACATGAGGTCCCCATTCCGGTGCTTTTTTGATTGGAGTCAGCATGGCTTATCGGATCGCCTTTGCCCACCCGGCTTTTTCTGAAGATCTGCGATCTCCTTCATCTGGGCTCTGATCCAGCGCAGCTGGTCGGCCAGGCGTTTGCGTTCGGCGCGCGCGGCGGCGGAGTAATAGCCGTGCAGGAAGGCGTTCTGATTGCCGGGCTGGCCGCCGGAGCGTTTCGCCCCGCCGTGCATGCGGCAGCGGGTTTTGCCTTTGACCGGCGGCAGACGGCAAGGCGAGCCTGTTCGGGTCCGCGCGCCGCATAGGCTTCGGCCTGTGTGCCGGGTCTTGCTCACTCGACCGTCTCGCGTGCGACCGCCGCTTGTGCTTCGCGCATACGCCAGGTGCGGTAGCGCGCGAGAGTTTCGATTTGCTGCAAATTCACATGCGCCACCTTGCAGGCGTCGTTGATGTAACCGCCGAAGTATCCGGTCGCGTTGGCGCGGTGGATCGCCTGGGCGATGGCCATCATGGACAGATCATGCGTGGCCACCATTTGGGCTGCGATCATCGACTCCACCGCATCGGCGTTTTCGGTCAGGCCAGCCCAAGCGGCCAGCGTCGGGCCGCAGGGCCGGGTGCATGGGCTCGTTCCTCGCTGGCGCGGGGATTAGATTTTTGGGGCTGCCGCGATGCCGAGAGTGGGGGGCGCAGCCTCAGACGATGACGAGCGGCGCTTCCTCGGAATTCAGAACTTCGTAGCCGTCTGCGGTGATCAGCAGCAGGTCCTCGTTGTGCCCTGCGCCGAAGCCGACCTCGATGTAGGGCAGGTCGACGGTGATCACCATGCCGGCCTTAAGCACGATGTCCTCGCCGCCGCGCCAGGGGTTGGCGTCGTTGTAGGGCTGGTCCGTGTGCTGCAGGCCAAGAGAGTGCGGATTGACAATCAGCGTGTCCGGATTGCCGCCGGCTTTCTTGAACGCATCGAAACCCGCAGCGCGGATGTCCGAGTATGTCGTCCCCGGCTTGAGGATCGAGAATGTCGCCTCGCGTGCCGCCTGTTGTGCGTTGGCCCGCTTGACGACTTCCTTGCTCGGTTCGCCGAGCACGATCGAGCGGGCGAAGTCGCCGTGATACTGATGAAAGTTCGACACCGCATCGATCAGGAACGGCTTGCCGGGCACGACTTCCGCATCGGGCAGCAGGCCGAGAGTCACACCCGCCAGGATGAACGTCATGGCATTGCCGCGCGCCGCGCACTCGGCCAGAAAGCGCCGCTCGATCTCCGGATAGCTCATGCCTTTCTCGATCGAGCGCGCTGTCGCCAAGGCCGCCTGGGCGTTTTTCTCTCCGGCCAGACGCATCAGCGCGATTTCCGGTTCGGATTTGATGTAGCGGATGCGCCGGAACAGATTGTCGCCGTCGACGAATTCGATGTTGTCGGCCTGGCCAATGCGTTCCAGCAGGTGCTTGATGCGCATGTCGTCGATCGCGACGCGGCCCTTGGTGATGCCGGATTCCTTCATTGCGCGGGCCAGCGCCCACTCGGGCGTCGGTGAGGGCCGCACGTTGGTCTGGCTCTCGACCCAGCGGAGTTCCCGTTCGGTCAACGGCACGCCGCCGTTGACCGTGTAGCCGCGGTTGCCCGCCATTGGCTGTTCGCTCAGCGGCTTGGCGTCAGGCCCCATGTACTCCGCGGCGTTTACCGGGCCGGAGTAGGGGATGACGTCCGGCACCCAACGGTCGCCGTTGACGATGTCCCACAGCTGCGCCGTGGTGGTGACCAGGAAACGCGGCTGGTCCGCATCGCGCGGTAGGCTGGCGAAGGACGGATACTCCCAGCGCATCTTGGCGCCGATCGGAATCGTGTTCGTCAGGTAGTAGATGTTGACCGGGTTAAGCGCGAGCATGCCGGCGAGGTCGTATTCCTCCATCACCGCCTGGGCCTGCGCCATGTTCATCAGCGGCTGTCTCAAGGCTGCGAGTTCATCACCCACTGGCGCGATCAGACCGCCGAGTCCTTCGCCGGCCTGCGCTGCGCGGGCCATCGCAGGCAACGCTGCTGCTGCGCCAAGTCCTTTAAGGGCGGTTCTGCGTTTCATGTCCGGTCTCCTGTGCGCCGTACGCCATGGCGGTGATCATGACAGGACGGTCAGGCCATGGCCATGGCGATTGCGCCTCTTGTGCGCCGGCCCGGCGGGTGCAAGCGTTGTGGCCAAGACGTCAGGAGACATTCAGATGAACAGTCCCAGTTTCAACCGCCGCGCCGCGCTGGGTGCATTTGCCGGAACCGCGGCCGGGGCGACTCTCGGCGGCGCTGCCGCCCCAGCCCATGCGAAGCCGGTGGTTCCGGTACCGGAAATCGACGGCCGACTTCTGGTCAACCGCGACCGCGCCACCGAAATCCTCACCCGCTTCGGCTTGCAGGGGATGATCGCGCTTAACCCGATCAACGTGACGTATCTGACCAACATCCGAACCATCGGTATGAAATTCATCACCGAGTATCCCGGCTTTGCGACCTATGCCGCAGACCCGCAGGCACCGATCTATCTTGTCACTGGCGGAACCACCGCTGCCTGGGACATAGCCAACGGCACGCGCGAGACGGCAGACATCATGCCCTACGGCTTTGGGGGCTGGAACGCGGCCGATGTTAACTCTGACGGATTACCGGTTGAGCCCGAACAGGGCGGGCGAACGCGGCGCTACCACGTGCGCGATGACGTCGAGCTGACCGAGCGCGAGAAGGCCTGGGCGGCGGTTCAGGACAAATATGCCGACGGTCTCGCCGCCGGCGCGTCTTGGGCCCTGGCCCGTGCGCTCAAGGCGCAGGGCATCACGTCGGGCAAGGTTGCCGTCGACGATATGCGGATCGCCGGGTTTCTTGCGCAGACCGACCTTCGCGACAGTGTCGAGTGCGTGCCCGGCTACGGTGTGTTCCAGTACATCCGCATGGTCAAAACCCCGCAGGAGCTGGCCTATCAGCGCGTCGGCGGACGCAGCAACGGCGATGCCTGTCTTGCCACCATCCGGCAGATCGAAGCCGGGATGACCCACGACGACATAGAGAACATATTCCTGTTTGAGTGCGCTCAGCGCGGCAACCGCATGGACAGTTTTCTCGCCGGCATGCCGGGAGGCGGCTTTCCTGACGGCGTCATGGTCAAAGGCAAGCCGTTCCTGATGGATTGTGTCTCGAGCTTCAAAGGCTACATGGGCGACACCGCGCGTACATTTATCATTGGCGAGCCGGATGCGGAGACCAAGAAGCGCCGCAAGGCCAATCAGACTGCGCGTGAAGTGGTGTTCGACGCGATCAAGCCGGGGGTCAAGTATTCCGAGCTCCGCCGGATCGGTTTCGACACCATGGTCAAGAACGGTATGCCCGAGCACGCCGTGTTTGTTACGCCGCACTCGGTCGGCCTGCAGCATGACGACAATCCGTCGCGCCTGCCACAGTTCGGTATCGACGGCTTTGATCATGTGCTCGAAGAGAACATGGTGCTGACTGTCGACTTGCCGTACCTCGAGGTGGGCTGGGGTTCCGGCCACAACGAGGATCTGTTCCGGGTGACCGCGACCGGTTATGAGCCGCTGAACACCGAAAAAGATCCGTTCATCATTCTCTAATCGCAAACCAGCAGGAGAGGGATCATGCTGAATCGACGCACTGCATTGGGTACGTTTGCCGGACTGGGCGCGGGGGCCGCTGGTCTGGCTGCGCCGTCCGTGGCCTCAGCGGGGACGCTTAATCTCACGCCCAGTGTGCCGCCACCCATTTACGGCCCGCGCATGAACTTCGAGCAGGCCGAGAAGGTGATGACCCAGCTGGGTCTCGATGCCATTGTCGTCGGGCAGGGGACCAATCTTTATCACGCCGCCGGGCTCGACCTGACCGCGACGAAGATGGGGCATACGCCCGGTGTCTACGCCATCATCGCGCGGGAGCCGAAGCAGCGGCTGTCGGTAGTCGCGCCGGCCTTCCTGTTCTATTACACCATCGCTCTCGACGCGCAGCACAGCGACTACCCGGCCTACCTGTACGAAGGCCCGGGGGGCGCGGCCGAAGATGCCGCGCTGACCATGGACGATCTGCCGATCTATCCTGATTTACAGCAGATGCCGCTCGACAGCATCGAACACGAACGATTCAGCGTTATCGAGCAGGCGGTGATGCAGGAAGCGGCGCGTCCCAACCTCAAGTTCGCTCTTGCGCGCGCGCTGAGGGAATTGGGCCTGACCAAGGGACGTATCGCCGGCGACTGGCCCACGGTTAAAGCCTCCATCGCCGAAGCTGCGCCGGATGCTCAGATCGTCGACGCGGACGATGCGCTGCGCCGCATCCGTCCGGTCAAATCGGAAGTCGAAATCACGCTGATGCGCTATGCGGCGCAGGCGAACGCGGACGCTGCACTTGAGGCGGCGCGCACCGTGCGCGCCGGGGCCGATGTGCGCGAGTTGCGCGCGGCGTACTTCGCCGCCGGCGCGGCCCGTGGGCTCAAGGGTGTGTTCATGGTTATCGACCGGGTCAGTTCGCCGACCTATCAGGCGGCGCTTCGCGACGGGCAATGCTTCTCGATCGATTGCGTCAGTCACTACATGGGCTATCACGGCGACTTCGCCCGCGCCGTTCACATTGGCGAGCCGCCGGCAACGATGAAGCGGGTCAGTGAATTGACCGGCAAGTCGTGGGATATCCTGCGCGAGCAAATCAAGCCGGGTTTGCGTTTCTCCGAAGTACGCGCCATGGGCAAAGCCGCGCTGAAAAGTCTCGGCGCCGACTTCGATATCTCGTTCACACCGCATTCGGTCGGATTGTTCCACGCGGATCATGTCGGTAACATGGGGTCGCCGCCTCGGGAGGACATCGTGCTCGAACCGAATATGGTGTTGAGCGTCGACTGTCCGATGGGTGCGACCGGCATGGGCGGGTCGTCGCACCTGGAAGATCTGATGCTGATCACCGCAAACGGGGCAGAACCGATCAACGGCACCGGCAGCCAGGTGGTGATGGTCTAGGGATTGGCGGCCGCAGCCAGGTAGTCGAGCACCTCGGACGTTTCGTCATCCGTGAGCTCGGCCATGCCGAAGTCATCGGTCATGCGCTTAAGGGATGCGCGCCACTCGCCGCGGGTGTAGGTCGCGCCCCGTTGCAGCACATGAGTCATCGAGTGGCAATCCGCGCAAACTAGGTAGACGAAGTCCTTACCGGGACCGTCCGGCATCGCGGCAAATTCCGCGTCGTCCTGCGCGACGGCGCCTGCTGCCGTCCAGAGAACCACGACACCAGCGAAAATGCGCAATCCTGTGGTCATGAAACCTTCCTCACCGCCGGGTGCCGGCCGTTTGAACGCCTGTTAAGGTTTCTTATATACAGAATAGTTTGGAATCGCATCGTGTTGCGGGAATGGACGCAGGATGTCACACTTAACCGCGTCCAAGGCGCAGGAGAAATAGGGCTCCGACCATGCCAGGATTAGGCCGACTTATTCAGATACACCTCAGTGTTGCCGTGCTGATTGCGGTAACGGCGATGTCGCCCGCGGTCCAGGCGCAGGAATCCGGCGATGCTCCGCCGCCGAGTGGTGTGGTCGAACCCAGTGAGGAGGGGCGGCGCCTCGGTAACGTCCCAAACGATCAAATCCGGCAATTCAATCTGCGCAGAGCCTGCGAGGAAGACTTACCCGAATGCCTGCCGTGGGTGCGCGCGCAGATGGAAGAGGAGCGCCGAAACCGCATGTGGATGGGGGCCGGCATTGGCGGAATGCTGCTCCTCATTTTCCTGCTGGCGAAGCGGGAGTCGGATCGAAAGCGGGCCAGGCAAGCGCGGGAAGCGCGCGAACACCGTAAGCTCGGTGCACGGGTCGCCAAGAAATGGCGCAACGAGGTCAAAGCTCCGTATGGCGACGCGGATCCTCTCGGTGACAAGTAATTGTCTCCGGCGGCGACACGTAACGCCTTAGGAAATCGCCCAGCCCATTAATGCCACGCCGATCGCGCCGCCGATAATGGGGCCGACGATCTTGCCGCTCTTCAATCCCTTAGCGCCGGACAACACCAGCGCCAGGCCAACGATGAGTGCGATCCAATCCGCCGTGCCTGACACGCCGGCGCCCTCGCCGACCCCAGTGAAGAAGTCGCCCAGCGCGCCGGGTATGGCCGCCAGAAGGCCGCCGACCTGTTCGCCAAGCCAATTGAGAATGCCGTCAGAGCTTTCGGTTTCTTCCATGTATGGCGTCTCCGGATTTGGCTTACATCATGCCCATGGCTTTGGGCAGCCACAGTGACAGGGCGGGGAAGAACGTCAGCAGCAGAAGCCGTGCCACATCCGCAGCCAGAAACGGTCCGATCCCTGCGTATACGGTTCCGAGCGGCACGTCTTTCGCCATGCCATGCATGACAAACACGTTCAGGCCGATGGGCGGGGTTATCATGCCCATCTCCATCACGACCACGTTGATCACGCCCCACCAGATCGGATCGTATCCCATGCCGGTAATAAGCGGGAAAACGAACGGCAGGGTGATCACCATGGCAGCCACCGTATCGAAGATCGATCCAAGCACGATGTACACAGCTTCCAGCAAAAGAATCACCACCAGCGGCTGCAAGCCGAGGTCTTCGATAAACGTGACAATGATATCGGGCAGGTGCGACAGGGAAATCGCGTAGGAGAAAATCGAAGCGCCGATAATGATCAGATAGATCAGCGCTGTGCTCGCGGCCGTCTCTTTCAGATTCTCGAAAAACACGCTGCGGGTCAGACGGCGTCTCAGCGCGGTAAACCCAATCGCGGCGGCGGCGCCGACGGCGGCCGCTTCGTTGACCGTGAACAGGCCGCTGTAAATGCCTCCGGACACGATGATCGCCAGTGCCACGACACCCCAACTTTGGGCCAGAATCTTGCGGCGCTCGGGCCAGGGTACGCGGTCTGCCGCCGGGCCGGAGTCGGGTGAAACCGCGACGTAGCCCATAACCGCCACCAGGTAGAACGCGACGGCGATCAAGGCCGGGCCGAGGGCCGCAACAAACAGCGCGGTGACGAACTGTTCCGTCAGTACCGCGTATAGCACGAGCAACACGGAGGGCGGGACGATGACGCCAAGCGTCGAGCCTGCCGCGATGCATCCCGTCGAGAGGCGTTTGGCGTAGCCGCGCTTATCCATCTCCGGCAGGGCGATCCGGGTCATGGTGGCGGTGGTCGCGAGCGACGATCCGCACACCGCGCCGAAGCCGGCACAGGTCGCGACCGTCGCCATGGCAAGTCCGCCGCGGCGGTGGCCGAGAAACGCCTGGGCCAGGCGGTAGAGGTCACCAGACAGGCCCGCAGCGGCGGCGAAATTTCCCATCAGCAGAAACAGCGCAATGATTGCGAGTTCCTGACTGGCGATGGCAGATGACGGCTCGATACCGAGGAGCGCCACCGCAGGATCGAAGCCGACGAGAATGCCCGTGCCGATGAGGCCCGAGATCGCCATGGCAATGCCTATGGGCACGTGACACGCGATCATCACAAACATGCCCGCGACGACCAATCCGCCTATGACCGGTGGTTCCATACCATTTCCAGTTGCTTAGAGAGACTCTGTCTCGTGAACGATCGGCACACCTTTTTTCGCAGCGCCTACGGTCCGCGCAAGGACCCAGCTTTGCACGCCGACCGCCGAGATCATGATCAGACTTACGAGTGTCCAGACCGGGCCCACCGGCCATTCCAAAGTCGATGTGGTGCGGCCCGCTGCGGTGTAATCGATGGTGAAGAGAATGAATTGCCAGGCCAGCAGAACGAAGAACACCAGCATGAACACGGCCCCGATTACATCGAGCCAGCTATGCGCCTTCGGACCAAGCACTTTACCAAGTACGCGGACGGTGACGGCATTGCCTTTTTTAAGTCCCGCTGGAAAGCAGCTGGCGACAACGATGGCGAAGCCAATCTCTTCGATATCATTCAAACCGGGTATGCGCGGCGCGCCCAGATAACGCAGCGTCACGTCGATGAGCGTCATGAAGGCAATGACCACCAGGCCGGTGAAGCCGATAACCGCCATGGTGTCGACGGCTCTGTCGAGAACCGCCGTGGACCGAGGTTGCTGCTGTAAATCGTCCACCATGATGTTATGACTGCCGCTCGCGCCGCCGTAAATCGGCCAGGATGTCCTTAATTGCCTCAAGCGTTTCCAAGCCGCCCGGCGTGCGTTCTGCCCAGGCATCGGCAATCGGCTGAACATAGGTCTGCATTTCGTCGACTTTGTCAGGGTCGGCCTCGATAAATTGTAAATGACCCTCGGCTTTTAGACGTGCAGAGATTTCGCGCTGCATCGCGTCGTATGACCGCCCGCCGATCAGTGCGATGACGTCGCCGCTGTTGGCGTCGATGATCTGTTGCAGATCCGGAGGCAGGCTATCCCACTTGGCTTTATTCATGAGCAGGCTGAAGGTCACGGCGCCCAGTGGCGCGGTGATGACGTAATCGGTTTCGCGATAGGTCTGAAATGTATTGATCGCGATCCACCCCTGAACGGCGCCGTCAATGGTGCCGCGGCGCAGAGCCTCAACGGCGTCCGCCGGATGCAGCGATTCCGGGACGGCGCCGAGACGCGTCAGGAAATCGCCCTCCAGCCGCCCGGCGCTGCGAATTTTCAGACCATTGATGTCCTCATAGCTTCTAACGTCGCCGCGCGTGAACAGGTTGCTGGGTTCGGCTGTCCACATGCCAAGGAGTTTGACGTCTTCGAATCCGGTCAGCAGTCCCCGTTCGTGCAAACGCCAAGCCACCAGACTAGCTTCGGTGGAGGAGCGAACGCGAAACGGCAGCTCGAAGGCTTGCATTTGCGGGAATTGCCCCGGTGCGTAACTTGGCTGAACCAGTCCGACCTCTGTAATCCCGGCTTTGACAATGTCGTATTGCTTGTAGGGGTTCCGGCCCAGGCTGCCGCCCCAATAGGTTTCAAAGTCAATTCGTCCGCCCGACGCCTCGCGCACCCGCTCCATCCACGGCGAGATGATGGTTTTTACGCTATGGCTGAGCGGTGACAGGTAGGCCGAGACCCTGATCGTGACCTGCTCGTCAGCACGGGCGGGCGTGCAGGCCAACAGGGCGAGCACCGCCATACGTGTAATTTTCTGAATCATGGCTCTTTTATAAGGGGTCGCCCCAAGGGGCGAAAGCTCAAAGCTCGACGGCGCGCCCGGCCACCCGGCCCTCATAGCGCGCGGCGATCTCCTCTTCTTCCTCGTCCTTGCGCTGCGAGGCCGAATCGATCGCCATGCGGAACGCTTGGGCGAGCTTATCGATGAGGCTGAGTTCCTCTTTGGTTGCGGTTTCATAGTGCGCGTGCATCGCACCAACGTTCTTCGCCAGCGAGCCGCACAACTCTTCCAGTGACGTATCCTTGACGCTGCGGGCCATGTCCGCTGCTTCCTTCAGAATACTTCCAAGCGCCTCGAGCAAGTCGGCGACATCCGGTGTCAGCAAGTTACTGTTGTAAGCATCGAGAATGCGGTCGCAGATCAGGCCCATCTTCATGCTTTGACTCGTCAGCTGCGCTTCGATGACCTCGCCAAGAGACTCTTGGATTGCTTCTTTCAGCTCCCATTCATTAAATGTCCGCCCGCTGACTTTCTCAAACATCGTATTGAGCACGTTGACTCGGCGGGCGTCAGGTTGCTCAGGCTCTCGTGATAGCGGTGGTGATTGTAGTAGC
>JAYQVH010000020.1:0-47796 GCA_038148375.1 Rhodospirillaceae bacterium | reverse complement strand
GCACTCCCTTGGTAAGGGAGAGGTCCAGAGTTCAAATCTCTGCGGCAGCACCATCTTTTCCCTCATGAAAAAGTATCTCTTGCGCATTTTGCGTGGAACGAGCCCATGCACGCACCGTGTAAGTTCACTCGCGCCTGAAAACGCATTTGATTTCAGCGCGTTAGATTTTTTTCACACGAGCCCATGCACAATAAAATTGCGCAATGATATTTCATTGGCCGGTACGGCCGGGGATGGCCTCTTGTCCTGTCAGTCCAATTCCCGGACGACCCGGAAGCCCTTGTTCCAGGTGCGCCGGTCGAGCCCGCCTTTGCCGCGCCGCGCCGGCCTCAGGCCATAGGGCGGGTGACTGAACGCACCGCCCTTAAAGACGCGGATCAACTCACTGGAATACTTGGGGGCGCGGTCACACGTCGCGCGATCCACCCAGGCCGACCCGTCCGCGGGCGCGCCGTCATAAGTCTCGTGAAAACAGTCTTCCAGCCACTCCCACGCGTTGCCCAGCATGTCATGGAGACCGAACGCGTTCGGCGCGAAAGAGCCAACGGGCGCGGTATCGACGTAGCCATCTTTGCAGGGGACGTTGTCGGCCAAGCCCTCCGGCAGCGTGCCGCCGGCGCGGCGGTATTTGTCGAAAAACGTATGGCCCGCATAAACGCCGATGTAATCGAGGTCCGGCCCATTTGCGTAATCGCAGGCCTCCTCTATCCCGTTGCCCCAAAACCGCGCGGTCGTCGTGCCGGCGCGCGCGGCATATTCCCATTCCGCTTCCGACGGCAACCGGTAGGTCTGCCCGGTGTAATCCGACAGCCAGTCGAGATACGCCTGAACATCGGTCCAGCTGACGCACACCACCGGGTGGGAGCCGTCCTGCGCGAAGCCCGGGTCCTGCCATGAAAACCCTTCGGACTGTTGCGCGCCGCCGACGGCGTCTGATTGGCAATTTTTCGACGGCCTGTAACCGGTCTCGTTGATGAACACCGCGAACTGCGCTTTCGTCACTTCATATTTTCCAAGCCCGAACGGCTTCGCGATCGTGACCTGATGCAGCGGGCGCTCCCACTCGCGGATGTCGTTCTGACCCATCATCGGCAGGTTTTCACGATCGGTCTCTGCCGCGGTCGAGCCCACCTGCCCCGTGCCGGCCGGCACCACGACAATGTCTGGGCAGGTGTCGCAATCGCGGAAGTCTTCCGCATACACCGGCGCTGAAATCGTAAAGGCGGCAAGTGCGGCATAGACGGAAACCAGAATGCGCGGCGCTGCTTTCATCACGTCCTCCAATGACATCATCGAGCGTATGAAGCTGAAACGTAATGCGTGTTCAGGTCACGCTGAGCGCTACCCCCGCTTGGCGATGTCCAGTGCCTCGTCGAGCACGAACACGCTGGTCAGCAGCGCACGCAGATGGATGGTGGCGTTGAGGTTGTCGATCAGCAGCGAGGTGATCACCGGCATGGCCAACACCAGATCGACCGCCGCCTTGGCCCGCGCGGCGTCATCTTTAAGCACATCCGCATAGGCGGTGAACGCGCCGGCGTCCGCGCCGGCCGCTGAGATGTCGTCACGGGCCTCGGCATCGATGCGCCCGAGGGCGCCGCTTAAATCGGTCAGATACCCGCGGATCGACGGCCCATCGCCGCCGACGCCTTCCTTGTCGCGCCCCTGCGCCGCATAGGCGAGCATAAATTCGTAAGTACGCTCGACGGTCTCGACGCACGTTTTGAAGGTCGCATCCGCGCTCATGAATCTGTTCTCTCTGCGCCTTGGCTGGCTTCAGGCCAGCGCGACGGGTCATGGTTGTCGTTCAATTCCTGACGGGTGATCCAGCCGAGAATCATCGAACGTGTGTAAAACAGCTTTTCAGGGCGCAGCGCAAAATAGACGTGCAACAGAATCACCGAGACGAAGACCACCGCCGCCAGACCATGAATGACATAAACCCAGCCCCAGGTGGACTGCGCCAGAACATAGGGGTCGCGTTCCCATAACGGCTGTTCGATACGGAACATGAGAAGCAGTCCGGTCACCAACGCTGCCAGGCATAGAACGGTCACCATGTGGTGCATCAGCCGCTGCGCAACGGAATACTTTCCGGGTTTGGGCTCGGCCCCCTTGGCTGCAGCGGCGACCGCCTTGATCAATTCGACCGGACCGAGCCACATCGACATCAAATCCTGCTGCAACACCGCTCTAACGATGTGCCACACCACCACGACGGTCAGCACCAGCCCGGCAATCCAGTGAATGTCTATCCACTCAAACTCGATGCCAAGTATGGGAAACAGGCCGGTGCCCACCAACGTCAGCATGCTGGCGGCCATGGCCCAGTGAAACAGGCGGTCGGCGAGGCGGTGGCGCGTGATACGGTCTGACGACATGAGTCCCCGTCTGTTCTGGTCTAAAGCGTTGCGACAATAGTGCGTAGTTTGGCAGCGTAAAAGGCCGAAGCGGCGTCGTCCGCCAATAGACCGGACAAAGTGCTCGCTAAGTGGTGGCGGACTGCGATAAGCCTCAAAAGACAGTGAAATCGAGCCGATATTGGCGCTCAAGAGTATTCACCGCCGGGGTGGAGTCCGATACTCTGATGCCACAGAAACCCCGGAGAAACTAAGGGAAGAGCGGTACATGACCCACGTCACCCAAGACCCAGCACACAGTCTGGTCGAGAGCGGAGAACAATCGGAGCCGGGACGCCCGGCCGTTGCCCGCCGTACCTTCATAAAGAGTGTGATCGCGTCCGGCGCGGTTGCCTCCACCGGCGGCTTGATGCTCGCCGGGTTGAGCGGCTGCTCCGACGACGCAACACCGGCTGCCGGCTCGGTCGAACGGTTAATCACACTCAACGTCAACGGCCAGGCCCGTCCCGTCGATGTCCTGCCCAATGAAACGTTGGCGATGACCCTGCGCTACAAGTTGGGCCTGACCGGCACCAAGCTGGCCTGTGACCGGGGCGAGTGCGGCGCGTGCACGGTGCTGGTCGACGACATCGCCCACAACTCCTGCTCGACCCTGACCCACTCCGTGCGCGGACGCCAGGTCACGACGGTGGAAGGACTTGAGCAGGAAGACGGCACGTTGCATCCGGTGCAACAAGCGATGATCGAAGAGCTGGGCCCGCAGTGCGGGTTCTGCACGCCGGGTCAGGTGATGTCCGGCGTGGCGTTGTTAAAGGCCAATCCAAACCCGACGCGCGCGGAAGCGCGCGAGGCGATGGCCGGCAACCTGTGCCGGTGCGGGGCCTACGATCACTATCTGAATTCAATCATGCGCGCAGCACGGATGACCTGACATGGCTTACAAACACATCGGAAAAGATTTCACGCCGCCTGACGTCCGCGCCAAAGTCACGGGTAAGGCGAAATACGCCGAAGACTTCCGTGCCGAAGGCATGCTGTTCGTTAAGATGCTTGTCAGCCCCATGCCGCACGCCCGCGTGCGCAATGTGGATGCGTCCGAAGCGCTCAAGATGGATGGCGTCGTCGACATCCTGACGGCGGACGACGTCCCGAACCTGCCGGACCCGGAACTGCCAATCCTGACCAATACGCCGAAGTTCGTCGGTCAGCCGATCCTGGCGATTGCGGCCGTGGACGAAACCACGGCGGCGAACGCCTTGGAAAAGATCAAGATTGAGTATGAACCGCTGCCGTTTGTCATCGATCCGCTGCAAAGCCTGTTCCCCGGCGGGCCGGACGTGTTCGAAGACGGCAACATAACCTACCGCAATCAGCCGACCCAGCGCATCAAGTGGACGGCGCGCGACTTTGCCGCCGCCGGAGACGACGAGCTGCCGAAGGGCGAGCCGCGCGATCAATGGGAATACGGCGAGGTCGATGCCAACTTCGAAAAGGCGGCGCTCGTTCTCGAGGAGAATTTCGTGGTCGCGGGGCATCCGCATCAAAGCATGGAACCGCGCAGCGCGTTTGCCTATTGGCAGAACGGCAAGTGCTATCTGCATGCGTCCTCGCAAAGCCACACTTACACTATTCCCGGTTACGCCAGATACCTGGGTATCGAACCGGAAGACGTGGTGCTGATCGCTGAATATTGCGGCGGCGGATTTGGGTCAAAAGGCAACGCCTATCCGGTTGCGACATTGCCGGCGCATATGGCGAAGAAGACCGGCCGCCCCTGTATGCTGCGCGTCAGCCGTGCGGAAGAGTACTACCTCGGCTCGCGCCGCAACGGTTTCCAGGGCAGCGTGCGTCTCGGTTTCCGCGAGGACGGCCGCCTCATCGCCGCGGACATGTATGTTGTGCAGCAGAGCGGCGCCAACGACGGCTTCGGCGACTACCTCAACGCCGGCGGCGCGTTGTCGCTGGTCTACACGCCCGAAGCCATGCGCTACAAAGGCATTCCCGTTGCCACCAATACGCCGGCGACCGGAGCCCAGCGCGGTCCGGGTCAGAACCAGCTGGCCTGCGTGATGGAGCCGCTCATCGATAAGGCGGCGAAGACTCTCGGCGTGGACCGCCTCGTGATCCGCGAAATCAACGCGACCGACAATGACTCGGCGTACGGCGACCGCCGGTTCCCGGTCTCCAGCGCGTATCTCCGCGAGGCCATCGCCATGGGTGCGGAGAAATTCAATTGGGAAGAAAAGAAGAAGCAGAGCGGCCAGCGCAACGGCTCCAAAGTGATCGGCATCGGTGTCGGCCAAGCCTTCCACCCGGCCGGTGGCAGCGGCTTTGACGGCCTCGTGCGTCTGGCGCCGGACGGCAAGATCCACATCCACACCGGGGTCGGCAACCTCGGGACGTTCTCCTATGCCGCGACCGCCCGTGTCGCCGCCGAGGTGCTCGGCTGCTCCTGGGACAACTGCGTGATCGAGCGCGGCGACAGCCGCCGCCATTTACCGTGGAACCTGGGCCAGTTCGGCAGCAACACCTCGTTCACCATGTCGCGCTCCAACTACGCCGGTGCGATGGACGCCAAAGCGAAGTTGCAGGAAATCGCGGCCATGGAATTGGGCGGTAGTGCCGAGGACTACGATGTCGGCGACGACAAGGTCTTCGCCACGGCGGACCCGTCGAAGTCCATGACCTTTGCCGCCGCAGCGCAAAAGGCGATTGAGCTCGGCGGCAAGTTCAGCGGCCAGGAGGTTCCTGACGACATCCACGACATCACCAAGGCATCGGTTGCCGCGATTGCGGGCACCGGACTCATTGGTGTCGCCAAGGATAAAATCCCGTTCGAGAAACTGCCGCCGGCTTTGGCCACGGCCTTTATGAAGATCGAGCTGGATACCGAAACCGGTAAGTACGAAATCCTCGAATGTGTCGGCGTTGCCGACTGCGGCACGGTGATTCACCCCAAAGGCCTGGCGCACCAAATCCGCAGTGGCGCGGTGATGGGCATCGGCATGGCCGGCCTGGAACGCATCGTGTACGACCCCCAGAACGGCCTGCCGGCGAACGTTGGTTTCTATCAGAACAAACCGCCGTCCTACCTGGATGTGCCACCGGAAATGGACGTCGGCTTTGTCGACAAGGCGGATCCGACCAACCCGGTCGGCGCGCGCGGGGTCGGCGAACCGCTGATGGGTAGCGCCGGGGCGGCGCTGCTCAGTGCGATTTCCGATGCCCTCGGCGGTGTGTATTTCAACCGCACGCCGGTGGTGCCCGATATGATTATTAACGCCCTGGCCGGTCAGCAGCAGTCCTACAAGCCGCTGCAGATCGCGAGCCAGTAAGGAGAGCGCAGACATGACAAAAGATATGATGCCGCAGTTTGCGCTGTTTCAGCCGTCCGATTTGGCGAACGCCATCGAGCTGCTCGACAAATACCAGGACCGCGGCTGGAAGGTCGCCGGCGGCCAGGACAGTTACGACTGGTTCAAGGACCGCGCCAAGCGCCCCGAAGCTGTGATCGACCTCGGCGGTCTGCCTGAATTACAGGGCATTCGCGAAACCGCCGATGGGGTCGAAATCGGCGCGATGGTGACGCTGACCGAGCTCGCCACGCACCCCGTCATTACCAAGAACTACGGCCTGCTGGCGGAAGCCGCGAGCCGGGTCGCCAGTCCGCAAATCCGTAACGCCGGCACCATCGGCGGCAACCTCTGCCAGGATGCGCGCTGCTGGTACTACCGTTCCGGACTGGACTGCTACCGGGCCGGCGGCAACACCTGCTACGCCGACACGCCAGAAGGCATGAACCGCGAACACTGCCTGTTCGGCGCCTCGCGCTGTGTCGCCGTGACGCCGTCCGATACGGCGGCCGCGGCGGTGGCGTTGGACGCGGTGATGGTGATTCAGGGCCCGGATGGCGAGCGCGAAATGCCGGCGGAAGAATTCTTCATCGGCCCGGCCATCAACATCACCCGCATGACCGTGGTGCAGCCCAATGAAATTCTGACGACGATCAAGCTGCCGGCGACGTTCGCCGGGGCAGATTTCTACTTCGAGAAGGTCGCCGACCGGAACACCTGGGACTTCCCGCTGGTCAATGTCGCCTGCGCGAAGATCGTCAGCGGCGGCATCGTGCAGGACATCCGCATCGCCTGCGCTGGCGTCGAGTGCGTGCCGAAGCGCCTCAAGGGGCCGGAGGATATCGTGCGCGGCAGCGCGCCTGACGCGGAAACCGCCGAGCTGGCCGGCAGTACGGCCTCACGCGGCGCGACCCCGCTTAACTACAACCACTTCAAAATCCCGCTCATGGAAAATCTGGTGAAGCGGGCGGTGAGAGGACATTCAAACGATGGAGCTGTTCCGGTACAGCAGGGACGTCTACGGACAACAAACCCTTGAGGGCATTTCCTGGGACCTGTTTTGGGTGTTCCTGGGACTCGCCGTCGTGTTCATCGCCAGCCATGCCATCTTCAAAGTGGTAAGCGGCAAGAAGAAAGCGGCCGACGCTTAGCGCCCTATAACGGTACGTGCAGACCGACGCCGAGATCGCGTGTCTCGAGCACGACGGTTCTGTCCGCCAGTAACAGTGTTGAATCCCGTTTGACGATGCGGTCCCGGTAGCGGCCGATGGCCAGCACTTGCGAACGCCCGTCGACATCCGTGTGATAGACGGCGAGAGTGCTGACGCAGTCAAAGCCGGTTTCGTTTTCGGTGACGGTCATGACATTGGCGTGGCGGGCAAGGCGCCCCGGCCGGGTCAGATGTTCGGGCAATGCGTCGAACAGTGCCCGTAGACCTTCCTTATCGTGCTCCAGCCAGATCATGTTCTGGCACAATTCCGGACTCCACACCTCAATGCGGTAGCCGATGTCTTCGGTACACAGGGCGAGGAACCCATCGAAATCGGCATCGTCGAGGGCGAGACAGCCCTGACCGATCAGCTGGCGCATGGTGTCGTGATTGCTCATCGCATTCCGGGGCGCTATGGATCCGACGGATCGCAGCCGGTGCGCGCCGCCCATTCGGCGTAAAACGCACGCAGGATGGCATCGTCCTGGCCGGTCAGGTTTTCGTCGCGGGCGATGATCTGGTAGCGCCCGGCGCCCGCGCGGAAACTGTCGGCGCAGGATTCCGCAGCGATCATGTCCTCGGGGACGTTGCGGCCGAACGGGCCCCAGTACTGATTGTGGTGACGGCGGCGCACGCGGCGGTGCTCCTCACTCTCGCCCTTCACACCGAGGCCGCGCATTTCCAGGATCGTTTTGTCCGGGCCGAGCGGCATGGCGGTGTCGATGCGGATCACCGTGCCGCGCGAAATGATCGCCGTGGACGGAAACAAATTGATAAAGCGAAAATCCGCCGGCCCGACGCCCGGCAGAGGCGGCACGTCGGCGCCGCGCCCTGAAAACCCGGCGTAGCCATCGTATTTGGCTTTAAGCGCGCCGCCGCTGCCGCCGTGGCCGTTTGCAAAGGTCACGAGCTTACGGTCTTCCATCGGCATGGCGTTGACCTGGGTCTTGCGCAGCACGACGTGCATGAACTCGTGATAGAGGTCCATGTTGGTCTCGTGCCAGGCCTTCCAGTTGCAGTCCAGCACGGCGCGGTTGAAGTGAAACACCTCAAGCGGCACGCCGCTCAGCATCTCAACGAACTGATCCAGCGCCGGGCCGATGAAGGTCTCCAGCGGCGCCGCGCCGTCGTCCAGGCAGATGAACACCAGGCCGTGCAGCGTTGCCGTGCGCACCACGCGCAGGCCCATGGTGTCTTTCGACACAATGTCCTCGGGATAACCGGCCGGACGCGGGATGCCGGTGCACGCGCCGCGGCTGTCGTAGGTCCATCGGTGATAGAAGCAGGTGATGTGCGCCGCATTTCCCGCCGGTTCTGACAACAGCTGCGCACCGCGATGCGAACAAACGTTGAAGAAGGTGCGCACCGCGCCGTCGCCGCCGCGGATGGCGAACAGCGACTTGCCGCAGTGATCGAAGGCGCGGTAGTCAAAGGCGTCGGGCAGTTCGCTGTCATGACAGACGAAGCGCCAGGCCGAGGAAAAGATGGTGTCCACTTCAGCGGCGTAGACGTCCGCGTCTGTGTAGACACGGCCCGAGACCGCATGGCCGGACGGAACATCGGGTTTGGCAGTCCAGTTGTCGGATGTCCGTGCGCTCACGTCACCCCTCATGCGCGGCGGTTTACTTCATCGCCCCGGAGACAAAGTCTGCAAGGTCGGCGTTGAACTTATCAGGCACCTCAAGAAAAGGCGAATGGCCGACGCCGGGATACATATGCACGGTCACGGTGGGAATGGCGGCCCGGTATGCGGCGGCGAGGTCGCCGGAGTCCCGGAGCGGATCGTCCGCGCCCAGCATGATCATTATCGGCACATTGATCTCGTCGATCAGATGGGCGTAGCTGCGGCTGACCGCGCCGTCCGGCCCGATGGTCGGCGCGCGCATGGCGCGGCGGGCATAGGGCGGCGCCAGCAGGTTCATGACGACGGATTTTTCAAGCCACTCCGGATCGGGTTCTTCGACGGTCATCAGCCGCGCGAAGGTCTTCGCTCCCTTCAGGTTGTCTTCGATGTCCTGGCTTTCCAACTGCTCCTGGCTGACGCGCGCCGGAGAGTCGGACGGCGGCAGCGGCACCTCGACCAACCTGCCGCGCGCCGCGACCATCACCAAACCTGACAGCGCATCGGTGCCGCGGCAGCTGACGTAATGCATGGCGATGAGGCCGCCGCGCGACCAGGCCACCACCACCGGATTGCTAAGCCCGGTGGCCTGAATCACCGCGTCGATGTCCTCGGCCCAGACACAGGCGGGGCTGTACGCCTCGATTTCGAAGGGCTTACCGGAATTGCCGTGTCCGCGCAGGTCGTAGGCGACGAGATGGAAACGCTCTGCTAAGTCCGAGTCAAGCTGGCGGTGCCAGCTCAGATAACTCTGCCCGTTGCCGTGGATAAACAATATGCCCGGCTTATCGCGGTCGCCGGATTCGGCAACGTTGATCGGCACGCCGCCAGCGCCCTCGACTTGGAAGATAGTGATGTCATCGTTGGCGCGTACCGCCGTGCTCAATCCTGCGACGGCGACGCTCAGCCACAGGGTTGCGAGACGGACGGGCCTCACGGCTGCTCCGTAATGCGGTCGAGGTCGATACGCAAACCGGTCATCGGCATGTCACCTAATGTGGGACGGTAAGCGACCGTATCGAAATACGGGAACAGGTAAAGACCCGGCGGATCATCGTGCAACTCCTTGACCAGCCGCTGCAGCATCGGTTCGCGTTCGGCGGCATCGAGGGTGCGGTTGCTTTCCTCGATCAGCGGCATCAGATCCTCGCGGCAGTAAAACGCGCCCGCCTTGATGCACGACGCGGTTTCGATGCTGCGGATCACATCGCCATGGATCGAGTTGTTGAAGCTGGTTTCCAGCATGTCCGCATCATCCCAATCGCCGGAGAAATACATGATCAGCCAGCGGGAGCCAGGGGTGGTGTTCATGGTGACGTCGACGCCGACATCGCGCAGGTTCTGCGCCACAACCTGATTGATGAGCAGGGATTCGGGCACGGACGGATCGCTGCGCACGATGGCTTCCAGCTTCAGACCGTTGGGAAAGCCGGCCTCGGCCAGCAGCCCGCGGGCCTGATCCGGATCGTAGGGAAACATCGGAACGCCTGGGTTATAGCCGAACACATCCGGGGTCGCGACTTGCGAGACCGGTACGGCAACTCCGTTCAAAATCGCCTGCGCGATGGCGTCGCGGTTGACGGCGAGGTTCAGCGCGCGGCGCACGCGCACGTCGGCGACCGGTGAGTCCGCGTTCATCTGTTTGAACGCCCATGTGCCGATGGAATAGGTCTGCCGGGCGATGGTCTTAAACCCTTCCGCATCAAGGTCGGCCAGTTGATCGAGGCTGAGCTTGAACGACAGATCGATCTGACCGCTGATCATCGCTTGGGCGCGGCTGATCGGGTCGCCCACCGCGATAAATTCCAGCTCGTCGAAATGCGCGGACCTTCGCCAGGACGTTGGGTTGCGCTCGTATACATATGACCCGGAGGCGAGCCCCCAGTCCTTGACCTTGAACGGGCCTGTTCCGCCGGGCGCGAGCCCAAACTCGTCAACGCCGACGTCGCTGAAATATTTCATCGGCACCATGAAAACGAAGCTCATGCGCCGCGGCAGCAGAGCGTCGGGCTGATGGGTGACGATGCGCACGGTGAGGTCGTCCACGACTTCGGCGGATTTGATCATTGCCGTTTCATTGGCGACCGGATATCCGCCGGCGTCAGTGCCGCGCAAATACGCCAATACATCAACCACGGTTTGTGCGTTGAACGGCTCCCCGTTCGAGAACACGACATCGGGGCGCAGGTTAAAGACCCAGCCGTTGTTCGGATCCGGCTCCCACGATGTGGCGAGGGCGGGAAGAATTTCACGGTTGTCGCCAATCGCGGTGAGACCGTCATACAGGGTGTGCATCGGATTGATCACACCGATGGGAAGCGTCGAATAGGGATTGCCGAGACCAGGCGGACGTGACGGCACACCGACGCGCAACACCTTGGCCGTGTCCGCCGCTTGGGCGGCGAGCGATGCGAAATCACCGAAGAGGACGCCCACAAGAGCGAGAGAAAGGAACGCGTTGCGCAGCACGGAACTCACCGGTTTGCGGCTGTGATCGATTTTGCCGCCCCTAAACCTGAATATATTCGCCGTCCATTTTTTCTTCGTCGGCGAGAGTCTTCGGCTTCTGCTGAGTCTCCTTGCTATCCGCCTTGTCGAAATCCGGCTGGGCCTTGCCCGGCACAGACAGCGAGCGCGACGACGCCGCCGTCGGCGGCACGAAAATGCCGCGGTCGAAGTAGCTCGCCAGCACTTTGCGCAGCGGCTTCATGCCGCGGTACGGATTTTCCAGCGGATCGTCGCTGCCGAGGTTGTTCTCCAGACCGAAGTCGCCCTTGTACTGATGGACATACACGGAGGCATCGTCCCACATCGGCAGGTTAATGTGCGGGTTGGCCCGCGCGCGGCGCAACGCCAACAGATCGACGGTGCCGGCCAGCGTCGCCGCGCCCGGCGTATCCAGTTCGCCTTGGATCGAGCCGTCGAAATTCACCATCTTGGTGTAACCGCGCATCTGATTGGTGTGCTCGTACGGGGAGTCGGGGTTGAAGTGCTCCCCGCCCGGCAACGGTGACAGCACGTAGGCCACGTTCTCGAACGCGCGGGTCTGGCGGGCGTAATCCCAGCCGCGGCGCCCCGAGCCGTGCCCTTCCGACGACGGGTGGATGATTACTTCAGCGCCGCACTTGGTCAGCATGCGCGCGACTTCCGGATGGGCCTGATCGAAGCAGACCATCGTGCCGAGACGGCCGATCGGCGTATCGACCACCGGGAACAGGAAGTCGTAGCCGTAAGTGTCGAGGTAACGATCGTAGATGCTGCCCGGCGTGGTGTCCGGCAGCGAGCCCCAGACATCGGCGCACTGAATTTTGCGATAACGGTGAATGAGATCACCGGAATCGTTCAGAATGAACGCGGAATTAAAGACGTAGCCCGGCAGCTTGTCGTCGATCTCGAAGGTCGAACCGGCGAGATAGACTTTATGCTTGAGGGCAAATTCGGACAGCAGTTCCATTTCCGGACCCGGATAGCGGATCGCGAGGCGCTGCAAGGTGATCGGCGAGCGGTAGCCGTGTCCGCCCTGCCCCGTCATGAAAAACTCAGACAACGCAACCAGGCGGACGTTCGGATTTGACGCGGTCCGCGCCGGAAGCTCCAGCGCACGCTGCACGTTTTCCGTGATCATCGCGCGCACGTCCGACGTCTTCTGGATCATCTTCTTTACACTTTGGACGAGCATCACGTCGTATTCGGTTTCGGCGCCGGTGCCGAATTCGGCTTCCGCCAGTTTATGGCGGCGCTTCGCTTCGGTGACCCATTCATCGCGGGACTTCGGCTGAGCGGGTAACTTGCCCTGCTTCTTGATCAGCTTGTCGTATCCGTCGGCATAGAGATGGGCGCGCAGATGCAGCGGCTGAACGCCGAAGATCGCAGAGCGCTTACGGCGCAGCTTATCGATATAGACGTCGGCCTTGACGAAGTCCTCGCCCGCCTGGGCGCGAACCTGGCTGCCGTTCCAGTCGGACAATCCGCTGGCGGCGGGAAAGGTCATCGCCGTCCCGTTGGCGCCGCGCGAGATGGCCGACGAAGCAGCGATATACGCAACGTTCTCAAACGCACGCGCGATGCGCGCGTTCTGACGCGCGGTGAACAAGTCATCGGCGATTTCGGCTGCCGGATTGAGAATGACCTCAGCCCCGGCCCAGACAAGACCGCGCGCGAGATGGGGGAACAATATGTCTTCGCCCGGAAGAATGCCGACCTGGCCGATCGGCGTCATCGCCGTTTTGAATTCTTTCGGCGTACTCAAGGCGCTGGCCTGATCCGTCGCGAGGCCATTGATCAGCTCCGGCGACACCTTCTCGGTTTCAATCAGGATCTCACCGACCGAGTTGATGAGAAAACCAATCGTGATCGGCGCACCGGTGGTTTTGCACTGCACGACGACCGATCCGGCGAGAAACACATTTTTCTCGGCGGCGAGGTCCGACAGCGCCTTCGTCAGGTCCTTGCGGGCGGCTGTCTCCGAGGCTGAGGAATGCGGCAGCAAGATCACCGGCTCAATGGGCTTGATGACCTCGAACCGGCTGTTTGTCGCTGCGATATTTTCGACCTGTTCGGCCAGGCAGCCGATTTCATCGGCCGACCAGGGTTTTTGCGAGATGTACAGCATCACCGTAAGCCTTTTTCTGAGAAGTCCGGGCGCAGGGACCTGGGCCGTGAAGACCGGGGTCTCTCCGTAATCATGGGGCATCCTGCCGAAGCAGCAGGAGCGGGCAACGGCTGACCTCTGCTCGCTCGCTCTTTGAGCACGCGATTTGGCCCAGACTTACAGGGGATTAACCCGCCTGTGAAGTGACAGGGCCAGCGTGGCCCGCTAAGACTCTGGCCGGAAACCGCGATAATTTGAGGTGAATGAAGCAATGCCCGATGCCATCGAGATGATCATCGCCCCGCGTCAGCGGGATATCGGCAGTTTCGAGGTGCGCCGCGCCCTGCCCTATGCCAAGCGGCGTATGGGCGGGCCCTTTATTTTCTTCGACCATATGGGACCTGCAAAATTTGCGCCGGGCAAAGGAATCGACGTGCGCCCGCACCCGCATATCGGTCTGGCGACGGTGACGTTCCTGTTCGATGGCGAAATACACCATCGCGACAGCCTCGGGTTTCATCAGCCGATCAAGCCCGGCGATGTGAACTGGATGACGGCCGGCCGTGGCATCGTGCATTCAGAACGGACCGGCCCGGAAACACGCGTCGCGGGTCATACCCTGCACGGCATCCAAACATGGCTGGCCCTGCCAAAGGAACACGAAGAAACGGAACCGGCGTTCCATCATCACCCGAAGGATACCTTGCCGCGGATCGAACAGGACGGTGCATCGCTGACACTCATCGCCGGGAGCGCTTACGGCGAAACATCGCCAGTGCAAACCTTCACCGATATGTTCTACCTCGGCGGCACGCTGGACGCGGGTGCGGACCTGCCGCTCACCGGCGATCATGAGGAACGCGCGGTCTATGTCGTCGACGGTTCGGCAACGTTAGACGGACAAACCCTTGACCAGGGGCAAATGGCGGTGATCACACCCGGTGCAAGCGTGCAGGTGAGATCGCAGGACGGCGCCAAGATCATGCTGGCCGGCGGTGCCAAGATGGACGGGGACCGATTGATTTGGTGGAACCTTGTCGCAAGCGATCAATCTCTCATCGACCGCGCCAAGCGGGAATGGAAAGACGGCGCCTTTCCGAAAGTTCCCGGCGACGAGGACGAATTCATTCCACTGCCGGAAGAGTAAGTCATCGTGAACCTGTTACGCCGGTTTGCCCCCCTCGCTTCAGCGGCAGTCCTTGCCGCCGCGTTGGCGTGGCCCACAGGGGCCCAGGAGTACGTCGGCGGCGGCACCGGCGTGCCCGAGAACACGGCGGGGTACAAGAAATGGATGATGTTTCAGGAGGCCGTCGCAGATAAGTCCGGCGGCACGCTTGAAATCACGCCGATCATTTCCGGCGCGCTTGGCTCCGAAGAGAACATATTAAGTTCATTGCGCCGGGGACGCGTTCAAGTCGCCATCGTGTCCAGCATGATTGTCGCGTCCGTAGTCGAGGAAGCTGTGCTTTTGCAAATGCCCTATCTGTTCGACTCCCAAGGCGAAGCCGACTTCGTTCTGGACACTGTGCTGGCCGACGTGTTTGCAGATCTAATGGCCGACAAAGGCTTGGTGTTTTTGTCGTGGGATGAAGTGGGGTTTCATCAGGTTTACGGATCACGGCCTCTGCTGACGCCAGCCGACACGCAGGGCATCCGGTTTCGCATTTCATCGAGCCCGGCCGCACGGCTGTTTGCCGAATCCATCGGCGCGGACGCCATCGCTTTGCCTTTCAGCGACTTGATCATGGGCCTGCAAACCTCTCTCGTCTCGGCGGGAGAGAATGCGATTATTCTTTATGCCCAGACCGGCGTAGCCGAACTCGCCCCTCACCTGACAATGACCAACCATTCCTTCGCGGTGAATTTCTTTTTCGCGGATGCCAAGTGGTTCAACAATCTGTCGGATGACCATCGCGCCGCGGTCCGCGCGTCTTGGCCGGCAATGAACTTGGGCCGTGAGATGACACGGGCCGAATGGCAAGCCGACCTGGCGCGGGCGGACGAACTCGGCTTTACGATCCATGACCTGACGCCGGCGCAACGGCAGGCATGGCGCATGGCCGTCGAACCGGCGCAACACGCTCTGCTGGAGATCGCGGGTGAGCGCGGAAAAGACGTACTGGACGCCGTACACCAGGGAAAACGGGCGTTTGCCGATCAGACGTCAGTCAAATGACGAAAACGAACCGACCGCATCCGCGTCGACCGTGTGAAAGATTTTTCCGGCGGTGCCGGGGTCATCGATACACTTGACGATCAGCGCCGCCAATTCGCCCCGCGTGATCCGCCCCATGAGAGTCTGATCTTCGGACAACAGTCCGCGCCCAGTCGCCTCACCGTCGGGCAACTGGCCGGGACGCAGGATCGTCCACTCCAGGTTTCTGCCCTGCAAATCGTCTTCCGCAACGGTCTTCGCATCCAAAACGGGCTTAAGGAATCGCCGCGCGCCCTCCTCCAGAACGTTCTCCGTCCCGCCCGATCCGATTGCCGTCACCAATATGATCCGGCGCACGCCGGCTGCTTCCGCGGCGGCAAACACGTGGATGTTGCCTTGACTGTCGACGTCCGTATTGCGCCTGCCGCCACTCAGCGTCGTGACAACGGCGTCGTAAGACCCGGCTGCGAACGCGGCATCAACGCTCGCCTCGTCGAGCGCGTCGCCAACCACTTGCGTCACACCGAGTTGATTGAGAGCGGTGGTATCTGAACTCTCACGCACAAAAGCGGTGACGGTGTCACCGCGCGCAACGAGAATTTTAGCCGTTTCCAGGCCAGTGTTCTGGGTCGCCCCGAAAATCAGCACATGGGCGGCATTGGCCGGCAAGGACCACAGCGCCAAAGCTAAGACCGTCAAAAGAACGCGCATGCGGATATCCTATTCGGCGGCTTGCGCTGCCGGCTTATTGACTGCACCCGGCGCAACAAAAATGCCTTCCTTGATGTAGCCCTCAACCACCTTCTTGATTTCGGCGCCACCGTAATACGGATTGCCGAGGGGATCGTCGGGCCAAATGTTGTTGGGCAGACCGCGCGGCGTCTTTGCGTATTCATGGGCATAGACAACAGCGTCATCCCACAGCGCGACATTGGCTTGCAGATCGGCCCGGGCTTTACGCAGCGCGCCGAGATCAATGAGGCCGCCAAGCGGCACCTGACCGGCGGTATCCGCTTCCGCCTGAATGGTGCCGTCGAAATTAACGAACTTCGAATAACCGCGGCCGCGCGCGCTCGGCACCTTGCGGCCGGGCAGAAAGTACTCGCCGCCGTGCCCGCAGGACAAAACATACGCGACGTTTTCGAAGCCGCGCATGCGCCGGGCAGAATCCCAGCCCATACGATGTGCGCCGTGGGGTTCGGACGTCGGGTGAAGAATCACTTCAGCGCCGCGCCGCACCATTGCCCGGTAAGTTTCCGGGAAATTGTTGTCAAAGCAGATAGTCGTCGCCAATCGGCCGATCGGCGTATCGGCGACCGGAAACAGATGTTCGTAGCCGTATTTGTCGACGTATTGGTCGTAGACGCTGCCCGGCGTGGTATCGGGCAGGAAGCCCATGGCATCGCCGCAGTGAATCTTGCGGTAGCGGTGAATGAGGTTGCCCGACGGGTCGTAGATAAACGCCGTGTTAAAGAAGCGTTCCGGCCATTCGGGATCGTACTCGAACACACCTCCCGCGACATAGGCATCGATTTCCTGCGCGAAGGCCGCAATCTGGTCCATCTCCGGGCCTGGGAAGGTCACGCCGATCTTATCGGCGATATGCCCGAGCTTGTGGCCGAGCGGGCTGACCGGTCCAGTCAGGAAAAACTCGGGATAGACGACGAGCTTGAGGTTAGCGGCACGCGCTCCGTAATTGCGGATAAGATCAAAAGCATCGTCCAGATTAGGCTGGCGGCGCTCGATCAACTCTTCCGGCGTGTTGGACTGGTGCACGACATGCTGGCCGATCATCGCGCTATAGACGGTGATCTCCTCGGCATGCGGCGGTCGAGCTTGCGCGGCAGCGCGGCGCTTGCCCTCGGCGATCCAGTCCATGCGCGTCGCCGGCGAGGCAGACGGCGCAGACTTTTCTTTTTCGTATCCCGGCGCGTAGAGATTCATTCGTACAATGCCGGGGAAATTGAGTTGCGGCCCCATGCGACGGCGGCGCAACGTTTCAATATCAATGTCGGCGCGCACAAAAGATTCGGATCCGGTGACACGGATAGCGAGCCCCTGCGGCGGATACAGCGCGGTCGCGGGCGGCAGCGCCACGGGTCCGTCGCCGAGATCGGCGGTGGTCGCGGACGCGGTCGCCAAGTACAGAACATTTTCATAGGCACGCGCCACGCGCGCGACCGTGCGGCTGGGCAGCAACTGATCGGAACGTTCGCGGCTCGGATTAAGAATGATCTCCGCGCCGTGGACGAGCATGGTGCGCACGACATGCGGCGCGAGAATGTCTTCGCCGCACAGCACGCCGATTTGCCCGAGCGGCGTCTTGGCGATCTGGAATTGCGCCGGCTGGAACGTATCTGCAGCGGTGTCCGTATAGCCTTCGACGATATCGGGCATGACTTTGGGCGTGCGCGCGAGCGTGGCGCCATCCGGCCCGATGATATAGCCGACCGTGCGCGGCGCGGACTCTCCGTCGACATGCAGGTAAGCCGATGCACCGAGATATACATTGTGGTCCTTGGCGACCGCGGCCAGGGCCGCGACCAGATCCTGTTCGGCCGGAGCGTCTTTTTCAGACCCATCGCCGTGCGGTAACAGGGCAAGCGCCGGTGCGTCCGAGACAGTGGTGCGCTGAGCTTGGGCGAGCGTAGCGCGGACTCCGTCCATAGAGTCCGCCGCCCACGGTGTTTGGAGCAGATACATTGTGCCTCTCCTCGTGTCGGGTTTGGCCGAGGTTATTCTTCCTCTGGGGCCGGCAAGGTCGGGTCGTAGGCATAGACGACTTTGCCGATGGTTGAGTCGTCGGCGAGCACTTCGCTGACGATCAGACGTCCGAGTTCCTGGCGATCGATCGAGCCCATGTGTTCTTCATCGGCAATGACGCCGGTGCCCGTGGCTTCGCCGCGACGCAGTCCGCCCGGACGAACGATCGTGTAGTCCAGTCCGCTGGCGATGAGATCGTCTTCCGCCAATGTCTTGATGTAGAAGACCTCTGCCATGAACGGCGCGTCAGGACCAGGCGGTTCGCGGGTCGAGCCGACGCCGATGGAACTGACCTGGACAATGCGCTTCACGCCCTTGGCTTTGGCGGCGGCGGTGATGTTCTTATTGCCATCGAGGTCGGGACGCGGTTCGCCGCGCCGCCCGCCGAGCGAACTGACGACGGTCTTGAAGTCGTCCGCGTCGAACGCCCGGAGCACATCGTCGGCATTGAGCGCATCTCCGACCACGAGGTCGACACCCAGCGCGTCGAGCGCGCCGGTGTTCGATGTCGGCCGGACAAAAACGGTCACCGGAACATCCATGGCGCGAAGATTCTGCACCGTGGCCAAGCCCGTGCCGCTGGTGCCGCCAAACACGAGAACCGGACCTTGAATTTCGGCGGCTGCGGGTGCCGCGATAAACAACGCCGCGAGCGCGAGAGCGCGTAATACGGATTTGATCATGGAGTGCCATCCCTTAGTTAGAGCTGTTATTGCCCCGAGTATGGCACGATCCCGGAAAGAGACGAGTCCGAATTCAGCGGGAAATTCCGTTACACGACCGCCTGCATCGACTGGTCGATGGCCGGTCCGGTTGCACCTTCGGGCGCAATGTAGACGCCGTCTCGCTTGTAGGTTTCAATCATTTTTTTGATTTCAGCCGCGTCCACGTACGGGTTTACCATCGGATCACCGGCCCATACGTTGTTGGCGATGCCCCGCTCTCCGGCATAGTGCTCGGCGTAGACGATAGGATCGTCCCAGGCAGCAAGATTGACTTTGAGATCGGCCCGCGCGCGGCGCAGCGCCTGCATGTCCATCGACCCGACCAGCGGCACGGCGCCCGGCCCATCGACAATGCATTGCAGCGAGCCGTCGAAGTTCACGACCTTGGAGTAGCCGCGCTGCATTGCACCGGGGAAGCCCAGACCTTCGCCACGGAATTCTCCGCCGTGCCCGGCGGTCAGCAAGTAAGCCGTGTTTTCGAATGCACGCACGTGCCGGGCGATATCCCAACCGCGGCGGCGCACATTATGCGGCTCCGATGTCGGATGGATGATCACTTCCGCGCCGCGTTTCACCATCGCCCGGTGAGTTTCGCCGAAATTCATATCGAAACAGATGACAGTGCATAGTTTGCCGAGCGGCGTATCGGCCACCGGGAACAGATGATCGTAGCCGTAGCGGTCGACATATTCGTCAAACACGCTGCCCGGCGTGGTATCCGGCAGCCGTCCGAACACATCGGCACAGTGAATTTTACGATACAGGTGAATCAGATTGCCCTGATCGTCGAGGATAAAGGCGGAGTTGAAGAACCGGTTGGGCCATTTCGGATCGTATTCGAAGACACCGCCGGCGACATAAGTCTCGTAGTCCTGGGCAAACTTGGCCAGCCGGTCGGCTTCCGGCCCCGGAAAAGTGATGCCGATCTTATCGGCGATGTGCCCCGAACTGCTGCCCATCTGGCTGACCGCACCGGTCAGAAAGAATTCCGGAAACACGACCAGCTTCACGCCGGGCGAGCGGGCAAACGGCGCCACCACGTACAAACCGTTTTCCAGATTGCGCTGGCGGTTCTCAAGCAGTTGATCGGGCTTAAGCGCGACATGCGTCACGGTCTGGCCGAGCACGGCATCGTAGCGGTCGATGCGTTCGCCGTCGGGGCGCGCGGGCTTTGCGCTGGCCGCGACCTTTTCTTTGCCGTGCGCGATCCAATCGGCGCGTCTCGCCGGAGCAGGCGGCGCATTCGACGCTTCCCTTGCGTACCCGGGCGCATACAACCGCATGCGCACGATTGCCGGGAGGTTGCCCATCGGCTCTTCCCGGCGCCGGCGCAACGCCTGGATGTCGATGTCCCCGGCGATGAAGCTTTCGTCCGCGCCAGCCCGGGTTTCCGTGCCCCACATTTCCGCGAGCGCGGTCGCCGGCGGCAGGCGGGTGGTTACGCCGTCGACGGTCACTGACGATGGCGACGCTGACGCGACATAGGCGATGTTTTCATAGGAGCGCGCCTGACGTGCCTTCTGGCGGATCTCGAACAGATTGTCGGTGCGCTCGCGGCTCGGGTTGAGAATGACTTCCGCGCCGCTGGTGACGAGGGAGCGCACAATGTGCGGCGACAAGACATCTTCGCCGCAGAGCACACCGACCTGGCCTTCCGGCGTCAGCGCAACCGGGAACGACGCTTTTTGGAATGTCTCGGCCGTCGCATCCGAGAATCCTTCGACCAGATCGGGCATGATTTTGGGCATACGGATCAACTGGGCGCCGTCCGGACCATAGAGGTAGCCGATGGCCTGCGTCGAACCGGCGCCGGTCTTTACATACGCGGAGCCGCCAAGAAAAATCTCATGCGCGATCGCGAGCTTGGACAGCGCCTCGGTCACTGCCGCTTCGGTGTCCGCATCCGCCGGCGCGCCGTCGCCGTGCGGCAGCAGCACGAGTGCGGGAGTCTGATCGATCAGCGTGCGGAGCGCTTGGGCGATGACCCCGGACAAAGCGTCGGCTGACGCCGCTGACCAGGGGGTTTGGACCAGAATCATGCGGATGCTCCCTATGCGGATTGTGGCCGCGACCTTGCGACGGCAGGTCAACCGAGCCTACAACGGCCCCGGAACCCGTTCTACAAGTGAACGGTTAGACCGCTCCTTCGGATCGAAAATGACTTTTGCAGACACACCGACATCGACGCTGACCCGGATCGACACTTTGATCGGTCAGGGGTACATCCCTGAGACCGAGCGCGGCGCCCTTGGGGCGCTGTCGGAGCGATATGCGATTGCGGTTCCGCCGCATCTGGCCGATCTGATCGACAAACTCGATCCGGCCGATCCCATTGCGCGCCAGGTTATCCCGTCCACGGCGGAGGGGACCGTCACACCGGAGGAGCGCGCCGACCCGATTGGCGATGATCGCTTTAGCCCGGTCAAAGGTCTCGTCCATCGCTATCCGGACCGCGTGCTGCTCAAACTGCACAGCGCGTGCGCGATGTATTGCCGCTTTTGTTTCCGGCGCGAGACGGTCGGACCCGGTGGCGATGCCATGAAGCCGGAAGATTTGGAATCCGCGCTCGACTATATCCGTGGCGACGAGCGGATCTGGGAAGTGATCCTAACCGGCGGCGATCCGCTGGTGACCTCGCCTGTGCGCTTAAAGGAACTGCGCGAAGCGCTCGACGCGATCCCGCACGTTCAGGTCGTGAGGTTTCACACGCGGCTGCCCGTCGCCGCGCCGGAACGGGTGACAGCCGGCCTCATCGGCGCGCTGACCGGCGGACGCGCAACCGTGTATGTCGCGGTTCATACAAATCATGCGCGCGAACTGACAGCGGACGCCGTCGCCGCCTGCGCGAGACTTACGAGGGCCGGAATTCCCCTGGTCGGGCAAACCGTTCTGCTCAAAGGTGTGAATGACGACGCCGGAACTTTGGCCGATCTGTTCCGGGCCATGGTGACGGCGCGCATCACACCCTATTACCTGCACCACCCTGACCTTGCGCAGGGGACAAGCCACTTCCGGGTCGGTATTGATAAGGGCCAGGCACTCATGCGCGCACTGCGTGGGCGCGTATCCGGACTGGCGCTGCCAGCCTATATGCTCGACATTCCAGGTGGCTTTGGCAAAGTGCCGGTAGGACCGGCATATCTGGCTCACCGGCCGGATGGGGCATACGACGTCGAGGATATCCACGGTACACACCACCGCTATCCGCCCCTGCCGGCGCGCTAACTTTGCCCGTTTGTATGACTTCCGCAGGACCGTTATGATCGGCGCGCTGCGGCCGTAAACGCCGCCGCGCTGGGGAACAAATGGGGATCCGATATGGAGAGCTTCGCCGATATTCTGAATCTTGTCAGCGGCTGGGTTTGGCTGATCATGATGTTCCCGCTGCTGGGGATCGGATTGTGGCTGACCATCGGCCTCAAGTTCATGAGCATCCTCCGCTTGCCGGAAGCGCTTGGCGTGCTTTTCAGCAAGGACGCGGGCGACACGGCGGCCGGCGACGGCGAAATCTCCCCCTTTAAAGCGCTGATGACCGCGCTGTCCGCGACGGTCGGCACCGGCAACCTGGCCGGGGTGGCAACGGCGATCTTCCTGGGCGGGCCGGGTGCGATTTTCTGGATGTGGATGACGGCGCTGGTCGGCATGGCAACAAAGTACGGCGAAGCGGTGATGGCCGTTCACTTCCGCGAAATTGACGAGGACGGCCGTTACGTCGGCGGGCCGATGTATTACATCAAGAACGGTCTCGGCCCGAAGTGGACATGGTTGGGCACAGCCTTCGCCCTGCTGGCGATCACCGCCGGATTGGGTGCGGGCAACACGGTTCAGGCGAACAGCATCGCCGACGTTGTTCAATCGAATATTGGAATTCCTTACTGGGTTACAGCGGTTGTCGTCATGTCCCTCACAGCGATGGTGCTGATCGGCGGCATCCAGCGCATCGCCCAGGTGGCGGGACGGCTGGTGCCGATCATGATCACTCTGTACGTCAGCGCCGCGTTGATCATCCTCGCCATTAACATCACCGAAATTCCAGCCGCGCTTGGATTGATCGTCAGCGACGCGTTCACCGGCACAGCAGCCACGGGCGGATTTGCCGGTGCCGCGGTCATGGCCGCCATCCGCTTCGGTGTCGCACGCGGTATTTTCTCCAATGAAGCCGGACTGGGCTCCGCCCCGATCGCCCATGCGGCCGCCAGAACAACCGACCCGGTGCGGCAAGGCGCGATTGGCATGCTCGGCACGTTTATCGACACCATTATTGTCTGCACCATGACGGCCTTGGTTATTATTGTCACCGGCGCCTGGACCAGCGGCGAGAACGGGGCAACCTTAACGTCGATCGCCTTTGACAGCGCCCTGCCCTTCGGCAACTACATTGTTGTGTTTTCCCTGATTGTGTTCGCGTTCACGACCATTCTCGGCTGGAGCTATTACGGCGAACGCTGTGCGGAGTACCTGTTCGGCCCCAAGGCAATCACACCGTTCCGGATTCTATGGATCGCCGTCATCCCCGTTGGCGCCCTCACCGGCCTGGAGATCATCTGGCTGATGGCCGACATCATGAACGCCCTCATGGCGGTGCCGAACTTACTCGCGTTGGGGCTCCTCAGCCCGATTATTTTCAAGATTACGTCGGACCGGCTATCGGGCGGACGCAAACTGGTCGAACACGATGGCGGCACGCCGGCGGAGTAAGCGTCTACTTGCGCTCGAACACATACCAGTCGTCGGACATGCGCTGGTAGATATCCCCGTTCGGATAAAACCAGCCGTCCAGATAGGCGAACGTATCGGCGCTGCGGCGCATCTGCGACCACGAGTAGATATCGATATCCGTTCCCGGAACTTTGAACGCGCACGCGCCTTTGTCCATCGCGCCCTCGAACTGTTCGCCGGTCCAAGTGAAATACACATCGCAGCCGGGCAGCGGCACCATGTCCGCAGGCGTGAGGTTCGCCACGCGCGCGGGATCGAGATGGGCGCCGCGGGTGCGGCCGACAAAATCCGGATCTGGCGGAAAAATATGTAGGTTCAGGCGCGCAGCGGCGCGCTCCTCATCGATCTCAAAGCTATAAAACCGTTGGCGCAGCACCCGGTCCGGATTGTCCAGCGCTTGCCATTCGGCGTAGACGACGTGATCGCCAAAGGCCGGTACATTGACGGCGCGTACATGCAGACGGGTCGGAACCGGCGCAGTGTCCCCGGCGCGCACCTGCGCGCCGTTGTCGTAGGTGCCCGGCCACCAGGCGACAAAAGCCGCAAAGCGCTGTTCAAGAGATTCCGCGGAAACCGGCGCACTAAACAACGCGATCAGGAGACTCGCGGCTAAGCTGCGGATTCTTAACATGACGTGAAATTCCTTAACCGTTCCGGACATAGCTGACGCCAGATTATGTCACGGCGCAGCCCTTGTCCCGCCCAGACATCTTGTGAATGATACGTCCACGTCAAGAAAGACCCGAAGGGACACACTTATGGCCACACATCATCAGATCGTCATCATCGGCGGCGGCGCGGCGGGCGTTACCGTCGCGGCCTCGCTAATGCGCCACGCTCATGGGGAAGCCCTGGACATCGCCATCATTGAGCCTGCAAAGGACCATTACTACCAGCCGGCATTCACGTTGGTCGGCGGCGGGGCGTACAGTCTGGCCAAGACCCGCCGCGACGAGGCGTCCGTCATTCCGGCCGGTGTGCGCTGGATCGAGGACGCGGCTGCAAACATCGATCCGGATGCGAAGAAGGTCGGCCTGTCCAAGGGCGGCGACGTGACATACGACTACCTGGTCGTCTGCCCGGGCCTGGTGATGAAGTGGGACGACATCGAAGGCTTCAAAGACGCGGTCGGCACCCACGGCGTGTGCTGCAACTATTCGCCCGATATGGTCGAGTATACGTGGGAGACGATCAAAGCGTTTCCGCGCGGCGGCACGGCGCTGTTCACTCAGCCGGCCATGCCGATCAAATGCCCAGGCGCACCGCAGAAGATCGCCTATCTGATGGCGGACTACTTGCGCAAAGGCGGCATTTTGGACGACTGCAACCTGCATTTCCTGCCGCAAGGCCCATCAATGTTTGGCGTGCCCTACTTCGCGAAGGAACTCTCCAAGGTCGCCGACGGCTACGGCATTCACAAACATTTCAATCACAATCTCATCAAAGTCGACGCCGCTAATAAGCGGGCGACCTTCGCCGTGGTCGGCGGCGACAAGGAAGGCCAAACGGTCGAGATGGACTTTGACATGCTGCACGGCGTTCCGCCGCAGGGCGCACCGGATGTGGTCAAGAATTCACCCCTCGCGAATGAAGGCGGCTGGGTCGATGTGCAGCAGCATTCGATGCAGTCAACCAAGTATGCGAACGTGTTTGGGCTCGGCGATGCCTGTTCGACACCGAACTCCAAGACGGCCGCCGCAATCCGAAAACAAGCGCCTGTGGTCGTGCGCAATCTGATGGCCCTGATTCACGGCGATCAAATCGAGGAAGGCTACGACGGCTATGCCTCCTGCCCCCTGACCACGGCCTACGGCAAAGTCATACTCGCGGAATTCACCTATGGCGGCAAAGTCACGCCGACCTTCCCGCTCCATCCGGGCGGAGAGCACCGGTTGTACTGGTGGGTGAAGAAAACCGGCCTGCCCATCATGTATTGGGACTACATGCTCAAAGGGTATGAAGCCTTCCCGGAACACAACACCGAATTCGACGCCTCATAAACGTCACCAGAGTTCGCACTCCGGCAACTCACCCTCTTCGCTGAGCGCTGCGATAAGCGGTGCCAGCGCACCGGAACAATCGCTGGCGAACACGCGTCCGTCCGGCGGCGTTGGCAGCCCGAGAGTGAACGGGTCTGCATCAATCGCTCCGGAAAGAAAACACACCGCCGGACGCGACAGCGTGCCGCCGCGCCACTCGGCACCCGTCACGTCAATCGCCCCGCCCGCGACGGCGGAATAGTCGGCGGCTTTGCGCGCCATGCACAACGCACCCTCGATCGCGAGCCAGGGGTTGGCATCGTCGGAGATCGCCCGAGCGGGTGATGTCAGACCGCACAGCAGCACACACATGAGGACCGGTTTCATGGTGGAAGCCTAGCAGCGCCGCACGGTGCTGGACAGAACCGCCGTGCCTTGCTCTTTTAAGTGCCGGAACGGTGACGTTACGCACCGGACCAGCAGAGGTTGAAGGAGAGAATTACGATGACCGAGGACCTTGCCCCGCTGAGGCGCAGTTACATCGATGCGCGCTTTGGGCAGATGCATGTGCGCAGCGCGGGATCGCCGCGAAGCGCAAGACGTCCGCTGCTGTGCTTTCACCTCAGCCCGGCCTCCGGCATCGTCTACGAAAACTGGCTGGCCGAAATGGGAAAGGATCGCCTTGCCGTGGCCCCTGATACACCCGGCTACGGAATGTCGGACTTTCCGCCCGAACCGCCGCGCATTGCCGACTTCGCCGGCGCGATGACCGACCTCATGGATTCGCTGGGCATCGAGGAGGCGGACATCATGGGCTATCACACCGGCTCAAAGATCTGCGTTGAACTGGCGCGCCAGCAGCCGGAGCGCATCAAGCATCTCGTGCTGATCTCTGCGCCGATCTACACCGCCGACGACCTGGCGCAACAGAACGCGGACATGGGCCACCCGGATACGCCGGTCGAAGACGGCTCGCATTTGCTGCATGCGTGGAGCGGTTTATGGAAGTGGCGCGGTCCGGAGCAGACACCGGCGGACATCATGCGCGCCTATCCGGATCACATCCGTGGCGGTGAACGCAAACATTGGGGGCACTTGGCCGCGTTCTCGTACACTTATCCAGAAACGATTCCGGCGGTGCAGCAGCCGATTCTCGTGCTCAACACGAATGACGATCTGGTCGTCTACACACGGCGCATTCGCGAACACCTCACCAACGGCCGCGTGCTGGAGCTGCCGGACTGGGGGCACGGCTTCCTCGACTATCACACGGCGGAGACGGCGGCGTTCGTGCGGCCGTTCCTCGATGACGAGACTTGGCCTGAAACAGCCGAATAAGCGCGGCCGGGAAAATTATACCAGCCGTTTGCCGCCGTCGCAGGGCAGCACCAGACCGGTGAGAAATCCGTTTTCGATACAGGCCATCACCGCGCCTGCGATGTCTTCCGGCTGACCGATCCGTCCAACCGGTGTGTCAGCAGCGGATTGGGCGTACATGTTTTCACGGATGTTGTCGGGGATGCGTGACCACGCCTCGGTATCGGTGAGACCGGGAGAGACGGCATTGACGCGGCAGGGTGCCAGTTCCACCGCCAGCGTTTTGACCATGCCTTCGAGCGCGCCGTTGACCGCGCCCAGGGAGGACGCGGTCGGTACAGCGGCGATGGCGGATGCGCCGGTGACCAGGGTCATTGTGCCGCCCGGCTTCAGTTTCTTCGCCCCGTGATGCATGGCGATCAGATAGGGCCAGAACTTGCCTTCGAAGGTTTCGCGCACCCCGGTAACGGACACGTCGACGAACGGGCCAAGTGCCGCGCCACCTGCGACGGTGATGATGAGATGGTCGATGGCCTCCTGCGCCTCAAAGAATTTCGCCGCCGCCGGTTCGTCGGCGCAGTCGACAGCGGCAGTCTTGACTTCTGGGCCGAGAGTTTCATGCGCTTTGGCAAGGCGCTCTTTCGAGCGTCCGACGATGGTGACGGTGGCGCCGCGGTCCTTCAGTGCCTGCGCGCAGGCGCGGCCGATACCGCTGGAGCCGCCAATCACCACGGCATTCTGATCCGACAATGTAGCGTTACTCATTTGTGAGACCTTTCATCATGGTGGGTCACGGTAACCCGTCACCATTGAAAGGTCACGCCACCACGGGAGGAGTTTCGCAAGGAAAACGTTTGGAACACGCGCCGGCTCCCGGTATAGACTCGCCCCAATGTCTGTACTGATCACGAACAGTTATCGTGACCTCAACGCTTCACTCCATAGTGACGACGACAAGTATGGAGCGGGAGGGCACAAGAACGCGCACCTGATCGCTGAATTTTTGCGCTCATGCGGCGCCGAATCGCTGCTCGACTACGGATGCGGGAAAGGAACGCTCAAACCGGCGCTGAAGCAGCTCCTACCGGACGTTGACGTGCGGGAATACGATCCGGCGGTGCCCGGCAAGTCCGGCCGGCCCGAAACCGCTCAGGTCACGACCTGTCTCGATGTCATGGAACACATTGAGCCTGATTGCCTCGATGCGGTACTCGACGACATCAAGTCACTCACGACACTGGCGGTATTCATGACGATCTCCACCGTGCCGGCCGAGAAGCAGCTGGCCGACGGCCGCAACGCCCATCTCATCGTCGAGAACCACGCCTGGTGGCGGCAAAGGCTCGACAAACGTTTTTCCCTCGCACACGAAGAAATAACCGACGGCGGTTTTCTATTCGTCGGTCAGCCTGCTCATGAGTAGGAACGGGTAACCGTATACCTGCGCGGCAGGTGAATTTTTCACCGGTACTGAATCGGTGTGTCGTCTCCGAGGTCTTTGTAGCGGTCGCGCAGGCGCAGTTGACGGCTGTCCATGGGAATGAGGTCGCCCTTGATGATGACGTGAGTCGGCAGGGTGGTGACCTCCAGCGGATCGCCTTCCCAGATCACGACGTCGGCGTCCTTGCCCTCTTCCAGCGTGCCGTAATCGTCGGCGATACCGAACATCTCCGCGGGCGAGCGTGTAATGGCCCGCAGCGCGGCGTCGAAGGGTAAACCGTTGGCGACGCCAATGCCGGCAATCTGAGTCACATTGCGCGGATTGTTAACATCGTTGAACGACGTCGTCGCGATGGCGAATTTCACGCCGGCTTCGTGCAGGAGGCGCGCGTTGTCCTGCGTTGCGTAGATATTGTCGAAGCTGGTCGGAAGGTTGTTAGACGGATCGATGATCACAGAGATGTCCATGTCAGCGAGGTCATCCGCCACCTTCCATGCTTCGCGGGCGCTGTTGAAGATCATGCGGATGCCGTAGTCATCGGCGATATCCATCAGCACGCGCATATCGGAGGCGCGGTTGACGTCGACCACCAGCGGTACCTCGTCATTGAGAACAAGGAGCAGCGCTTCGAGGTCGAGATGATGCAGCACATAGGGCCGGGTGCGGTTCTGTTCGAAGTCACGGCGGTTTTTGTCGTAGTGCTCGGCGTCATCAAAGGCTTGGCGGATGAACACGGCAAGCGCGCCGCGCGCGCCACCCGCTGCATCGGCGGCGCGCCCGCCGAACGCAGTGTATTGCGCGGCCTTTTCTTCAACGACGAGATCATCGTCAAGACCGAGATGGACCACCGCGCCGAACCCGGCAAAGACTTCACCGCGGATCGACGGCACGGTGACGGCACGGGTGACGCCGTCCACACGGGTGATGGGAATCAACACCGAATCGGGATTGATCCCCGCCGTGACATCGAACGCCGCCGAGAACGGCGCGCCGGACAGACTGTAATCGTTGGCCGCCGAGACCTGACCCACTTCCAGGAGTCCGATTTTAGAGACGACGTTCATCAGACCGGGCGTCACCGGGCGGCCCCCGGCGTCGATGACCAGGGCATCTGCGGGAACGTCGAGATCGACGCCAACAGCGGCGATTTGTTCGTCGTCGATGATGATCGTTGCGCCCTCGAGGACGCCGCGGTCGGTGATGGTGTGCGCGGTGGCGTTTATAATCGCCAAGGTATCGGCGGCAGCCGCGCTGGCAATCGTCAAGGCGGCGGCGCAGACCGGAATAAAGAGCGGTCTCATTTCAGCTCTCCCTGCTCGGTGTAGCCGACCTCAAAATCGGACAGGAACTGCTTGGACGGGTCAAAACGGTCGTAAGTCAGCGCGCCGTCGACGTAGACGCGTTCCGCTTGGGTGTAGACCGAGAACGGATCACCGCTCCAGATGATCACGTCGGCCATCTTTCCGGGCTCGAGGGAGCCGGTCCGGTCGTCGATCTCGAGCGCTTTCGCCGGATTGAGCGACAGCCAGGTCCAGGCATGGGCTTTGGAAATGTTCAAACCGATGCGGTTGCCCGCTGCCATAGCCTTGGCGGCTTCCTGATTGAGCCGCTGGATGTCGACGTTGGAATCGGAGTGGACGATGGCGCAGCCGCCCTCGGCGGCATCGACCAGCGCGATGTTTTCGCGGATGCCGTCGAAGCTCTCAAGCTTGAAGCCCCACCAATCGCCCCACATGGCGCCGCAAGTGCCGGCTTCGCCCAACAGATCGGCGATCTTGTACGCCTCGACGGCGTGATGGAAGGTCGAGACGTGATAGCCGAACTCCTTGGCCATATCGAGCACGAGCGCCATTTCGTCGGCGCGGTAACAGTGCATCTGCACCAGGATTTCGCCGGACAGCGCCTTCGCCAATGTTTCCATTTTCAGATCGCGCTTCGGCGGCTTGGCGGCGGGATCACCCTGCTGCACTTTCGCGTCGTAAAGATCCCAGTCGTACTGGTATTGCAACGCGTCATACCAGGCGGCGCGATAGCCGGCGAAGTTGGCCATGCGCGTGCTCGGGCCCGACTTGTCGTAGACGCGTTTCGGGTTTTCGCCGCAGGCCATTTTCACACCCTGTTTGGCGCCGGGAAATTTCATGCCCTGGGTCGTACGTGCGGGTACGTTCTTGACGACGACCGTGCGCCCGCCGAAGAGGTTGGCGGAGCCGACCGAAATATGCTGCGTGGTGATGCCGCCGGAGATGGCCCGGCCGAAGGCCGGGTCCTGAGGCCACACCGCATGCTCCGTCCACACCTGGGCGGTATTCGGCGAAGTCGCTTCGTTGACGTCACCAGAGGCTTCCGTATTGGGCACCGGACCGATGCCGATGTGGGAATGGATATCGATGATTCCGGAGGTCACCCATTTGCCGGCGGCATCGACAATCACCGCACCGTCGGGCACGGCAACATTTGTGCCAATCGTTTGCACTTTGCCGTCCGCCATCACCACCGTGCCGTTCTCGATCATGTTGCCGGCACCATCTAGGATCGTCGCCCCAACCAACGCCGTGACCGGAGCCGGACGCGGCACATAGGTGCTGGGATACGGGTCCTGATTGACCGTGGCGAGCAATTGCCCGGCTTTAGACGTCTCCGTCTGTGCGGTCGCCGTAAAGGAAACGGAAAACGCGGCAACCAGGGCGGTTGCCGAGATCAAAGTGCGGCGCATGCGCCCCTCCCTTTTCTCTTGTTATGGTAGAGAGCGTAGCCCATCGGCGGGTCAAGACAAGCGCGATTGCGTTACCGTATCAAAGCCCGCAAAATCATGCTCAGAACGAAGAATAAGACGCACCAGAAATAGGATCGGATTGCACATGACGCGCCCCATGCGCCACTTGGCTTGGCTATTCAGTTTGTTTGTCGCAGCCGGGTGGGCGATGAACCCGCCGGCACACGCCGAAAAAGTGCTGCGCATCGGCGCGGTGAGCCTGCCGCAAGACCTCGGCAATCCGTTCGGCACCATCACCCTGCCGACACTGGTCGGCGCCGTCGGGCTCTACGACGCCCTAACCATCATCGACATCGACGGTACGTTGCAACCGTGGATCGCGGAAAGCTGGGAGCCGGTCGGCGACGTTACCTGGCATTTCAAACTGCGTCCGGGTGTAACGTTTTCCAATGGCGAAGCGCTGGACGCCGAAGCCGCAGCAGCGGCGCTGAATTACTTCGCGTCCGGTGACGGGCTCATCGAAGTGGTGGCGCAGTCGGTGATCGATGTCGCCGGAGCGCGGGCGCTCGATCCGCTGACCCTTGAGATCACAACCAAGCGGCCGAATATTCTTTTGCCGCGGCGGCTGTCGGGCATCCGCATTCCCGCGCCGGGGCCTTGGGCGGAACTGGGGCGCCGCGAATTCTCCCGCGCACCCGTTGGCTCCGGTCCGTTTGTCGCGACGCGGTGGGACATGGCAGCGATTCATTTGGAAGCGAACCCGAATTCGTGGCGCGCGCCCATCCTCGACCGCATCGAAATTCTCGCTGTGCCGGAAATCACTACCCGGCTGCAGGGCTTGATCACCGAAACCATCGACATTGCCATGGACATCGGCCCGGACGACGGCGCGATTCTGGAAACGGCGAACGCGCGGCTGAACTTCCGTCCCTCGGGCCGTATTCAGCTGCTGACGTTTCTGTCGACCTGCGAGGACTGTCCGCTCAAGGACGTACGCGTCCGCCAGGCGCTGAACTACGGCGTCAACAAGCAGCGCATTATCGACGTGCTGCTGGCCGGTTCGACCGAACCGGCGGGCCAGGCCGCGGTGAAAGCGTCCTTCGGTTATTCGCCCGATGTCGGCGCCTACCCGTACGATCCGGACAAAGCGCGCGCCCTACTCGCCGAAGCCGGCTATCCGGACGGCTTTGAGATGTCCGCCGACATGACTCCGGGTGCGATGGCCGGCGACGGCGCGTGGTATCTGCAGATCGCGCAGGACCTGAGCGAAGTCGGCGTGCGCCTGACCTACAACACCTTTCCCTACCCCGTGCACATCCGCAAAATCCGCCAGGGTGGCTGGGAAGGGACGGCATTCGGCATGGACTTCAACAACCTGCCCTCACTCGATGTACTCTGGCCGCTACGCATTCACTCCTGCCTGTGGCGCGCCGCGTGGCACTGCCGTCCGGAATGGGTGCCGCTGATCGAAGACGCCGAACAGGAATTCGACCGCGACGAACGCCTACGCAAAACTCAGGCGCTGGTGAAGATGTATCACGATGAACCGACGTCTCTTTATTTATGGGAGATGCCGGGCGTCGACGGCGTGTCGGACCGCGTTTTGAATTACCAGCCGCGCCATGCGTTCATCAATCTGCATGAGATCGACCTGAAGGACTGATGCCATGCTGCTTGACGTGCTTCTCGTCGCACACATTGTAGGGCTGGGCTACTGGCTCGGCTCGGAGCTCGTCATCAACAGCACCTACCGCTACGTCTGCTACACGCCGAGCCTGCCGTTCGAGGAACGCAACAAACTAATGGACCACACGTTGCACGTGGATCAGCACGTGCGCTATGCGCTGATCTTTCAGTTGGGAACGGGAACGGCGCTGGCGGCGCTGTACGGCTATATCCCCGGCGGCGGGACGGTCGCCGCGATCGCCGGTGCCGCGGCTGTAACATGGCTGGCGCTGGTCGAGATCACCCACCGCCTGCGCGTTGCGCCCCTCGGAAAAAGCTTGGCCGCCTTCGACCGCGGTCTGCGCTATGTGGTGATGGTGACAGTCGCGGGTGTGGGCATTAACGCCCTCGCGACCGCGCAAACGCTGCCGCCTTGGCTGGGATGGAAGCTGATCTGTTTCGCCGGCGTAATTTTATGCGGTGTCGGCATCCGCTATTCGATCATCGACTTCTACCGCACCTGGGCGAAGATTCGCGCAACCGGCAGCAGCGACGAATTGGAAGCCGAAATCCGCCACATCTATTTCTACGGCACGGCGATTCTGGTCGGGCTTTGGGTGTTCATTTTCGTTATTGCCGCGTTGAGCGTTTGGAAACCATGAGCGGAGCAATCTTGTGACCGACATCACGGAGACCGTGGCCAGCCTGCTGGCGGACTACGTCGAACGCTGGAACGCCTACGACGCCGACGGCATGGCGGCCTACTGGGACCAAGACGACGACAACCTGATCTACGTCGCTGAAGAACTGGACGCGTTGCGCGGCTGGGAGCAGCTCGAAGCGTATTTCCGCGGCAGCGATCCGGACACCACGGCTCACCTGATCACCTTCCGCGAGGTCACCGCGCGGCTCATCGCGCCGGATGTGATTCAGGCGTTCTGGATGATGAACTGGAACGTCTTTTTCACGACCGAGAAACTGTACCGCAAACCCATCGGCGGCGAAGTGCGTACCACCGGCTTACTGCGCAAGAAGGGCGACGCGTGGAAATTTTTCCACTGGATCGAATCGCCGCTGGCGTCGCTCATTCAGTTGAAACGCGCCCATGAAGCCAACGCCGATCCCCGCCTGCTGGAGATCATTGAACAAAAAGGCTGGAGCCTACCGTGACCTTTGCCACGGGACAGGGCTGGCAGGAAGCGGTGCTGAGCGTCACCGACCTAGACCGCTGGGCGCACGATCTGGGCATACTTGGCGGCTGGGAGATCACGCACCGCGGCGCGGCGGACCAGCGCCTGTTGAATCACTGGCGGTTGCCGCAAGGCGCCTCTGCGGAAGAGATGGTTTTGGTCTCGCCAGACCGCGACGAGCGCTGGCTGCGGCTGATCAAATTCGCGGGCGTGAAACAACACGCGACGCGCGCCTCTGCACAACCGTGGGATACGGGTGGGTTGTTCTCTCTGTTGACCCACACACAGGACATTGAAGCGACCTACGCAACGGCACTCGGCCTCGGCTGGGGATCCTTCAACGAAATCGATGTCATGACTTTCGAAGGCAACAGCCAACCCAATGTGGTGCTGCGGGCACCCGACGGCGTGGCTTTCGGCTGCTACCAATTTACCGACCGGCCCGGCCTGCCGCCAAAAACCAAATTCGGCCCGCCCTTCACGTCGCAGCAGATGGTGCGCGACCTTGCCGCGGCGCAATCTTTTTATGAACAAGCGCTCGGCTGCTCGGCATCTTACGTCGGTGAAACGCGGCTGAAGATCAACCAGTTCGGTATGCCCCAGAATTATGCCGGCTGGGTACCGAAAAAGGTCGCCCTGATGGAGGAAACCAAGGCGCACTGGGGCCGCCTTGAGCTGGTTGAATGGTTGGTATTCAAAGGCCGAGACGTTTCTGCCAAAGCGGCGGCGCCCAACATCGGTCCGCTGGCGCTGCGCTGGGGGACCGCGGCCATCGATCCTTCTATGGCATCTGTGGAGGTCGATCTTGCGCCCTTCGGCCCGATGCGTTTAGCCGCGTTGCGATCTCCGGACGGCGCTGTGATCGAACTCGTCGCCGCCAATTGAATCAACCGTAAGGCACGCGCAATACTCAGATCATGATTGCCGATCTTGTCCTCGCCGTCGGCGGCGTCGGCCTGTTCCTCATGGGCATGCTGATACTGACCGAGGGGTTAAAAGACCTCACCGGAACGGCCCTACGGCGGGCGTTGGCTCGGTTTACGACCAATCCGACCTCTGGGGCTGTGACCGGGGCTGTGACCACCGCGATTATTCAGTCGTCCAGCGCGACAACCGTCACCGCGATCGGTTTCGTCGGCGCAGGGCTTCTGACCTTCTCCCAAGCGCTCGGCATCATATTCGGCGCGAACATCGGCACGACAATGACCGGATGGCTGGTCGCACTGATCGGCTTCAAACTGAAACTCGGCGTCGCCGTGCTGCCTCTCGTGCTGATCGGTGTTCTTTTGAAAATGTTCGGTCGCGGCCGGCTCAAAGCGGCGGGATGGGCGCTGGCCGGATTCAGTGTCCTGTTCATCGGCCTCGATGCCATGCAGCAGGGCATGGCCTTACTGGAAGGCCGGATCACGCCGCAAGACTTTCCAGGTGACGGCCTGCTCGGACGGCTCCAACTCGTTTTAATCGGCATACTCATCACCCTTGTGACGCAAAGTTCCAGCGCGGGCGTGGCGACCGCCATGGTCGCATTGCAGGCGGGCACGATTAACTTTCCGCAGGCTGCCGCGATGGTCATCGGTATGGACGTCGGGACGACCTTTACCGCCGTGCTTGCCTCCGTCGGCGGGTCCACCGCCATGCGCCAGACCGGTTACGCCCACGTGATCTACAATCTGATGACGGGCATTATGGCCTTCGCGCTGGTCGGTTTTTACACAACTGCAGTCATGCCGCTGCTGCCGGACGGAAACGCTGGCAACGCGCAGGTGGCGTTGGTCGCGTTTCATTCAATGTTCAACATCTTAGGCGTGATCCTGGTTTTGCCGTTCACAAAGACCTTCGCGGATTTCATTGCGCGCGTGGTGCCGGAACGCGGGCCGGTGCTCACCGAAAAGCTCGACGATCAGCTGATCGCCGATCCGCATGCGGCCGTAGATTCGGCGGCAGCCACTGCCAAAGTCATCGCCGACGATCTATTTCACATACTCGCCGATTTGCTCGATCCACACCTGCGCGACGATGCCGAACAGGAACGCCTAGACGCGCTCAATCGCGCCCTTGACCGAACCCGGCTTTATTTGGCTCAGGTCAATACTCAGCCCGACCACACCAACGCCCATACACGTCACGTCGCTATCATGCACGCCCTCGACCACCTCACCCGCCTGAGCGTACGCTGCAAGAACTCCGACCCTTTGAAGGTGCGGAAAGGTGATCCCCGGTTGCGGCGCCTTGCCCGCGTGCTCGAGGGCGCGGTAATCACGCTGCGGCGCGATGGATTGTCCGAGATGACTGAGGCCTTAATGGACCGGGTACGATGTTTGATGCGCGACCAGCGCCGGTCCTACCGCCAAGGCGTTATAATCCGTGCATCTCAAGGCCGGATCGCTCCCGACGAGGCGGTGGCACGCATGGACAGCATCCGCTGGCTGCACCGCTCCGCCTATCACGTGTGGCGAATTGTTCACCATGTGCGGCAAAGCGAGTACGCCACTCTTGCGCCCGACACCCGGGATGATGGAAACATAACCGCGCAATGACAGAATTTTCAGATCGTTACTACACGTCCTTCGACGGACTGAAGCTGCACTACCGCGACTACGCGGGCCCGGCGCAGCCGCGCCATACCGTGCTGTGCCTTCACGGACTGACCCGTAACGCACGGGATTTCGAAGCCCTCGCGCTGCATCTCGCTCAATGGAACCGCGTCCTCGTTATCGATTTCCGTGGCCGCGGCGAGTCTGAGAACGCGACGGACCCAATGACCTATGTACCGCCGGTGTATGTGCAGGACGTAAAAGCCTTGCTGGATGCGGCGAATGTCACAGAGGCGGTGTTCATCGGAACCTCGCTCGGCGGCCTGGTGACCATGATCAGCGCCAATGTAATCCGCCATCGGGTGAAAGCGGCTGTGCTCAATGACATCGGTCCGGACCTCGGCGCCGAGGGCATGGCGCGGATCGCGACGTATGTCGCCAGCGACCCCGCGTTTACGTCTTGGGACGAGTGCGTGGCCGAGTTGATCCGCCTCAACACTCACGTGTTTCCCGACTGGACCGAAGATCAATGGCTGGTGATGGCCAAACGCCTGTGCCGCATGCACGACGACGGCACCATTCACACCGACTACGACAAGCAGCTCGCCGTACCGTTTATGCAGCTCGACCCGGAAAAGCCTGTCGACTTGTGGCCGTATTTCGAAGCGCTCAAAGGCATACCGGCGCTGTCCATTCGCGGCGGCACGTCGGACCTTTTTTCCGAAGAAACGTTCGCAAAAATGAAAACGGTGTATCCGGCGTTACGGCAAGCCACCGTACCAGGTGTCGGCCACGCGCCCTACCTTCTGGAACCGGAAGCGATTGGCGCGATTGAAGCGCTGCTGAGAGATGTACCGGCGAAGACCGGTCTGATCAAACGCATCGTTAAGCGCATCACCGCGATCTACTTCTTTTTCCGTGCGGTGAACCTGGCAAAGAACGCCGCCTGAGGTTCACGCCGGCTTGGAAGCCTGAAGCGAAAACGACAGTGGCATCGCAGGAAGATGAGCTGGCAGCCTGTAAAGGCGCGGCTCGTCCGAGTCCTCAACCATCAGATTCGCGTAGGGCCAGGGCAATCGATCGTGTTCATTGAGAAAATCGAGGTTGAGGCCGGCGCCGATCAGTCCGCCGATGATGCTCGACAAGGGGTGGGCCCAGTCATAACTGGCGCTGGCGTCTTTGGGGAGTTCGGCGCCTGTGTAATCCACCTCTTCGTCAAAGCGCATGGGATCGCCGGGATCCGTCCGCCACGGATATTGATGCACCAGCCGGTCATCTTCCTCTTCCATCAGCAGCATGGCGGGATGACCGTCGGCGAGATACACCCGCCCACCGGGTTTGAGCATGGTCGCGACCATCTTGCCCCAGCGCATCATGTCCGGAAGCCAGTTGATCGTGCCCCAAGTGGAATAGACCAGATCGAATTTCTGGCGGATTCGTCTCGGTGTGTCGTAGACGTCGGCCTCGACGAACCTCGCATCCAGCCCGGTCTCCTCAACCAGTTCGTGCGCCATTTCCAGCGCGGCCGGAGAGAAATCCACGCCGGTGACGGTGGCGCCGCGCCGCACCAGCCCGAGCGAGTCCATGCCGACATGGCACTGGAGGTGGAGCACGTCGAGCCCGGAGACATCGCCGATCTCCTGCGCTTCGATCGGAAACAGCGGATCCCAGCCGTCTTTGAATTTCTCAAGCGGATAGGTTTCGCGGTGCAGCGCCGTGCGCGCTTCCCAATTGCGGAGATTGGTTTCGGTGAAATCGGTCACGCTGGTTCCTCCTGGGTGGGCAGCAGGCCGTGTTTGCGCAGGCTGTTGCGCAGTTGGTGGTAGGTCAGCCCGAGGTGCGCCGCAGCGGCGCGCTGGTTGTGGCGGCAGGCCTCCATGGCGTTTTCAAGCACCCGCTTCTCGAACCGCGCGGCTTCGAGTTTGAAATCACACGGCGCCCGGCCAAGCGTTTCGCGCGGCGGTTTGACCGGATACGCCTGCGACGCTCCGGACGCTCCGGAGGCCATCGGCCGATACGGCGACGCGAATGGATCGAGCACGATGGCATCGGTACCGACAGCCTCTTCTGACCCGACGCAGGCGGCGACCGCGCGCTCGACCACATTGCGCAGCTCGCGCACATTGCCGGGCCAAGTGTAGCCTTCAAGCCAGGCCAGCGCGGAGTCCGAGAAGCCGGAATACGGCTCCCAGCCGAGTTCGCGCGCCATGGCGCGGCCGAAGACGTCGGCCAGCATTGCGACATCGCCGGTGCGCGCCCGCAAGGGCGGCAGGGTGAGGACATCGAAGGCGAGACGGTCCAGAAGATCGTCGCGGAATTTGCCTTCAGCGGCCAGCGCCGGCAGATCCGCATTGGTGGCGGCAACGACGCGAACGGAGACCGTCAGGGTATCCGACCCGCCGAGGCGCTCGAATTCACCGTACTCGATGACGCGGAGGAGCTTTTCCTGAACCGCGAGCGGCGCGTTGCCGATTTCGTCGAGGAACAGGGTGCCGCCGTCGGCCCGTTCGAACCGTCCGGCGCGGCGCTGGGCCGCCCCGGTGAAGGCCCCCGGCTCAACCCCGAACAGCTCTGCCTCGAGCAGGTTCTCGGGCAGCGCGGCGCAGTTGATGGCGACGAACGGACCGTCCCAGCGGGCCGACAGATAGTGCACCCGGGCGGCTGACAACTCCTTGCCGGTGCCGCGCTCGCCGATGATGAGCACCGGCCGGTCGACGGGCGCGACCCGCGACAGATCGTCCATGTGAGTGAGAAAAGCGGGCGACTGGCCCAGGGGCGCGGGGCGATCCTGCATTTACTATTTATACTAAGTATTACGTTATTTTGCTAATATTTCGTATTTACTGAAACTGGCCTATTAAGGTCAATTTTCCCTAACTTATTGAATTAAATGAATTATCGGTTTCCCCACCAGTTGGCACGGTTCCTGCAAAGTTGAAGACATCGCGCCGGACTGGCCGGCCCGCACCCGACACACGATTGAGAAAGACACGCCCGATGCTTCGTCCCCTCGCCTTCACCGCCGCCGTCCTGCTCCTGTCCACCGGCGCCGCTGCCAGTGACGCCTCACCCTCTCCCCGAGGCGTCACGTCCTGGTTTCAGGACCGGCACGTTGCCCTGACCGAGTCTCTGAACCGGGACCTGGCGGAGCAAACCCCTACGGCGGCGGTGTCGGCGTCCCCGCGGGTACTCTTGCAGCAGACCATTCGCGTGACCGCTGTCCGCGTGCTTCGGCACGTCCGTACCGCAGGCAACGGCAACAACATTTAACCGGCTTAGATCAGGAGACACACCCATGGGTATCTTTTCCCGCCTGTCCGACATCGTAAATTCAAACCTGACCAGCTTGCTCGACCGCGCCGAAGACCCGGCCAAGATGATCCGCCTGATGATCCAGGAAATGGAGGACACACTAGTGGAAGTGCGCGCCGACGCCGCGCGCCACATCGCCGAGAAAAAGGACGCCACCCGCCGCCTTGACCGCCTCGCCGCGGTCCAGGACGAATGGGCGGAACGCGCCAAGCTGGCGGTCGAACGCGACCGCGAGGACCTCGCCAAGGCCGCCCTGGTGGAAAAGGCCAAAGCCGCGGAAACCGCGAAGGTGATCACTGAGGACCTGGACGTGCTCGACGACCGCCTCGCCGATCTCGATGCCGACATCGGTAAGTTGCAGGACAAGCTGCGCGAGGCCAAAGCTAAGCAGCAGACGCTGCTGGCCCGCACCAAGACGGCGCAATCCCGCCTGTCCGTGCGCGAAACCCTGTACGACGGCCGCGCCGATGCCGCCCTCGCCCGTTTCGACAGTCTTGAGAAAAAGGTCGACGACATCGAAGGCCGTGTGGAAGCCTATGACCTCGGTGGAGGCAAGTCCCTGGCTCAGGAAATCGCCGAACTTGAAGCCGACGCCGAGATCGAAGACGAACTGGCCAAGCTCAAGCAGAGCATGGGCCGGGGCGGCAAACCCAAGGACGACACGGCCGAGGCTTAAGCCCCGGCCCCAGTGGACGGTAATTCGAGGACGGTAATACATGGACGTACTGAGTTTCTTATTCGTTCCGACCATCCTCTTCCTGACGGTGCTCGGCCCAATCTGGGTGGGGATGCACTACACAACCAAACGCCGCGAGGCGAAGACCTTGCTGGCGGAAGAGGAAGAGGCACTGAACGGTTTGCTGGACGCGGCCGATCGCATGGAAGAACGCATCGCATCGCTGGAAAAAATCCTCGATGCCGACACCCCCGACTGGAAGAAGGACTCCGCACAATGAGCAAACGCTGGGGCAAGTTTTATCTCGATAAAGAAAATGCCTGGATCTCAGGCGTGTGCGCCGGCATGGCGCGTCACATGGAATGGGATGTCACCTGGGTGCGCGTCGGCTTCATTCTCGGCGGCATGTTCTGGCCGTTGATCTTTATCCCGGCGTATATCCTGATCGCCGTGTTCCATGATCCTTTGCCCGCAGAAAACCTGGAGCAGGATCTGCGCGCGATGGAAGAAGCGGCAAAGCCGGCGCGGCCCGGATCGGCACGCAAGAAATTTGCCACAACGAACGACCGCTATAAGCTCCTGGAGGAGCGTCTGCGCGCGCTGGAAAGCGTGGTGACCTCAAAAGCCTTCCAGATGGACCGCGAACTCGGGCGGTAACGCCCGCGCCGCGCTCCTAACGGGACTGGTGTTGGCGCGCGTTAGCGCAGCGCAGCTGTATCGGCAGGCGCTGAACGGGCCTTGCTCAATCCCTCGACCGACCTGGTGCGGTTTAGCGTGCGCGCCAGCGCCTGTTTGAACTGCTCTTCGGCTTCCGCATAGCGGCCCTGATCGAGGAGAAACTCCCCGTACATTTCAAAAGCGGGTTTCATCGGCGACGGCGGACCGGACGGCGCGTTGAGTCCTGCCTCGATGTCGGCTGCGGCTCCCAGAAGCGCCGCCGCCGCCGACGTGTTTCCTTCCGCCAGCGCCAGAGCCGCTTCGAGTTCCTTTTCGCCCACGGACACGATTTTCGCCATATACGCCGTCCTCGGGTTTTGCTCCTGACTCATGCGCTCAGCGATGGTGTTGGCCAGGGCCGTGCGGCCGAGTTCCAAATCGCCGGCCGCGATGGCGCCCATACCGGCTGCGAATTGCAGCCCGATGTGTTTCGGATTGGCGGCAATCAGATCAGCGAGATCGAATTCGCTCCAGCGCTCCGTCTCTAGCATATAAAGCGCGACCATCATCATGGTGCCGCGCTGAACCTGCGGAGTTGGGAACTCCGCAGCGGTGCGCAGGGCTTCGTCAACGGCCCAGCGCGCGTCCTCGAGATTTCCGAGCTGTGTCGCGCCGTAGAGATACCAATGCAGAGCGTGGAACTCGGAGCGGCCGCGCTCCAGGTCCATGCGGATGGCATGGCGAACGGCGGCCTTATACGACTTGATATTCGATGCCACGACGCCGTCCCACATGCCGAGCTGCACGAAAATATGCGACGGCATGTGCAGGGCATGCGGGGCATCGGGCGCGATCTCCGCGTATTTCTCGGCGGCGGGGAGCGCCAGAATGGCGTGCTCGGGATCATCGAAGGAATGAATAATAAAATGCGCCGCACCGGGATGATTCGGATTGCGCACAAAGACCTGCTGGGCGATGGCGCCCGCCTTCATCTGCCGGGCGAACCCGGTGTCGCCGGGCCGTACCGTCCCCAGCAACGACAGCGAATACAAAATCGCGACTTCGTCGTCATCGGGATAAGCCGAATGCAATTTTGCCATAGCATCTGAATAGGCAATGTCACGGACGAGCTTGTCGCCGCCGTCGCCATATAGAACGTCAATGGCTTCCATCAGGCCACGCTGGACGCCTGCCGGGGTTTTCGCGGCGCGGGCATCTGGCGTCGGCGCGAAGCGGGCAAGCGTTTGAAGCGCGGCGTCGCGGTCCTGCTGCGCCCATAACGGATGATTGTAGCTCATGGCCTCGCCCCAGTAGGCCAACGCGAATGACGGGTCAGCCTCTTGTGCGGCCTTGAACGCAACTTCCGCTTCCTCGAATTCAAAACTGTGAAGCGCTTTGACCCCGGTGAGGAACGGGTCCTGCGCCGCTGCATTGCCCGCGTTGGGGAAATCGATCACGCCGAGATCGGACATGCCGCCGGATGCGGTCTCGGCCGCCGCGGTGAACGTCAGCAGCAGCGAAAGAATGAGTGCGGTGGAAACGGAGATGAGCGTGCGCGGGGTCATGGCGGCTGCCTCCTCGGGTTGGTCGGGATTGCCTAAACCTAGCATGCCGGTTGACGGGCGCCACCACTAGGGATCAGGTGCCTTCGAGTTCCTCGCGCAGGAGTTCCAGGGCGAGCCACTCCTCTTCCGCTTCGGCAAGGCGGACCTGGGCGGCCTCAAGGTCCGCCGTGGCCTTGGCGAATCCGTCCGGATCGCGGGCGTAAAAGCCGGAGTCGGCGAGCGTTTGCTCGAGGCCGGAGATAGACATTTCCAGCTGCTTCATTTCATCCGGCAAGTTTTCCAACGCGTACTTTTCCTTGAACGACAGTTTGCGCTTAGAGTCCGTCGACACGAGCGGCCTCGGTTTCTTCGGCGCCGGTTTTTTTTGCTCGTTTACGCGTCCGCGGGCACTTTCCATGTCTTCCACGCCGGAACCGCGCTGCGCGATCATGTCTGAATAACCGCCGGCGTAGTCGAGCCAATGACCCGGTGTGTCCGATGCAATTACCGATGTGACAACACGATCGAGAAAATCGCGATCATGGCTGACAAGCAGAACGGTACCGGCGTAATCACCCAACATTTCCTGTAACAGATCGAGGGTTTCGAGATCGAGATCGTTGGTCGGCTCATCCAGCACCAGCATATTCGACGTTTTCGCCAGCGCGCGGGCGAGCATCAGCCGCCCGCGTTCACCGCCGGACAGGACGCGGATTGGGGTGTCGACCATGTCGGGCGCAAACAGAAAGTCTTTCATGTAGCCGATCACATGGCGCGGTTTGCCCTGCACGTCGACGAAGTCGCCGGTATCGCCGGTGAGCGCGCGACGCACGGTCCATCTGGCATCGAGCGTCTCGCGCGTCTGATCCATGGTGGCGATGTCGAGGAACGTGCCCATACGGACATAGCCTGTGTCGGGCTTGAGCCCGCGGGTGAGCATATTCAGCAGCGTCGTCTTGCCGGCGCCGTTGGGACCGACGATACCGACCCGGTCACCGCGCTGAATGCGGACCGAGAAATCTTTCACCACTTCTATGTCCCCGAAGGCTTTGGAGATCGACTTCGCCTCGATTACCAGCTTGCCGGATTTCTCCGCTTCGCCAGCATCCAGTTCGACATTGCCGGTGCGTTTACGCCAGTCGCGCTTATCCTGGCGCAGAGTGTGGAGCGCTTCCAGCCGGCGGACGTTGCGCTTGCGCCGGGCGCTGACGCCATGACGCAGCCAGTGCTCCTCGCGCACGATCTTGCGGACGAGTTTCTGCTGGGTACGGTCTTCCTGGTCGATGATGTCGTCGCGCCATACTTCGAAGTGCTTAAAATTTTCGTTGAGGCGCATGGTACGGCCGCGGTCGAGCCACACGGTGATGTTTGACAGGTTTTCCAAGAAACGCCGGTCGTGGCTGATCAGCACGAGCGCTCGGCGCATCGACTTGAGTTCCCGCTCCAGCCATTCGACCGTCGGCAAATCGAGGTGGTTGGTCGGCTCGTCGAGCAGCAGCACGTCCGGCTTCGGCGCGAGAATGCGGGCCAGCGCGGCCCGGCGCGCTTCACCACCGGAAAGGTGAGAAGGGTCTTCATCGCCGGTCAGGCCGAGCTGTTCGAGCAGATAGTTTGCGCGGTACGGATCGTCACCGGGTTCCAAACCCTCCTGCACGTAAGACAACGTATTATCGTAACCGGCGAGATCAGGCTCCTGGGGCAGGTAGCGCACGGTCGCGCCGGGGCGAATAAAACGGGTGCCGTCTTCGCATTCAAGCAGGCCGGCGGCGATCTTCAGCAGCGTCGACTTGCCGGAGCCGTTGCGCCCGACCAGACATACGGTTTCCTCCGGCAGGACATTGAGATCCGCGCCCGCAAGCACGGGATCACCGCCGTAGGATAGGTGGATATCTTGCAGAGTCAGGAGTGGGGGCGCGGCCATGGCCGCTGCATCTATCGCCTCAGGGTCGCGCGCGCAAGGTCACCCCTCATTCATTTCGCTATTTCCATTCCACATCGGGAAATTCGCGCAGCTTTTCCTCGGACTTCTTGCGCTGGTAATAGGGAATACTTTGATCGTTGTCGCTACGCGCGCGGTCGTCATGAGCTTCCGCTTCGGCGATGATCCGTGCGGCCATCTCAGGCTTGAGGACAACGACCCCATCGGAATCCGCCAGGATGATATCGCCGGGATTGACGATGACGCCGCCACAGATGACCGGCACGTTAAGCGAGCCTGGATGGTCCGAGCCCTTGGCCACGGCGGACACGCCACGTACGAACAGCGGAATTTGCGGCCGCTCGCGCGCCAGCAGGGCCGAGTTCATACAACTGCCGTCGATGACGATGCCGGCAATGCCGGCTTTTGCGGCGGAGATGGTCATGGACATGCCCCAGGCCGCAACCTCCGTATGACCACCAGCGTCGACCACCAGAACATCGCCCGGCTTGGCGTACTTGGGCGCAAGCTCTCCCATCAGCCGGTCGTCCCAGTATTCGGGGCGAACGGTAAAGGCGGGCCCGCAAAGCCGCCACGTCGGGTCGAGCGGTTTGATATCAGGATGCATGACTTGGCGCGGGCCCGCGCTGAACCCCGCGACGCCGACATGCTGCTTGGCAACTTTGTCGATGACGGCCTGATCTGGCCGCGTGAAGTCGGTGATGATCTGATGCATCTGGCTTTCCCCTCCGCTATGCTGACGCTATGACGCATCGTACCCGCCGCAATTCCAAGCGCAACGCGATTACGCTCCTGACGTGGACGTGCAGTTTTATTTTAGGCGCACTGGCTCCCGTAGTTTTTGGCGTAACCGCATCCGCCGCCGAAACCAAACTCACGGTGGCGGTTCAAACCCTTCCGGCCGCGCTGGGGAATGTACATCGCTCGACCAGCTCGTCGGAACTTTACACCTGGTCGGCCATTTTCGAACCGCTGACCATGGTAGAAGCGGACGGCTCCGTTTCGCCGTGGCTGATGGAGAGCTGGGAGGCCGTTAATCCAACAACCTGGCACTTCAAGCTGCGCCAAGGCGTATCGTTTCAAAACGGCGAGCCGTTTAACGCGGATGCGGTCATCAATACCGTGACGTATTTGACGTCGGAGGCGGGCCTGCGGGAATCTTTGTCGCGCGTGGTCAGTTCGATCTCCGGCGTGAAAGCGCTCGGCCCGTACGAGGTCGAGATCACCACCCATTACCCAAACCTGATGCTTCCGGCCGAACTGGGCATCATCCGCATGGTCGCGCCGCGGCAGTGGCGTGAGTTAGGCGCCGACGGTTTTGCCCGCGAACCTATCGGGTCCGGACCGTACAAGGTTGAAGACTGGTCGGCCGGCAAGATCGAACTCAGCGCCTTTCACAATGTCTGGAACGCGCCGGGAGTCGATGCGCTGGACATCATCCAATTGGGCGATCCGACGACACGAACACAGGCGATTCTGGCGGGCAGCGCGGACATTGCGATCGTCATCGGCCCCGACGAAGTGATCGCATTGCAGGCCGCGGGACATACGCACCACGTCAGCCAAGGCGCCGGAGCGATGGGTGTAGCCTGGCTCCCGGCGGTCAGCGGTCCGATCGCAGATGTACGCGTCCGCCGCGCGCTCAATCATGCGGTGAACCGGGAGGCCTATATCGCCGCACTGCTCAACGGCGGCACCCAACCCGCCACCCAGGCGACGCCATCCAACGCGGTGGGATGGGACCCTTCCCTTCCTGCGTGGGACTACGACCCCGGCAAAGCCAAGGCGATGCTGGACGAAGCCGGGTACGGCAACGGCTTCAAACTCGTCGCCGAACTGGCAACCGGCGGCGCGGCCGCCGACGGCGCGATCTACCAGATCATCGCACAGGACCTCGCCCGCATCGGTGTCACCTTCGAGGTTCGCTCCATCACCATCCCGGAAATGATCCGCAACTTCAATTATGGCGGCTGGGAAGGTGAAGGGTTCAACATGGATTTCAACACAAAGCCCAGCCTGGACGCTTTGCGGCCATTTGCCGCCTGCCTTTTGCGCGAGCTTTGGCACTGCCGTAAAGAACTGGAACCGATTACCCGCGCGGCGCTCGCCGAATGGGACGCCGAGAGGCGCCTGGCATTGGTACGGCAGCTGTTAAAGGCCTATCACGACGACCCGCCGATGCTGTTCCTGCATGATACGATCATGTTTGACGGCCTCAGCAGCCGCGTGCGGGGATACGAGCCAATCAATCTGATCATCAATTATCACGATCTGACAGTCGGCGACGAACAGGACTGACGGTTACTCAGCTTTCCTTGAGGCGACCGCCTTGGCGATGGTCGACGTCAGTTTCTCGAAACTGACGGGCTTTGACAGAAACCCACTTACCTTCAACTCAACGGCGCGTTGCACAATTGGCTGGTCGTTGTGGCCTGTGAGAAAAACCACGGGCAAATCAATCGCCTCCTTCGAGACCATCCCCTCGCGGATGCCGCGTAAAAGCTGCAATCCGTTTATGGGCTGCATGTTGCAGTCGGATATCACGACATCGAAATGGTTCGGAGCGCCCTTGAGAACTTCCAACGCATCTTTGCCGTTAGACAAACGGCGGATTTCCTTTGCCCTGCAGCGGCGCAGAATTTTCTCGACCAAATCCAGAATAAACGGCTCGTCATCGACGATGAGAAAACGGAGGTCGGAGTAATTATGCTCCGCCTCGCCGCTCATTGACGCCCAGCCACCTTTGTTCCGGGGATCGACCATGTTCATCCTGACGTAACTCAGATGACAACGTGATTACACGAGCGGGCGCACGCCGCCAACGATTACTGAAGCCAATCCCTTAAATCCGCCATGGGCAAGGGTTTTTGTATGAAATACCCCTGAATCAGCGGCACACCGCAGTCCGCGACCATTTGGATATCCTGGCTGGTCTCAACACCTTCCGCGACGGTATTGAGATCTAGCCTGCGGGCGAGATCGACCGTGCTTTCGAGAATAACACGCTGAATTCGGTGCCCGGCTGCCCCGTCGACAAAGGATCGGTCAAGCTTGAGTTCAGCGAACGGAATACGAAGCAACTGCTGAAGGCTTGAATAACCGGTGCCAAAGTCGTCAATCGACAACTTGTAGCCTTTGATCGTCAGCCGCGAAAGAATGTTCAATGACGTTCTCACGTCTTCCATCAAACCCGACTCTGTGACTTCCAGCACGAGATTTTCAGATGTGAGCCCTGCCTGCTTGACCGCCTTGGCAATTCGCTCCGGCATTTCCAAGTTGTCCTTCCCCCTTAAAACTGGGCCAGAAGTTTATATGCTTTTGGCTTGGCAACG
>JAYQVH010000019.1:0-53811 GCA_038148375.1 Rhodospirillaceae bacterium | reverse complement strand
GTTGCCAAGCCAAAAGCATATAAACTTCTGGCCCAGTTTTAAGGGGGAAGGACAGAAAACCAAGATGGGCCAAACTCTCTCTTAGGTCATCAGCCCGCTTGTCCCAAATACTCTGACGACGGACAGTCCTCGCTGTCATCGATCAGCTCATCGTCATCTGTATCTCCGTGGATTAGGTTTTCCCGTCCATGGGCATCAGGATCGTGCGCTTCGTCGTCCGCATTCTGCCCAAGCGCTAGCGCACGTGCCTGACCAATGACATAACAAACTGAGTCCAATGAAATATCGAACATAATTTACTCAATTCACTCATTAGTTGCTCCGATTCATAGAATTTCGAACCAGAGACAGAGACAAATCAAGTAAAAATCATACTTGCTATGGCACCGCGTCCAGGGCCGTTTCTGGGAAATCGCTAAACAAGCCGTCGATACCGAGCATGTAAAATCGTCGATACTCAGCGAGTGGGTCGCCATTGTAGTTTTTCAGAAGATATTGCTGCTCGTTGCGAAACGTATAGGCATGGACCATCAATCCCTGGGTATGGGCTCGATCAATAAGGTCCGTCGCCGGCATCGGGTTCCCTTCCCGATCTTGCGGCGCGATGAGAACTTTCCACGGGCCAATACCGTCAGCATAGGTCGCGATTTCTGCCAACCCCGTATTGGTGACCATATCTTGGTAAGTCAGCCCCGTCCCAGCCAAGTCCTGATCGTAAGGGGACTCCGCACCGAACCCGAGCAACTGTATGAGGCGAATATCCGTAAGATCGTTTAAGGCCCTCAAGTTGCTGACCTCGAAGGACTGGATAAAGACCCACTCGTCCTGCCCTTTCAGGCCAGCCTCCTCAAGCGCCATCAGTAGCGGCGGCTCCAGCGGCAAATCCATCGTTTGAAAGTACGTCGGATGTTTTGTTTCCGGATAGACGCCGATTGGACGGTTCCGCACACTGCTTTCGCGGCGCACCAACGACAATACCTCCTCGAACGTTGGAATGCCGAACTTCCCATTATTGGATTGATCACGAAAATCGAGCCGCTCTTTGGCTTTGAGAGTCTTTATTTCAGCAAGACTAAAATCTTCAACAAACCACCCGGTTATCTCGCGGCCGTCAACAACACGCGTCGCTTTCCTATCCGGATATTTTTCAGCGACATCTGTTGTATCGGACAACTCGTTTTCATGGCGCGCCACTAAGACGCCGTCTCGTGTGCTGACGAGATCCGGCTCTACAAAATGCGCGCCCTGTTCAATGGCGAGTAAATAGGCTTCCAGCGTATGTTCGGGCAACGTGCCGCTTGCGCCACGATGGGCAATGATCAGCGGCCAGGGCAATGCTCGATCTGCCGACTGTGCCGGCAGAGCCAGAACCCCCGCAACCAGGGCAATCAGAGCTCTAAGGGTCATTTCCTCCACCCACCTGTTCGGAGCGACGATAATACCCTGGGTCGCCTTCACAGCACGCGTTTACTCGCGGATTCGTGAAAATTCTCGTGATGGCGGCCACCCATCAGATATATTCGCGACGGATACCGCGACATAACGCGCGGCGACCAGCCGTCGGCCTGCCTCAAGCTGCGCCGTCTTCATTCAGCGATAATGAAGTCCTAAAGCAGGTTTAGTGTGCACCCACGGACGTGCGCTGCTCGAGCATTTTGTCGAAATGGGCCCAGACGCCTTCAGCACCATGCCACTCGCCACGCGTTGCGTTTTTCGAATACTCGGTCGAGCGGGTCTCGAAGAAATTGGCGTGCTCGACACCGTTCAGGATTTGCGTCAACCACGGCAAGGGATGTTCTTCGATTTCGTAAACCGCGGGCAAGCCAAGTTGGCTTAGACGCCAATCCGCGATGTAGCGGATGTATGTTTGGATATCCTCAGGCGTCATCCCATTCACAGGTCCGAGTTCAAAGGCCAGATTAATGAACTTGTCCTCAAGTCCGACAACGGTCTTGGCACAATCAACGATTTCATCTTTCAAAGCCGGTGTAAGACATTGGGTTTCCTGGCAAAAGGCATGGAATAGTTTGATCATCCCCTCACAGTGGAGGCTTTCGTCACGCACGGACCAGGACACAATCTGCCCCATACCCTTCATTTTGTTTTGGCGCGGGAAGTTCAGCAACATCGCGAAGCTGGCGAATAGTTGCAGCCCTTCGGTAAATGCACCGAACATCGCCAGTGTTCGCGCGATTTCTGCAGGATTGTCGACGGTAAAATTCTGCATATAGTCGTGCTTAGCGGCCATTTCCTCATATTGCAGGAACGCCGTGAATTCGCTTTCCGGCATGCCGATGGTTTCAAGCAACAACGCGTACGCCGCGATGTGGACCGTCTCGATGTTCGAGAACGCAGCCAGCATCATCTTGATTTCGGTCGGTTTAAAGACGCGACTATAGCGCTCCATGTAGTTGTCGTTGACCTCGACATCCGACTGCGTGAAGAAGCGGAAAATCTGTGTCAATAAATTGCGCTCTGAGTCAGTCAGCGTGTTGGCCCAGTCCTTACAGTCCTCACCCAACGGCACCTCTTCAGGCATCCAGTGGATTTGCTGTTGGCGCTTCCAGAAGTCGTGAGCCCAAGGATAGCGAAACGGCTTGTAGCTGTGGCTCGGCGTCAAAAGCCCGGGAAGATTTTTTGGTGTGATCTGGTTCATCAGTTGTTATCCGCTCTTGCCTGACCAGGTCAGGCATTATTCTTTAGAGTTTATTGGCGCACTCGGATCACTGACAGGCGAGGCATTCCTCGTAGTCAGTCCGATCCGCCACGGCGAGTTCGCGTTCCGGCCACGCTCGCGTGTTATCGGCCTCGACACCACCGGCGAAGGACGCTCTTTGGACCGATTTCGACCGGCAGTAGTAAAGGCTCTTTACTCCGGACTCCCACGCCTTCCAGTGCAACATCATGAGGTCCCACTTATCGATGTCGGAGGGTAGAAACACGTTGATCGACTGACCTTGGCACACATATGGCGTGCGATCGGCGGCCATCTCGACGACCCAACGCTGATCAATTTCGAACGCGGTTCTGAAAACGGCTTTCTCTTCGTCAGTGAGTCCGTTGAGGTGCTGCACGGAACCTTCGTGCTCCAAGATGGAATTCCACGTCCCCGGGGTGTCGAGCCCTTTACTCTGCAAGACTTCAGTCAAATGTTTGTTCTTAACTGTGAACGAACCAGACAAGGTCTTGTGGGTGTAAATATTCGCGGGAATTGGTTCGATACAGGGGCTGACGCCACCGCAGATAATGCTAATCGAGGCTGTTGGCGCGATTGCCATCTTGTGGCTGAAACGGGCCATCAATCCGCTTTCGGCGGCGTCAGGGCACGGCCCGCGTTCCTCCGCCAGCGCAACAGACGCTGCATCCGCCTTTTGCCGAATGTGCTTGAACATCCGGGTATTCCACGACTTGGCCATCGCGCTCTCGAACGGCACATCGCGCGCCTGCAAGAACGAGTGGAAGCCCATCAACCCCAGCCCCACGGAACGCTCACGTGCCGCAGAATATTTTGCGCGGTCCATGCTGGAAGGAGCGCGATCAATAAAGTCTTGCAAAACGTTATCGAGAAAACGCATGACGTCTTCGATAAACTGGTCGTCTTTAGACCATTCGTCCCACTTCTCTGCGTTGACAGACGACAGGCAGCATACAGCTGTGCGTTCTTCGCCATGATGATCCGGCCCGGTGTGCAGCATGATTTCGCTGCACAAATTGGAGGTCGTTACCTTGAGGCCGAGATCCCTTTGATGCTTCGGCATCTGACGGTTCACGGTGTCTGAAAAAATCAGGTACGGCTCGCCGGTCTGCAGGCGCAGTTCCAGAATTTTTTGCCACAGTTCACGGGCATTGATGGTCTTGCGGACAACACCGTCTTTCGGACTAACCAGGTCGAATGGCTTGTCGTCACGCACAGCCTCCATGAAGGCGTCCGTGATATTGATGCCGTGGTGCAGATTGAGGCTCTTGCGGTTAAAGTCTCCGGACGGCTTACGGATCTCCAAAAACTCTTCGATCTCGGGATGGTGTACGTCGAGATAAACCGCTGCCGAACCACGCCGCAGCGATCCCTGGGAGATGGCGAGCGTCAAAGAGTCCATTACCCGCACGAATGGGATGATCCCGGACGTATGGCCGCAATTCTTGACCCTTTCGCCAATTGACCGGACCCGGCCCCAATAGGTGCCGATGCCGCCGCCATTAGAGGCCAGCCAGACATTTTCCGTCCAGGTATCGACAATCCCATCCAGATCGTCGTTCACAGAGTTCAAGAAACAGGAAATCGGAAGGCCGCGTTCAGACCCTCCGTTCGATAAAACTGGCGTCGCCGGCATGAACCAAAGGCGCGAAATGTAGTCATAAATGCGTTGCGCGTGGTCCAGATCATCGGAGTACGCGCGGGCAACGCGCGCAAACATGTCCTGATAGGACTCGCCAGGAAGCAGGTAGCGGTCCTCAAGCGTCGCCTTGCCAAAATCTGTCAGGAGGCTATCGCGGGACTTGTCGATCGTAATCGACGGAACGACTTCAAACTGCTTTTCGTCCAGTTGCCGCGGCTCGCCGTGAACCTGGGTGCGAGCAACCGCTTTTTTATCTGCCTCGAGAGCGTAAGCCATTTATTCCCCTCGTAATAATAACCGGCCGAATAACCAGCCGAACTTCGCCGCCAATTCACTTGGCGCTGGGGTCCCGAGGGGTGAATCGTATCCCGTTCGCTGTTCGATAACCCAAAAGAATCAAAGGGTTATGAACGCCGCGCAAGCAACGAATCGTTGCGGATCAATTTTTGGCTGTCTGAACCTGATGCGGTCCTTAGAACAGCCCCCTCAGTCCCCTCTTCCCCACGATCTAGTAACCGGAGGCAGAAGCGCCACGAGATATGGTGCTTAACGGCTGAGTTATCGTCAACAAGATTTTGCTGTTAGGGAGCAAATTTAACACTAGATATAGCGTGTTTGTCGCTTGACTTTAGCGCTGGGACGCCAACCAGCGCAGTATACTGCCGATCTTTGATTCTTCGGCTTGAGATGATCCAAATGGCGCGGCGCGGCGTAAAAACCCTAAAACCAATGCAATTATGGGGTGGTTGGGTCCGGCACGCGCTTCTTTCATTGCGAAATCTTATAGGCGGAACGTCAGGAGGGCGAAATCGCTCCCAGATATGCCAACAGCGCAATGCTGCAATGCGTCGAGACTTGTTGAAATATTTGCTGCGCCGCAACATAATCGTGCAAGCATCTGTGAGGAGAAGGCTATGAGTGAAGAACGCGCCAATGACCTGATCCGGTTTCTTGGAGAGTCGGCTCAAGAACTGACCGCTCGGGCGGTTCTGGCTTCGTCAGACACTGCTTCCGGCCTCATCGCGGAAGCCGAAGAACTTATGGCCCTCCGGTCCAAACTTTTGCAGCGACTTTGGGACGCTGAACTGAGTGCGCAATTGCCGCTCCACCTCAGCATGCAAGAGGCCGCGTAAGACGGCCCGCACCGCGCACTCAACAAAAAACCCGGCCAAAGGCCGGGTCTCTTTATTACCTGCGTTGGCGATTTAACCGCCCCGGTAACCGAGACGGCTTGCGTTTTCAACGCAGGCCGCGCGGCTTGGGAAAGCCTTGTTGGAGGCGCCGACCGGATTACCGGAGCTATCCTTGAGGCGCCACCGCCACTTTTTGCTCTTGTCGGTATAGAACTCCCACGTGTCCGAGGATGAAGCGCCCTCGGCGGGCATCAGCTTTTGCAGCCGCGCCTTGGCCGCAGGAATGACCCGGTCGGCGGACCGGTCGATCAAAGCCCGGAGATCCTTGAGTTCGGCGTCGAGCGCACCGCGCACTTTGCAGAATTGCTGGTCGGCCGACGTAATCAGGCGATCAACGTCCTTTTCCAGTTTATTCAGCCGGGCCTTGTTCTTATCGGATTTAAGCTGCTGCTCCGCCAGTTCCTCCAGCGCTGCGAGCTTGGCCGCAACCGTCGACGACACCGACTTCAAACGCTCTTCGACCTGAACGGACGCCTTTTTCAGCCGTTCGATCTCCGGCTCGACGGCTTTACGCGCCTTGTCCGTTGCCGCCGACAAACGATCCTTGGGCTTGATCGGAGCGGCTTTGACCGCGGGTTTAGCTTTGGCTTTCGTCTTGGTTTTGCTCTTTGCCTTGGTCTTGGCGGACCGGTTCGCCGGCTTGGCGGACCGTGCGGACCTGGGGCTGGTTTTGGGTGTCGGCATCTGGGACGTCCTCGATCAGTTCAATTATTCCCTCAAGGCGGCGAATCTACACGGATTCGCTGCAACCTGCGATTCCTGATCTAAGATCGACGGCGCCGCTGTCAACCACCGGAAGCCCGCGATTCCGGGAAATTTCGCGCCTGAGGAACTACAACTTATACGATTCATGGTTCGTTAAAGACTCGCTGCAATCAATATAGGCACACCACCGCCGGGGTACTCTCTCCTCCCTCCCCACCCCACACAACTCCGGCGTTTCGCGGCGAACTCCCCCCACGAGTTCGCCGCTTTTTTTCGCCCTGCCGGCACCGCGCCGTGGGCTAGGATGGGCGGGCCATGCCTGACTGCCTGATGACATCCTTTCGCGTTCTCGCGATGATACTTGCGTTGGCCTTGGTTCCGGCCGGCGCCCCGGTTCGCGGCGAGCCGGTCCCCCTGACGGTGGTTTCATTCTCGACGCCTGACTCTGCCCACGGCAAAAGGTGGCGAACCTTCGAACGGATTGTCCGCAGCGATCTCGGCGCGCAGGTTGAGTTAACGATGCTAACGGGCGGGCAGATCGGCACTGAAGACAACATGCTCTCCAGCCTGCGCCGCGGCCGGGCGCAGATGGGCATCATCTCGGTCGGCGGCCTCGCCCCTCTGGTGCCGGAACTCTCCCTACTGGCTGCACCGTTCCTGTTTGAGTCGACGGCCGAAGCCGACTTCGTCATGGACGAGGTGGTGTTCCATGCCTACGCCGGTCTGCTCGCTGACAAAGGTCTTTCCCTGGTCAAATGGGAAGACGGCGGCTGGCATCAGCTCTACGCCCGCACGCCGCTGGTGTGGCCGCGCGATCTCCGGACCTACCGCCTGAGGTCGTCGGCGACGGATGCGACGCGGCTGTTTCTCTCCGCGCTCGGCGCGGACGTGGTGGTGCTCGACTTCGGCGACATCGTTTCGGCGCTTGAAACCGGGTTGGTCGACGGCGGCGTGACGACCTCCGTCATGTACCGGGCGACAGGACTGTATGAGGACGCACCCCACTTCACGCTGACGCGGCACGCCTTCGCACCGGGCGCGATGCTGGCGAACGCGGCGTGGCGCGCGCAAACCCCGCCTGAGGTCTACCGGCAGATCGTCGCCGCGCTGGGGTCCACGGCCGAGGGGCGCGCGGCCGTACGCCAGGAAATCGCCGAGTCCGAGGCCTACGTCGGCGACCTCGGGGCGCAGATCCATCACCTGACGGCGGACCAGCGCCGCGCCTGGTCCGCGGCGGCCGCGCCGGTGCACCGGGCACTCGTGGAGCGGATCGGCGGCCGCGCCGAGGAGATCTATGGCTTGCTTCTCGAGGGCAAGGCGGCCTTCGCGCGAGGCCGGCCGGAAAACCGTAACTGAGCCCGCTCCCTTAAAAGGTTGCTAACCCTCTCGTGCTAGCGTTAGCTGACCCAAGCACAGAGCCGGACCGCTTGCCGGCGCCTTCGACGGGGGATGGCAGGACGTGAAGATATCCGTGACGGATTTGGAAAACGGCGTCGTCTGCGTCGACCTCGACGGCACGTTGGACCTTGAAGGTGCGCCGCTCATCGAGAGCGACATGAACGCCATCGCCCGCCGGGCCTCTCACATTGTCGTCAACATGAGCGCGGTGGATTACATCGCCTCCAGCGGCGTCAGCGTGCTGGTTCAAAGCGCCCAGACCGTCGGCGAGCGCGGCGGCGGCTTTGCCGTGTTCAGCGTGAAACAACCGGTCGCCCATGTGCTGCGCAAGATGGCGATCGATAAGCTGATCCCGATCGTCGCCGGCCGCGGCGACGCCGTGGCTTACGTCACGTCCGGAGACTAGACCCTCTTCGCAAGTTCGGCCCGCGCCCACAGCCCCACGGTGAGGACGATCAGCGACGACGACGCCAACATCGCAGCACCCGCCCCTGCCGGACCGAGGGATTGCGTCAGGATCACCAGCAGCGGCACATAGACACACAGCACCACCACGGCATTGACCCGGAGCGGTACACCCGGCCGGCCCATGGCGTAGAGCGCGGGGTCGAAGGAGAAACCGGCGATGGTGATCGACGCCGCCGCGACGAGCAGCACCAAGGCGAGATAGGCACTGGCGAAGCCTTCGCCGAAGAACAGCGCCAGGAACGGCTTGCCGATGAGGATCATCACCAGGAGGATCGCCAGCCCGGCTCCTCCGGCCAGCAGCGCGGCGCGGCGGATCAGACCGCCGAAGGCGCTCCACTCCCCGGTCGAGCCCAGGCGCGCGAACTCGGGATAGATCGACTGGGTCAGCAGTTCGGCGGGCTTGGTCAGCGCCGTGGCGACCTCGCGGGCGACCTTGAACAGCCCCGCCGCAGCGGGTGTCGCAACGAGACCGACAAGAAACGTGCTCATGTGGCCGGTGACCATCTGCAATGAGGAGTGGAAGTTGGAGGCAAAGCAGAAGCCCCAGATGCCCGGATGGGTCCCGGTCGCCCCGGCCAGCGACCAGCGCATGTTGGTCAGCCGCCCTTGGCGCACGCCCTCGCGCCAGCCGAGCACGACCAGCGCCAGGCCGCCGAAGACCCCGGCGATGAACCAGGCGAGCAAGTAGGCCCACAGCGGGGCGTCCAGAGCCACGGCGATGCCGACGCCCACCAGACGCAGCGCCGGCGTGATCGTCACCTGCCAGGCGAGGATGTCGAAGCGGTCGTACAGACGCAGCAACCCGGTCGGCGTGGCGACGATGGTGAACAGGATCAGCAGGCTGTAGGGCTGGGCGTAAGAGATCACTTCCGGGCTCCAGCCGACATACGGCCCGACCAGAGGCGCGGCGAACCAGGCCAGGGCGGCGCCGAGCGCGACCCCGCCGGCATCGAGCATGGTGGTGAACGAGATCAGCGACTGGAAGCCGGAGGTGTCTTCTTTCTCGAGGCAGAGCGCGCCGTAGCGGATCACCGCCTGCCAGGAGTGGAAGGTGGTGATGCCGGTGATCACCTGCACGTAGGTCTGCACCAGGACGAGCACGCCGAACTGTTCGACCCCGAGACCGTGCGCCGCCAGGCTCAGGTAGGCCAGCCCGAGGATGCCCGTGGCGGTCTTGCCCGAAAGCAGGAACCCGGCGTTCTTGAACACCCGCCGGAAGACGACATCGGCAAACCAGTGCTTCACCGGGCACCGCTCCTCATACCGGTCCCACCCGTCACAAGGCCTGTCATGAATTCCCCTTTTGAATAACCCTTTTGATTCGGGCCCGGGTTGGCGTATCAAGCGCGGTCCTCAGCCGCGCACCGCCACCGGGCACGCTGAAGTGTTCGATAAGATACTGCATTTGTGAGATATTTGCGCCCTATGTCAGAGACGCCCGAACAGACAGCGACACCGTCCTCTCCTGCAACTCCGCGCTTCACCGCGCTGGTGCTGGCCGCCAGCCGCCGCGGGCCGGGCGATGCGGTCGCGCAGATCCAGGGCAAGAGTCACAAGTGCCTGGTCAGGCTCAACGGCACGGCGATGATCGAGCGCGTCATCCAGGCGGTGGTGGATACGCCGGAGATCAGCCGCGTGTTCATCTCGATTGAGGACCCGGACGTGCTGCGCGAGGTGCCGAAGGTCGCGGCCTGGCTCGACTCCGGCGCGATCGTGCCGATCAAGAGCCGGGGCAATCTGGCGGAGAGCATGGTCTCCGCCGTCGGGGACATCCCCGAGCCCTACCCGCTGATCGTCACCGCCGGCGACAACGCCCTGCACACCTCCGAGATGCTCAGCCACTTCTGCACCGAGGTCGGCAAGGGCAGCGCCGATGCCTACGTCGGCATGACCCGCGCCCAGCTGATCCTGGACAAGTACCCCGAAGGGGCGCGCGCCTTCCACCGGCTAAAAGACGACGCGTATTCGAGCTGCAACCTCTATGCGACGACGACGCCCGCGGGTGTCAATGGCGCGAAGCCGTTCGCCACCGGCGGGCAGTTCGGCAAGAAGCCGATGCGCATCGCCAAGGGCTTCGGCGTGCTGTCGCTGATCCTCTACAAGCTCAAGCTGATCAGCCTGGACGGTGTCATGCGGCGCATCTCCAAGGCGATCGGCGCGAAGGCGGATGCCGTGCTGATGCCCTGGGCGGAAGGGCCGATCGACGTCGACAACCCGAAGGACTTCGCCCTGGTGACGAAGATCCTCAAGGGCATGGAAGGCGACCGGGAACAGCTCCAGGACGCCTGAGCGCAACCCCCGCGCAACCCGGGAGCGCGGTGCGGGAGGGAGTCGGCGCGTCGCAACCGAAAAGCGAGCCCCGGCGTTAGACCGGTATGGAGATGTCTAACAACCTGATGCTGCTGCTCTCCCGGTTGTCGAGCCTGGGCTTCGCTATCCTCGGCAACTGGATGGCCCGGCGCCGCGACGCGACGGTGCTGCTGTGGACCCTGATCGGCTTCCTGTTCCCGCCCGCGCTGCTGCTGCTCAAGCTGATCCACTGGACGCCGGAGCCCAAGGGCGGGGCCGCCCCGGAGCGCGAGACCGAGCACACGCCTCCGGCCTGGCTGGAAGACGGCGAAGGCCGGTAAGGCGGCAGCCTTCCACCGCCCAAAATTTAACCTGTGCTGATTTTGCGAGGAACGAGCCCATGCACGCACCCCGTAACTTCGCTTTTGGGCGAATACGCCATTAGAGTCAGCGACTTAGAAAAAAATCAAACGAGCCCATGCACAACATTGTTATAGCCGTGCGCAATGATCCTAGGGCAGAGCGCCCAAGCCGCACATGTTAGGGTCCGCCGCGAATATGTTCCGCGAACCGAGGATTTCCAATGCCCCCTCTCAATACCCCCGTCTGTGACTTTGGCTGGCAAGCGCCGGACTTCGACCTCAAAGACCCGGACGGCAATCGCGTCACGCTTGCCGATGCGATGGGCGAGAACGGCCTGCTGGTGGCCTTCATCTGCAACCACTGCCCCTATGTGAAGGCGATCATCGGCCGCCTGGCCGAGGATGCGCGTGCGCTTCGGGCCGAGGGCATCGGTGTGGTGGCGATCATGCCCAACGACTACGCCGCCTACCCCGCCGACGCACCGGATAAAATGAAAGCCTTTGCCGCCGAGCACGGCTTGGACGTGCCCTACCTGATCGACGAGGACCAGTCGGTCGCCAAGGCCTATGGCGCGGTGTGCACGCCGGACTTTTTCGGCTTCGACAAAACCGGCGGGCTGCAATACCGCGGGCGCATCGACGATTTAACGATGGGGCGGGCGAAAATGGACGACGCCTCGAACCGCGTGCCCGAGCTACTCAACGCCATGCGCGCGGTGGCGCAAACCGGCGCAGGCCCAGCGGACCAGACGCCGTCGATGGGCTGTTCGATTAAGTGGAAAGACGCAGCATAACATCGCGGCCCCGGTGGCGGCGGCCCGGCAGTCTGCGCTAAGCTTTGGCCAGCACCAGTATGGAGACCGGCCATGCCCCACGATCATCATGACCACGACCACACCGAGCCGCCGTCGGACCTATCGTTGCGGGTTAAGGCGCTGGAGACGGCGCTGACACGCAAGGGCTATGTCGACCCGGCGGCAATCGACGCGGTGGTGGATATTTTCGAAAACAAGGTCGGGCCGCGCAACGGCGCCAAAGTGGTGGCCAAGGCGTGGAGCGACCCGGACTTCAAGGCGCGGCTGCTGGAGGATGCGTCCGCCGCCTGCGCCGAGCTCGGCTTCGCCGGGCTGCAGGGCGAGCAGCTCAAAGCGGTGGAGAACACCGGCGACGTGCACAACATGGTGGTGTGCACCTTGTGCTCCTGTTACCCGTGGCCGGTGCTGGGCCTGCCGCCGAGCTGGTACAAAAGCCATGCCTACCGCTCGCGCTCGGTGATCGAGCCGCGTGAAGTGCTCAAGGAATTCGGCATCGAGGTGCCGGAGGACAAAGAAGTGCGGGTGTGGGATTCCACGGCGGAGCTTCGTTACCTGGTCATTCCCGAACGCCCGGCGGGCACAGACGGGATGAGCGAAGACGAACTGGCCGATCTGGTGACGCGGGATTCGATGATTGGCACCGGCGTGGCGAGCAGGGCGTGACGAATTCCATTCATGATTTAGGAGGCGTACACGGCTTCGGCGCGATCCCGCGTGAGACGGGCGAGCCGGTGTTTCACGCCGACTGGGAACGCACCGTGTTCGGCCTGATGATGGCGGGCATGGGCACGCTGCAGGTCAATATCGATTTCGTGCGCTCGCAGATGGAGGCAACCCCGCCTACGGAATACGTGCGCCTGAGCTACTACGAGCTGTGGCTGCGCACGCTGGAGAAAATGGCGGTCGACAAAGGCGCGGTGAGTGCGAACGACCTCAGCACCCTGGCGCGCGGCGAGGACGTCGCGCTGGACAAGACAACCGATCCGTTCCCGCCCGAAGGTATGGCCGGGTTTGTCGCCGGCGGCGCGAGCGCGCTGCGGCCGCTGGACACGCCCGCGAAGTTCAAGGTGGGCGAGAGGGTCCGCGCCAAGACCGACAGTCCGGCCACGCACACACGCCTGCCCCGCTATGTGCGCGGCCATCTGGGCGAGATCGTGCGCGATGCCGGCGGGCAAATCTATCCGGACAGCAATGCGGTAAATGGTGACGACCAGCCGGAGCGGCTGTACAGCGTGCGCTTCACCGCACGCGAATTGTGGGGCGAGGACGCCAACCCGCACGACACCGTGGTCGTCGATCTGTGGGAGCCGTACCTGGAGCCCACGCCATGACGAATAGCGTACACGACATGGGCGGCATGCACGGCTTCGGGCCGGTTCCGCGCGAGGATAACGAGCCGGTGTTCCATGAGCCGTGGGAGGGCCGCACCCTGGGCCTGATGATGACGCTGGCCGGGCATCTGAAAGGCAACATCGACAATTCACGGTCGCAGTCGGAGAAAATGAATCCGGCGGAGTATCTGTCCCTGCCCTACTACGCGCGCTGGTACGTGCGTTTGGAACGCAACTGCCTGGCCAAGGACCTGGTGACGGCGCGCGATCTGGCGGCACTGTGGTCCGGCGGCGACATCGCGGCGGAGCAGGAAGCGCGGCCGGTGTCCGCCGAGGAGTTCAAACGCTATTTCGCCTCCGGGCGCAGTTATGCACTGGATGTGGACACACCGGCCAAATTCAAAGTGGGCGATACGGTGCGCGCCAAGAACATGCACCCGAAGGATCACACCCGCCTGCCCCGTTATGCGCGCGGGCGCACCGGCGTGATCATCGCCGAACACGGTGGGCAGATTTATCCCGATACCAACGCCAACTTCGCCGGCGTCGGGCCGGAGCGGCTGTACACGGTGCGCTTTCAGGCGGCGGAACTGTGGGGCGCGGCGGCGAACCCGAACGACACAGTGTGCATCGACCTGTGGGAGCCCTATCTGGAGGCCGTGGCATGACGGACAACGCGCCGCAGTCCTTTACGGACTTGTTGCCGAAGACCGAGGGTGAGCCCGTATTTATGGAACCCTGGCAGGCGCAGGCGTTCGCGCTGACGGTGACACTGCATAAGAACAAGCTGTTCACCTGGGACGAATGGGCGGCGACGCTGGGCGATGAGATCGCCAAGGACAAAGCGTCTGGCGGTCCGGCGGATGGCTCTAATTATTACGATCTGTGGCTGGCGGCCCTTGAGCGGTTGGTGACGGCGAAAGGCGCGGTGTCGCCAGAGGATCTGTCGGCTCTGAAGGACGGCTGGCGCGACAGCTATCTCGCCACGCCACACGGCCATCCGGTGCCCGAGCCGAAGCTCTGAGAATCAGCCGACAAGTCCCGGCAGCCACAAGGCCAGGGCTGGGAACGCGACCAGCAAGAGCAGCAATATGAAATCGCACGCCAGGAACGGCAGCGCCGCGCCGACGACCTGCTGGAAGGTGATGCGGCTGCCGTCCGGGTTGGGCGGCGCGACGCCGGTCATCAGGAACAGGAGCAGGCCGAAGGGTGGCGTGGTCAGGCTCATCTCCATCGCCAGCAGCACCACGATGCCGAACCACACCGGATCGAGACCAAGTTCGCGGGCGAGCGGGAAAAAGAACGGGATGGTCAGCAGCAGGATCGAAATCTGATCCATGAACATGCCGAGGACGACCAGCACCAGAAACATCAGCGCCAGCTTGGCGTACATCGGCGCATCCCACGCGCTGGCGGCGGCGACCACATCCTGACTGGCGCCGGAGAAGGCGAGAAGCTGGCTGAAGGCGGCGGAGCCGAAGATCAGCAGGAACACCATGCCGGTCACTGAGACGGCGGTCTCCAGACTTTTGGTCAGAGTGTCGCGATTCAAGCCGCCGAAGGCCCAGGCCAGGAGCACGCTGGCCAGCACGCCGAAGGCGGCGGCTTCCGACGGCGTGGCAATGCCGAGCACGATGAAGCCGACGACGCAGAAAATCACCAGGCCCAAGGGCAGCACGTTGACGGCGAAGGCCTTGAGGCGCTGCGAGAACGGCGGCAGGTCGAGGTCGTAAGCCGGTGCGGCGGCGGGGTCGCGGGCGACCTGGATGGCGATGGTCGCGCAATACAACAGGGCGAGCACCAGGCCGGGGATCAGCCCGGCCAGCAGCAGCGCGCCGATGTCGATGCGCGCCAGCGAGCCGGTGAGCACGGCCAGGTTCGATGGCGGGATGATCATCGCCAGACCGCCGGTGCCGATGATCGGGCCGACCGCGAGCGCGGTCTTATAGCCGCGGCGGCGCATCTCCGGCACCATCAGGCTGCCGAGCATCGCGGTGTTGGCCATGGTCGAACCGGTCAGCGCCGAGAACGTCGTACCGCCGACAACGGTGACGTAGGCGAGCCGTCCGGGCAGACGGCCAAACAGCAAATCCAGCGCATCGAAAACCCGGCCCGCGAGGCCGGCGTGAAACAACAGCGCGCCCATCCATACGAACATCGGGATCGCGACCAGCGTGAAGGTGGTGATCAGGTTGGTCGAGTTGTCGACCAGCTGGATCAACCCGCTCACGCCGCCCATCAGGAACCAGGCGCCGAGCATGTTGGCAGCGAGGAAGGCGATCGCCACCGGCACGCCGCCAAGCATGAGTGCAAGGACGACAAGGAAAATGACGAGGCCGACGAGGTCCGGGGTCATGTCACACCTGCACCCTAAACTTTCTCGGGGCCGGCGGGTGTGTCGCCGTCATCCGCGTAGAACGAAGTGCCGGTCAGCGGGAACCGCAGGAACTCGAGCCCGACACCTAGGAATCCGACGCACAGCGGCAGGAATAACAGCCAGCGCGGCACGTCGATGGAGCGCTGCTCGACGTCACCGATGGCGACGCTCTCGATCAGCAGCGCGCCGGCGAGCACGGCAATGGCAAAGGCGATGAGCGCGCACAAAACGTAGATCGCAGTTTCCCAGACGCGGCGGGTGGACGGCGGCAGGCGGTCGAACAGCACGCGCACGGCGACATGGCCGCGCCGGCGCACCAGCCAGGGCGCTGCGGCCATGGTGAAATACAGCAGCGCATATTCGGTCAGCGCGACCGTGGCGGCCGGCGGTTCGAAACCCAGACTGCGCAGGGTGACGTCCACCACGATCAGCAGCGCCAGCGCCATCACCAGCCCACCGGCAAACACCGCCAGGGTGCGGACGGCACGGTCGTAGAGGGCAATCAAGTCGGACATGGCCTCAGCCCGGATGAGTCGGCAGGCGAATATGGATGCGCGTAGAGATTGCGGAGAGTAACAAACACGGGCACTCTCATGCCGTGAACAAGGCATTTACCTTGCGGCTGGTGCGTTGTGCGTTGATCGGCCTTGGTGCGTTCATAATGTTGCTGGCCCTCGACATCAAAATCCGCAGCCCGTTGGACGTTGCCGGCTATGTGCTCGGCATCGGCGGGCTGTGGTATGCGTTCGAGCTCATCGTCATGCAGCCGAAAAAGAAATCGGGGAAACGCCCGCCGCCTCGCGCAAAGGCTCCTGGTCAAGCCATGCCCCCGCGCAAGCGCAGGGAAGAAGATCACGAATTGGGCGAAGATCACTTCGACTGAAAGACTCCTCTGCGTCATTGGAGTTACGACCCGGGACTGCCGGTGGCGTTATCCGGGCGGGGATCGAACAGCGGCTTGAGACGTTCGACCGCCGCGGGCACCTGATCGGCGACCCGTGCCCACACCGCATCCGACGCGCCGCGCGTGTATGCCGCCGCCGCGTCCGGAGCGAGTTCGAAGAACGTCATGCCGTCGGCGGCGAGGCGCGCTTTTTCGTCGGCTTCGATTTGCAGGAAGCGTGCACGGCTGTCGCGCTCATAGCGCACCGACTCCTCCGTCAGCATGTCACGCACGTCCTGCGGTAAATCGCTCCAGCTGTCGAGATTCATCTGCAGCGTCATCACCAGCCCAAGCACGCCGGGATCGATGCGGTATTTGACGAATTTCTGAAAGCCTTGATCGGACATGGAGGTCGACGTCCAGGCGATGGCGTCGACGGTGCCGCGTTCGAGCGCGGTGTAGACTTCTCCCGACGGGATATCGATCGGAATGGTGCCGACGGAGTGCAGAAACGCCCGGTAAGTCGGCGTGGTGCGCACGCGCGAACTGGCAAGCGCCGGTAGTCCGTTCGGCCGTAGCTGCGGCTCGTCAATCGTGAAGATGTGCAGCTTTGGACCGGTCTGATGCCAGCCGAGGAAGCGGGCATTGAGCTTGGCCGCCCAGATATCCTGGATGACATCGAACGCGCCGTTGGCCCGCGCCTGGTCCGGCGTCACCGAGGCGGCGAGAAACGCGTCCGCCTCCGGGGCGAGGCCGAGCATGTAGGTCGCCGCGCCGAAATACATATCCACGACGCCGCGTTTGAGGGCATAGACCATCTGCCGTTGCGGGATCACTTCCGGCCCACCGAGGTAACGGATGCGGGCGCGGCCTTGAGCGCGGACATTGAAGGGGTCGACGAAGTGCGCGTTGACGTCCTGCGCGAATTCGATGGAGCGGTTCCAGGCGGTGATCAATGTGAGATCGATCTCCTCCGCGGTCAGGCGAGTCGGCAGCAGAATCAATGCGGCAAGAACGTAGGATCTGATCATGGCCGGAGTGTTTCACCCGCCTTTGGCGGCGTCAAACACTTGCCGCAGCACCACTGGCCAGGCCGGGGGACAATCGCCTATGCTGGCCGATCACCCGTTCACACATTCGGAGCCTGCGTCATGGACCGCCGCACCCTGTTGAGAACCGCCCTCGGATCAGCTGCGCTGTCGGCGATGCCGTTGTCGTCCGTGTGGGCGAACGATCTGCCGGCAGTCACGCTGGACGGCAGCGCCACATCCCTCGACAAGGCCAGCATTAAAGCCTTCGCGGAAAGCCTGGACGGCGTCCTGCTGAAACCCGACAGCGTCGGCTACGACCTAGCGCGTCAGGTGTGGAACCGCTTCTGGGACCGCAGGCCGACCCTGATCGCCAAGGTGTTCAGCGTCGAGGACGTTGTCAACGCGGTCGCGTTTGCGCGCGAGCACAATCTGCTGACGGCGGTGCGCTGCGGCGGGCATAGCATGTCGGGCAAGAGCGTGTGCGACGGCGGGTTGGTCATCGACATGACCTACATGAACCGGGTCGACATCGACGCCGATAAACAGGAAGTGACGCTACAGGGCGGCTGCCTGCTCGGCGATCTCGACCGTAAGACGCTGCCGCTCGGGCTGGCGACGACCGCCGGCGTGGTGTCACACACCGGCGCGGGCGGACTCATCCTCGGCGGCGGCATGGGCCGTCTGCAGCGCAAATTCGGACTTAGCATCGACAACGTGCTCGGCGTGCAAATCGTCACCGCGGACGGACGCGTGCTTACCGCCAACGCTAAAGAAAACCCGGACCTGTACTGGGGCGTGCGCGGCGGCGGCGGCAACTTCGGTGTCGTCACCGAGATCAAGATGCGCCTGCATAAAGTCAATCCGATGGTGATGGCGTTCAGTTTCAATTACCCGCTGCAGCATGCGCGCGATGCAATGATGCTGTTCCTCGATGCCGCTGACGGCGCCCACGAAGACCTGTTCCTGACGGGCGGCCTGGGCGTCAACGAAGACGGCAGTGGCGGTGTCGGCATCAGCGCCACCTATTACGGACCCCCGGATCAGGTGGAAAAGTTCATGGCACCGTTCCGCGCCGGAAAAATGGCGGTCAGCGAAAGGGTGTCCCCGATCGAATACGTCAACATCCAGCGCGTTGCCGACGACGGCGTCAACGCGCCAGGTCTGCGCCGTTATGCCAAAGGCGGATTTCTGCGCATCGCCAACGAGGACTTCGTCGAGGTCATGGTCGGGCGGGCAGAGCCCCTGCCCGGCCGCAGTTTCCGCTGCGGCCTGTTGCCGATGGATGCGGCGCCGTCCCGCATCGGCCCGAGCGATACGGTCTGGGCGCACCGGGACGCCCTGTACAACATCGACGCCAGCAGCACCTGGGCGATTGGCGACGAGGAGTCGGACGAACGCAACATCGCGTGGAACCGCGCCTATTTCCGAGATATTGAGCCGTTCAGCCAGGGCTTTTACGTCAATTCACTGAGCGACGAGAATCAGACGCAGGTCAACGACAACTACCGGCAGAATTACGCCCGCCTGGTTGAGGTCAAAAATAAATACGATCCGGCGAACCTGTTCCGCCTCAACGCCAACGTGCGCCCCACGGCGTGACGCGCCGGGCTGAGGACTTGGAAGGTCGCCGCGATCGCAGTAGTGTCGGCTGAGATTGAGAAAAGAGGGCCCCGCGATGACGGACCAAAAATATTCCAACGCCACGTACGGCGAACTCGGTATCGGCTTCGGCGAACGCCCGGCCGTCGTTGTGGTTGATTTCCAGCTGGGATTCACCGACCCGCAATACACTCTGGGCGGCTCGCCGCATATTCACGCCGCTGTCGATAAGACCTCGGAGCTGCTCAAGGTCGCCAGGGCGGCCAACATTCCGGTGGCCAGCTGCCGTGTCGGCTGGGGCTCGAAGAATGACATGGGCTACTGGAAGATTGGCTGCCTGTACGAAGGCTGGTTTTACGACGACCCCCAGACGGAAATGGATAAGCGCGTCTACGATCCCGATTACGATTTTAATTTCTGGAAGCACGCGCCGTCGATTTTCTTCGGCACGCCCTTAACCAACTTCCTCACCAAGCAGTGCGTCGATACCGTTATCGTCACCGGCTGCACCACATCGGGCTGCGTGCGCGCGTCCATTAACGACGCTTTTTCCTACGGCTACCGCGTCATCGTGCCGCACGACTGCTGCGGCGACATGGATACAGGGCCGCACGAAGACAATCTGCGCGATGTCGGCCGGCGTTATGCGGACGTCATGGACGCTGCCGCCGTGATGGACCATATTTCCAAATCCAAGGGCCGTTTGGCCGCTGAATAATCAAAACGGAAGACGATCATGACTTTGATGCTGGACCCATACGTGGTCCTGAAATGGCTTCACGTCATCATGGCCGGGCTCTGGCTGGGCATGGACATGGGCGTGTACAACGCCGGGCAGCGCTTGAGCAATCCAAAGCTGTCCATTGAAACACGCGCGGCGATGGGCAAACTCGGCGGCTTCCTCGACATGGGCCCCCGCTCGGCCGTCGTCGTGCTGCTCATGCTCGGCATCACCATGACGTCGCTCGGCGGCTGGGGTTTCACCGGCGGGTACGGCGGTCAGCTCGCCGGTACGGCGGCGGTGGTCGGCGTGGTATGGCTGGGCCTGCTGTGGCACCAGTTCTGGGTCGATCACCCCAACCTGGGAGAGACCCGCCCCGAAGCGCACATCAAGTTTCAGCAGACATTCCGCCGCATCGACATCGCCATGCGCGTGATCGTGACCAGTGCGCTGGCGGCGACAGCGATCTGGTCTCTGACCGGCGATGGGCCGATTACCGCAACCTGGCTGGCGGTCAAGCTGTGCCTGTTTGCGCTGATCGTCGCCTGCGGCATCGGTATCCGGATTTACCTGCCGGCGATGCGCAAAGTGCTTGGCGACATCTTCGCCAATGGCTCGACACCGGAAAAAGAAGCGGAATTGCAGATGCGCCGCGGCAAGATGATTGTCTTCGTCAAATGCATATGGGCGCTGGTGATTATCGTCATCTGGATTTCGGTCGCGAAGTTCTAAACGGCAAAGCCGTGTCTTATACGGCGAAGCCGAAGAAGTAGAGCGGATAGGCGGTGAGCCCGGTGAGGATCATCGCCACCATGCCGATCGTGCCCCAGCGCCGGTGAGTTGCGCTGAACTCCCCCGGTTGCGGCGGTGACGGAAATTTTTTCAGCGACAAGAAAATCAAACTCGCCCAGATCAGCGTCGTCGTCGTCGCGATGATGAGGTGGACGTAAAAAATCCACTCCAGCCACCAGGCATCGGCGTACGGGCTCTCCGATATGATCTGGAACGTCCCGCCGGCGAGTCGAATGTCGAGTTCGAACAGACCGACGGCAATCAGCAGGGTAAGACCGAGTCCGACCTGAATGCGCTTATGCAGGGCGTAAGATCCGTCCCGCACCTTGATCCATGAAAAAATCAGGACCGGTAGAATGATGAAGAACGACAGGATGACGAGGTCCATCAGGAGGTCGCCGCGGGTGCCGAGAAAGCCGGGTGGAATCATGTTAAATCTCACAATAAGGACGGTTGCGCCTCGCCTGCGGAGCGTCTAATCAAGGTCCGTATTTGTCCAGCCAAATTAGGAGTCCGCCGTGCCGACAGCCCAGATCAATGGCCATACCATGTACTACGAAACCCACGGCGAAGGCCCGCCGGTGCTGGTGCAAGGCGGCTGGGGCTCGTTCTGCCATGGCTCCCACGGCCATCTGCCGCGCGGCCTGACCGACCAATACCAAGCCATCATCATTGATTACCGCGGGCTGTACGACTCTGACGATGATCTAAATCAAGAGTCGAGCATCGACATGTACGCCGACGACGCCATCCAGCTGCTGGAGCACCTGGGCCACACCGGCGGCGCCCACCTGATCGGACTGGTCGGCATGGGCGCGTGCATCTCCCAGGTGATGGCGATCAAACGCCCGGACCTGGTGCGCTCGATGATGAACATGGGCGCGTGGTCGGACGCAACCGATCCGCTGTTCCATGAACAGATTGAGCTGTTCCGCGATGTCCACCGCGATATGGGGTGGCCGGCGTTTCAGCGGTTCGTGTGCATGATGTCGTTCCGTCCGGATTTCTATAATGCCAACTACAAACGCCTGCTCGGACCGGACGGCCCCTGGCGCGAACTGAACGGACGGCTGGGCGCCCATGAGCGCTTCATTCACGCCTGCCTCAATCACAACGTCACCGATCAACTAAAGCGGATCAAATGCCCGAGCCTGATCATCCACAGCCATATGGACACCGTGACCGGCCCACGCATGACCCGGCCGATCCAGGAGGGCATCCCGGGCGCCGAAGGACTGGACATGCCGGAAGTGGCGCATGTGGTCGCCGGCAAGGAACAGAAGATTCAGTTCTGCGAAATTGTGATGGACTGGCTCGGACGGACGTAAGCTAGACGGGAGCGATCAAGGCGCCTGCCATGTTTGGATTCTCACGGAAACCGAAGCGAAATCCCAGTCAACGATACCTCTCGTTGATCGAGCAGTACCGGGAAATGCATTCGCGCGGGAGTTCGGAAGACCAGACGGAGACCTTCACCGGGTACATGATCCTGCACTATATCGACGCGCTCAAACGCGTCTGCGACGTCCTCATGCCGCAAACCATCCTTGACTACGGTTCCGGCAAAGGCCGCGCCTATAACGATCCTGACGCGCTGGAACTGGAAGACGGCAGCAAGATCGATCTGCAGTCCTACCTCCGCCTTTCGAGCGTGACCTATTACGACCCGGGATTTGAACCCTACTCCGGCCGCCCGTCAGGAAAGTTTGACGGCGTTGTGTGCACGGACGTGCTCGAACATTGCCCCGAAGAAGACATCGACTGGATTTTGGGAGAAATTTTCGGTTACGCGCGCGAGTTCGTGTTCGTGACAATTGCCGGTTACCCCGCCGTAAAGCACCTGCCGAACGGAGAAAACGCCCATATCACGTTAAAACCGCTGGAATGGTGGAACGACAAGCTCAACGCGGCACTCGAAATGCACCCCGGCCTGAGGTTTTACGCGCTTTACGACGCCGAACGGACTCCGGGTACGGCGCAGTCCTTGATCAGAGCCAAGAACGTCTAAGACCGCGCGGGTCTGACCTTACACCCGCGTTCCCAGATAGGCCGTGCCCGTGGCCGCCGGGGCCGCGTCGGCGCCGTCGATCAGATGATCTCCCGTCGGGACGCCAAATAAGTACTTTCCGGTCGGCGCCATGGAGTGATCCCACTGGAGTTCGATGTGAGTGCTGACGGTGCGGCAGTCGCGGTAGTGCCGCTGTACCGGATTGCGCCCGGTCTGGGCCGAAACACCCATCATGCCCGACAGGCGTTCCGCCGCTTGGACGCACAGCCGCGATGCGAAGGTCATGTCGCGTTTGGCGGACAGTAAATCTTCGCCGACGATGTCGACACCGCGCGACCCGCGGTCATGGAGCATGGCGCAGAAGTTTTCAAACACCAGATTGGCGGCGTGAATTTCCGCCGCGGCTTCGCCCAGGCGCACCTGAACGGGCACCTGATCGACGATCGACTCGCCGAACAGCGCGCCTTTGCGGTTGCGCGTGGACGCGGCGTAGTCTTGCAGCGCGCCCATGGCCGTGCCGGCGAGAATGCCCGCGAACCAGCTCTTTTGATATGCGCCGGTGCGCACTTTGTAGATGTAACTGTCGTGCAGTTTCGAACCGGGCGGATTTGGGCTGAGCATGTCGTCGCGAGCGATCAACCGGTGCGCCGGAATGCGTGCGCCTTCGACACGGACGTTGTGGCTGCCGGTACCGCGCAGACCTTCGGCAGTCCAATTGTCTTCACTGGCCCAGTCCTCGGGATAGAGGAGCGCGAAGTGCGTGAAGATGCGTTCATCGCCAAGAGTCGCCGTGACCATGGCGCCGTTGGCGTGATCGATCCCGCTCATGAAACCCCAGCGGCCGGTCAGGATGTAGCCATCGCCATCGGGCTCGAGCTTGCCCCCGCCAGCCGACCCGGTTGCGACGACAGGGTCCGGATTGCGGGTGAAAAATTCCTCCTGGGCTTCGGCGCCGAAGCGCGCCGGCCACATCACATGAGAAAATACCAGTCCGGCAATCCAGCCGGTCGAGCCGCAGCCCTGGGATATCTCGCGCGAGATATCCATGTGCGCGCCCCAGTCCATTTCCCAGCCGCCGTAACGCTTGGGCATATAAACCTTGTGCAGACCTGCCGCCTTGAGATCCGCGACCGTGGCATCCGGCAGACGGCGCAGGTCTTCGGCTTCGGCCGCACGTTTGCGCAATACGGGGATCAGCGCCCGCGCAGCACGGACCAGTTCCTCTTTCGTGGGCGTGTCGGACAGGGGGGCGGAATCGGGCATCGCGGAACCGGATCAATGGGGACAACTGGCGAGAGCATGACCATCCTCACGGCGCCAGGCTATGCCGGAATGTGCCGTGTCCGCATAGGGGCGCGCCTATCCTGAACGCCGGTACACCCGCGTCATATTATTGGCCGGCATGGCGATGACGCGCTCCAACGCGTAACCCGTGCGCTCCGCTAGCGCATCAACGTCCCACGCTTCGCGCACGCCCCAGTCCGGATCGCGGGCGCGCAAGCCCGCATCGAACGAGGCGTTCGACTCGGAGGTGTGTTCGCCATCGACCGCAAAAGGGCCGTAAAGAATGAGCGGTGCGCCTGCGGGAAGTCTGTCCGCCGCGCCGGTAAACAGACCCTCCGCCGCAGCCCAGGGCGCGATGTGAATCATGTTGCAGCACAGGACCGCTGTCACACCGTCCACCGGCCAAGGCTGGTCCGTCACATCGAGCGCCAGCGGTTGAGACAAGTTTGGCAATCCCGCCGACGCAACCATTTGAGTCATGCGCGCCATAGCGTCCGGTGAAGGATCAGACATTTGCCAAGTGAGATGGGGGTGCTCGGCCGCCAGCACCGCGGCGTGGTACCCCGCGCCGGCAGCAATTTCGAGCACGGTGCCGCTGTCAGGCACCATGTCTGCCACCGCATTGGCGATGGCGCCGATGTTGCGCTGCGCCGCCGGCGAGGCGAGTTCGAACAGTTTTTCTGCAGTGGTGTTGGGCATGGGCTGGGGCTGAAATGAAAAGGGGCGGCCATAAGGCCGCCCCGATTTCGATGTCGTGGGCCAGTGCGTTACTCGGCAGCTTGCGCCAAATCACTGGACGGCTGGAAGACCGGCGGCTTCGGCGCCTCGAGATGCGTTTCCTTCTTAGCATTGGCCAGGATGGTCTTGAGATCCGGACCTTTGTCGAAGATCGGAGACTTCTTCGGACGCTTGGCCTGCATTTCCTTACGCAGAGCCGTTGTCTTTGCGGTGTCGACCTTGCCGGACGCCGAACACACGACGCCGTACTTTTCTTTCGCACCCTTGACCGTGACCAGGCCCCTGTTCACTTCCAGCGCGACCTTCTCGGCATCACGCTCGAGCGGGTTGCCGTAGCCACCGCCACCCCAGGTGATGAAGGCGAGAATGTCACCGGCCTTGACCTTGATGTTGTCGCACTTGGACTCGTGATACTCGACCACGCCGGTGTCGTATCCGCCGCGGTACATGACCTTGATGGAGCGCGCACCCGGCGCACCGCCGTTGACCCCCCAGGGGTAGGTCAGCCAGCGGTCGTCATGGATCGAGATTTCACCGTCTTCGAGGAAGCAGTAATCCACGCGCAGCGCATTGCCGCCGCGGAAGAAGCCTTCGCCGCCGGTGTCGGCCACGGTTTCGTGCTTTTCAATGCGCAGCGGGAAGTACGCTTCGAGGTACTCCTGCGGCACGTTGGTGAAGCTCGGCCACATGGAGTGACCGTCCGGGCCGTCGTCGTGCGGACGGGCGGGAATGCCACCGAAGCCGATCTGGTAGAGCTGGTACCACTCGCCGCGCTTGTCCGTGCCCGAATACATGAAGTGAGGCGAGGACGAGAAGCCGGCCGCTGCCAGGAACTCGGGATTCTTCTGACCGAGCAGAGCGGCAAAGGTATCGAAGATGCGGCCCAGGGCGTGGGTCCGGCAGGACAGCGCCGCCGGGAAGTTCGGCTTGAGCAGCGTGCCTTGCGGAATACGCACGTCGACCAGATCGTAGAACCCGTCGTTGAACAGAATTTCCGGGTCGAACACCATGATCATGTACACGCCCCAGAACATCTTGAGCATGTTTTCGTTGAGGTAGAAGTTGATCGAGCCGATGGCCTGCGGGTCCGTGCCCTCCCAGTCCAGGATCACCTTCTTGCCTTCGCGCCACATGGTGCACTTGATCTTGTACGGACCGTAACCGCGGCCGTCGTCATCGACATAGTCTTCGAAGGACACCGGCTCTTCGCCGATGGCCTGCTGAATTAGCCCGCCAACGGCGCGGAGGTTGCGGTCAAGAGCGGCCTGGGTGGCGGACACATAGGTGTCGACACCAAAGCGGTCGCACATTTCCTTGACGCGCTTTTCCGCCACGCGGCAGGCGGCGAGAACGGCGTTGAGGTCCGAACGGTTCCAGGTCGGCAGACGGACCTGATTGAGCATGAGCTCAAGCAGGGTCTCCTGCAGAACACCCTTCTTGTAGAGCTTGGTCGGCGGCGTCACGAGACCTTCTTCGAAGATGGTCGTGGCATCCGTCGGCATCGAACCCGGCACCTTGCCGCCGTTGTCGGTCATGTGGCCGAAGTGGCAGGCCCAGCCGACCAGACGGCCGTCGTAGAAGATCGGCAGAACGATCAGCCAGTCGTTGGCGTGGCTGATGGCGCCCGACACCTTGTACGGATCGTTTGTGAAGAAGACGTCGCCTTCTTCAACCGTGCCGTCATAGCCGTTCAGGAAGCCATCGATGAACGAGCCAAACTGCCCGACGACCATCTTGCCGTTGCGGTCCGCGATCAGGGGAAACGCATCATGCTGCTCGCGGATACCCGGTGACATGGCGGTACGGAACACCGTTGCGTCCATTTCGTACCGCGCGTTGCGCAGCGCGCTCTCGATGATGTCGAGAGTGATCGCGTCGATCTTGACCTTTTTAAAGGGCTTCTTGTTGGTTTGGATAATCTGCGCTTTGTGTGTGCTTTTCTTAGCCATAACTTTTCTCCTAACCTCCGCCCTACTTCTTCGCCTTGGACTTGGATGCGGTCTTGCGCTTGGCCTTGGCTTTCGCCTTGCCGCCCTTCCAACCCTTCGGCGTGATGAGAATGCAGCCGACCTTGTCGACCACGCCCTCGCAGTCCGCGAGGATGACCGTCGTGGAATCGAACTCGGTAACGACCGCGGGACCCGGGATCTTGTTGCCGGCCTTAAGCTTGGCGCGGTCGTAGATCTTGGCCTTGTGCTTCTTACCGTCAGCCCACACGGTGTGCTTGTCGTCGATCACGGCGGCGGCGGCACTGCTGCTGCCCTTGCCGGCCTTTTGCGCTTTGACGTTGGGGGCATCGCCCATGACGACAGCACGCAGGTTGACGATTTCGTGCTCGGCATCGAGTGCGAACGTGAACATGCGGGTGTGACTGGTGTCGAAGGACTTGGCCGCCTGTTCCAGGCCGTTCTTTTCGAAGCCCTGAACCTTGCACGGCACGGTGAGCGAGAAGCCCTGGCCGTGGTAGCGCAGGTCCATTTCCCAAACGATCTGATGTTCTTTCTTGGAAATGCCTTCCTTGACCAATGAGGCCGCCGCCGTCTTGGTCAGCTCGTTGAGAATCTTGGCGACTTCCTTGTCGGTCGTTTCCGAATAGCGGCGCACGAACGTTTGCGACGCTTCGTTGCGGACGCGGGTCGTGGCATCGCCATAGGCACAGAGCACGCCCGGACCCGGCGGAATAATCACCGGCCAGGAGCCTGTCAGCTTGCCGAGCGCGTTGGCGTGCAGCGGACCGGCGCCGCCGAACCCGATCAGGGCGAAATCGCGCGGATCGTAGCCCTGTTCGATCGACACCAGACGCAAGGCGCCGAACATATTTTCGTTGACGATTTTGACGATGCCTTCGGCAGCCGCTTCGACCGAAATCTTCAGCGGATCGGCGACGGCCTTTTTGATGGCTTCGCGAGACGCTTTGACGTCGAGCTTCATTTCCCCACCGATGAGAGACGGCGGCAGATGGCCGAGCACGACGTTGGCGTCGGTCACGGCGGGTTCCGTTCCGCCCTTGCCGTAACAGGCCGGACCCGGGTCGGCACCGGCGCTTTCCGGGCCGACGCGCAGGGCGCCGGTGAGCTCTGGCACGCGGGCCAACGAGCCGCCGCCGGCACCGACAGTCCGCACATCCAGAGAGGACGCGCGGACGGTCACGTCGCCGACGCGGGTTTCACGGCGGAGTTGCGGTTCGCCATTTTCGATCAGGGCCACGTCGGTCGACGTTCCGCCCATATCGAAGGTCAGCAGGTTCTTGAAGCCGGACTGCCTGGCCACCCATAGGGCGCCGGCCACACCGCCGGCAGGACCGGACATGGCGAGGGACACCGGCTGGTCTGCGGCGTTGTCGAACGCCATCAGACCGCCATCGGACCGCAGCACCTTGTATTTGCAGTCGCCGGTCTTCTTCTTCAGCGCCTTTTCAAGGTTGCCGAGATACTTGGCCACGGTCGGGCGGACGTAGGAGTTGGCGACCGCCGTGAGGGTGCGTTCGTACTCATACATTTCCGGCAGGACTTCGTGGCTCAGGCTGACCGGAATACCCGGCAGTTCCTTTTCCACGATCTTGCGGATTTTCTTTTCATGGTCGCCGTTGGCGAAGGAATTCATCAGCGACACCGTGACGGCCTGCACCTTCTGGCGCTTGAGCACCTTGCAGGCTTCGACCACGGACGCGTCGTCGAGCTTGCGAATGACGTCGCCGCGCGCACCGATACGTTCTTTCACTTCGACGGTGTTTTCGAGCAGCGCCAGCGGGGTCGGCTTCGGCCAGATGATCCAGCCGGCGAGACCGCCGGGAACGAACGAGCGGCCAATCTGCAGCACCTGACGATAGCCGTCGGTGACGATCAAGCCGACCTGCGCGCCCTTGCCTTCGAGAATGGCGTTGGTCGCGACGGTGGTGCCGTGCATCAGTTCGTTGATTTCTGTTGGCTTGATACCGGCATCTTCGCAGATGCGGGTGATGCCGTTCATCACGCCGATGGATTGGTCTGCCGGCGTCGAGGGCGTCTTCGCCCGGAAGGTTTCGCCCGTTTTCTCATTGATGAGGAGCAGATCCGTGAAAGTCCCCCCGACATCACACCCGAGTACGTAAGACATTGCGCAGTCACGTCCCTTACTTGAATTATTGACAGTTAGCCGGTCCGGCTTTTTTGCATCCGGTCGGCCGCTCGAATCCCCACGAAACCGTGCGAGAAACGGCTTCGCAAACCTAACGCAGCCCTGGCGTCAAAGCGACTCCCGCCAGCCTGACAAACCGCTGCGGCGCTGAACTAACGCAAAATCAAGGCGCTGGCCAGCCCTATCCGGCCAATTAGGCCGCTTTTGCGACGTCTGGGAAGACTCCGGCGCGGCCCAACATCGCCGGGACCTGACCGCCGAGTCGCTCGCCGATCCACTCGGCAGTCGCGATGATCTTGTTGATGTCGATTCCCGTCTCAACCCCCATCCGGTTGAACATGTAAACCAGGTCTTCAAGCGGGATATTGCCGGTGGCGCGCGGCGCAAACGGGCAGCCGCCAATGCCGCCGGTCGAGGCATCGATATAGTCGACACCGGCCTGAACCGCGGCGTAGGCATTCGCCAGGCCGGTGTTGCGGGTGTTGTGCAGATGCACGCGGATCGGCATGCCCGGCACCGCCTCTTTGACCTTGCCGATGAGCTCGGTCACGCGCAGCGGGTCGGCGCAGCCGATGGTGTCAGCGAGCGCAATCTCGACGGGCTCGCCTTCGGCGCAGCGTTTGGCCATGTCGGCGACATGATCGGGCGAGACCTCGCCCTCGAAGGGGCAGCCGAAGGACGCGCCGATGGTCACACCGGCTTTGACACCGTCCGCCTTGGCCTGCTTGCCGACGGCAACCCAGGCGTCAACCGTTTCGGCCGACGTCATGCCCTGGTTCTTTGTGGCGAAGGTATCCGTCGCAACGACCGCGTAGCCAACCTCGTCGACGCCCGCATCGCGGGCGCGTTCGTAACCCTTCATGTTGAGAATCAGACCGATGAAGGAGCAGCCGCTGTTTTTGGGCAGACCGGCGACGACTTCGACGGCGTCGGCCATCTGCGGCACCCGCTTCGGATTGACGAAACTGGTGACTTCGATGCGCTTCAGTCCGGCGTCGATGGACCGGGTGATGAATTCGATTTTGTCCTCGGTCGACAGGATCGTCTTTTCGGACTGAATGCCGTCGCGGGGGCCGACTTCGACCAGGGTTACCGATTGCGCCATGGCTAAGAGCCTTTCCTGTTCTTGAGCGGCACCGCACATCGTCTGGCGGCACCATGCCGCCGCAGGCCGGTCTGTTTGGGGGTTCGGGCAAAAGCCCTGTTATGGGCCGGATATTAGCCCTGGGCCTTTGCTTTGCAAGGCTGGGCGCTTGAATCGTTGCCTGCCGGTCGGTAAACACCCTGCGAGGGATGTTCACCCAATGACAAAGGGGCCGAAACGTCTGTCTGCTGCAGACGGGTAGGCCTTAGGAACCGCCCCGACAGGTGTCACGCCGAATTGGCGGATCGGGCCCCACCACCGGGCCCCAGGGAGAAGAGGACGCACAATCATGTCTCAGGAAGCCACCGGGCCGCTGACAGGCCTGCGGATGATCGAAATGGGCCAGCTCTTGGCCGGGCCGTTCTGCGGCCAGTTGATGGGCGATTTCGGCGCCGAGGTCATCAAAATCGAACAGCCGACGGTTGGCGATCCGATGCGTCAATGGGGCCGCGAACTGGTCAACGGCTCTTCCCTGTGGTGGCCGATTCTGGCGCGCAACAAGAAATGCATCACGCTGAACGCACGCGTGCCCGAGGGCCAGGAGATCATCAAGGAACTGGTCAAGAAATCCGACTTCCTGCTTGAGAACTTCCGCCCGGGCACCCTGGAGCGCTGGAATCTCGGCTACGACGAACTGTCGAAAATCAACGAAGGCCTGATCATGGTCCGCGTGTCCGGGTACGGCCAGACCGGCCCCTATGCTCACAAGGCCGGCTACGCCGCCGTCGGTGAAGCGATGGGCGGCCTGCGCAACGTTATCGGCGACCCGTCGACTCCGCCAAGCCGCGCCGGCATTTCCATCGGCGACACCCTAGCCGCGACCTACGGCTGCCTCGGCGCTCTGATGGCCCTGCACAACCGCCACGTCACCGGCAAAGGCCAGGTGGTGGACTCCGCCATTTACGAAGCCGTGTTCGCGATGATGGAAAGCATCGTCAGCGAATACGACAAGACCGGCTACATCCGGGAGCGTACCGGTTCGATCCTGCCGCAAGTCGCGCCGTCGAACATTTACGACGCCAAAGACGGCCAGTTCCTTATCGCCGCCAATCAGGACACGGTGTTCAAGCGCCTGTGCGAAGCCATGGGCCAGCCGGAGCTTGGCGACGACGAGCGCTACGCCACCCACGGAGCTCGCGGCGAGCGCCAGACCGAACTCGACGAACTCATCAACGAGTGGACCAAAACCAAGACCACCGATGAACTCGCCGATCTGATGGACAAGCATGGTGTGCCGTCCGGTAAAATATACAAAGCGCCGGACATGCTGGAAGACGAGCACTTCAAGGCGCGCGAAGCGATCATCACCATCATGGACAAGCACGTCGGCGACATGAAGATGCAGAACACGTTCCCGAAGTTCTCGCGCACGCCGGGCAATGTGCGGTGGACCGGCCCCGATCACGGCGAGCACAACGAAGAGATCTACAAGGGTCTGTTGGGCATGACCGACCAGCAGATCGGCGACTACAAAGAAAAAGGCATCATCTAATTTACGTCAGACGAAGGGAGCAGCAGCGATGGCCGAGGACAAAAATCTCGATCAGGATTACGACAAGGCCGGGTTCGGCGGCAGCCTGACGTTCGGTAAAAAGCCGGCGCTGCTGCTCATCGACTTCGCCAAAGCCTACGTCACCAAAGACTGCGGCCTCTATGCCGGTGTGGAAGACTCCGCCGAAGCCGCCCGCGGCCTGCTCAAAGCCGCCCGCGATGCCGGCATCATGATCATCTTCACCCGCGTCGAGTTCACGCCGGGCGGTGCGGACGGCGGCGTGTTCTTCCGCAAGGTCCCGGCGCTGAAAAATTTCGAACGCGGCAGCCCGATGGGCGAATTCGTCGAAGGTCTTGAGCCGCTCGACACTGAGATTGTCATCACCAAGCAGTATGCCAGTGCCTTTTTCGGCACCAACCTGGCCTCCACTCTGGCGGCCGCCGGTGTCGACACGCTGCTGATCAGCGGCTGGAGCACCTCGGGCTGCGTGCGCGCCTCGACCTTGGATGCCTGCCAGTCCGGCTTCGTGCCCATCGTCGTGCGCGAAGCGGTGGGCGACCGCGACACCCGTCCGCATGAGTCCAATCTGTTCGACCTTCAGGCCAAATACGCGGAAGTGAAGGGCATGAACGAGGTCATTGACTACCTGGGCGGACTTTAGGGCCGGTTGCCACCCGGCCGTTTGTCCGGGCCGGGCCTTGGCCAGCGGCGGGAGCGTGTTAGCATCTCCTGACACTCACTGAGGAGCGCGCCATGGCCCAGCAGACCCAGCACGATTTTCTCATCACCGGCAGCCACGACGAGGCCAACCGACAGGCCTACGCCGCCAACCTGCGCATGCATGTGCTGACGCAAATCGGCGGCGGCATGCAGGACGTCTATGACCGCCGCGCCGCACCGGCTTTCGAGAAAGCGACCGGCCATGCGCCCAAGGACGGGCGCGAGGCGATGAAGGCGATGCTCGCCGACCCTTACGGCAAAGCGTGGTCGTCGATGATTCACACCTGTCAGGAAATGCTGTGGGATTCGGTCCGGCCCGCGATTGAACGCGCACAGCCGGAATTCAATGAAAAGGTGCGCGGCTTAAATGCGCGGCTGGGCTCGCTCAGCCTCGATCCGGACGTTGAGGTGCCGCGCTATGTGTCCGCCTGCGACATCCATCTGATGCCGGGCAACTACCACACCGAGCGCGATGACGGCGACGCCAGCCAGGGCGCGTTGTTCGACCGGGGCCTATACATCTATCAAGGCGGCTTCGCCGGTCCGTTGTGCGATAATAACGGCCGCAGCCAGGCGGAAACGATCAAGCGGCGCTGGCCGGAGTTCAAACCCACCAAGATTCTCGATCTTGGCTGTACTGTCGGCAACAACACCCTGCCCTACGCCGACGTTTTCCCGGATGCGGAACTGCATGCCATCGACGTCGCCGCACCCTGCCTGCGCTACGGCCATGCCCGTGCCGAGGCCCTCGGCGTGCCGTGTCACTTTCATCAAATGAATGCGGAGCAGACGTCATTTGAAGATGAGAGCTTCGATCTGATCGTCTCCTGCATACTGTTCCACGAAACGTCACGCACCGGCATGGCCAACATCCTGAAAGAATCGCACCGGCTGCTGAAGCCGGGCGGCCTAATGCTGCACATGGAAGTGCCGCGCACCGATGGCATGGATCCCTACAGCGCCTTCCGCCTGGACTGGGACACCTACTACAACAACGAACCGTTCCTCTCATCCTGGATGCGCACCGACGTGCGCGAGGCCTGCGAGAAAGCCGGCTTCAGCGCCGACAACTACGTGCATGTCGTCGCGCCCGATCTTGGCAGCGTGCCGGACGAGGACTTCACCCGGTACGCAACCGCCGAACAGACAGCCGATAGCGCCCACGGCCATTGGGGCGAATTGGTTTTATGGAACATGTACGGCGCCTGGAAATAGAATAGGTAAGAGTCATCCCATGCCCCTGCAGCACCAGCACGATTTTCTCGTTACCGGCAATCACGATGAAATGAACCGCCAGCATTATGTGTCGCGGTTGCGCATGCACATTCTGAATCAGATCGGCGGCGGTATGCGGCAGGTTTACGAAAATCGGGTCAAGCCGCAGTTCGAAAAAGAAAACGGCCGCGCGCCGGAAACCGAACGCGAAATCCACAAGGCGATGCTGGCCGACACTTACGGCCGGACCTGGTCGACGATGATGGTGAACTGCCAGGACATGGTGTGGGATTCAGTGCGCCCCGCGATCGAACGCGCGCAGCCGGAACTCAATGACAGAATTCGGGGATTAAATGCGCGCTACGGATCGCTGACCCTGAATCCTGACCTGGAGATTCCGAAGTACATCTCGGCTTCGGACATTCACCGCATGCCTGGCAACTATCAGACCGAACGCGCGGAGGATGATGCGACCCAAGGCGCTTTGTATGACCGCGGGCGTTTCGTTTACAACGCCGGTGCCGCCGGCCCCTTCGCCGACGGCATTCCACGCACCATGGCGGCGTACATCAAGGCGCGCTGGCCGGACTTCAAACCGAAACGGATTTTGGAACTGGGCTGCACCATCGGGTCCTCAACCGTACCGTTCGTCGATGCCTTTCCGGACGCCGAAGTGCATGCCATAGATGTCGGAGCGCCGGTGCTGCGCTATGCCCATGCGCGAGCGGAAGCGCTGGCGAAACCCATCCACTTTCATCAAATGAATGCGGAGGAGATGTCGTTCGACGACGGCTCCTTCGATCTCATCTTCTCCTGCATCATTTTTCATGAGACATCGCGCAAAGCGTATCCGCGCATTCTGGAAGAGTGCCGCCGCGTTCTGTCGGACGGCGGCCTGATGGCGCATACGGAACTGACGCCGGTGTCGAATATGGATGCCTTTGATGCGTTTTATATCGATTGGGACGCCTACTATAACAACGAGCCGTTTTACCGGACCTACACCAATATGGAGCCGGAAGAGTGGGTAACGAAGGCCGGGTTCGCGCCCGATAAATTCTGGCAGGTGTCGATCCCCGATCTCGACCGTTCGCCACCAGACGCCTTTGCCGAGGCCGTTTCCAATCCCACCGTCGCCAACCGCAAGGTGGCCCGCGTTGGAGAAAGTGCGCGCTGGTATACCTACGGCGCGTGGAAATAGCGTCAAAGCGAACGATTCCGCCCATTCGTCGCTGACGAAAAACGTCCGCTGATTGGATTGCAAACGCCAAGCCAATTGAGCGATGACGGCAATGCGCCCACTTTGCCGGAGATACGTTTTCGGAATTTGGGTTAGAGGTCTCCCGCAACATGAAAGATACGCGCATCGCCATTATCGGCGCTGGCATGGCTGGGCTGACCGCGGCCCTCTCACTGCAAAAGAATGGCTTTAAGCCGATCGTGTATGAACACGCACCGGAATTGGGTGAAGTCGGCGCCGGTCTGACCATCAGCCCGAACTCGACTCACGGCTTGGAATATGTCGGTCTGGCGGAGGAACTCAACGCCAAAGCCAACGTGCCGCAGACCCAGGCGATCATGCATTACCAAACGGGCGAAGTGCTCGCGAGAAGCCAGCGCGGCGACATTCCCCTCAAGAAATATGGCGCGAATTACTACCAAATCCATCGCGCCGATCTGCACGACATGCTGGCTGACACGGCGCGCGCCAACGATCCGGAGAGCATCGTGCTCGACCGGAGCTTCACAAGCTACTCCGAATCGGAAGACGGCATCGAGATCACCTTCGCCAACGGCGAGACCGCGACATGCGACGTGCTCATCGGCGCGGACGGTGTGCGCTCTGTGGTGCGTTCGGCGATGTTCGGACCCGAAGATCCGAAGTTCACCGGCAATGTCGCTTACCGCGGTCTCGTCGACCGCGGCGACTTGCGTGACGAAGTCACCACGCCGGAGTCAGGTGTGGCCATCGCCCCGCGCAAGGCGTTCACCCGGTATCTCATCCGCGGCGGCAAGACGATCAACTTCGTTGCCTTTGTGCGCCGAGACGGCTGGGACGAAGAAGGCTGGTCGATTCCGGTGACCCACGAGGAGCTGCTGGAGGAATTCGGCGATTGGCATCCGCGCATCAGTGACCTGATCAAGGCTGCGCCAGCGGACAAGGTGTTCAAATGGGCCCTCTATGACCGCGACCCACTGGATCAATGGACCAAGGGCCGGGTGACGCTGTGCGGTGACGCTGCCCACCCGATGCTGCCGTTCATGGGCATGGGAGCGGCCATGGGCATTGAGGATGGCGTCGTCCTCGGCCGCGCCTTTGCCGCCGCCGACACCATTGAAGAGGCTTTAGAGCGCTACGAGAAGGCGCGCAAGGAGCGGGCCAACTTCGTGCTGGTGCGATCCCGCGCCGCGCGGGAACGCCTGCAGGGCGATCACCCCGAGGAATACGACGAGTCCAAACACAAGAATGAAGAGAGTCTCGGCCTGTTCGAGTACAATCCCGGAACGGTTCCCGTTTGAACCAATAATTACCGTTTCCGTTTAGAGAGGGTTGGCCGTGAAATTCTGCGCCGCATGTGTTGCGATCTTTGTCGCGCTCACCTCGTTTGCCCACGCCGAAGACGATTTAACTATGGCCGATCTGCGCCGGCCGACCATGCCTGTTGCCGATCTTGAAGCATCGCTCACGTTTTTCACCACCGTGTTGAACATGAAGGAAGGCGGGCGCACGATTTACAACAGCCCCGTCCTGCGCAAGGCCATCGGCGCGCCGGATGGCGTGGACATAACGGTGCTTGCTCTCAATGACCGTAATCAGCAGGGCGCGATGGTGCTGGTATCCGCGCCCGGCATGACCATCGATTCTGCGGCCAATACCGCCAACGCGACGACCTTGGCGCTGACCGTCGACGACGTGGACGCGGTGTATCAGCGCGCCGTCGCCGGAGGATACACGGTGTTGATGTCACCCCAGGAAGCGGCTGAAGCAGAAAATTTTCCTCCTGAGAAAGAAATGGTGCTGGTGGAGCCAGGCGGCCATCGCCTGATCGTCGTGCAGCCGCCACCGCCTGCCGACCCCTAACCGCGCACACCCTGGACTCTGCCGGACAGAAACTTAGACTGCCCCTAAACGCATTATCCGGGGGCCGCTATGAGCGACGGCATCAAAATCACACCCGTCAACCGGGGCAAACACCCTGCCTTTTTCGACGATCCAGCGATCGATCAGCTGATGGCCATCGTTATGGCGATGTCGGCGGAGTTGTCGGTGCTGTACGACCGGGTCGACACCATCGAACGCCTGCTCGACAGGAAGGGCACACTGAGCCGCGACGACATCGAAGCCTTTCGGCCTGATCAGGATCTGGAAGACGAGCGTAACGAGCGCCGCAATGATTACATTTCCCGGCTGTTTCGAATCATCCGCGAGGAACGCGAAAACCTTGTGCCCCACGAAAAAATGGACGAATACAACGCCCTCATGGATGAACTGGCGAAGTCCAAATAGACCAACCTGATAGAGAACAAGCATGTCCGATACGTCTGCCCCTAAGATTTCCCTGCCGCGCAACGCCAAAGGCAAGCGGTCCGTGTTTTTTGACGACCCCGCGATCGACCAGATGATGACCTTCATCCTGGAATTGTCGGCGGAAGTGTCCGTGGTCTACGACCGCATGGATACGATTGAGCGTTTGCTCGACGAAAAAGGCACCATCAGCCGCGCCGACATCGAAAAATACCGGCCCGACGAGAAAGTGGAGGCGGACCGCAATGCCCGCCGCGAGTCCTACCTGAAGCGCGTCTTCCGCATGCATCCGGAAACCAGCGAGCGGAGCTGACGTTCTATGAACCCCGTTGAACCGATGGTCGCCCATGTCATGGGCACCCGGTACGGGGATCTCCCGGACACTGTCATTGCCGCGGCGAAAATCTTTGTCCTCGACACGTTTTCCTGCGCGCTGGCCGGTTCGACCGGCCCGTCCGCCGAGGCAGCCCTGGCCGCGGCCAAGCAGTGGGGCGACGGTGACGGCGCCCGGGTGTGGGCGCGGCCTGACCGCCTTCCGCCGGCGAGCGCAGCGGTGGTCAACGCCTACCAGATCCATTGCCTGGAGTTCGACTGCGTTCACGAAGGCGGCGTGCTGCACCCGATGTCGACCCTGATGGCGGCGACGATGGCGGAGGTGGACCGCCAAGCCGGCATGAGCCGGACGATAAATGGCGAAGACTTGATAGAAGCGATCGCCATGGGCATCGACGTGTCGTGCTCCATCGCAACGGCCTCGAACGCGCCCATGCGGTTCTTCCGGCCGGCTCTGACCGGCGCATTCGGCGCAACCACGGCGGTGGCGAAGCTGCGCGGCTTCGACGGTCCGCAACTCCATAACGCACTCGGTCTGTATTACGGCCAGGCCGGCGGCAACATGCAGGCGCATATCGAAGGCTCTAAGCTGCTTGGATTGCAGGTCGGGTTCGGCGCGCGCAATGCCATTGTCGCCTGCGATCTGGCCGAGGCCGGCATCGCGGGGCCGAAGGACATTCTCACCGGAATGTACGGCTACCTCGTGCTGATGGAGGGCGACTACGACCTGGAACCGGTGTGGTCCGAGTGGGGCAAGGTGTTCCGCCTTGCTGAAGTCGGCCACAAACCGTTTCCGTCCGGCCGCCTCACGCATTTCGCCGTAGACGCTCTTCAGCGGATGATGGCGGCACATGGATTCGGTACCGACGACGTCGACTCCGTTGTCTGTGAGGTGCCTCCGTTGGCGATGCGTCTGGTCGGCCGGCCCGATATCCCTAACCCGGAACCGAACTATGCGAAACTCTGCCTCGGCTACGTCTGCGCGACGACGCTCATCAATGGCACGGTGACGCAGCACGACTTTACCGGCGAGGCACTTGGGCGGCCGGACGTGCATGCCCTGGCCGCGCGGGTAACTGTTCATGAGGACGGCAACCCGGACCTCAACGCCTTCGGACCACAGACCATCACCGTGACCCTGAGAAACGGAACCACCCATTCCGAAACCATTACCCATGCCATCGGCGACCCAAAAAACCCGCTGCCGCGTGACCGCCAGCTTGAGAAGTTCTGGGCCTGCTGGGAGGCCGCGGCCTCAGATATGCCGCGCAGTCAGGGCGAAGAGCTGATCGACATGATCGATCAGCTTGAGACGCTGGACGACAGCGCCCGCCTGATCGGCCTGATTTGCCCCTGACAATCAGGGCTTGACCAAGGTCAATGCGGCGAATGGCGGATTCTCTTTGAATTCGGACGGAGTCTCCCAGTAGGCTCTGACCAATAGATGATCGGACGAGGCAGATGACTCGCCTCCCTGTCCGGCCCGGATAAGGTTCGATCGTCGAACCCAGACATGTAGTGGAGCCACGGATGATCCCTCTCGACCAACACACGATGCTCGCTGAGCGCACCCACGACGAAGAGTCGCGCCAGTCCTTCGTCAATGACTTCCGCATCCACCTCGCCAGCAAGGTGTTCCCAGGGAATTTCCCGTCCTACTACAACCGGGTGCTGCCGCAATTCATCAAGGACAAAGGCCGCGAGCCGGAAAACCGGCACGAAGTCCGCCGGGTCATGACCCACGATCCTTATTATTCGTTCTGGAGCGCCATGCAGCGCTCAAGCCAGGAAATGATCTGGGACACGGTGATCGATTCCGTCGAGCGCCAGCTGCCGGACCTGATCGAAAAAGCGCGCCAGCCCGGCAACAAGGGCTCGCTTACGCTCGACCCCAACTTGGAAACGCCGAAGTATCACACCGCTGCCGACATTCACCTGCAACCCGGCGCCTACCACTCCGATCAGATTAAAGACGACGTCGCTGCGGGCGCGGTGTACGACTGGGGAACCTACATCTATTCCATGGGCGGGCTCGGCACCGGCAACAACGGCCTGGGCCAGATCACTTACGGATTTTTCAAGAACGAGTTTCCGGATCGGAAGCTCGAGCGGGCGCTCGACATGGGCTGCACCATCGGCGGCTCGGTGACCTATTGGGCCCAGCAGATGCCGGAAACCGAATTTCACGCCATTGACGTCGGCGCGCCGGTGCTGCGCTACGGCCACGCCCGCGCCGAGGCACTTGGCGCAGCGGTGCATTTCAGCCAGCAGAATGCCGAGAAGACCAACTATGAAGATGAAAGTTTCGATCTCATCATGTCGCATATTCTGCTGCATGAGACGTCGCGCACGGCGATTCAGAACATCTTCGACGAGTGCTACCGTCTGCTCAAGCCGGGCGGCATCATGATGCATATGGATCTGCCGCAGGCCCACGGCCAGGCGCCGCTGGAAGGGTTCCTGTTCGAGTGGGAAATCTACAACAACAACGAGCACTTCTTCGCCCAGCTGCGCGACATGGACATGCCGGAGCTCTGCCGCAATGCCGGGTTCAAGGATGAAAACATCCACATGAAATCCGCCGGAGCATTCTGGATGGAAGATCAGACACCGTACGCGGATGACAGCTTCGAGTTTCCGATCACCATGGCGATTAAATAAGATCGCGCATCGCTAAGAGATACACGCCGGGCGGCCAACGCCCGGCACATACGGGAAGGACGGGACGCACCATGCCTAACGACGATCAAAAGAAAATCAAATTACCGCGCACGGCCAAGGGAAAGAAGCCGCAATACTTTTCCGATCCGACGGTCGACAAACTGTTGTCGATGGTCTTGACGCTGATGGGCGAATTGTCCGTGACCCGCGACCGGCTGGACACGGTAGAGCGCCTCATCGAAAAGCACGGCTTGTTTAAGGTCGATGACATCGAGCACTACGAAATACCCGAAGACGTCGATCAGATTCGCACCGAACGGCGCAGCACGTACATCGCTCGCGTGTTGAAGTGTGTCCAAGACGAATTGGACTCGTTGCAGGACAAAGGCAGCGGTAAGAACGTCGAAATGGACGACTGATTCTCCTTTACCTCCGCTGCGGACGGCGTGATAGTTGCATGACATGCGACTGACACCCGTATGGGCACAGGTGTCCAAAAACATACGCTGTTAAACGGTAACCAAAGCCGGCCTTGGCGATGGGGGGACACTGAGTGGCAACCATTCTCTTTGTCGAAGACGAACCGGCAATTGCAGCCGTGTTGGAACATTCACTGGTTGCGGCTGGCTATACAGTCTTTACAGCAGGCGACGAAGAGTCGGGCCTCGCCAAGGCGCGCGATATCATTCCCGATCTCATTATCATGGATTTATCGGCAACGTCGGACCACGGGGAAGCGGCGACACGGTTGCTGAAAGCCGATCCGTACACCTGCCACATTCCCGTCCTCGCCCTGACCGACGACGATTGCGACCTGGACAGCGAGAGCCCCTTCGATCACAACGCACTCGATGCGTTATTGGCGGATCCGAAAACGATTCACTGACTCTCGCCGCCGCAAGTCCACATGACGGCTAATGGCTGTTGAGCGATGGGCGAACGCGCTTGCTCTCTCCACTGCGCATATCGGCAAACGTTATTTCGCCAGAGCCGTCATGGGCGCCGTCGCGTTCTGAGTCTTTGGCGGACTCTGACCCCGACACCATATCCTTGAGCCGCTTCGTCAGCGCGGCAAGTGTACCTGTATTCGACATAGTAGACCTCTTTTCTGAAAGGTGATGAACACGTGGTTTCTTGCCCGAGGATTAGAGCCCAAAGACAGTCATGCTGAGCTGCGACGCGGCAGCGCCGGCGGGATACGAGAGTACGAGCATAAGGGCATAAAGTCTGGTCATTTTAGCCTCCGATTTACACAGGACGCGGAAGTGCGCCGGGAAACGGTGGCAAGGCCGAACGGTCCGTAAGAACGAGACGTGCAGGTCGAGACGGCAACGTCCGAAAACTCACAGGATCGCCCGACCTTACCAACTACAAACGCCAAACCCCCTGAAGGGGTTGCACGAATTTTTCCGAGGGTCTGAGAACCGGTCCGCCGAGAGTCTTTTCCAGGCGGATGGAACCCTCCGCCGGATCGGTAAAGACGCCAGACATCAAGCGTAGAGCGGTTATTCCCGATCTAGCGGCCCGCTTGCTCCGCTTAGGCGTGGGGGCTATACGAAACCCCCATATCGTGACCACCCGGACGCCCCCTATGACCGACCGCAGCGAAACGCGCGCCGACTATAAGCATTTCTTGAAAATCCCGACGCGCTGGAAAGACAATGACGTCTACCAACACGTGAACAACGTCGTGTATTACTCGTTTTTCGATACTGTGATTAACGAGTATCTGATTCGCGAGGGCGGCCTCGATTTCGAGAACGGGGACGTGGTTGGCTTGGCCATCGAAACCCACTGTGCGTTTCACAAGCCCATCCAGTTCCCCCAAGTGGTCGATGCCGGCTTGAGGGTCGGTAAACTGGGGAATTCCTCCGTGCGCTATGAAATTGGGCTATTCGTCGAAGGCGACGAGGACTGCGCCGCCCAGGGGCATTTCGTCCACGTATTCGTCAAACGCCCGGAAAACCGCCCCACCCCCATCCCGGATCAGTTAAGAGCCTGCATGGAACGCCTGCTCGCAGACGCTGCGGCATAAGACGCGGCACAAACACAACGGAGACGCCCCATGAGCCTTCCCCAACGCAAAAAACTTCGCGAGCTGATGGCCGCCCCGGGCATGATCGTCGCCCCTGGCGCCGGTACGCCACTGGACCTGCGTCTGATCGAACAGGCAGGCTTCGAGGTCGGCTACATGACCGGGTACGGAAATGCCTGCGTGCGCTACGGTGTGCCTGACGTCGGCCTGATCGGATATGGCGAACTGGAAGACACCGTGCGCGCGATGCGTCAGGTCACGACCATCCCGCTGATTGTCGACTGCGATACGGGCTATGGTGACATCGCCAACGTCAAGCGCACGGTCGAGGGCATGGAGTCTCTTGGCGTGGCCGGCGTCCAGCTGGAAGACCAGGTTTGGCCGAAGAAGTGCGGTCACATGGCCGGCAAATTTGTCGAGCCGCGCGACGTCGCCGAGCGCAAGATTAAAGCCGCCGTCGCGGCGCGCGTCGACCCCAACCTGCTGATCATTGCCCGCACCGATGCACGCGGCCCGCACGGCATGGACGAAGCCATGGACCGGGCCAAGATGTTCATGGACGCTGGCGCCGACATGATTTTCTTTGACGGCCCTCAGTCGATCGACGAGCTGGAACAAATTTGCAAGGCCGGCATCGGTCCGCAGATGGCCAATATGAGCGAGACCGGTTTGACGCCCATTCTGTCTGCCAAGGAACTCGAAGAGATCGGCTTCAAGCTGACCATCTGGCCGTCGACGACCTCCCGTGTCGCCGTGCGCCAGGTCTCCGAGTTTCTCGCCCACCTGAAAGAAACCGGCGACTCCCGCCCTTGGCTGGATAAGATGGCGTCGCTTTCGGAAACCAACACCAAGCTCGGCTTGGACGACGTGAAGAAGTTCGAGGACATCATCACTGGCGGCTGACGGAGCTAATTCACATGCTGAAAGTCTGGGGCCGCGCCAATTCGCTGAACGTCCAGAAGGTAATGTGGACGATTGCCGAACTCGGCCTTGCCCATGAGCGCATCGATTTCGGCGGCAAATTCGGCGGCAACGACACGCCCGAATATTTGGCGAAAAACCCCAACGGTCTGGTGCCGCTGCTCGAAGACGGCGACACGGCTTTATGGGAAAGCCACGCCATCGTGCGGTATCTCGCGGCCAAACATGGCGCCGGGTCCCTGTGGCCGGACAACCCAACCGATCGCGCGCCGGCAGACCAGTGGATGGAATGGGCGCAGACGACACTCCAGCCGGCAACCATCAGCGTATTTATGAAGATGTGGCGCACGCCGCCCGGCAAACAGGACCCGGCTGCCATTGCCGCGGCAATAGAAACTGCGGGCAAGGCCATGACTAAGTTCGATGCCGTGATGGGCGACCGGCCGTTCCCTAGCGGCAACACGCTCACCTTCGGCGACATCGCGGCGGGGGCGCATCTGTTCCGCTATTTCACCCTCGACATCGAGCGGCCGAATGTGCCCAACGTGGAACGGTGGTACGCCGCCCTGACGGAGCGCCCGGCCTATGCCGAGCACGTGATGGTGAGCTACGACGATCTGCGGGCGTGGTAAGCACCATCTTTTACGCAAGCGGTTTCACCACGTCATATTTATTCAGCCCGATTTCTTGACCGGTATGCGTGGGCAAGCCGTCCTGAAGTGTCAGCCAGTCGACCTGGTGCTCGACAAACAAGTGGGCAAAGGGACGTTCTTTCACCTCGGACGTGACATTGGCACGGGCGATATGAAATTCGCCGGGCGACAAATCAGAAACAAAGAACAATGTGCTTCCGCACACGGAGCAGAACCCGCGCTTACTGAACTCGCTGGCTGAAAACCACGTCAGGATATCGTCACCTTCATCGATCGAAAAATCACTGTCTTTAGCACCAAGCCACGTCACAAAAGCCGCGCCGTGTGCCAATCTGCAATACCGGCAATGGCAATGGGCTACAAATAGCGGCGGCGACTCAGCTGAAAACTTGATCCCGCCGCACAAACAGCGACCTATAATCCTGCGATCCGACTCAGATTTCATTTCGATCTCCGATCAAGGCTCCTGGAGTGAAAGATATGTCTCCGAACATAACAGCCCATCGAGGTGGGTGTCATTGCGGCGCTGTCACTTTCGAGGCCGACGCGCCGGCCCGCGTGACAGTGCATGCCTGCAACTGTTCCATATGCAACATGACGGGATATCAGCACCTCATAATCCCACGCGCGCGATTCAGGCTATTGACCGGTCAAGACAACTTAACGACCTATACGTTCAACACCGGCACCGCCCGGCATATGTTCTGCAAGACCTGCGGCGTGAAGTCTTTTTACGTGCCACGCTCCAACCCAGACGGCTACTCGGTCAACCTCCGCTGCCTTGATCAGAGCACATTCGATCATATTGAGATTGAGCCCTTCGATGGTCTCAATTGGGAAGAGCACGCCGCCGCGTTGAGTCACTTAAGCGAAGACACTGAGAAAAACACCTAGTCCAAGTCGTGTTCAAGCCTCAGCCGTTGCGCGGCCAGCGCTTGCAAGAGCGATGCAAGCGGGTAGAGTCTTTGACACCATCTATTCCCTTGCGGAGACCAAGGCCATGGCGCCAGACGCCGGCGGAGCAGCAGAAACCATAAATGAAGAAGAGTTGATCTCCCGCGCCCGGGCGCTTGCGCCGGTGCTCGGCGAGCGGCGCACCAAGACACACGACCTGCGCCGCCTCCCCGACGAGACCGTCGCCGATCTGGTGTCCGCCGGATTGTTAAAAGCCTGCCAACCGGCCCGCGTCGGCGGTTTCGAATTGCCGTTCGGCGCACAAACGTCCGCCGGCGCTGAGATCGCCAAACAGTGCGGCTCGTCGGCCTGGATCGTCTCCGTGTGCGGCACCCACCACTGGATGCTCGGAAAGTTCGCACCAGAGGCCCAGGACGATGTCTGGGGCGCGAACCCTGATGCCATTTCGGCGTCGGCGTTCGCGTCGGCGTATCAGACCACGGAGAAGGTCGACGGCGGATTCAAGATTTCCGGACGGTGGCTGTTTTCGAGTGGTATCCACGCCTGCGATTGGGTCATCGTTGTCGGCCGCATCCCGCAGGAGAACGGACCGCCGCGAGGCTGGTTCATGCTGGTACCGAAAAGCGATTACGAAATTCAGGACAACTGGCGCACGGTCGGCCTGCGCGGCACCGGAAGCAATGACGTCGTCATCGAAGACGCATTCGTACCCGAACACCGCACTCTGGGTCATGCGGAGATCAATGAACTCGAAACGCCGGGTACGAAAGGCAAACCGGACAGCGTCTACCGCATGCCAATGCAAGCCGTGATCAATTACTGCGTGTCGGCTCCCGCGTTAGGATTGGCCGAAGGCGCGATGGACTCCTTCGCGGCGGAGATGGCGCCGCGCACGGATGTGTTCGCGCAAAAAATTGCGAATAACGCCACGTTGCAACTCAGGACGTCGGAATCCTCGGCGGAGATCGATTGCGCCCGCCTGCTTTATGAAAACGACATCAGGCGCATCCGGGAGTCGGTGCGGGGCGGACCGGCACTGAAGCTCGACGAATTGGCGCGTATCAAACGCAATGCGTCCTACGTGGGTCAACTTTCGAAGCGAGCCACTGGGCGATTGGCGGCGGCGATGGGGGCGCGCAGCCTCGACGAGGGTAATTTCGTTCACATGGCACACGCCGACATAAGTGCCGCCTGCTCCCACATCTCCATGGTGTGGGATACCTGTGCCCTGCCCTACGGCATGGCGAAACTGGGAGTGTTGACAAGCAACCAACTCGGCCCATGACACCGTGGAGGTTGCCCGGCATACGGAATCCCGCTAAGTCCGTCTGGACTCCGCGCGCCAAACAGGGCGTATGAAACAGTAAGAGAAGAATAAGGAGCCATAGATGGCCCCCGATACCTCGGTTCAAGACCGCGCCAGTGCCGAAAACGCCACCTTAGAGGAGCTTATCTCCCGTGCGACGGCGCTGGGGCCAAAGATTTTTGAACGCCGGTTTGATGCCGCAAAGAAGCGGTCACTGCCGGACGAGACCATAGCTGAATTGGTCGAGTCGAAAGTCTTGCGTGCGTGCATGCCGAAACGCTTCGGCGGCTACGAGCTGCCCTTCGGCGCCCATACCGACGTGGCGATGGAACTTGCCAGGTTTTGCGGCTCGACGGCCTGGGTGTCAGGCATCATCGGCAGCCACAATTGGTGGCTCGGCAAGTATGACCCGGACGCCCAACACGAGGTCTGGGAAGAAAACCCGGATGCGCTCGTCGGCGCCGCGTTTGCGTCTCAGCACGGATCGCGGGGCACGCCGAAAGATGGCGGATACGTGATTAGCGGCACGTGGATGTGGTGTTCCGGTGTCGATCACTGCGACTGGGTATCGTTGATGACACCGGTTTTCGACGGCGATGGCCCGCCGGACTTGACCATGGTGCTGCTGAAGAAGGGCGAGTACAAAATCGAGGACGTTTGGTACTCGCCTGGGATGCGCGCGACCGGATCCAACAACGTCATCGTCGAAGATCTGTTTGTGCCGGCGCATCGAGTCACCCGGGTTGCCGAGCTGAACAGCAAGGACTCACCGGGCTGTAAGCTCAATACAAGTTCTGTCTACAAACTGCCGATGCTGGATGTGTTTGGGTATTCGGTCGCCATCCCAACGCTTGGCTGCGCCATAAGCACGCTCGACCACTTCGTCAACGGCATGCGGGAACGTGCCGCACTCGACAACGCCAAGATCGCGGAGTTTCAGAGCCTTCAATTGAGGGCGGCGGAGTCGTCTGTCGAACTGGATGCCGCGCTGGCGGTCTACCGGGGCGACCTTGCCCACATGTGGGCGGCGGCGGACGCGGACCGCAATCTGGAACAGCACGAACTGCTCAAGTTCAAGCGCGATTGCGCCTATGTCGCGACGCTGGCGAAGCGGGCCGCAACCCGCGTCATCGAGGCGATGGGGGCCGGCGGCATGACCGACAGCAACCCTGCTCACACGGCGTTCTCGGACACCATGGCCGGGGCGGCCCACCGCGCGCTGGCGTGGGACATCAACGGCACCTTGTGGGGCAAGGAACTGTTCGGCTTGAACGACGGTCAATCGGACCTTGAGCGACGGGCCGCGGCGGCCAAGAACCGCTAACGGCTACCTGTCTGCGCCCGGGCCAGATTGAGCAGGGCGCTGAGACCCTCGTCCGCAATCCCTAATTGATCGAGCTGCTCGACGATGTTGGCGAGGTATTCGAGGCTGCGCCCTTCGCTGCCGGTACCCTGCAACAGGTAGTCGATCTTGCGCTCCACCGGCCAATGCCCGGCGAACTGATCGTGTTCCGTATCGGCAACGTACACACGGGCCGAAACGACGCGGCCGTCGCTCAGCGCGACATCGTGGTGCTGTGCAAGGTAGACATCCGTTACCAGCTCGCGTTCATCCAGATAGGCGATGACGCCGTCGATTTCGTGATGGTGTATCCGGTAGGCGCGGCCGTTACAGGTGCCACCCGGTGTCAGGCCGCTGACCAGACCGGGCACATCGGGCGTGCCGCGGTAGTGGATCGACTGTATACACATGTCACGGCGCCAGCCGGCAAGCTGGGCCGGCGCCATCTCGGCGAATGGGAATCCCGGCCGCCACATCAAGGAGCCGTAGCCGAAAACCCAGTAGTCACCGAGATCAATATCCTTGGTCATGGCGCCGTTGTAGCGCCACAATTCCGCCCGTCAACTGGACGATAAGGGTCGTATGAAAGTAACCGCCGGAAAACTGGGGCTTTGGCTCTGTGGCGCAGCCGCGGCTGCCGGTGCGCTGTACGTCGCCGTATGGATGATGGTCGCGGCGCAGGTGCGGACGTTGAGCGACGAGTGGATCGCGTCTCAGCGTCGTGAGGGCTGGTCGATCGCGGCCGGTCCGGTCACCGTACACGGCTTTCCGCGATGGCCGCAGGTGACCCTTACTGCCGTGCAAGTTACGGCTCCGCTCGGTGACGGCGGCTGGACCTGGACGGCGGAGAGGGCGACCGTCGTCCCCGCCGCGCTGGACCTGACCCGCTTGACGATCTTGGCACCCGGTACGCAAACGGTTGCGCTGCCGGGTCAACCGACCTGGACAGTCAGCTCCTATCGCGCCGTGCTTGAGATCGCGGTGGATGACTCAGGCAAGTGGCAGCGCGGCGATCTTACCTTCGCCGACCTAGAAGTACGGGATGCCGAAGCCATACCGCTGTTCGGCGCAGCCCGGTTCAACGCGTCGCTTGCGCTTGCCGATGGCCCGCGGGGGCCTGAATTGCCTTTTGCCGCGTTCTCAGGGTCCGTCGATACGCTGCGCCTGGCACTCGCTATCCGCCCGTTCACCCGCACGGTGACAACTGCCCGCCTGGACGCTGACCTTGTCGGCGCAGTTGCTCCCGGGCGGTTATCGGACGCGCTCGATGCCTGGCGCGATGGCGGCGGGACACTCGAAGTGCGGCGCTTCCTGGTCGACTGGCCGCCGTTGACCATCGCCGGCAACGGCACGCTGGCCCTCGACAACGATTTACAGCCGATTGCCGCCTTTTCGACACAAATTAGCGGCTTTTCCGAAACCATAGATGTTCTTGAGGCCGACGGCATGATGGACGCGGATGACGCCGCGACGGCCAATGTGGTGCTCGGGCTGATGGCACAAGCACCGCCCGACGGCGGGCCGGCGCAGTTGAATATTCCCGTTTCCGTGCAGGACCGTCAGCTATCGGTAGGACCGTTTCCGTTGCTGAACCTGCCCGCGATCGAGTGGGACGAGTAACGCCTTAGACTGGCCGGTCGTATTTAGTGATGACCCATGCTTCATGCGCCGCCTCTTCACACCAGCGCTGCATCGCCGGCAGGGCGTAAATCGCATCCGAATACGCCTTGGACGTTGCATCCAATTCCACGGCGTAAGTCTTAAACCGTGTGACCACAGGCGCATACATGGCATCGGCAATGGAGAAGTCGCCGAACAGGAACTCTCCGTTTTGCCCGAACGTCGCGCGCGCGTTCCGCCAAAGATCTTGCATGCGGTCAATATTCGCTTGGACGTCTTCGGGCCAATTTCGCAGCGGATAGTCCTTGCGCAGATTCATCGGCATGGCCTGGCGCAGCGGCGCAAAACCGGCATGCATTTCTGCGGCGATGGCGCGCGCATGGGCGCGTGCGTGCGGATCGGCCGGCCACCACGCCCTGTCATAAAAAGCTTCGGACAGATAATCCAGGATTGCCAGCGACTCCCACACGGTAATGCCGCCGTGATGCAGAACGGGCACCTTGCCCGCCGGCGAATGCTCGAGAATTTGGACCGACGTGGCATCGTGATCCAGCGGAATGACGACCTCATCGAAGGCGACGCCGAAGTGCACCATGGCGAGCCAGGGCCGCATCGACCACGACGAGTAACTTTTGTTGGCGATGACCAGAGTTGCGTTGTCGCCCATAGCCACCCCCTAGTCGGCCTGATTGGCGTCGATGATGCCGCGACGGATTTTCCGCGTGCGCGCGAAAAGTGTTTCAAGAGCGTCGCCTTCACCGCGGCGGATCGCCCGCTGCAACGTCGTCAGATCTTCCGAGAAGCGCTGCAGGATTTCCAGAGTCGCCTCTTTGTTGTTGAGAAAGATGTCACGCCACATCACCGGATCGGAGGCGGCAATGCGGGTGAAATCCCGGAAACCGGAGGCGGAGTACTTGATCACTTCCTGGCGCAGATCGTCTTCCAAATCCGTCGCCGTGCCGACAATCGTGTAGGCGATGAGATGCGGCAAATGTGACGTGATCGCCAGCACCATGTCGTGATGGGATGGCGTCATGTGATCGACCATTGCGCCCATGGCTCGCCACAGGGCAGTGACGCGTTCCGTCGCCGCCGGATCTGTGTCTTCGGTCGGCGTGAGAATCGTCCAGCGCTGCTCGAACAGCTCTGGAAACCCGGACTCCGGACCAGAGTGCTCTGTGCCGGCAATCGGGTGGCCGGGAACGAAATTCTTCACGCTGGGCAAATGCGCGCCAACGGCATCGACCACCGCCTGTTTAACGGAGCCGACGTCGGTCACGATGGTATCGGCCTTCAATACCGGTGCGATGGCTTCGGCGATCGTCCCGTAGCTGCCGATCGGCGTCGCGATCACGACGAGGTCTGCGCCGTACACCGCTGCGGCGGGATTTTCCACAGCTTGAGAAACGATCCCCAGTTCAAGCGCCTTGGCGCGGGTTGCCTCGGAGCGCGCGCAGCAGACGATTTCGTCCGCCAATCCGTCCGCTTTCATGCGCCGGGCCATGCTCGACCCAATTAGGCCAATGCCGATAAACGCGACTTTCTTGAACATGGTGTCAGCCATCGGCGCCCTCCATGAACTCCGTCAGCGCACCGAGCACGGCTTCCGTTTCCTCATCGGTGCCGACGGTGATGCGCAGGTGGTTTGGCAGACCGTAATTGTCGACCCGCCGGGCGATGATGCCCCGGCTGTGAAGAAACGCGTCGGCGTCCGCCGCCGTGCGGCCCGGTGTCTCCGGGAACTTCGGCAGGACGAAATTCGCGCATTCGCCGGTGATCTCCAGGCCGAGTCCGCGTAGACGCTGGAGCATAATGCCCATCCATTTTGCATTGTGCGCGTGCGCGGCCTCGGTGTGTTCGACATCGCGCATCGCGGCAGCCGCGGCAGCAAGTGCGGCACCGTTGATATTGAACGGGCTCCGCAGGCGTTCGAGCGTCTCGATCATCGCACGTGGTCCGGTTGCCCAGCCGACGCGCAGGCTGGCCAGTCCGTATATTTTCGAAAACGTGCGCGTCACCAGCGTGTTCGGCGTCGTCGCCGCGAGAGTGAACCCGCCATCGTAGTCGCGGTCTGACATGAATTCGGCGTAAGCGCCGTCGAGCACGAGTACGATGTCCTCGCGCAATTCGGCACGCAGGCGCGCGACCTCTGCGGCCGGCAGAACTGTGCCGGTCGGATTGTTCGGATTGGCCAAAAAGACAACGCGCGTCGCCTCCGTCACCGCGGCGAGAACAGCGTCAACATCGGCGGTAAGATTTGCCTCAGGCACGACGACAGGTGTGGCACCAACGCTGCGCGTGTAGATGCCGTACATCAGGAAACCGTGTTCGGTGTGGATAATTTCGTCCCCGGGACCGGCATAGGCGCGGCACACCAGGCAAAGTATTTCATCGGAGCCGGCGCCACAGATTAATGTGGCCGGGTCCAACCCATACACCTCGACAATCGCTGTTTTCAGGTCGGAAGCGGACCCGTCCGGATAACGGGCAAGCTTGGCCGACGAAGCCTCATAGGCCGCAACGGCCTTGGGACTTGGCCCCAACGCCGCTTCGTTCGACGACAGTTTGATCACCCGGTCGCGCCCTGTCAGGCTCGACTTGCCGCCTTCATAGAGCGGTATCTCCATGAGACCGGCCCGGGGCTGAGGCAACGCCATGGGGTTTACTCTTTGGTTCTGGGCCTTAAAAAAACAGCTGAGTCTTAGTGGCATGCCCCCGCGAAAGCAAAGAAAACATTGACAGAGCAGCCACTTGCGGCTGTTTTCCGTGTCTTATGAAGAATTGAGACCCCCGGCTGATGACGAATGTGCACCCCGCTCCCGCCGATAATGCGGAGTCCTTGGCGCCCAGGATGACCCTGGAGGGCCCGCTCGTGCTGCAATCGGGCGTCTCCCTGTCGCCCGTCACCATCGCCTATCAGACCTACGGCACCCTGAACGCCGACAAATCCAACACGATCTTGATCTGCCATGCGCTGACAGGCGACCAGTTTGTGTCGGGCACCCACCCGCTCACGGGTAAGAACGGATGGTGGAACCATCTGGTTGGGCCCGGCAAGATCATCGATACCGACAAGTATTTCATCGTATCAGCGAACGTGCTTGGCGGCTGCATGGGGTCAACCGGACCGAAGGAGACCAATCCGGAGACGGGACGGCCCTACGGACTGCGGTTCCCTGTCATCACCATCCGCGACATGGTTCAAGCCCAGGCGCGGCTGCTCGAGCAGCTCGGCATTGAAAACGTGTTTTGCGTCATCGGCGGATCGATGGGCGCGATGCAGGCCATTGAATGGGCCCATCGGTTCCCCGACCGGGTCGCCGCTGCCGTGCCTATCGCGGGATCCTATCGCCACTCGGCCCAGAACATCGCGTTTCATGAGGTGGGCCGCCAGGCCATCATGGCCGATCCGGACTGGCGCCAAGGCAATTACCTTGAAGAAAACACGGTACCCAAGCGTGGCCTCGCGGTCGCGCGCATGGCCGCGCATATCACATACCTCTCGGAACCGGCGCTACACCGCAAATTCGGACGGCGTCTTCAAGACCGTGAAAATCTCACGTACGGATTCGATGCTGACTTCCAGGTTGAGAGCTATCTGCGCCATCAAGGTTACACCTTCGTCGACCGCTTCGATGCCAATTCCTATCTCTATATTACGCGGGCAATGGACTACTTCGATCTGGCGGAAGAAAACGGAGGAGTGCTGGCGAATGCGTTCAAGGACACACCGGTGCGCTTTTGTCTGATCTCTTTCACATCGGACTGGCTGTTCCCGACCGCTGAAAGCCGGGAAATCGTGCATGCCCTGAATGCGAACGCCGCCAAAGTGAGTTTTGTCGAAATCGAATCCGATAAAGGCCACGATGCCTTCCTGCTCAACGAGCCGGAATTTCATCAGACCTTGCGTGGGTTCCTTGCGGGTGCCGCGCGCGCCGTCGGCTTGGCCCCGCCCGATGTGGATACCAGCGACGAGGACCCACCGTTGGATAGCGCGGAGCTCGAAGATGACTGAAACGGGCACTCAGTCTCAGACGGGCAGGACTGACGCGCTTCGCATCGACCTCCAGATGATTGCGGATCAGATCAAGCCGGGAAGCCGCGTGCTCGACGTCGGCTGTGGCGACGGCACGCTTTTGGCTTACTTGCGCGACTCCAAACAGGTCGACGGGCGCGGACTGGAACTGTCTATGACCCGGGTTAAAGCCGCCGTGCGCCATGGCCTCCCCGTTATTCAGGGCGACCTGGAAACGGACTTAAAAAATTACCCCGCCGACGCTTTCGATTACGTCATTCTCAGTCAGACTCTGCAGGCAACGCACAATCCGCGCGAGGTTCTTGAAGATTTGCTGCGCCTCGGGCGGCACGCCGTCGTCTCGTTTCCAAATTTTGGGTATTGGGCGGTTCGGCTGGCCCTGCTGTTCGGGGGTCGCATGCCGTCAACCCGGACGCTCCCAGATACTTGGTACAGCACGGAAAACATTCACCTGTGCACGGTCAAAGACTTTCTGTCTCTGGTCGACGTCCTGGGAATAAAGATTGAGGCCGGGTATGCCCTTGATGCTTCCGGACGTAAGCGAGGATTTTCTGCGACCGCCCGCATCGCCAACCTGTTTAGCGAGCAGGCATTGTTTCTTCTCGGTCGCCGGTGAGTTCAGCGCACTGCTGAACATTCGCCGTCCGCGCCGGAGACGTCGCACCGTTTGGCACGAGGATGTAATCCTTCAGGCGACGGCTCATCGCGGCTTCCGGTGGCGCCGCATAGATCTGCTTGTTGGCTTCGATGATGTTCACGCCGGCAATCGTTGGGAACAGACGCCGCCCGATGCGTTCGACGCCGAGGGTCCAAGACGTGAAGAGCGGCCACCACAACGGTGGAAAGAACAGGGCCGTGGTTTTCTCGACCGGCGCAAAAAGCACGTCGCGCAGAAGTCGGCTGAGCTGCGTCATCGAATACGGCCGGCCATGAGCGAATGGCGACCGCTCGATGCGCGCCCACAAACCGCGGCGGTTCGGGACGATGACGAGAAGACGCCCGCCGTCGGACAAAACACGCCAGCACTCGCGCAGCAACTCGCGAAAGTGAGCGCTGCTTTCCAACGCGTGCACCAGCACGATCCGGTCGAACATGCGGTCGGGAAAAGGCAGCGCCACGTCATCCGCTAACGCGGTCAGACCGGCCTGGCCTTCCGGCCAGTGCATGACCCCCTGGCTCGGCGGCATGACTGCGATGACACGCTCGGCTTCGTCCCGAAACTGACTGAGCACCGGCGACGCGAATCCCAGGCCCAGGATGCGCTGACCCGTTACATCCGGCCAGATATCGCGCACGCGGCGGCGCAGCACGCGGCGGACCAAGCGGCCGAGAGGCGCGGAATAAAAGTCCCTTAAATCGAGAACATCGACCCACATAGGGGCGTTGTACCATGTCCCCCGTCAGCACCAATGGGACAGATTGGGGTGATTGCGTAAGGGAGTAAT
>JAYQVH010000018.1:0-60676 GCA_038148375.1 Rhodospirillaceae bacterium | reverse complement strand
GTATTGCGTGCATTCGAATTGAATGTGCGATTCCTTGGACCGTGGTGGCTTGATCAATCTAGAGGGTTCCGCTGTTAACCCGACTGCCGTCATCTCATCGATCTCGGGGTTTGTGATCCGGCCCGATTCAACGACCGCATCTCGCAAGTCATAAGTGGCAACATTGAAGACAAACTCACCCGTCGCTTCGATATTGACGACAGTATCTTTCCGGCGATCTGCAAATTCCTGTTTACCTGCAGAAAACATGACGTACGGCGCGCCAAGAGTGTTGAATTGGCTGAACGGCGCAAGATTAACATTGCCTTCGGTGTCTACAGTGGAGATCCAGCCAATTGGTCGAGGTACGACGCAAGCTTGATAGGGGCTAAAAGGCAGGCCGTGGTCATTCTTCGAAGGTTCAAAAAACATCGTCAAATTCCCTTGTTTTTTTGGTACACGTAAAGTGCTCCACCCAAATCATCGTATTACGTCCGGACGGCGGCTGAAACCTTGACCCAAGCGCTAAGAAACTCTTTCGCCCAAGCCCGTCGTCGGCAGGTGTTGGCACGCGTATTGTTGGTGTTGATCTGCAACAGCGTGCCGGGCGTCGCGAATACGCAGGCAATCGATTCGCCAATTCGAATCGGAATAACTGCGCCGCCTCCAAGTAAGGGCAACCCCTTCGGTGCGCTATCCGAGCCATCGATTCACACCTGGGATGCGATTTTCGATGCTCTCACTGTCTACGAAAGTCAGTCGCAGCCTCAGCCCGGTCTAGCGACCGGTTGGGAGCAGACGGGACCGCTCAAGTGGCGATTTAGGCTTCGCGACCAAGTCAGGTTTCACAATGGAGAGCTGCTGGATGCTGACGCGGTCAAAGCAACGCTCGATTACTTGAGTTCGCCCGAAGGTCAGGCGACGACCGTTGGGCGCGAGGTTGCTGGCTTGAAGCGCGTGATCGCCACTGACGATTCGACTCTGGTTATCGAGACCCAGGAACCAGATCCGATACTGCCCGGGCGGCTCGCATTGGTGCCCATTGTTGCGCCCCTCGCGTGGTCGGAGCTTGGCCCGGCTGGTTACGCGGAGTCTCCAATCGGAACGGGGCCCTACGAACTTACTTCGTGGGGGGTCGCAAACGCATCCATTGAGCTCAATCCGCGGCCAGATTCCTATCGTGCAAGATCCGAAATGATGCCGATTGAGCTCCGTCCCATTCTTGATATCGGTGGCCGTATAGCGGCGCTTCGGTCAGGCGGCGTAGATATCGTCATCGGCTTATCTCCAGACGACTGGGGGCGGCTCGAAGGCGAGGGTTTTCGGCGTGTAATCGATGTTCAATCACAGATCATGTCTCTGGCTTTCCGGACGGTCGGCAATACTAACTCTCCAATTCGATCTGCGGCGATCCGAAGGGCGCTCAATATGGCGATTGATCGCGATCTCATCGCGAGTGCGCTGTATGCAGACTTGGTAGAGCCGGCGACTCAGGGAGCCGTTTTGAGCGTCAATGGCTTCAACCCTGACCTTCCTCCGTTTCCATTTGAACCGGACCGTGCACGCGAAATTATTGTCGAAGAGGGGTATCCAAACGGTTTTAAGATGAACATTGACGTATTCCAAAGCACGACGTCCTCACTGCTAGAATACCAGTATGTTGCACAGGCTTTGGAGCGTATCGGGGTCACGGTAACTCTACGGCAAATCGCATTTGCTGATTGGCTGCGCCGGTATCATAGCGGCGATTGGGGAGATACTGACGCATTCTCATTGGTCTGGAATACCCAAGCGGTGCGCGACGCTATTCGTCCGATGGAATACTTTTCATGTTTGAAAAATCCCCCCTTCTTTTGTGAGCAGGCTTTGATGCCAAAGATCATGGCGATTAAGACTGAGTTGGATTCGCAGCAAAGAACTCAAGCCTTGCAGGATATGCAATACGATCTGCGCGACTTGTCACCGTCAATTATGCTCATGCCCAGAGTGAACATCATTGCGTACAGCGACCGAATACAATCGCTTCCACTTAGAAATAGCGTGGTTCTGTATTCGGATGTGCGCCTTCAATAAGCCTTCCTGTGGCACGCAGTACATTTCGGCGTAATCGATCAACTCGAAAGCACTATTTGTAATGACCGGTAACCTCACAGCTAAGACAGATGACATCGCCTCTGTGCTCAAAGACTCGCTCGGCGAAGACCTTGTTTCCGACAACCAAGAGGACATTGATAAACTCAGCGCCGATCTGTTCACTTGGGACGGAATTCGCCGGTCTGACGTCGTGGTCTCTCCGTCGACACCTGAAGATGTATCGTCGATTCTCTCCATCGCCAGGTCACACGGGCGCCCAATTTACGTTCGCGGCGGCGGAATGTCTTACACAAACGGATATGGACCAACCCAAGACGGAAGTATTCTCGTTGACCTCCGTGGTCTCAATCGAATCCGAGAGGTTGACGTCACGAACCGCTACGTCATTGCTGAAGCCGGGTGCACGTGGGCCGATGTCGTCGATGCTCTTAAGGACACTGACATGATTGTCGATTTTCCGGCGCCGCTGTCCGGAAGTCATTCCACCGTTGGCGGAGCAATTTCACAAAACGTCCCAGGGGGAATGCATGGGTTGCTAGGCGTAGAAGTGGCTTTGGCGGACGGTTCTCGCATTAGGACCGGCGCGTGGAGTTCAACGGTCAACGACAAGCCGTTTTACCGAAACTACGGCCCCGATTTGACAGGACTATTTATCGGGGACAACGGGATATTCGGCGTCAAAACCGCTGTAGCTCTACACCTTAAAGCCCGCCTCACCGGAGCGGCGTACGGATCGTTTGCGTTTGAAACGTATGAAGATATGGCCGCCGCGATGATCGCCATCTCTCCCATGGATTTCATTACCCGCCGGACAGGGCTTGACCCATACGAGACCGCCAATATTGCCAAGGTAGGATTGGGTGATGCAATCAAGACGCTTACGGCGGCCATGGCAGAGGAGCGGACATTGCTGTCGGGCGTAAAGTCGGCAGTGAAGCTGGCGAGCGCCGGAACCGGGTTTCTGGACGGCGTGAAATGGTCATTGCACCTCAAAGTTGACGCGGTGAGTGACCGGGCCGCCGAAGACGGTATGGACCAAGCAAGGGACGCTTGTTTGAAGTTTGGCCGAGAAATTCCGGCGATCCTTCCCAGGGCCCGCGACGCGGTGCGGTTTTCAATTCGCAAATTTCTTGGCAAAGACGGAGAGCGATGGGTGGCGACGAGTTCGCTTTGGCCAATAGGTCGAGCAGTTGAAATCGCCACAAAGGTCGAAGAGTTCTTCGACGGTCGAAAGGACAAGATGGCGCAATATGGTGTGCAACATTCTTATGTCACGAATTGCAGTGCTTTCTACTTCCTATGCGAGCCCTGTTTTTACTGGCGTGATGCACTAACGGCATTGCATCTGGAAAACATTTCGAAGGCGGAGGCTGACAAGTATTCGAAATTTGAACCGAATCCGGAAACGCGGGCGTACGTTCGCCAATTGCGTTCGGACCTGCGTGATTTTTTCCAGGATTTAGGGTCAATTCACGTTCAGATAGGTGATTTCTACCATTTCCAAAGTGTAGTCAGTGCCGAAACGATATCTCTTTTGTCGAAGCTAAAGCGTGCACTGGACCCTGAGGCGGTTATCAACCCTGGAAAGCTTGACGGCATTTCCCCATGATCCGTTCTAAAACCCCAAGAAGTTGAACACGGCATTGGCTGTTTGTTCAGGGCTATCCTGATGTGGAAAGGCGCTTGCGTTGTGAATTGGCGCGCCCCGGCTATCGGGAAATCGCGCAGTCGCATCTTCGACGAATCGGCCATATGCCCCATGAGTGCCGTATAACATCAACACCGGACAGGAAACGCGCGGCGCTATAGCTATGTGGTCATAAATGGCAACCCCGCGGGGGCAGGGTTGAATTCACCGCCCCGCAGCTTCGCGACTTCGCACCATATCTTCCATATGAACGCGATCTGTCATCCCAAATGTCGGAGTCATGTACGCCGGATCGCGCGGCAGCGGATTGTCGTAGGCGTCGAACATTCCATCCTTGATATACCGCTGATCGGACTCGCTTAGGCTTGCGCGGGAGCGAGAGGAAGCAATAGCGGACCCAACAGTGATCAGGGCATCAACCCGGTCAGGCCAGAACGCACCGCAGACTAGGGCAACGCAGCCGCCAAGCGAGCTGCCAATGAGAGTTACGTTTTGTTCGCCGATATCTGAAAGCAATGCCATGAGTTGGGTTGCGATTTCTTCTTGTGTGACGATGTACGGCGGCTCGCCGTGCATCGCGCTGTCACCGTGACCGGCGAGATCAACGGCTATAACCCGGGCACGCCGTGCCAAAGCAGGCATGATCCACCGCCATTCCCGACTCCAACCGCCCAACTTGTGCAAGAGCACGAGTGTTTTGCCGCCCTGGCCCGCGGTCCTGTAGTGCAGTGCGCCACCCACGACGGCGATTTTTTGTCGACCACGGTCAGGGGAGTCCAGGTGCATGCGGCCTGATTCTCCTGGCGGCTGCAGTTTATGATCTTCGGAACGCATGACGACGGTCTTGTTTCCCACTCTTTGAATTCCCATGACGCAGCAGGAGTGCTTCGGTAGAGTGCTAGCCTGCGACTCACATCCCAATTCCAGCTTACGGTCGAGCAGCGAGTCGCGGTACTGTAAACTCACAAACGCGATGCAGAAATGTTATCGCCAATCATATTAGAATTTTATTTCTGCTGTAGGTTCGAGTGTCAGGGCAAAAATCGGTCAGAGAACAAAAGGCGGATGCGAAAAGGGAGGCGCGCCGCAGGACGCGTTTGCAGGCGCGCGGTGGTCCCGAAAAAAGTTTGCAGAGTTTGTTTGCGCTTGCTGCAGGCATAGGCCTCTCTGCCACATGCCTTATTTACCTCGCGTTGCGCATTCTTGGATGGGCTGATCGCGAAATTAATCCGGAAATCAGAAACCTTGTTCTGATCATAAGTTTTTTCGTGACGTTTCTCGCGTCCGTGCTCGTGTTGATTCAAAAATTTTATCCCAAAGACGAATTCGGTAAACGGCGCGCAGCGAACAAACCAAGCAAGTTCAAGCCCCCGCAGGACAAATGGGGTGGCGCTTTGGTCCCAAGCACTGGCCGAATGACCAAGGTCTTTGACGTGACGACAGCGCGTAAAGTTAGGGCGCCTGCGACTTTAGAAGATGGAACAGCTTTCGATTCCAAGGTGAAGGAGCCTCGACCGGAAATGAGGGGCGCGTCAGTCGGCTTGGATCAGGCGCCCGGAGTGGGTTCGCAGAAACCTCAATACGGAGCGATCGAAGATACTGAGTCGCATGGCGATAAATCTACCGCACCGCCTGCAGAGGACCAGACGGAAGAGCTTCCTCAGGAAACCTTAGGTATTGTCTTGGGCGACTTGCGAACAGTGATGGCAAGTGTCTCGGAAGTGCTCAGCGGGAGGGCGGGTAAACTCGATAAGCATTCGAAGTTCGGGTTAAATCTCATTTTCGCAGGAATATGTTCACGCTTGGCAAGACACTACAAACTTTCAGCGAAAGAAGGGCAGAGTTTGCTCGCGCGCCTCATGGAGCTAACCGGCTCAAACGCGGCTGAGGCCCGCACGTTTGCTGATCAAATAAACGATTACGGTGAACACCCCCAATACCGCGCATTGATTGATGGCGGCGACAATGCAGTTGGGCCGCTCTTTTCAGACAGCAATAAATTGGATCAGGAAGATACGGGTGAAGAAGAATCGTCCAGTATGACTTCTGTCATCGGTGGATTGTTGGAGACATGGGAAGCCGGCAGCGATGACGTGGCGCTTCCGGAGTCAAAGATTTTTATGTTTACGGAGATTATCGACTCGGATCTGCTCGCAAAGGAGCTCAATGAGGAGTTAATGCAGAGAGTAATTAAAACGCACGACACAAGTGTTCGAGAGGCTTTGAATGCGTACGCAGGCAGAGAGATTAAACACACCGGCGTAGGGATTCTGGCTCTCTTCGATGATTCGCGCGCGGCCATAGATGCGGCCGTGCAGATGCAGCAGAACGTCAATCTTGCGAGCCGGCAGTCCAAGGAGATCGCCTTCGATATTCGAATAGGTCTACATGCGGGAACGGCTATTTCTAAGGGAAAGAATTTCTTCGGAGATTCGCTAAAGTATGCTGCGCTGGTTTGTAATGAGGCGGGAGGAGAGGAAATTTGGGTCAGCGACACAGTGTGGAACGCATGTCCCGCTTACGCCGATGACCTGCGGTATTGCGGTGAATTTTCGCTCGGTGGAGACGTCAAGGAATTATACACGATGCTTTGGGAGCGGCTGCCGGATCCAAAAGACGATAAGGTTGATTATGGCGATATCGGTAAGCGTTCGCACACCTAGTCGATATCCAAGTCTTGGATTTATTTTGACGTGCCTCAACTGGCGCAGGCCAGACAGCAAGGGTATCGGCGCGGCTATTGCGGTTTGTTCGAAGTGAAGTGGCTGGTCGTTGGGGCCGGCGGAGCGGGGCGCTGCCATATCGCAGCCATCGCTCACACGGCTGATGCTGTGTTGAGTGGTGTTGTTGATCCGCATACCGAGCCGGTAATCGGGGTCAATGTATTTAAGGACATTTTATCCGCGGTTCAGGAGTCCATGCCTGATGCGGCGATTGTCGCAACACCCAACAATAGTCATGTGCGCGTTGCGCTAGACCTCATCGGTCACCGAATCCCAACGCTTATTGAAAAACCGGTCGGAACGTCGCTCAGTGATGCAGAAACGATATTGTCGCAAGCGACTCAAAGTGGAGTCCCGACAGGCGTCGTACTCAACCAGCGCGTTCAGGCCCACATACGCTGGGTGACACAGCAGATCCAATCCGGAAAGTTTGCGCCGGCTTCGGTGGAGATCAAGGGGGCGCCGTTACGCCTAGGCGGGTGGTACGCCGAAAAGTCTCACGGCGGCGGACTCATGCGTTTGATCGGCCTTCACTACCTCGACCTGCTCCTTCTTTGGTTTGGAACACCGAGTGGCACGTGTGTATCGGACTTGAGTGATAACTCCTTCGACGTTTCATTCACTTTCTCAAGTGGGTGCAAAGGCAGGTTAACGCTCCGAGCGGCAGAACCCGGTGAGACATCGCCAGTTGAAATCACTTTGTCGGGTAGTAATGCGCGGGTTCATATCTCTGGTCACACCGCTACGGACTTTGAGGGCTTAGAGGCGCCAATGCCGGCAGAGGACACCCTACCTGGTCTCGCCTTCGGTCCAGGGCATCTGACCATAATTTCTGAGGCGACGAAGGCCTTGCAAAGGGGCGATCCGTTTCCAATTCCGTTAGGCGCGGTTTTGCCCGCAATCCGACTGGTTGACGAGATCAATTCGGTGGCGCCTTAAAGGCAGATGTACACTCCTGCGCCGGATACCTTAACCATCCGAGACTTAATCGCCGGGCTCCAGGCCGCGCAAGATGTCAATGTCGTCGGCGTCCGGAGGTGGCGGTACCGACGCCAGATAGGCAACGATATCTTCGATCTCTGAGTCGGAGAGAACTTCTTCCGGGTAAACAGGCATGCGTCCCGGGCTAAAGCGAATAAAATTCGCCACCGCTTCAGGCGGCAGGGGATCCGGTGTCAGCATCGGTCCAGCATCATTACCTTGTCCGTCAGTGCCGTGACATTGGTAGCAGCCGACACGGTTGTATGTGTTCTTACCGCGTTCGGCGTCGCCATCTTGTGCGGCTGCGAGGCTGATGAAGGAGCATGCAAAAGCCGCGATTGTTGTGAGTATTTTTTTCTTCATGGTTTCTCTCCTCAACGCATCTGCGTGACGACATCAACCAAAGCCGGGTATCCCGACTTTACAACTTTGACGGCTTCAGCCAGCGCCGGTCCCAGATCATTAGGATCCTCAATTGGACCGGCCGACCAGACGCCCATACCTTCTGCCAGTTTCGCATAGTTGATATTTGGATCTTGGATGACTGTGCCGATGGGGGCCTTATCGACACCGCGTTTGCGCCGATTGGCTGTTCCTTGAACAAGCATCGTTTCTTGGGCGTAGGCCCTGTTGTTGTGCATGACAGTTAGCAGAGGCACTCGATGGTGCGCGGCGGTCCATAACGCGCCGTTGGCGTACATGAAATCTCCGTCGCACTGAATATTCACCGAGAACCGTCCGAGCTTTTTGTTGGCCAGGGCGGCGCCGACAGCGGCAGGTAAGCCATAGCCGACGCCGCCGCCGGCGCCGATGCCGAGGTAGCGATAATGCTCGTCGATATTCCATAACCTGTGCGGCCAAGAACTGACGAACCGTTCCGATGCCCCAACCGAGACCAGTGCCCAATCTTCGTTTTTGATCTTATCGTATAATTCCATGCACATGCGCCCGGTGCTTACTGGGCTGGAGTTCCAACCTTGTGCCGCGAGTTGACGGGAATCTTCGTATAGGTCCCTGTGGATCTTGCGCATGCCGTCTTCGCGTGCCGCAATGGCCCGGCGCCGGTCACGCGACACGGCGTTTCTTACTTCATCGATCAATGCTGGAAGTGTCGCCTCTGCATCGCCAGATATCGACAAATCCACGGGTGCATACCGCTGGAAGTCTTGGTAGTTGGATTTCAGATAGAGATCGTTAACGTCAATTGTGATGAGCTTCGCTCCGTCCTTCGTCCGCGGATAGCTGGTCATCGTTTCGCGATTCACAAAATTCACCTGACCCCAAAAATCTGTGACCTCCAGACCAAGTATGACGTCAGCCCTCCCTATGAGTTGGCCGGAGCGTCTGGTGTGATCTAAGTAGTGGGCCGTTGGAATGTTCTGGCGGCTGGCGATATCGACAACCGGGGCATTTAGCAGCTCTGCCAACTCCACCAGCAACTTCATGCCGTTCGGTGTCCGCGCCGCGCGGTCAGCAATGATTAAAGGTTCCTCCGCATCTACCAACATGCGCGCGGCTTCCTGCACCGCGCCACGTTCACCCTGAGGCGGCTCGGATGGAGTGAAGCGCGGAATTTGCAGGGCGGACCGGTCTTCGACCTCCATCAATTGCAACTCCGCGTCTGCTACAATAGCGATGGGTTCCATTGGTGGGGTGGTGGCAATTTTCCAACCGCGGACAAAAGAATTCGCAAATGCTTGAAGGGAATGAGGTTGGTCATCCCACTTGGTGAAATCGCGCACCATTGATGCGGGGTCTTGCGCCGAGTGACGCCAAGTGGTCGCGCCGAGGCGGGCGTGCGCATCCGCGTGGTTGCCAAGAATTGCGATCATGGGGACACGATCACACCACGCATTGTAGATGTTCATGGCGGCGTGCTGGAGGCCAACGGTGCCGTGGCACATCATTGCGGCTGGCTTCAATGCTGCCTTGTAGTAGCCGTTACACATCGCGGCGGCCGACTCTTCATGCATGCATGTGATGAACTCCGGCTTCTGGTTGTCGCCATAGACCGTGATCGACTCGTGTAATCCAAGGAAACTTGAGCCGGGGTTCGAGAACACATATTCAAGATCCAACGACTTCATAACATCGATCATGAAGTCGGACCCAAAGACGGTGGATTGCTGAGGGCCAAGACCGACGGCAACTTGTTCAGCATTCGCCTCGGCAAGTTGCTGCGGTGTAGACGCCTCTAACTCCATTTGATCTACGGTCGGCGGGGCGGCTTTGGTGGTCCCTTGCGCCTGCGTATCCAAAGACCTTTTTGACGGTGACGCGGTCGCAGCACCGCTCAATGTCGATGCTGCTCCCGTAACCGCTGCGCCTTTCAAAAAGGTTCGGCGTCCGACTGTATTTTCGGCAGTTTTGGAAGACGACGTCATGGCATTCCCCTGGTTCCGTTTGCCCGGTCCGCGTACCTCAATTGTGAACAGCCTGCCACAGCCTGTGAGGTTGATCGGAACCGGATTTACGTGCTCTCGCGTGCCGGACGCTTAGGTGCGCCCAGTTTTGCCAGGGATCTCCGCTTTTGGAGTGCTAATCGGTTTAAGGTTCAGGCTACAAACATACGGGGCTGGCATTGGCGCTGCTCAGCCTTTGAGTCACCAACTTTAGAAGTGTTTTCCAGTACTGAATTTCTTTGGAGTTCGCTGTTTTTCCAACATCGGCAAGTTGCTTCATAATCCGGTGTTGGGCAGCGCTGCCATGGCGAAGCACTAAAAAGTCTGCTTGTGCCTGAAGATCGGACGCGTTGCGCATGAGGGGTAAGTCCTATCGGCTTTCTGACGGTGGACGAAACAATCAGATCATGCGGAGTGGGGCTTAACGGATGGTAAAGGAGGGGAGTTGGCCGGCTTAGTTTCCTGTGGATAACTCTGCCCCGCCGACCTTCACCCCGCCCTTTGGCAGGCAAAGCCATCCTGTAACAAAGACGAGCCAGCAGGTCGCTTCAGTAGTGAGTTCCGATAAGTTCTTGTCCGAGACGCCATCGACGGCCAGGCCGTAAACGCGAATCGCGACGATCAGCGACATGACGCCGACGACAAAAGTCAGGCATGTCAAAAGGAGTCTAGGCCGGATCAGCCCGACCACAGATGTGAGAAATAAGCTGGCGAACATCGCGCCGAGACCCGTTCGTAGAAAAGTCACCGAATGTGGTTCGCCGGACAGGCTGACCCCGAACATATCGATTCCGTCCAACGGTGTCATCACATAGAGATGCGCTAGAAAAGCGAATAGCAAAGCTGCAACAGCAAGTACGGCGCGCGCATACCAAATTCTGAACTTTAAAAGCATTGGACGCTGCGCAGCGGCTTCACTTGCGGGACTGCAGTTTCGGCAAGACGTATTCGCCGAATGTATCGATATCGTGGTCGAAATCCGGAAACGCGAACATGCAAGCGCTTACGCCCGCTTCATCATATATGCGGTCCAAGTAGGTGGCGACCGTCGCGTAGGATCCGACAAGCGTCGGCAATCCCATAAACATCGATTTCCGCTTAAGGCTCTCAGACATTCCGTCGGATTTATCAAGTTCTGCCTGGCCGACGAGATTGGCTATCGCAGTTTCGTCTGCACCGGCGACGATGTGCTCAAACCGCTTCATCGCCTCGTCGTCCGTATCAGCGGCAAACACGTTGAACAGTGCGATTGTTCCGACGTCTCGATTCCATTCCGCGGCATGGGCCTGGAGGCGTGACGTGATGCTCTTGAACGTGCTGATATCACTTTCGATATCATGGCTGTTGCCTCCTGCTATGACGAAATTGCGTTCGCCCATTTCCGCGGTGAATCGGATGCCGCGATCCGATTGGCCCGCACACACCAGCGGGATAGGTGTAGTCGGCATCGGCTTAATTTCAGCGTCGTTCATCGTAAAGAACTTGCCTTTGAAATCTGACCTGCCGGTCTCCCAAAGCTGTTTGAGTACGGTTACATACTCCGTGGCATAGTCATAGCGGGTGTCAAAAAATTCGTCGCCAGGCCACAAGCCCATCTGGTTGAATTCATCCTTGTACCAGCCCGAAACAATGTTCAGACCAAATCTACCGGGACACACCGCTTCGATTGTTGCTGCCATGCGTGCGGCAACCGCCGGATGAAGCGAAAGATTGGTCACAGAGGGGAATAGCTTGATCTTGCTTGTTATCGGGGCAAGGGAAGCTGTCAATGTGAAAGAGTCGAGCGCGTAGTCCCAATACTCCGTCTCGCCGCCGAAGCCACGGAATTTGACCATTGATAGTGCAAAATCAAAGCCGAGCGCTTCGCACTTTAACGTGACATCCCTGTTCAATTCCCATGTTGGCCAAGTTGCCGGGACATTCCTCGAAATAATGAATCCGCCTTTGGCGATAGGCAAAAAGATGCCGATTTCCATCATGTTCCCGATCCCCACATAGTTCGAAAGCAGCGATTGGACGACACTTTGGCAGCGGTATGCAAGGCCCTAGGGCCTGCCGCCGCGATTCATTTGTGCACGAGAGGAAGAGTCGCGCGACTCGCGTCACATGCCAGCGCTGGTGATGGGCGCGATTTGAATCTCCACCCGTCTGTTTGCCTGTTTGCCTTCCGGTGTCGTATTGGGCGCGATTGGCCGCGTTTCGCCGTATCCCGCAATGAGCAGTCGTTCAGACAAGACGCCGTTTGTAACCAGAGATTGCGCGACGCTCATGGCGCGGCGTTCGGACAGTTCCTGATTGTACGCATCTGATCCGTCGCTGTCCGTGTGGCCGGTTACGTCGATCATTGTCCTATCAAACTCCTTCGGGACCTTTGATACGGCAGATAGCACAGGATCCGATGACGGTCGCAGTTGGACACTGTTCACGTCGAACGCAATGCTTTGATCCATGTTGAGGCGGATTTGGTCGCCTATGCGCTCAACTTTGACGCCGGCGCCGCGCAGTTCTTCCCGCAGCTTTTCTTCTTGGCGGTCCATATAAACGCCAACACCGCCGCCGGCCAGCGCGCCGACGCCGGCGCCGATCAGGGCGTTGCGCCGCCGTTCTTTGGAGTTGTCGCCGGCGATCAAACCGATTACAGCGCCGCCGGCAGCGCCAATTCCTGCTCCAATAGTGGCTTTTGAGACTTCTTGATTATTTGTGTAGGGGTCGTAGGTTGTGCATCCCGCCGTAACCAGGGCGAGTGCACCAACGACGGCGCCAGAGAGATTCAGAATATTCCGATCCATGAGGATCCTCGCTAGTTCAGTTGAGGCGGTGCTGGCTAATAAACGCCGGAAATAGAAGAACGTTCCGCAAAAAATCTATACGGCGAGACCGGCGCGGTTCCCGTCGGCCGTCGCTGTCACGACGACTCGCGGCGCAAAAGCGTCGCCAATGATTTGAAGATCAATGCCAGCGGCACGAAGTTCTGGAACGATATCTAAGTTTGGCACACGGCTCGTCGCGTACGTGAACAGGCTGACGTCGTCGATGATCGTCTCTTCGCCATTGAATACGTTGCGGGCTGTGACCTGTCCTTCTTCAAAGGCGGACTCTGGCGATGGATCGCAGCAGGTGAGCAATCGCACTTTTTTCGCGTGCAGTCTCTGATAAATACCTTGGCGATTGACGAGTGCTTCGTCGGACGCAATCCGGTCGCGCGGTGTCACAATGACGACGCGATCAAATTTATCTGCCAGCCACTCCGCTGCCGCGTAGGTCATTTTCGTATGATCATGATCGTAAATGACTGCCGTTCCGGGCTGAGGCGAGGGCCGTTCAAGCAGCATCGCCATGGTGTCCCGCAAATCCGGAAAGAATCCCTCGTCCTTGTATTCTTCGGGCAGAAAAGACGGCCACGACATTGTCGATCCGGTCGCAACGATGACCGCATCCGGTTTGAGCGCCAGAACATCGTTGGCAGTTGCCTGAATGCCGAGTTCGAATTTTACGCCGCTCCGGTTAGCGCTCAGCTGCTGGTAATCATAGATGCTCGAGAGGTTTTCCCCACCGGGGAGCTCCGCATGGAGGCGGGTCTTGCCGCCGACTTCGCCGGAAATCCCGAATGCGGTAACGTCATGTCCGCGCGCGCCTGCAATCCAGGACGCTTCCATTCCGGCGACGCCGGTTCCCACAACTACGACCTTTCGCGAAGTTGTCGCTGGCGATGGCCACCAGTCCGCCTCGTCCGGTTGGCCAACTCGGGGATTGTTGTCGCATTGCAGCCGTCCGCCGGCGATGATGACTTGCCAGCAGGTGTTTCCAGACACGCAGTATCGAATTTGCGCCTCGCGACCTTCTTTCGCTTTCTTACCCCAGGCCGGATCCGTCACCAGGGGGCGTCCCATCATCACCAAGTCGGCATCGCCTGACTCGATGGCGCGATCCCCTTCGTTTGGGTCCGTGATCAGTCCAAGTGCGCCGACCGGTGTGTCGCCAAACGGTTCCGCGAGATCTCTGATCTTGGAGACGAACGGCGTCCGCTCACCGTGCAAATCGGGAAGGTGCCAATACAAAGAGTCAGAATGTGCTCCCCAGCAATACGTTACATAACTTGCATTGCCATTAGCGGCCACCAGCTCGGAAATGCGTTTCGCTTCGTCGAAATCGATGCTTTTCGGTACGCCGTCCTCTCCGGGCAACTTCACGCCAATGATAAAGTCAGACGCAGTTAGGTCTCGGATTGCCGACATCAGATCGCGGACCAGCCGTGTGCGGCCCTGAAGGTCGCCGCCGTATTTGTCCTCCCTAATATTCGAGTGGGCGGACAGGAACTGATGAAATATGTGGCCGTGGCCAGCGGAAATTTCGATCCCCGCCCAGCCGCAGGCATGCAGCCAAGCAGTGGATTCGGCGAAGTCCGCGATCATTTGATCCACTTCGTCTGTGGTCAGGGCGTGCGGAACGGTCCAACTCAGGTCGTCGGGCAGAGGCGAGGGGCCGACTGCGTCGGGCCTGCGCCCCCCTTCGTGATTGCCCCGGCCGGAGTCTTGCAACTGTCCCAGCATGAGGCATCCCGCTTCGCCGACCTCGTTGGCAAATCGTTTCAAGCCATCTTCATTGGCTTTGCCGAAAACCTGTATGCGCCGAGGCGCGCAGTTCCAGCGTGTCGTTCCCATTGGTTCGGTGATGGCCATTGATACGCCGCCGGCCGCTCGGTTCCGGTAATACGTAATCGACTCATCGTTCACTTCGCCGTTCTTGACGTAGCGTAGCGACATTGAAGCGTGCACAAGCCTGTTAGGCAGGGTTCTGCCCGCAACGGTGACAGGGGAAAACAGGTGGGGGTATACGGGGTGAGGAGTCTCAGTCACGAGTGATCTCAAATATCGATGCCAATGCCGACGGGGGCACTTTCATAGCGCCTCAGATCATTTTGACCAATGCCTGTTATAGGTAGTTACTCGCGAGGAAGCGGTTGGAACCACTCTTCCGCCCGGAGTTGGTCATATATGGCTGCCATGACCGCCCCACCTTCTTCAACGACCCGCGATTCATCGTCGCAAACCAAAGCGCCGTCATAAACTTGAATTCGCCCATCTGTCAGCACGTGACGCACCATCATCCCGTTCGCATAGAGCAGGTTGTTCAGCGGTTCAGGCGGCAAGGCTCCACTGCCGACTAATAGTCCAGAGACGTCAATGGCAATCATATCGGCTTTGGCGCCTTCCTGAATTCGGCCGAGGTCGGGGCGGCCAAGCGCGGCAGCCGGGACTTGGGTTGCGTTGCGCATTGCCGTCCACATCGTTGGCTGGCTGACCGGTACCGGACCGTCCCGCAACAGCGCGTAGCGCGCCTGTCCGTAGAGCACAGCCAGTTTGAGGTTTTCCATGTAGTCATTGGAATGCGTGTCGATGCCGATGTTGACCGCCATGCCTGCGGCAAGGGCCTCCGGATAATTTTGGCTGAACCCGCCAGCTCCGCCGGCCGAGGGACAGTGCGCCAGAACGACGCCCTTGCGAATGAGTATTTCAGGGTCGATGGTCCAATCGAGGCCGCCCATATGCGCGCCAAACACCGGGCCCTCCAGCAACCCAAAGCTGTCAAGCCACTGGGTCGGAGTCATCCCCCACATACGCCTAACGCGTTCCGTTTCCTGGGAAGATTGCGATAGGTGGATGTGCAATCCGGTGCCGAGTTCTTTAGCGGCAGCTGCGATGGCGGCCATGGTGGCCGGGGTGTGCGTGTCGGTCGCATGGGGTGTCATCATTGGGATAATGCGCCCGTCACCAGCTCCCATTTTCGACTTGGCGAAGGCCAGGTTGTCAGAGATTTCGGTCAACGTACCGGCTTCAGAGTCGAGCAGGACCTGGTCGTCTGTGCGAGCCCAAATAGGGCCAAGACGGGCGGTGCCGGGTATCATGCCTCCCGGATAACCGCGCACGCCCCAAGCTTCGGCGACACGCACGTAGGCCTGGGCTTGACGCAAACTCAAACTCATCTCGAGGTGAGTTGTGGTACCCCCGCGCAGCAGTTCGGCAACATTGTATGCCGTCAATCTGTCCTGATCTGAATCGCTGAGTTGTTCGACCAGTTCTTGAGGACGGCGGTAGTTCGGCCGCCTGCCGTTCTCGATCAATCCTCGTGTCGGTGTGGCGGTGCAGGCGTGCGTATGGCCGCTGATGAAGCCGGGCGTGACAATGTGCCTCTTCGCATCGACCCTGGTGTACGATCCCGCAATGCGTTCCTGGGATACCCGGACAATCCGATCGCCTTTGATCAGTACGGATGCGTTTTCTAGCAGTTCGTGGCGGCCGTCTTGTTCAACGACAAGCCAACCCGCTTCGATGATGTATTCACCGGAAGGGATATCTTGACGGTTCGGTTGTGCGTTGGCGGAGCGGTGAGCAGCCAGTCCCAAAGTTCCGGCAGCGACCGGTGCCGATAATACCTTGCGGCGTGACAGTGAAAACAAGCGGTCGTGTTCGGTCTCAGTGTCAGAGCTGGCCGTGCAGATAGCGCATGGTCCGTCAAAGTGTGTCTGTGCCGACACTACAGAAGCCCTCCATTAAATCCCGCGCCAAAACTTGACGGGCGTTATTCCTGGTTATTCTTCGGGCGGTAGCAGTTGCAAAATCGCAAAGCATTCATCTTGGGATTTGCTTCCCAAAGCGCAGGCTGTTTTGCGCAGGCCAAGATCACCGGGAATATTGCGGCACCGCTTGTTTTGCTGAACGTCGGTTGTGCGGGTCATTGCGCCGCGGGGTGGCAACTCTCCGCTTACCGAGAATAGGAATTTATCTTCGGAGAGGATGAACGCATCGAGCTTGGCCAGCTGATCGTCAGTGTTGTTTATGATCTGGTATTTAAACCGGCAGCCGTTTCCGTACCCGGCTGAGTACGTGAAATCCTCCCGTTCGACGATCTTAATGTCGACGGAAGGCGGCACTTCTTCCTCCGAACATGCGGCCAGAGCGACACCAAGTATGACCAGCAAATAAGGGGCCAAACCTTTGTAGGCCATTGCTATCCCTCCACTATTGCTCCCCGAAGCAAAGCTAACGCAGGTCGGCGCCTCTGGCCAGGACCCGGGAGGCTGGCTAATCCGGTTCAATATTCAGTTGTAACCTGGTAGACAGTCGGCTGGTGATCAAAATTGGCTGGTCCTTTGATTTCACCGGCGCTGGCCGCCAATTTCACGTTGACGAGCCGTCAGAACGAATATGGAGCTTCCGCCATGCTGAATCTGTCGCAACGAGGCCGTGCTGGCCTTCAATTTCTGGGATCGCTGCAGCCCTATGCGTCGAGCCGGGTGCGTCAGCTTGCTAAAGCGGACTTCGAAGCCGACCCTGAAGGTGCGGCCTTGATGGAGGAGTACGAGCGCGGTGGTTCAAATGAACCTTGGGACGAGCGGATTTCCAGAGGCCGATCGGTCGCGGAGCGATCAGTCGCCTATAAGCATGAGCGCTTTTACCAACGCTATGTCGCAGAAGAAAATTTTGTCCGCGCAATTCCGGCCATCGAAGAGAAACGTGAAGAGGCGAAAAAGCTCGTAAGCGGGCCGAAAGAAGATTGCGGCGGGTCACTGGAACTCGACGATAGCGTTCCTATCCCGGAGTACTACGAAGGAGTCGAGTGGCACCTCGAGCCCGGCGGCTGGGACGGCTATGACCTGGCTGGTCCGATGTTTATGGCGGGTATTGGCCGCTACGTGTTCAGCAAGGGCGGATATGCCGCTGTTGAGGTCGGTGACAACATCCGCAATCAGCGCGTCGACGTCACCAAGGAACTGCCCAAGGATCATTACGACCGCATTTACGAAATGGGGTGCGGCGGAGCGACGACTCTGCTGGCCTGCCACCAGAATTACCCAAAAGCGGAATTGATCGGCAGTGATCTGTCACCCGCGTTGCTCAAAGGCGGACATGACGCCGCGCGCGCCGCCGGCGTTGCCATCCACTTTAAGCAGCGTGACTGCCGCGATACGCGCGAGCCGGATGAAAGTGTCGACGCAGTTGTGATGTATGCGCTGATGCATGAAATGCCGGTCAGCGTCGGTGTCGAAGCGATCGAGGAAGCCTTTCGCATCCTCAAGCCGGGCGGCGACTTGATCATCAACGATCCGCCGCCGTTTGCGGCCGTGCACCCGTTCCAGGCCGTCGTGCTCGATTGGGATACGGATTTCCGGGGCGAGCCGTTCTTCTCCGAGACCTGTGCGACGGAATGGGTCGACGTCATGAGAGACGCTGGTTTCGTCGACACAAAGGCGTTCGGTCTCGGCAGCCAAGGGTATCCGTGGATTAACCTTGGCACCAAGCCGGCATAAGAAAAAGATCAGGTTCTTAGGGGGACGCTATGACTAAACCGCCACCGCGCCCGGTCACAGGGTCCGAGGATATGGACGCCGTGATGCGCATCAACACGGAATTGATGTCCGAACTCTGGATTCTCCGTGATCGCGTCACCATTCTCGAAAAACTGTTAGAGGAAAAAGGTGTCGTCACGCGTGAGGCGATCAACGACTACGCGCCCGAAGGAGAGTTCGCCGAACAGCTTGACGACGAGCGCGACCGTTTTGTTCGCCGGATCGCCGGCGCACCGTGGGAAGTAGAGTTTACGGTTGAGTCTCTAATCGAGCGCGGTCAGCGGTAAACCGCTGAATCCCCAACCATGACAGATACAACTCCTGAAACGGCCGAAGTAACGGCAGTAACGGCCGAAGTTACGGAGCGGCCACTGCCCCTAACCGTGTGCGTAGGCTGGGGCCTCGGCAGCCTCGGCATGGCGGTGATGTTCGGCCTGGTCAGTACTTTCTCGTTAATATTCATGACAAACTATCTGGCCATGTCTGCCGGCGTGGCAGGTCTGATCATCGGCTTGTCCAAGATTTACGACGGCTTTACCGATCCGCTCATGGGCGTGATTTCCGATCGCACGAATACCTCAATGGGGCGCCGCCGCCCTTACCTATTGATCGGCGCATTCATGCTCGCCGTCTCCATGGTGCTGATGTTCAACGTGCCGAGTTTTGAGACGTCCACCGGCCCCATCGTTTATATGACGTTGATCTTGCTGCTGTATGCCACCGCATACACAGTGTTCAACGTACCGTACTTGGCGATGCCGGCGGAAATGACGGAAAACTTCCATGAGCGTACCTACCTCATCAGTTTCCGTGTTTACGGTATCGCCGGTGCGGGGTATGTCGGCTACTTCGCCGGGCCTGTTATTATTGACGTGTTCGGAGGCGGCCAGGCCGGCTTTGAAGGTATGGCCTGGGCGATGGGCGGCGCGGTATTGGCCTCGTCGCTGTTGTGTTTCTACCTGACGAAAGACGCGCCGTTTAAGCACAAGACTCAGGCGGCGCCGGTCGGGATTAGAAAACAGTTTGACCTTGCCATGCAAAACCGGCCGTTCCTGTGGCTGATGCTGGTGAAACTGTTCGGTCTGCTCGGTCAGGCACTGAGCAACCCCGCCAAAGCCTTCTTTTTCCAACTGGTGCTTGGGGCGAGCCTGACAAGTTTCGGCTGGTATTGGTTCGCGTTCTACACGGCGATGATCGCCTCTCAGCCGATGTGGCTCAAACTGGGCAAGACCCATGGCAAACGCAACGTATTCATGGCAGCGCTGTTGGTGAATGTTGTCGTCAACCTCAGCTGGCTGCTGGCGACCCCGGCGGAGCCCTTCGCGCTGACCATACTGCGAGGCATCGCACTTGGGCTGCTTGGCGGTGCCACGTTGCTGATGGGGCAGGCGATGCTGCCCGACACAATGGAGTATGACTTCCGTCTCACGGGCCTGCGCCGTGAGGGCGTCTATGCCGGAGTTTATACGACTATTGAAAAATTTGCCTTCGCCTTTGGCCCGGCGCTGACCGGTTTGGTGCTTGCCGCCATGGGATACGTGCCGTCTAAGGACGGTATGGCTGAGCAGCCCGATAGCGCGGTCCTGGCGGTCTACATTTGTGCCGCCGGCCTGCCGGCTCTGACCGGCATACTCGGCGCTCTCTCTCTGCTTGGGTATGACCTGACGGAGGAGAAACTCAAAGCCACTAAGCCGATTGACGCCTGACGCGTCGTCTTGTCAGGTGCGGCCATGGCCGATATCTACACATTGCTGGACCGGGACGGGAACGCCTTCCGTGTGATGGTGTTTGCGCCACCGGAGGACCGCCGCCGGGCTGTTCGGGTCGTGGTCTTGCCGGGTGCGAATTGCGAAGCGGTCCGCTATCGGTGGCTTTCGGATGCGCTGTCGGCAGAAGGCGCTACGGTATTCATTCCCCATCCACCGATTCTGGAACACCCGTCACATCAAAATCCGCACGAGAAAGTCGAAGCGGCTTATGTCACCGTGGATCAGCTCGTCAAGACGCTCGCCATGCCGTGGACCGACGATGGCGAGGAGGGGCTGACCTTCCTGATCGGACATTCCTTGGGCGGCTCTATCCTCCTGGAATACCTCGACCCCGCGCAGGCCATGGCCGATCCGAGGTCCGGCGTCGGAGCTGAATACAAGCCGCCGGCCGCCATTCACGGCGGTGTTGCAGTCGGTGCAAGCCTGCAGGCAAACGTGATGGGCACGGGCCTGCCGTGGCGCTCGAATGACTCGGCTTTGCACAAGCCGGCAAAACTTCCGCTGCTGTTTGTGGCCGGCGAAAAAGACGAGATCGCCTCGCCCGATATCGTGGCGGCAACTGTGAGTCGCTATACGGCGCCGACCGCATTGGTCGTGCAGAAGGGCGCCAATCACTTCGGCTGGGTGGACGGCGAGAGTACTCGCGAGGCGCACGCCCTGGATGGGGCCGCATCACTCAAGCCGGAAGCGCAAAAATCTGGCTTGTTGCGAGTGGCGGCAGCGTTCATGTCGGCGATTGCCGACGACCGGCCAGACCGGATCGCCAATGCGCTTCGCGACGTTGCCGCCGACGGCGACACTGTCGAAGTGCGTTAGCCCCTAGAGGGACTTCAGGAACGCGATCAGATCGTCCCTGGCGTCCGCCGGCAGGGTGCGGAATGCTTCTTTGGATGCCTCCGCCTCACCGCCATGCCACAGGATCGCCTCCGCCAGACCGCGGGCGCGGCCGTCATGCAGATACAATTCATGGCCGGAGACTTTCTCTGTCAGGCCGATGCCCCACAGCGGCGCCGTGCGCCATTCCGAGCTGGATGCCAGGAAATCGGGCCGTCCATCGGCCAAGCCTTCACCCATGTCGTGCAACAGCAGGTCAGTGAACGGATGGAAGGTCTGGTTGGCGAGGTCCTCGCCGCGCGGGTCGGTCCCCGTTTCCATCGTCGGCATGTGACAGGACTGGCAGCCGGCCTCCATGAAGCGCTCCTGTCCGCGCTGGACTTCAGGCAGGTCCGCGCCCCGCTGCCGCGGCACGGCCAGCCGCCGCGAGTAGATGTTGATCTGGTTGAGAAACGCCGCGGTCATTTCGGGTTCGCCGACCGTTGCCACACGCGCGCAGGCGTCCTGACCGTCCGGGCAGTTCTCAGCGGGGCGCACCGGTGTGGTAATGCCCATGTCGCCGAGCGCCGCGCCCGAGTTCTGATTGGTCAGGTTGGGCACATTAGCCTTCCAGCCGAATTTGCCCACCGCCATCTTTTGGTCGCGGGCATCCCATACGACGTTGACCTTGCCTGAAATGCCGTCACCGTCGCTGTCATCCGGGTCGGCCAGCGCGTAGAGCAGGTCTTCCGAAACCATTTCAAACAGACCGAGACCGATCATCGCGTTGGCGACGCGCGGCGACGTCATAACGTCCTCGGGCATCGGCCCGAAAGCGAGATCTTCGAAGCGTACCGTTGGTTTGCGCAGGCTGTAGGCCGTGCCATCGTCATACGCGCCGGGTAACTCCGTCCATTCGATGATGGCGCGGCCTTCCGCGGGAACGCCGTCGATGCCGCGGTCCTGAAGCTGATCGCCGTAAACCGGCACGCCCTTGGGCCCGCGGTGTTCGTTTTCGCCGGGCACGCTGAGGCGAACCAGGATCGAATCCATCGGCGCACCGACCTCTTCCGGCGGGCGGCCGCGGCCGTTATTGACGTGGCAGTCCGAACAGGCTTCCCGGTTGAACGTCGGGCCGAGACCGTCCGTGGTTGGCTGCGGACCTGGCGTCGGGCGCCAGATGGTGTTGAACAGTTGGTTGCCGAAGGTGAAGCCCGGCTTCACCTTGCCCGGAGCGTTGGCGGAGATGAACGTATAGGCGTCTTCGGTGGCCAGAGGACGCGTCGTCTCACCGCCGAGTTCGGTAGTCAGCGGTGCGGCAAGAAGCCGGTCGCGGACTTCGGGGTCGAGCGCCAGTGCGGAGGAGGTCAAAGCCAGCAACGCCGCCGCCGTACAAGGCAGATGTCTCATGGCATCGCTCCAGGCACCGCATCAGCATCGGCCCGTTCTTCGTCCCACAGCGCGGCATCGAACCCGCGTGCGAGCCCAGGGATATGATGGACGAGATAGGCGGTCAGCTGGATGCGCTCGAAACGTCGCTTCTTCGCGCCCGGCGACAGCGTGAACAGGGAAAACTCATCGCCAGAGGCCATCTCGACGATGACGCTTGCATGTCCGACGCCGCGCTCCTGCCCCGGCGCTTTGACGGCCATGGCCGCGAGCTCGCCCGGCCGGCCGCGGCCACCGCGATGCCAGCTGTGCAGGTGAACGATGATCTCGCCGTCGGTGGCGCCATCCTCGGCGCTGGTCGTGTAATCCACAGCGAAGCTGTACAGGCCCGGGCACAGCGGCTTATACGCCGCGCCGTTCCACTCGCCGGGATTGGCATTGACGTTGGTGATCTGACGCCCGGTGAAGGTGACGCGCTGGTGCGGCTCGGTGTGAACCAGGTCCCGCGTTTCAACGGACAGCGCCCGCGGCGAGCCGTCGCAGTGTTCGGCGACCTTGTCGGCGGCGACTTGACCGTTCTCGTCGATCAGACCGAAGAAGGCCAGATCCGGTTCGTCCTCCTGGGCCGCAAGGGGTGCGGCAGTCAGAAAAACAGCGGTGCACAAAAATGAAAAGCGCACAGGGTTCTCCCTCTTTACTATGCGGCTCCGACTATCGGTGAGCGTACCATGGCGACGGTCTCGGCGCGGTCCAACGCGGCAGTGGAGTTTGTCCAATCTGCGGCGGGCTTACCCTGGCCACACGCCGGCGCGCTTGAGGCGGCGCTCAAGGCGCGACTCACCCGTGTCGTTGACCGGATTGACCGTGTAGTTGTCATACTCGGAGATGGCCCGTTCCAGATACTTTGGCGGCAGATCGTCGAGAGATGGCACCTTGTAGTATTCCACGTGCCAAAGCACTTGGCCGAGCTCGGGATCGTCCATGCCGACGTTGGGCATCTCGGGCATAAGAATCTGCCCGGCGCCGTGGGACGGCACCCAGTCGACGTCCGGGTCCATCAGCTCTGCCAACCGCGCGAAGTGGGTGTTGTCCTGATTGTAGGGGCGGCGGACCAGCGGCTCCGGCCAGTTGACCTTGGAGTGAAACGAGATCGAGTCCGCAATGACGTTCATCTCGATATCGCGGATGGAGAACTGGTTGTAGTAGTCCGGGAAGGCCCGCTCGATGATGTTGTGCGACCAGCCGCGGGTCGACAACACTTGACCGTCGGGCACGCGGTTGAAGTTGGGCCGGGGCACCGAGGTCTTTCCGGTGATCGGATTGGTGAAGGTCTCCAGCATCTCGTCGGTTTCATAGTCGGTGAAGAACGTCAGAAACGACTTGGTGCGGATGAACGACCCATCCCCCTGCGGCCGCCACCACTGCTGCTCGCTGCCCTGAAAGCGCACCAGCGGCAGCGGGCTCTCGGGAAATTTGAAGGCGTAGAGGACACCGCGGGTGCGCCAAATCACTTTCTGCTCGGTCACGGCGCCGGCCTGACGCGCAAGCGCCCACACCCGTTCGGTGTCCGTCCAGGCCGCGGGATTGGCCGAGGCCGGCGGTGTGACGGCCGCAGCGGCGCGCGGCACTGCAAGGACGGCGGCTCCGGCAGCGGCGAGGGCGGAGCGGCGGGAGAAAGCGGGCATCGCAGTACCTCCTGGCAATGGCGAAACAGCCTAGCGTAAAACCTCGAGTTTCAAGATTGGAACCGGATTGGGGTCAGGCCCGCGCTCCGGACCCGGTCGGCGGTCCGGCGATATGATCGGGGCGCTTTTCCGTCCAGGCGTAGTCTGGGTTTTCCGGCGGGATGTCGGCGGCGTAGGTCGACCACGTATCGACGCGGAAGCTCTGCATCTCCCACTCATCGGGCAGGGTTAGGTACTCCGGCGCGTGCTTCTCGATGTACTTCAGGATCTGCGGGCGCACTTCCATCGTTCCCGGCAGGCCCTTGTGGCTGAACATGCGCCCGAACAGCTGCACGTCTTCCATGCCGGAGCCGCCCATCTTCATCCACGGCCAGCATTCGGAGATGCGCGAGAAGCCGGCGACGAAGCGCGAAGCCGGGATGCTGCGGTCCTCCAGCTCATCTTTGTTCATGTGGAAGGTGAAGTGTTCCGACGGCGCGATGCGCGGACCTGTGGATGACTTCGGCCAGCCTTCGGGTGTGACCGGGTTGGTGTATTCATGGGTGTAGTCCCAGTTGAGCATGAGGTCGTCGCCGAATTGCTGAAACGGCATGATGAACGGGATGTCGCCGGTCTCGTCAGGGAACACCGTGCCTTCGTTCATCAGCGTCGGTGAGTCGCCTTCCTTGCCGAAATTGAACAGCGACATCTTGTTGTCCATGCGCCGCACCAGCTGCGGGTTATAGAAGTGGTAGACCTCGACCTCTTCTTCGGTGAAGGGATTGGTCCAGGTCTCCAGCACCTCGCCGGTGCGCAGATCGGTGAAGTAGCCGGTCTCGCGCGAGCGGCGGCTGAGTGTGCCGTCGGGTTCCCAGCGCGCCTGCAGCACGCCGGTGCCCTCGTAGCCGAACACCGGCACCATGCGGTTCGAGCCCCAGCGCATGTACATAAGTCCGTGGAAGCAGCCGATCACCGGGTCGCCGAAGGACGACAGCATCTTGGCGAAGGCGTAGAGGTTGTCCTGCGTATCCTGGTAGTCGAGGCCGCCGGTGCTTTGCGGCGCCGCCGCGCGCGACGGCGTGGCGGCTGCGGCCCCGAGGGCGCCGAGGCCGGACAGGGCGGCGCGCCGCGTCAGGCCGTCAGCGGTGAACAGGCTGGTCATGATGGTGTCTCCCCCAAAGTGATGCCGGAGCCTAAGGCCGAGGCGGAGGACGGCGAACGGAAAGCGCGCGGCGTGTCCACACACCGGAGCGCCGGGGTCAAACTATTCCTGGTATGAAACTGCGAGGAACGAGCCCATGCACCCGGCCTGTAAGTCGCGGTTTGCCCGAATCCGCCAAACAAATCAGGGACTTATTTTTCCATCACACGAGCCCATGCACGCGTTCAGAGCACGTGCCTTGCCTTTCCCACCTTTGCCGCCGAACATGCGCGCACCTGGGGAAAAGAATGGTGAGGGAAAACATGGGGGAATCAGCGCTACGGGACCGCTGGACCAGCCGCGCGAAATGGCTGCACTGGCTGATCGCATTCATGATTTTGGTGGAAGTGCCGGTCGGCTTTGTCATGGCCTACACGTACGGCTTGAAGTTCACCGATCCGGACGGCGTCGGCAAACTACACATTCTGATGGCGCAGATTCACATCACCAACGGCTTTCTGATTTTGGCGCTGGTGACCTACCGTTTGACCTGGCGCTTTCGTCATCCGGCGCCTGACCTGCCGGCCTCTTTGCAGGCTTACCAGAAATTCGTGGCGCGGCTCACCCATGGCTTCCTCTACGCCCTGTTGTTTCTGCTGCCGCTGAGTGGCTGGGCGGCCAACTCCGTGCTCGGCGATACAGAGCGCTTCGGCGTGACGGAGCTGTGGTTCTTTGCCTGGGACATCATGCCGCCGCTGTTGCCGCAGCTGCCGCTGGATCACCAGTTCGGCTATGGCTTTTTCGCCACGATCCATCGCTACGCCATTTATACCGGCGGAGGCATTCTCAGTCTGCATATCATCGCCGCGCTGTGGCACCATTTCGTTCAGAAAGACAATATTCTCAGCCGCATGTGGCCGATGGCGGATCCTCAAGGCGGCTCAGAATCCTAGCGCCGCCGAACCATCACGGCCTTCGCCAGACGAATACTTTAGGCCATGATCCGTTTGCCCGGTCCGTCCTGCAGGCGTAAGGTTTTGCCACGTCCTGCCGCAACAGGTCGCGCGCCAGTACCTGATCAGGTGCGGATACCAGCGACAGTTGAGAGGACGACGCGCCGGCAGCGCACGTATTCGCCGGGCCCGGGAGACAGGTTGCAGGCAGGAGGGGAGAACTAAACCAGCAACCAGGAGGCCTGCGCGATGGCTGACGCATCCAAAGAGCGCCCGACCTATACCACCGACTTTTTCACCAACGACACCGACCGGGCCGTATTTCTCGGCAATCCGGTCATCGACAATTTGATGACTGCCGTCATCGCTCTCGGCGCGGAGGTGTGGTCGAACCGCCGCCGCCAGGCCGTACTTGAAGCCTTGCTCGAGGAAAAGGGCGTCACGGAAGAGATGATTGAGGCCTACATGCCGTCCGAAGATCGCGCCAAGAAATGGGGCGAAGAACGCGACGCCTTTGTAAAACGCACTTTCAGTGTGCTCGCCCGCGAAGCCGATCTGCCGCTGTCGGCGGATTGGCAAAAAGATATCAAATCCTGACCCGCCATACGGAAGAGGAGGCAAATGCCATGTTAGATCGCCGTACATTGTTTGGTGCGACCGCCGCCGTGTCTTCGTTTGTGGCGGGCGCCGTATCGAGCCCTTTCACCGCCAAGAAAGCCAAAGCGTCGATTCCAAGTGACGTCGATGTGCAGCCCCGCAGCACAGTCGGCAGGCTCGAGCGCATCCCGACCCTAGCGCTGGAAAGCCGGGAAGATTTCCTGACTGCGTTCCGCACATTCGTAAACACAGACCTGACACGCGCAGCCAAGGCGCGGGCCGACCGGATCATGGATGACGCCGGCATTGGCGCGAAGTCTCCCGTCTCGCGGGAGAAAGCGCTTGAGCTGCTTGAAAACGATTATCTTGTCGGCACCCGGTTCCGGGCGTGGACCAGCTCGCAACGGCTGATGTGGGAAAATCTGTACGACGAGTTCCACGGCAATGCCGAGAAGTATCTCGCGGAGATGGAGGCGACGGACAACAGCGGTCCGGGCACTTTGGAACTGAACCCCGGTATGGATATGCCCAACTATGTGAAGTGGGAAATCCATCAACAACCGGGCGGCTATGTCGGCGACCCATTTGCCGGGCACATCTACCACTACGGCACCAACGATTTTTATATGGGTTTGAACGATCAGGACCAAATCCATCAGCACATGGCACGACAGACCCCGCTGCCGACGCATGGCGACGGCGTTCAACGCATTCTCGATATGGGATGCAGCGTCGGCCAATTGTCCGTGGCTATGAAAGAACGGTTCCCGGAGGCGGAGGTCTGGGGCATCGATATCGGCGCGCCGATGGTGCGCTACGCGCATATGCGGGCCGTCGATCTCGGCGTCGATGTCAATTTCGCTCAGCGGTTGGCCGAGGACACGAAGTTCCCGGACAATCATTTCGATATCGTGATTTCGTACATTCTCCATCACGAAGTGACCAATGAAGCGTCGAAGCAAATCATTGCTGAAGCGCATCGCGTACTGAAGCCGGGCGGCGTGTTCTATCCTGTCGATTTCTATACGGCCGCGCGCACCAAACCGAAAACCGGCTGGGAACAAGTGCGCTGGTGGTGGACGCACCGATGGAATCACGAGGTCTGGTACTACGACTACGTCGATGTCGATTTCCCTGCTGAAATGAAAAAAGCCGGGTTCGACGTCAATGAGGAAGGTCCGAACTCCGGCCGCTATGAAGGCGGCAATCTGGCCGGGATTAAGCGGGCGTAAGGACGCCCGCTCCCGAGTTCCGGACCCGCCCGCCACCGAGGAGGACACATCATGTTGTCTCGCCGTAAACTGATTACCACGTCCGCGATCGCCATCGCGTCCACGTTACCTGCGCTGAAGGCAGCCGCGAAGGGGCTCGACTTGGATGTCGAGCCGCGCGGTACGATGGGGATATTCGAGCGCCTGCCGAATCTTCGCCTGGAAAGCGAACTCGATTTCTACACAAGCTACCGCACCTGGGTGCGTGAAGACGTCTTCCGCCTGGCGGCAAAGCGGGCGGCGGAAATCTTCGAGGCCAACGGCATACATCCGCACGACAACGACGTGCCGATCCGCGATGTAGTCAAGCTGCTCGAGAATGATCCGATCATCGGCTACACCGTGCATGCGCGCGAGACCACGCAGCAGATCATGTGGCATGCCATCCGCGACGCTTACCATGCCGATGCGGACCAGTATCTCGACGAACTGGAGGCCGCGCAGAAGCAGGGGCCGGGTACCATCACGCTCCGCCCCGAAATGCATACGCCCGATTGGGCGAAGTACGAGATTCACCTGCAGCCCGGCGGCTATACCGGCGACCCGTTTGCCGGATATATCTATTACCACGGCCTCAACGTGGAATTTGCCGACGGCAACTATCACGACGAGTTGCAGGGCGGACGGGCGGCCGACGTACCGGCGCCAGCGGACGGCAAAGTCCGGCGTGTGCTCGATCAGGGCTGCAGTTCAGGGCAGCTGGTTTTGGCTCTCAAGCGCAAATGGCCGCAGGCAGAGGTTTGGGGCAACGACATCGGCGCGCCGATGCTGCGGTTTGCGCACATGCGCTCTGTCGATCTCGGTGTGGAAACACACTACACGCATGAACTGTGCGAGCAGACGAGTTTTCCGGACAATCATTTCGATGTGATCACCAACTTCCTGCTCTACCACGAGACTCCGGAGACAGCAGGGCGGGCGATTATCCACGAAGCCTTCCGCACGTTGCGGCCGGGTGGAGTGTGGTACCCAATGGACATCTACACGGCGACGGATCCGCCGGAGTCCGCCTATCGTAAATTTTCGTCCTGGTACAATCACCGCTGGAACGCGGAAGTGTGGTGGCTTGAATACCGCGACTACGCCCGAGATATCCCCAATGAAATGCGGCGCGCCGGTTTCGAGGTGGTGCGCACAAACGGCGGACGGAACGGACCCGGCAATCTTATGGGAATTAAGCCGGCGTAGGAATTTCGCTTAGGCGTCGTACACCGGTGCCAGGCGGTTGATGTCCTTGAAGCCCAGCCACCAATGGACAAAACAGTGGGCAACGGGTTCGGCCAATTCCTGACGGAACACCACGTCGGTAGCGAGGTGCTGGGTCTCGGGAATGTTGTCGAGATCGAGCAGGCGCACGATCCACTTCATCACCTGGTCGTGCGGCTTCAAGTTCTGCTGGCGTTCGGCGAACTTGATGGTGCGGAACATATCGAAACACAGGTTAGACGTGGCGCGGGAATGGCGGCCGAGCACACCGTCGATCTGATCATTAATGTCGGACATGATCTCGTCGGCTTCAGCCTGTTCAAACAGGGTGTAAACCTTGATTGCCTCGATGGCGACAATGGCGGCGTAGAAATAGAGTTCGATGTCATGCCGTTCGATCAGGTTGCGTTTCGCCTCGAACGGCATATCGGTGTCTTCGATATGCGCCTTCAGGCGGTCCCGCCACACCGGAAACATGCGGTCGGACAACCGTTTCATATCGGTCAGAAAATCGTGGACAGCTTCGCCGGTCGTCACCTTGGTCTTGCGTGACGTAATATCCAGCCAAAGAGCATGAAGTCCGGCGCGGGTGTAGAGTGGCGGTCCGGCTGGCTTAGTCGTCTTTGTTTCCGCGACCTCCGGTTCCGGAAGATCTATGGCCGCCAAGTCTGTCATCCTTGCCCTTCACCTCAATGTCACAAAAGGTACACGCACGCTACGTAGGGGCAAAGAGAAAATCGCGTATTAGTTGAGACGCTAAACCTTAAGAGACGGTTCGATACAGCCACGGAACGCGCACCACTCCACCCAATGAAGAGTGTGCGCGCCGTCCCTTAAAAAAAGGGTTAACAGAGGGTTTATTCGGCCGCCTGGGTCGCCGATTGAGCGCCGGGCATATGGGTATCTTCCTGATCGGCGGACAGCGCCCGCAGGTGCGGCATGACCTCGTTGGCGAACAGATCCATATTCTTGTCGGTCAGGTCCGCCGGCAAGGTGCCGAACTGCAGCATCGACAGCAGATGCCCCATGCGCATTTCCTTCCAGTGTTCCTCGATCTGCTGGCGCACCGTTTCCGCGCTGCCGACGATGAACATGCCCATATCAGCAGCAAGTTCGAGGGTGATGTCACCGGTGATCTGCGCCTTGGTTTTGGCGACGCCCTTCATCGATTCAATCGAGGAGTAGCCCGGCGGCAGCAGCATCTCGATCGGCATCTTGAGGAACTTGTTGCGGAAGGTTTCGAAGTGCTCTTTCGCTTCCTTGCGCGCGATCTCGTCCGTCTCGGCGACGTAAATGGGCACGGCCCAGCCAAGCTGATGATCGGTCGCCGTATAGCCGTACTCCTCGCACTGGTCGCGGTACTGCTGCAGATATTTGCGCACGGATTTTATCGGACTGAAGGTTTGCAGGTAGGTGTACTTACGGTCCGGATGGGCGGCCCAAACGATGGTCTCTTTCGAGCCCTGGGACGGAATCCAAATCGGCGGGTGCGGTTGTTGATAGGGCCGCGGCCACACGTTGACGTATTCATGATTGTAATGCTTGCCGTGCCAGCTGGTCACCCCAGGCTTGGTCCACGCTTGGATGATCATGTCGTGGGCTTCATGGAAGCGCTCGTGGCTAAACGCCGGGTTGGTGCCCCAGACGTGATATTCGGCGCCAATGCCGCGCACCATACCGGTAATCAGGCGTCCGCGGGTGATGGTGTCGATCATGGCGTGTTCTTCGGCCAAGGTCAGCGGGTGGTCGCGCAAGGGCAGTGCGCTGCCGAGGATAGCGATGGTGACGTTCTTGGTCCGCCGCGCCAGGGCTGAGGCGGTGACGATCGGTGAGGGCATCATCCCGTAAGCGGTGGAATGGTGCTCGTTGACGGCGATGCCGTCAAAGCCGAGGTCTTCGCCGCGCTCCAACTCGCCCAGATAGCGGTCGTACAGGTCGGCGCCGGCTTCGCGGTCGTACAGGGTGTTGGGCGTGTGCAGCCAGGCGGTGGGATATTTCTCCGCCTCTTTGAGATCGAGGGCGGCGTAGGGCATCAGATGGAAGAGGGTGAACTTCATGATGCGCCTCCTTGTGTGAAATTCGTGATCAGGCCGGACATCTGCGCCGGATGTTCGATTTGCGGCAGATGGCCGCAGGCAGCGATGACGTGCAACTGCGCGCCGGGAATGCGCGCGGCCAATGCTTCGCCGTAGGGCAGGGGGAAAATCGGATCGTCGTCGCCCCAGACCACTTGGGTCGGTACGGTGATGCGGTGCAGCCACTTGTAGAGATGCGGATCGAAGAAACGCGGTTCCCAGGCCAGACGCGCAGTGGTGAACTCGTTCTTGATGGCGATCTCGTCCTGCTCCGGTGTGGTCGGCATGGCGAGAAGTTTTTCAGCCAGCGCGCTGTCGTGGATCATGTTGCGGTAGCGGGTTTCCTTGTCCCACATGAACAGGTCGCCCTTCTTGACGTCCGGCAGGTTGATGCCGGCCGCACCCACCAAGGTCAGGCGGCCGATGCGTTCGGTCGCGCGCACCGCCGCTTCCAGCGCGATCCAGCCACCGAGGGACTGGCCGACGACATGGACGTCCCACAGGTCCAGCGCCTCGAGGAAATCGAGATAAAAGAAGGCCATGTCGTGAATGGTGTCGAGCCACTCTGGCGTGGCGCTGGCGCCGAAGCCGGGATGGTCGGGCAGGATGACGTCGCAGCTGTCGGCGAGGCCGGTGCAGAAGGGCACGGCCGTGCCCGCGCCGCCGGCGCCGTGGAGGAACAGGACAACCGGGCCGCTGCCGCCGCGCCGGCAGGCGACCTCAGTGCCGGTGACGGTGATGGTTTTGGTCTCTAATTCGGCCATCGCGGCCTCCTCTCTTGGGATGTGGCCGGATTTTGGTATACAATTTTGCGTCATTCAAGCCAAAATATGGGAATAAAACGCATTACTGTATACAATTAGGCCGATTGACAGGCCCTGCGGGGCGGGGAAAGGTGCCGGATATGGCCAATGACAGTTCCTTAGCCGGGCCCGTGCCGGAAAAAGCCCGTGCCGCCGACCGCGCCTACGAAGCGATTCGCCGCCGCATTATCGACGGCAGTCTGGAATCGGGCGCGTTCCTGGTCGAACAGGATCTGGCCGAATCCATCGGCGTCAGCCGCACCCCTGTGCGCGACGCGCTGCGCCGCCTCGAGAGCGAAGGCCTGGTGCAGATGAGCGGCTACAAGCGCGCCATGGTGCGCGACTTCACCGAGGAAGAGGTGGAGGAATGTTTCGAATTGCGTGCCGTGTTCGAAAGCTACGCGGCGGCCAAGGCGGCGACGCGGATCACAGACGAGGGGATTGCGGAGCTCAAGCGCCTCGCCGGCGAGATGGACGCGGTGGTGAGAAAAGGCGGGCCGGAAGCGACCCTGACATTCTCAGACCTCAACGACGCGTTTCATGCCGTGATCCTTGAGCACGCCGGCAGCGAGCGCATGATGGATCTCCTGCATCCGCTGATGCAGGTGCAACTCGTCCTAATGAAACGCTATCAGCACACCATCCGCGAACATCTGGAACGCTCGTGCTGGCATCACCGCGAACTCATTGCTGCGTTCGAGGCCCGCGACCCCGCCTGGGCCGAAACCCAGATGCGCACGCATATGCTGTCGGCGAAAAACGTTGGCGACGGTGCTTGATTTCATCAAAAAGGGGGCCGCGGTCTGCGGCCCCCTTCGGTTCTGTCGCGGCAGCACTGGCCTACACCGACTGAGCGGCGCAAGTCTGTGCGACATTTTGGCGCGATGACCGTGCCCTATGTGAGCCGTTCTCGGACAAGAACAGCACGCTTACGCCGACCACGATCGACATCAGCGAACCGGCCAGCACGCCCAGGCGGAGGTCGGTCGCGAAGACCACCGGATCGAGCGCCAGGGTGCCGATGAACAGACTCATCGTGAAGCCGACGCCGGTGAGTACGCTGACACCGTAAAGCTGACTCCAGTTCGCCCCCTCGGGTCTGTCGGCCCAGCCCATCTTGATCGCCATCCAGCAGAACCCAAAGACACCGACCTGCTTCCCGAGGAAAAGCCCGAGCGCGATCCCCAGGGGTATGGTACCCAGGGCGGCCTCCCACGTCAGACCGGAGAAGGACACCCCGGCATTGGCAAAGGCGAAGACCGGGATCACTCCGAACACGACGGACGGGTGCAGGTTGTCCTCGAGTTTGCATAATGGCGACTTCGCGGGGTTGGCGTTGTCACGCATCGGAATGAACAGCGCCAGCAGGACACCGGCCAGGGTCGCGTGGACTCCCGACTTGAGTACTGCGATCCACAGAACGAACCCAAGGATCAGATACGGTGCGGTTGATGTCACATTACGCCGGTTGAGAAGGAATAGCCCGAGGGTCGCAGCGCCTGCGAACGCCAGGACCTGCCACGCCAGGTTCTCCGTGTAGAACAACGCGATTATCAAGATCGCACCGATGTCGTCGATGATGGCCAGGGCCAGGACAAACACCTTCAACGACGGAGGAACCCGACTGCCGAGCAGTGCGAGGATGCCGACAACGAACGCGATGTCGGTCGCGGCTGGGATGGCCCAGCCATTGATGGCTTCGGCATTGTCGGCATTCATCAGGGCGTAGATCAGGGCCGGTATCAAGATACCGCCGACGGCGCCGACCAACGGCAGCATGGCTTCTTTGCGGTTCGACAGCGTGCCTTCGAGGAACTCGCGTTTGATCTCGAGACCGACCAGGAAGAAAAACAGGACCATCAGGCCATCGTTGATCCACAGCAGTAACGGTTTGTCGATGCCGTAGCCATTGACCAGGACCTGCAACGTCGTCGACAGGATCGCTTCGTACCAGCCGTGCAACGGTGAATTGGCAATGATGAGGGCTGCCAAAGCAGCCCCCATCAGGAGAAGTCCGCCCAACGTTTCTTTGTTAGACGTCATAGAAAGGGGATTCATGACCTTAGCCTATTGTTTGTTTTTTGGTGGCGAGACGCGCAGCTAGGCGTACAAAACCTGATCCTGAACGGTCACGGGCGAGACGAACGTGTCCGGCTTTACGGTCAGCACCGAGCAGTCCACCTGGCGCAGCACCGTCTCGGCGGTCGTGCCGATAAAAAAGCCCGGCACATTGCCACGCGTGATCGTACCCATGATGATCAAGTCGGCTTTGTGAGCGCGTTCGACCGCGCTCACCGCTTGCCATGCTTCGCCGCGCTTGAGGTGAGTCTGAATGCCGTCGAACCGCTCCATATAAGGCGTCAGCAGATTCTCCAGGCGGCTTTCAGCGCGATTAAGGTGGCGCACGACGATGTCCTTGCGTGTTGCGTCGGGAACTTCCGACTGCAAGGTGTAGGCATCATTGCCGGTGACGTCCCACGCATGAACGACATGCAGTTCCGCGCCTTCCTTGGCAGCGAGAGACGTCGCTAGCTGCAGGATCTTGTGGCTAACGGCGTTCTCTTCCTCGTCGAACGGATGAACGTCAACGGCGGCGACAATGCGCTCGAATCGTTTTTTGACGCCTGGTTTCAGCACCCACACTGGACACGGACACTTGCGCATCAAGTGCATCGTATTGCTGCCGAACAACAGCTCGCGAAAACCGCCCGGCGCCTCAGCCGCGGTAATCACCAGGTCGTGGCGGTTGCGCAAAACCTGCTGAGTGACTTCGAGGAACATGCGCCCTCGGCGTGCCTGGGTGCGAATATCGAGGCCGTCGGCCCGCCACCCCTGGACCATACGATCCAGCTTGCGCTGCCGCTCTTCCAGGATGGTGTCGGACACATAGATATCGTTGTCGATATCCATGACCGTAAGTAAAGCGCCGTTGGCCTCCGCCAGGTCTGCGGCACGCTCCAGCACTTCATCGCTACCGACCGTGTCCGCAGTCACGGCTAGAATGTTTTTAAACCTTTTCATCGGGTCCTCCGTCGAAAGATGTTGAATGAGGATGATGTAAGGCTTACGTGATTATAGTTAAATACATATCAAGCTAATAAATTGATTGTTTAAAACTATCAGTAGTGAGACTGGGATGACCACACATCTGCCGACTCTGCGCCAGCTGCAATACTTAGTCGCAGTCGCCGATACGCTTAATTTCCGGCGCGCCGCTGAAGCCCTCGGCGTCACACAGCCGTCCTTGAGCGTCCAGCTGAAAGTGCTGGAGGATGTTCTGGGAACGGAATTGGCCGAGCGCGGCCGCAGCGGTGTCACGCTGACACCCATCGGACGCGACGTGTCCGATCGTGCGCGGCGGATTATCGCCGACGTTCAGTCCCTGTCCGATATCGCTCTCGGCGCGGCAGACGGATTGGGGGTAACGCTGCGGTTTGGGGCGCCGCCGACTCTGGGGCCTTACCTTTTGCCCCATGTGATCAAGCGGCTGCACAAGACGTATCCGTCCCTGCGCCTCTATATCCGCGAAGCAACGCCGCAGGAGCTGCAAAAACATCTAGCGGAAGGGGATCACGATCTGATCGTGACCCCGCTGCCCGTCGCATCAGAAGGCCTAACGGTCGAGCAGTTGTTTCGCGAGCCGCTTTATTTCGTTTGCGCGGCGGATCATCCCTTGGCCGGGCGCGCCAAGGTCCATGCAAAAGACCTCAAAGGCGCGCAGATTTTAGGGCTGAGTCAGAGGTATCATCTCGGCGAGCAAATACGCGATATCTGCCGCGACCTCGATGCGGAACTGTTGCGCGACTACGAAGGTACAAGCTTGGACACGTTGCGCCTGATGGTTGGCTCCGGTCTCGGTGCGACGTTTCTGCCGGCGCTTTATGTAAGTTCGGAGATCGGAGCGCGCGGTGAAGTGTCGGTGGCACAGGTTACGGGCGCGGCTCTCCATCGCACCACAGGACTCGTCTGGCGTAAATCACATGCGCGCGCCGACGGTTACCGGGTCATCGCCGAGACCATCAAGGCTGCGGTCCGCGCCCGCTTTAAGGACGTCTTGGTGCTGTAAACGCGGCGCTCCAGAGACCCCGCCGGATCAGCGGGGTCTCGTGCGTATACGTTTGCTAAGGCGCGGGTCAGGCCGCGGATGGAAAGGCCGGTGCACCGGAGTCCGAGACGGCTGCATGATCCTTTTTCGGCGGTCCGCGCAGCTTGGAAATTTTAATCGCTTTTCGCAGCAGTGCCTTTTTTAACCGTGCAGAGCGCTGGCTGACGAACCGGGCGCGACCACTTTTGACTGACGTAACCCAAGTCTGCATAAACACCTCCTGATGCGAAACGAGCCGGAAGACCATCTTCCGTTCACCATCACGATTTCGGTGGTGAGCCGTACAAAACCAAGAGTGCCGCGGCGGAAACAGCGACGATTAGAAGCGATCAATCGCCGCGTTAGTTTTGTCTTATCGATCTGGCGCGGTGCGGGCGAGGTGATGCGCGCCGGCCGCCACGTCAGCTGGTCAGAACCTGTTTGCCGGCGGTGTAGCCGCCATCCACCGCAATGGCCTGGCCGGTAACAAAGCGGGCGTCGTCGGACAACAAATAACTGATCGTCGCTGCGACTTCTTCCGCAGTTCCCATGCGCTTCATCGGATGGGCGCCGACCTGGGAGCGGCGCTTGGCCTGACCTTCAGGCGAGTTGAGATACGCGGTCATCGGTGTGTCGATCAAGCCCGGACAGACGCAATTCGCACGGATGCCGTCGGCGGCGTAATCAATGGCGACGCACTTGGTGAGGTGGATCGCCGCGGCTTTAGTTGCGGCGTAGCCGGTCATGCCGTCGCGGCCCATCAGGCCGAAGGTGCTGCCGATGGTGACGATGGCGCCGCCGTGTTCCTGCAGGTGGGGAATAATGCAACGGATGACATGAAACACGGATGTCAGGTTCAGCGCGACGACCTTGTCCCAGTCGGCGGGGCCGGTCTCCATGATCGTGCCGTGCAGGGACATTCCGGCGCAATGAACCAGACCTGTAAGTCCTCCCGCTTCTGCCACCATTTCGTCGATTGCTGCCGCCATGGCGTTGGCATCGGTGACATCGGCCTGGCGAAACGCGGAAAACGCATCCGTCTCCGCCGGGGACTTCAGATCGAGACCGAGCACGCGCACGCCGTCGTCGGCCAGGCGTGCGGCGCTGGCCCGGCCAATGCCCGACGCCGCGCCGGTGATCAAAACCGTAGGTGATCTATCGCTCATACCTGACTGTCGCATGACAATCCGGGGATGTGGACTCCTTTAGCGGAGTTCCGAAACAGAACGGGCGGGGAAACCCCCGCCCGCGTCCGCAGTCGGTCTTGTGCGCTGCACCGTCAGCTTTTGGCCGGCATCGGCTCGCGCATGTCCTTATACGTATTGAAGCTCGAGTTGTTGGGCGTGCCCCAGCTGCTGAACGGCGGCGGCTCCAGGTATTGCGGATATTCCTTTTCCGCCTTGGCAAGGAACGCCTTGGGCAGTTGGTCCACGGCGCTGAACTTGTAGGTCGAGGTGCGGTAAAGCAGGTGGCCTTCGGTCTGGCCCATCAGCATCCACGGCAGATACGGCGCGATGCGCATCCAACTGCCGACGTAGTTGACCGAGGTCAGGTCCGGGTTTTCCAGATCGGCGACGCGGGTGTGACGGTGGAACATTTCCGAGATGCGCATCACCGGACCTGAGCTTTCGCGCGGCCATTCGTCCGGCTGGAGTTCGGACTTCACCTCCTGATGCACTTCGAACAACGACAGTGCGGAACCGTTCATGACTTCCCACGGCGGACTGAACGGCTGCTTGATCGTCGTGCCTTCCATGTCGAATTCGAAGATCGGCGCGATCTCGGCGTTCACGAACATGTTCTGAATCGGGAATACGTCGACCGTTTCGCCGTTCATCGGGTTGTCCCATCGATCGACGAATTCTCCGGTCTTGATGTCTGAGTAGAACGCCAGCTCGCGGTTGAACACGCGGTAGCGATTATCTTCCAGCGTCTGGACGCGGCGGATGCCCATGCCGGACAGGCCGCACAGCGGCACGACCTTCTTCCAGTCGCCGACAACGTTGTAGAGCGTGCCGGTGTAATAGCCAACGCAGACTTTGTCCGGGTCGATATCGCTGAACACGCGAATGAACGCGTTGAGGTTCTGAACCGGGTCAGAAAAGTCGATGGATGTTTGGTTCAACGGGTTTTCGCCGCCGTGCCCGTCGGCCAGCGCCGCGGTCGTGCCAAGCAACCCGGCTCCGAGCCCGCCGAACATGGACAGAGCGCCGCGCCGCGATGTCGGCATCGGATAATGAATGTTCATGGTTTTCTCCCTCTTTAAAGCACGTTACTCGGCTGGATCCGGCACGGGTGCGATGTCGTCGGACGCGCCGGCAAATATGCGAACACCGAGTGCGATGACCAAAAGCGTCGCATTGGCGATGCCCATCAGCACGAACGGTCCGGCGGGCATCCAATTGTCGAACAGGTAACCGCCGGCTGAGGCGGCGGCGAGAATGCCGCCAGCGCCGAAAAAGCCGAACACGCCGATGATCGCGCCGCGGTGTTCTTTCGGCGCTTCCTGAGCGATCAGGCCTTGAGAAGCTAAGACCGCATTGACCTCGCCCATGCCGAGAATGATAGCGGCGAGGTACATGATGTTCTGGGTCGGATCCGCAATCGCGCCAAGCGACAAATACCCCACAGCAGCCAGGCCCATAGCGATGCACAACGCGGTCACGCGGTTGAACTTATCGATGATGATGCCCGAGACCGGTGCCCACAGCAGGGCGACCAGTTGCACCACGCCGAAGAACTTGCCGCCCTGGGACAGGGCCTCCGCGGCCGTGTAACCATTGGCCATGCCCGCCTGCACCAGCCACAGCGAGAAAAACGTGCTGACGACGGTGAGGTCGCCGCGCGATACCCCCGCCGCGACGTAGGCCAGAGCGATGCGCGGATTACGCGCGGCTTTAATCCCGATACGAAACTTTTCGACGACCGGCGTGTCCTGCTCGCGCGTCGACACCGGGGTGCCGCCCTTCAAGCCGAGCCGGACAATCACCGCATTGAGCAGGCAGATCGAAGCGAAGGTCCAGAAGGCATAGCGCCCGGCATCGACGGCGTTGGCGCCGCCGGCGGCATAAACCTCAGGCAGACGGCTGCCGAGAAAGACAATCAGTACGACACCGAGGCCTTGCAACAGGCCGCAGATGCCAATGAGGCGGCCGCGCCAGGGGTCCTGCGGGTAGTCCGCCTGCACGGTGGCAATCATCGCTGTATTGCACGACACCCCGATGGCGAAAATCATGCGGTAAAGCGTCAGCTCTTCCGTGCTTTGGGCGGTCGGATAGAGCATGTAGCCGATGAACAGGAAAAAGAACCCCGCGGCGTAAATCGGCCGGCGTCCGATCTTGTCGGCCAGCACCCCAAGTGGGCTGATCAGCAGCAGTACGACGATCTCGTTGAACAGGACCAGCCGGCCCGACAGGGTGCCTTGCGCCTCAACCGGAATATTGAGGATTTCCATGAACACATAAGGTTGGCTGACGCTGAGGAAGACTGAACTGGCGATGGTGAAGAACGAGGCGTACAGCAAGGTGTAGCAGTTCAACCGGCTGACGCCGGGTTCAAGCCATGTCGGGCCGAACTTGATCCCTTCGCGGTTGGGTTCAGCGGTTGCGGCTACGAAACTGGACATGGCAGGTTTGGCCACGGGCGGCCTCCTTGTTCAGGTGTGTCATCCTTGTACGCAGCTTTCGCACAGCCGGGGAGAGCGATTGTCGCAAAACCGCCGCCGCCGTCGCGGGTGGCGCGCAAACGCGGCACGATTCCGCACCTGAGTCGCCGGTCCCGCTCGCGACATTGCCTTCACGATGACCGGCTTTTGGCCGGGCGGCGACAGGAATCGCCAGTCCGGCGACAATAAGGTGGGTCTGGACCGCAGGTTTGGGCATGGTAGCTCCAGTTTGAAACATCCGATCGATGCGAGACAGATATATGAGTGAGATGCCTGTTCCCGGTACACACGCCAGCAGCCACGCCGCCGCGCGCGATTCGGCTCTCGGCTGGCTGCTGTTCATCGTCGCCTGCAATATCCTGTATATTGCAACGCAAATTCCTGAGACCGCAGTTGGCTCGCCGGGCCGCGAAGTCGTCGACAAGATGCACGTGTCCTGGGGGATCACGGCGCTGGTGCTGGTGGTGGCGCGGCTGTACTTCTGGTGGCGCTCGCCGCCGCTGGCCCCTGACCCCAACATGCCCGGGTGGTGCTGGGGGCTGGCCAAGGATATGTCGCTCGCGTTTTACGCCGGAATCCTGATCGAGGGCGTGGTTGGACCCATGCGCGCCTGGGGCGAGGGGTACGAGGTTGCCGCTTTCGGCTTCGCGCTGCCCGCGCTGTTCCCGCCCATCTACGAAGTCCGCGTGGTCGGCGGTTACTTTCATAGCGCGGTGAGCTTTTTCGTGCTCGCGATCCTGCCGGTCGGTGTCGCTGGCGCGCTGGTCGCGTCCTGGCGCAGCAAGGTGCCGTTTTACCGGCTGTTTCCGGTCTGAGGAGGCGCACCCATGAGCACACCCACTTACACCCGCACCTCCAAACTTGTCTTTCGCGGCGCGCTGGTCGCCATGTTCGCGATCTGCCTGTACATGCCCTACGCTTTTTTCGGTGTCTTACCGGTCTTCACGCTGAGCAATGACTATGCAGCGGAAGAAGATGCCAAGCTGGAAGAGCGCAAAGTAGACGCGCCCGCACGGGCCGAGATCAGCGACGCAGATCTGATCGGCCCGGATAAGATATTTTCCTCCGTTGAGGAGCTTGCCCAGGCAAAGCAGGACTTCATCTGGTGCCGGTTCTGCCACACGGTCGAGCCCGGCTCGGTGCACCGCATCGGTCCTAACCTCAACGGCATCATTGGCCGGCGCGTCGGCTCGAAGGAGAAGTACTTCTACACGGCGAGTTTCCGTAAAGCGGCGGACGATGGAAAAATCTGGACCGAAGAGGCGTTGGACGACTTTTTGGCCCGGCCCAAGGAACTCTATCCCGGCAACCGCATGCGCTACGACCCGGTAGAGGACGCCGGCAAGCGCGCCCGAATCATCAAGTATCTGAAAGCCTACGCGCAGTAGGGGTTGATACCTTGTAGTTACCCAAATGAGAATAATTCGCACTGCGGGTCATTCTTAACTATGCCAGGGACAACGTCCCTCGTTTCGGAGACGCGTTTGGCTTGCCCCAGCGGGACCCCTGGTCTACAAGGCCCGGACAGCCGTAGGAAGAAGCGATGTCAGATCAAAAACCCGACTACCGGCCTGACGGGTGGGACGATATCCCACCGCCACCGCTGTCGCATTCAAGCCTGTGCCCGGTCTTTCTCGCGGTCGGCTGGGTGTGCGTCGGGCTTGGTTTTGCCGGCGCCTTCGTGCCAGGCCTCCCGACGACGGTCTTCCTCATCATTGCCTTGTGGGCGTTTTCCAAAAGTTCAGACCGCTTGCGCTGGTGGTTGTGGACACACCCGCGCTTCGGCGCGACGTTGCGCAACTGGCACCTCCATCGCGTCATCCCGCCCCCGGCCAAGGCCGCGGCCGTGGCCATGATGATGGTCAGCGTCGCCATTGTCGCCGTGACCGCGTCTTCGTGGATCGCGCCCGCCGTGCTCGCCGCCGTCCTGGCGCCGATCGCGGCCTGGATCGTCACCCGCCGGAGCGCGGTGCCGATGGCGGCTCAGGAAACCGAGTAAGAAACTTTTCTGCGCGCGGCAAGGCGTCATACAGAAACTGGTTCGGTTCGCGCAGCCACAGTCCGTCGTAGGTTTTCGATACCGATTCTGAAATCAGCACGTTCAGCGGCAGCGGACTGTAGTCCGCCTCCCATCCGGGCCACCACCTTTGTGCTTTCTTTGTGAAATGGCGTTTTAGATCGGCCCAGCGGCTATAGCCGTGATAATCGAACGCCGTCTCACCAAACACGGCGATGATATGGTTGCCGCGAAACCCCGGCTTCGGTTTCATCCAGATAGCCGCTGCGTTCGCGTCCGCATAACGGGTGATGAACGCATAGGCCAATGTGTGACATGCACCGCAGGCGAAGAAGACGCGGTCCGGTAAGGCCCAGCGTTGAACCGGATCGTTGTGAACGGAATTTTCAGTGATGTACACGTCGGCGGTGGCACGTCCCTTGTTTGGCGTCCGCCAAAGCTACGCCCAGACACCGTCCCGATCCAGCTTAAGCGGTTCGCTCGCCGCCACGGGGTCGGCGAATTTTTTCGTCACCTGAAACGACAGCGTGCCTTTAAGGCCGACGGACTCATTTGCCATCACGAACAATCCGCTCAGATCGCGGCGGATGGTCTCGTCCAGCGGCTCGTGGCTGCGGATCATCATGTCGAAATTCTTGCTCTCCTCGCGCACCATGCCGTCGAGTTGCAGGGCGCCGAGGCGCGTCAGCTCGAGATCCAGTAAGAAGCGCAGGCCGGGCCCTTTGCCGGACGATTTGGCATTGTCCTCGTCGTCATCCCAGCCGTCTTCCCGGCGGGTTATGAGGTTGATCTTTTCCACCTGACCGTTGGCGTTCCATGGCACCGGTGTCGAACGCCATTCGCCCGCGGTTTCACGGGTCTGCGCGCTCAGCTGCGCGACTTCCCCGGACAGCGTTCGGGCGAGATGGGCGCCGCGCGGGCCGGCCCGTTCGAGCGCGCGCAGATTGTTGTCGCCCGGCCATTGGCGCGGGTCTCCGGCGCGCATCGCTTGGATGAAAGACATCGCGGCCACGATGGTGCGCGGGCCGCCGTCCGGCAAGGTATTGGCGAGCAGCTGGGCCGCTTGCGGATCGGTCCGCTGGAGCATCTGCAGCGCTTCGGTCAGAGCCGGCCACGGTACCGGGCCGGAGAAGGGCAGCGCAGCCAAAGGTGCGGGTGGCGGTGCGGTTGACATGGGCGCGCCACCGGCATCGACCCGCGGCGGTTTGAATCACCGGCTGGGCCGGGGTCGATTGCGCCGTCACCGTGCCCGTCAGGGCAAGTTGAACGGGATTGGTTTGCACCTGGGCCGGCGTGGCAAATGGCGGCGGTGGCCATCCCTGTGCGCTCACCAGCTTCAGGCCCGACTGAGTCACACCGCCGTGTGGCAGCAGCGCGCCGGCACCTTGGGGGGATGGCTGGGCCAGTCCTTGTTGAACGGTGAGTCCTTGGGCGGGTGTGGCTCCCGGCGTTGCTGCGCCCGGCGTTGCCGCCGGCGATGCGCCCTGGGGTGCGGTGATGATTGTTCCCGCGGTCAGTACGCCCGGCGTCACGCCCTGCGGGGCCGCGGCGCCCGGCGGCGCAAGCGTGAGCGACGTGACGCGCACGGTGAGGGCGCTGCCGGTAAAAAGGAGGTTTTGCAGGCCCGGCTGAATGGCACCTGTTGCCCCCGGCACCGGTGGTTGCCGGCCGGCGAGCACGAAGGCGTTGAGCGGTCCCGCTTGGGTAAGCGGCAGCGCGCCTTGCGGTGTCCACACCTGACCGGGCGTCAATGTCGCCACCGGCGACGGCAGGGCGCCGGGCGGTTGCGGGGCCGCACCCGGTTGCGGCGCGGGCGCGGCCGCACGGTCGGCGGCGAGCTGAGCCAGAGCCTGCTGCACCGGCTGGCCGTTTAAGTCGGCGATGCGGACCGTGACCTGATTGGGTGTGCTTTGGGCGATGTCGAAGGCGATGCGCGCGCCCTCCGGAATCGGCAACAGTGTGCGCAGTGTGATGTCGCCAACCGGGGTGCGCACCGTCACCTGCGGCGGCGCCTGCTGTGCGGATTGCTGTTGTTGAGCCGCGCGGGCGGCGTCTTGGGCCTGCTGCAGGGTTTGCGCGGCGGCCCGAGCGGCATCGGCCTGCGCTGCCGGTGGCGGCGGAAGAACGGTCCCTTCCACCCGTGTCCCGGCGGCGAGACGCAACAGTTCGACAGAGGGGTCCCGCACCACTGCCGTCGTCACCGCCTGCGCCGTTGGCGCAGTCTGAGGCGGCGTCTGAGCGCCCGGCGGCGGGACGGTGCTCATCTCACCCGGCGATCAGCCTCTCGGCGACCGCGGTGACATCGACAGCCGCTTCCGACTGGGGCGAGCGGATGAGGATCGGCGTCTGATTTCGGATGGTCTCGCGTACGCGCGCATCGCGGCGGACGATCCCAGCTAAAGGCGGAGAGATTTTCAGAAATCCCTGACAGGCTTTAAACAGGGTCTGGTACGTGCGCTCACCTTCCCGCGTCGAATTGGACGCGTTGACGACAATCCGAATATCGATATTGGGACGTTCGAGCGCGGTGACTTTGATAAAAGCGTAGGCATCGGTCAGTGATGTCGGCTCGTCACTGGTGACAACAAGAATGGTATCGGCGGCACGGGCAAGCTGGCGCACGGACTTCTCCACGCCGGCGCCGAGATCAAGCACGACGCGGTCATAGCGCGCCGCCATCAGCGCCAAATCCTCGCCGAGAATTTGCAGACGTGACAATGGTATATTGGCCAGACTGCCCGAGCCCGAGCGCCCGGCGATCACGTCGAAGCCGCCCTGCTCGTAGTGCATCGCCGCCTGGTTGAGCGACAGCTTGCCGGCGATGACGCTGCCGAGGTCGTAGTGCGGTATCAGGCCGAGTTGAATATCAACGTTGGCCAGCCCCAAATCGCCATCGAACAACAGCACCCGGTTGCCGCGCTGAGCCATGGCGTGACTGAGGGTGATGGAAAAGAAGGTCTTGCCGACGCCGCCCTTGCCCGAAGCCACCGCGACAATGCGGCCGCGCTTCGCCGAAGCGGCGGGGCGTCCGGCCAGGGACGGTGATTGTGCGGAAGGGGGCAAGTTCGAATTCATCAAGAAACCTCAGTTCTGGGACCGGCTGGCCCTTCGGCCTCGCCGCTCTCTTCGAATCGCGCGGGTTGCAGATCTTCGTCAGGGGGTAGAATCATCCGCGCCATAGACACCGGATTGATGGCGCACAATCCGGTCGCCACATGCGGATTGAGACTCACTTCGGAGAACATCAGCTGGCCGGCATCAGCCGCCGCGATGATTGCGCCGAGACGGCGGGTCATATCCAGACGGGTGGCGAGCAAACGGGTGGCGCCGCAAGCCGAGAACGCCTCGCCGATGTCGCCTGCTTCGCCGGCATCGCCGCCCGCGGCGAGCACGAGGATGGGTTCGACGTCGGCGCTTTGCACCAGCGCCTTCAGGTAGTCCATGTCGTGATGGCTGAACGGGTTGAGGCCCGGACTGTCGATGAACACGAGGTCATAGTTATGCATCATCGCTTCAACGGCGTTGGGCATGGCGTCTGGACCGCGCACCTGATGAATTTCGACTTCGAGAATCTTGGTAAAGGCGGTGAGTTGCTCGACCGCGCCGGCGCGGATGGTGTCGGCCGTGATCACACCGACGGGGCGGCCGGCGAGGCGTGCGCGTGCGGCCAGTTTCGCGACGGTAATGGTTTTGCCCGAGCCCGGCGGGCCGACCATCATAAACGGACGCGGCGCTTTGCGTTCAGGCAAAGGGGCGAAATCGAAGTGATCTTCCAGAGCGGCGGCGCAGGCCATGGTCGCGGTGCCGACCTCTACCGAGCGCGCGGTCATGACCATTTTCTCGATCACCCGTGGCGGCACGCCGTGGTAGGTCAGCGCCTCGCGCACCCGCTCGGAAAAGGGGGTGGCGTTCTCGCCCGCGAGGGCGCGTGCAATGTCATCGTCGCTGCCGGCATCCTCCAGCGCAGCCGTAATACGCACCTGCCCGTCGGAGGAGCGCTGGGTCGAGACGATGATCGCGTCTTCCCCAAGTTCCTCGCGGACCAAATTCATGGCTTCGGCCATGGTGTCTGCGGTGTACGATTTCAGGCGCATTGTTCTGGACCTAAGCGCTCCCCGTCGCTGACCCCGTCTCTCCCGGCTCAAGTCGTGTCGTGGGGCCAGCCTCTACTATAGATCAGATTTGTCCGACCGTTTTTATTTTTGCCTTTGGATGAATTTCGTTCTGCGACATCACGACGGTCATCGGCCGGAATCGGTCGATGATTGAGCGTACGTAAGGGCGGATAACCGGCGATGTCAGCAACACCGGCGTATCGCCCTGCATGGCGAATCGCTCAAAGTTCTGCCGTACGGCGGTGATGAATTCCTGCAGGCGGGACGGCGCCATCGACAGCTGGCGTTCGTCGCCCTGACCGATAAGGGAGTCGGCAAACGCCTGCTCCCATTCCGGTGACCAAAGAGATCAGTCCATCTTCGTCGGCATTTGCCTCTAACTGCGGACGGTACGGGCGCCGAATGAAGAAGACGTTAACACCCGGCAAAAATTGCCGGGTTGACCGGCGGCGCAATCCGCCGCTCACTGCGTGCTTATGAACACATCGAGCAAAACAGACCGGAGCGGCGCGGCTGACGTATCCGTCGTCCTCGACCTCAGCGCTGTCATTGCCACGGTGTCCGCCGATGAGCCCCGCGTTCTGCTCGTCGATGCCGGCACCGGCGACGCGGAATCCAGGCCCCGGCTGCCGTTTGGGCCGTTCGATCCGGAAGGCGACCGGACGATGGAGGAGGGCCTGCGCCGCTGGGTGACGGATCAGACTGGGCTCACCCTCGGATTTGTCGAGCAGCTCTACACCTTCGGTGACCGGTTTCGGGACCCCAGCGCCCAGGCGGGCGGGCCGCGGCCGATTTCGGTCGGCTATGTCGCGCTGGTCCGCCAGGCCTCGGCGAAGCGCCCGGCGGGGTCGTCCTGGGTCGAGTGGTACCGGCTGTTTCCTTGGGAGGATTGGCGCACGGGATCGCCGACCATGCTGGCAGAGGTTCTGAAACCGCAGCTTATCGCCTGGGCGGATGGCGCTGAAGACAGCAAAACCAAGCGGATGCGCCGCGAGCGGGCGGACGTCGCTTTCGGCTTCGGCGACCTCGGCTGGGATGCGGACCGCGTCCTGGAACGCTATGAACTCCTGTATGAGGCCGGACTGGTCGCCGAGTCCGCTACCGACGGCCGGATCAATACCGGCCAGGATCAGATTGAGGTTCATCCGCTCACCGGGCTGCCGCTGCACCAGGACCATCGCCGTATTGTGGCCACGGCCATCGGCCGCCTGCGCGGCAAAATCCGCTACCGCCCGGTTATTTTTGAGGTCATGCCGTCGGCCTTTACGCTGTTCGAGCTCCAGCGCGCGACGGAAGCTCTGGCCGGCACGCCGTTACACAAGCAAAACTTCCGGCGGCTGGTTGCCTCCGAGGGGCTGGTCGAGGAAACCGGTCAAGTGTCCGTAGAAACTGGCGGACGGCCAGCCAAAATGTTCCGGTTCCGCCGTGATGTCGTGCGCGAGCGCCCGGCGCCGGGTGTGCGCGTGCCACGCCGCCGCGGAGCCCGCTAAGTATCTGAATAATATAGAAAATACTGGTATTTTTCGGGTCTCTGTCGTGGTCCGGAATTGGCCGTTCAACCACGTGCCGGACGCCGAAATCACGCCGATTTCTTGACTCTGAGCAGGGCCGCGCCTACCTTTCGCTCAGCGCGAGCATAAGAGCGTGCTTTTTTATGCACTCCCCATATGCTCAAAATAAGTATAAGTGTCACGTAAACTCAATGAAAGTGACGTCATGAACGCATCGCACATTGCTCCCGCCGATCTGACTTTCAATGAAGAGATTCAGAGCCGGACCGCGCCGCTCTACGACCGGGTGAAAAAGGTCATCCCCGAGATCGAGTGGGCGGTGCACGCGCCCAAGATCGATGCGATCAACCGCCTCAAAGCGGAACGCAACGCCGTCATTCTTGGCCACAATTACATGACACCGGAAATCTACCACTGTGTCGCCGATATCGTCGGCGATTCACTGGCCCTGGCGCGGCATGCCGCCGATACGGACGCGGACGTCATTGTCATGGCCGGTGTGCACTTCATGGCCGAGACCGCGAAGCTGATCAATCCGGATAAGACTGTACTGATCCCCGACACAAACGCGGGCTGCTCGTTGGCGTCGTCGATCACAGGTGCCGACGTACGTCTGATGAAGGAGAAGTACCCCGGCGTGCCCGTGGTGACCTACGTCAATACGTCTGCCGACGTCAAAGCGGAGTCCGACATCTGCTGCACGTCGGGTAACGCCGTACAAACGATAGAATCGCTCGGTGTCGACCGCGTCATCATGCTGCCTGATGAATACTTGGCCCTCAATGTCGCGCGCGAAACCAGCGTCGACATCATCACCTGGAAGGGCCGCTGCGAAGTTCACGAACAGTTCACCGCCCAGGACATCCGTGATTTCCGCCAAAACTATCCCGGCGTTGTCGTGCTGGCGCACCCCGAGTGCCCGCCTGACGTGATTGACGAATCCGATTACTCCGGCTCGACCGCTGGTATGACCGACTACGTTGGCGAGCATCGTCCGGGCAAGGTGGTCCTCGTCACGGAATGCTCGATGAGCGACAACGTGTCGGCCCAGTACCCGGATATCGAGTTCGTCAAGCCGTGCAACCTGTGCCCGCACATGAAGCGCATCGAGTTGGACAACATCCTAACGGCTCTGCAGAACATGGAGCACGTCGTTGAGATCGATCCGGCTGTCGCTCCAAATGCCCGCCGGGCTGTCGAGCGTATGCTCAACGGCTGGAAGCCTGGCGAGTAACAGGGCGTCTTACAGGGCAGGACTGCCATGACCGCGCCCGTTTTTCCGCTCCCCGCAGCATCTCGCGATGCGATCGTCCGCACCGCGCTCGAAGAAGACCTGGGCACGGCGGGAGATCTCACGTCAGCGATCACGGTCTCCGCCGATGCGACAGCGACGGCTGAGATCGTCGTCCGCAAACCGGGGGTGATGGCCGGATTGGATCTTGCCGCCGCGGCGTTCGCGCTCTGTGACGGTTCTCTCTCGATCAAGATCAATGCAAAGGACGGCGACAGAGTGACTGCGGGCGAAACCGTCATGAAAATGTCGGGCCCGGCCCGGGCCATCCTCACCGGCGAGCGCACGGCCCTTAACTTTCTCGGCCACCTGTCAGGTGTGGCGACGGAAACACGCAGGCTCGTCGATGCGGTGAAGCATACTGAGGCGCGTATCTGCTGCACGAGAAAAACGACGCCCGGTCTGCGCGCGCTGGAGAAATACGCCGTGCGCTGCGGCGGCGGGTTTAATCACCGCTTCGGCCTCGGTGACGGACTGCTGATCAAGGACAATCATATTATCGCCGCTGACGGCATCGGCGCTGCGACCAGAGCGGCAAAGAAGCGCGTTGGCCACATGGTCAAGATCGAAGTCGAAGTCGACCGCCTCGATCAAATCCAGGACGCTTTGGAAGGTGGCGCCGACGTGATCATGCTCGACAACATGTCGCCAGAAGTTATGGCTGATGCGGTCAAACTCATCGGCGGACGCGCGGTCGTCGAAGCGTCGGGATCGATCACGCTGGACACCGTGGCGGCTGTCGCGGAAAGCGGTGTGGATGTCATCTCCGTCGGCTGGATCACACATTCCGCGCCGTGCCTAGATGTCGGCCTGGATTTTCAGGGCGGCTAAGCCGACAACCGAAGGCATTGAATAAAAAACTCCGGCGCCCGTGCAGTCCGTCCGGCAGCGTGCTCGGCAGATGCGCCTTGCCTTAGGACGATGGGTCTTCGGCGGGGCGCACTTGAATGACGCGACCGTTGGGACTGTCCGTCAGCAGATACAGGTAGCCGTCCGGCCCGGAGCGTACTTCACGGAAGCGCTCCTCAAGTTCCCCGAACAAGATCTCTTGATCGCGCACCGCGCCGTTCTCCAGATCTAACCGGCGTACCGTCATGTTGGCCAATGCCGCGATAAAGAGGTCGCCCCGCCAAGCGGTAAAGGCATCGCCTTCATATAACGTCATACCGCCCGGCGCGATGGACGGCACCCAATACTCCAGGGGCTGCTCCATTCCGGGATACTCTTGGTACGGCGAGATGCGGGCTCCCGAGTAGTCCAATCCGTAAGTCGCGACCGGCCACCCGTAGTTCTTTCCTGGTTCGATGACGTTCACTTCATCGCCGCCCATGGGGCCGTGTTCATGCAAGTAAACGCGGCCGGACACCGGATCGACCACGAGCCCCTGAGGGTTCCGGTGTCCGTAAGTCCAGATTTCCGGTCGGGCCCCTTCTGTACTGGCGAAGGGGTTGTCTTCTGGGACCGAGCCGTCATCATTCAGCCGGACCGTCTTGCCGAAGTGGTTGTCCAACCGCTGCGCGCGTTCGCGGTGGATAAAGCCGTCACCTGACGTGATCAGCAGTTTGCCGTCGGGCAAAAAGGCGATGCGGGCGCCGTAGTGTACGGGCGTGTCTTTCATCGGTTCCGCGCCAAAGATCACCTCGAGATTTGAGAGGCTGCCGTTGGAGTATTCGGCACGGGCGACGCGGAGCTGATTGCCATCGCCATCGCCGTGGGCATAGGAGAGATAGACGAGGCTGTTCCGAGCGAAATCCGGATGGAGGCGGATATCCATGAGGCCGCCTTGCCCCGCGACATAACTGTCCGGTACTCCGGTCACCGCATCGGGCAACAACTTCCCGTCACGAATGATGCGAAGCTGCCCGTCTCGCTCGGTCACCAAAATGTCGCCACCGGGCAAAAAAGCCATACTCCACGGGAAGGCGAGTCCCTCGGCAAGGGTGTGTAACGTGTAGTCGGCGGCACGGCTTACGCCGCTGGCCGCGAACGCGCAAAACGCTACGAACAAAGCGGCAATGAAGGAGGTTCGAGTCATCATTCCGTTTCCTGTCTGGAATAAGTTGCGAAGATCCATCCGCCGGCCGCACCGGCAGCGGCTTGGCTGATCAATCCCATGGGGGTTTGAGCAAAGGCAAAGAGCACTACTCCGAAAACGAAGAAGGACGCGCCCAGGATGGTCACAATGGCAATACCGCCGGCGACCGAATAAATGACCGTGCGAAACCGGGGCAGAAAATACGACAGGGCCGCCGCGGCAAGGAATGCGATAAACAGGCCGACGCCGATTACCATTGCGTAGGAAAATCCGAACGCCGGGCTCGGAACAAATCCGAAGTTCACGATGTCATACCAGGTGGTGGATACCCGGTCGGCGAGGGGGACATCGACACCTAAGCCGGTCAGGCCGGCGAGGACGAACTGCGTGCCGATGATGCAAGCAAACGCTGTCGCCACCACTGTAGAGGCGCAGAATACGCCGGCCATTCCAACGATGCGCTGGACTCTCATATACAATCCTTAAGTCTTTACGTCGCGCTTTCAATGGCTGGCGACACAACTTTGCCTGCGGCTCCGTGGACTAGGTCGCATTCAATGGGCTGAGCGGGGCCTGAAACGCGACGGGCCGGACTCTTGCAGCTTCTAGACTGCAGGAATCCGGCCCGCCAGCCGATTTTTTTTCAGCTCCCCTTAGAAGCGGTAGCCGAGCCTCAGGCCGACTTGAGCTTTCGGCGGTTCAAAGGTGATGATGGCAAGGTTGCCCAGCGCGGAGAAGTCGCCGCTGCCCTGGCCAGACCGCACCGTGTCATCGTCGAATATGTTTTCACCGTAAATGAAGACCGAGATTTGGTCTGTCTCCATGCCGATACGGCCGTCAACATTCCAGTACGAACCAAAGTAGTGGAACTCGTTTGAGTCCTGGTTGCGCTTGCTCTGATACTGGGCTGACAGGTCAACGACCAGGTTCCAGTCGTCGAGGATCGGGTACGTAAAGTTGCCGGATAGCGCCAGGCTGCTCTTCGGCGTGCGTTCCAGAGGGTTGCCGGAGAAGTCGGTGTCGCAGGCCTGGGTGCCCGTCGGCAGATCGACGGGCGTACAGTTTCCGGCCAAAGCGATCCCCAGTGCACTTGTGGTGGCGACGCGGAATTCGGTGTACTCGCTGTCGAGGTAGGTATAAGCCGCTGACAGTGTCAGATTGTCGGTCGGCGCGGCAACCAGTTCAAATTCGAGTCCGTACACTTCCGCCTGACCGGCATTGCGCACGACGAGATCGTTGCCCTGCGCATTGTTCGGATTTGGCTCGAGCAGAGTGACCTGCTTACCCGTGTAATCCATGTAGAACCCGGCAACATTGGCGATCAGTTTGCCGTCCGACCAACTGGTCTTCGTCCCGATCTCGTAGTTCCACAATTTTTCGGGATCAAAGAAGCCATTGTCCGGCGACGTCCCGGCAATGGTCGAGATGCCGCCTGGCTTTACACCTTTGGCCACAGAGGCATAGAGCAATGCGGTATCGCTCGCCTGATACTCCAGGGTAAACCGCGGTGTGAAGAAGTTGTCGCTGGAACTGCGTTCCTGGAAGCTTCCCACAGTCTGCGGAACGGGTTGATCTGCACCGGGAATGATAAATGACGGCGCGATGAAACCGCTGGCGCCGCGACCGCCGACGATCCAGCCGACATCAAGGCTTTCATCGGAATAGCGGGCCTCGACGGACGCCGTCAGATCTTCGGTGATGTCGTACTCGACGATCCCGTAAACGGACCAGTGATCTGTATTCCTGTATTCGTCCGATGGAGGGGCGATATCGATCAAGCTGACATTCAACGCGGCTGATGGAAGAAATCCTGGAATGCCGAACATCAGGGAGATCAGATTATTGTTTTCCTGATCGATGCGCTCCTGCCAGTATTGGCCACCCACGGCCCAGCGAAGGCCTTCGGATTCCAGATCGCCGATACGCACTTCCTGCTGGAACTGTTTGGTTTCCGTTTCAAGATCGAATTGGAATAGGAAGGGCAGAGGTTCGGCCACGCCGCCAGGAGACGGCAGCAGATTGAACGCCGGCGCCGCACCGAAGAAATCGACGTCCTGGTTCTGGTAGGCCTCGGCTGAGGTGTAGCCGGTCCAGGAATTCAGGGTCACCGTATCCGAAAGCTCGTATTCGATCTGTACGCTGGCAATCAGGGATTCCAGAGTGGACCCTTCAAACGGCTGACCGGTAATGGCGTCATCGCTGAGGAAAATCGGACCGGATGACGTGATTTCGCCGGGCCGCGGCACGAACACGGTTGCGCCGAGCGGAGTCGGACCGAATGCGCCCGGCACGAGCAGACCGACGGCATTGGCGGGCAGCGGAATCTCAACGCTGCTGTTGGTCGACCGCGACAGCAGCGTTTGCGCCCGAGGATCGTATTCGCTGTCGGAATAGGAAATGCGGGCGTCGACCGTCAGTGGGTCGCTCGGCATAAAGCGGGCCGCCAGCGACACGCCGGCGCTTTCAAAACCGCCGAGGTCCTGACCGTTCAGGGAGTTTTCGTAGTAGCCGTCATGTTGTTCATAGGCGGCGTTTAGGCCCAGGCTGACTTTGTCGCTTACAGGCCCCATGACCGAACCGGAGAATGCCAATTGGCCGTAGTTGCCGACGTCGGCCGAGAAGTTGCCTTCCAGTTCATCGCCCGGCTTTTTCGAGATGTAATTGATGGCACCGCCAAACGCGACGCGGCCATACAGCGCGCTCTGCGGACCTTTGACGACTTCGATACGCTCTGTATCGAGCAGGCGCAGGTTGGCAAGCATTCCGCCGCCTGCCGTCAGCATGGATTCGGACGACACATCAATGCCGTCAATCAGCACGCCGACCGGAGGCCGTCCACGGCTCGCCGGCAGACCGCGTATTTGCGGACGGGTATCCTGCGGCACGAAACCTTCGTCAAAGACCAGACCGGGCGTATACTTGGCCAGGTCGCTGATATCCTGAATGCGATTGCGCTCAAGCGCGGCCGCATCAAATGCGGTAATCGTCAGCGGGATTTCCTGCAGCGACTCTTCGCGCTTACGCGCGGTGACCAGAATTTCTTCGATCTGGGCGAACGCGCTTTCGGCGCCAAAGCCCAGAGCAACAGATGTGAGTAGTAGAAGCTTAAAGCGCGACGTTTTCATAATGCCGACCTCCCCATCAGAGAATTAGAAACGCACTGCGGATGCAAGGCTTCAACGCGATTGCATGCCCCTTCCGAAGCGATGAGGAGATTATTGAGCGGACCGCCTGCATGCGCCACCCGCATTGCCTCGGTGTCCCAAGGTTTCGAAAGTGGCGTGGCAATACGGCAACAGCTTAAAGGGTGAGCGTTGCCCGAGCAGCGTTTGCTAGGTGCACACATCCGGATCGGCGCCAAAATTATCGATCTCACGACGCTGACGTGTCATTCTTTGTGCGCTGCAAACGCTTTGAACGCGAGGGATATATGAACACGGACGACGCAGTTGCCGCTATTCGCACCTTCGCCACGGCGACTCTGTCCGAGGCGACAGCGCAGCCGTGCGACCTGCCGCCGGATGTAGGCTGTATGGTTCCTGGCGCGCAGATGGCGGGGCCGGCGTTTACGGTCCGCTGTCCGCTGGGAGACAACACTGCGGTCACGCGGGCGTTGGATGAAGCTCCTGCCGGGTGTGTCGTGGTCATCGATTGCGGCGGGCCGCCCCGGACCGCTTTGTGGGGGGAGAACGCCACATTCGCCAGTCAGAATCGCGGTGTAGCGGGGTGCGTCACCAACGGCATGATCCGCGACATCGACGCCATACGCGCGGCGAAGTTTCCGGTCTTTGCCGCCGGCTTGTCGTTGCGCGGTTCAACAAAGGGTCAGCGCGGTGAGATCGGCTGTGACCTCGTCATTGGCGACATCACGATTCGTCCCGCCGATATCGTGCGCGGAGACGCGGACGGTGTCGTGGTCATCCCGGCGGCCGAAGTTGAAAGTGTCATCGCGGTGGCGGAGGAAAAGCGCAGGGACGAAGACAGCCGGAACGCGCGCATTAAGGCAGGCGAGCCGCTGGCCCAGATCCTCGCGACGTCGGGCAACCGGACCTGAATAGGAAACCCCCAGGGCGGGGCCGGGGGCTAAATCGGTCGTCAGAAACAGTGTCTTCCTGAGAGACGGGGACGCCAAATGTTTCTGATACACCGGTGGCCGGTTCTCAATTAACCGGAAAGCTGACCACAAAGTTTCGGGAAGAAGGCGAGTGTAGAGACGCTCCCGCCTGCATCGAGCGTCGCGCCGACGGGCGTCTGAACCATGGTTTCTCTTGCTGGGCCAGATACTACTTGGTGGCCGCGACTTTCAATCCACCACACCCAAAGATCTTGTGGCCGGGGTGGCGCGCTTCAAGCGCGGCCTGCACCTTGAGATTGACCTCGTATATGCCTATCGGTTCAAAGCGGTAATCGGAAAAAAACGAGTTCTTGAAAAACAACATGTAGTCTTCCACGAAGAAGCGGTTTAGCGCCTCGTGCGAATAGATCATGTATGTGGTTTCTGCGGCTGTTTCGCCAAGCAAATAGTTGTGCATTTCCGAGGCAGTCATAAGGAGGTGCCCCCATTGAGGAAATGGGTAGGACTCCCGGGTGTATTGGCGGCCTGCCTGATCAGTCTTAAGCCCAAGGTGATGACCATATGGAGAACTCCATATGGGAGAAAACATGCTGGCTAGGCGCCCCCCATCTTTGAGCAGTAAGTGAATTCGATCCAACATTTCCGTGACACGCTCCCCATCTTTGGATCGCCCCGGGCGGGAACTTCCGGGGTTCCGGCTCAAGGGGCTGTTGCCGCCGATGAGCCGTTCATGAGCGAAATCGGCGGTTTGTTTCCGATCGCGCTGTGGGGCCGGACCGTGTTGTAGTCCTTACGCCATTCCTCCACTTTCGCCCGGGCGTCGTCAAGCGTCAGGAACCAGTGAGCATTCAGGCATTCCGTCCGGAACTTGCCGTTAAAGGACTCGATGAAGGCGTTGTCTGTCGGCTTGCCCGGCCGGGAGAAGTCGAGCTCGACGTCACGCTGATAGGCCCACAGATCGAGATCGCGGGAGATGAACTCTGAGCCCTGATCCACCCGGATCGTCTTCGGATAGCCATGCTCCAGGCAGGCTCGCTCAAGCGTCGCTACGACATCTTCGCCGCGATAGCTGAACCGCGGGTCGATCACCGGTGAAAACCGCGAGAACGTGTCGACCACGGTGAGAATGCGCAACTTGCGGCCCGTAGCCAGCTGATCGTGCACGAAATCCATGGCCCAGACCTGGTTGCTCCGGGTAGCGTCTGCACGGTCCTCCCGCAGCTTCGCCTTGACCCGCCGCTTCGGCGTCTTGTGCCTGAGCTGCAGGCCCAATTCCCTGTACAGGCGGTAGATGCGCTTCGCGTTCACCAGCCAGCCCTCCCTGCGCAGCAGAACGTGAATGCGGCGATAGCCGTACCGCACCCGAGTCTGGGCGATCTCCCTGATCCGCTCCTTCAATGCAGCCTGATCACCGCGCTTCGACTTGTAGTGGTACAGCGAGGTGTCGATCCGAAGACACGCACAGGCGCGGCGGATCGATACCTTCCAATCTGCCCGGACCTCGTCGACAAGCCGGCGGCGGTGAGCAGGCTTCAAAGCTTTTTTGACAGGACGTCCTGCAGCATCGCCTTGTCGAGCGAGAGATCGGCGACGATCTTCTTGAGCCGGTTGTTCTCATCCTCAAGCTGGCGCATGCGCTTGACCTCAGACGGCGTCAGCCCGCCATACCGTTTGCGCCAGTTGTAGAAGGTCGCATCGCTGATGCCAGCCTTGCGGCAGACCTCCGCAACCGGCGTGCCCTCATCCGCCTGACGCAGAATGAAGGCAATCTGAGCCTCCGAAAACTTCGACTTCTTCATGGAATCCTCCTCCTCCCAATACAGGGATCATAAGTGGAAAATTCCAGCTCAGAACGGTCCGAAAAACAGGGAGCAGGTTACCGGCTGACGCAAATATATCCACGTTCGATTTAAGCGCTCTGACGGGTCCTCCGGAATTGGTGATCGGCGATCTTGCGCTGATGACGGAAGATTGGCGCCACACGGTGACGATGGTTACGCCGCAGAGCGTCAAACTCAACGCCGCGTTTACGGAAGATGCCGACCGGATCACGGCCGCGGCGTCGCACCTGACAGGGTTGGGGTACACACTGTGCGGCGCCTATTGGCGCAACGACAATTCTTTCGGTTATCGGATTTTGGAACGTGTCGATGCGTTATCGGGTTTCCAGCCGACGCCGTGGACGAATTTGAATTCGATTGGCTACAAAAATAAGGCGCAAGCCGAAGCGATGGTCCGGTTCGGCCGGTTCTATGCCGGACAAGAAGCGCGGATCGGAGAATTGCAAATCGCCAAAGCGGTGCGCACCGATTACATCACGCAGCTCGAAACGGCGATGATAGAGCTTCAAAAACGCGAAGGTTCAGTCGGCGAGTGATTCCAAGCGGCGCTCAAAGGCGTCCCATAATGCCTCGCCAACATACCCTCCGATAAAGTCGCCGCGCCCCAGGGCCGCCTTTGCCGCCATTTCCTGGACCGCCTGCGCCATTTCGGTGAGCAGTTCGTCATCTTTGCTTAGCCGCGATGCGACGGTGACGTAGTCGTCGCGAGATGTGGTCACCAGGACATCAAGGTCGATTTCGCGCAGCAGTGCCGCGCTCTGGCGGCAGCGCGCGGTGTGGCCCTCCAGGACGACCGGAGGGCAGCCGCATATCAACGGGTCGATGATCGACACCGCGCCCGAATAAGGGAAACTGTCGAGATAGATGTCCGCGAGCGACAATAGTCCCAGGATGGGCGCGCGCGATGCCTGCGCCTCCATGAAATGCAGACGCGCGGGGTCGACGCCCGCCGCTTCGAACCGGCTGTGCATGAAGCGAACGAAACCCTGGCGCTGCAGGTACTGCGCCGCCCAATTCGGATTGAAGGGATACAGCACCAGGTGGGACTCCGGATCGGCGCTCAAAATTTCAGCCCAAGCGCGTACCAGGTCAGGACCGATCTTGAACACGTTGGCGCCGGACACGAACACGGTTCCGTCTTCCGGCAGACCGAAATCACCGCGGCGGAAGTCTTGCGGTTCGATTGGGCCGTCGACGAAATGGTAATGGTTAGAGCTGCCGTCGATGAGAAGAAGTTCTTCGGTGTAATCGTCCTCGGCATCGTCAGGCTCATTGAGATCGCCATTGATATAGGCATCCACTGTATCGAAGCCTGAGGTGATCGGTGAGGCGTGCATGGTGACCTGAAGACGCGCGAGCCGCTGTACCATCAGCAGCGTCCAGGGAAAGGTCGCGATGTTGGTGATGTTCGCGGCGCAGATCAGGATATCGAGATCTTCGCGTTTGATCATCTCGGCGGCTTCCGCCAGATCGTCCACGGGGAGGGCGATGAGTGCGTCGGCGAGGTCGTCGACACCGCGGCTGACACTGTCGGCCGCCGCATCCGGAACGAACGCAGTGATGGAAAATTGCTCTTTCGAAAGGCCAAACAGGTGGCCGCGGATGGCCGCCATCTCCGAGTGTGCGCCGGGGCTCAGTACGCCTATGCGCAGAAGGTCGGGCATTTCATCGGGCCAGGTTGGATCGCCGTCACGGACGATGCCGATGGATTCCGCATACCACCGTATTAAGTCCGCGCGCCTCACGCAGATTTCCTTCAGCGACACATCTTCGCCGTAGACCGGTGTCAGAACGAAGTCGTCGGCAAAGCCCTTGAGGACGGCGTCGCGGAATTCCGGTTCGTCGATGACGCGTGCGGATTTATGAATTTCCTCGACGCACTTGGTCAAGTGCACAAGCGCTTGCTTGCGGTCGCCGTCGCGTTCGAAAAACTGCGGCAGACCAAGTAAGGCGCGCACCATGGTCGCTGCCAGTTCGTTCGGAACGTCAATCAGTTCGAAGGCCCGCTCGATGCGATAGGAAAACATGAACAGCGATAGAGCGAGGTACGCGCAGGCTTTGCGCACCGGATCGTACTCTACCGTCAGCATACGGTGGCACCGTTCGGCGATGGCCTGATCCGTCTTCGTCATGGGCAGGTTGCGCAGGCCGGAATTGTACATCGTTGCCAGCGCGTCACCGGTCGGCGCCGTGCACAGCGCCGCGATCTTTTCAACGCGGGCGTCGAGGCAGATCTCTGCCAGTTCCGCGCGCAAGTCGCGCAGCTTTGCTTCGGTCTCAGCGTCCATCGTGTCCTCTGTGGTGCGCCGAGGCATCGAGCAAATCTGTAAGTGCCTTGTACGTGCCGTCCAGGATGCGGCGGCCTTCGTCACTTAAACGCGCGCTTGCCGCCGTTAGGTTCCCACGCGCCGCGGCATCGCCAATGAGCCGCCCGATTGCGGCAGCAAGTTGGTCCGCCGCCGCGATTTGCACCGCCATTCCTGCGGACACCATCTGCGGTGCCAGGTCTTCAAAATTTTCCATGTGTGGACCAAACACGATTGCGCAGCCGAAGTGTAGCGGCTCGAGCGGATTTTGTCCGCCGTGGGCTTTGAGACTTTTGCCCATGAAAACGACCTTGGCGCAGGAATACATCACTCCCAGCTCACCCAAGGTGTCGGCCAGGTAGATATCTGTGTCCTCAGCGGGCAACTCCGCACGGCTGCGGACGGCGACAGTCAGGTGCCGGGATTTCGCAAGGGCCAGGATCGAGTCCGTGCGGTCCGGATGGCGCGGCGCGACGATGGTGAGCAGGCCGGGGTAGCTCTCCCTCAGAGCCGTATGGACGTCGAAAGCCGTCTCTTCTTCCCCTGCATGAGTGCTGGCGGCCAGCCAAACTGGCCGGCTGCCGACTGCGCTGGTTAAGGCGTCAACGTCTCGCGGGCGGGCCGGCAAGGGAGGAGCTGCGAGTTTGAGATTGCCGCCGACCATGACCTGTTTCGCTCCAAGAGCGCCGTAACGCGCGGCATGTTCCTCGGTTTGTGCCAGGACTAACGACACGCCGTTGAAGATGTCACGTGCAACTGACGGGACGCGCCGCCAACCGCGCACGGACGTGTCGGACAGGCGCGCGCTGACAATTGCCGTTGCGATGCCGCCGTCGCGCAACGCGGCAAGGGTGTTCGGCCAGAGTTCGGATTCCATGCGCACGGCCAGATCGGGCTGCCAGTGATCGAGGAAGCGCGCAATCCAGATCCGGCGGTCCCATGGCGCGAACTGATGAATTGCGCCTTCTGGCAGCCGCTCGGCCATCAGCCGGGCGCTCGTCGCTGTGCCGGTGGTGAGCAGGACCGATGTCTCAGGCAGGGTGCCTATCATCTTGATCAGGGGAAGCAACGCGGTGGACTCACCCACGCTTGCCGCATGACACCAGACCAAACGTCCGGCCGGCCGCGGCATTTCCGTCAGGCCGCGGCGCTCGCGCAGGCGCGACGGTTCTTCCTTGCCCCGCCACGCACGCATTCTGAGCCACGCCCTGATGGGCCAGGCGCTGAGATCCGTCAAAATGCGATAGAGTGTGAAAATCATATAAGGGCAGCCGTACAAAAACGGCCGTGGCGACTGAAGACGCCGGCCGTATGCCCATTATGCGGCAAAAAGTAAAAAGTGGTCAGGACCCTGAACCGGGTCCGCCGCGATCACTTGGTGATAAGGTATTCAACCATCGCCTCGGCCTTGGGTGCTTCCTGGCCCGCAGCCTGCGCCTGTTCACGAATCCAAGCCTTGGCGTCCTCGGCGCTTACCGGATTTTTTTCCAGCATTTTGGTCACGACAGACTGAGTGGCAAACATATTGGCGGCCAGATCATCGATCGCGCCGAGCAGCATCTTGAATTGGTCGGAGTTGCTCTCCGCCAGGTTTTCCATGTCATCGGAAACCTTGTTCAACAGGCCTTTGACCTGACTCATCATGAAATCGGACATGGAAATTCCCTTTCTTTTCGTGCCCCGGCGCGTTCAAATCCGGCGACCAATGCCGTTGTGGCAAGGCGCCGAAATCCCCCGTCGCGGCGGGGCGCATGTCTTTGTTGTGTATCCGCCCATCAATGGATACCGCTCTAGGGTGTCCTATGCCATTTTGGTAAACAAGCTCTTAAGGGCCAGATCGACAATCCGCTCACGGATCTCATCCGGGATGCGGTTCCACACC
>JAYQVH010000017.1:0-61973 GCA_038148375.1 Rhodospirillaceae bacterium | reverse complement strand
GTATGTCCCGCAGCGGCATATATTGGTTATGTAGGTGTTGATATCCTCGTCCGTTGGGTTCGGAATTTCTTTCAAAAGCGAGGCAACGGACATGATCATTCCGGATTGGCAATAGCCGCACTGGGGCACGTCTTCTTCAATCCACGCGGCCTGCACAGGATGACTGCGATCGTCGGACAAACCCTCAATTGTTGTAATCTCCGCGCCATCAGCGAATTCGACAGGAACTGAGCAAGAGCGTTCCGCCACACCGTCAATATGAACCGTGCACGCGCCGCATGCCGCGATGCCACAACCGTACTTGGTCCCCGTCATGCCCAAATTGTCGCGCAGCACCCAGAGAAGCGGCGTTTCCGGATCGACGTCGACGTCATGATCCTGGCCGTTGACGCGTAGCTTGATCGCCATTCTTGCCTCCAAATCACACTTTCTCAGGGGATTTAAGCCCCCTGGAGGTCATTGCAAATGTGGGCTCATTCTACAGCCGCCTGGGATGGACGCAAGCGCGACGATTCGCTGGATTCTGCCTTTTTCCGGTCACAAGGCCGTCATCGCGCCCAGAGCGTCTCACGAACCTGCCAAGACGCGCGGACGAGCCAATTTCGGGCAGAATACTGCGGAGTCACCCACCCTTCGCCATACTAGATGTTGTGGGTGGATGCACCGCAAACCCCAAAACATCGTGACATTTTTGTGTTTGTCTGGGACACTTTGATCGGATTTGACGGGTTCAGGGGAACCAGGGGTCAATGTCAGTAAGCTCACAGGTCGTAGTTTCCGCAGACGTCCCACCGCGCGCGCATGGTTTGCCTGCGGCCCGTGGTTCAATTTGTCCCAGCCGTCATACCACATCGAAAATTGTCGATTTGTTTGTCGTTTTTTCAGAGGTCCGGTGTTCCTGCCTCGCTTCTTGCGGACAAGAACACCGGTTCTGATCAGAGGTGCGTCCCTGAAACTTGGGGCGGGGCAATAGTCCCGCCCATTTTTTTACCCTCAGAGATATCTTTCCCACCTAAGCACGCCACAGGCGGCCCGCCAATACATCGTTTGCCGCCGCCCCTCCACCTTCAACACGGCAGGAAATAGACGCTTTCGCTCTCTGCCGCGGCGTGCATGTCCGCGACACCGTCCGCCGCATAGACTTCTTGGGTACGCCAGGACCTGAACGCTGCGAAATCAGGCCAGCGAATAACGGCCACGGCATGGGCGTCCTCCGGTCCGACAAAACGGAACACCGGCTTAGCGAAGCCCAGGACCTCTCCACCAAAATGAGTCGGCTTGAGGCTCTTGCCATCGCCGATCGCTTGGTAACGCGCGTACGCATCTGGGTCACGAATGCCATGGACAACGAAGACACTGAGAAATGGGCCAGTCTGAACGGACTCGGGAATATCGCGCTCGTTATCGAACAGTGTCGAGGTCACCATGCGACAGTGTCGCCGTTGTACCGGCGGAAGGTTCCCGTATCCGACATGGTAAACCCAGCGATCAAACCGCGCATACCGGTGACGCTGTCGGGAATCTCGACGGTGGCTCCGCCGGCTTCTCCCATTCGGGTCTTAACGTGACCGGGGCAGAACGCCATCGCGATGATGTTTTCACCGCGCAGCACTTCCGCCAGCAACTGGACGGCTTTGGTGACAGCCGTCTTAGAGGTGCAGTAGCAAAAGGCGGGAATGCGTTCCTCCTGGAACGAGCCCACTGTGCTCGAGAGCGTGATAATCTTCCTCTGCTCCCCTGCCCGGATATTGTCGGCGAACGCCTCGGCCATCTTGATCGGCGCGAAGGTGTTGGTCCGGATGACCGTGTCCCAAACCTCGTAATCGATGGTGCCGAAATGCTGCGCGTCTAGATGATCCGGGATCGGCACCGGGCCGATAATGCCGGCGTTGTTGATCAGTACGTCGACCGGCTGGCCTTTGTACGCTGCGGCGACGGCCTCAATTGAGGCGTGATCAAGCATATCCATCGCCTCGATCGCAACGCGGCCCTCCGACCCCGCCGCGATGTCACGCAGATCAGCGGCGCTGTCTCCCTCGGGATCGCGACAACAGGCGATGACGTCCCAGCCGTCGGCAGCGTATTGCCTGGTGAATTCCAGTCCGATGCCGCGATTGGCGCCGGTAATCAGTACGGTCGGCATAGGGTCCTCCCTTATCCAATGTGTATTCGGGATCACCCGATAACCAACGGCCCATCCATGCGCCCAAGCGCTTCCGCGCCGTCTTTGGTGATAACCACCAGATCTTCAAGATGGCAGGCCCCCCAGCCCGGCTCCATGTACGGAAAATCCACGGTCAGGGTCATGCCTTCTTCGAGCACGAGATCGTCTCGCTTCTGGAACGGCAACCCATCTACGAACGGCTCGTCAGTGTGTTGCAACCCGACCGAATGCGGACTCGCACCTATTCCGAACATCGGCAGTCCGGTTTTCTTCATCGCGTCCTGAGCAACGGCACGAATATCCGAGTACGTGCGATCCGGCTTCAACGCCGCAAAGGCTTCGTCCCAGGCTGTCCGCATCAAAGCCGCGCGTTGCCCGAGCTTCTTCGACGGTTCGCCCAGAACGAACGTGCGGCCGAAATCGCCGTGATAGAGATTGATCTGGCTGACTGCGTCCATCAGCAGCGGACGGCCTTCGACGACCTCGCCGTCCGGCAGACCGCCAACGCCGCCGGCTGCGATCCAGGTCGCCTTGGCACCGCGCGCGGCCGCCTCTTCCATGAACATCCGGTCGATATCGGCGCGGGTTGCGCCCTTGTCGATCCGCTTGAACATGGCTTCGGCGGCAGCCCGGTTGGCCCTGGCCGCGGTGCGCATGTGCCCGATTTCGACGTCGGATTTGATCTGGCGAATGCGGCGGAAAATGTTGTCGCCCTCGACGCAGGTCACCGTATCCAGGCCAACTCTGTCGAGCACCTTGGCGATGCGCCAGTCATCGACGGCGAGCGTCCCCTTGGCTAGGCCACTCTCCTTCAACGCACGCGCCAGAGCGTACTCGGAGGACGCAGACATCAGCCCGTTGTAGTGATCCTGCACCGCCAGCCACTCGGCTTCGCGGGGCACGTAATTGTCCGGATCGACCGGCCACGGCGTCGCCGGCCCTGCGGCCGGAGGAGTCGCCCAGTTGCCCTGGTCAAGGTACTCCTGCCAGTTGGTGGCGAAGCTGTAGGGCATGAGCTCTGGGTATTCGCGTTCACTATTGGCGATATTCCAGAGATCGACGTGGGACGTGATGAGAAACGGAGTTTCGTCCGGATCGCGCGGTAGTACCGCGAAGGCAGGGAACGAATACATCTGAGCGACCTTGTAGCCGAGGTAGTTCGCCAGATAGAACACGTTAACCGGATTGAGCGCGACCAGGCCGTCAACGCCGGCCTGCTCCATCACCTGATAGGCCCGCGGTTTATTGACGAGCAGCCGGCCGTCAAAATCCTCGCCGGGTGAGTAACCGGGCGCGATAGAGCCCCAGTTGGCCCAGGCGTCGCGGCCATCGCTCAAGGCCAGTCCTGTCGCGGCCGCTCCGAACGCCAATCCGGTAAGGAGGTCTCTGCGTTCAACCATATCCGGTTATCCTCTCTCAGTGCTTCGCCGTCCCCGCATCGTCCGCCAGCGGTTCCCTGAATTCAAAATGCCGCGTCGCCAGGGTATCGCGGATGACATCAACGCCCGCAATCGGGATCGGCTGACCGGGCGCAGGCTCAACAGAAATCACCGTGCTGTCGACCCACAGGTCGGGGCGCGTTTGCCCCGCGACGGGCTCGACGGCAACGCTGTCGTATAGACGCTGATCGAAAGTGATGAAGGGCTCGATCTGGCCGGCGAGGCTGTCGGGCAGCGCCACGGACTTCCCCCGCCCGCGGTCCAGATAGATCACGCTCGGCAGCCCGAAGCGGCTGAGGAAGACCTGCAAGCTGAGATCGAACTGCTCGGCCAGGCCGACAAAGCTGAACGTCAGGAGGTTTTCAAGGGCCGCTGCCAGCGTGTCTTCGGTGCAGGGCGCGTCTGGATCGGTCAGGCCGGCAAGCTGCCGGGTCATCGGATTGTCGGCGATGCCGCCCCGCGCGACGACATCCGCGAAGGGCGTGTCCAGGGTCCAGCCGCCGCGCTCGGCGCCGAAGGCGAAGTGAGACCGGCTGCGGGCCAGCGGCTCGCGCAGGAACGTGACATAGACGGGTTCCAGGTCGAACCCCGCATGGACGCCATAGGGCAGATGGCCGCGGAGATACGCCAGGTCAGTGCGGTCGCGCTTGACGGCAGCCGCGGCCTCACCCTTGCCGCTGCCGAGGTACTGCCCGTAGATCGTCCCGGTGGCGTAGCAGCCCCGTGAAGCATCCCCGACGGCGGACAGGAACCACTTGTCGAGAATGGCCGAGAAGGTGCGCCCGGCGCACTTCGGCAAATGGACAAACACAAGCAGGCGGTTGTCGAGTGTCTGCGTGCCCGCGCCGAGATCGAGGGACCGCACGAACTTATGAACGACCGGCTGGCCGTTCTCATCGACGATCTGGGGGGCTGGCTGGGGGGCTGGCTGGGGGGCAGACTCGCTGGGCATGGCGGCATCGTGCCACAGGCTGTTGGCCCACCGCCAGCAGGCTCGGCGATTGCGTGAACCAAGTCCGGGCTCTAGTGTCTCGGCATGTCGAAATGGATTGTGACCCTCGCTGCCGCTGTCTTTGCCCTGTCACGCGTGGCAGGCGCCGAGCCCCTTCAGGGCAAGGTCGGCGTCCTGTCGTTCCCCGACAGCGTCTGGTGGCAGCAGTGGATGGGCTTCCAGGCGCGCATCCAGGCCGAGCCCGACAAGTTCGACTTCGAGTGGTACCTGCGCGGCGAGCTCGGCTCGGAACAGCAGCTGATCACCGGCGCGCGCCGCAACCGCATCCAGGTCATCAGCATCTCCTCCCAGGGCATGACGTCGTTGGTGCCGGAGATGGGCGTGCTTATGGCGCCCTACGTGTTCGACAGCCTGGAAGAGGCCGACTTCGTCCTCGACACCTACCTGGCGGAGCCGATCGGCGACCTGTTCCGAGAGGTCGGCCTGGAGCCTCTGGTGTTCACCGATGTCGGCTGGCAGGTGCTCTATACTGTCAGCGAGCCGGTAGTCGTGCCCCAGGACCTCAAGGGCAAGACCCTCCGCATCTCACCGTCGATCATCCTGCAGTCCTTTGTCGAATCCGTCGGCTCTGACCACGCCATCCTGGAACTGGGCGAGCTGATCCCCGGTTTGCAGACCGGGTTGGTCAACGGCGGCCTGACCAACGTGGTGTTCGTGCACAACGCCCTGGACGGCCAGGTGTGCTGCGTCACCCGGCTGCGGGGCATATACGAGATGGGGATCAACTTTGCCAACGCCCGCTGGTTCAACGGCGCAACGGACGATCAGAAGGCAGCCCTGATCAAGGCCTACGACGACCTGGCGACCCAGCGGCGCAACGTCCGCGCCTACGTCGAAGACGTCGTCGCCCAGGACAAAGCCAAGGGCGTCAACTACATCGAGCTGACGGAAGACCAGCGCAAGCTATGGAAAGAGTCCTCGGAGACAGCCCTACGACAGATCCTGGATTCAACCGGCGCAGACGGGGCACGGATGTACGAGCTGCTGCGCGAGGGCAAGGCCGCCTTCAGCCGGGCCTCAGAAGACTAAAAAGTTTCCCAGGACTCATCTGGCGTGGAACGAGCCCATGCACGCAGCGAATACTGATTCCGATCGCATGTGAGCCGAGTCTGCTAAGGCATTGGTATTGGGTCATTTTTGGACTCCGGGCGCAGGCCGGAAACTGGTCCGCTACGTCAATGACGTAGGGCGGTTTCGCGGCCTTACCTGGGATTCAGATTTTCCGTGAACTTTGAGTCCTAAGTGACTCAAATAGAGTCATTTTTCGGCCGTGACTCCGCTGGGACGGATTTTCTCGTACTCGATGAACAGACCCTCCGCCTTGAAGCCGTCCAGGCCGGCACGGACGCCGTAGAAATCGACGGATTCAAACAGATAGAGCATGTACGACTGGTCGTGATAGAGGCGCATGAGGTCCTGCGTCATCGCCTCGCGCTTGGCGAGATCGGGTTCGGTGAGAGCCGCCGAGATCAACTCCTGCTCGTCCGGATCACACATCCAGGGCGTTTTCCATAGACAGCTATGCAAGCGCATTCCCCTGAGCGCATCCATCTGTGGCGCGGTCGGAAAGTCCATCATGAACCCCTGCCCGCGGAAGTCGCCGGTATGGATGGCATTGAAGTATTGGGAGAGCGGAAAGGTCTTGAGCTCCAGATTGACGCCGATGGCGCTCAGGTCCTCGGCGACCTTCTGATAAATCGCCACGCCGTTCGGAATGGCCGTGCCTGGCACTATTTCGAACACCAGATCGAAGCCGTCCGGATAACCGGCCTCGGCCAGGAGCGCCCGCGCCTTCTCCGGATCATACGGATAAGGCGTGAGATCCGGGTCGTATCCGAAGGCCATGGCCGGCGCCGGCTGGGTCGGCGCACGGGACCTGCCGTCCAGCAGTACCTCGATAAAGGCCTCGCGGTTGACGGCGTAATTCAGAGCCCGGCGCACGCGGACATCCATCAACGGCGCATTGGCGGGCCCGAACGCGGGATGCTCGGGGTTGATGATGTACGAGAATATATATGTCCCCGTCCCCGGCACGGAGATCCACTGATGCCCGGCGGCTTCGAGTTCCGCCATGGTGTCCGGCACCGTGCCGAGCACGACGTCGAGTTGATTGGAGATGATGCCGCCGACGCGCTGCGGGCCCTCGGGCACGGCGTAGATATCGAGTTTCTTGAAATGCGGCCGCCGCCAGGACCCCTCAAATGCTTCCATCCGCACCACTGCCGGTTCCCAGGCAACAATCCGGAACGGCCCGGTGCCGTGGGGGTCCTTGGCAAAGGCTTCCCGCCCCAAGGCCTGCCAATGCCGAGGAGCAACCATGCGCAGGCTGGCCGCTTCACGCGGGAACAGCACGTTTGGAGCCGTGGTTGTGATTTCGACGGTGAGATCGTCGATGGCCCGCGCTCCGGCCATGGACCCAAGCATCTGGGCAACCACTTCGGTCGCCGCGTCGTCGCTGACCAGGTATTCCACCGCGTTGAGCACGGCGGCGGCATCGAACGGCTCGCCGTTGGAGAAGGTCACACCGGGACGCAGATCGAACTCCCAGGTGGTGTCGCTGGTCTGACGCCAGGCCTCCGCCAGCCAGGGCTGCACATGGCCGTCGTTGCCGACGTAGGTGAGACTGTCGAAAATCGCGGACCACGTATAAATCGTTGGCGCGTTCAGCGAGGCGAAGGGATTGCCGAGCATGGCCGGCAACGCGATGACACCGACGCGAAGGGTGTCGCCGCCGGGCAATGCCACCGTATCGGCCGCCGTGTCCTGGGCGCTGTCACCACAGGCGGTAAGCAGCAGTGGCCCCGCCAGTGCCATGCGGCGAAGATATCCCATCAATTTCCAGATGAACGCCACGCATCAACCTCTGTCGTCTTTGGTCTGGGTGCCACGCTAGACTGTTCCATAGGGACGGAGATAGGGGAAAAACCATGACGCATGTGTCCGACAACGGTACGCGTATTTGGTACGAAGTCACAGGAGACGGCCCGCCTTTGGTGCTGACCGGCGGATGGGGCCTGCTTGATGCCCAGTGGCACGGCGTCCGCCCTCTGCTGGCGAAGGAATTCAAATGCATCGACTGGAACACGCGTGGGTGCGGCAAATCCGATCGGGGTTGGCCGGGCGGGTTTCCGCTGGACCGCTGGGTCGATGATCTGGCCGTGGTGCTCGATCACCTTGGGTACGACGGGGGCGAAAACAAAGTGCACCTGTGGGCGACGTCGACGGGATCCATGCTCGCGATCCGCTTCGCCGCGCGCTACCCGGAGCGCGTCGCAAGTCTGATCACGTTCCCAATGTTTGTGGTCGCACCTGCGTCACGCCAGAAAGCGGCGACGTACCTCGCTCTTGCCGAGAACTTCGGCTACCAGGCACTCGCCCGTTTCACCCAATGGATTGGCTGCGCGGACCAGTATGTCTACGGCGCCAAAGGCGACGAGATTGCCAAATTCGAAGCCGGGGTGTTCGCCGAGAATTTCTCCATTGCGGCGATCAGCAAGATCATGGACGCCTATTACACCTGCGATCTGTCCGCTGACGTCGCGAAGCTCACCATGCCGGTGATGCTTTATATGGGGTCGTCCGGCCAGAACGGCGCCGACAAGCTCAAGCCGGCCGTCGACAGCTTCCTGGATCTTTGCCCCTCGGCAGAACTGAAGATCATGCCAAACCTGGGCGGCACGTATTTAATGGTCGAAGAACCCGAAACCGCAGCGCCGCCGGTGATCGAATGGGTCAAGCGCCATAGCTGAGCCCCCTTTCCCCTGTGGCATAGACCCCTTAGCATCGCGCTATCGACGTTCTGAGGAGCTGGCTTTCATGCGTTCACTGTTTTTCATAGGTGCGTTGACCGCCTTTCTGGCCGAGCCGGTCGCGGCGGAGACGGTGCTCATTACCGGCGCCAGCCGAGGGCTTGGTCTCGAACTGACCCGGCAGTATGCCGCCGACGGCTGGAACGTCATTGCCACGGCGCGCTCTCCGGACGATGACGCGGATCTGCTGGCACTCGCGGCAGAACACGAAAACATCAGGATCGAAACTCTAGACGTGACCGATCATGCGGAGATCGAAGCGTTAGCCAGCGCGCTGGCCGCCACGCCAATAGACGTTCTGATCAATAACGCCGGGGTGCTTGGCGATCCCGGCGTGCAGCGATTAGCCAATTTGGACTTCTCATCGGCGGACGTGTTGTTCGAAACCAATGCTCTAGGGCCGCTCAAGGTCGCGACAGCGTTTTTGGATAACGTCGCAGCCAGCCCGACGAAAAAGATCATCACCATATCCAGCATCGTCGGTTCGATGGCGAACACCAACGGCAACATCTACTTTTACCGTGCCAGCAAGTCGGCGGTGAACATGCTGATGCGCACGCTGGCGATGGATACCAAAGATCGAGGCCTGATCATCGGCCTGATTCACCCAGGCGTGGTTGATACCGATATGTCCGCGCCGTTCGACATTCCAAAGGTCGCCGTCGAGGACAGCGCGGCCGGCGTCCGCAGCGTCGTTGCCTGGTACACGGCGGAAACTTCCGGCGAATTCATGCAATACACGGGTGCACCGATGGCGTGGTAGCAGCGTCCGCGAAATCGGCGACGCCTGAACGACAGGTAGACGAAAGATGAAAAAGATTATCCTGGCCGCGCTGATCGGCCTGACAAGCGCGAGCGCATCAGCGAGCACCGTCCTTGTCACCGGATCGAACCGGGGCATCGGGCTGGAGTTCGTCAAGCAGTACGCGGCAGATGGCTGGGATGTTATCGCCACGTCCCGCTCTCCCGGCGACGATGCGGACCTGCAGGCGCTGGCCGCTGCCAATACCAACATCTCCGTCGAACAACTGGATGTGACCGATCTTGCCGAGATCGCTGCGCTGGCATCCAAGTACGAGGGCACGCCCATCGACATCGCCATCAACAATGCCGGGATGATCGGCGACCGCAAGCGCCAGACCTGGGGCGACCTGAACCGCGACCTGTTCGAACAGATGATGGCGGTCAACGTGTTCGGGCCGCTCAAGGTCACCGAAGCGTTTGCGCCGCATGTCGGCGCCAGCGAAGAAAAGAAAGTGGTGGTGATCTCAAGCGTGTCGGGCTCGATTGCCTCGGTGCGCGGCGGCATGCCCGGCGCGCCGTATTATTCGATCAGCAAGGCGGCGGTGAACATGGCCATGCGCGGTACTGCCATGGGCCTGAAGGAACAAGGCATCGCGGTCGCGATCTTGCATCCCGGCGGTGTCGACACCCGCATGCTGCGTCAGGCTTTCGGGCTGTCAAAGGCCGAAGCGGAAGCCAACGAAGACTTCGACTACCGCGGCTTTTCACCGCTGACCACGGAAGACAGCGTAGCGCAGATGCGCGATGTCATTGCCGGACTGTCCGTGGAGCGTTCGGGCGATTTCGTTCAGTACGACGGTACAGAGATGCCCTGGTAGGCTAAACGTTCAATCCTAGGAGACAAGCCATGCTGCGCGTCACTGCCCTACTGCTGACCTTGTTCGCCTTTACGACGGCCAACGCCGCGACTGTGATGATCACCGGCGCCAGCCGGGGGATCGGCTTCGAGTTCGCCAAGCGCTATGCCGAACGCGGCTGGGACGTGATTGCGACGTCGCGGTCGCCGGCGGACGACGCGGAAATGCAGGCCCTCGCCGCCGAGTTCGAAAATGTCAGCCTGGAAACCCTGGATGTCACCGATCTAGATCAGATCGATGCGCTGGCCGAGAAGCTGCGTGGCACGGCGATCGACGTATTGATTAACAACGCCGGGATTTCCGGAGGCCGCAACACCCAGGATTTCGGTGAGATCGATTACACGGTTTTCGATGACGTCATGTCGGTCAATGTCCTTGGGCCGCTGAAGGTCACGGAAGCATTCCTCGATCATGTCGCGGCGAGCGACCAGAAAAAGATCATCAACATTTCGTCCGGCGAAGGCCGACTGAGCAATGTGCGCGGCGCGCGGCAGGTGTTTTACCGGGCAAGCAAATCGGCACTGAACATGGTGATGCGTAATGTTTCGCTGCATCCGGATGTCCAGGCAAAGGGAGTCATCATCGGCATTCTGACACCTGGCTTTGTCGATACGGATTTCACCTCCGGGCTGCCAAAGCAAATTATGATTGACGTCGAGACCAGCGTGTCGCGCTCGATGGCGATGATCGACAAGTACGACCTGGAAATGTCGGGGCGCTATTTCGCCAACACCGGCGACGAAATGACCTGGTAGGCTGGATCGCGCACCAGCGCTAGTCCGGTAGTACGATCCGCACGTTTTGCATCATGCCTTTGTCCTCGTGATCAAGGATATGACAGTGCAGCACGAAGTCGCCGACGTAGCGCCGGTAGCGGCTGCGCACCTTGAAGACGTAGCCTTCCTCGATGAACAGCGTGTCTTTCCATACACCCTTGAGGCCAGCGTACTGGCCGGTTCCGGGTCCGCTGACATCTTTTCCATCGCGGTCGACGATGGAGACGATCTGAAACGGATTAATGTGGATGTGAAACGGATGCCCACCCCAGAATGAGGCCAACGTCCATTCGTCTGCACCGCCGAGTGCGAGCACCCGGTCGATGCGATCCGGATCGTAGGGCTGGGAGTTGGTCAGAATCATCTCGCCGCCGATGTCGAGCCCGAGGGTGCCGACCTCATGCTGGTAACGGGGCGGATCGGGCGGCAGGTTGACGTTGTGATAGCGAAAACCCAGCGTCTGCTTGCCAGTAATTTCGCTGTCAGCAATGTCGGCGTGGTCGACAAACGCGGACAGGGCCAGACCGGCGGTGAGGTCCCGGACAATGGCGTCCTGTACGGCACCGTCAAACTCACTCACGGCCGAGGCCACCAGCTGCGCTTGTATCGCACCGGCGACGCCAGCCGGGTCCAGCGCGGCCGTGCCGCCCACCGCGACATAGCCGAGCAGCGCGCGTTCCTGCGGCCGGCCGCTGATCGACTCTTCGGGCGGGATTTCACCGTCAATAACACAATAGGTGCCGGGCTCGGGAAACATCACCAGAAGGTCTTCGCGGTATCCGGGTTGAAGGAAGGCGTCGCGCTTTTCCGCAACACGGTGGCGGGTATGGCCGTCCAGCGCGACGCTGAACAACGGCACGAGGTCGCCGGTACAGTTGGCATCGACGAAGGCTTGGCGGTCTTCCGGTGTTTGTCCGTCGGGCAAGTCCGCGGCCGCGCCTTGGCGCAGCTTGCGCAGTTGCACCCGCACGGTGTCGCGCACCCCGGCGTGAATCAGGCGCCAGCGCTCGACACGCCCTGCATGTGCACCGGTGAAGGTCGGCATGACATGGCCGTTGAGGGCGTTAAATCGCCCGGAGCGATCCCAGGTCGATTGGCCGAACTGGTCGTAATTCTCGATGGTGCCGGTGTCGCTTTCGGCGCACCACCAACTTTCGTCGTCGCGCACGCGGATCGATCCCTCCGCATTGCGGCAGGCATAAGGAATCTGCTGAAAAACGATAGTGCGTTCGGGGTAGGCATCGCCGCCGGGCGTTTTCAGCAAGGTGTCGAGGTCGCCGCGCACCCAGCGTCCTTCCGCCGTCAACCGGGGCACGCGACCGCCTCGGACGATCAGCGCGCCGGCCAGCCCGCTCGACACCTGGAGCGCCGTCGAACCATGATGATGCGGATGATAAAAATACGTCCCCGAGGGATGGTCTTCCGGGATGTTGTATTCGTAGTCGAAGGTCTGACCAGGACGGATCGATACAAAGACGTTGTCGCTGTTGCCGCTTGGGCTGACCCAAAAACCGTGAGCGTGAATGTTGGTGGTGTTGAAGCAGTGCGGCACGTTGACGTTGGCGTGGTCACCGTGACACGACGGATCTTCGGCAGGCAGGCTGTTGGTGACCCGCAGGCGCACCGTTTCGCCGGGGGCCGCTTCGATCAAGGGTGCCAGAAACGGGATGTCGGCGTCGGTGGTCTCGGACACATAGCTCCGCAGCCGCACCGGCTCTCGGCGGCCGGCCACTGGGTTAAGGATGGTGCCGTCGGCATACCGCACGTCGAGGCGATAGGCCGCAGGCGCGCCACCGGTTGAGACGGGACTTGCCGGCGCGGGCATGCCAAGAGGCAGTTCAACCGACTGTGCACGCGCTGGCAGCGACAGCGCGCCACAGAAGCAGATCAGCAGAATGATCCTGATAAATCCGTTGTGCCGCATCCGTACCGCGCCCCTTGATCCTACGCTGCGAGACGGCCAGATTAGCTATCAGGTGGGACGAAATCATCCCCATCCTGCGCATTGCAGCGCGGCGCGCTCCGCCGCACACTGGCTGGCGTGCAACCTCAATCCAAAAACGGCCCCCAGACCATGACCCGAATTCGACTCCTGAACGTGCTGTGTCACCTTGCCGGCGCTGTCCTGGCGGCAAGCGCCTGCGCTCAAACGCCGGAGCCCGGCGACGTGTTTCAAGATTGCTCCGGCTGCCCCGAGATGATCGTCATACCGCCGGGACACTTCGTCATGGGCTCGCCCGAATCCGAACCCTTGAGGGATGCGGACGAAAGTCCCCGCCACACGGTCACCATCGCCGCCCCGTTCGCAGTCTCACGCTTCGAAGTGACCCGCGATCAGTATGCCGCCTTCGCCGCCGCCACCGGCCGATCGAGCGGCCCGGACTGCACGGTGTGGGTGGGCGACAAATGGGAATTAACGGCGGGAAAATCCTGGCGGGATCCGCACTACCCGCAAACCGGCACCGAACCCGTCGCCTGTATCGACTGGGCGGATGCGTCGGCTTATGCGGACTGGCTCTCGCAAACCACCGGATACGCGTACCGTTTGCTCAGCGAAGCGGAATGGGAGTACATGGCCCGCGGCGGCACGACGACAGTCTATCACTTCGGTGACCACCCCCAAGGATTGTGCGCGTTTGATAATGGCCACGACATGACGTCGATGGCCGCGCATCCGGACATGCCCTGGGACGGCGTGCCCTGCGATGACGGCTTCGCCGAGACCGCCCCTGTCGGCACGCTGCATCCCAATCCGTTCGGCGTCTATGACGTGCACGGCAACGTCTGGGAGTGGCTTGCAGACTGTTACGTTCCATCTTACGACAACGCGCCCACGGACGGCTCCGCCGTCAACGCCGGCGCGTGCGAGCAGCGCGTCTACCGCGGCGGCGGCTGGAGCGTGCAAGAACGCGGCCGCCGTGCCGCCAACCGCGGCCGGTACACCGCCAATCAACGGTATGGGCAACTGGGTCTGCGGGTCGCGCGCGACCTGCCCTAGGGTATCAGACGCTGGTTAGTCGCCGGCACCGCCGCGCGTCAGCGTCAGCAGCTCATAGCTGAACCGCGCGTTGGCCATGCGCACGACCAGCCGGTCGGGTCCGGTCACCCAGATGCTGGTGCGCCCGGCCAGACGGTATTTGGTGGTTTCGAAGGTTCCGGCCGGCACGGTCACGGTTTCGGTCCCGAGCACTTCCGTCGCCATGTAGGTCAGCGCGCCGATCGGCGGCTTCGACAAGTCCCCGCTCGACTCAATGCCGTACAGCGCGCCCGTCTGCTGAACCCCATCCGAACCGTGGTCGGCGTGCCAGGCATGCCAGCCGTCGGCCGAGACCGGGTGGGAGCCAATGGACAGGCCGTCCGGAACGGTCAATGTCTGGTCGACACGGCCGTTGGGCCCGTGGGTGATCGCCGTGAGGGTATCGCCGTCGACCGTGACAAGAGTCGAACCTTTATAGCCGTTTTCGCTCCAGTAATTGGCGAAGGCTTGGATCGGCCGGAAAGACGGCTCGACACGCAGGATCACCGAATACTGAAGGTTCCGGGCAAACAGGTCATGCCACATGATCATGGTGCGCGTGCCATCCGGATGAACGGTCAACCTGAAGGACTCGGTTCCCCGGTCGCGTTCGCCTGCGGCATCGGCATAGCGGTAGGAGCCTTCGGCCCACCTGACGATATTGGCGTTGGGCCCGGTGTTTTCCGGAACTTCTTGCGCCGCCGCGCTGTGCACGCCGATGGCCAGCAGGGCGGCGGCGAGGCTGAGTATGCGGGTGATCATGTGCGTTCCCCTCTCCATCAGGTATCTGCGCCTCCGTTGTATCGTCAGCCGCCCGCGGAGTCATCTCCGCCATGCGGTCACTTTCCCGAGAAGCTGGCGGGGCACCTGAGGACGCCACTATGATCGCCCCCTAATTTGCGTTTTCCGCCAGGAGGTTTCCAATGCGCCTGCCACTTCTCGCCGCCATGTTTGTCGCGCTGACCGGTTTCACCGCCGACGCCAAGACCGTGCTGATCACCGGATCGAACTCCGGCATCGGCCTCGAGTTCGCCAAACAATATGCCGCGCGCGGTTGGGACGTCATCGCCACCCACCGCCGCGACGACGAACCGGACACGCTGATCGCCTTGCGCGGTGAATATCCGGATCAAGTGCGTATCGAGACTTTGGATGTCACCAACCTTCCGCAGATCGACGCCCTGGCCGTGAAGCTTGCCGACACACCGATCGACGTATTGATCAACAACGCCGGCATCACCGGTGACTTCCGCAATCCGGCGCCGCAGTCCTTCGGCACGCTGGCCTACGACCAATGGGAAAACTTCATGCGCATTAACGCGCTGGGCCCGCTCAAGGTGACCGAAGCCTTCGCGCCGCATGTGAAGGCGAGCGAAGACAAAAAAATCGTCGCTGTTTCGTCACTGGCCGGGTCGTTCGGGTTCCGAGGCCCGAACATGCCGGGCGGATACTGGTACAAAACATCCAAGGCGACGCTGAACATGTACATGAAGAACGTCGCGTCCGATTTGAAGGCAGACGGTGTTACGGTGACCCTGTTGTCGCCCGGCACGGTGCGCGTCGAAAAAATGGGTGACGTGAGTTTTCCCGGACTGATCGAGCCGGAAGACAGCATCGCTGGCATGATCTCCGTGATCGACGGGCTGACGCTCGAGGACTCCGGCGCTTACTACCGCTATGACGGCACGCCTCAGCCGTTCTAACCCCAACACGGGATTTCGTTATGACACGCTTCCTCGCGTTCGCGGTTTTCACCGCATCGCTGGTGACAGCTCAGGCTGCCTCCGCCGCGACGGTTCTCATCACCGGGTCGAACCGCGGCATCGGTCTTGAGTTCGTCAAACAATATGCGGACCTGGGCTGGACGGTGATCGCCACCAGCCGCAGCCCGGCGGACGATACGGACCTCCAGGCCCTCGCCGCGGCGCACGACAATGTCACCATTGAGACGCTCGACGTTTCCGACCACGGCGAGATCGATGCGCTGGCGGACAAGCTGAAAGGCACACCGATCGACGTGCTGCTCAACAACGCCGGCATTCTCGGAGGCGGGCCGGAAGTCCAAACCATCGGCAACATCGACTTTGAGTCGATGGCGCAGGTGTACAAGACCAACGCCATCGGCCCGATGAAGATGGCCGAAGCGTTTCTCGAACACGTCGCGGCAAGCGAGCAGAAGAAGATCGCGGTGATCACATCAGGCACGGCGTCACTGGCGAACGTGCGACCGTCGGAATTTTTCCGCGCGCTCTACCTCTACCGGATGTCCAAGACAGCCATCAACATGGGCTACCGGGCGCTGGCGGTGGAACTCGCACCGCGCGGTATATACGTCGGCATCCTCGCGCCGGGCGTGGTGGAAACACGCCTGCTCAATCAAGCCGGCTACGGCGGCATGGGCATGACGACGCAACAGAGCGTGACTGGCGTCATCCGCAATATCGAAAACCTCGGACCGGACACCTCGGGCGAATACATCATTTACACGGGCGACACCGTACCCTGGTAACGGTCGCCAGTTAGGAAGGACAGCATCATGCGTCGAGGATTGACCTCACTTATCGCTGCAATGGCGATACTTTTGCCAGCGCTCGCCAGCGCCGATACGATTCTGATCACCGGTTCAAACCGAGGCATCGGCTTGGGACTTTCGGAAGCGTACGCCGAAGCGGGCTGGCGCGTCATCGCCACTGCGCGCGCGCCGGACCGTGCGGTTGAATTGAATGCGTTAGCGGCCAAATACGACAATCTCACGGTCGACGAGTTGGACGTTACCGATGATGCGGAAATCGCCGCGCTCGCCGCGAAGTACGAGGGCACGCCCATCGACGTAATGCTCAACAACGCCGGCGTGCTTGGCGATATCGATAAACAGAGCGCCGACAACGTCGACATCGATGAAATCAAGTTCATCATGGATGTAAACGTGTACGGGCCGATTAAGATGGCCCGCGCCTTCCTGCCGCACGTCAGGGCGAGCGATCAGAAAAAAATTCTGACCATGACCTCGGGCCTGGGCTCCATGACCCTGACCCAGCGGCTTGGCCGCTTCTACGGCTACCGCATGTCAAAAGCGGCGGTAAACATGGCCATGCGTGCCATGCACGCGGATTTCAAGTCGGAAGGGCTGGTCATCGGCTTGATCGCGCCGGGCCAGGTCGAGACGGAACTCTTGTTTGCCTCCGGCTTCCGCGGTCCGGGCTCAATCACCGTGGACGAAAGCGTCGCCGGACTGATGAAGGTGATTGACGACATCTCAATGGAGACCGTGGGTTTGCCGATCAACTACAATGGTGATCAAATCCCCTGGTAGCTCCCCCTCTTCTAACGGAGACCACGCCATGCGTTTCATAATCGCCGCCCTTCTCGTCCTCATGCCGCTGTCGGCCTGGGCCAGCACGGTGCTGGTGACGGGGGCAAACCGCGGTATCGGCCTAGAGTTTGCCCGTCAATACGCGGAGAAAGGCTGGACCGTATACGCCACGCACCGGCGCGACGGCGTGCCAGAGTCTCTCGCGGCCTTGCAAGCGCAGTACCCCGGCCTGATCATCGTTGAGACGCTGGACGTCACCGATCACGGCGGTGTTGACGCACTGGCCAAGAAACTCGGCGGTATTGCGATTGACCTGATCGTCAACAACGCCGGCATTTCCGGCGGCGGCTCGGCGACCCAGCAATTCGGCCAGCTCGATTACTCGACCTTCCAGGATGTCATGGACGTCAATGTCGCCGGTCCGCTGAAGGTGGCGGAAGCATTTCTGGAGCATGTCGCGGCCAGCGACGGCAAAATGATCTTTACTGTCACCTCAAGCCAGGGCTCGATCGCCTCCGTCAACAGGCCCGGTCTTTACTACTACCGCGCATCGAAGTCGGCGGTGAACATGGTGATGATCAATTTGGCCAAGCATCCGAAGATCACCGAGCGCGGGATTCTCGTCGGCTTGGTTGCACCGGGCGCCACAGACACGGATTTCATGGCGGAAGTGCGAGGCCGCATGCCGCTCGGGGATCCAAAGGAGCGCGTCGCCGGCATGATTGCCCAGATCGAAAATTATCCGCGCGATGGGGTAACCCGGTCTTTCGAATGGGACGGCGAAGAAATTCCCTGGTGAATCTGTCAGGCAGCGCCGCACTCCGGCGTTATTTGAAGACACCGTTCAAGATACGCAGCACGTGGCTTTGGGCCAGCGTGTCAAGTTGAATACCGCACGCGGTGAAATAGACATTGAGGTAATTCTGCGCGTCTTCTTTCTGGGTAACAATGTCTATCGGCGCGCCCAGATCTTTGTCGTTCCTGCCCCTGACCAATCCGTGCAGGGCCACGATCTGTAGCGCCTCGAGATCGATTTCGTTGGCTTTGATGCGTTCTCGCAAACCTTCCATCTGAGCCTTCGTTTCTCCGCTCATGCCGGAGCCCTCGATCAGCACTTTGAGGTTCTCGCGGCATTTGCGGATCGGTGCAACCATCGCCACCTGCCATTCGCGCGACAGCTTGAGCGCGTTTGACATATTTTCGGTGAGGTCGCTGGCGCTTCCGCCACGGTAGGCTAGCCAGACGCAGAACAGCACCATGTTAACGTCGGCACCCATACGATCTTGCAGCGATAGCAATGCTTTATCCACGCCCTGCAATCCATAAGCCCAGAGCGAGAATTCCCACAGCGGGTTCCCTTTGCCGATTTGCGATTGATCGCCGCCGGTCATCCCAATGTTTCCTATTTCTTCCTGCCCGAACCACCGGGTTCGCCCCAGCGTTTCACCAGACCGCTGTCGACCTCAAACATATCCAGCACGCGCCCGACGCTGTGATTGACGATGTCATCCACCGATTTCGGATCGGTATAGAAACCGGGCACCGGTGGGGCGATGACCGCACCAATTTCGGACAGATGGGTGAGTGTGCGCAGGTGGCCAGTGTGCAGCGGACTTTCACGGACCATGAGCACGAGACGGCGGCGTTCCTTGAGCACGACGTCGGCCGCGCGCGTGAGCAACGTCGACGTGACACCGGTGGCGATTTCCGACGCACTGCGGATCGAACATGGCGCGATCACCATGCCCGCAGTCTTGAACGAGCCGGACGAGACGGCCGCACCGATGTCGGCATTTTGATAGACCACATCGGCGAGTTTCTTGACGTCGGCGACCTTGAGCTTGGATTCATAGGCCAGCGTAACTTCCGCCGATTTGGACATCACCAAATGGGTTTCGAATCCGGACGTGCGCAGAACCTCGAGCATCCGGATGCCATAGACAATCCCGGACGCGCCGCTGATGCCGACGATCAGACGCTTTGTGTCTTGTGCCACTGTGTGCTGTCCCCACCGTTTGTTTCGATTCCTTAACGGATTTGCGTAAACGAAGTCTGAATGCCGGGGACGGTTACGCCGGCGTCCGGGCGGGGCCAAGCTAATCCATTGAAATATATGAGGAATAAATTCTATGAATAGCTCTTGAGCATAAAGGCATACTTATATACCTTTTGGCGCTCTTGATGGGGTGAGAGCGATCGTCGATTTACGCACATTCTTGGATGCAGAACGGGACGCGGTGATGACCGTGGATGCACCGACGTCCGTCGTGCACGACATCACTGCTTTGCAATACGCCCTGGAAAAGGCGGGAAAACGCCCGATCGTCAAAATCGCGCAGCCGAAGCTCGCCGATGGGACGATCAGCGACATTCCCGTCGTCAATAATCTGACGGCCAGCCGCGCGCTGGTGGCCAAGGCGCTCGGAATCAACGATCACCGCACCGCCGCCCCGATCTACGCCAAGCGCACCGGCAGTCATATCCCGCCGACGGTGATCAACGGCGGGACCGCACCGGTTCAGGAGATCGTGCTCGAAGGTGACGACGTTGACCTGACCAAGCTGCCGGCGCTGACCCAGCACATGACCGATCCAGGGCCGTATTTCACAGCTGCGCACGCGACCACCTACGACCCGGATACCAAGACCGACAACACCGCGATCCAGCGCTGTTGGATCAAATCGAAGAAGCGGATGTCGTACTTCCCGTATCCGGCGTCTCACAACAACCGCAACATGCGCAAGTTCTGGGCGCGCGGCGAAGACTGTCCTGTGGTGTTCTGGATCGGCCATCACCCGGCAGTGCTAATGGGCACACAGGCCAAGCTCGCCTATCCGGAAAGCCATTGGGGAGCCTGCGGCGGATTGCTCGGCGAACCGCTGCGCGTCACACCAAGCCGCACCTTCGGCGACGCCATCATGGTTCCTGCGGACGCGGAGATCGTTATCGAAGGCACGGTGCCGAAAGACGTGCTCGAAGCCGATGGCCCGTTTGGCGAATACACCGGCTACTCCGGACCCCAGGTCGCGGCGCCCGTCGTCGATGTCACCTGCATCACCATGCGCAACAATGCGATCTATCACGATTACGGCTCCGGTCTGACCGACATGCTGGTACCGGACAATATGGCCATGGAAGGCAAGGTCTTCGGGCTTTGCAAACAGGTCGCCCCGAGTGTCATTAACGTGCATGTGCCCGCTCAGGGCCGCCGCTTCCACGGCTACATCCAGGTCGAGAACCCGGGCCCGGGCGAAGTGCGCGATGCGCTGATGGCCGCGCTGTCGTACCGCCGCCTGAAGCTGGCGATTGCCGTCAACGAAGACATCGACCTGTTCGACGATTCCGAAATGATGTTCGCGTTGGCGACCCGCGTGCAGTGGAGCCGTGACAGCTTCACCGTTGATGGATTGTCCGGCTCGCTGCTCGATCCGTCGACACCGTCGGGATCGAAAACGCTGTCCAAGATGGGCATCGACGCCAGCATTCCCCTGCCCGGCCGTCCCGGTGCGCCGCCGCCTGTGCCGCCGCGCTCGAAAGTTCCGGCAGACGCCATGGAGCGCGCGGCAGCGTTGCTGAAGGGCGTCGATATGAGCGGATGGCCCACATTATGAAAATGGCGCTATGAGCACGACAAAAGAAACAGCGCGCCGCGGCGCTTCTTGGGAGAAATCGGGCAATACGTCGTGGACGCAGTGCCCGTCCTGCGACGACTGGTTTCACGTCGGTCCTGAGTTGCTCGACCGGCCGGAAGTTAAACTGCACTGCCCTGCCTGTCATACGGAATTCACCCAGGACAAGGCCAAGCGCCTTGTGACGTCAGGGTGATTGCCATGGACACCGCAGCGCTCACCGCCATGAATTACACGCGGCTCGGCCCGAAACCAGGCAACCGGGTGGTCGTGGTCGGCGGGTGTGGCGGCATCGGGCGCGTGCTCGTGAACGCGTGCCTGGATTTGGATCTGAAAGTTGCCGTGCTCGACCTGCCGGTGTCGCTGGATGCGCACCCGCCGCCGAACTCCTGTCTGCACGTGGCCGTGGACGCCACCAACGAAGACGATGTCAACGCGGCCTTCGCGGCCGTGGAAAAGGAATGGGGCGGCTGCGATGTGCTGGTCAATCTGTGCGGATTCACGGTCGATCCGGAGCCGGTCGCCGGCATGAGCACAGACATCTTCGAGAGCGTCACCGACGGCAGCCTGCGCTCGACCTTTCTCTGTGCCCGTGCGGCCCTGCCGCTGCTCAAAGCCGCGGGCGGCGGCGTGATGGTGCACACGGCGTCCGGTCTGGCCTTCAAAGGTCTGCCCGGCACGGCGCCCTACGGCGCGGCCAAGGCCGGAGTCATCGCGCTGTCCAAATCGCTGGCGAACGAGAATGCACCGGACATTCGCGTCAACGTGGTTGCGCCGGGCGCGGTTGATACTCCGTTTCTGCGCGGCGGCACCAGCCGCGGCGGTGAGGACGAAAGCAAGGCAACCCATGTCGATACCGTGAAGTACGCCGAGGCGACACCGATGAAGCGCCTGGCCGTCGCCGACGACGTTGTCGCCCCGATCCTGTTTCTGGCCGGAGACGCCTCGCGCTTCATGACCGGCCAAGTGATTCACATCAACGGCGGCGGATACATGCCATGACCGCCGCGCTTAAGACCAAAACGAACGTCAATGGGAGCACGCCATGAATGCCGTAACCGAAGACATGATGAAGAAGTTTTCCGTCAACGCGCACTGCACCAGTTTTATCGGCGGCCAGTCCGTTAACCCGTCGGGTTCAGGCGAGGACATTCCGGTGATCTCGCCGATCACGGAAAAACAAATCTCGGTCCTGCGCGAAGCCTCGGTTGAAGAAGTCGATACCGCCGTGCGCACCGCCCGTGACGCGTTTGAGAACGGGCCTTGGCGGCATATGTCGGTCGACGAGCGTAAGAAGATCATGCTGCAAATCAAGGACGTGCTGCTCGCCCATGCCGACGAGCTCGCCTACATCGAAAGCCTCAACGCCGGGCTGACGCTGAACTACGTCAAGAACATGCACGTGCAGCGCACCGGCTGGAATTTCGAGTTCTTTGCAGAAGTCGCAAGCCAGGCGTCCGGCGAAGCCTACACACAGACGAAACCGTATCTGTCCATTGTCACCCGCGAGCCGGTTGGCGTCGGCGCCCTGATCGGCCCATGGAACGCCCCCCTCGCCCTGTGCTCTATGAAGATCGCGTCGTGCATCGCCTTCGGCAACACCTGCGTGCTCAAGCCGAGCGAGTTCACGCCCCTGTCCCTGCGCCGCGTGGTCGAACTGATCCACGAAACCGATATTCCCAAGGGTGTGGTTAACCTCGTCAACGGCCGCGGCCACGTCACCGGCGACGCGCTTGTGTCGCACCCGGAGGTGGATGTCGTGTCATTCACCGGCGGAACGACGACGGGCGCGATGATCGCTGCCCGCGCCGGCGAAGGCCTCAAGCCGGTCGGCCTGGAACTCGGCGGCAAGTCGGCCAATATCATCGCCGCCTCGGCCAACCTTGAGCGCGCGTTGGACGGCGCCATCCTCGGCATTTATTCCAACAACGGGCAGCAGTGCCTGGCCGGATCGCGCATCCTGGTCGAACGCTCCATCGCCGATGAGTTCATCGAAAAGTTTGTCGCGCGGTCAAAGAACATCAAAGTCGGCGACCCGATGGCGGCGGAGACGGAAATCGGTCCGGTCTGCTATCGCGGCCACATGGAACGCGTACTCAGCTTCGTCGACATCGCCAAGAAGGACGGCGGCGAACTGTTGACCGGCGGTCAGCGCGACAGCCGTCACGACACCGGGCTCTATCTTGAACCGACTGCCGTCATGGCCAAGTCCAACGACGCGCAGGTCTGCCAGGAAGAAATCTTCGGCCCGTTCGCGACCTTCCTGACCTACGACGACCTCGATGAAGCGCTGGCCATCGCCAACGCCTCCGAATTCGGGCTGGTCGGCTACATCTGGTCGGACCACCTGCCGACGGTGATGAAAGCCTCGCAGGAAATGCGGGCCGGCACCATCTGGGTCAACACCCCGATGACGCGTGAATTGCGCGCGCCTTTCGGCGGCTACAAGAAATCCGGCATCGGCCGCGACAGCGCGAAGGACTGCCTGCAGTTCTTCACCGAAGAAAAAACCACAACCATTCCCGTCGATACGTTTCCGTTGGCCAAATGGGGCGCCAGCGACTGAGTTTCTCAAGTTCCCACCCGTACGAAGACTTAAGACCACAAGGAGACAACCATGGCCAAGTCACTTATGAGTCAACCCGACTTTTACAAAGCGCTCGAAGCCGCGCGCGCACCTGTTCACTCCGGCGGACACCCGTTCAGCATCGCCTGGGCCAACGGCGAACTGAGCCTCAAGCAGATCGGCCAATGGGCGGTTCAGCACTTCTATTACATCGATCCGATCCCGCAGCAGTTCGCGCAGTTCTTCTGCCGCCTTGATGACCTCGAGGCCCGTCAGCACATGCTCGAAAACCTGCTCGGCGAAGAAATGCCGGATACCCCGGAAAAGCGTCACCCGGATCTGCTGGTCAAATTCGGCAAGGCCTGCGGCATGACAGAAGAAGACTTCTACGACGCCGAACACAACGGCCAAGTGCTGCCATCCACCCGCGCCATGCGCTCTTGGATTTGGGAACTCGTCAACGTGCGCCATCTGGCGGAAGGCGCGGCCGGTATCATGGTCGCCCTCGAAGGTCAGCTGCCGACTCTGTATCCCAAGTACGTCGAAGCCATGGCCAAGATGGGCCTCAACGACGACGACATGGAGTTCTTCCATGTGCATATCGAAGGCGACACCGAACATGCGCACGTCGGCCTGGAAATCACCACGCACTACTCGACGACGCCGGAACTGCAGCAGAAAGCCATTTCTGCCGTGCGCGCGTCGACGGAAATGCGCTGGCGTATGCTCGACGGCATCAATGAAGCGTTCGTGCAGAACGTGAAACAGGCCGCCGAGTGAGCTCCGGCTCACCGCCACCCCTGCTCGAAGCCACCGGCCGCGTCGCGTTTGTGACCGGCGCGACCGGCGGCATCGGCCAGGCCGTCGTCCGTATGATGCTGGACGCCGGCGCGACTGTGGCGGCCACCGGCCGCCGCGCCGTCCCTTTCGACGATGAGCGGGTGTTGCCGCTGGCGCTCGACGTCACGGACGAAACCGCGGTCGCCGGTGCCATTCAACAATGCGTCGATAAATTCGGCCGGCTCGACTATCTGATCCACATGGCCGGCATGGTCGGCAAAGGGCGGCTGGACGAAATGCCGCTCGAGGATTGGAACACGGTCGTCGCCACCAACATGACGTCATCGTTTCTTGTTCTGAAACACGCCTACAAACATTTGACCAAGCCGGGCGGTGTCGCCGTGCTGTGCGGCTCGTCCAACGGATACAACGGCGGCAGTTACTTGTCTGGCGCGGCCTATGCGTCATCCAAGGCGGCGTTGGTCAACTTGACCCGCTACGTCGCCAAGGAATGGGCGCCCGACGGCATTCGCTGCCATGTCATTTCGCCGGGACCGGTCGACACGCCGATGCTCGACCGTCTGTCCGACGATCAGCATGACGGATTGAAGAAGGCGCTGCCGCTTGGTCATTACGCGACGGCTGACGAATGCGCTGGAGCCGTGTTGTTCCTGTGCTCGAGCCACGCCGCATCGATGACCGGCACAAACGTGAACATTTCCTCCGGCCTGGTGCTTGACGCATGAACCACGCCGCCAACATTCCGCCGCGCATCGATGAGACATTAGCTGTCCCGCTGTACCATCAAGTCTATCTGGTACTGAAAGAGAATGTCCGCGCGGGGGTTTATCCGCCTGACACGCCGCTGCCACCCGAAGCCGTGCTGTGCGAAGAGTTTAACGTCTCACGCATCACCATTAAGCGTGCGATGCGCAAACTCGTCGACGATGGTTTGGTCGTGCGCCAGCGCGGGCGCGGCACTTTCGTCTCTGACACGGTCAGACCTCCGGCCACGCCGAACGCTCTCGACGACCTCTTGCAGACGGTGCAGGCGATCGGAGAAGCAACGGACGTGCGCAGCGTCTCTGCAGACTTCGTATCTCCGTCACAGGAAATCGCGACCCTGCTGCGTCTCGATCCCGGCGAGCGTGTATTGCGATCAAACCAATTACGGTTGTCTGGCGGCGATCCGTTGGCGGTCATTGCCGCCTACGTGCCCGAAGATGTGGCCGCGAACCTGAGAGCCGAGACCGAAAATCTGCCGATGTTGGTGCGCCTCAAAGAGGCCGGCGTAGATGTCACCCGCGCCGATCAGGAAGTCACGGCGACACTGGCCGAACCTGCGGTGGCCGTGCAACTCGGTATCGAAGTTGGCGCGCCTCTGCTCAAACTGACCCGGCTGGTGATGGACGAAACCGGACGGCCGGTAGAATGGCTGGTGTCCTACTACCGCGGGGACCGCTACGCCATGCGCACGTCGCTGACCCATGAAATCATGGGCCGCAGCAGCGCTTGGAAAACGGCCGCGGAATAACACCCGCAGCGTAAATGTCCTGCCCTACCCTCTGGCCATTGGGGCGAATTCCTTTTATGACTCGGACGGTCAAACAACTGGGAGCCCCTTAGCAGGGAGTGCAATGTCATGAGTTCATTTGAAGTCACCATCAAAGGTAAAGACGGCGATTTCATGGGCTACCTCTCGGCGCCGGCGGACGGCGGACCGGGTGTGGTTGTCGTTCAGGAAATTTTTGGCGTGAACGGCTGGCTGCGCGATGTTTGCGATATGCTGGCGAGCCAAGGGTACATGGCGCTGGCACCCGACCTGTTCTGGCGCATTCAACCGGGCGTGCAACTGGATCCGACCATTGAAGCGGAATTCAACGAAGGCCTCGACCTGTACGGTAAGTTTGACGTCGACAAAGGCATCAAAGACATTCAGGCATCAATCGATCACCTGCGCGGCCGGGACGGCTGCACCGGCAAGGTCGGCGTGACCGGATTTTGTCTCGGCGGCCTGCTGACATTCCTTTCGGCAACGCGCACGGACTCAAACGCCAATTCCGGGTACTACGGCGTCGGTATCGAGGGCATGCTCGGCGAAGCCGGCAAAATCAAAGCGCCCACCATTTTGCATATCGCAGAAGAAGACGCCTTTGTGCCGAAGGAAGCCGCCGATCAGGTTAGAACCGGACTGGAAGGCCACGAACATGTGACCATCTATTCCTATCCCGGCTGCAATCACGGGTTTGCCCGTGAAACCGACGCGAGCCATTACGACAAGTCGGCGGCGGAATTGGCCCATGGCCGAACGCTGGACCTGTTTAAGAGCGCGCTCTCGTAAATTCACCGAGCACTTTGTTCCACGCAAGGATCGCGTCCGCGATGGCGGGCGCGGAGGTCTCCGGCGTGTAATGACCGCCGATCACTTCGACGGCGGTCTGGTAAGAAAACGAGTCCGCGGCAGTGCGCCGCTCGCCAGTCATAATGCTGCCTTCGGTCGGGACGATCCAAAGCTTGGGAATGGGGTTTCCGGCCATCCAGGCTTTGAGGTCGGTCAGCCGCTTGAACACGTCCGCGGGTCCGCCATCAACCGGGATTTCACACGGCCAATCCAATGTCGGGCGCCGGCCCGGACCCGGATCGCGGAAGGGCGCGGTATAAACAGCTTTGTCCTCTGCCGACAGAATGTCTTCGACGTAGCGGAAAAAGTACTGCCGCAGATAGAGATTGTCGCCCAGCACATCCGCCTCCATCTCCGGCGAATGCATGTGGGCGTTAAAAGCGCGGAAGCGATCTCCCGCGATTGCCGTGGTGACGGGCGCGATCTGGCCTTCCGTGTGCACGAGACCGCGTGCCAAATCCGGATGATGGTGCGCCCATTCGAAGCACAACGGCACGCCCCAATTGTGCCCTACTAAGATGGCCGGTTCCGTTAACCCGAGACTGTCCATCCAGGCATTAAAGTACGTGAGGTGCACGGCGTAGGAATACGTGCGCGGTCCAATGTCCGCCAGCTCCGAGGATTCGCCCATGCCGATGAGGTCCGGCGCCAGGCAGCGATGACCGGCGCCGACCAATGGCGGGATCACATGGCGCCACAGGTATGACGACGTGGGATTGCCGTGCACGAGCACCACCGGTGGCCCCTCGCCCACATCGACGTAAGCGAGGCTACGACCTTCAATATCAAGACACTTGTTTGGCCGCATTCCCATCGCGCCTAAATGGTTGGAGTCCATTCGGCAATGGCGCGGCCGATCGCATCCCCCGACACTTCCTGGACAAAGTGCCCGCCATAAACTTCGACTTCAGTTTGATTGGGAATTTGCCGCACGAAATTGAGCATCATCGGATTTGCGAATATCGCCCCGGGGATAGCGCGAACGAACAGCTTCGGGATGTCGTGGGACTCGTTGAGCAACCAGCTGGAGTAGTCGCCGACGATCTCGTCGTTGCGCCTGGGTTCGCCGCCGAGCGGCAATTCTCGCGGCCAAGTCAACGTCGGGCGGCGGCTTTCGCCTGGATTTTCGTAGCCGCGGCGGAACTCCGCCTTATCTTCATCGGTCATGTAATGCTTCACGCCCTCGATGAAGAAGCGTTCGACAAACATGTTGTTCTGAAGGACCGCATCGTCTCCGGCCGGCGACCGGAGCATCGAAAACATGCTGCCGCCCCCGCCGGTGTTTTCTACGCGCATCGCGCCCCTATTTGGGCCACCGGGCGGCCCGCCGGGACGCCCCGGCGTACCGCCGCCTGCGCCCCGATCCTCCGCGCGCGGCAGCGCAGCCGTTGGCGGGCGCAATATGGCTTCCATGTAGACGATGCCCTTGATCGAGTCCGGATGGTGACGCGCTTTTTCGAACCCAAGGGCTGAGCCCCAGTCGTGGATCACCAAAATTAGGTTTTCGTGGATGTCGAGTGCCTCGAACAACTTCATCAGATAGGTGCGGTGCGTTTGGTAGGTGTACACGCCGGGACCGGAATTCGGCAGCTTGCTGGAATCGCCCATGCCAATAAGGTCCGGCGCGATGCATCTTCCGAAGGGCGCACAGTGAGGCATGACCTTGCGCCACAAATACGACTGAGTCGGGTTGCCGTGCAGGAAGACGATCGGATCGCCGTCCGGATCGCCCATTTCCACGTAGGCCATTCTCAGCCCGTCGCCGACATCGACATACTTCTTACGGTCCGACCACGCTGACGCACTGACGCCGCCTGCCGGCACACCAGCCATCGCCGCCGCAGCTGTTAGTCCCGCGCCGGCCAATAGCGTCCGACGTGACAATCTCGAGTTCCGCATCCCGCGCTCCTCTTCCAAACGGAAAGTAAAACATAGGCGAATCTCTACGCGACATCACAACCGTGTGTTGGCTCGACGGATTGGACGAAGAATGCGACAATCGGGCGATGAAGTTAGAAGACCTCTTGAAGCCTGAAACGTGGCTGACGCTGTATGCCCAGGCACTGACTTGGTTCCAGGATCAGGTACTCGCGATCGACACCCTGATTCAGCTGGGCATCCTTGTTCTTACGGTCTTGCTTTCCTACGGAATTCAGAAGCCGATCCGGCCGCGCCTTCAGGAGCGCATCACCAGGCTGCGCATTCTGTCGCCATTGCGCCGGTTTCTGACTGCGATTTCGCAGCAACTCTTCGCGATTATCTTTCTGCTCTTATTGTGGCTTGCCACCGGCATCGTCAATCAGATCGAGGGCGGCATTACCAGCGGCCTGCTCGAAGTCATTGCCAGCCTGATGAGTGCCTGGATCTTGATCCGGCTGACGTCATCCCTGATTGCCAACGCGTTTTTGTCAAAATTGGTCGCCGCCTTAGCGTGGACGATTGCCGCGCTGAACATTGTCGGCTTGCTTGGACCAACCATCAACGCATTGGACTCCGTGAGCATCCCCCTGGGTCAGACCAAGGTCACGGTGCTGACGATGGTCAACGGCGCACTGCTGCTGGCGGCCCTGATGTGGGCGGCACTCGCGGCAAGCAAACTAATCGACAGTCAGCTGATGCAGGTCTCAGACATCACGCCGCGCGCGCGCGTACTGATCGGCAAGGTCATCCGTTTCATTATGATCGTTGTCGCGGTCCTGGTCGCGCTGTCGAGCGTCGGCATCAATTTCGCTGCCCTGGCGGTGTTCTCCGGCGCGGTCGGTGTCGGCATCGGTATCGGCCTTCAGAAGCAGGTCTCAAATTTGATCAGCGGCATCATTCTGCTGCTCGACAGGTCGATCAAACCCGGTGACGTGATCGAAGTCGGCCCAACCTTCGGCTGGGTCAATAAAATGAACGCGCGCTATGTCGGCGTTACGACGCGTGACAACAAAGAACTGCTGATCCCCAACGATGACTTTGTCACTCATCAGGTCGTCAATTGGTCGCACACCGCACGGGAAGTGCGCATGGAAGTGCGTTTCGGCGTTACCTACAACTGCAACCCGCGCGAGGTACGCGAACTCGCCGCGGAAGCCGCGAAGAAGCCGGACCGGGTGGTCCAAAACCCCGAACCGGTCTGCCACTTGGTCGAATTCGGCGACAGTTCCGTCAACTTCGTGCTGCGCTTTTGGATTCGCGATCCGGAGAACGGCGTCACCAACGTCAAAGGCCAAGTGATGCTGGAGGTCTGGGATATGCTGCACGACAACGGCATCGAGATTCCCTACCCGCAACGGGTGCTACATGTGGCCGACACAGACAAGCCGCCGCCGAAGCTCATCGACTAGACGGCAATCCTACCGCGCCTGGAATTCGGCCGTCGTGTTTGTCTTAGGAAACGGAATGTCCGGCACCGGCACGCCCAGCGCATCGCACAAAGGCTCCCAGCCGCTGCCGACCTCGTAAACGATAAGCCGGTCCGCCGGCGCGGTATCTTTGACATGGGCAATGTGGCGTTCGAAAACAGCTTCGCAGTGCGCACGGTCTTCGGTGCGGTTATCGAACGTGTCTTCACGCACGATCTTGTCGACCATCTCCTTCCAGATGCGGCCGCTTTCGTCTTCCGGCCTATGACCTTCGATATGACTGAAGATCGTGTTGGTCATGCTGGTGTACCAGCCATCGGCGGGCCGCACGGTGAGCAGGACTTTGGCGTCCGGATAAAGTTCCGCGAGGGGTTCCCAGAAATGACAGATCGGCCAATCAACACCTGAGCCGTACTCCGCAAACAAGGCTTTCCAGTCGACGTCCCTGCCGAAGGCAGCATCGTGCCACACTGGGATGTCCGCCGGGTTCCGGAACACTTCGAACATGTGATAGCACGGCCCGAAGCCGAGACGCTCCAACGCCTCCTTCATGGATTTAGTGCCGGTCCGGCCGAAGCCTGCGCCGATAATCTTCATGCGCTCAATACTCCGTTTCGAATTCGACGAGCTCGTAGCGTGAATTCTTCAGAAATCCATCCACCGTCACTTTAACGAAGGTGAAGTCATCCGGCAGGCACCAGACGTCTTCCCGGCGCGGCGTCCCGTCCGGTTGCGGCGACAGAACGAAATGATAGTGATCGGCCTCGAACGTCCCGGCCGGAACAGTGACGGACTCTCGCCCGTCGTATTGCACCGTCACCTCATGGGCGCTGAGGAAGGGCCCGCTGCCGCCGTTCGGCAGCGGCGACGTCGATAGGACGTTGGTCAAAGTCTGAGGGTTTTCATTGCGGCCATGATCGAACCCGGCACAGTGAAAGACATCGCAGGTCAGCGGATGCACCGTAAGGCTGTGCGCCGGGCCGTCCAAAGTGACGCGCTGCGATACACGGCCGAGCGTGGTGTTCAGCACCTCGCACTCCGCCTCGGCGCCGTCGACGCGCACCCAGCCGCTGCCCAGAAATTTCCGCCCAACGTGCAACCGGTTGAAGCAGTCCAGCGGCCGCCAATTGGCGTCCATCGTATAGGTGACCTCGCGGATCACTTCCGTGTCGTCGATTTCGCAATGGGCCCGCAGAGTGCGCTGGCCGTCCTCATGGAAGGTCATGGAGAACCATTCCCGGCCGCGTTCATTCCCGTCGCTGCCGATATAGAGAATCTTGCCTCGGATATTCCGGTTGTCCACCTGAGCCCCTCCCTTTTGTGAGGGACAGAGAAAATCATGATTCCCGTGGGGAGAAAAGGGTCGGCGCCGGTGCGAACCGTTCAGAATCCCGCGTGCTTTTTTCACCCGTTTGCGTATGCTACCGCCCGCACCCGCAGAATAAGCCCGGTGCATGGGACCACCCAAAATCCTGTTGAGAGGACGCAACACCATGAAAGTCTACGGCGCAATTTTGTCGCCCTTCGTTTGCCGCGCGCTGCTGGCGCTGCGCTACAAAGGCATCGAGCATGAAACGCTGATGCCCGAAGGCGGCCTGAAGACTCCGGAATATTTAAAGATCAACCCACTCGGCAAAATTCCGGCCATCAAGGACGGCGCACTGACACTGCCGGAATCCTCGGTGATTGTTGAATATATCGAAGCGAAGTACCCGAAAAAGCCGATCATCCCAGGCTCGGCCAAAGCGGCGGCACAGGCGCGCCTGATCGCCACCGTCTCAGATCTTTATGTCCAGGGCGTGGTAACCGGCCTGTTCGGCCAGCGCGACCCAGCCAAACGCGATAAGGCGTTGGTCAAAGAAAAGCTCGCCGAATTGGAAAAAGGACTGACCGTCCTCAACGATCTCCTTGCCGACGGCGGACCCTGGGCGATGGGCAAGAAGTTCACCATCGCCGACTGCTATGGCGTACCGGCGCTGTTCTTCGTCCACCTGGTTGTCCCCAGCTTCGGCGTTAAAGACCCGCTGGCCAAGCACAAGAAGGTCAAGAAGTACTGGTCGGCGCTCAAGCGCGATCCGATGACCAAAGTGGTCCTGAAAGAGATGGACGTTATGGCCAAGCAATTCTTCGGCGGCGGCAAATAAGCACGCGGTAAGGACATACACTCATGAAAATCTATGGAAGCCCCCTCTCGCCCTTCGTCGCCCGTATCATTCTGGCGTGCGACCACAAGGGCATCGACCACAGCGTTGAGATGCCGGAAGGTGGATTGAAAACGCCGGAGTATCTGGCGCTCAATCCGTTTGGCAAAATTCCGACGGTGAAGATCGGCAAAACGGTTCTGTATGAATCGGGCGTCATTCTCAGTTACTTGGATGACACGCACGGGAAGAAGGCGATTATTCCGAAATCCGCCAACGGCGCCGCCCGCGCGCGACTGATCGCGACCATCAGCGAGCTTTATGTGCAAGACCCGGCGCTACAGCTGTTCCGCCAGTTGATGGGCCGCTCGCCGAAGGATCCGGCCGCGGCGAAAGACCTCGTGGCCAAGCTGGAACAGGGCTTGGACGTGCTCAACATGTACATCAGCCCCGGACCCTGCGCGGGCGGCAAAGGCTTCACCATCGCCGACTGCTACGTCGCGCCGGCTCTGGTGTTTGTCGATGCCGTAGCTGCGAAATTCGGCGTCAAGGACGTCTACAAGGGCCGCGCCAACGTCAAGAAGTACTGGGCTGCCATCAAGAAGCACAAATCAGCGAAGCGGCAGATCGGTGAGATGCTCAAGCTCATGAAGGATCGCCTCAAGGCGATGTAGCCGCCTGCCCCGGCTCCCACGAAAACGGCGGCTCTAGCGGGCCGCCGTTTTTTTACGTTTGCTGCTAGAAGTTCTCGGTCCAGGGCCGGATGTCGAGTTCCTGGGTCCAGTTCGACTTCGCCTGCTTGTACAGCCCGTAATAGGTCTCGGCGATGTCATCGGGCGCCAGTTTGGAGCCGTCGTCACTGTCGCCGATCATACCGTCAATGTTGATATGGGTAACATGAATACCCTCGGGCCCGAGCTCGCGCGCCATCGACTGGGCAAGAGCACGCAGGGCGAACTTACCCGACGCGAAGGCGGCGAAACCTTTGCCGCCGCGCAGGGAGGCGGTCGCACCTGTGAATAAAATTGTACCCTGCCCTCGCGTGAGCATGCGCGTTGCGGCTGCGCGGGCGTTGAGGAAGCCGCCGAAGGCCGTGAACTCCCACACGGCGCGAAAACGCTCGGCGGTCTGCTCGACCACTGGCGTTCGCCCGAAGCCGCCGCCCGGATTGTAGACCAGCACCTCGACGGGGCCGTGCTTCGACTCAATGTCGTCAAACATTGTCTCGACCGCGGTTTCGTCTGTCGCATCGCACGGATACGCAACGGCGCCATCGATTTGCGAGGCAAGGTCATTCAACCGCTCCGCCCCGCGCGAGACCAGCACGGACGTCATGCCGGCTGCGGCAAAGCGTTTGGCGGTGGCGAATCCGAGTCCCGGCCCGGCACCGACGATGACGGCAATCTGTGTGGCATCGCTCATTCTGCCGCCTCCATGCCGTCCGGCGCTTGGAACGCATCCGCCTCGGCGCCGGTCAGCCCTGGTAGACCATCGAGACTCTCGGCGTTGTTGTCTTTGATGTATTGGCGCACGCCGTCAGCGCCCTTCTGTCTGAGATGGCGCATCGGCGTATCGCGCTGGCCCTGGTAGTCATAGAACGGCACGCCGTAGCCGCAGGAATCAGAGATGCGCTCGACGTTCACTTTGATAATAGCGCGGATACCCACTTGAGTGCGGTCGAAGTGCCCTGCCAGGTCTTCGTAACCGGGATCGGCAGGCGTGACGATTTCCCCTGTGCCGTGGAACCGGAAGATCAGCGGCGGGCCCTCGAACGCACACATCATGATGACAATGCGGCCGTTTTCGCGCACGTGAGAGACGGTTTCGATGCCGCTGCCGCCGAAATCCATATAGGCGACCGTCCGGTCATCGAGGATGCGGAAGGTGTCCAGCCCCTTGGGCGACAGGTTGACCAGGCCGTCGCCGGACAACGGCGCGGTGGCGACAAAGAACATCTGCTGATTGTCGACCCAGCCGCGGATTCGGTCGTCGATACGGTCGTAGACTTTGCCCATGGGGTGCCCTCCTCATTCAGCGGCATCATGCCGGGACCAGCCAAAACCGACAACTCACACGGTCGCGAGCGCGGGAGACGGGCGGAAAATCGTCGAACGGGCCATGCGAAAAACCTAAAACGGCGCTACCATGGGGGCAACAACTCAAAACGAGGGAGGTTGGCCATGCGGTCGTGGATGATGGGTGCTGTCGCGCTGGCTTTGGTGGCGTGCGGCGATCAGACGCAGCAGACGGCCGAGCAAGCCGCACCAGACACTGGCGCCCTGCCGGCGGTCACGGCGATTGAGAATGTCACCATCGTCGACGCCACCCGGGTGCTGGAAAACGCCACGGTGGTGATCAGCGGCGACACCATCGCCGCGGTCGGCGTGACCGCAGCCATGACCCTGCCCGACACTGCCGAGCGCATTGACGGCACCGGCAAGTTCCTCATCCCCGGTTTGTGGGATGCCCATGTCCACCTCAGCTATTACCCGGACCTCGGCGTCGATGCCTGGTACCCGCTGCTGCTGGCCAACGGCATCACGTCGGTGCGCGACACCGGCGGTCTGGTTGAAAAGGTCATGCCCCTGCGTGCCATCGCCTGGGAGGACGGCGCCACCGCGCCACGGGTTTACGTGGCAGGTCCGCTGGTGGACGGCACCCAGCGCGTCTATGCCGGCCTCAACGGCCGCCCCAACATCTCCGTCGGCGTCAGCACGCCCGAAGAGGCCCGTGCCGAGATCGACCGGTTGCAACAGGCCGGCGTAGACCTCATCAAGCTGTATGAAATGAACAGCCCGGAAACGTTCGCCGCGGCCGCTGCGCGCGCGAACGAACTCGGCCTGCCGATCACCGCCCACGTGCCGCTGAGCATGGATGCCGCCGAAGCCGCCGCGACGGGGATCAATGGCATGGAGCACTTGCGCAACGTCGAGCTCGCGTGCGCCGCCAATTATCAGGACCTGCTGACTGAGCGCCGTGCAATCCTGGCGGCCAGCATGGATAAGGACGGCGGCACCCTGCGCGGCGAACTCCACGCCTTGCAGCGCGATGCCGCCATTGCCGCGCAGGACTCCGAGCGCTGCCAGGAGGTTATTACCGCGCTGGCGGACCACCGCGTGTTTCAGGCGCCGACATTGATGGTCAACACCCTGCGCACCGAACGCCTGTTTGCCGATCCGCGCTGGCAGGAGACCTTTGCCTACCTGCCGCCCGCCGTGCAGGAGAGCTGGACAGTTGCCGCGGTCCGCATGGGCGAGCAGATGCCCGCGGACGACAGCGCCCAGGCCTTCACCACCTGGAGTCTGGAGATGGTCAAGCGCCTCCAGGACTCCAACGTGCCGGTGATGGCCGGCACGGATTCCCCCATCGGCTTTCAGACGCCCGGATTCGCCCTGCATGAGGAGCTGCGCCTGCTGGCCAAGGCCGGCCTGACGCCGATGGAGGTGCTGGCCGCCGCGACCCTGCGCCCCGCTCAGTTTATGACTTTGGACGCTCAACTCGGCACGATCGAAGCGGGCAAGTGGGCGGACCTGGTGCTGCTCACCGCCGATCCGCGCGAGGATGTCGCCAACCTGCGCGCCATCGACACGGTGATCAAAGGCGGCACGGTCTACCCGCGTGACGACCTCGACGGCATGCTGGCATCGCTGATGTCCGGCGCCGAAGACGACAACGCGGGGCTGGATGGCGATGTGCGCCAGGGCGGTGTGCTGGTCCTGGGCGGTACCGGCAAGCTGGGATCCGAAATCGTGAAAGATCTGGTCGAAGCGGGAGAAAAGGTCACCGTGCTGGTGCGGTCGACGTCGAATCGCGCACGGCTGGAAGGCCTGGATGTGACCTACGTCGTCGGCGATATGCTGGTCGATGCCGATATGGAACGCGTGTTCACCGGCGCCGACTACCGCGCCGTCATCGATGCCTCGGGCCGCGCGCCGGACGGCGACGACAGTTTTTACCCGGAAAGCCAGAAGCTGATTTCCAAATACGCCAGGGAGACCGGCGTCAGTCAGGTGATCCTGCACGGCGCTATCGGCGCGGGCGACAGCGCCGAAATGTTCATCCCGGAAAACCTGCCCGAGGTACAGCGCCTGGGTATCGCCGCCAAATCCATCGCCGAGGACATCCTCACATCGAGCGGTGCGCCCTACACCTTGATCCGCCACATGACGCTACTGCCCGAGGACATGACCGAAACCGGAGACGCCTACCTGACCGAAGACCACACCGCCATCGGGCCAGTCACCCGAGACGGCCTCGCCCGGCTGACCATGGAGTGCCTGGACAATCCGGAGTGCATCAACGTGATTTATCACGCAGTCGACCCGGAGATCGAACTGACCGGCCGCTATACCAGAATGTGGGACACGGCGTACAAAGCCGTGCTCAAGCCCCAGTACTTCAAAGTACCTGACGCCGTGAAGGCGCGGATGCGAGAGGCTGCGGAATAACAAAGGATATGATATGACACGCACGCCAACCATCAACCGCCGCGGATTGCTTGGCGGAGTCAGTGCGCTCGCGGCGTTCGGTATGACGTCACGGGGACGTGCGATGTCCGCGCGGTTCGGTTCAGACGAACTGGCATCCACTGCTCTCCCCGCCACACTCATCCTCTCCCAGGAACGCTGGATGGGCTACGCCCTGCGCAACAGCCTGACCAGCGTGCTGCGCGCCGCCACCGCCGGTGTTAACACCAAGACGCAGCCGGTGATGGTCCTGCTGCCGCCCGGCGAGGCCGATTGGGGCGACGTCGAAGACGAAGACGATATCCTCGCCGCGCTCGAAGATCTGGCTGAGGAATTCAACGTTTACCTGGCTGGGGCGGCGACAGTGGACGCCGACGACAGCGGCGATGTGGAAACTGTCGGCTTCGTCATCAGCGCCGACGGCGACGTCATCCTGCGCGTGCCCAAGGTGACGCCGGATTTTACCACCGGATTCTCGGACAGCACCTGCCGCCTGTACAACGGCCACTATAAAGGTGCAGCCGCCGCCGTTGCCACGCCCTTCGGCAAGATCGGCATGCTGCCGGGCGAAGACATCCTGATGCCGGGACTGGTGCGCGCGGCGATGCTGAGCGGCGTTGAACTGCTGCTCAATCCCTGCCGCATGTCCGGCAACGTGTCCCAGGCGCGACGCGAACTGCCGTGGACAATGGCGTATGAGAACTGGTTCCTGGTCGCCACCGCCACACCAGCCACACAGAAGACCGGCGAGGCTATCGTGCAATTGCCGACGGCGACCGGCCTCTACGACTGGCAGGGCGGCAAGATCGAAGCGACGAGCGGCCAGAGCTTCCTCAACACCACGGTGGACATCGAAGTGCTGCGGCACGGCCGCGCTCATATCTCGACCAACCGCTACGACAACTATCCGCTGATCCTGCGCGATGGCGTCTACGGACCGGTCTATGCTGACATCGCGGCGCAAAGTGACAGCGCCGACAAACGCAAGGACGTGCCGGACTCGCGCGCCGAGTGGCTCGAGGAAGCGGTCACCCGCATTGCCGCGCAGGCGGCCCGGCGCACACCCGAGGACGACCTGCTCGACGGCTACTACGCCCTGATGGCGCAACCCGCCACCGCAAGTCCGTTGCCGAAAGACGGCCGCCGCGAGGCTCTGATGCAGAACATCCGCGACGCCCTCGCCCTGGTCGAAGGCCGTTCGCGGCGCGCGGACTCAAAGCTGGTGATCTTCCCGGAGTTTTGTTTTTCCGGCGCGGGCTACCGCACCATCCCGGACATTCTCTCAGCCTCGGTGCGTTTTCCGGGACCGGAATTGGATTTGCTGTCTGAGTTCGCCCAGCGCAACAGCATCTATGTCGCCGGGGAATTCCTGGAAGAAGACGCGAAGTTCCCTGGCCGGGTGTTCAACACCGCGTTTCTGCTGAACGATTCAGGCGATCTCATCAACAAACATCACAAGGTGCAGTGCGTCGATGTCATCGGCACCCTGCGCGACACCACGCCGAGCAGCGTCTTCGAGCAGTATGTGGACGAATACGGCCTCGACAGTTTGTTCACGGTCGCCGATACGCCGCTTGGCAAACTTGGGCATATCATCTGCTTCGAGATCATGTTCCCGGAGATCTCACGCCTGATGGCGTTGAGCGGCGCGGAGCTGATCATCGACTCAACCGCCGAAGGCTGGGGCAGCTTCCGGCCGATGTGGCACGCCTGCCGGCGCAAGCGCGCGTTCGAGAACACCGCCTATCTGGCGATGTCCAACAAGGCGCACGACCCCAATGCGCCGCCGTTTTGGGTGTCCTATGGCGAGAGCATGTTCATCGATCACCGCGGCGACGTGCGCGACCAGATCACCCACAACGGCCCGGAAGTGCTGCAAGCCTACGTGGATATGAAAGCCTTACGCGCCGCGCGCCGCGATCCGGCGGTGAACATTCCGATCTGGGACGAACCTGCCGCCTATGCGGCCGCGTATCTGGCCAACAACGCCGTGCCCAACGACCTGTGGGCCGAAAACCCCGACGTGTTCCCCTACGAAGGCGGCGACATCCATCGCAACATTCTGGAGAAGTTCTATGCGCGGGGCGTGTATGAAAAGCCGGGGGCGTAAGACGCGTCAAGTCACCGGCATTCCACATCTGGCTGAAACCTTGGGTTTTCTGGCCTCAGCACGACCGTTCATTGCTATTTGCGCCAAAACGTGTAGGGTGCGGACGCGTTGATAAAGTCGTGTGTCTAATTTCGACCTCCCGCTTAAGTGCGCGAGTCCAAATCTCTCCTCCGACATTGTGAACGAATTCAAACGCCGTCGCGCTGTTGCGGCGGTCAGGTTAGCTTGTCGAGAAAGGATTTTAGACATGGCTTCAGGTACAGTTAAATGGTTCAACCCCACCAAGGGTTATGGTTTCATTGAGCCTTCAGATGGTTCGAAAGACGTGTTCGTACACGCCACCGCGGTAGAACGCGCGGGCTGGTCGAGCCTCAACGAAGGCCAAAAACTCAATTACGAATTGGTCTCGGGCCGCGACGGTAAAATGTCCGCGGAACAGCTCACCGCCGAGTAATGAGTTCCGGGTGGAGCGGTTTCGGCTGCTCCACCCGTTTCCGTTTGACCGTTCTGCCGATGCGAAAGACTTCACGTGCCCCGCAAGCCGAATTACAGATTTGACCGTAGCCAGCGCGATCAGGCCAAGGCGAAAAAGAAAGCCGAGCGTCTGGAAGCCAAGATGGAACGGCGGGACGTGAAGAAAACAGACGACGATACCGCGCCTGAGACGGCAACGGACACCGCGGCAGACTCGAGCCCAAGCGCCGCACCGGAACCTCACTCCTCGGAGTGATCCTGTACCGAGATCGACCGCGATCCCGTCATTGCAGGAGCGGTAAAAAGAAAACGGCCCCACCCGATCAGGTGAGGCCATTTTTATTTGTACAGCTTTGTTTGAGCGATTTTGGCCGTACGTTGTACAGCGCTGGATCGCGGTTAAACCACCGCGCAGACCGTCTTCGTTTCCAGGTAATTCTCCACCGCCTGCTGGCCTGAATCGCGGCTCCAGCCCGATTCCTTGTAGCCGCCGATGGGCAGGCTCGCGTCGAACATCAGGTGGCAGTTGATCCACACCGTGCCGGCCTTGATGTCGGCGGCCAGGTGCGTCGCCTTGGAGATGTCCTGCGTCCATACGCTGGCGGCGAGACCATAACGGCTGTCATTGGCGATGCGGGGTACGTCGTCCATGGAGTCGATGGGCGCCGCCACCACCACCGGGCCGAAGATTTCCTCCTGCACCACGGCCATGTCCTGACGGGTGTTGGCGATCACGGTGGGCGAGATGAACGTGCCGGTGTCGCCCAACTGTTCGCCGCCGACCACGACTTCCGCGCCGTCGGCAACGCCGCCGTCGATGAAGCCCTTGACGCGGTCCGCCTGAACTTTCGACACCATCGGGCCGATCTGCGTCGCAGGGTCGAGGCCGTGGCCCATCTGCATGCCCTTGGCAATATCGGCGATACCGGCAACCACGTTATCGAAGGCCTTCTTTTCGACATAGAGGCGCGAACCGGCGACGCACACCTGCCCGCCGTTGAAGAAGATGGCGTTTGCCGCACCGGGAATAGCCATGTCCATCTCGGCGTCGGCCATGACGATGGACGGCGACTTGCCGCCGAGCTCGAGCGCGACCTTCTTCATGTTGGACTTGGCGGCGTCGATGATTTTCTTGCCCGTGGCCGTGCTGCCGGTGAACGCGATTTTATCGACGTCCATGTGCTCGGCCAGCGCCTGCCCGGCTTCGCCGCCCAAACCGGTGACGACGTTGAACACGCCCGCAGGCACGCCCGCTTCCATAATCAGTTCGCCGAGACGAATGGCGGTGAGCGAGGTGTCCTCGGCGGGCTTTAGAATCATCGAGCAGCCGGCGGCCAGGCACGGCGCGATCTTCATCGCTTCCAGCACCAGCGGACTGTTCCACGGCGTGATCGCGCCGACGACACCAATGGGCTCCTTCAAGGTGTAGGCATGCATGCGCTTGCCTTCAGGCTGATAGTTGATCGACGAGGTGATGGTTTGCCCTTCGATCTTGTTGGTCATGCCGGCGAAGTAACGGAACTGCATCGCTGCGCCCGGGATCTCGGCCCAGCGGCCGACGAACAGCGGCTTGCCCTGGTCCAGCGTTTCCAACTCAGCAAGCTCGTCGATATTGGCTTCGATCAGCTCGGAAATTTTCCACAGGATGCGGCCGCGCTCGTCGGGCGTCATGTTGCGCCACACGCCGCTCTCGAAGCTGGCGCGGGCGGCCTTCACGGCAGCGTCGACATCGGCCTTGGCACCCTTGGGGATGGTGCCGAGCACCGCGCCGGTGGCGGGGTCTTTGCTGTCGATAGTTTCGCCGCTGGCCGCGGCGACCCAGTCGCCGCCAATGAGCATCTTCTTGGCCGGGGCTTTGAGGAAGGACTGCGCGCCGGCGGTTTGCGGCTTCACATCGTTGACGATGACGTTCATGGCGGGGCTCCCTGGGGTCGGTTATTGCCGTGATTTATTGAGGTCAGCTTAGGACAGAAAACCGGGTCTGTGCGCGAATGCCAGCCGGCCTCGCCACTGCGTGGACTAGGACGTTAAGGCCCCTGCTCCAGACGCGTCAGGCGATACTCCCGGCCGTTGGACGGCACGGTGTAGCGCACCAGGATGCGGTCCGGCCCCCATAGCCAGATGTGATAGCGCCCACCGTAGAACGTCATGTGATCGGCGGTGAAGTCGCCGGCAGGTGTGGACACCTCTTTCGTGCCGAGGAACGCAACATCGTTGTCCTGATACATGCCGATGCCCTGCACGCCGGTCTCGCCCGTCGTTACCATGTTGTACAGCGCGAAAGACTGCGTTTGCGCGCCCTTGGGATCATAGGTCGCGGCCTGCCAGCCTTCGATGATCACCGGATGCAGACGCAGGGTCGCGCGGGGCGGAAAGACGACGGCGTGGGTCGCACGCCCGTGAGGTCCGAACACGGAATTATTGAGAATGTCGTTGCCGTTGCCGTCAGGCTCAAACCAGAAGCGCGCCGCGCCGCGGTATTCCCCGAAACGCCAGAATGAGGAGTACGCGTCGATGGGCCGGAAGTTGTGATCGACGCGCAGAGTGGCATTGGACTGATGGCCGAGCTCGCGCAGATCGACCACCGTATCGACCGTACGGCTGCCGTCCGGATGGATGGTTACCGTAAAATCCTCGGTGCCCCTCACCGTGTCGTTTTCCAGCACACCGTAGTCATAGCTGCCCTTGTACCAGCGCACGTTTGCCTGCGCCGGCTCCTGTGCCGGGACGTCCGTCGCGGCGCAAAGCAGCAACGAAAGACCAAGAACTCGGAATATATATGCCACTGATGTTACCCTTTGGACGCATCGTGAAACGTCAGACTAGTCGCCAAAACGGCCGGATGTCACCCTGGATACAGCACGAAGCCCTGGCGTCGCGCCGTGAACATTCGAAAGCGAGACGGTGAAAATGCCGTACTTAGACGTTCCCCCGGCGCGGCCTTTGGCCTAGCCTTTGCCTATCGTTTGATCTCTCACGACGGAGTCCCAACCATGTCTGCTCGAAAGTCCCTGCGTTCGCTCGCCGCTGTGATGACGGCGTCAATCCTTGTCACCGCTCCAGTGGTCGCAGATGAGACCATGCGCGGCACCTCGACCAACGACACTTGGATGGGCTTCACCGTTCTTAGTGGCGGTAAGGGCTACGCGCCCTCACCCCTTGGAGATGTGCATTACCGCGATATCGGACCACGCGATTACGAACACCCGATTATGATTCTGCACCAATCGCCGATGTCGATGATTCAGTTCGCAGAAGCGCAAAACGCGCTAGCGGATATGGGCGTACGCGCGATCACCGTCGACACGCCGGGATATGGCATGTCGGATCTTCCGCCCCATCAGCCAACCATCGAAGAATACGGCGCCAACCTCGAGTACGTGCTCGACCACCTGGGCATCGACAAAGTGCTCATTGCCGGACATCACACCGGCGCGCAAATCGCGGCGACCTTCGCCGCCAACTTCCCGGACCGCGTCATCGGCGTGATCCTCCACGGCGCGGCCCTATTTAACGAGGAAGAACTGGCGGGCTACCAGTCCCGCATCGGCACAGCCACGGGGACCGGCCGCACGCCGCAGCCGGACGGCTCGCACTTTGTCCGCCGTTTCGGTTTCCCGCCGCCGGAGCCTGCCCGCCAGGAAATCCAGGATGCGAAAACCTGGCTGACCATTACGTCTTACGTCCAAGGCCCGGACATCGGCCACTACGCCGCGTTCCACTACAACATGATGCCCGACTTCATGGCGATCAAAGCACCCGGCATGATCATGACTGACCTGAGAGACGACGTGCACTACATCGACGTTCGCGCGGCAGAGACGCGTCCGGACTTCAAGTACGTCGAGTTTTCCGACGGCAACCTGCTCGAGATGATGGCGCAACCGGAAAAATGGGCCCGCGTCGCCAAGGAATTCGCTGACGAAATCAAACAGGAACAGCGCGCGTCTGTTGAGTGACGTGACCCTTTAGTTCGGCGCGCGCCAGCTTACTTAATATGACCGTCGTGGTTGTTGAGGTACCATTCGGCGACCTCTTCGCGCTTGGCGAACCATACGCCTTCGAGGCCCTTGGCGAACTCCAGAAATTCCTGAACCGCGCGAATGCGATAGGCCCGCCCCGTCACGTGGGGGTGCAGACCGACGTTCATCATCCGCCCGGAGCCTGACTCAGACGCTTCCTTGTGCAGGACGGACAGTTCCTCGATGAGAATGTCGCGCATCTCATCGGTGGTGTGGCCGCGCCGCGTGAGAATTGTGAAATCGTTGATCTCGTTCGTGTACGGCGTCGAGACAATCGGACCCGCATCGGTTTCCAGCAGGTACGGCTGATCGTCGTTCATGATGTCGCAGTAAAAGATACAGCCGTGCTCCGCGAGAATTTCCGGCGTGTTCGGCGTGCCGCGCAGAGACGACGACAGCCATCCCTTGGCTTTGCGGCCATAGAATTCCTCGTAGACTTTCAGCGTCGCTTCGACAACTTCGCGTTCTTTCTTGATGTCGCCGCCGAAGCCGGTGAGCAGTTCGCCCTGTTCGTAGTTATGGGCGAGCACTTCCCAGCCGTGCTCATCGGGGAAGCGGGCGATCTCGGGGCGCTCAAGCGCGGTCTTGGCGTTGATGGTGCAACTGGCCGGCACGCCCGCTTTGACGAAGGTATCAAACAGCCGCCAGATGCCGACGCGCTGGCCGTATTCACGCCAGGTGAAGTTCGGGAAGTCGGGAATGCGGCCCGGCAACACGTCCGGCAGGATCGGCGGACCGCCGGCGTAGTATGCCTCGTCCGTGTCCTTAGTCATGTCCCAGTGCTCGAGATTGAGCGTGAGAATCAGGGCGACTTTTTTATTATCCGGCCACTTGAGGGGGCCGCGCTGAGCAATGCCCGAAAAGGGATAACGCATGACCACGGGAACGAACTCCTAAACGTGAGAAAAAGATTTACCAGTCTTCGAGCAGGCGGCCGCAGCCATAGACTTTGTCTTGGAAGCCGTTACGGCGCAGCGAATGCCAATAGGTCGCCGCGTTGATGGCGATCACCGGCTTCTGCAGCCAGCGCTCGGCTTCGGCAGCAACAGCCATGCACGCCAGATTGGTGCCGACCTGGATGATGCAGTCGACGTCGGCGCTGTTGAGCTCGATGATTGCGTTGCGCAGCTTCTCCGGCGGCTCGTGGGCGATCATCATCGGGCTCGGGCTCTTCAGACCAATTAGGGCTTTGACGTCGTAGCCGATGTCGGTGAAGAACTTGCGCACCATGGCATCGCCCGCCGGCATGTAAGGCGTCAGCACGCCGAGGGTCTTGATCGGCTTTTCCTCGGAATAGGCTTTGAGCGCGTGTTCGCAGGCATGGGAGCCGAGCGAAACGCCAACACCGGCGCGCTCTTCCATCTTCTTGTGCAGGGCTTCGGCGCCTTCTGCCCCATCCCAGAACGTTTCCGCCGACATACCCATGATGACGAAGCCCGGCGAGCAGGTCATCACACGGTCCAAGGCGACTTCCGTCGCACCGCGAATATTGACCAACAATTGCTCGAACTCTTCGTCGTTGCGCACGGGATCGTCGGGAATTTCGATGCGGCAGAAGTGATTGGTGATGCCGCGGGGCTGCATCAGCGCGTATTCCGGCTCGACGCTGGTGTTGGTTGAAGGCGCGATGACGCCGAACTTCATGCGGTAGCCGAGTGAGTCAACCATGGGTCCCTCCGTTGATAGCGCCGCCCTCGTCCCGGGCAGCCATGTACTTTAATTGATTTCGTAGCTTTCACGCACGCTGTCGATCATCGATGTGCGCATCAGGAACGGCTTTGCGAGCTCAGGGTCCGCTGCCGTCTTCATGTATTTTTCCTGCGCCTTTCGCTGCGCATCCGGATCTTTTTCTTCTAGCGCTTTCTTGTTGGCGATGGTCTGCGCTTGAACAAATTGTTTGCAGATGATGCGGCGCTGGCGGTCGTACAGGTCGAGGATGTCGTCGTTGGCCTCCCCCTTCGTCATCATCACCATCTTTTCGCCGAGGTTTATGGCGTCATGGATGCCGCCGTTCATGCCCATTCCGCCGAGCGGATTGTTGACATGCGCGGAATCACCGCCGAGGACGATGCGGCCGATACGGTACTGTTTCGCCACGCGCTGGTGCACGTTGTAGAGCGTGCGGTGGCCGATTTGAAAATCGCCCTCGATATCGGCCAGGAAGTGCAGACGCTCCTGAATATAGTCGTCAGACAGCAGCTTTTCGTTCGTATCGCCCGGCGTGGTCGGGAACAAACAGCGCCACAGGTTGTTACAGCGCAACAACACGCACCATTCGTCTGGATCGGCGATATAATTGACCCACGCGAGGCCTGGGAAGTGGTCCTGCAGCGGATAGGGCGTCGAGGCGACGAGAAATTTCTCAGGGTAGGTGAAACCCTCGAATTCGATCGAGGCTTTGCGGCGGATTGCGCTGTTCGCGCCATCGCCACCGAACACCATAGAGCCGCGTAACGTCTTCCGCCCTTCCGGCGTTTCAACGTCGACAAAGACCACCTCGTCAGTCTGCGTCACGTCTTCCACCCGATGCCGGAACCGCACTTCGGCGTTGGACATTTTTTCGAGGATCGGCACGACGATCCGCGTCAGGCGGAACTGCTCGGCCTGCAGTCGATAGTGGTGGCGGGTGGCATCGCCCAATACAGCAAGATCGAAATCGGCATATTCGCCTGTGCGCCGGTCGCGGTACTGATAATTCGGTACAATCAGACCGGTGGCGATGAGGTCTTGCGTGATCTCCAGTTCATCCAGCATATCGAGCGTTGGCGGGTGCCAGGTTGACGCCCGCAGGTCTTCGGGCAACTCGTCCTCGGCTTCAAGAAGAATGACCGGAATGTCATGCTGGGCCAAATACAGGGCCAGTGTGCAGCCAACCGGACCGGCGCCGGAGATGATGACGGGATCAGACCCTTGTAGCTCAATCGACATACTTTACGTCCTCTGCGCCCCTGGCACGGGATGAACAAGGGTCCCGCTGCACCGCTTTTTTTCGAATTCCACTGCCGTTCTAGCACTGGTTGGACGGACAGCAAGGTGGGGGGTCTAGCTGTTCACAATGTGATCAGTTGGCCCTTGCCGAGGTCATTTAGCGGCTAAAATCAGGGCCGCGGCAGCGACTGAAAGGCCCCGCCATGAAACAACAGCGGCGCCTTTCCGACGTTGAAGACGCGATGGACGCGCCCAACAATAATATCGTGGTCACCGCCCGGATGGCGGGCGTCCACATCGCATTCAAGGTAGGCGACGCACCCCGTCACCAAGGGCACACCGCGCCGGCCTTCATGAACATCAACGCCCTCGAACTTATCAGCGCCCGACTGCGCAAACTTCATCGCCAGAGCCTGCTGATCGGTCGCCAAGACATTTACGGCAAAGGGATCGCCGGGCGCGAAAAACGCAAAACTGGGGGTGGTGTGCGCGATGCTCCATAGAATCAGGGGCGGATCGAGCGACAAGGAACTGAAGGAATTGACGGTAATGCCGATCCGTTCATTGTCAGGAGACAAAGCGGTAATCGCGGTCACGCCGGTACAGAACTGGCCAAGCGCATTACGAAACGCGCGACGGGCCTCCTCATCAATGGACGGGTCGAGTCCGGCTTCTCCGTCGATAACTAAGTCCTGCACCTTCCCCGTCCATCTGCGCCCCGATGTAGCCGGGGTTGTATTGCCGCATGGCCGTTGTGTCCATGGGCTTCAAATATCCGCAGAGTCTAATGGAAAAGGACACATATCCTGTGCCAAGCCCAGCCTTCGTGTCCGCCTGTTGGTCGCAAAGGGTCCAGGCCCTGTGATGACGTGGGGATGACAGGCACTTATGCCTCCACACTGCGGTCAAGAAATGGCGGTTGAATTTTCCCGCCGCGCAGTCCTCAACAGGTTCAGCGAGTACAGACGATGCCAACGAAAAAGATGAGCATGGACTCCGTTCGTCCAATCCGGGCGCTGATGCGCGGACTTGATTCCCTGCAGCAGCTCAACCGTCATAACGGTGCCACCGTCACCGACATCGCCAAGGCGGTGAAGCTTCCCCGCACAACCGCCTATCGTGTCCTCGAAACGCTCTGCGTCGCTGGCTATGCGATCCGCGATCCCAGCGACGACCGTTACCGCCTCACCACCAAGGTGCGGTCCCTCTCAGACGGATACAACGATGAATCGTGGGTGCAGGAAATCGCCAAACCGTTGTTGAGCAAACTGGCGCAGGATGTTGTTTGGCCGCTGGCGATTTCGACACTGAGCGGCACGTCGATGCTGGTACGCGAAACAACCGACCGCGACAGTCCGCTGGCCCTGGAACGCTATTCTGCGGGCCTGCGCGTACCGGTGCTGGGCTCATCTTCGGGCCGCGTATATCTCGCGCACTGCAGCGACGAGCAACGCAACGTGTTGCTCGACGTGCTGGAACGCTCCGACCGGCCGGAAGATAAGATCGCCCGTGACCGCGAACTCGTCAGCCGCATTCTCGGAGAGGTGAAGCGCAACGGTTACGCCGTGTTTGACAATCCGTCGATGGCAGAGACGAGCATGGCCGTGCCGTTGTTCGTCAAAAGCAATGTCATCGGCGGTGTGGTCATCCGCTTCATTCGTTCGGCAATGAACCCGGATCAGGCGGTGGACAAGCATCTGCACTTCATGCAGCGCACGGCGGAAGAAATCGGCAAAGCATTTGACCATGTCCATACGCCTGGATCGTAGGTCACGACTTAAATCGAGCGGAAAACATGTCCACAGCCCACGGGCTCGCGCAGGCCTCCCATTCAGCGCTGATCGATAAACTGATCGACCTGCTCGGCGCCGGCAACGTCGTTACAGACGAAGCCGAACGCGCCTATTTTTCCCAAGACGTCTACCATCAAGGGCCGACGGTCCTGGCCGTCGTTCAGCCGGATACGAAAGAGAATCTGGCGGCAAGCGTAAAAGCGATTACGGATGCGGGCGTGGCAATCTTCCCGCGTGGCGGCGGCTTTTCCTACACTGACGGATACGTACCCACGACCAGCGAAGCGGTGACCATCGACACGCGTAAAATGAACCGCATTGTCGAGATCAATACCGACGACATGTATGTCACCGTCGAAGCCGGCTGCACCTGGGCGACATTGGATGACGCGCTCAAGGATACGGGCACGCGGCCGGTGTTCTGGGGCCCCTTTTCCGGCCTCAACGCGACCGTCGGCGGCTCGATCTCCCAGGGTACGCTGACTTATGGCTCTTCGAAATGGGGCCCATCGAGTGTCGCCGTCGAAAGCATGGAGGTCGTTCTGGCCGACGGTTCTCTCGTCACCACCGGCTCGGGGGGACAGCCCCATCATTCGCCATTCTTCCGCCATTACGGTCCGGACCTGACGGGAATTTTCTGCAACGACGCCGGCGCGCTTGGCTTGAAAGCGACCATTACGCTGCGCCTGCAAAAACGCCTGCCCGTGGCGATGGGCTTGTCCTTTGGCTTCGAGACGTTCGACGGCTTACACAAAGCGATGGCCCAGGTCGCGCGCGAAGGTTTGCCGACAGAGGCATTCGGCTTTGATTCCGTGGTGATGAAAGTGTTCACCGGCGGCCAGGGCTTAGCCCAGGACTTGAAAACCCTCTGGGCGGTCGGCATGGCCGGGCGAAACATGTTCGCCGGTGTGTGGCAGATGCTGAAGATCGCGCTCGCGGGCAAAAGATTCATAGACAAAGCCGAATACACTGCACACTTCATCTGCGAAGCGCGCGACATGCGCGAAATGAATTCTCAGCTCAAAGCCGTACGCGAGGCCGTTGGAACCCACGGGACCGAGATTGTAAATACGGTGCCGGCGGTGGTCCGGGCTTACCCCTTCCCGCCCTTCGCGCTGCTGGGCACCCGCGGCGAGCGCTGGGTGCCCCTGCACGGCATCCTGCCGTTCTCTCGCGTCGGTGAATTCCGCGAAAAGCTGGACGCGGTCTATGTTCGCTACAGGCAGCAGATGGAAACCAACAAGATCATCACCGCCGCCATGTTCACGACGCTGGCGACGAACGGATTCCTATACGAGCCCGTGTTTTACTGGGAAGACGCGCGCGAGGACTTTCACAACCGGCACATCGATCCCGAGACACTGAAGAAACTCACGGACTTCCCGGTCAACATGGATGGGCGTAAGCTGGTCGAGGAAATCAAACAAGCGATAATCGATTGCTTCTATCAGTGCGGCGGCACCCATATGCAGATCGGCAAGGTCTATCCTTACGTCCGCGAACGCGATGCGGGCGCGATGGCCATGGTAAAAATTTTGAAGGCCCACGTCGATCCGAAAGGGCTGATCAACCCCGGCGCTTTGGGGCTATAGCCGTGATCCGTGCATGGACCGCTCTGGTATGCGTATTGGGATTATCCGCACCGGCGCTGGCACAGACGGAAATCGAACGGGATTTCGAAACCTTCGTGCACTGGTTTACAGGCAGTTGGGACAACGAAATCCAGACCTTCAATGAAAACTTCGAAGGTATTCCGGAAGAGCATCGGCACGACCGCATTCACATGGAATACCGGGCCGTACGCGGCAGCGGCTTTCCCGGCGTGTTGTTCGTGATCAAAAACTTTGGCGCAGACGGCGTGCGCGGCGACCTCAACTATGTCTCGGTCCACCACTTCTTTCCGCATATAGAACGCCAGGCCATCGCCCATGAATTTTGGTTCAGCAAGAACGGCGACTGGTCCCATCTGGCAGAAAATCCGGACGCAGCTGCAGCCCTTACGGCGGACGACATCCGGTTCAACAGACAATGCACGATGTATTGGACACGCAAGGCGGCCCAGTTCGAAGGCACCACCGATCCGAATGCGTGCATCACGGGCGAAGGCAACGCGCAGCGGATCGTCGACGCGACGGGTTTGCTCAGCCGCAGCAATTTGTGGCGGCGTGACCTCGTCTCCGATAAGGACGGTAACCGTGTGAGCGGCCACGACACCTTCGAACGTTTCCGCAAAGCGCGCTACTACGGGTGTTCCGGCCGGTACCGCGATGAGGCCGGCGAATGGGTGATGTACGATGGCGTCAAAGTCCACAATCAAGGCGACTTCGTCTGGCTCGGAGGAGAGTCACTCGGCATTCAGCTGCGCCAGATCATCTAGACGAGCGGATTCTTCGGCAACGCGACGGCCTTGCAGGTGTATGTAAACGGCGCCGGCCGCGCTGCGGTGAACGGCCACGGATCCCTCAACACACGCTACATCGGCATCGATCATCCCGACTTCGTGGTCAACTGCGAGCGCTAAATAAATGCTAAGGTATGCCCTCATCGGAATAGTGTTGGCGGCACCTGCCGCATTTTTACCGGCACTTGCCGCGGGCCAAGACACGTTCAAGGACTGCCGCGACTGCCCGACTATGGTTGTGGTACCCGCCGGCTCATTCCTGATCGGCGCCGACGATACGGAACCGGACGTCCAGATCTACGATCACCCCACCCGAGCCGTGACCATTAAGCGCTCGTTCGCGTTGGCTCAGACGGAAGTGACGCGAGGGCAGTACAAAGCGTTCATGCGTGAGAGCGCGCATCCGGCGCCGGGACCATGTAACGTGTGGGACGGGGAATGGCTGGACGACGGGGCCTACGACTGGCTCAATCCGGGTTATCAGCAGGGCGACGATCATCCGGTGGTCTGCGTCGGCTGGTATGATGCGCTGGCTTACGTTCATTGGCTCAATACCAAGAACAAGCACACCTACCACCTGCCCTCGGAATCTGGTTGGGAATACGCCGCGCGCGCCGGTACGCAGACGGCACGGTATTGGGGCGATGCAGCGGACGAGGCCTGCGCATACGCCAACGTCGCGGACGAAACCTTCGGCGCCAAATATCCCGAGCGGGAAATTCACACCTGCGACGACGGTGCGGTCAGCACCGCGCCAGTCAAAAGCTATAAACCGAACGCATATGGCCTCTACGACATGATCGGCAACGTCTGGGAATGGGTGTTCGATTGCTGGAGTTTCGACCACCACGAATGGACCGGCGACGAAAGACCGATCACCGATACGGACTACTGCGACAAGCGTGTCATCAAGGGCGGCGGCTTTTCCTCCGAGAAGCGCTACACACGGTCGGCAACTCGCAGTCGCGACCCTATTCCCGATGCCCGCCTCTATTTGATTGGCTTCCGTGTCGCGGCGGCGGTGGAGGACGAGTGATGGGCCGTGTTCTATTCATTCTCGCCGGAGTGATGTTGTGCGTCTCTGCGCAGGCACAGGACACGTTTCAGGATTGCGCCGATTGTCCCGAAATGGTCGTTGTACCGGCAGGGACTTACCTGATGGGCGCGCCGCCCAACGAAGCGGACCGCCAGGCTTGGGACGGACCTCAGGTCAACGTCAGTTTCGCCGAACCGTTCGCCATCGCCCGCACAGAAACGACCTACAAACAGTTCGCCGCCTTTATGCGCGAAACATCGCATCGCATCGCGCCCGGCTGTAACTTGTTCAACGGATCTTGGCGTTGGGTCGAGGATGCGGCTTGGAACAACACCAACTTCCCGATGACAGACGACCATCCCGCCGTGTGCGTGGGTTGGTATGACGCGCTGGCTTTCATCGCCTGGCTGAATGCCAAGGGCGAACACACGTATTACCTGCCTTCGGAGGCGGAATTCGAATACGCCAGCCGGGCTGGATCGACGACCACATTTCCGTGGGGTGACGACCGTGCCGACATCTTCGATCACGCCAACGTTTCCGGACTTGAGGTCAAGGCGGCATGGCAGCATGTCGACGCGCATGCCTGCGATGACGGGTTTATATTTGCCGCGCCGGTCAAATCCTTCCCGCCGAATGCGTTCGGCCTGCACGACATGTTTGGCAACGTGTGGGAGTGGAATGCCGATTGCTGGAGTTTCAGCCACGCCTCCCAGGCCATGGACGGCAGCCCCGTGACCCAAGGTTTCCATTGTGAACGGCGCATTATCAAAGGCACAGGCTATGAATCGGTTGCGCGGTACGCCCGGTCCGCCGCGCGCGGGCGTGACCCCATCCCCGGAACACGCATCGCCGTCATCGGATTCCGGGTTGCGGCCAAGCTCAAGTAACCAGCGCGAAACGACCCGGCAGAGCTTGCCGGGAGGCATCAACAGGATGCGCCATCCGCCGCTTTCTCAGGTCTCGCACCGGGATAAAATCCCTCTAACCCATTGAAATAAAAGCGTTAACCAACCGTTTACCGGTCTGGCACGGCGCTTGCATTTGAATGGGCAAAGGCCGACCAGGCCTCGCTCTGTGAAACCGCACGCGACGCAAGGAGTTTGGTATGTCCGTGATCGACTTTATTTCCGTCCGCCGCTCCAAGGATGCGCAAGCGTCCCAGGCCGCGCCGTCCTTTGACGATCGGCCGGACAAGGCGGTGAAAGCGCCGTTGACGGCGAGCCAGTTCACCCAGCACGTCAGCCACATTGTCGAAGACGAACTCAAACGTGCCATGAAGCGGCATGTGGACGTCGTCGATCCCCGTGAGATCGTTGCTCTGTGCAAAATGATCGCCGATGCCAAGGGGCGGTATATGGCCCTCACGTTGATGATGGCGTCGAACAACACGCCGATGACAGAAAAAGAAGTCTCCGAGATACGCCACCTGCGCCAAAAGATTCAAGAACTCGAAGCCGCATCCGCCGACCTGAACGACTTGATGAACGACAACTTGATCGACGTGAAAGGCGTGATGAAAGACTGATTCCAGTCCTGGTCAACAGGATCGCAACGGCCGGCCCTTACCATCCGGTCCCTGCCGAACCGCCCCGAAAGAGCGGCACGCACCAAACGGTCCCTTACCAACCCGTCCCAACTGATCCCGACCCCGGCATATAGCCTCGTCCCAAGGCTGCCGGGGTTTTTCTTTGCCGGTCAGTCCCAGGTCTCGATGAAAGCCTCTATGGCGTCGAGACAGACGGTCATGTCGTCGTCATTTCCGATCGTCACACGCAAATGACCAGGCAAACCGAACTGCGCCATGGCACGGGTGATGATGTTGCGTTCACGCAAATAGGCATCTGCGTCACTCGCGGTCTTTCCGGCTGCATCGGGAAAACCGATACAAACAAAGTTCCCTTCCGTTCCGGTGACATCCAGGCCCAGGGCGGTGAGTCGCTGAGTCGCGATGCCGTGCCACTTCGCGGTATGAGCAATCACCTTCTCCTCGTGAGTCCGGTCGGCCAAAGCGGCAACCCCGGCGCGTTGCGCCGTGCTCGAGACATTGAACGGCGAGCGGATGCGCCCGACGACCGAAACGATATCCGGATGAGCGTAACACCAGCCTAGGCGCAGCGCGGCCATGCCATGGACCTTGGAAAACGTGCGCGTCATGACCGTGTTATCGGTCGCTGTGACCAAGGCAATGCCGGGGTCGTAATCGGGTTTGGCGACGTATTCCGCATAGGCGGCATCTATGATGAGCAGGATGTCGTCGCGCATCCCGGCCCGCAGGCGTTCCAGTTCAGAATTCGGCAGGTACGTGCCGGTCGGGTTGTTCGGGTTGGCCACGACCACCACCTTCGTCTTTTCGGTCACGGCGGCAAGCAAGGCATCAACATCGGCGGTGAACTTTTTATCCGGCGCCTGAACGATCGAAGCGCCGGCGGCCAGTGTGTAGGTCTTGTAGAGCGGAAACGTTGCCGACGGGAACACCACCTCCTCGCCTGGACCGGCGTAGGCGCGAATGAGACCGTTGAGCAGCTCATCCGAGCCGATACCCATCAGAATCATATTCATTTCCAGAGCGTAACGTTCGGCAATGGCCTGACGGATGGCGACCGCGTTGGCATCGGGATACCGCTCAATCACCTCGGTCGCATCCGCATAGGCCTGGAGCGCCTTCGGGCTCGGCCCAAGGGCAGACTCATTGGCGGACAGCTTCACCCCCGGTCCGCCGCCCCCGATCGGGTTCTGCCCCGGCTGGTAAGGGGGTATACGATCGAGACCAGGGCGAGGCGAAACGGGCATGCGGGGCTCCAAGCAGATATAGGTGATGAACGCTAGCGGCTGGATTGCCGGGCGATCAAGCGCCATGGCAAGAACCTGCTACAAGCGCGTTGACTTTACAGGCTCCGAGGCCCATGGGAACACAGGCTCCCTGCTTCCGGTTATGTTAGACTTACACCGTGCCTGTTCTTCTTCTCACTGTTTTTGCCGCCGTTATACCGTCGAGCATTATTTTGCCCATGCTGCCATTCATCGGGCAGAAGTTCGGCGCGACCTCATTTCAAGTCTCAATTCTGTTCACATTGATGCCGGCGATCGTCATCGTGATGGCTCCGGTGTGGGGGCGGTTATCCGACCGGTATGGACGCAAGCCGGTGTTCATGGGGGCGTTGGGCGCGAGCGCGCTGACTTTTGTCGCCTTCGGCATGGCCGACACTCTCCAAGAAATGTTTTATGCGCGCGCCTTGCAAGGCGTGACGGGCGGCAGTGTCGCAATCGCCTTTGCCATGGTTGCGGATTCGACCACCCACGATAACCGGGCGAAATATCTCGGCTATGTGTCCGCCGCGATGGCGATGGCGTTTTTTGTCGGCCCCATGCTCGGCGGCTTCCTCATGGGTAGCGACCTGGAGTCGTTTTCGCATGCCCGTCCGGCGTATGTTGCGGCGGGGCTGTGTATCGTCGCGACAGTGATCGGGCTGGCGTTGCTCAAAGAGACACGCTCCGGCGCCGGCCGGCGCATGGCCGCCATCGCGCGGCAGACCGGACCGCATCAGACCCCAGATACGGACGAGGACGAGGACGACGCACCACCGGTTTCGGTCGTTCTTGGCCGCGTCGGTCTCGCCGCTTTGATCGCGCAGTTTTTCATCGGCGGTTATGTCAGCGGCCAAGATCAATTCGTCTTTGCGTTTTGGGCCCAAGGATTGCACGGCTGGGGTCCCGATGACGTCAGTTTCGGCATGGCTGCGATGGGCCTGGGCTACATGGTCGCTACTGGCGGTTTGGTCGGTCCGCTGACCAAAAGGTTGGGCGATCTCGGCGCGTACCTGTTCGGCGCTGTTCTCGATGCCGCCGGCCTCTGCCTCCTGTTACTGAGCGACAATGTTTGGCTCGGCGCCGCCGGTCTGTGGCTTGCGGTGATCGGGATCGGCGTCTGGAATACGGTGCTGTCGAGTGTCATGAGCAAGGTCAGCCCGCCTGATCAGGTCGGCTATATGCTGGGTCTGTCGAACGGCTTTTCCATGGCCGGCCGCGTCGCAGGTCCTCTGATCGCCGGCAGCTTCTTCATCGACATCAGCCCGGAGGTGCCGTTTATGGTATCGCTCGGCCTGGTGGCTATTGTTATCGCCAACGCCGTCAGGCTAACCGCCGCTCAGGCGCGGGCTAGAAGTGCTCGTTCCGGATAACTTCTACGTCACTGAGAAGGATCATCATCCGGTAATCGGCCAGCGCGGCGAACACTTTGTCGCGAATCTGCTCGGCGCGCCGCGGCCCGGTAATCACCAAGACCATCTGCATATCTGTCGCTCCGCCCGGATCTTTGTCGGTCCAATCGCCACTGTGTCCGGCGCCACGCACGACCGGCAATACGGAAACGCCAGTCGCACCGCAGTCCAACATGATACCGATGACCTTCTTGACCATCGGAGTCTCAACCATCACCTCTATTTTTTTCTTGGGGTGCACATCCATCGGATCAAACTCCATAGAGCCAGCGGGTGACAGCCAGATACAGCGGTATGCCAATGATCACGTTAAATGGAAACGTGATCGCGAGCGACATGGTCAACGAGATTGCGGGATTCGCCTTTGGCACCGCCAGGCGCATCGCGGCGGGAACAGCAATATAGGAGGCGCTTGCCGACAGCGTGGCCAATAGGAGGGTCCCCCCAGCGCTCAGACCGATTAACCATCCGGAGGCTGTCCCCAACACGGCTCCGATGACCGGCATGTAGAGCCCAAACCCGATGACGGCGGGGGACAATATTTTTACACCTCGCAGCCGGTCTGCCGCGACCAATCCCATATCGAGGAGGAACAAGCACAATACGCCCTGAAATATATCGGTGAAGAACGGCTGAACCTTGATCGCAGCTTCGGGTGTACTGATAAGTCCGATGAAGAATGCGCCGACAAGAACAACAACGCTTGCGTTCAGAAATACTTCACGCAGGAGGTCTTTGGAAAAGGCGGCGCCAGACGTATCCGACGACATCCCCCTGCCCGCGAGCCAAATGCCGGTCATGATCGCCGGTGTCTCCATGAGGGCCGCAACGGCAACCATGAAACCCTCTGATGTCAGACCGGCCATACGCAGCATCTCGGTCGCGGTAACAAAGGTGACAATGGAAATTGATCCATAGTGCGCAGCAATCGCGGCGCGGTTGGTATCATCTACCGAAGTTGTTAGCTTAAGTAAGGCATTGGCCAGCAAGGGGGCCAGGAAGCTCAGCACCATACCGGCCAGCAGCGCAAGTACGAGAGACGCGCTGAAGGGACTATTTGCGACGGCGATGCCCCCTTTTAAGCCGATCGCGAACATCAGGTAGATCGACATAGCTTTACTGATGGCCGAGGGGATCGAGAGCTCTGCCTTCGCCAAACCGGCGGCGATCCCAAGCACGAACGCAAGAACAACAGGGTTCAGCAGATTGCCTGCGACGATGTCCAAGAATCCCGACAAACTATTTCTCCACGTCCACTCAACCTCAGGTTCAATGGGCGGTTCCTAAAGATTTGTGTTCATAATTCAACACAAAAAGAATAAGGGTCTTTGTGGGACAAGGTGTAGAGGGGGCAGTTGTCAGGTGGTAGACATCTTAGAAGAGCTTAGAGTTGGCTACGCCCGCTACCAGAAATCGCGGTTGCCGGAGTACCGGCCGCTGTTCAAGAAACTCGCCGACCGCGGGCAAAACCCGAAAGCCCTTGTCATCGCTTGCAGCGATTCACGCGTCGATCCGGCGCTAATGTTCGATCAGGATCCAGGCGACCTATTTGTTGTGCGTAACGTGGCCAACGTCGTGCCGCCATACGAACCAAAACCTGGCTACCACGGCACCAGCGCCGCGCTTGAGTTTGCCGTAAAGGGCCTTGGCGTCACTGACGTCATTGTCATGGGCCACGCGCAATGCGGCGGCATCCAGGCGTTGCTCAAGATGACCAGCGGCGAACCGCCACCCGGCGAATTCATTGGCCCGTGGATGTCGATCGCACGTCCTGCCGTCCAGGCGGCACGGCAGGACGATGAATCAGCGCAGGATCAGGCCGTGCGCACAGAGCACGCGGTCGTGCGGCTGTCTCTCGAGAACTTGAAGACGTTTCCTTGGGTTACCGAACGTGTCGAACAAGGCCTCCTGACGCTGCACGGCTTTTATTTCAATATCGGAAACGGTTCAGTCATGTGGCTCAACCCGGCATCTGACACGTTCGAGAATTTTAGCTAAGGACCTGCCCGCTCCGCGCAACCGTGCTAAGGTCGAAGACTCAAGACCGCCCAATCAAGACTGCCAGGGAGCGTATCTATGATTAGGATTTTCTGGACTGCCGTCGCAGCCCTTGCCACATCGCTAACCGTTTACCCTGCATGCGCCCAGCTTAATCCGGCAACCGCCCAGATCCGGTCCATCCCGGTAAAAGACGGGATTTACATGTTCATGGGCGCAGGCGGCAATTTGGCGGTCTCCACCGGCGCGGACGGCGTGCTTATCGTCGACGACCAATATGCGGAGATGACCGCAAAGATTGACGCTGCCATTGCCGAGATCATGGATCAGCCGCTCCGATACGTGGTTAACTCCCACTGGCACTGGGATCACACCGGCGGAAATGAAAATTACGGCAACGCCGGCAAGATCATCGTCGCGCACGACAACACCTACGCGCGGATGTCGACCGATCAATTCGTTGAGGCGTTCGATTTTAACCAACCCGCGTCACCGGATATCGCGCTGCCGCAAATTACCTTCAACGACACAGCGACCATGCACTTTAACGATCTCACCATTCGAATCGTTCACGTACCCAATGCCCATACGGACTCAGACGCGTTTACCCAGTTTGTCGAGGCCAACGTCGTGCACACCGGCGACGTATATGTGAGCAGCTCCTATCCGTTTATCGACTCCTCCACCGGCGGTACGCTGGCCGGAGAAATAGCCGCATTGGAGCGCTTGGGTCGCATGACCAACGACGAGACCGTGATTATTCCTGGCCATGGCGAAATTTCGAACAAAGCGGGCGCGATGAAAACGCTGGCGATGCTGAAAGAGATGAAAGCCGTCACCGAATCCGCCATTGCGGACGGCCAGAGCTTGGAAGCATTTCTGGACAGCAATCCCACGGCCCCGTTTGACGGCGACTTCGCGGTTCGGGCCGATCAGGGCCGGGTGTTCGCCACCCGCCTGTATCTCGAGCTCAGTCAATAAGACAGCAAAGGGTTAAGTCATTCCATGGGTGTCACAATTTATCACAATCCACGGTGTTCAAAGTCACGGCAGACGCTCGCACTCATCGAAGAGAAAGGCGTGAAACCTGAAGTGATTGAGTACCTCGACACACCACCGAGTCAGCAAACGCTGAAAGAGATCGTCGGCAAACTTAAGATCGATGCCCGCGATCTGGTGAGAAAAAAAGAGGCCAAGGAGGCCGGTCTCGATATCGCGTCGATGTCCGATACCCAGGTGATCAAAGCCATGGCTGATCACCCCGCCATCATTGAACGCCCCATCGTTGTCAAAGGGGCCAAGGCTGTGTTGGGGCGCCCGCCCGAAAATGTCTTGGCACTGTTGTAGGTTCCGCTCAGGTGACCGTCCGCCGCAAGCTCATTTTTGCAGGCGTCGCGGCGTTGGTTGTCGCCGTTGGCGGATGGCTTTACCTGACGCGGTGGACACCTGAAGACGCCGAGAACGCCCAGCACTTTCAGCAGGCCTTGCTGGAAGTGCGAAGCGCCATCGTCTACGCCAATGATCGGGGGGGCATGCTCGAACCGTCGGATGCCAGATTTCTTATAGGCAGTTACGAACGGGCGGCTGAGCATGCGGCTCAGGTCCGGGCGGACGTCCTTGTTAAAATTCACCCCGATCTAGAGGAAATCTGGACCGAAGCCTTCCTGCCGAGCACGAACTTTTTCCGCCGCGCAATGATAGACCAGGACCGCGACCTCGCCCGCAGGGCTGGGCTGCTCCAAGACGACTGGGTACGCTGGCTGCAACTCAACGGGCATCAACTCGACGTTCCAGATGCGCCGTGACACCGGCATGTGATCGCTTAGCGGCAGATGTCTCAAATTCATGACAAATTGTTGGACCGGACCGACTGCGAGCCGCTATAGAACGGTCAGGGGACGTTCACGAAGCACTTCGGCGGGGACGCCACAATCAACCTGTTCAACTGAGCCCCGCATAAGGAGCGCATCGTTGCGGTATTCCTCACCTTTGGCAGGCGTTTTGTGGTTCGCGGCCACATGCTTGGTGTACTCAAGTGGCGCGCATGGGCAGGACTCTGCCCAGCCCGGTGTGGTCGAAGAAGACGGCGCCACCATCTACCTGCCGGAATTTTTTGAAGCCTACCGGCCCAGCCACGCCAAAGACATGCTTGAACGCGTACCGGGGGCTGCCGGCGCGCTCAGCGCCCCTGGCGGAGGCAACAGTGAGACCGACGACCGCCGTGGCCTACGGTCGCAGACCACCCAAGTGCTCATCAATGGAAAGCGCCTGACGACGAAGGGCAATTCTATCAACGATTACTTCGAACGCATTCCCGCAACCCAGGTCGAGCGGATTGAAGTGATTGTCGGCAACGTGCGCGAAATCGACGCCGATGTCGGCCAGAGGGTTATCAATGTCGTCCTGTCCGGCACGGGAGGAATCGGCGGCACTTGGAGCGTGGGCAATGTCTCGTTCACGGACGGGGACCAGATGCCGACCTTGGCCGGTTCGATCAGCGGCGAAACAGATAACTGGAGTTACACACTCTCCTCGGAATCGCGGCCGCGTGAGCTACCCCGCCGCCAAAGACAGTTCTTTACCGACCCCGGCGGCGATGTGTTCCAGGAACGTGACGAGAAGCGGCGCATGGACAGCCGGCGCTATATCGGCCGCGGCCGCCTCGCCCATACTTTCGGTCCAAACCACCAAGCTCAAATCAGCGGCTTCATCGAGGAGCGCCCGATCAGCAGCCAGTTCGATGTCGAAGAAGTCTTCGATATTGACGCCTCCGGGGCGCGGACGGCAAATGGCGGCAATACCCGCGACCTGACCGGCGAAGATTTCAAATACGAAATCAGCGGCGATTACACCGCGCCACTGTCAAAGTCGCTCTCGTTTAAGGGACTATTCGTATACTCAGTCGAAGAAACGGAGCGCGACCAGGAAAACTCGATCTTCACCGGCGGCCCGGCGGACGCGGTACTGTTCTCAGGTGACATGCAGGACAATAAAACAACTGAGAAAATTCTGCGCGGAACACTCGACTGGTCAATTGCACCGAAACACAGCCTGGAAGTAGGTGTCGAAGGTGCGGTCAACAAACTCGATAAGGCCCAGACATTCTTCGACGTCGTCAATGGCGAGCGCATACCCCGCAATGTCGCAAACTCGACCCAGCTCGCATCTGAAGACCGGATTGAAACCTTCGGCAGCCACACATGGCGCCCCACCGGTAATTTGGAAGTGGAAACAGGACTCGCAGCAGAGTTTTCATGGCTCGATCAGACAGGCTCGAATTTGGATACCAGCCGGACTTTCAAATTCGCCAAACCCAGTCTCGATGTTTACTACACCCAGTCGGACCAAACCCAGATCTTTGGTTCCGTCCGGCGCGATATCGGCCAGCTGGAGTTTGAGGATTTTGTCGCTGAACTAGACCGCGACGACGGTGAAATCGACGCGGGAAACCCCAATCTCGCCCCCGAAAAATCCTGGGATTATGAACTCGGCTTTGAACACCGGCTTGCCGACGATGCGGGGGTGATCAATTTGCGCACGTTCTACCGCGATGTCAGCGACGTCAGCGACAACGTGCCATTCGGGGTCAATGACTCCGCCCCAGGCAATCTAGGCTCAGGCCGGCATTATGGTGCCGAACTAGAAACCAGTCTGCAGTTGCAACGACTCGGCCTGATCGATGCCGTGATTTCCGCCACGATGCTTTGGCAGGACTCCAGCGTCGAAGACCCCTTCACTGGGCAACGCCGCCGGTTTGCCGATCAGGAGCGCTATACCATCGACATTGACGCCCGCCATGACATTCAAGCTTGGGCGATCAATTACGGCGGTGTGGTGGCAATCAAGGGCCCAAAAATCCGTAGCGATTTCGACACATTCGAGCGTGAAAAAACCGCTACCGACATCCGCATTTTCTTAGAGCGCCGGTTCAGCAACGGTATTGTCACACGGTTCTTCTGGGGCAATGTCCTCAGAGCGAAAACCAAACGGACCCGCATTATCTACGCGACCTCCCAGGCCGCAGGTGACATTCTGCGAACCGAATCCCGGACTCAAAAGCAAGGCGGGTTTTACGGCTTTAGCGTTCGCGGCACGTTCTAGGCTGCGGTGGCGCCCAAGCCTTGCCCTCTACCGCCGCATCCAATCTTATGCCACTGTTACGGGAAATATGCAGACGGATGGGGGGAACCATGAGCCTGAAACAAACCACTTTGGTAATGGCCTGTGCGCTTGGGCTGTCCGCGTGCGGCGAAGACTATGCCGGCTTTTGCGAACAAGTTGCCATGCAGTACGACACGGGGATGTATGACAAGTTCAACATCACCGAGATCATCGATTACTCCGTCCAGGACAACCCGCGCCCGGAAGTGTACGTACGCTTTACAGGTATGCGCGAAACCGGCTTCGAAGAAAAACGTGTCCCCTGTCAGCACCAATGGGACAGATTGGGGTGATTGCGTAAGGGAGTAAT
>JAYQVH010000016.1:0-64586 GCA_038148375.1 Rhodospirillaceae bacterium | reverse complement strand
ATGCACGCTGGCGTGCCCGAGCCCATGCACGCTGGCGTGCCCGAGCCCATGCACGTCCGTTTTGTCTACTGAGTGAGCAGTTTATAAGCGTCCCCGTCGTCCACATCTTGCAGCGCATCGACCAGCGCAATGCGGCGGTGGGCGAAGTTGGCGATGGTATCGTACAGCGCATGTTTGGACGACCAGCGCACGTCCTTGAAAGGTGTGCGAATGCTGCGGCGATTGGCGAAACCGACCAGCCAGTAGCCGCCGTCGCGCGCCGGGCCGAAGACGGCATCCGAGTGTTTCAGGGCATCAAAAGCGCGGCGGATGTGGGCGGGCGTGACACCGGGAATGTCGCTGCCGATGAGAACTGCGGGCACACCGTGTGGCACGGCGGTGAGGCCGCGTTGCATGCGCTCCCCGATGCCGCCAGGCCCTTGGGTCAGAAGTCCCGTCGACGGCGGCCAGCGCCGCGCCGGGCGGAGGTCACGGTCCGGCGTGAGCTGAATCCAGGTTTCCCAGTTTCCCGCACCGTGAAGCCGCCGCGCGGTCCTGGCGAGGCTGGTGCGGTAGAACTGCCACGCCTTCAACACGCCGATGTCGCGCGCCAGACGCGTTTTCACCGCGCCGATGCGCGGCGTCTTGGCCATGATCAACAGGACGCCTTTTTTCATGACGGGTTCACGACTTGTTTCATAACGGGTTCACGACTTTTTTCATGACGGGTTCACCCGTGTAGTCATCACGATCTCACCCGTACACCTTCGCAATCCACCGCAGTGGCAGGCCGAGAAAGTAAAGTGCCAGACAGAACAGATTGCGGCTCGGCCGCCACCACCAGCCGTCCCGGCGGTAGCGCACTGCAGACGTCACCGCGTCGGCGCCGAGCAGGACGACGTTTCCGAGTCCGATGCGGCGGATGAGATCGACGTCTTCCATCAGCGGCAGTTTGCGGTAGCCGCCGACAGAGTCGTACAGCGCGCGCGGGATCAACAGCCCCTGGTCGCCATAGGGCAGGCCGAGACGCTCGCAGCGCCACGCGACAAGGCGTTCGACGCGCCGCGCCGCCGGTGACGGATCATCGAGCCTCAAGCGGAACGTCGCGGCCCGCGCACGGCCTTCGGCCCGCATCATCGCCAGCGCCGCCTGTGTCCAGGCAGGGGCAAGAACGGTGTCAGCGTGCAGAAACAACAGCCAATCGGATTTGGCCGCCGCGCCGCCGCGCTCCAGCTGAAGGCCGCGCCCACGCTCGGACGGCAGAACCTTGGCGTCCTGGGCATGGGCGATGGCCACGGTGTCGTCGTCCGATCCGCCGTCGATGACGACGATTTCAAGCGCGCCGGGCCACGCTTTGACGGCCTTCAGGCAGGGGCGCAGGCGCGCCGCGGCATTGAGGGTCGGAATGACGACTGAAAGGGCAGGAACCTTGGTCATGGCTAAGGTGTTGTCGCGGCTTGCCGCCGCCGCGTCAACGTTCACACCACTGTGCGGCGACGAAATGTTGGTATAACTGAGCCATGCACAGCGAACCCGGCATCCTCGGCGTCACCACGGTCATATTGGCCGCGCTTCTGCTCGGCATGCTGATGGTGCGCCTGCGCCAGCCGGCGGTGCTGGGCTATATCTTTGCCGGCGTGGTGCTTGGGCCGTCCGGGCTCGGGCTGGTGACGGACCGCGAGGGCGTCGCCCTCCTGGCCGAACTCGGCGTGCTGATGCTGCTGTTCATCGTCGGTGCGGAGCTGGACCTCCGCCGCTTTATCTCTTCGTGGAAGGTGGCCGTCGGCACCCTGGCCATACAGACCGGCGCCGGCTTGGCACTCGGGTTCCTGCTGATGAGCGTGCTTGGCTGGACTTTCGCGCTCGCCGTGCTCGCCGGGTTTGCCTTCGCGCTGTCGTCAACGGCGGTGGTGATCAAAATCCTGGAACAAACCGGCGAACTGGCGACGACCACGGGACGCGTCGCCGTCGGCGTGCTGATCGCCCAGGACATCGCCGTGGTGCCCATGATGCTTGTGCTGGCGGTCATCGCCGATGGCGTGATGAGCGTGTCCGGTGCGGCGACGGTGCTGGGCTCGGTCGCCTTCATGGCCGGCCTGTTCTGGCTGCTGACGCACAAGCAATTGAAAATTCCGATGCCGGAACGAATCACGTCGCATACGGACCTCGGCCCCCTGATCGGCCTGGCCGCGTGCTTCGGCGCGGCGACCATCAGCGGCGTGTTCGGATTGTCGCCGGCCTATGGCGCGTTTATCGCCGGCGTGGTCATTGGCGCTTCGACCTTACGCGCAACGGTGATGCATCACGCCCATCCGGTACAAGCGGTGCTGATGATGGTGTTTTTCCTGTCCATCGGTCTGCTCGTCGATCTTGACTATCTGTGGGCCAATCTGGGGCTGGTGCTGACGCTGTTGCTGCTGGTCACGGTGATCAAGGCAGCGGTCAACATCGGCGCGCTGCGCCTGATGGGAGAGCCGTGGCCACGGGCGTTTCAGGCCGGGGTGGTACTGGCGCAGATCGGCGAGTTCTCCTTCCTGCTGGCGACCCTCAGTGCCGAGCGCGGCATCCTCGACGACAACGGCGCGCGGATGATGGTCGCGGTCACGGTGCTCAGTCTGGCGTTCAGCCCACTGTGGATGATGGTCGCCAAGCGCCTCGATGCCGTGGCGCGCACGCAAATCCCGACCCTGCGTGAAACCTTCGACATTGCCTTCGGACCCGAGATCGCGGCGAGCGTGCGCCTGTGGATCCGCGGCATCAAACGCTGGCGGGTGTGGACCTGGCAGCGCAGGAAAAAACACGCCCATGCGGTGGCGGCCAAACCATCCGAACCCGTGCCAGAGGTAAAGTCCGATGCCTGATTTCTCGCTCGAGCAGCGTCTGCGCGGCACCGTCGCGGGCATCGATGAAGCGGGGCGCGGGCCCTGGGCCGGGCCGGTGGTCGCCGGCGCGGCGGTCTTGGACCGCGAGACGCTCGACGAGGACCTCAAGAACAGTCTCAATGATTCAAAGCAGCTGTCGGCCTCGGCGCGTGAAACGATTCACGCCGCACTTGAAGCCAGTCCCGCCGCGACGTTTGCCATCGGTGTGGCGACGGTTGAGGAGATCGACGCCCACAACATTCTTCAGGCGACCTATCTGGCGATGCAGCGCGCGGTCGAGGCGCTGGCCGATGTGCTGGGCGGGCCGGTCGACGCCGCGCTGGTCGATGGCAATCAGATGCCGCGCCTGCCCTATGCCGTGCAAAGCGTCGTCAAGGGCGACAGCCGCAGCCTGTCGATTGCGGCCGCGTCCATCGTCGCCAAGGTCTCGCGCGACCGCATGATGGCGAAGCTGGCCAGGGAGTTCCCCGGTTACGGCTGGGAGAACAACCAGGGCTACGGCACGGCGGAGCATAAAATCGCGCTGGACGGGTTGGGCGTCACGCCCCATCACCGTACCTCTTATGCGCCGGTGCGGGCCGTGCTGGCCCGGCAGGAGCGAGGCCGCTAAACTGGCTCTCAGCCGATTCAATAAGGAGATCGACATGGCCCACCTTCGTTCGCTTGTGTTCGCCGCGCTGACCGCTGCTGTAAGCGTGTGGAGTGCAGCCACTTCTGCCGGAACCATCAGCCCCGAAGACCACATCGCCGTCGCGCCCGACGTCGCGGTCAACGCGGCCGGCGATATCGCCGTGCTGTGGGTCGACCGCTCGCCCGAGCTTTCCGGCGAGCATGAAAATCACGACCGCCATCTTGCCTACACCGACCTTTATGTCGCGATATCCCGGGACGGCGGGGCGACCTTCGCCGCGCCGGTCAAGATCAACCATGACAGCGGGGTGGTGTGGGGCCAGTCGGTCAGCCGTCCGCGGATCGTCGGCGATGCCGCCGGAACCTGGCACGTCACTTACGCGGCCAACGAAATTCACGAGGACTTTGGCAAGCCGGCGCTGACGATGCATTACACGCGTTCGACCGACGGGGCGCAGTCCTTCGAAGCGCCGCGCCGCTTGTCGACGCTGACCGACGCCGACATGAGCGAAATTATTCACGGCGGTTTCATGAGTGCCGCCGCGTTCCAGACCATTGCCGCCGCGCCCAACGGTGATGTCCGCGTGTTCTGGCTCGACACCCGGCATATGTCGCCGGACCTCGAAACCGGTGCGATGTACACCGCCGTGTCCAAGGACGGCGGCGCGACGTTTTCAGAAAACGTGGAGCTGATGGAGTCCAAGGCCTGTCCATGCTGCCAGTTCATGGCGGCGGCGGATGCAGGGTCAAACGTGTTTGTCGGCTACCGTCATGTGCATGACGGCAATATCCGCCAGTCCACGATCCGGCGCATTGATGCCGAAACCGGTGAGATCGGCCCGATTGTCGATGCCGGCAGCGCGCCGTGGGAAATCGCCGGCTGCCCGCTCAAGCCGACGGTGCTCGCGACGCGAGAGAATGCGGTTTACACCGCCGTCTACAGCGGCGGCGAAGAGGTTCCCGGTGTCTACTTCTCCTATTCCACCGACGGCGGGCAGAGCTTCGCCCGCTCGACCGCGACCCACGCCGAAGCACTCGTGTCCGACGCGCCGTCCATCGCCGTCAACGCCGATCAGGTCGTGGTGGCCTGGCATGCCAAAACTGACAAGTCGCGCCAGGTGTTCATTCGCACCTATGGCCTCGACGGTCAGGCCGCCGGCGGCGTGATGGCCATCTCCGATGGCGCAAGCAGCGCAACCGGTCCGGTGGTGGCGACCCGCGAAGACGGTTCGTTCCAAATCGTCTGGGAGCAGGACGATCGCGTTTACACGAAGGTGCTGACCGGGACCTCCGGCGAAATCCAAATCGGATCGAGGTAAGCCGATGCTTGCCCGGTTCCGCGCTGCTGTCGCTGCGGCAGCTTTCGCCTGTTTTGCATTCGCCGCCCCGGAGGTGGACGCCGAGGTCGTGCAGGTCGATCCGGACGGCTTGGCCGCCGTGCTCGCGGCGGAGGAAGGCAACATCGTCGTCCTGAACTTGTGGGCGACATGGTGTGCGCCGTGTCTGGTCGAAATTCCCGACCTCATCACGATGGAAGACAACCTAGCGGACAAGAACGTAAAACTGATCGGCCTGTCGGTCGATGAGCCGCGTGGCTCGACGGCGTTCATCGCGTCCATGCGCGATAAACGCTTCCCTGGCTTTCTGACCTACGCCCGCGCCCGCGGCGACCAGGACGAGCTTGTCAGCGTCGTTGATCCGGCGTGGAACGAAGTGGTGCCGACGACCTATGTCATCGGCCGCGACGGCGCGGTCAAAACTCGCATCCAGGGCAAGAAGTCACTGGAGGAGTTCACCGCCGCAGTGCTGGCGGTGGCGGACTGAGCGGTCCGCATTTGATGGCTGACGACGCAAGCTTCTGGAACAAGATCGCCGCCAAGTACGCAGCTTCGCCGGTCAAGGACGAAGCGGCCTATGCAGAGACTCTGGAGCGCGCCCGCGCGTATCTCTCTCGGGAAGCAACGGTTCTGGAACTCGGCTGCGGCACGGGCACCACGGCGCTTAAACTCGCGCCGCATGTCACGCATATCACCGCGACCGACATTGCCGGTGAGATGATTAACATCGCGCGCGGAAAAGCCGGCGACATTGAGAATGTTACTTTTGCGCAGGACGACACATCGTGCCACGGCATTGCCGATGCCTCGCTCGACGCCGTACTGGCGTTCAGCCTGTTGCATTTGGTGCGCGATCTGCCGGCGGCGCTGGCGCGCGTGAATGCTGTGCTCAAGCCCGGCGGCATGTTCATTTCGAAAACACCATGTTTGGCGCAGCAGACGCGACTCTGGTCCCTCCCCATCGCGCTGATGCGCGTCATTGGCAAAGCACCATTCGTCAACCTGCTCACCTTCCCGGCGTTGGACCGTGCCATCCAAAGTGCGGGGTTCGAGATCATCGAGACCGATGTCTTGCCGCCGCCGGTCGCCCGTTTCGCCGTCGCCCGGAAAATTTAATCGGGGCGAAACCCACATTTTGAGTCCCCGGAGTCCCCGACTCCCATATCTAGGGGCTGTGACTCATTCGCGCCGTTTCCTGTGGATGGCGTGTTAAGTATTCTCTAACCCCTTGATTCTATGATCCGAGTCATCAACAGACGGCCCGGACAAGAGGCTGTCAGACGTGGGGATATAGCTTGGGGGCCCTCCCAGAACAGGGTGCGCCGCTCCAGGTTTCGGGGAAGCACAAGGCATGGTTAAGGCGAAAACCGGAGCGCGCGCTCAAAAAAGCGCAAAAGCTAAGAGCGCGCTCAAGAAAGACGTCATTTACGGTGGCGACTGCGTCGAGGTGATGAACAGTCTGCCGGAAAACTCGGTGGATCTGATCTTCGCCGATCCACCTTACAATCTTCAGCTCGGCGGCGATCTGCAGCGTCCGGACAACAGCCTGGTCGATGGCGTCGACGACGACTGGGATAAATTCGAGACCTTCAAGACCTACGACGATTTCAGCCGCGCCTGGCTGACGGCGGCCCGCCGTATCCTCAAGGACTCGGGCTCCCTGTGGGTGATCGGCAGCTACCACAATATTTTCCGCGTCGGCTCGACGCTCCAGGACATCGGCTTCTGGATTCTAAACGACGTCATCTGGCGCAAAACCAATCCGATGCCGAACTTCCGCGGCACGCGCTTCACCAATGCCCATGAGACGTTGATCTGGTGCGCCAAGTCGCAGGACGCGAAGTACACCTTCAACTACGACGCCATGAAGAACCTGAACGACGGCTTGCAGATGCGATCCGACTGGTCGCTGCCGCTGTGCACCGGCGCCGAACGCCTGAAGGGCGAGGAAGGCTCGAAGCTGCATCCGACACAGAAGCCGGAAAGCCTGCTCTACCGGGTCATTCTGTCCGCCACCAAACCGGGTGACGTGGTCCTCGATCCGTTCTTCGGCACCGGCACCACGGGTGCGGTCGCCAAGCAACTGGGGCGCTCTTACATAGGGATTGAACGCGATGAAACTTACATCCAGGGTGCGCGTCAGCGTCTCAAAGGTCTCAAGGAAATCGAAGACAAAACCCTTCTCGATACGCCGTCCAAGCGCGCTCTGCCGCGCATACCGTTCGGGTCGGTTGTGGAGCGCGGCCTCCTTAGGCCGGGGACCGTGCTTACCGATTCATCCGGCCGTCACACCGCTAAAGTGAGGGCGGACGGTACGCTCATTTCCGCGGAGCACCGGGGCTCGATCCATCAGGTCGGCGCGGCGGTGCAGGGGGCGCCGGCGTGCAATGGCTGGACCTTCTGGCACATGGACATCAAGGGCAGCCGCGTCGCCATCGATGTGCTGCGAGATAAAGTGCGTGCCGAGCTGGGCGAGGCGGTGCAATAAACCAGGGCGTGGCGCGAACTGAGAAAAAGTTTACCGATCGATCCAAAAGGATCGCGAAACCCCGCCGGGTGAGAACCCTGGCGGGGTTTTTTCTTCGCCGCACTTGCCCGTGCGCCGGTCAGGCGACGCCGTTTTCCTGGGCGGCCGCTGTTGCCGCCGCATCCGCCGGCGGGTCCTTGAACTCCGTCATCAATACGGTTTCAGTGACATGCGCCTGCACGCGTGCGGCGTCTTTCACCGGGCACAGCAAGCTGATGTTCAGCATCGGCTTGCCGAGATCGCTGGTGATGAGCTGGATGGACCAGCCGCCGTCACCGACGTCGGCGTCATTGCGCTTGGCAAAGGCGGCCGCCTCGGTCTTCAGCGTGTCGGCGAACGGCGCCGTTGCGTCCGTCAGCGCCTGCCTGACGATGTCGAGGCGTTCTTTCAAATGATTGAGGTTTTCAAACGTCAGTTTGAACCCATGGAGCACATAGGCGCCCTTGGGCAAATGGAACACTTTGGTGGTGAGGAAGACGCTGTTGGGCACGGTAAGCTTGCGGCCTGTTTGCCCGTAGCTGCCGTCCTTGAAGTCGAGTACGAACAAGGTGGTGGTGAGCAGCGCATTTTGTGCGACCTCGCCGGCGACGCCGTCAATCTCGACCCAGTCGCCGATATCGACACTGTCCAGACTGGTGCGGATCACCGCGCCGGACAGGCACAGGATCAATTCCTTGGTGGCGATGACGATGGCGACGGCAAAAGCGGTCAGCGAAAGGGCGAAGGTCGATAGCGCGCTCGACCAAATGACGATCAAGCCGAACAGGGCCAGCCCTAAGGTGACACTGCGTGTCGCCTCCAGCCAGCGCCGGCGTTCGGCGCTTGATGCGCGCGTGTTCTTGCGGATCAGGCGATCGGCCAGCGCGCGAATCAGAAACAGGACGACCAGAAGGATACCGGACCCGATCAGGTCGAGAACGGCGTCTTCAGTCAAATAAGAGTTCAGGATGTCCATACGGATGTGTTTTGCGCGGTGAGAATCCAAGGTCGCGGTGGACGGTGTTGTACCTAACTTACGGCGCGATTGAAAATACTCAACTTTGCGCCCTGATTCCGCCGCCCGCCGGACGGTTGTCCTTGCCCCGGACCGGTTAACACTCCTAACCTATGGCTTGAACTGCGGCGCCGAACGGCGCTGTGCACATTTAAGGGTGGCACCAGATTGGAAGAGGTCCTGACTCGCGCTGACGAGATATGGCAGATCACAATCGGGTGGCTGACCAGCACCCAATTCTATCTCCAGATCGTATTCTCCATGTCGGCGATCGCGCTGTCCTATTTGGCGTCGGCGGGAATCAAGTCCCGCTTGCGGTTCTTCCGCGCTGAACCTGAACCCGGTCCGCTACAGGATGTGCGCCTCGCGCTCTACAACGTGCGCGAGCTGGTGTTCCCCATTCTCAATATCGTTTTCCTGGGCGTGGCGATTCAGGTCAGCATCGACCTGGCCGAGCAAGGCTGGCTGCCGCGGATCTTCCAGGGATGGGCGGTCATCTTCCTGATTTATTCGTTCATCCACTTATATGTGAAGAGCGCGGTGATCCGCGCCATCGCAACGTGGATCGGTGTGCCGCTGGCCATTCTGTACGTCATCGGCTGGCTCAACGACGTGCTGCTGTACTTGGACGGCGTCGCCGTTTCCGTCGGCGATATCCGACTTTCGGCGCTCGCCATCGCGCGCACGCTTCTGTTCGGCTTCATCCTGTTCTGGCTCGGCCGCATCTCCAACGACACCGGTAAGCGCGTCATCCGCAATCAGGCGAAAATGGATATCGGCACCCGCGAAGTGCTGGCCAAGCTGTTCGAGATCGCGCTGTTCGCCTGCATCTCCCTGCTCCTGTTGCAGGTGATGGGCATCAACCTGACGGCGCTGGCGGTGTTCGGTGGCGCGCTTGGCGTCGGCCTGGGTTTTGGATTGCAGCAGATTGCGTCCAACTTCTTATCGGGCATCATCATTCTGCTCGACCGCTCGATCACCATCGGCGATTTCATTGAGCTTGAGGACGGCCGCGCCGGAAAGGTGCGCGAGTTGTCGATGCGTTCGGCCACTCTGGAGACGTTCGATGGCAAGGACGTCATGGTGCCGAACGAGACGTTCATCACCTCGACCTTCACCAACTGGACCCACAACAACCAGAAACAGCGCTACCCGCTCCACTTCTCGGTCGCTTACGACACCGACCTTGAGAAAATGTGGCCGATTATCCGCGAGGTCGTCGCCAGCCATCCCAAGGTGCTCAGCGGCGACACCATTCCCATCGAGGAGCGGCCCGACGCGGAAATTGCCAGCTTCGGTGACAGCGGCATCGAAATCCTGGTCGAATTCTGGATGGAAGGCATAGACGACGGCCCTAACCGTGTCGGCGCCGACCTGCTGATGATGATCTGGACCGCACTCAAGCTGCACGGCATCCAGATTCCGTTCCCGCAACGGGAAATCCGCGTGCTTAACGATCAAATCGGCGTGAGAACGGGTCAAAATCCCTAGAAAAACTCTCGCATAGGTCGCCGCCGCGTCCCGCCCGCCCGATTTTCCGCCCGACGATATTGAATGCACCGCCCCGAGGTCTACATAAGCAATGGTTTTTAACCTCTACGCCATTGGAGTGCTCCTTTCATGACCCACGTTGCTGTTGACCGCAGGCAGTTTTTCGGAACCTTTGCCGCCGGTGCTGGCGCGGCGCTGACTTTAGCTGCGGCCGGTCCAGCCGCCGCAGACAATCATGGCGGCGGGGCCGCTGCAGCCTGCGCCACGATGACGCCTGACCTGCAAAAGACCATCACGCCGGACCAGGCCATCGAGATGCTCAAGGAAGGCAACGCGCGGTTTGTGGCCGGAACCACGGTCAATTGCGATCTCATGGCCCAGGTAAAAGACACCGCTGGCGGCCAGGCCCCCTTCGCCGTCGTGGTTGGCTGCATCGATTCCCGCGTGCCGCCCGAGCTGGTGTTCGATCAGCAGATCGGCGACATTTTTGCCGCGCGCGTGGCCGGAAACTTCGTCAACACGGACATCATCGGCAGCCTTGAATTTGCGACGGCCGTAGCGGGGTCGAAGGCCATCGTCATCCTCGCTCATTCGTCCTGCGGCGCTGTCAAAGGTGCAGTCGACGACGTGAAGCTCGGCAACCTCACGGCGATGCTGGAGAATATCCAGCCCGCCATCGACCAAACTCCGCTGACCGGCGAGAAATCATCCAAGAACACGGACTACGTCGAGGCCGTGGCCACCAAGAATGCGGAACTGACGGTCGACAACCTGCTCGCCCGCAGCGAGGTCATCAAAGGGCTGGTCGACAGCGGCGACGTCAAGATCGTGGCCGCCAAGCACGATGTCGCGACCGGTAAAGTGACGTTCTTGAGCTAAGCCCATGACCGCCGGTGCACTTGCGCCTTGCCCGGCAGCACAGACGGCCCCGCACATTCTCCCCCCAGACTATGTGCGGGGCCGCTTTAGTCTTTCCACCCGCCGAACAGCCACCAGCGTTCGCCTTTGTAGCCGGTCGCGCGGGCGACCGCGTTCAGGTGCTGGGTCTCGTGGCGGTGGCGGGTGACGATGGTTGACCACGGCTGAAACCGTCCGGGTTCGATGTCGGCTTCGGTGCCGGCGTCGAACTGGCGGTCCCGGGCAAACCCGGCGCGTTCCATTTCCGCGAACATGTCGAGCGTGTGCAGCTTGGTCCAGAACGGCTCGTTGTTGTAGTAGGCGTCCCAATCGCGCATGAAGCGGTCAAACACCGGGGTGTCCGGGTCGAAGTTGGGCTGCTCCAGATGCAGCATCAGTCCGTCGGGCGCGAGTAATTCATGCATATGGGCGAGGCCGTCACGTACGCAGCTCAATGACGTCTCGTGCCAGAACATCACCGAGACAATGAGGTCGGCGCTGCCCGGCTCCAGCTCGACGGTCTCCGCGGCGCCTTGCACAAAGCGAACGTTGGCGTAGCCCATGGACTGGGCCCGGGCATGGCCGTAGCGCAACAACGGCGCGGCGGTATCGACGACAATCACTTCGGCGTCAGGGTAGGCCGCGGCCAAGGGCAGGGTGTTGCCGCCGATCCCGCCGCCGAAATCAATAATGCGTTTGGGCGCGAAGTCCGGAAACCGGTCGCGGATGAAATTCGCCACCGCCCGGCCGCCGCCGTCGCCTTTGGGACCGAAGCTGGCGCCGCCGATCGGGAACAGCGAGACCTCGTATGTCGCTGCGGCGGTGACGTCACCGGGCGTGGCTTCGCTGTAATAGCTGCCCGGCATGAGGTGGTTATCGACCGCGGCCTGATAGCGCGGAATTTCGACAGCCGTGTCGAGCGACAGGGTGTTGCGGCCCTCGTTCAGCGCGTTCGCTTCGGCCGTGAGTGTGTCGATATGGCGTAATGCGACCTCGCGGCTAGCCTGCTGGCTGCGCTCCTGGGTGTCGCGGCGCAGCGCGGCCCACTGCTGATAGGTCGGTTCGTGCAGCATCGCCTTGCGTACGTCGGTCGCGTTCTCGGTTTTGAGGTCCGGCTTAACGCGTGCTTCAAACGTGGTGCGCACGCCCGGCGATAAATGTTTTCCGATGTGTACGTTCAGTCCGGTGAGGAAATTCAGCCGCGCGGTTTCGTCGTGATCCGTTTTCGGAAACACCGCGTGACCGTCCGCGCGGTCGAAGGTCGGAGGCAGGGTGCCGGTGGAATGTGGCATCGCGATCTATCCGGTCTCGTTTGGTTCGCGTCTGCCCCGTCTGTACCACAACCAGAAGCCTGTGACGAACAGGACCGGGAAGGCCAGTCCGGCAGTGAACACGAACCAGCGGCCGGGCAGGCCGAGAATCGAACCGTTGTGAATGGTGCCGGAGAAATCGCTCGCCAGCGCGTCGACGATGTGGTTCTGCTTCGGCGCGGAGACGTCGAGGACAGCGCCGGAGTATTGATCGATGAACACTGTGACGGACTCCGACATCGCCGTTTCATTGGGCGGCATCATGCGGATCATGTAAAACCCGCGCGGTCCGAACGCCTGCAGCGCCAGATTGATCCAGCGCCCCGGCACTTCCGCCGCGCCGATGGCGGCGGCCTCGCCCAAGGTAATTCGTGCGCCGTCCTCGGACGGCGTAGACGTGCGCGGCCGTTCGGCCACGGGCGGGTCGCCGAGCACGGCGCTGAGCACGACACGGGTCTGATCCGGCCAGATCAGCGGCAACGCGGTCAGCGAACAGGCGAACAACACGACAAATCCGTATGCGCCGAAGACGTTGTGCAGATCGCGCAGGACGCGCCGCGGGCCGCCGTCCGTTTTCACTGTCAGCGCACGCACCCATCCCCCCGTTCCGGGCCACCACAACACGAGTCCGCCGATCAGACTGACGACCAGCACCAGCGCGAGGGTGCCGACGATCGTCTCTCCCACCGGCCCGGCGAGGAACTCGCCGTGAAAAGCGTGGACGGCGCCCAGCCAGGTGCGTTCCGGCCTGCTGCCGAGATGATCTCCGGTGTATGGGTTCAGGAACACTTGCGTGCGCCCCTGCGTGGCCGCGAGGGCGCGGTCTTTCGGCGCCATCATCGCATAGACGGTGCGTTCCGGCCGGTCGTCCTCCCGCAGCAGGAACAGCACGTTCTTGTCCGGGTGCGCCGTCGCAGCGGCGGCGGCGAGGCCGGCAAACGCCAACGCTTCAGTGCCGGGCTTGACCAGATGCAAATCCGCATTGAGGCGTTCGTCGAGCGCGTCCTCAAAGACGATGAGCGAGCCGGACACCCCGATCAGCGCGATGAGCAGACCGAGAGTCAGGCCGATCCAGCGGTGACCGAGCAGCCAAAGAGAGCGGACACGCGGTGACATGGCGGTCCGAATGCCTGCTCCAGCCTAGCGCGCGTCTGCGCTTTGATCGGGCGCGTTGGGCCGGGGTGCGAAGGTGCCTGTTTTCACAAATGGAGCCGGGTACTTGTACGATCCCCAACTCCGGCCCTCCTCAGGAATCTCGACCCACTTGTTTTCCCCATCCGCGCATTCCTGAATGGTGCGGAAGTAAACGGTCTTGTTTTCCTCGCGCGGCATCAGGGCCAGAAGTAAGAAGCGGTCAAATTCGAGATCGCCCAGGGAATTGCCCGACCAGATGACTTCATCGATGGACTCGGAATAGGTGACACCTTCGGACGTGATCGGCGGATCCATTTTGCGCATGTTCATCTTCATCTCCCAACCAGCCTTTACTTCGGGCCGGACCATGAAGATGTCATCCGGAATACGGATGCGCACCGCAGTCGTCGGGCTGCCGCCGCACCCGTGGGGGATGCCGATCTGGACCAAGTGCCAGCCACCGGCGGGCGCGTCTTTATCGACACTGAGCGCGTGCGACGATGCCCCATTGGAAAAAGCCAGTGCCGCCACGGCGGCCAAAGAAGCGCTGATACAGCGAAAAAGGTGCGTTTTCACAGGTCATGATCCTTTTGTTCGGTCTAAAGCCACGGGTCCGTGCCGGTACATGCATACCAATCATGCAGAAAATTCTCGGCCTCCGCCATATCCCTGCCTCAATTCGGGATTTTTCTGCGGTTCTCCATAGCGCCGCCAGCGATCATGCATGCGCTGCAGGGCGGCTATGCGAGCGCACCCCTGCCATCCGTCTCAGGGTTGGGGTAACACCGCTTCCGGTTGAACGCGGGTCGACCAAGTCGACCGGAAGCGGCACGGACCGAGGATAGAGAAAGGAACGGCTATGTACTTCTTCGCCAAGATTTTTCGCCTGCGTCAGCGGGCGGCGACGGCATCGACCGTTGCTGTGGTGACGTTGGCGGCCATGACCACCCTTGCCGCCGCGCAAGGCGTGTCCGGAGACGCCGGCGCCTATGGCCGTATCTATGGCGGCTTGTCGAGCATCGAAGACATGAGCTTCGCCGACCCCGCGACGGCTGACCTCACCCTCAACGGAGGGTCCGGCCTGATCTTCGGCGGCGCCCTTGGCTACAGCTTCGGCAACGGCTTTCGCACCGAACTCGACGTCGCGCGCAGCTCTGCGGATTTGGACGGCGCGCTGACCGAAAACGTGCAGGCCTTCGTGCCCTGCGGTGAAACACCGTCCAACCCGTGTCTCGATCCGGATATCGACGGCGACTACACCGGCTGGTCGGGCATGGCCATGGCCTACTACGAGTTTTCCACAGGCTCCGCATTGATGCCGTACATCGGTGTCGGTGTCGGTTTGGTCGACGTTGATCTCGAAGCCGAGACCATCGGCAGGTTGAAAGACGGTGCGTCGTCCGAGTTCGCGATTGTGGACGGCTCCGACAGTGAATTCGCTTATAAGTTGGCCGCGGGAGCCGCTTATGACATCGGCGCGTTCGATATCACATTGGATTACTCCTATCTGCGCACAGGGCGGGTTGCGCTTGACGGACGGAGTGCGTATACGAGCTTCATCTTTGATCGTCGCGCCAATGTTCACAGTTTTACTGTCGGTGCACGCGCAGCGTTTTAATCCAAAGCATCTGTTTCATCCGGCATAGCATGTACGCCGGTGAATCTACGCCGGTATAGAACGTACGCCGGTATAGACGACGGGGCGGACCTTCGGGTCCGTCCCGTTTTTTTGCTGGTAGGGTGCCGGTGCTCGCGTGCCGATGCACGCGCGATGGCCCCTTTCTCAATACGGCTGTCCAGGCTACCGTAGGAACCTCTGGCAGAGGAGGAGGCCGTCATGGCGGAAGCAGCCTACGCAACATACCCGAGTGTGCGCGATCACGTGTCATCCGAGGAATGGGCGCTCAGGGTCGATCTGGCCGCGTGCTACCGGCTGGTCGCGATGTTCGGCTGGAACGACTACATCTTCACGCATATCTCCGTGCGTCTACCCGGCAATGAGCGCCACTACCTGATCAACCCCTTCGGGCTGTTTTTTGATGAGATCACGGCATCCAGCTTGGTGAAGATCGACAAGGACGGGGAAATTCTGCTCGACGAAACCGGGTTGGGCTATAACGTCGGCGGATACGTTATCCACGGCGCCGTGCACGAGGCGCGCGACGACGCGCATTGCGTCATCCATCTGCACACCAACGAGGGCGTCGCTGTTTCAGGCCAGAAGAACGGGGTGCTGCCGCTCAACCAGGACTCCCTGTCGCTCATGAACGACATCGCCTATCACGATTTCGAGGGCATCGCGCTCGATACCGACGAGCGCGAGCGGTTGATTGACCATGTCGGCGACAACAACTGCGTCATTTTGCGTAATCACGGCTTGCTGACCCTGGGTCCGACGGTGGCGGCCGCATTCTCGAAAATGTACGCGTTGCAAAAGGCCTGCACGATTCAGGTCATGACCCTGGCCGGCGGTGTCGAGCTCGGCTTTCCATCCCAGGCGGCGCAGGACAAGGTGCGCGAACAGACCGCAGGACGGCGCACGCCGGGCAGCGCCCAAGGGGGTGCGACAAACCGGGTCTCGCCGGTCGATCTGGCCTGGCAGGGTTTTCTGCGCAAGCTGGATAAGGTCGATACCAGCTACAAGAATTAAGCCGCAGCGGGACCGCGCTCATGACCTTGCCGCAGGCGGTCTGTGTCGGGCCGATGAAAACCTCGACCAGCTGGCTTTACAGTCAGCTTAAATGTCATCCAGACATCTGGATGTGCTCGATAAAAGAACTCCAGTTGCTCGATTATCTGGACGAAAGCATCGATCATCCTACGCGCGAGCAGGCGCAGGGCTATCAGCGCAAGCTTCACGATCTGCATGGGGTCATCAGCGGTGTCTTGAAGACAGATGAGGTGACGCGAGCCGATATGGATCGCATCGCCCTGTACATGCGCGCTTTTGCCGCCGACCGTTTTACCTTTGACTGGTATGCGTCATTCTTTGAAGACGCTCCGGCCGGCAAGACCGTAATCGAAGTTGCGCCGACGTATTCCTATGCCGCGGATGGTGCCGTGAATCGCTACGCGGACTTTCTCGGGGCAGACACCAAGATCATCTTCATCTTACGCAACCCGGTCGACCGCTGGCTGTCGCTGGGCCGCTTCGACCTTAAGGTCGGATTGCAGCAGGATGTCACCGACGAGACCATTCCGATGATGGCCGAATTCATGTCCGGAAAATGGAAAAAGCTCGGCGGATACCGCGAGTAAGTCGAGACATGGGAAGCGCATTTCTCCAATGTGCAATTCGTCTTTCAAGACGACTTGCACGCTGCCGACGGCCGCGGCCTCAAACAGGTCTGCGAACTGCTGAATTTGGCGTGGACACCGGACGTGTTCACCAAGCGTGATGCGCGCGTCAACTCACAGGGCGAGGTGACCTTTCCCATAGGTCTGCGCGCCTGGGTCGGATCTGAGCGGATGGATGAACTTGAGTGGCTGGCCCAGCGCTTCGGGGGTGCCGCCACGCGCTGGCGCGACGATGCAAAAGAACTCTTGGGCTAATAGCGTCTTGTGTCCCCGGCCTCGCGCTCTAGTTTTGTGCGCCGGGGCGCGCACCCTGGCCCGGCGGTCCGGCACCGGGTGCCGGCGGGCCGCCGACGAATTCGGCAGGGTCGATGCCGTCAGGGGCTGAGTCCTGCACGGCTTTGTACAGCCGCTCTTCCGTCGCCAGGCTCTCTGCGGTCACCCCAGCGACCTGATCCCAGACGCCTTCGTCGAAAACCTCTTCTTGCAGCGTCAGCGTCGAGTGCTGCCCGCTGAGAAGAATCTTGAAATAGACTTCCATGAAGGCGCCGACCGCAGCCTTGAACTCGCTCCAGCCCGCATCGCCGGCGCTCTTGTAGGACGCCGCGGCCGAAACCAGCTCGTCAAGGGCGGTCCGGCTCTTGGCTAGGCGCATGTTCAGGTTATCCAGGGTGCCGGCATGTTCGTCCCCGTCGGGCACATGGGGAACCAGAAAGTCATGGATACGCTGGTCCTGCGCGTGCAGCCGGTCCATCGACGCTTTGATGTAGTCGACGCAGGCGTTGAAGAACGCAACCGATACGTCACCGCCCTCTGCCTTTTGTTTCATCCCTGCATCCAGCGCCTTGCGCACCTGTGACAGACGCATGCGTTCCCGCGATGTCTGGACGCGTGACTCATAGGTTTCGGAGACGTGCGGCATTTCGGTCCTCCCTAGGCGTGCCCGGTCATGCGTTGGTTCAGACTAGCTGACTTTGCGTCCGATGGTCAGGTCTTATCGGTGTTCGCGTCCGCCACGCTGCCTCTGAGGAATGACTGGAAAGCATCCATCGGGAGCGGCAGCACGACGGTCGACGTTTTGTCGCCGGTAAACTCCTGCATAGTGGCGAGGTAACGCAGCTGCATCGCGCCGGGACTGGCAGCGAGGATCTGGGACGCCTCGACCAGCTTTTCCGCGGCCTGCTGCTCGCCTTCGGCATTGATGATTTTGGCGCGCCGGATTCGTTCCGCCTCGGCCTGCTTGGCAATGGCACGCACCATACTTTCATTGATGTCGACGTGTTTGATTTCGACATTGGAAATCTTGATGCCCCAGGCGTCGCTCTGGACATCGAGAATTTCCTGGATGTCGCGATTGAGCTTGTCGCGCTCGCTGAGCATTTCGTCGAGGTCGTGTTTGCCCAGCACCGACCGCAGCGTCGTTTGCGACAACTGGCTGGTCGCTTCCATAAAATCCTCGACCTGAATGACGGCTTTCTGAGCATCGACGATTCGGAAGTAGAGCACCGCATTGACCTGAACCGACACGTTGTCCTTGGAGATCACGTCCTGGGTCGGCACGTCGAGGACGACGGTGCGCATGTCGACGCGCACCATTTGCTGGATGATCGGAATCAGAATGATCAGACCAGGGCCCTTGACGCCGGTAAACCGGCCGAGGGTAAACACGACGGAACGCTCGTACTCGCGCAAGATGCGAAAGGCCGAAAACAGAAGCGCTAGCAGCAGAATGACGACAAAAGCAGTAAAGCCGAATCCCATGGGTGCGTTATCCTTCTACAGGGTCCTCGTTATGTGTTCGCCGTAACGGTCAGGTTCAGACCGTAAACACTTTGCACGATGACGGTTTGGCCGGACGCCAAGCCGGCTGGTCCGGTAGCGTGCCAGGATTCACCGTGAACCCGCACGTGTCCGCTCTCGCCAGACCAATCCAAGACCGTTGCCGGCTGGCCGATCATCTCCTCGACGCCGGAGACCACGGCGCGTCTGTGCGCGCCGATGCCAAGGTAGGCCGCCAGTGCGAGCAGTCCCGCGCTTACCGCGCCGACACCGCCGAGTACGCCGAGGCTCAATTGGAAACCGGGGACATCGGTGTCGAACAGCATGGTTGCGCCGAACAGGAAAGAGGCGAGGCCGCCCAGGCCTAGGATGCCGAACGACGGCGCAAACGCTTCTGCCGTCATAAGGGCCAGACCAAGCGCCATCAGGCCGAGGCCGGCGTAATTCACCGGCAACACATTGAGGGCATAAAGCCCTAGCAGCAGGCTGATCGAGCCCAGCACGCCCGGCACCATTGCGCCAGGACTGTAAAGCTCGAACAGGATGCCGTACGTGCCGATCATCATCAGGATCAGCGCGACGTTGGGTTGTGTAATCAGGGACAGCAGCATCAGGCGCCAGTCCATCGGCGCGTCTGTGATGGGCGCGTCCGCAACCTCAAGCGTAACAGTCTTACCGTCCGCTTCGACCTCGCGCCCGTCGATCTGGGTCAGCAGGTCACGCACGGACTTGGCTATCAGGTCGACAACGTTCTCTTCCACTGCGGACTCCGCGTCGAGGCTCGCGGCTTCGCGAACGGCCTTTGCCGCCCACTCCGCATTGCGGCCGCGCATTTTGGCAAGGCTGCGGATGTACGCAGTCGAATCGTTGATCGCCTTTGCCGTCATGGCATCGCGTGCCGGCGCGCGCGCCGGAGAGCTGTCTTCAGACTCCGCTTCGGACGAGTCTGCTTCGGCTGATGCGTCATCCACGCCATCGTCCGCAGCTGCCTCGCCATCCTGTGCCGGGTCCGTATCAGCGCCGCTGCCGCCGGAAGAGGAGTCCGGCGATGCCTCGTCGGCAGGTTCATCATTAGGAAGCTGAGTCGGCGGGCCATCCAGGTTGACCGGCGTGGCCGCGCCAAGGTTGGTACCAGGTGCCATCGCGGCGATATGGCTGGCGTACAGAATATACGTACCGGCGCTGGCCGCCCGTGCGCCGCTGGGGCCGACATAGGACGCGACGGGCACCGGTGAGGCGAGGATCGCCTGAATGATGTCGCGCATCGCGGTGTCCAGGCCGCCAGGCGTATCCATCTGTAAAACGACCAGTGGCGCGCCGCTGTCGGCAGCGTCGGCCAAACCCGAGGTGACGTATTCCGCCGTCGCCGGTCCGATCGGTCCGTCGATCGTCAACCGCACCACCTCGCGGTCCGCGTCCTGGGCGTATGAGGTCATGGCCGCCGCACCACTGATAAGTGCGAGCGCGCTGCCGATAAGGCCCAGCGTCCGCGCCACAGAGCCGACCTTAAGTTGAGTAAAAGACAAATACATACCTATATTATAGGTATTGGTTCTGCGTTTCCCAACCGACTCTGGGTTGTATCATGCGCGTGCGCGGATCAGCTGCACTTGGAAAAGCCGCAGCTGGTGCAGGAATCACAGCCTTCCTGGCGCATCAGGGCGTAGGTGCCGCATTTCGGACAGGCGCGCAGACGCGCGTCGCGGGATGACGGACGACTGTCGCGTGACGGCGCGTCCAGGCGTACGACGTTGCCGCCGTCGGCGGGCGCGGTGTCCGCGGTTTTCGCGGCGGCGCCATCGAGAAAACCAATGTCGATCATATGCTGTTCGATGATGCCGCCGATCGCGGCCAGCAGGCTGGGCACGTAGCGGCCTTTCATCCACTGGCCGCCGCGCGGATCGAACACTGCCTTGAGTTCCTCGACGACGAACTCGACATCTCCGCCACGGCGGAAGACAGCTGAGATCATGCGCGTCAACGCGACGGTCCAGGCGTAGTGCTCCATGTTCTTGGAGTTGATGAACACCTCAAACGGCCGGCGCAAGAGGCTGCCGCCCGGCTCCTCGACTTCGATATCGTTGACGGTGATGTAGATCGCGTGATCGCTTTCCGGCCAGCGCAGCTTGTAGGTCTGGCCGGGAATGACATCGGGCCGGTCGAGGGGCTCGGTCGTATCGTGGGGTGTCGCGGCCGCGGTCTGGCTGCCGGTGACTTCCAGGACGGCGCCGCGCACGGGCGACGGCCGGTAGGTGGTGCATCCCTTGCAGCCGCTGCCGTAGGCCGCGCGATAGACGTCCTTGAAGCGCTCGAACGGAAAATCCGCCGGGATGTTAATGGTTTTCGATATGGCGCTGTCGACGTGCTTCTGTACGGCGGCCTGCATGGCGACATGGGCCTCCGGCGAAAGCGATTGGGCATCGACGAAATAGGGTGGCAGGTCCGCCTCCGCGCCCTTCATCTCACGGAACACCCGGTAGGCATAGTCGGAGACTTCGCTCGCCTTGCGTGCGCCGTCGGGCTGCAGCACATGGCGGGTGTAGGAAAAACTAAACACCGGTTCAATGCCTGACGACACATTGTCGGCGAACAACGAAATAGTGCCCGTCGGTGCAATGGACGTCACAAGCGCGTTGCGGATTCCGTGCGCGGCGATCCCGTCGCGAATGTCCTGTGGCAATTCCTGGATCGTCGGACTGGCCAAATAGGCGTCGCGGTCGAACAAGGGGAAGGCGCCCTTTTCCTCCGCGAGCTGTACCGACGTGCGGTACGCGGCGTGGGACAACACGGCTGTCCAGCGCTCGGCCGCCGCGACAGCTTGCTCCGAGCCATAGGTCAACCCGCATTGGATCAAGGCGTCGGCGAGGCCGGTGATGCCGAGGCCGATGCGCCGTTTGTTGATGGCTTCCGCGCGTTGCGCCTCGACCGGATAGCGCGAGACGTCGACCACGTTGTCGAGCATGCGGATGGCCGTCGCGGTCAGCGCGGCGAGTTCGGCTTCGTCGAGCGCCGCACCGGGCGAGAACGGGTCGTTGACCAGCCGGGCAAGGTTGATCGATCCCAACAGGCACGTGCCGTAGGGCGGCAGGGGCTGTTCCCCGCACGGGTTGGTCGCCGCGATGGTTTCGCAGTAGGCTAGATTGTTCCGCGCATTGATCCGGTCGATGAAGATGACGCCCGGCTCCGCATAGTCGTACGTCGCGCGCATGATTTTGTCCCACAGGTCACGCGCGCCGACGGTCTTGTACACCGTGCCGCCGAATTGGAGATCCCACGGCAGATCGCCCTCCACCGCCGCCATGAAGGCGTCGGTGGCGAGCACAGACAGATTGAAATTGGTCAACCGGCCGGCGGTCTGCTTGGCGGTAACGAACTCTTCGATGTCCGGATGATCGCACCGCAGGGTGGCCATCATGGCGCCGCGGCGAGAGCCCGCGCTCATAATGGTCCGGCACATGGCGTCCCAAACATCCATGAACGACAGTGGGCCGGAGGCGTCGGCGCCAACGCCGAGCACCGGAGCGCCTTTCGGCCTCAACGTCGAGAAATCGTATCCAATGCCGCCGCCTTGCTGCATGGTCAGGGCCGCCTCTTTGAGGTGCTCAAAGATCGACCCCATGTCGTCGCCGATGGTGCCCATCACGAAACAGTTGTGCAGCGTGACCGAACGGCCAGCGCCGGCACCGGCGAGAATCCGGCCCCCAGGCAGCAGCCGGTAGTCGTTAAGCGCTTGATAAAACGCAGTTTCCCAGCGCGCAGGCTCTTTCTCTGCCGCAGCGAGAGCCGCGGCAACCCGCCGCCAGGTGTCCTCGACGCTTTTGTCCACAGGGTGCCCGTCCGCGTCTTTGAGGCGGTATTTCATATCCCAAATTTCATGGGCTATGGCGGATCGCTCGGCCATCATCGTGCTGTCCCTTGAAGCGCTTGCCTTTGTGGCTTGGTGCGGCGGCGCCACTCTAGGCGCAAAGTCTTAAAAAGTCGTGCAAAAGTGGGATTTTTCGACGGTAATTCAAGCCGTGGTTTCGCCGCATTCTGGCCCGATCTCCGGCCGGCGCACTTTTTGCCCTGCGCCAAAAACCGCCGCATAACATATTGATAACAAAACTGAAATGGACGCGTAACCGGGGTTTTACCCGGTTCGGGACGATTCACTCACAGAGTTATCCACAGTTTTCGCCTGAAGATTCGCGGCAGGGACCGGCAAAGCTGCGCTGGCCTCTTCGATCTGCGACCGTAGCGTTGTCAGGAATTCGTCTTTGCTTAAGCCCTGGCCGATCGGCGGCAGGAATTGGAACACAATCTGGCCTGGAATCTTCAGCAGGCGCGTCTTACCCCAATAGTACCCGGTATTGAGTGCCATAGGCACCACCGGAACACCGGTATGGTTATAAAGAGCCACGATGCCCGGCTTGTAAGGATTGTGAACCCCCGGTGCCGTGCGCGTGCCTTCAGGAAACAGCAGCAGGGTCTCGCCGCGCGCGAGCGCCTGTTCCGCCGCGCGCAGCATGCGCCGCATCGCTCCGGCCCCGGCGGAGCGATTGATGCCGACCAGACCATCGCGCTTGATGTACCAGCCGATCAAAGGGATCCACTGCAAAGATTCTTTCAAGATAAACACGGGACGGTCGAATAGCAGGAACAGTGCAAACGTTTCGAACGCCGCTTGGTGCTGCGCGGCAACGATGTACGGGCCGTCCGGCAAATGCTCTCGGCCGCGGACCTCAAACTTGATGCCGACGATCACGCGCGCCAGAAACAGGACGCCGCGCGACCAGAGTCTGGTGGCGGCCAGAGATGACGATCGGCTGACAAGCGCGGGCAAGGCGCACACCGGGACCGCCGCCGCCCACACCGCAAAGCAAACGAGATAAACGATGGACCTCAACCAGATCATCACGTGTCCCGTCTCGCAGAGAAATACAACCGCACGGACGCGGCCAGATACTTGGCATATTCCCGGCTCAGCAAACCGGCGGTTCCCGGATAACGCCACCACTCGGCTTTGACCTGGTCGGGAAAAACCGGATGGGGGATCAGCGTGATGTCGGCCATGGTTTGTTCAAGTTCCCGTAATCCCCGGGGCATATGGTAAGCCGCTGTCACAAGGCGGATCGACTTGACGCCGTTTTGCCGGGCCCACTTGGCGGTTTCGACCGCGTTGCCGGGCGTATCTTCCGCTTCCGCACCCACGGTTATCTTTGCGATCAGAACGTCGCGTTCAGGCTGGTCAGGGGCGACCAAGGTATCGGCGTTGACGGCCGGACCGACGCCGGAGATGAACAGCCTTTCGGCTAGTCCGTTCGCCAACAGTGCAATTCCGGTTTCGACGCGGCCGCTGCCGCCGGTCAACACCACGATGGCATCGGTCCGCGATGTCGCATCTTCGACTTCGCGCGGCACCTGTTCGGCGTAGCTTACAAGTCCGGCGATCCACAGCGCCGCGGCCAGGGAAGCGGTGACGGCACCAAGGCGGAATTTCTTGGATACCGACGCCGTCACAGCATCGACCTCAGCGTGGCCAGCACGGTGAAGAACGCCGTCATCATCGCAAGTAACGCGGCCGCGAGCGCGACAAAGGGCACGGACATCCAGAACGAAATCCCCAAAGTCACATCCGGAAGAAATCCGCTTTCGACGTTTCCGGCCAGCCATCCGATCGCGGCGAGGGCGGCCAGTCCCAGCAGGAGCCCGCCGGCGGCGCCTCTCAGGGCGGCGTCAAAGGTGCGTTTGGCGAATTGCCCGGCGATGTAGCCATCCTGAGCGCCGATGAAGTGCAGGACGTCTATGGTCGTACGAAACTCGGCGAGGCTGGCGCGGGTCGCGTATACGACCGTCAAGGCCAGCGCGGCGACGATCACCGTCGCGATGCCGATTGCAAGAACACGGAATCCCTCGGTCAGGCCGATCAGGCGGTCAAACCAGCGGCGGTGATCGTCAATAATCGCGTCGGGCACCACCGTATGCACCGCGGTCGTGATTTCACTGACTGCGTCCTGGCTGCGGTCGGCGAGAGTGATGTCGATCAAGGCCGGCAAGGGCAGGTCGGCCGCGCCAGCGGCGTCGCCAAGCCATGGTTCGAGCAGCCGGTCGAGTTCCTCCTGCTCAAGCAGCCGCGCCGTATCGACTGCCGCAAGACCGTCAAGGGCGCGCAGAGCCCGTTCCGCGCGCTCTCGGTCGGCTGAGGTGTTTCCGGATGCCGGCAACGGCGGAACCTGGACTGTCACCGTCCCGGTGACCGACCGGGACCAGCCCGCCAATATAGAATCAAAAACGTTGATGCCGCTGATTGCGAGAATGACAAGGAACACCATGATCGCCATCAGCCACGGAATGAACCGGGATGCACTGCCGCCGAGGGGAAGATCGGTTCTAAACATCTGCGGTGGCGCCCCCGCCCGGCTGTGTTTCATTCAATTGGCCGTCACTCAGGCTGAGACGCGGAAAACCGAACCGGTCGACCAGCAACTGGTTATGGGTGGCGATGATGACGCTGGCGCCAAGCTTGTTGAGTTCCATGAACAGCTGCATCAGCCGCTCGGCGATGGCGTCGTCGACGTTGCCTGTCGGTTCGTCGGCAAGAATGAGACGCGGCCGGTTGACCACGGCACGCGCGATGGCGACACGTTGCTGCTGTCCGCCGGACAACACCGGCGGCAAGGCATCCATGTCGTCCGCCAAGCCGACCCATGACAGCAATTCGCTGACATTGTTCTTAATCTCAGCTTCGGCAGTGCCGGCAACCCTAAGAGGCAAGGCCACATTGTCGAAAGCCGACAGATGCTGAAGCAGGCGGAAGTCCTGAAAAACCACGCCGACCTGACGGCGAATGCCTGGCAAGGCGGCGCGTGGAGCCGAAGTCGTATTGGTACCGAACAGCGTCACCGATCCCCGTGTCGGCCTTTGCGCCAGATACAGCAGGCTCAGCAGTGACGTTTTCCCAGCCCCAGAAGGTCCGGTCAGGAAATGAAAGGATCCGGGACGCAGGGTGAGATCGATGCCGTTTAGAACATCCGGGCCATCGTCGTACTGGAGGCCGACAGCCGATAACTCTACCGCAGGTGCTAAAGTGTCGATGTGATCGCTCCCGCTTCCCGGCGCGGCAAAGTTGCGCCGCAACGATGGTTGTGGTTTTAACTCAAAATCAGCTTTTCGAGACCACCAAAATATTGTGTACGGCACATTAACGAGTGTGCGTTCGCCTTACTAAACCGTTATATGGTATAGTAAAAGTTGTCCTAAACAGGCTTCTGCATGCGAATTACGTGTCCTAACTGTACCGCAGGCTTTGACATCCCGAGCGAGTTGCTTGGCCGTCGCGGCCGCACACTCAAGTGTGCGACGTGCGGGCACGGCTGGTTTCAGTCGGCCGTTGTCGATGAGATCGATCTCGCCGACGTGATGAATAACCCTGCGGACAAAAAGCAAGACATCGGCGGCAATACGTCCCGGCGCACAGTCCCTGACACGGCAGCCATCGCAGCGGCGGCGACTCAGGCGTTCAGCCAGAATTTCGGTGCTCAGGGCGCCCCCAGCGCACGCGTCGCGCCGCCGCCACCCGCCACGCCTCCGCAAGCACCGCGGCCGCAGCCCGCCCAACAACCGCAACCGCAGCAGCCAGCTGTACCGCCTGGCGCCCGGTCGATCATGTCCCGCCGCAATCAGCAAACTCAGCCGCAAGGCGGGCAGTCGATGATGAGCGCCGAGGAAGCTGCCGCGGCGCTGGCCGCCCAGTCTCTGTTGAGTCCGGAGGAGCAAGTGGCCGCGCTGGCGGGTCAATCATTGATTCCGCCGGACGAACAGGCGCAGCCAGCAGCGTCTATGGCCGCGCAGGACAATCCTTTGGTCCAAGGTGTCACCGGTGGTGCGCCGGGCGCGCCGATGGTCCACCAGGGCGGCAACATCGTCTCGGCCGCCGAGGCTGCCGCCGCGAACCCGCTTATGGAGCAGGTGGCTCAGCAGCCGCCACCCGATCCGTCGGCCTGGCTCCAACAGGGCGACGACGACGATGCCATTCTCGGGGTAACCGGCATGCCAGGCATGCCTGGGGCCTCCGGCATGCCTGGCGCCGCTCCGGCATCGACGCCGCCGGCCTGGACTGAGTCCATGATGGACCGCGGTATGGCAGCTGGGCCGAATGCGGGTGCGATGTCCCAGATGGGACAGAACGCACAGGGACCCGGACTGGGTGCGCGTTCGATGCTGACGGGCGCAGAGGTGCAGGCGCCAGGCCAGGCAGCGCGCTCGATGCTGACCGGTCAGGAGGTCGGCGGACCTGGTCTCGGGGCGCAATCCATGCTCACCGGCGAAAAGATCGGACCGGGACAGGCCGGCGTTTCGCAGATGGGCGGCGAAGTGGACGCGCCCGGTCAAGGCTCCGTGTCACTTTTGGACGGTACTGAACACGACGCGCAGACGCGCCAGGGCGGGGCTGACCATGGCTTGGATGGCGTGTCATCCGGCCCCGGCGGTGCGCCCAAGCCAGACGGAGAGCTTGTCGAGGGCGAAGGGTCGGATTCGATCGAGGATGACCTCTTCGAAGAGGGCGCCGAGAGCGAAGATGCTGATATCGAGGGCGGTATTGAAGGCGGCGCCAGCGGCGGACCGGGCGGTGCGCCCTCCGGTAAAGGCGAAGGCGACGAGGAGGACGCAGACGACCAAGAGGACGCAGACGACCAAGAGGACGCAGACGACGAAGAGGATGAAGACGATCTGGTCGATCCGGATGAGGACCGCCCCGATTTCATGAGCGGCGAAGACGACGACATCGACGACCTCGACGACGACCCTCTCGCCGGTCTGGAAGAAGCGCCGCCGCCAAAGAAAAAACCGAAAAAAAAGAAAAAGACCGACCCAGCCGTCGTTACGGCCATTGTCATGTTCATCGTTGTGGCGGGGCTCATCAGCGTGCTCTACGCCGGGCGCGATCAGTTGAGCCAGTTGTGGCCTGCGCTGCGCGGCGTTTACGACGCGCTGGACATGGAGGAAGATCCCGGCGAAGGATTGCGCCTGTCCCAGCCGCAACCGTCACGCATGATCATCGCCGGGGTTCAGACCCTGGTGGTCAATGGATTCATCACCAACCTGACGGACGGCGTCCAGCCGGTCCCCGGCATTAAGCTGATGCTGGTCGATCAGAACAATAATATCGTTCAGGAGACGACGGCAGAGGCGAGCAGCAATATGATCGATCCCAATTCGAGCATTCCATACCGCATCGAGTTGCAGCTGCCCGTCGATTCCGCGACCGGTATTTTGGTCGAGTTCGACTAAGGTCAAATCTTAGAATTGATCGAGCAGGCGGCGCAGGTATTGGCGTTCGTCGCGCGGGCGCAGCCTCTGGCCGGCCCGTTTGCGGATTTCCTCAAGAATTTCGCGTGACCGCTGGGACAGTCCGCGCGTGTCCGGCTGGGTCGGCAACTCCGTTTCCTCGCCCTGATCCGGCCCCAGGTTCTGACCCAGCGCTCCGAAGGGAAGCCCTGATTGCCCAGGAATGGGAATCAGACCGGCCATGCCTTTCTCCGCCAGCGCCTGCATCATCTGCTGGGCCGCGCCTTGCATTCCGCTCTGCAGTTTGGCCAGCGCTTCCCCTTGAGACTCCGAGGCCGAGCGGAAGGCCTCCTCCAGGAGCGCCTCTTCAGCCTCGCGCATTGCCTGTTCCGCGTCGCCTAAATCTTCGGGGACCTGGCCTGTCATTTCTGCCATCCGGCCCATCAGATCGCCAAGGCGCCGGCGCAGCTCGTCCTGCTCCTCCGCGGCCTGTTCGCCTGTGTCCCGATCGCTATTTTTTTCGCCGGCGTCACGTTCGGAGGACTGTTGCCGGGCCGAGTCCCGCCGGTTGGCCCGGTTGCCGTCCGGACGGCCCGATGACTCGCGTTCAAGTGTCCGCTGGCGTGCGCGCTCGAACGTTTCGTTGAGCATGTCGGACTGTTCCTGCGTGATCCGCTGCAGGTCGTCCATCATCTGCCGTGCCGCTTCCATATCCGGGTTTGACTGCGGGTTCAGAGACGCGTTGCGCAGCATGTCCAGCATATTGCGCAGTTCCGACAGCATTTCCCGTGCGGCATCCTCCGCGCCCATCTCCGATAGCTGGCTGAGCTGCTCCATCATCTGGGCGAGATCTTGAGCGCCCATGGACTGCATGGCGTTGTTCGGATCCATCATGGGGAAATTGCCGTCGGGCATTTTTTCGGCGAGAGCCTCGTAATAGTCCATCAGCGCACGCTGCAACTGCGCGATCCTTTGATTGATTTGTTCCGGCGAAGCGCCGTTCTCAATGGCTTCGGTGAGCGCGTCTTCCGCGTCATTGAGGGCCTGTTCGGCTGCGGCAAGGGCGCCGTCCTCCATGCGCAGAGCGGCCTGCCACATCAGGTCGAGCACGCCGTCGAGTTCTTCGTAGGGGTATTGCAACTGTAGCCGGCTGCGCGCGGTGACCATGGCCAGGTGGGCGATGACATCGCCGCCATAGGCGCTAGGAACTTCGCTTAAGCGGCTTAGTGCCCGTGCCGCCAGCGGCGCAGTCGCCGGATCTTCGATGAGATCCTTGCGATACTGGATAATGGTCGCGGCGACCGGGTGGGTGAACACACGTTCGGGCAGCTCGAATTCGATTGGATCGCTGACGCTCTGCTGTCCAGCGGCGTCGCGCGCCGAGAGGGTCATTGTCACTGTCTTGCCGGCCCAGGGGTGCGCGGTGAAGTCCTGGAAGGATTGCTGTTCCAGCGTCTTCGGCGTCAGCGGCGGTGTCGCGACCGAAAACGTGCTCGCCCAGTGGCGCGCGTAGGACCGTGTTTCAGCCGGACGGTCGATGGCGCCGGTCACCGCGGCAATGCCGTAGTCGTCTTCCGCCGCATATTTGACGCGCACGCGGAAGCGCCCGGATTCTTCCGGGGGCTCAACGATGGCGATGACCGGCGGGAGATCGGCGATGGGCTTGAGTGTCCAGCGGCCGAGAACGCGGCCGGTTTGGCGGATCGACAGGTCCAGTCCCGCAGGAAGCGGGCCTTCATAGCGCTGGCTGGCATCGTCCATGGTGCTGAAGTCGACCGAAGTCTCGTCGATGACTAGCCGTACGGTCCGCTGGGTGCCGGTGACCACCGCTAAGATGTGCGATCCGGCCGGGGCGGCGATGGGCTCCGGTGGGGCGTCGGCCTCTGCGGCGGATGGATCGAGCAGAACCGGCGCGCGCTGGGTGTAGGCCGGTGGCGTGATCCATACTTTCACGTCCAAAACGCTTGTCTCGCCGGCCACCGAGGGGTTCAGCGCGCGAACGAATCGCGGCGCGATGTCGCCTTGGGCGCTGAACAGGCCAAATGTACACAGCAGCACGAGGAGGCCGCGCACCGCGTAGGGGTCGCGCGCGGCGACCACGGCGGCAGGCAGGGGGGAGCGCAACTTCTCGATCAGGTCGCGCATGCGCAGCCGGTGCGCCAACCACAACCGGTTTTGGCCGCGGTCCGCTTTGTAGCTGAGATTGTCTTCCCAGGCCGTGAGCGGCCGGTGGTCAATACCCGACGACGTTTCGAGACGATGCCGCGCTTCCAACGCTGACGGCCACCGAAAATCCTCGAAACCGGTTCGAACCGTCAGCGCCGCCGCGGCGGCGAAGGCAACGAGCACCACGCCGTGCACGACCGTCGGCAACACCGGCAGCAGATCGAACAGGGCGACGGCTGCGAAACCTGCGACGATCATCAGCGGCGTCCACACAGCCGTCATCAGACGCTCAGCAGCGAGGCTGAGGCGGGACAGGGCCAAACGCCGGGTAATCAGGCGGCGCAGCCGCAGAAGTTCGCGCCAATCTCTGGTCATATGTCAGTCTAGGCCGCGAGGGCGGGCTTGAGCAATCCGCGGCGCAGGGCCAGGGCCCTCCTCGCGGTCAGGTTCCGCCGGTAAGCCAGGGCGGCAGGTCTTCCAGGGCCAGCATGTCGGTGACGGACGGCCGCTTGCGGATGACGGCGAACTCGCTGCCGTTGACCAGAACCTCCGGCACCAGTGGCCGGGTGTTGTAGGTCGAGGACATCACCGCGCCGTAAGCGCCGGCGGCGGTGAATGCCACCAGATCGTTTTCGGACAGCGGCGGCAGTTGAACATCCCGGGCAAAACGGTCACCGGTTTCGCACACCGGACCAACCACGTCATACGGAGCTATGTCCGTTCCGGCTTCCGGCTCTGCGACAGGCAGGATGTCGTGGTGGGCGTCGTACATTGCCGGGCGCACGAGATCGTTCATCGCCGCGTCGAGAATAACGAAGGATTTGGTCGTACCGTGCTTCATGTACACGACAGACGACACCAGAATGCCCGCGTTGGCCGCGATCACCCGGCCGGGCTCGAACATGATGGTACAGCCGAGGCTGCCAACAGTGCGGCGCACCACGTCACCGTATTCCGCCGGAGATGGCGGCGCTTCGTTGTCGCGCCGGTAGGGCACGCCAAGGCCGCCGCCAAGATCGACGGTGCGAATGTCGATGCCGTTGGCGCGCAAATCTTCCACAAGACCGGCGACTTTCGAGAAGGCGGCCTCGAACGGAGCGAGATCGGTGATCTGGGAGCCGATGTGCACGGCGACTCCGCGGACGTCGATGCCTGTCATCTGCTGCGCGCGCCGGTAGAGTTCGGGAGCGTCCGTCCAGGCGACGCCAAATTTGTCTTCTTTGCGCCCGGTGGTGATTTTCTCATGGGTATCAGCGCGCACGTCGGGATTGACCCGCACCGCAACCGGCGCGATGAGACCGGCGCCGCGCGCCAATGCATCCAGCCGCTCAAGCTCCGGCGTGGACTCGACGTTGATCTGTCCGACGCCGCTGGTAAGGGCGAGGGTCAGTTCTTCCGTGGTCTTGCCGACGCCTGAAAAAACGATCTTCGCTGCCGGAATGCCCGCCGCGAGGGCGCGCTGGAGTTCTCCGCCGGAGACCACATCGCAGCCGGCACCGAGATCGGCCAGCACGCGCAACACGGCGACGTTGCCGTTGGCCTTGGCCGAAAAACAGACAAGCGTATCCAGCCCCTTCATGGCGTCGGTGAAGACGCGGTAGTGGCGGGTCAGGGTCGCCGTTGAATAGCAATAGAACGGCGTGCCGACCGCGGCCGCGATGTCCGGGACGGCGACGTCTTCGGCATGCAGAATGCCGTCGCGGTACTGAAAATGATGCATGACAGGCCTGTCCGCCGGACTACTGACGTGGATACTGCTTCGGGTACTCGGACTCCGGCGGCGGCGTCAAAGCCGCTTTCTTGCCGCAGGCCGTCAGACCGCCGAGCGAAACGAGCACGACCATCGCGCAAATAAGAGCACGCAGGTGCATGTCAGGCTCCTCCGTCTGTAAGAAACCGATCACGCGCCGCTTTGATCTGCGCGCGCACATTGTCGGGCGCCGTGCCGCCGTAGCTGGTGCGGCTGGCAACGGACGCTTCGACCGTGACGACGTTCAGCGCGTCCGGCGTAATGCGCTGGTCGACAGCGGCGAGGTCCTCCGCACTTAACTCGTGCAGATCACAGTTCTTGGCTTCGGCGGCTTTCACCGCCGCGCCGGCAATGTGATGGCTTTCGCGGAACGGCACGTTCTTTTCGCGAACCAGCCAGTCCGCCAAATCCGTCGCCGTCGTGAAGCCGGCACCAGCAGCCGCGCGCATGCGCTCGGCATTAACTCCGAGGTCGCCGATCATCCCGGCCGCTGCCGCGAGACAGAGCTCCAGCGTGTCGAAAACGTCGAACACCGGTTCTTTGTCTTCCTGCATGTCTTTCGAATAAGTCAGCGGCAGACCTTTGACGACAATGAGCAGCGCATTGAGCGCGCCGATCACCCGTCCGACCTTGCCCCGCATTAACTCCGCCGCATCTGGGTTGCGCTTCTGCGGCATCATGGAGCTGCCCGTCGAATAGGAATCGCTCAAGGTGAGGAACGCAAACTGCGCACTCGCCCAAATGACGATTTCTTCAGCCAGCCGCGACAGGTGCACGGCAAGAATCGATGACGCGGCCAGAAACTCCAGCGCGAAATCGCGGTCGGAGACGGCGTCGAGTGAGTTTGCCATCGGCCGGTCAAATTCCAGATCGGCGGCGGTCTTGTCGCGGTCGAGCGGAAACGACGTGCCGGCCAGCGCCCCGGCGCCCAGCGGGCACTCGTTCAGACGGACCCGGGCATCGCGGAAACGGCCCCGGTCGCGCCCGATCATCTCGACATAGGCGAGCAGATGGTGGCCGAAGGTCACCGGCTGGGCCGCCTGCAAATGGGTAAATCCCGGCATGATGGTGTCGGCATGGTCTTCGGCCTTGTCGAGCAGAACGGCCTGAAGACCACGCATCTGCGCCTCCAGGGTGTCGATGGCGGAGCGCACCCACAGCCGGAAGTCGGTCGCGACTTGGTCGTTACGCGAGCGGGCGGTATGCAGACGTCCGGCGGGCTCGCCAATCAGCTCGGCCAGCCGCCCTTCGATGTTCATGTGGATATCCTCAAGCGCGCGCTTGAAAGCGAACGTGCCCTCGCTTATGTCCTTTTCGATCTTGAGAAGGCCATCCATGATGGCGTCGCCGTCGTCCTTCGACAGGATGCCTTGCTGCACCAGCATGGCACAATGCGCCCGCGAGCCACGCAAATCCTGCTTGGCCAGGCGCTGATCGAAGCCGATGGAGGCGTTGATAGCCTCCATAATGTCGGATGGACCGCCGGAAAACCGGCCGCCCCAAATCCGGCTGGTCATGGGTAACCTCTCGTCTGTGCGCGAGCAACTGAGGACGGACACATGCGGAACATAGCAAAACGCGCGGCGGCGGTGCGGATCGCGTTCGTCCTGGCCGCGGTGCTTACCATTGGGGCCGCGCCCATGTCCAGGGCAGCCGATTCGGGCATCGACAAGCTCAAGTGGCATGACACCCCGCTGCCCGCGCCCAAAACCGTATTCCAGGACGGCACCGGTGCGGACGTGACCCTTGCCGACTTCGCCGGGAAGGTCGTGGTGGTGAACCTGTGGGCGACCTGGTGCGCCCCCTGTATCCGCGAAATGCCGACGCTTGATGACCTCCAGGCCGATCTCGGCGGAGACCGCCTGCATGTGGTTGCCCTTTCCATGGACCGGGAGGGCGAAAAGGTCGCGCGGCCGTTTGTCGAAAAGAACGGCTGGAGCAATCTCGATCTATATGTCAGTGACGGGACGTCTTTCGCCCGCGATGCCAATGTCCGCGGCCTGCCGACAACACTGATTATCGGCCCTGACGGCACGGAAGTGGCCCGACTTGAAGGTACGGCAGAATGGAATGCCGACGATATCAAAGACATGCTGACCAGCCTGATGGTGCCCGCCGGCTAAGCGCGAGAGAGCTGAACGGCCTGGCCGTTGCGCTCAAACCACTGCTTCATGATCAATGCGACGGCAAAGCTTAGGAATGCCGCCATGATGACATCGCTGACAAAGTGCACCGCTGTGAGAAACCGTGTCGCGCTCACCACAATCGCAACCGCGATATAGGCGGGCGCAAACCGGGGCGTCAGAAACGACAGCGCGATCATCGCCGACCAGATCGACTGGGCGTGACCCGAGGGAAAGCTCGCCATTTTCAACGCCAGGCCGAATGGTTCGAACCCGGACAGGTCGTCGTTAAAGAGATAGCGCGGCTTATAGCGGCCGATGGCGAGCTTCAGTGCGTTGAGAAGCGCGGCGGCCACCAGCATTGACGACACCATGAACATCCACGCCCTGGCGCAGCGGTGGTAGCCCTCGGTGTCCTCAATGCTGTCAGCAGCGCGGGCGCCGACCAGGCACACGCAGATGCCCGTGACGGCGATGCCAAGCCAAATACCGCTGTTGGCCGCTTCAGTGATCGTGCCGAAGGCGGCATGAAGCGAACGGTCGAGTTCAGTCTCGAAATACCAGGCCAGCGGCACGTCCCACAGCACCATGAAGGCGATGGACACACCGGACGCCACGGCAAACAGCCATGGCAATCGCTTCACGTGTCTTTGCGCGTCGGGGACTTCGGTCATGGAACGGCCGGCTCCGGTTCACTGCGGATCAGGATCAGGGACTCCTCTCGTCCCTTCGCATAGTTATAGCCGTCGATTTGCGACAGCACGACCAAGGATCCGCCAAAGGCGTCGACCAGGTCCGATACAATGTCGAGCTGATCCGGCGCGATGACGGCGAGCGCATCGGGATCGGCGGATACATGTGCGGCGGCGTTGCGCGCACCGGTTAGCAAGGTCTCGGTGCCGAGCCAGAACACTGCAGACGGTTCATGGTAGCGTGCCAGCGCAACGGGGATGGCCGTTGGATGTGCATAATCGGCGATGGTGTCACGCAGTCGCGGGCTTAAGGCCAAGGCGTCGAGGCGCGGCAAGACTCCGCCTGCGAGCATTGCGAACGCGGCGACAGCCGTGACCGGGATCGCGGCACGATGCCACTGTGGGCGTAGCCACACCGCGGCGGTAAACAGAAAACAAACGAGCAAGCCTGTGCCCGCGAGCCCGACCGGACCGTCGTACGTCTGTGCAGCCCAAACCATTCCGGCGCCAAGGGCAAGAGAGGTCACGGTGGTCAGGCCTCTGGTCCAGCGCGGCAGTTGGATGTCTACGCGCAGCGCCGCAGCAGCAGCGAGGCACAACGCCGGCACCGCGGGCAGCACGTAGTGAGGTAGTTTTGTCGGCACCAGTTCGAACAGCAGCCACGACGCGCCGCCCCAGGCGAGGAGGAACCGGATCGCCGGTTCCGCACGGCGGTGCCAGGCAACGATGATGCCTGGTAAAATGAACAAGCTTGCCGGCCACAGCGTCAGCGGTGACACCAACGTGTGCAATCCGGGCGGTGCGCCGTGCCCCTCGGCGCCTCCAATGAGCTTCGGTATAAGGTCTTCCATCACCGACGCCGTGAGCACATCGCCGTTCCCGGCCGCCGCACTGGCCAGAGACCACGGCAAAATAAACGCTGCCGCGACCGGGATGCCGATTTCCGGCTGAAGACCGCGCAACCAATTTATGCGGCGATCGGCGAGACACAACGCGGCCGCCGTGAGTCCCGCAACGCCGAGCGTCACCGGACCCTTGATTATCAGTCCCGCGCCAACCGCAACCCAGAACCCGAGTGTGACCCCTAGGTGCGGACGCTCATCCGGTCCGGCGGCGTACAGACGGTACAGGTACGATTGCGCAGCGACGACAGTCAGGAGGAGGGCGGCGTCGGTTTTTGCCAGATGGGCTTCGACGGTGAGGATGAAAGTGCTGGCCAACAGAGCTGCGCCGAACAAAGCCGTCTCCGTGTCGAACAGCCTGCGTCCGAAAGCAAAGCAGGCGAGCACGGCGAGCCAGGCTGCGACCAGGGAGGGAAGGCGGTAGGCCCATACCGCGCCGGTGTCGCGTCCGGCGAGATACTTCACCGACGCATATTGCAGCCAATGGATGCCGACCGGCTTCTTGGTCCTCAGGTCCCATTGAAAGCGGATGCTGACAACGTCCCCGGTCTCCAGCATCTGCTTGGTCGCCTGCATGAAGCGCGCTTCATCCCGGTCCGTCGGCGGCAGCGCCGCTATCCCGGGTAGAAAGAGCAACGCGCACAACAGCGACAACGCAACGTGCGGCCGCCAGCCCACCAAAATCCATTTCACCTGCATCGGTCAGCCGAGGGTCCGTGTTCTGGAAACGAAAACGGCCCCCATTGCACGGGGGCCGCCTTCAATTGGCAAGCGAAAATGCGGCGAAGCGTTAGGACGGATACCGCGACACGTTTAGCGTGTCGGCACCGGTTCGTCGCCGGAGTAATCGTAAAAGCCCTTTCCGGTCTTGCGCCCGAGCCAGCCAGCTTCGACGTATTTCACCAGGAGCGGGCAGGGCCGGTACTTGGAGTCCGCCAGGCCGTCATACAGCACCGCCATGATCGACAGACAGGTGTCGAGGCCGATGAAGTCGGCCAGTTCAAGCGGACCCATGGGGTGATTGGCGCCCAGTTTCATCGCCGTGTCGATGGCGGAGACGGAGCCGACGCCTTCGTACAAGGTGTAAATCGCTTCGTTGATCATCGGGATCAGGACGCGGTTGACGATGAATGCCGGGAAGTCCTCGGACGAAACGGTCTGCTTGCCAAGCCTCTCCGCAACTCCGCGCACGGCTGAGAAGGTGGCCTCATGAGTGGCGATGCCGCGAATGAGTTCGACCAGCTTCATCACCGGAACGGGGTTCATGAAGTGCAGGCCCATGAACTTTTCCGGACGGTCGGTCACTGCACCGAGGCGGGTGATCGAAATCGATGACGTGTTGGAACACAGGATCGCCGACTCTTTAAGTGACGGACAGACGTCGATGAAGATCTTGCGCTTAATCTCTTCGTTTTCCGTCGCCGCTTCGATGACCAGATCGCAGTCGCCCATGCTGTCGAGGGAGCTGGATGTCGATAGGCGCGCCATGGCAGCATCTTTGTCTTCTTTGCTGATGCGCTCCTTTTTGAGCTGGCGGTCCATGTTGCCGTCAATGCCAGCAATCGCCTTCTTGAGCTGATCCTCGCTGATGTCGAACATTCTGACATCGTATCCGGCCAGCGCGCTGACGTGGGCGATCCCGCTGCCCATCTGGCCCGCGCCGATCACTCCAATTGTTTTGATATCGTATTCAGGTTTTGACACTCGACTTTCGTCCTTCTTAGCCGCTGTGGCGCGGCCGGCATCATCGTTCATGTAACAGTCCTTGTAAAACGACGCGGTTTAAAGGGCGTCGGTCAATTGTGGCGCAATCTCAAATAGGTCGCCGACCAAGCCATAATCGGCAACTTGGAATATCGGGGCTTCTTCATCCTTGTTGATGGCGACGATCACCTTGCTGTCTTTCATCCCGGCCAAGTGTTGAATCGCGCCCGAAATGCCGATGGCGACATAAAGGTCCGGGGCGACGATCTTGCCGGTCTGTCCGACCTGGTAATCGTTGGGCACGTACCCGGCATCGACAGCGGCACGCGACGCGCCGACAGCGGCGCCGAGTTTGTCCGCCAGTTTTTCGATGATCGCGAAGTTCTCCGAACTGCCAACCCCACGGCCACCTGAGACGACGACATCGGCGGAGGTCAGTTCCGGGCGTTCGGACTTCGACAGTTCCTGACCGACAAAGGACGATACGCCGGGGTTATCGGCGGCAGAAATGCTGTCGATGGAGGCTGAACCGCCTTCGGCTTCGGCCTTATCGAACGTCGAGCCGCGCACGGTAATGAGCTTGGTGTCGTCGCCGGACTGTACGGTCGCCATGGCGTTGCCCGCGTAGATGGGGCGCACGAACGTGTCTTCGGACACCACGGCGGAGATATCGGAGATCTGCGCCACGTCCAGCAGGGCGGAGACGCGCGGCATGAAGTTTTTTCCAAACGTCGTCGCCGGTGCAAGGATATGGGAATAGTCGCCGGCAAGACTAACCACCAGGGCGGCCAGCGGTTCAGCCAAGGCATGCTCGTACTGGCCGTCGTCAGCGATTTTAACGCTCGCGACCCCGGCCACCTTGGCGGCTTGATCCGCAACGGCACTGCAGCCGGAACCTGCGACGAGAATGTGAATGTCGCCGCCGATGTCCTGGGCGGCTTTGACCGTGCTCAGCGTCGACGGCTTGAGCTCGGCGTTGTCATGTTCTGCAATAACGAGACAGGTCATGAGATCACCTTGGCTTCATTGCGGAGTTTGTCGATCAGCTCGGCGACATCCGCCACTTTGACGCCACCCGACCGCTTCGGCGGTTCTTCGACCTTCAGCGTCTTGATGCGCGGCGCCGGATCGACACCCAACTCGTCCGGTGTGGTCTTGTCGATTGGCTTCTTCTTCGCCTTCATGATGTTCGGCAGCGACGCATAGCGCGGTTCGTTGAGGCGCAGGTCGGTGGTGATCACGCATGGCGTGTTCAGCGCGACCGTTTCCAGGCCGCCGTCGACTTCTCGGGTGACATTGGCTTTACCGTCAGTCATTTCGACCTTGGAGGCGAATGTGCCCTGTGGCCAGCCAAGCAGCGCCGCGAGCATCTGTCCGGTCTGGTTGGCGTCGTCGTCGATCGCCTGCTTGCCGAGAACGACAAGATCGGGGCTCTCTTTCTCGACGATGGCCTTCAGCATCTTGGCGACGGCCAGCGGCTGCAACTCGGCATCGGTTTCAACGAGGATGCCGCGGTCGGCGCCCATGGCAAGCGCAGTGCGGATGGTTTCCTGACACTGCTGCACACCCATGGAGACAGCGACAATTTCCTCCGCCGTGCCGGCTTCTTTGAGGCGCACGGCCTCTTCGACTGCGATTTCGTCAAACGGATTCATGGACATCTTAACGTTGGCGAGTTCGACGCCGGAATTGTCCGCTTTGACGCGGACCTTGACGTTGTAATCGACCACCCGTTTGACGGCGACCAAGACCTTCATGGTTACGGTTCCGTGTACGTTGGTGAAACATCGGGCGCATTATGCGCTGTTGCTATGCACAACCCCGGATCCCGGCAGACATGCACAGCCCGAAAGGGGGTAAAGGGGTAATCCTTTGGCCAAAGTTAGTCAACGTTGAACATGTTGCATTGCAACACGCGTTCAAGGATGTACCGCTCCGCACAAAAGTGCCTAAATAATGTGCAATTCAAGAAAGCGGCGGCTAATTGCCTAATTCATCGGCTTCCGCCGGGCGCCCACAGAACGTCGCCGTCAGCGCCTGCGTTGATCGCGCGTGCCAGCACAAACAATAGGTCTGACAGCCGGTTGATATAGGCAATGACCAGCGGATTAATCTGTTCGCGTTCTGCCAGCGCCGTAATCGACCGCTCGGCCCGGCGCACGATGGTCCGGGCCTGGTGGAGGTGTGCAGCGGTCAAGCTGCCGCCAGGCAGGACAAAGGAATTGAGAGGCTCGAGCGCGGCGTTGAACCGGTCGATCGCCTGCTCCAGCGCCACGACTTGGTCCTGGGTGATGCGCAAGGCCTCGGCCGCGCGCTCCGTGCCGGCATCAGGCACACAAAGATCGGCTCCCAGGTCGAACAGGTCGTTTTGAACGGTGAGCAGGATGTCTCGGGCTCCTTCCGGGGCTGCCGACGCGCCGAGCCCGGCGATGGCAACACCGATCACGGCATTGGCTTCATCGACATCACCATAGGCCGCAACCCGAGGCGCGTGCTTCGGTAGACGCGTGCCGTCGCCAAGACCGGTTTGGCCCTGATCGCCCGTGCGGGTGTAAATCTTGTTGAGTTTAACCATCGCTTTGTGTTCCCGCGGTTCACCGCGCATTCCCGCGGTTCACCGCGCACTCCCACGGTTCGCCGCACGCTTTGCGGTATTTGCCGCACCGTTTCCTGCCTGCAGTTCACGCGTATGCGTTGCTGCGGTATCCTGTTTAACCTGCCTTGATCTGACCCAGAACGCGAGTCCAACCCGTTGAACCGATTGTCGCCAACATTGTCACTCTACATCGGCTGGCAGTTTCTTGTCGCCTTTGTCTGTGTCCTGCTGGCCATCATGGGGCTGATCCTGCTGTTCGACCTCATCGAGCTGGTGCGGCGGTCCGTGCGGGCGGAGGACCTTGGGCTCAATGTGCTGTTCGGGCTGGCGATGCTAAAACTGCCGCACACGCTCCAGGATGTTCTGCCGTTCGCGGTGATGATCGGCATGATGTTCGCGTTGTTTCGCCTGGCGCGGAATTCGGAACTGGTGGTGATGCGCTCTGCCGGCGTTTCGGTGTGGCAGTTTCTGGCGCCGACCCTTTTGCTTGTGGCCGGGCTCGGCGTGTTCAACCTCGCCGTTGTCAATCCGTTCTCCGCCAGTCTTTACGAAACTTATGAACGGCTGGAAGAAGAACTCATTTTTAAACAGGCAAGCGCGCTGAACATCGGTGTCGGGGGCCTTTGGCTGCGGGAATCCAGTGTCGATGAACAGCTGGTGGTGCACTCCCATGTGGTGCGCCAGGACGAGCAGATTCTGTTCATGAGCGGCGTTAGTTTGTTTGAAATGGACAACGCCGGGCGCTTCGTGCGCCGCTATGAAGCGCGGGACGGACAGCTGCTTGCCGGGTTCTTCAAATTGGATCACGTGTGGGAAAGCGCACCCGATGTTTCGTCGGTCTACCACGAAGAACTTTTCTTGCCGACGTCGATCACGCTGAATCAGGTGCAGGAAAGTTTCGCGGCGCCGGAGACGATGTCGTTTTGGGAACTGCCTGAATTTATCGAATTTTCCGAGGCATCTGGATTCTCCGCGCGGCCGCATCGCTTGTACTGGCAGGCACAGCTGGCATCGCCGTTTCTGTTTTGCGCGATGGTGCTGGTCGCCTCGTCGTTTTTCCTGACGACAAACAACCGCCTCGGCGGCTGGACCAAACGCGGCCTCGCCGGTCTCGGCGCGGGATTTATGTTGTACTTCTTCTCCCGGCTGACCTATGCCCTTGGCTTGTCGGCCATTCTGCCGTTGCCGCTGGCGGCCTGGGCCCCGACCACCGTCGCCGCTTTGCTCGGCCTGACCTATTTGTTTCACCGCGAGGACGGCTAGCCGATTGTGACAGACACGGTTCCCCGATCGGAAAACGGCCCGAACGACAGAGAACAAGGGTGGGGCGGAGTTGCCTGTGCGGTTGTGCTGGCCGTGACCATGTTTCGCATCTTGGTGCTGGTCTCGACTCCGGTTCCGCTGATCTTCGACGAAGCGCAATACTGGACGTGGGCGCAGGAATTGGCGTTTGGTTATTACTCCAAGCCGCCCATGATCGCCTGGGCCATCGCCGGGACCACGGCCCTGTGCGGTGACGGGGAAGCCTGCGTGCGCTTAAGCGCGCCGCTGTTTCACAGCGGAACCGCTTTGGTGCTGTTCTTCATTGCGCGGGACCTGTACTCGGCGCGGACGGGATTTTGGGTGGCAGCGACCTATGTCTTGCTGCCAGGCGTGACCCTGTCTGCGGTCATCATTTCAACCGATGTGTTCTTACTTTTCTTTTGGGCGGCCGCGCTGCTGGCGTTGCACAGGGCCGAACTCAGCAATGACACGCGCTGGTGGGCGCTGTTCGGCGCGGCGCTCGGGTTCGGGCTCTTGAGCAAATACGCCATGCTGTTTTTTCTGCTCGGACTCGTTACCGACGGCTTGTGGCGGCTTAGACGCAATGCGCTGTGGCGGCGCGGTAAGTTTTGGTCGGCTGTGGTGCTCGCAGGGGTGATCTACGCGCCGAACTTGTGGTGGAACTGGGCCAACGGTTTTCCGAGCTACCGCCACACCGGCGACAACATGAATCTTTCGGGCGATCTGTTCAATCCGCTCAAGGCGCTCGAATTCCTAGGTGCGCAGCTCGGCGTGTTCGGGCCGATCCTCTTCGCCGCTTTCGCTGTGCTACTGGTTACACGTGTGATCATGCCGGCCGGCCGGGCGGCCCTCGACGACCGCCAACGCAAACTGATCGCCTATTCGCTGCCGATCGTCGGCCTGATCACCTTTGAAGCCTTTCTCTCCCGTGCCCACGGCAATTGGGCGGCAGTGGCGTACATTGCTGCCACTGTTTGGGTTGTCGGAGAACTGATAAGGCTGGAGCGTACGAAACTTATAAAAATCTCGGCCGTGATTCACATCGGCGCTGCGGCGATGCTGTATAATTTCGATCTCATTGTCCGCACCCTCGACGTGCCGCTGACGCCGGGGCTGGACCCCGCGCGGCGCATGCGCGGCTGGGATTTGGCGGGAAATTGGCTTGCAGACTTGCAAAGAGATTTCCCCGGGACGCGACTTTTGTTCGACGACCGCAAAGTCATGGCCGAAATGCTTTACTATGTGCGTCCGCATCCGTTCGATGCGGTGATGTGGAATCCGCGTGGCCAGCGCAACAATCACTATGAGCTCACGACCGATATGAGCAGTTCGGCCGGTGAAAATTTTCTGTACGTGATTCGCCATGACTGGCCGGGACGGGCCGGAGACTCTTTTGCCTCGTTCCGCCAGGTCGCGACGTTCCGTTCGCGCGCGTTCACCGGCGATGTGCTGTCGCTCCGGGCCTACGTGCTTGAAGATTTCCGAGGATACGGAAGATGACGCCGTGGACGGCCCGTGCCACGTCTGCCCGAATGTGGGGTATGTCACTTGCGCTGGCTGTGTTTCTGACGGTGGTTACGGCCGCGGATATCTGGGTCTCCGGTTTGTTCTTCGATACGGACTCTGCGCAGTGGGTGCAACGGGGGCCGGTCCTGCAGTTCATGCGCAGCGGTATGCCGCCGCTGATCATCGGCGGATTGCTGTTTGTCCTGCTGGTGTGGCTGGGTGCGCGCATCACTTCCGCGCCAGTTTGGGACATCACCGGCTGCAAGATTGGATATCTCATCATCAGTCTCATCGCGGGTCCGGGTTTGATCGTCGAGAGCATCCTGAAATCCTGGTCGGGGCGGGCGCGGCCGCGTGATGTCGATTTGTTCGGCGGCGGTGACGCGTTCACGCCCGCCCTGTGGCTCGGCGACGCCTGCGAGAAAAACTGTTCTTTCGTTTCCGGGCACGCCGCGCTCGGGTTTTGGACGACGGCGTTTGCATTCCTGCTTCCGGCAGAGGCGCGGACACCGGCGTTTGCCGGCGGAGTAGCCGTGGGCATTCTGATGGGCCTTGCCCGCATGGCCGAGGGAGCCCACTTTTTCAGCGACATCGTCTATGCTGGCGTGATCGTCGTCGGGCTCAATGTGTGGCTCGCGCGTAAACTCATTCCGTCTGCCCCATCCACGGAGACCGGAGATGGCGCTTAAAGGCCTGGTCGGCAAACTGTCCGCCAAGATCACCGACTCCCTCTCCGGAGGTGGGCGCGGGCCGTGGCAGCCGGCGGCCGGACCGTTTCCGCGGCTGATCTCAATTGACGAGGCTGTTCACAAGTCCCTCAAGGGCAAGAGCGGCTTGTTGGTGCTGTGGCACCGTGGCGTGCGGCCGCAATGGATTTTCGCCGGATACGCCGCTGACTTGTCGGCGATTCTGGCTGCGGCGCAAGACGATGACGACGTAGGCCTTTATGACCTCAACGATGGCGTCTACGCGGCGTGGGCGCTCCTGCCAGTCGCCCAGTGCCCAGGTGCGGTGGCGTATTTGCGCGGTGTCCTCGAGCCCGCCTTAACCGAGACGCCGCTTGCGGCATTCGGCCCCGTGGCCGACGGCGCAAAGCCGGTCGAGGTCCACCTGCCCGCCGACTGAGGCCATGCCCGAGGACCGAACGGGACGGTGCGTTTTCACCTTGGCAGGTGCCGTCCGCAGGCTATGCTGCCCGTCATGAAAAAAATGTATGTCGATGGCCCCTACGGCCAAGTCCATGTGCGCGTGTTGGGTGAGGGCGAACCCCTTGTTCTGCTTCACCAGACGGCGTGGTCCTCCCTGCAATTCAAGAATGCGATGCCCTATCTGGCCGACCGCGGTTTTCGGTGCATTGCGGTCGATACGCCGGGCTACGGCTTGTCAGACGGCCCCGACGATCCGCCGACCGTGCAGGACTATGCGGCCTCGCTCAAAGCCACGTTCGACGGCCTCGGGCTCACACGAGCCATGGTTCTCGGTCATCATACCGGCGTGTCCATCGGTACGGCATTCGCCGCCGCAAACCCGGAGCGTGTCAGCAAACTCATCCTGCATGGCGTCCCGGTCTACACACCCGAAGAACGCGAACAGCGGCTGGCCAAGCCCCACTTCGATCAGACACCGAGGGAGGATGGCTCGCATCTCATGGACAGGTGGAAAATTGCCGGCGGCGTCGTGGGCGGCAAAGCCACACCGGACGCGATCCACTGGTCGCTGGTGCAATTCTTCTGGGCCGGCCCGAAGGAATGGTACGGCCATCACGCCGCCTTTTCATACGACATCGAGCCCGACTACAAGGCGCTCAAAGTGCCGACGGTTGTGGCGTCTAACAGCGGCGACACGCTGCACAGCAAAATGCCGTATCTCCAAGAGTTGCGACCCGACTTCACGTTCTCCGAAATCGACGGCGGGACATTCCACATCATCTTCGAAGAGGCCGAGCGTTGGGCCAGGTGGGTTGGCGACCTCGCGTTGGAAAAATCATGAGCGCCAAGCTGCGGCGCTTTTATGCCGATGGTCCGACCGGACAGATTCATTACCAGGTAATGGGTGACGGAGTCCCTCTGGTGCTGTCGCACCAGTCTCCCAGTTCATCGAACATGTTTTCAAAAGCCTATCCGTTGCTCGCGGCGGCCGGTGTTCAGGCCGTTGGCATCGATACGCCGGGTTTCGGTAGTTCGGACGTCCCCGATCCGCGTCCGTCCGTCGCCGACTACGCGACGATGTTTGCGCCCGTGTTGGATGCGCTGGGGCTGAAAGCCGCGCATTTTCTCGGCCATCATACTGGCGCCGCCAATGTCGCCGAATTTGCCCACCACGCGCCCGAGCGCGTGCTCTCGGTCATTCTCAATGGTCCGCCGGTATTCACCGCCGAGGAGCGTGCCGGCCGCCAGAAAATCCCCGGGCCCGCGCCCATCGAGCCGGATGGCAGTCATCTCAAGAAAAGGTGGGACAGCCGTCTCGCCGCGACGGAAGGGTGGACCGATCTCGATGCCATGCAGCGCAACGTGCTTCAGACGCTCTGGGCCGGGGAGACGTTCTGGTACGGCCATATGGCGGCTTATGAATACGATGTTACCCCGGCGTTCATGGCGCTCAAGATGCCCGGGCTGATTCTCACAAACACCGGCGACGATATTTATCATTTGAGCTGCCGCGCCCGCGATATGCGTCCCGACATGGCGTTTTTCGAACTGGACGGCGGTACCCACGATATCGTCGACGAACAACCGGAGGCCTGGACGGCTGCCGTGGTGGCATTCATCAAAGGCCTGTGAGCGGCGCGTCAGCGCGGTAATTTCCCGCCTTTGCCACATTTTCTCTGCTAGCGTGCGCAGATGTCCTCCGGTGCTTCATCGGCGCCCGCGCAGATATATGCGATCGCCACCGCCTATCCGTCACACATCATGTCGCAATCGGATGTCGAGGCGCAGGCCGCCAAGGTGTTCGGCCATAAGCCCGATTACTTCCGGCGCATGGCTGCGGCATATGGCAATGCCGGCGTTGAAACGCGCCACTCTTGCGTGCCGCTCGATTGGTATCTGGAGCCCCATGGCTGGCCGGAGCGGATGCGCCTATATGAGAGGAACGCACTCGCGCTGCTGACCGGCGCGGCGCAGCGCTGCTTTGCGCAAGCGGACATCGCGGCCTCCGACATCGCGGCAACCGTGACCGTGTCGAGCACCGGAGTGGTGACGCCAAGTCTCGACTCCTTGATCCAAGCGCCGCTGGGACTGGCTCCGACGGTGCAGCGTCTGCCCGTTTTCGGTTTGGGTTGTGCCGGAGGTGTGATCGGATTATCGCGCGCCGCCGCCTTGGCACGCGCCCTGCCAGGCCAATGGGTGTTGTTTATGTGCGTCGAATTGTGCGGCCTGACCTTCCGCCCGGGAGACGACAGCAAGGCGAATTTGATCGGCACGGCGATCTTCGGTGACGGCGCCGCGGCCATGCTCGTGCGCGTTCCGGACAATCCCGGCGAGGGCGCATGCCGGCCGCTGGCCGCGGTGAGTGCCTGGGGCGAGCACACGTGGCCGGACACGCGCGACATCATGGGCTGGCGCGTTGAGGATGATGGACTTGGCGTGGTGTTTTCGCGCGACATTCCGCATCTGGTTCAGACACAGCTGCGCGACGTTATCGACGTGTTTCTGGAAGAGAACAGTCTGATACTGAACCAACTCGACGGCGTGATGTGTCACCCCGGCGGGGAAAAGGTGCTCGCGGCTCTCGAGCACGCTCTGGAACTGGACGCGGACGCGCTGCGCCACGCGCGCGACGTTCTGCGCACCAAGGGCAACATGTCAGCGGTGACTGTTCTCGCGGTGCTGGAACGCGCGGTCGCTGGGCGCGACAGCGGCCGTCACCTTATGACGGCACTTGGGCCCGGCTTTACCTCGGCCATGGCGCTGATCGATCTGTGTAGCTGAACCATGTCCGCTGCCCAAATCGCCGTCGTGATTCTCATCCTCGTCGCTGTGCAGCGGATCAGCGAACTCGTCATCGCCAAACGCAATACGGCGCGTCTGTTGGCCGCCGGCGCGGTCGAGACGGGAGCCGCGCACTATCCGTTGTTTGTCATTCTGCATAGCTCATGGCTGTTCGCCTTGTCGGTATGGGTGATCGTCCAGCCCGTCACTCTGTCCTGGCCGCTGATTGCCCTTTTCGTGCTGCTCCAGCTCGGCCGCCTGTGGGTCTTGGTGACGCTGGGTCCCTATTGGACAACGCGCATCATTACGCCGCCCAACGCACCTCTGATCACCTCGGGGCCGTATCGATTTGTGAAGCACCCCAACTACTGGATTGTCATTGGCGAGATTGCCGCGCTGCCGCTGGCGCTGGGTGCGTGGCCGCTGGCGGTGATTTTTTCCATCGCAAACGCCGTCCTGCTGCGCCACCGCATCCGGCTGGAAAACGCGGCACTGGCGGACCGTAGCTAGTCGGCAGCCGGTTTGCGCATCAGCGGCAGAGCGAGCAGGGCGAGCCCAACCAAGCCGCCGACCAGCCACCACGCTTCATTGAAGGACGCCACCGCTGCGGCGCGCTCGACCAAAGGTTCGACCACCTGGCGTGTCGCCGCGTCGATCTCTTCCAAAGGCATGCCGGTGAACCGCTCCGGCGGCAAACCGACAAACAAAGCCATATCCCGGTCGCCGTCGAGCAGTGCCGCGACGATGCGGTCGACATGGTGGGCGGGACGCAATTCGAGCACGGTGTCGATCACCGCCAGGCCAACAGCCCCGCCGATATTGCGCATCAGATTGAAGACGCTTGAGCCATTGGCGATCTTGTCTGCGGGGAGCTGGCCGAGGGCGAGGCGCGTGGCCGGCAGCAGGCAGATCATCACCGCCGCACCGCGCAGAACCTGGGGCCAAAACAGCTCGTCGAAATCCCATTGATAGGTGGCAAAGCCGTTCCATATCAGCCCTGCGGCAAACAAGCCGTACCCGAGAGCCATCATAACCCGCGCGTCCATGCGCTGTTCTAGCGCCGCCGCCGCGGGGGCGGCGAGCAACTGGGCTGCGCCGGTCACCATCATGATCGTGCCGATGGTCAATGGCCCATGCTGGCGCACGACGCCGAGAAACAGCGGCATGAGATAGGTCATGCCGTACAGCGCCATGCCGAGAACGAAGCTGAACACGCAGCCGATCACGAAGGTGCGGTCGCCGAAGACGGAAAGGTCGATCAGCGGCGCGCGGCGGTAAAGGCTGCGGCGCACGAACCAGCCGCCGGTCAGCACACACGCGAAAGCAAGAAACGCAGCCGGGCGGGAGGTCCAGCCGAGGCTGGGCGCTTCCTTCAGGGTGAGTTCCAGCGTCGCCAGACAGACCGTAATCGAGGCCAAGGCGACAGCGTCGAGCGTGAACGCGTGTTTCAAGTCCGGTTTGTCGATATTGATCAGGCGGGCGGCGATTGCCGCAACCAGGAGTCCCGGCCCGATATTGATGAGGAACAGCCAATGCCAGGACAGAGTCTCGGTGATCCAGCCGCCGATAAAGGGGCCGACCGTGGGGGCGAGCATGGCCAGGCCGCCGCCGAGCACCGTCGCTTTGCCTTGGTCCGCAGGTGGAAACATTCTGAACGCGGCCGTGAAGATCACGGGGATGATTGCGCCGCCGAAGAATCCCTGGAGTGCGCGGAAGGTGAAGAGCCATTGATATGTCGGCGCGGCGGCACAACAGACACTGAAGAGGACGAATCCGATCATCGCGCAGACGAATAGCCACCGGGTGGAGAGCACGCGGGTGAGCCAGCCGGTCATCGCAATAGCGACGATCTCGGCAATCAAGTATGTCGTCTGCAGATAGCTCAAGCGGTCCGGCGGAATATTGAGGGCAAACTGAATATCGATCAGCGAACTGGCGACAATCTGTATGTCGAGGATGGCGAAGAACATACCGATCGCCATTGCCGCAAACGCGACCCAGCTCCGCCAGCTGTGCTCTTGCCGGGTAGCGGTCATACCTGCGGGTCCGCGTCCAGGACTTGCCGCGCAATGTCGTAAGAAAAACCGGCCCGTGCGAGCGTTGCGAGTTCCTTCTGGCGGAGGTCCGGTGTCGACTCCTGGTCGCGGCGGTAGGGGCCGATGCGCCGCCGCCGGGCATAGGCGTGCGCGGCATCAAGGTCGGGGTCATTGCCATCGTCCTCGCCGAGGGCGGACAACGCGGCGTCGATAGTGTCTCTGTCGACACCTTTTGACGCGAGATAGGCCTGGATCTTGCGTTTCGATTGGCCGCGCCGCGACATCGACCGCGCTTTCCCGTCGGCATAGCTGCGGTCATCGACCGCTCGGGCGCGCACCAGCCCGCCGACAATGTCGTCGATCCAGGCGCGGGCCTGGTCCATGTCCGTTTCGTGATGGCGGGCGGCCTTGAGGACGCGGCGGTACAACACCTGACGCAGGTTGTCGGCGCTCGTGGCGTAGCGTTCCAAATGATACAGGGCGATGTTACGCAGCCGGTCCGCCGTAACCTTGCGCGGAATTTTTGGTCCGGTCTTGCGGGACTTGGCCTTCGCCGCGGCAGGGTCTTGGCCGGAATCGGGCTCATTGCCGGGGGTCATGCGCCTGCCTCTTGATCTCGCTACCGCTGAAGCCTAAACCAACGCCTTGCGTGACGCACGAGGTGATCCGTGACCGAGACGACCCCATCCCGAGAATTTTCCATTCCGTTGCCCCGCGACGTCGGCGCGGTCAATTGGCGGGGTATGTGGGAACTCTACATGAAGGAAGTGCGGCGCTTCACCAAGGTTGCGACCCAAACCGTCGCCGCGCCGATGGTGACGACGCTTCTGTTCCTGATCATCTTCACTTTTGCTTTCGACCGTCCTCCTGTGGGTGGCGTGCCGTTTAACGACTTTTTGGTCCCCGGTTTGATCATGATGTCGATTGTGCAGAACGCGTTCGCCAACACGTCGTCATCGATTTTGGTTGCGAAAGTACAGGGGAACATCGTCGACGTGCTGATGCCGCCGCTCAGCGCCATCGAAATGACAGTGGCCTGGACGATGGGTGCCGTGACACGCGGCCTGATTGTCGGTCTGTCGGCGGCGGTGGCGATGTCGTTCTTCGCCGAAATTCACATCCACAATCCGATTCTAATCGTCTACCACGCGCTGATGGGCGCGATCTTCATGGCGTGCGGCGGCATTATCGGCGCCATATGGGCGGAGAAATTCGATCATATGGCAGCGGTGACCAACTTCGTCGTCACACCATTGACGTTTCTATCCGGGACGTTTTACACGATCGACCGGCTGCCAGAGGGGCTGCGCTTCATCTGCCAGTACAATCCGTTCTTTTACGCCATCGATGGCTTCCGTCATGGCTTTATCGGCCAGGAGTCGACCCAGGTGCTCCTCGGCGTCGCGGTTACCGGCGGGACCGCGCTGTTCACTGTGGCGGTAACCTACTTCATGCTGCGCAGCGGCTATAAGCTTAAGGCATAAACACGGTGCTCGCCGGCCGGGCGTCCCGGGCCCGCGATTGACAATCACGGCCGGACAGCGATAAAACGGCGGAAATCGGGCGGTCGGCAGGCCGCCCCTTTTATTTTTCAAGCCCGCACGAGCGGTAACGCCGGGCCGGGCTATAGTTCATGGGCGTTTTGGTAAGGTCGATCCCGCGGACAACACTGTGCGCGGGACCGGGGATTTCTTTTTTCAGGGGGTCATTATGTCCAGCGCTGCGGTCATGCCGACATATGCACGGACGGACTTGGTGTTCGACAGGGGTGAGGGGTCCTGGCTGATCACGCAGGACGGCCGCCGCTTCCTCGATTTCAATTCGGGAATCGCGGTGAATGCGCTCGGTCATGCGCACCCGCATCTGGTCGAAGCGCTCCAGCTGCAGGCCGAGAAATTCTGGCATTGCTCGAACCTCTACCGCATCGCCGGACAGGAACGGTTGGCGGAACGGCTTACGGCAAACTCCTTCGCCGATGTGGCGTTTTTCTGCAACTCGGGTGCGGAAGCGCTCGAATGTTCGATCAAGATCGCGCGGCGCTACCATCAAGCGGGCGGCAACCCGCAAAAGTACCGGATCATCACCGCGGCCAATGCCTTCCACGGGCGCACGCTCGCGACCCTGGCGGCCGGCGGTCAGGCAAAACATCTCGATGGATTTGCTCCCGTTGTTGACGGCTTCGATCATGTGCCCTTTGGCAACCTCAACGAAGCGCGGGCAGCGGTGACCGACGAAACTGCTGCCGTGCTGGTCGAACCGGTACAGGGTGAGGGCGGACTTGCGGTCGGCACCGCGGAATACCTCAAAGGCTTGCGCGCCATGGCCGACGAATTCGGTCTGCTGCTGATCTACGATGAAGTGCAATGCGGCATGGGGCGGACCGGCGATCTGTTCGCCTACCAGGACTCCGGCGTCGCACCCGACATCATGGCACTGGCCAAAGCCCTCGGCGGCGGTTTTCCGGTTGGGGCCTGTCTGTCGACGTCCGGTGCCGCTGAACACATGACGGCGGGTACGCACGGTTCGACGTTCGGTGGCAATCCGCTGGCCATGGCCGCGGCCAACGCGGTTCTGGATATCATGCTCGAAGACGGCTTCATGGCCCGCGTCCAGGCGGCCGCCGAGCGCCTGCAGACCGGTCTGAGACATCTGATCGCGGATCATCCGTCCGTGTTCAGTGAACTGCGGGGGCGCGGATTGATGCTCGGGCTGAAATGCGAATTTCCGAACGGCGACGTGGTCGCCAAGCTGATCGAGCAAGACATGCTGACGGTGGTTGCCGGCGATAATGTCCTTCGCCTGTTGCCGCCGCTGACGGTCAGCGATGATGAAATCGATCTCGCGCTGGACAAGCTCGCTGCTGGCGCGCGTGAATTGGCAGGCTGATATGACGTCAGAACCCAAACACTTTCTCGACCTCGACGTTATCGATAAGGCGACGCTGCGGGAGATTCTCGATCTCGGGGCGGCGCTGAAGGCCGGAAAGCACAAGGGCGAACGCCCGCTGGCGGGTAAAACGCTGGCGATGATGTTCGAGAAGCCTTCGACCCGCACGCGCGTGTCGTTCGAGGTGGGCATGCGCCAGCTCGGGGGTGAGGTTGTTGTCTTGTCGCAAAGCGAAACGCAGTTCGGGCACGGCGAATCCATCGCCGATACGGCCCGCGTGTTGTCCCGCTATGTCGATGCCATCATGCTGCGTACGGATCTGCCCGAGAAAATCGAAGAGTTGTCTCAGTACGCTTCGGTGCCGGTCATCAACGGTCTGACCAATCTCACGCATCCGTGCCAGTTGCTCGCCGATGTGATGACGTTTGAGGAGCACCGCGGACCGATTGCCGGCAAGACGGTGGCGTGGACCGGCGATGGAAATAATGTCGCCAACAGCTTCATACAGGCGGCGGCCCAGTTCGACTTTAAGCTCCGCCTCGCGTGTCCCGACTCGTTACGCCCAGATCCTCAGATATTGAAATGGGCGGTCGAAACCGGCGCCGATATCGCCGTGACGGAAGACCCGTCCGAAGCGGTCGAAGGTGCGCACTGCGTTGTCACCGACACCTGGGTGTCGATGCACGACGAGGAGGGGGAGCGCGTCGAACTGCTGACTCCTTACCGTGTTGACGAAGCACTGATGGCGCACGCTGCGCAAGATGCGTTATTCATGCACTGCCTCCCCGCGCACCGTGGCGACGAAGTCGTCGACGCTGTGATCGACGGTCCGTGGTCCGTGGTGTGGGACGAGGCGGAAAATCGCATGCATGCGCAAAAGGGCGTTCTGTTTTGGGCCTTGCGCTAGGACCGGGTCCATGAGTCTTGGTCTTTCCACCGATCGGCCGGGTGCGAGCCAGCCGTTCCTGTTGTTTGACGGTGCCGTTCGCGGCCGTCTGGTCCGCCTGAACGGCGTCGCCGATGCGATTCTCGGCCGCCACACCTATCCGGACGCCGTTTCGCGTATTTTGGGGGAGGCCATGGCGGCCGGTGTGGCCCTCGCCGGTGGTTTGAAATTCGACGGCTCGTTCACATTCCAGCTGCAGGGCGACGGGCCACTGCATACGCTGGTGACCGATATCACCAGCAATCACGAGATTCGCGGCTGCGCCAAATTCCGCGAAGAGGATTTGCCTGCCGAGTCCGATGGCCATAGCGCATCTCTGACTCAATTGGTTGGGTCGGGTCATATCGCGTTTACGGTCGATCAGGGTCCCGACATGGACCGCTACCAAGGGATCATCGAATTGGCCGGGACGTCGATCGGCGAGTGCATTCACCACTATTTCCGCCAGTCGGAACAGCTGGAAACAGCCGTTAAGATTGCGGCCGGGCGCGTGACCGATGCCGACGGTTCGGACACGTGGCAGGTTGCCGCGCTGCTGGTTCAGCGCATGCCGGCCGAAGGCGGTAAAAAGCCGACCGAAGCCGATGAAGACGCCTGGCGCTCCGCCGTCATTCTGATGAGCAGCATCACCGATACGGAACTTCTCAACCCGGCCTTGACCGAAGAGGACCTGCTGCGCCGCCTTTACGGTACGGTTGGCGGGCGGCTGCTGGAGTGCCGCGAGCTCACGGTCGGTTGCCGGTGCTCACGCGAACGCTCGGCGAAGATTCTGGCGTCTTTCCCGATGGATGAAGTACGCTCCATGTCGGTTGACGGAAAGGTGTCGATGACATGCGAATTTTGCGAAATCAGCTTCGATTTCTCGGATGCGGAACTGGACGATCTGGAACGGAAGTTCGGGATACTCTAAAACGTCCGCTCAACCGCCGGACCGCGGTTGCAACGTCCCTCGCGGGACTGGCGCTGACCGCGTCCGCTTGTAGTTCAACCGAAATGCCATCTTCCTTTCCTGCTCTAACCTTTACCAATCTGACGCCGATTGCTCTCGGTGCTCAAGCGCTCAAGATGAATGTCGCGACTCCCGTATCGCGCCAACCGCCTAACGTCGAACATCTTTCACCCGTATCGTTTAACGATGCGGTGACCGCCTGGGCCGATCGCCGGTTCGAGCCAAATGGGGTTGGCGATACGGTGATTGAAATCACGGTCGAAGAGGGGTCCATTATTGAGCGTGCACTCGACGTCGACGGCGGTATTCGTGGGATGCTCAAGAAAGAGCAGGCGGCGGAGTACGAAGCACGGCTCAAACTCACGATCCGCGCGGTCGGCCCGGATCGCGGCCAACGGGCGTCCGCGGCGGCTGAAGTGTGGCGCACGCAGACCATCGGCGAGGATGCGTCTCTGTCGGACAGGCAGGCAGCGCTGCTTGCCATCGTCGAAGAGACGGTGAATGCGATGGACACCCGTTTGATGCCTGACTTCCGCCGCTACTTCGCCGACTACATCCTTTAGACCTTAGCCCCGCCAAAAGCGGGGCAGGACCAGCACCAGCACCGTATAGAGTTCCAGCCGGCCGAGCAGCATGCCGGCGGAAAGGAGCCATTTCGCGGCGTCCGGCAGAGAGGCAAAGGTGCTCGCCGGACCGATCACGGGACCGAGCCCGGGCCCGACATTCGAAACCGCGGTCGCGGCACCCGAAAACGCCGTGGTGAAATCGAGTCCCAGGGCGGCAAGGGCGATGGCGAGGATGCACACGGTTAAGGCATACAAATAAAAGAACCCCATGACTGAAGTTGCAACGGAGTCGTCAATCGGTCTCTTGTTATATTGGGGAACAAAGACGCCGTGCGGCTGCATCAGTTGCCGCAGCTGAACTTGAGCAACCTCGAATAAGACTTGGAAGCGGAAAATTTTAATCCCGCACGTCGTCGAGCCGGCGCATCCGCCGACGAACATCAGCATAAACAAGATGACGACAACGAAGCCGCCCCACTGCGAAAAGTCCGTTGAGGCATAGCCGGTGCCGGTCATCATTGAGATCGTATTGAGCGAGGCATAACGCAACGAATCAGCCACGTCATAGCGGCCGGACATGGCGAGGTATGCCGTAACAACCAAGATGAAGGAGATGCAGGCGGCGACAAACCACCGGGTTTGACTGTCGCGCCACAATGCCAGAGGTCTCCCGCGCAGCACCTGAACATATAAAATGAACGGAATGCCGCCGACGATCATGCCGAGGGTTGCCAATCCTTCGATCAGGGCGCTGTCGAAAAATCCGATTGATGCGTCATGGGACGAATAGCCGCCCGTGGCGATGGTTGTCATCGCGTGAACCGCGGCGTCCAATGGGTTCATGCCCGCCACCCAATACAGGGCCATCCACAAGAGCGTCAGACCGATGAATGTCGTCACCAGCGCAGCGGCGAGCTCGTTGGCGCGCGGCATGACTTTGTCCTGCGCATCGAATGCCTCGACTTTGAACATCTGCATGCCGCCGACTTTCAGCATTGGCAGCACCGTCAGTGCCATGATGATGATGCCGAGGCCGCCGAGCCATTGAAGAATGGCGCGCCACAGCAGAAGCCCTGGAGGGACGGTGTCGAGTCCGGTAATCACCGTCGCGCCGGTGGTCGTGATGCCGGACATGGCTTCAAAAAAAGCATCCGTGAACGAAAGCTGAAGCTCAGATACCATGAAGGGGACAGAGGCAAAGCCCGGCAGCACGATCCAGACTAAGGTCGTCATCAGGAAGGCCTGGCGCAGGTTCAGAGTGACTTCGCCGGTGCGCGCCGTCATGAAGGTGGCCGCGCCGACGAACAGCGTGAAGGCTGCCGACGCGGCAAACGCGGCCCAATCCGGATTGCCCAGCGCCAAGTCGACGGCCGCCGGGATGATCATGCCGCCCGACAGGATGATGAGCAGCAGGCCGATCACCAATAAGACGGGCCTAAAATCGATAACAATGACGGTCATGGAAGGGATAAACCCCCAGTTCCCCACACCGGCGGCGACTGCGCCGGGTCACCTCAATGCAGATGTCCAAGCATAGTGGACATCCACCGGAGCGCAATGGCGCCGCCGCGCATACAGCGGTTCTCGACGCTTAAATCCAGCGGAAGCTCAGACTTTGCCGATGAAGGTCAGGAATTCCTTGCGCGTCGCGGGATCGTCACGGAATGCGCCGAGCATGGTGCTGGTCACCATGGTGACGCCGGACTTGTGCACGCCGCGGGTGCTCATGCATTCGTGGTTGCCTTCTATGACAACGGCGACGCCTTTCGGCGTGAGCACGTCGTTGATGCTGTTGGCGATCTGAGCGGTCATCTTTTCCTGGATTTGCAACCGCTTGGCGTACGCATCCACAAGGCGCGCCAATTTCGAAATGCCGACAACACGATTGCTCGGCAGATAGGCGATATGCGCCTTGCCGATAATCGGAACCATGTGGTGTTCGCAGTGGGACTCATAGTCGATGTCCCTGAGCACCACCATTTCGTCGTACCCTTCGGTTTCCTCGAAGGTGGTGCGCAGTATGGCTTTCGGATCCTGCCAGTAGCCGGCGAAGAACTCTTCGTAGGACCGCGCGACACGGTCGGGCGTGCCGAGCAGGCCTTCGCGGCTGGGGTCGTCACCGGCCCACCGGATCAGCGTCCGCACAGCTTCTTCCGCTTCGGCCCGCGTCGGACGATCCGTCGCAACGGAACGGTCTCCTGCATCGCGTGTAATGAGCTCGGGGGAGGCAGGATGAGAATTCGACATCATAGGTCCCTTCAGCACCGCCTAACGGGTACTTTTTTGTGTGCGCGAAATTATTCTACGGATTTGATACGCGGGCGCCAGCCATACGGATCAAAATCCGACAGGCGGTTGGTTAGTTGACGGCGGCTGAATCGTAGGGGCTATCTAAGGAAAAGGCTGGAATATCAACCTTGAAGCGTTCGCCTTCCTCGCTTTCCATCTCATAGGTTCCAACCATAATGCCCGAAGGCGTGGGCAGGGGCGTGCCGCTGGTGTATTCGAAGGAGTCGCCGGGTTTCAGGACCGGCTGTTCCCCGACGACGCCGGCGCCCTGAACCTCCTGCAGACGGCCCATGCTATCGGTGATACGCCAATGGCGGTTCAGCAGTTTGACCGTTTCACCGCCGCCGTTCTCGATGTTGACCTTGTAGGCCCATACATACCTTTCCTCATCCGGAGACGACTGCTCGTCCAGATAGAAGGGTTGAACCGTTATCGTTATGGCGCGCGTGGTTTTTTCGTACATCGTGAATACAAAAGGCGGTGAGTGCTTCGCCTATAGTCTATTGGGTTTTTACGCAGCGTTCTATCCGCATGTTAACGGCAGCGCCGTTACGCGTTCAGCGCCTGGTCGAGGTCTTGGATTAAGTCATCGACATCCTCAAGGCCCACCGACAGACGCAAGAATCCGGGCGTAATGCCGACTTCGAGTTTGTCTTCGTTGGACAGGCGCTGATGAGTCGTGGTCGCCGGATGGCAAATCAGGCTTTTGGCATCGCCTAGGTTGTTCGAAATATCTATCACCTTGAGCGCATTGAGAAAGGCGAAAGCCCGTTCGCGGCCGCCTTCGAGTTCCAACGCGACGACAGTACCGCCCTGCGACATCTGCCGCATCGCCAAGTCATGCTGCGGATGGGATTGTAGTCCGGGATACAGCAGTTTGGAGATACCGCCTTTGGTCTCGAGAAATTGCGCGACTTTCAAAGCCGATTGGCAATGGCGATCAACACGCAGGGCCAGTGTCTCCAGGCCTTTGAGGAGCACCCATGCGTTAAATGGGCTCAAGGACGGCCCGGTATGGCGAATGAACGGGGTCACGGTTTCTTCGATGAATTCCTTAGTCCCGAGAACCGCACCGCCGAGACAGCGGCCCTGGCCATCGATGTGTTTCGTCGCCGAATAGATGATGACATCCGCTCCCATCTCCAGCGGCTTTTGCAGAATCGGTGTGGCAAAGACGTTGTCAACGAAAACGAGCGCTCCGGCTTTGTGAGCCAGGTCGCACACCGCGGGGATGTCGATGACTTCGAGACCGGGATTTGAGGGAGACTCGATAAACACCGCGTTGGCGGGCTTGCTCAGGGCGCGTTTCCATTCGTCCAAGTCGCGGCCATCGACCAGTTCGGTCTCTATACCATAGCGCGGAAGCAGCTCGGCGCAGATATACTGGCACGAGCCGAACAGCGCGCGAGATGCGACCAAGCGGTCGCCGGCGCTCAGGTGGCTTCCCAGTGCCGCGAAAACGGCAGCCATTCCGCTGGCCATGCCGCGACAGTCCTCGGCGCCTTCCATCAAAGCCAGCCGCCGCTCAAACATTGCCACCGTGGGATTGCGAAAGCGCGAGTAAACATAGCGTTCGATTTCCTGCTTGAACGCCGCTTCCGCCTCTTCAGCCGATTTGTAGACGTATCCCGAATTCAGGAATATCGCTTCGTTGGTTTCGTCAAACTGGCTGCGCACTGTCGCGCCGCGCACGGCCTGTGTGTCCGGACGCCATGTCCTTTGATTTTCCAAGTCGATGCTCATCTGTCTTGTCCTCCAGGCAACAAAAAAGCCCCCGACCGGTGAGGCGGGGGCAATGCCCTCGACCTTTTAGCGTTTGTTTTAACGTGGCCGCAATCCGGTCTTCAAATCACCACGGAAAATGGTCGTAACCCGATTTTAGGAAATGGTCAAGCACGCGGGTCATTTCCGGCATAGCGCGCGAAAGCCCGGTCGTAAGGCGAGGCGGTGGGATCGGTTCCCGCATTTTTCGCATTTAGTGCGGCAAACTTGGTGACGCCTGAGCTGCACCACAAAACGCCATCATCCCTGTAATCATAGTCGAGAACTTTTTCATCGAGAAAATGGACTGTCGGCGCCGCGCCTCGCCGTTCGAGGTCGATATAAGCCGCATACATGGCCAGCTGATCGATGCCCCAGGCCATCGGGCCGAGGCGATAGAAGTGGGCAATGTAGGCTGCGGCGGCATGTAAGTACGTCAGGCCGCGCTCCGTCGGGGCAACACCGAACAGGCACGCGTTGAATTGATTCCACGGTTCGAGGCGGCCTGGACGGACCCGCATCGCAACGTCGCAGTCTCTGGCGCTCGAAAAGAACGTTGCCGGAGGCAAGTTGAACAACCCGTCGACATCCATCAGCCACAGGGTTTTCCCGTAAATCTGTAGATGATGGTAAAACCGGATGAAGCGAATGGCATGGAAATAGGCGCGCGCCGTAACTATGTCCGCCTTGGACAGATCCGGCCGTTCGACGCTCACCGCAATGCGTAGCGGGGCCAAGCTGTCACAGAAATCCGTCACGGTGGCCGTATGATCGGGCGCGGAGTCCATGAGATGCACATGAATCTGAGATTCCGGTCCTTTGTCGGCCAGAGATCGCAGCAAAGGCTTTGCGAATGCATCGAAATACGTCGAGTTACACGCCATATAGAGTATGTCGTTATCCGCGAAAGATACGGACCGCGCGGTTTCGACCGGCGGTAATCCATCCAATAAATCGGCATCGGAGACGGACTGAAGCGTGTCAAAGAACGCGGCGTCGAAGCGCACGGATTTCGCCATAACATTGCCCGTCGCCTCGCCAACGGCATGGAAGCACTGCTGAGCGCTCTCTCGATCTTCGCTGGCGAAATAGGCGAGGCCTAAGTTCATCCTTGCCCAGTGATCTGTTGGAGCGCCTTCGAGTACCGTTTCGCAAGCGCGCTGGAAGTCAGCAAGCAAATTAGCTGCGGCTGAGAAAAACAGCTCGTTCATTGAAGATGCGTGGTATGGCGGCCGATCCGCATCGATACGTGCTTTCCATTCCTTAAACAGAATGAGAACGCCGAGCACCTTGATCCGTGACGCCGCGTTCTCACCGGCTTCAGACAGGCATTTTTCCAAAAGATCGATTGCCTGCTGGTGGTCTGTGCGCCAGACCATCCAGCTGAGTTTGATCGCGGCGGTCACGTTTCCGGGATCTCGGCTCAACGCGGCGCGATAAGCTGCCGCCGCTTCTTCCTTGCGCCCGCACCCTTCCAGCAGTTGCGCGTAATTTGTCCATGTTTCTGCGGTCTGATCGGTTTGTTCGAGAACCGGTTTGTAGTATTCGATCGCCCGTTCAGGCTGTCCGAGCGCCTCGTAGCATTCTGCCAGTGCGAGGAACGTTGTGCCCGACGGCATCGCGCGCGCGGCGTCCTCCAGGTACGGTAAGGCCAGCGCGGCATCTCCACGGCGCAGACGGATGAGACCCAAATTGTGGTTGGCAGGAGCATAACCCGGCGCTAGCGCAAGGGCGGCCTGGAATGCGGCCTCTGCGTCCGCGGTTCTTCCCTTGGCGAGCGACTCGGCGCCGGTGCGAAGCTTGTCTTTCGCCGCTTCTATATCTGGGGTGTCCACAAATGGTCCAATACCGGCCTGCCGATGGGTCCTCGGTTATAGGAACCGGGCTTCACTGGGGCAAGGTTAGGGAGCGCGATTTCCATTTGAACTGCCTGCGCGGGTTCGGTAGAACGGCGCATCTGACCAGAGGGCCCCGCTATGCGCGGGTGGGCCCTGCACCCCATAAATGACAGGCTGAACTTATGTCGGAAGAGAAACTGCAAGCGGCTCTGGAATTGCATCAGGCCGGGAAATTGGAAGACGCCGAGCAGGCGTACCTGGACATCGTGGTTGACGAGTCTGACAACGCCGAAGCTTTGAAGTTGCTGGGCGTGCTGTCCTGCCAGTTGGGGAAATTCGAAGAAGGGATCAGTTATCTCGAGGCCGCGGTCGAATTGGACGACACCATTGCCGAGTATCATCAGGCTCTAGGTCACGCGTATCTCGTGTCAGGTAAGGTTGATCAGGGGGTCGCGTCTCTATCGAAGGCAGGCGATCTCGATCCCGGACGCGATGAAGTCTTCGGTGCGTTGGGGGATACCTATCAGCACCTTCAGAGATTTCCCGATGCTTTGCGTGCCTATCAGCGCGCGACGGTTATTGCGCCCGGTAACGTGCGCTACAAAATCAGTGCCGGATTGTGCTGCGTCTTCACAGAACAGTATGAGGCGGCGACAGAATATCTCGAGGATGCTTTAAGTCAGGATCAGAGTATTCCGCAAATCTACTATGGTCTCGGCTTGGTCAAGGGCATGCAGGGTGACCCGAAGGGCGCCGAAGAGCTCATGGCCAAAGCGTGTGACATCGACCCGGATAATCCTGAATACAAACGCTTACGGGAAGAGTACGGCGCAGCCTGATACCCGCCCCGCTACGAGCCAGGCCGATTGATCCAATCTGTCATCGCTCGGGCTGCTGCTTCCAGTTGTCCCTTTCGTCCGGCCTCGTCACGGCGCCGAATTTGGCGCACGGCAGGGTACCACGGCGTTGTCTCGCCTTCGGTCATCCAATACCAGCCGCACGCTAAGCCTGTGCCCGGCAGGTGAAGAGTCGGCCGGGCTAAGGCACCGGCGAGTTGTACGGTTGTTGTACTTGTCGACAATATCAGATCACATGCGGCGACTTGTGCCGCCGCGTCTCCCAGCGGACCCCGGTGATCGACGCCGTCGTCGATGATCAGAGAGATGCCGTGGCGTCGGGCCGCTTCAGCATCCTCGGCGTTGGCGTCATATTGGCATGAGACAAAAACCACCGGGCCCGCATCGGTCTGGGCCGCTTTGAACACCGGTTCCCAATGCCGCAGGTCTATCGTGTTCACCCGCCCATAGGTGGCGTTGCCGCTGCGCCACGACAGGCCGACGATGACCGGCGGCCCACCGGACGGCGCGGATTCGACGTATTTGCGCCTCAAAGCCGCCGCCGCGTCGGGATCAGGCCGGAGATACCCGTGGTGAGTGGGAAAGAGCCGCGCATCTGGCCGCAGAATTACCGCGGTATCGATTAACGGGCACGCGAAGTCCACGCCGCCTAACGCCGCGGTCGCGGATTTCGGGACAACGGTCACGCCGGGAAATGATGAGCGGAACAAACCGGACAAACGGTCCGAACATACGAGGGTAAGTGAAGCGCACCGTTCCGCCAGATCGGGCACAAGGCCGGCCTGCAGAATCTCATCGCCGATCCCTTGTTCCGTCCAGACGGCTAAACGCGCTCCGTGCAGGTCGTGATCAGTCCATTGTGGGACGTTGTTTAAAAATACCGGGCGTTTGGCGTCCGCCGCCTGGGAACGTGCCCGGTAGTTGTGCCAGCCGGCGCCAAAACTTCCCAAGCCAAGGAGAGTCAGTCCAAGGTTAATCCGGGAATCCAAATGATCGGGATTCGCAGCCAGGACGGATTCAAACTCCTGGATGGCGTCAGCCGGGCGGTCCAGGTCGCGGAGAAGGTGACCCCGAAAGTTGCGAAGCGAAAGATTCGCCTCGGAATCCTTCAGAGCGGAATCCACGACCGACAACGCCTCTTCAGTGCGCCCGACGCCGAGTAACGCTTCTGCATATAACAACACGTGGCGTGGAGACGCCGGGCGGCCTTCCGTAACTGGCCGAAACACATCAAGCGCAGCATGTGCACGGCCAGTACGAATCAAAACTTTAGCGTATCCGGTGGCAGTTTCCGGATCGGTCGGCGAGAGAGCGTACGCCTGCTTAAATTCGGATTCCGCCCGTTCAAGGTTGCCCGTCTCCAGCATCAACGCACCCAGATTCGTCCTTGCGGGCAAGGATGCCGGATCAATGGTCAACGCATGTTCAAGGCAGGAAATGGCTGGGCCGACATCGCCGCGCCGCTGATGGACGGTGCTGAGCGTGGTGTGCGCGGTGACATCCATGGGGGCGACTCGAACCGCCTCTAGAGCAGCCTCAAGGGCGGCTTTCATGTCGTCCAGCGCGAGCAAAATAAGAGATAAGTTATTGTAATATAGAGAAATTTTATTGTTCAAGCGAATCGCCTGTGTGACCGAATTCCGGGCCTCTGTGAGCCGATCGGTCTTGAATTGAATCACTCCGAGCAGGTGCCACGCGTCTGGGTGCTCTGCACTTTTAGCGAGTGCGTCGCGACAAACCGATTCTGCCTGATCCGTTTGGCCGGCGTTGAGGTGCCTAACTGTTTCGGCAATTAACTGTGACGTATCATCCGTCGACGATGTCATGGCATCGCGCCATCTGTTCGCCACTTGCGACCGGTTGAGTTCTGACTCACCACTGAACTTTCAAGCATTTGAGAGCGCCTGCGACGTAGCAATTGGGCACGTGTAAGGGTACATTCGCCAGTATAACTAGGGAAAGCCTACAATGCCGAATACGGTCATAAGCGATTATTTTTCTCGTCTCGCACAGCACATCGAATCAGCAGAATATACAGATTCCGATGGCAAGCCCGTTGACCGGGAGCAAGCGTTCGAAGGGTTTACAGGCCGGTTGCGCACCGCTGCTTCAGATGCCAACAAAGTGTTGTTTTGTGGCAATGGGGGGTCCGCTGGAATCTGCAGCCATATGGCGACGGATTTTTTCAAGAATGGCGGCGTAAAAGCGCTCGCCTTAAATGACTCCTCTGCGTTGACATGCCTTGCCAACGATTACGGGTACGAGTTCGTATTTTCCAAACAAATTGAGATGATCGCGAATCAAGGCGATATTCTTGTCGCCATATCCTCGTCCGGCCGCTCTAAAAATATTCTCAATGGGCTTGACGCGGCGCGAGCGGCAGGTTGTTACATTCTAACCTTATCCGGATTCGCGCCAGATAATCCGCTGCGCGGCAAGGGCGATCTCAACATCCACGTGGCTGCGCCGGATTACGGGTTCGTCGAAACGGCGCATTTGGCACTTATTTCCGCAATGCTCGACATCCACATGGGCTGGCCGAACATAAAGTACCCGACGTAATCACTGACGGCAGTTCTTCGGCAAAGTGGCTACAAGCCACGCTTGCGGCGGGGTTGTAACTGCTGTCCGCTGACGAGGCTAATGATATGGGCAAGCGTCGCAAGAATGATCAGCGTTAAAAATAGCATCGCAACCGGGTAATTGATCAGCCGAGGATTGGCCGGGTCGGGCGGCTGCTTGATGCGGTAATAACACAGTCCGAAAAGTGCAATTTCCACGAGTAGGACCGCGATAGTAATTCCCAGTTCAACCTGATCGGTAACCATGCGCAGTGACTTCGTCTCTTCGGAGCTGGACAGCTAACTCGTCTATACTTAGTTAAATCCCAGGCGGTCTGCAACATCATCCCGGACACCCTTCGGGCATGGTGTAAAGTTACCGGACTCGATGGGTTGCAAGAAACGAGGGGGTGCGCCCGTATCACCTTCTTGCCATTCCGCGAGGCCCAGGTCGATCAAGCGGCGCAGGTTAAAGCGGGCCAGCATGTGATCCTGATCGCTATCGAGGGCGCCATCGGCGATTCGGTACCAGTAGGCGGCCTTATCGAAGTCACGTGGCAGCCCGCCGCGACACGAATCGTAAGCTTCGCCGAGCATAAACTGCGAATCAGGGTTGCCCTGCCGTGCGGCACGTTCAATCCAAGGAATCGCCGAGTCCCAATCAGGTTCGCCGCTGCCGCGGCCATATGCCAGGAAAAGGCCATACCAATGCTGGCTCTTGTGGTAGCCTGCCTCGGCCGACTTGCCGAACCATTCGAGGGCAGCTGCTTCGTCTTGCGGAACGCCAGCCCCTTGCGCATACGCAACGCCGACGTAGTACTGGGCGCGTGCGTCGCCGTCTTCAGCCATGTCTTGGAATATGGCTAACGCACGCGCTTCGTTTTTCTCGATCCTGTCACCCTCCATTAGGCGCACCGCTAGGATCAGTTTGGCTTCAGCCGATCCCGCGCTGGATGCAGCCATAAGTGAGTCGGTCGCCATTTCCCTGTAGACCTGCTCGTCTGGAAACCAAGTTGCCATTGTTTCATTCTGTGTCTTGACCGTGCTGCATCCTGCGATGAGCAAGACAAGCATGAATGCGGCCGACATCTGAACAAACGTGGATATCATTGCAATACTTTCTGACGTTGAGAACGGCTGGATCAGATTGGCTAACTTAGTCTTCTTCCGCATCTGGGAAGGCTGATTCCAAGCCGCTGAGTTGGGCGCGGAATGCGTCGCGAACAGCCCGTGAGGTATCGCGGCCATCTATGATGTAGGGTGTTAGTAAGACGATCAATTCGGTTTTCTGCCGCGAACGGGACTGCGATTTAAAGAGGTTCCCGAGCAGCGGTATGTCCTTGAGGTACGGAACACCGGTGTCACCTACGCTGAAGTTTTCAGAAATTAGACCTGCCAGCATCACCGTCTCTCCATCGTCGATCGACAGCGTGGTCGTAAAGCCCCGGGTAAGAATGATCGGGCTTTGAATATCCGATGTATCGTTGCTTTGGGCGTCGCTCACTTCCTGGTTGATTGTGAGTTCAACGCGCCGATTTGAATTCACGATCGGTGAAAAATTGAGCACAACACCTGTATCCCGGTATTGAACCTGTTGGAGAATGTTGCTGGTTCCGCCAACCGACCCGTCAGGCGCTGTTTGTTGGGTCGTGATGATCGGAACCTGAGTACCGACCTGCATTGAAGCCGTTTTTCCACTCGCCGCGACGAGCCGCGGACTGGAC
>JAYQVH010000015.1:0-74411 GCA_038148375.1 Rhodospirillaceae bacterium | reverse complement strand
TACTCCCTTACGCAATCACCCCAATCTGTCCCATTGGTGCTGACGGGGGACAGCCAAGCTGTCCCGCCGGTAACGCCCGTTTACACTTTTCTTAAATAAAAACAGGGCCTTGGCCGATACGGCGGCCACGGGTCAAAAGTTAATGACAAGGTTGTGATAAGCGGCAGTTTCCCTATTGCGGCACCAATGCCACATCCCTATAGTCCCGCGCGATTCGTCACCCACTGACTGAAACGGGACTTATGACTGTCACCCTTCCGCCGGACTACCGTCCGACCAAGAAAGAAGAGTTCATGAATCCCCGTCAGCAGGAATACTTCCGCCGGCGGTTGCTGCGCTGGCGCAATGAACTGCTTAAGGAAACCGAGGAAACCCTGGAAAGTCTCCAGGACGGTGGCCTGCAGGAACCCGACCTCGCCGACCGCGCCTCGGCCGAAATGGAGCGCGCTCTCGAGCTCCGCACCCGTGACCGGGCCCGCAAGCTGATCTCCAAGATCGACTCTGCGCTCAAGCGTATCGAAGACGGCACCTACGGCTACTGCGAGGAAACCGACGAACCGATCAGCCTCAAGCGCCTGGAAGCCCGTCCGATCGCGACGCTGAGCCTGGAAGCCCAGGAACGCCATGAACGCATGGAGCGGACCCACCGCTCAGACTGAACCGGGTTTGACGCCGGGATTTTAAAAAGCGCGTCCGCTAGCGGTGCGCTTTTTTTGTGCTCGCCGGTGGTCAGTCCGTCACCGCCAGAGTGTGGTACTGGATAAAGCCGAATGGTGCGTCGTAATGCGCGACGCGCGGGCCCAGTGCGTCCGGATGGATATTGTCATAGAGATAAATGCCCGGCGGATCATCGTGCAGGTCCCGCAGGATCCCACGTACGATGTCGCGCCGCTCGTCCATGTCAAACATGCGGTCGGCGGCGAGGACGCGTTCCGCGATATCCGGCCGGCAGATCCACGGTGCTTGCCACAAACACGAGTGATAGCGCTGTGCCGACAACGGGTCGAGCGACGGCAGCGAGCCGTAGTTCATGTTGAAGGCTTTGCCTTCCCACGGCGCGCCATACACCATCCGCAACTGTGAATTATACGGCACGCTCACAAGGTCGACGTTGACGCCAACCGCCTTCAAATCCTGCACGACCTGAAGGTAGATCGCTTCCTCTTCAGGGTTGGACGACGACACCTGGAACGTAATCTCGAACCCGATCGGAAATCCGGCCTCGGTCAAAAGCTGCCGGGCTTTGTCGGGGTCATGGGGGTAAGGCTTGAGCGCGGGGTCGTAGCCGAAGGTCCCGCGCGCCGCCGCCTGACTGGCGGGTACCGTGATGCCCTGCAGCAGCGTGGCGACTATGGTTTCCATATCCACGGCATAATTCAGAGCTTGGCGCACCCGTTTGTCTTGCAGCGGGCTCTCGAGCTCGGTGATGAAATTCCACATTTGAACCGATGCCCGCGTGCGGTACTCAATAGTTGCGCCGGCGCTTACGGCCTGCTGGACGTCTGTCGGGCTGAGATCGAATGCAACATCGACCACGCCGGAGATCAGAGCCTGAACCCGCGAGGTCGAGTCCGGTGCGGCCGCCACGTCGACGCGGTCCAGATGTCCCGGCCGCCAAGCAAAAGGATTGCGTACGAAAGTCACGCGGCCACTGGACCAACGCTCGGCGACGAACGGGCCGGTGCCGTGCGGGTTGAGGCCAAACGCACCCGGTCCGGCTTCGGCGAAGTAGACGCGGGGCAGCATCCGTACGCCGGCAAGGCGGCCGGGGATCATGCTGTCGGGCTGGCTGGTTTTCACTTCCAGAGTGAGCCGGTCGCGCGGTATGGCGCGGGCCACTGTACGCACCTCTCGGTACGCGGAAAACGTCTGTCCCTGTTCCGTCAGCAGGAAGTTGATGGTTGCTGCCGCGGCCTCGGCATCGAATGGCTCGCCGTTGGAAAATCGAATCCCGTCCTTAAGGTCGAATACCCAGTTGGTATCGTCCTCGTATCGCCACGAGTCCGCCAGCAGGCCCTGCAACGTGCCGTCGGGCCCGATTTCCGTCAGCGCTTCGAACATCGCCGGCCAAAGCAGCAGGGCCGGCCAGCCGCCAGAAGTGTGCGGGTTGCCGTTGCCCGGCGGCATTGAGCTGATGACGAAACGCATGGTGCCGGCAGCGGCTGCGGGATGCGCAAGCGCAGCAATGAGCATTGCCGCTGCGAGACTGCGTAGACCCAGCCTCATTTTACGCGGCACCACACGCGATCTTCCTCGACGAACTTAAATGGCGGTTCCCGGTGCGCGAATTCGGCTTTCTTGCCTTGGGCGTAGACGAGAACAAATTGATTATCCTCGGGCGAGGCGCTCGACTGCATCTCCTGCTCGACCAAAGCCTGTAAGCTCGCATGGTCGGCATCACTCAGTTCCGCAAGGTTGTATGTGTCCTGTGGCGGCCGTCTCAATGCTTTGCGCCACACATCTTCAGGCAGCTGTGGCAAGTCGCGCCCGCCGAAATAAATGACATATGTATTTTCGAAATGCGGCTCCAGGACATGCGCCAGACTTTTCCCGAGGTCTATATCGTCAATATCGAAAAACAGACTGCCGCCCAGGCTGAGCGTTTCCGTCATTTGCGTCAGCGAATACGGTTTGTCCTTCATGTACAGTAACGTCGCGGTGCACGCACAGAAATCAAACGGACCCAAAAAACCGAAATCTTCATCCATATTGAGTTCGTATACGACCGGCATCCGGTCCGGCGTGATGAGGTTGGCGTTCATGTCCAGGCCGCGGCGCAGCTCGATACGGTCAATCCCGATCCCGGTGTACGCGCCGGTGAAAAGCTCGAAATTGCGCAACAGGCCGGCGCCCGCGTCCAGGACGGACTCAGGATTTGCTGTCTCCACCGCATTGCGCAGGAGCGCATTCAGATAATTCCGTCCCGGTGTGGCAAACCATAAGGTGCCGAGCGGGACAACCGGTTTTGTGCGCGGGGTTTTAATGGGCATGCGAGACGGTGTGTATCGTTCAGTGCAAGGAGAGGCGGCGTGTGCGGCCGCTAAATCGGGTCAGCCGCGCGCGCACTTATACAGGAGAATAAAAGTATTTCTTCGGAAATGAACCCGGTTGCGATGATTCACGCGCGCCGTCTCACTTATCCTGCGGCTTGAAGCGCCATTCGCGCCAGCGCTTACCGTCGCGGTGTTCGAATACCACCAACGTCTTGATGGAGCGCCGCCCACCGTCTTCGGTTTCAAAGAAATCTTCCTCGATCTGCACCAGCGTGTTGTCGGTCAGGCCCCACTTGTAGACATTGGCGCCCAGCCATTTGCCGGTGCCGAACACGCCACCGACAGCCTGGCGCACTTGTTCGATGCCCTGTACCCGCACCTCGGCACCTTCGTCGGTGATTTCGTACATGGTGAATTCGTCGTCCAGGCCTTGCATCGCGCCTTCCAGGTCCATGACGTTGAAGTGTCTCTGGACGATATTCTGTCGCAGCGCTTCGGCGATTACCTGAACTCCATTCCGCTGCCGGCCATGCTGACAGTCTTCAAGGCTGAAGAATGGGACAACTATGGCCTGATGACCGTGGATTCCTCGATGATTTACTCGATCGTCGACGTGCTCCTGGGCGGCCGACGTGGTACCGCGGCGATGCGTGTCGAAGGCCGTCCGTACACGACAATCGAACGCACCCTGGTCGAGCGCATGATTCATGTCGTGCTCGCTGACCTGTCCGCCGCATTCGATCTGCTGTCCCCGGTAACATTCCGCTTCGACCGCCTCGAAACAAATCCGCGGTTTGCGACCATTTCTCAGCCGTCCAATGCGGCGATTGTGGCGCGCTTGCGCATTGACATGGAAGACCGCGGCGGCCGCCTTGAGATTCTAATACCGTTCGCGACTCTCGAACCTGTCCGTGAACTGTTGCTGCAGATGTTCATGGGCGAAAAATTCGGTCGTGACTCCATCTGGGAAACCCACTTGGCGGAGGAAATGTGGTTCACGGAAGTAGGGCTTGAGGCGGTGCTGGACACCCAATGGATGTCATTGAAAAAGGTGCTAGATCTCAAGGTTGGGTCGCGCATGATGCTCAATACGGACCCGGAATCCGCCATCGAGCTCCGCTGTGGTGATGTGCCCATGTTCCAGGGCCGGATGGGCCGCCGGGGCAATAATATTGCGATCCGAGTCGATCATAAGAAAAAGAAGAAAACCTCAGAGGACGCCTAGGGTTTAGGCCTTTTTTGGCGCCGGTGTGTTTAACCCTTTATTATCAGCTTTCTTCTAAGGTCGGCCGTGATGGGATTGGCCTTTCTGACCACACCAGCGTGAGCGGTTGGCAGGAGCGCCGGAGCGGATTAAGCGAAGAGGCGAACTCATGATCGATTTTCCACTGAATACAGTGCTAGACGTGGCGATCATTCTCTTGCTCGTGCCGACGATCATTTATGCCGTCATTCTCAATCGCCGCCTCAGTGCGTTGCGCAATTCGAAGGATGAGCTGGCCAAGGTGGTGAGCAGCTTTAATGAAGCGACCATGCGCGCTGAAGCCGGTATCCCAAAACTGAAAAAAGCGAACCTTGAAGCGAATAACGCGCTTCAGGAAAGGGTCGAGAAAGCCCATACGCTGCGCGACGATTTGGCGTTTATGATCGAGCGTGCGGAGGAAACGGCAGACCGGCTCGAAGGAGCGGTGCGAACCAGCCGTGTCAATGAAGCGCCTTCGGCGCCGGCCGGACCTGCGCCGGCACCTGTGCGCCAAGCGCCGCAAATGCCATTGCGCACAGCGCCGCAAGCCGACCCGACGGTGCCCTCGCGCACTCTCGCGGGTGCGGCATTGAATGCGGCGGCGCCTCCGGACGATGACGACCTGGACCTGCGCGCGGCGATTGGCGCCGCGAGAGCGGAGGCCAAAGTCACCGGGCAGCGCGAGCCGGGCCCGAATTTCGGCCGCACCGCACGCCCTTTGGCAGAGTCTGTTGTATCTGAGGATGACCGCTCCGAGGCGGAGCGGGAGTTGCTCAAGGCACTTCAGTCTGCGCGATAACTAAATTTTGTGATACCACCCGTGTTATGACCCAAAACCGCCGCCACCCCCGTCCAAGCCGGCCCGCGAATGCACCAAAGCGCAGCAAGAAGCGCCGCTCGCGCACGCCTGTTGTGCGCATTCTTCCAATAATGATCTTGGTTGCTTTGAGCGTTCTTGGATTCCGCGTGACGGTGGTGGTGAAGGATATGCAGTCGATCATTGCGTCGGTTGATGTCGGGCAATCGGTTGCCTTCGCTCAGGAACAGGCCGAAGTTGCGCCCGCAGAAGAGGCTGACGCCGAACCCGCCGTGGAAGACGGTGAGGTGGCGAACGCCGAAGATGATGTCGAAATCATGCCGTCTGCAGGTGCGCAGCCAGAACTGGCGTTAACAGACCAGACGTTTACCCGATCAGAACTCGAACTGCTGCAACGTCTGTCCGAGCGCCGGCAGGAGATTGAATCCCGTGCCAAGGATCTCGATGCTCGGGAGGCCATGCTGCGTGCGGCGGAGACCCGCATTGACGGCAAAATCGCCGAATTGCAGGAGCTTGAGAAGGCGCTGTCCGATCTCGTCGCGGAAGTCGACGAACAGGAGCAGCAGCAGGTCATGCAAATGGTCAATATTTACGGCGCCATGAAGCCTAAGGATGCGGCGCGTATCTTCAACGACCTGGATATGCCCATTCTGCTGACCATTGTCGAAAGCATGCGCGAAAACAAAGTTGCGCCCATCCTGGCCGAAATGGATGCCATGAAGGCGACATCGGTCACTGAAGCTCTTTCCACGCGCACGAAGCTTCCGGGTCTAGCCGGAGAGCCCCAGGGCTGACAGCCGGTCTCCGGCGGCTCGGCGCGTCAGGCTCTCTAAGGCTCAGATTCCAAAGCGAAATTCAGATTCATCCCCCGCCGCTGTTAACCGCTCGCTAACCAATGGATCGTACGATCAACGATGCGGTCCGTCTGTCTGGAACAGGTGAGAGAAGGCCGTGACGAACGACGCACCAACCAAGTCTGCCCTTGTGGTCGACGATATGTCCGTGATGCGCCGATCCGTCGCCAACCTTCTCCGCAGCCAAGGTTTCGCGCCCGTCGACGAAGTGTCGTCAGGGCCGGATGCCTTGAACCAGATAGCGGCGGCAGGTGGGTACGATTTGGTCATATCGGATTGGAATATGGATCCGATGACGGGATTGGAAGTTCTCACCACGTTAAAGTCGGACGATCGGTTTCAAGCGGTGACTTTTATTCTGATGACCGCAGAGCCCTCGCCCGAAAAACAGGCGGCTGCCGAAGCCGCCGGTGTGTCGGGGTTTTTGGTCAAGCCGTTCTCGGCGTCTGACCTCAATTCCGAGATCGAGAGAGTTTTCGGCGAAACCTAAACCGGTTCACGCGGAACCGCGCGGGGGAGAAGGGACAGTATGAACACCGGCGGCAAAATCGTTGCTCCGCTGTTTTCGCACGAGAGCGTCGGCACGCGGGATAAGCGTGACGAGCAATCGACGTGGTTGTTCCTGTCTTTATACCTCCTTCTGTTCGCGTTCTTCATTGTTCTCAATAGTTTTTCTTCGTTTGATACGTCGCGCCGCGATGCCGTCATCGATAGCGTGGTCGCCGCCTTCGTTTCTGTATCGGGCGCGGACGAAGGCCCGGACGCACGCGACGCCATCGGTTCCGAAAGTCAGATGCGTCGCTTTCAGGACGATGTGACGTCAATGTTTGCCACGGCCGTTCCGCTTGAGCGGATCCGTATGGTGCTGGCCGGGACACGATATGATGTGGACGTGCCAACCGAAGCATTTTTCGAGGGCGACAGTGTCAATCTGCGTCCGACCCTGCCGATGCTCGATCGGATCGTGGCGACGGTCAGTTCACCGCCGCCAGGTGCGCGCTATGAAGCAGTGATTATCGGCCAGGTATCAGCGGCCATCTTTGACCAGTCGCTGGGCGGCGAGGACCAGTGAGTCGACCTTATCAAGCTCGACAGTGATTTCCGAAGCGTCTGTCAATGCCGGCTCAGTCACGCCACTCTCCAAGTCCGTCCGGGGGGGCGGCGCCATTCGCCTTGTAGAGATACGACAGGACTTCCGCGACAGCGGCGAAGGCCTCGGTCGGAATCGGGCTGTCGACATCCACAGCGGCGAGCATCTGTACCAAGTCCGAGTCCTCACGCACGCGGACGTCGTTGGCGAAGGCAAGTTCTAGAATTTTCTCGGCGACGAAGCCCCGTCCAGATGCGACGACAGCCGGCGCTGCGCCATCCTGTTCTTCTAGCGCAACAGCGATGGTTTTTGGGGGCGTCGTGCCGGGGTCGGAATTGCCCGAGTCGGAACTTTTTTTACGGCCGGAAGTCACAGCAGCCATCCTCGGCTAAAACTGAGGCCACAGTGCCCATTCAGCAATGAGACGGCCTCAAACTAGGCAAAATTTGCCCTATAGCCTTTAAGAAACGCTTAAATTGGCCCCTCCAACTGGCCGGCGCTAATGCCTGAAAACCCCAGAATTCTGCGATTCATGGATTCTTAAGATTCCGGCGCCAATCTCGACCCTGGTAAGGGCCGCTTCTCCCTGTGAAGCAACTGCCGCAAGGCAACCGGGCGCATCTTTCGTCAGCTGAAAGTAGGCTCCGGAAGGGACATTTCAGACCGCAGGCATGGCCATCATGGCTGTGGTCCAAGGATCGGGATTATGGACGTCGGCAATCTCAAGCTGTTCCAGATGGCGTTGACCAAGATGAATTGGGCTTCGCAGCGTCAGAAACTGCTTTCGCAAAACGTCGTTAATGCGAATACGCCGGAATACAGACCGACAAATCTCAAAGAGATCGATTTTCGACGTGAACTGCGCAAAACCACGCCGGTTCGCGTTGCGATGACAAATCCCGCTCATATGAAAGGTACCGTCCCGGACCGAGAGGATTACAGGGAGCGTCGCGTTCCGAGAAACTTCGAGGTCTCACCTGACGGAAACCAAGTCATTCTCGAAGAGCAGATGCAGAAAGTCGGCGATACGCGCGGTGACTACAACATCGCGGTGACCCTGATGCAGTCTCATATGAAAATGCTGAAAACTGCTCTTGGTAACGGCGGCTAAGAAGGGATTTTCAGGAAATGGACAATCTAAGTACAAGTTCGAAAATCGCTGCACACGGCATGAAGGCTCAGGCCACGCGCCTGCGAGTCATTGCAGAAAATCTCGCGAACGTGAATTCCACGTCCGAGGTTCCCGGTGGCGAACCGTACCGCCGCAAGCTGATAACGTTTCGCAATACGCTAGATCGTGAGCTCGAGGCCAACACGGTCAAAGTCAAGCGAATCTACGACGACCAGACGCGACTGACGTCAAAGTATGATCCTAATCACCCAGCTGCGGATGAAGACGGATACATTCTTGTGCCCAACGTTAATCCGTTAATCGAAATGATGGACATGCGCGAAGCGCAACGGTCCTACGAAGCGAACATGAACGTGATTACCACGTCGCGTGAAATGCTCTCAAAAACATTGGAACTTCTGCGCTAGCGTATTCCGGAGCGGACAAGGCGCAAACGGCCGCCGCTCCGGACCTAAGTAAACACAAGATCTAATTCCCGGAGGGGGTCATGGCAGTTGATTTTAACACCGCAGTAAGCGCCTACAGAGAAGCAGCGTCAACTGTACGCGAAGCGGGGCGTGCCGGCCAAGTTGCGGACACGGGCGAGGCTAGTGGCGGTGAATTCGCGAATATGGTCAAAGGCTCTTTGGAAAATGCGGTCCAGGCAGGTCAGCACGCGGAGCAAATGACCATGGCCAGGCTTGCTGGCGAAGCGTCGACGATGGACGTGGTCACGGCTGTCGCCAACGCTCAGCATACTCTGGAGACCGTTGTGGCAGTGCGCGACAAGGTGTTGAACGCGTATCAAGAAATTCTGCGGATGCCGATTTAACGCAAAGCATGTTGAGTTGCGAAAGTACCGTGGTTTGAGGGTGGAATGAACGAGGTAGAGGTGTTGGACATCGGCAGAGATGCCGTGTGGGTCATGCTGAAAGTGGCGGGACCGATCCTCATTGTCGGCCTCATAGTTGGTCTGTCGATTTCGGTATTTCAGACGATTACGCACATCCAGGAAATGACACTGACGTTCATTCCCAAGATTATCGCTGTTTTTACGTCACTTATTCTCTTTATGCCCTGGATGTTGACTCAGCTTAACGAATTCAATCAGCGCATCATGGATAAGATCATAAGTCTGCCATAGCGCGTTTTTATGTGACCGGCACGGCGCAGCCGGTTGCAGTGAGGCGATCCAATGCTCAGCGAGCTGCTCGCCTTGAATGTCTTCCATTTCCTATTGGTTTTTGCGCGTCTTTCCTTTGTTTTCCTGCTTATGCCAGGTGTTTCAGCTGGGTACGTGCCGGTTCGAATACGTCTGATGCTGGCAATGCTGGTTACCTTGCTTAGTGTACCTCTGGTTCAAGACTTTTTGCCTGCCGAGCCCGAGACGGCTGCAGAACTAACGCGTTTGATATTTTTGGAAGTGCTGGTCGGCGGTTTTATCGGCGCCATCATTCAAATGATCATGGCCGCACTGGATATTGCCGGCTTGGTCATCAGCCGTTCGGTTGGATTGATGAACGCGTTTGTTGATGATCCTGTCAGCAGTTCGCAAAGCGCGATCGTTATCGGCTTCCTCAACATAATCGCTGTTGTGCTCATTTTCTCGACCGGGCTGCATAGGTATATGATCATGGCAATCGTAGATAGCTATTCTTTGATCATACCGGGTGGTGCGCTGACGACCGGGGACATGTTAAACATGATTGTCTCGGCGCTGAACAGTTCGTTCCACATCGGAATACGTATATGTTCACCGTTCCTTGTGTACGCGTTGGTTTTTCAGGTGACTATGGGGATTATGGCCAGGCTGTCTCCGCAAATGAATATCTTTTTCGTAGCGTTGCCAATCCAACTGATGATGGGATTTGCTCTGCTGACAATAGCGATGCCTGCGATCATGTTGGTGTTCCTGAGGTACTTTGACAACAACATCAACAGTTTACTCATGCCGGGGGTGAACGGTGGCTGAGGATAAAGACTCAAAAACTGAAGAGCCCACCTCAAAGCGCCTTGGCAAAGCGCGCAATGAAGGCGATGTGCCTCAATCGCAAGAAGTGAAAAGTTTCGCAATGCTGCTCGCCGGTCTTATCGTCATCGGCACGATGGCACCAAGTGTTGCGAGCCAATTGGCAGAATTCCTAACGACATTCTTGGAGCGCCCTCATACAATCTTTCTTGAGGTTGACAACATGGCTTCGTTTGTCGTCAACGTGGCCCTGAACGTTGCAGTAATTCTCGCACTTCCCATTGCGACTTTCGCGTTTGCAGCGGTTGTCTCTGGCGTCGCAATTAATGGGTTCTTGTAGACACCCAAAAAATTAAAACCGAAATTCTCACAATTAAGTCCGATATCCGGCGTCAAACGGCTTTTTTCGAAGCAGTCGCTCGTAGAGGCGGCCAAGGGCGTTTTGAAGATGATTATCGTTGCCGTAATCATCGGATTTGTCGTTGTCCCCCTCTTTACTCATCCTGATCAACTGGTCGATCGCCGCTTTATTTTGACGTTGAGCGAAATACAGTGGTTGATTTTGCTGATCCTGTTTCTTGTTGTCATCGTCATGGCAATTATTTCAGCGGCCGACCTCGCTTTTCAGCGCTACACGCACAAAGAAAAGCTGAAAATGACGAAACAAGAAGTCAAGGATGAGCACAAGGAGGCGGAGGGCGACCCCAAGGTTAAAAGCCGAATTCGCGCGCTCAGAATGGAGCGTCACCGCCAACGCATGATGGCAGCCGTGCCAACCGCCAGTGTTGTTATTACCAACCCGACACACTACGCGATTGCGTTGAAGTACGATATGGATGACATGTACGCGCCCGTGCTCGTCGCGAAGGGCGTGGACTATCTGGCGCGGCGCATTCGCCAGATTGCCGAGGACAACGACGTTCCTCTGGTTGAAAACCCGCCCCTGGCCCGAGCCCTATACGCAGCTGTAGAAGTTGATCAGGAAATTCCGCCAGAGCACTATAAGGCGGTTGCCGAGATCATCGGCTATGTCATGCAACTCAAGGGTAAGCTTGCCAGCTAGAATCCGCCTTGTAGCCGCTATCTTGGTGAGTGGCCTTGCACTCGCCGGATTGGTGGCCAATACCATTGCCCCGTTCGCAGGATGGCCTGTCGTTGCCGCGGGCGTGGTGGTCGCATGGATGATTTCAGCCTGGCTGGTTTGGTCCGGTCTCAGCCGCCCGCCTTCGATCGAGCAGCAACTCGATATTCTCACGGCACCGTTGGACGTGGCGCAGTCACCAAGATTTGTCACGGGTGAGTCGGATGCGGTCCTCTACGCCAACGCATCTGGAGAAGAGTGGCTGCACAGTGAAATGCCTATTCGCCGGCTCGAAGCATTGGCGGCAGGAGAATATGACGGTGAGGAAGCCGTAGACCGAATCCGTCTTGCTGTTGAAACCGGGGTCACTGAAAGCATTGAAATTCCGTTGCGCGGTGAGATGCCGGAACCCGATTGGTATCAGGTCACGGTTCGCCCGTTACCCCAATTGCCCGGACTCACCGTTTGGTCCTTAGAGGACATTACGGCACGGCGGGCGATTAACGATATACTCGCGCGCGAACGCCAGGACCTGGCCGACTTCCTCGATTTCATGCCGACCGGAGTCTATTCAGTCGATGTTGATGGGATTTTCCACTACGTGAACCACAGGTTTGCGCAATGGCTTGGCAGTACGCCCGAAGAAATTTGTCGACAACCATTGGAAGATTTTATCGCCGGTTCCGGCATGCCAGATGCGGATGGAGAGTGGAACGGTGCAATCCGCTTTCAGGCGGCGAACGGTGACACTTTTGACTCATTGGTGTTTCAGGCGACCTATGATGACGCAGGAATCACGCGTACCAGATCCCTGGTTGTCCGCGATGTTCAACACGGCGCGGATACGAAAGATGGTCTCGGAGGACCTCGGTTTAGGTCCGTGTTCGATCTTGCTCCTGTTGCGACCGCGATCATTGACGTTGATGGATCGGTCAGCGACTGCAATCAGGCGTTCGCAGCATTGGCAGGCGCTAGCCGAGATACCGTCATAGGAGAGAGTTTCGCGGCGTTCTTGATCGAAGATGACCAGAAAACTTTGCGCTCCGAGCTCGAGCGTGTCGTGGTCGGCTTGTCGCCGCGAGCGCAAGTTGATGTCCGATTTGCCAGGGCTGGTAGTGGTCCATCGACGGGGCAGGCCACCGTATTTCTCGGGCCTATGGTGGGTACGGCAAATTATCAGAGTGGCGAGGCCGAAGGGGCGGTTGCGCATGTTTTCGATACGACGGAACAGAAAAGCCTTGAGGTCCAATTCGCGCAGGCTCAAAAAATGCAGGCGATGGGGCAATTGGCTGGAGGTGTCGCCCACGACTTCAACAATCTGCTGACGGCGATGATTGGCTTCTGCGACCTATTGCTTCAGCGCCATGCCGCTGGTGATCCGTCGTTCGCCGACATCATGCAGATCAAACAAAACGCCAATCGGGCGGCAAATCTTGTGCGGCAACTGTTGGCATTCTCGCGCAAACAGCCGCTGCAGCCCAAAGAGCTTAACTGCACCAATCACCTGACCGAATTGTCCCACCTACTGACTCGGCTGATCGGTGAAACGATCGAGTTCAAGCTGATTCACGGCCGCGAACTGGGGGTGGTGCGGGTCGACCCGGGACAATTCGATCAAATCATCATCAATCTGGCCGTTAACGCGCGCGATGCCATGCCCGGCGGCGGTCGATTAACCATAGAAACGAGCACCGAGACCTTTGAACGCACCACTCAGCTTGGCGCTGATCAGGTGCCGCCGGGCCGCTACGTGACAATCACAGTCTCGGATACCGGCAAAGGCATTGCCCGCGAGGACATCGGTCGTATTTTTGAGCCATTCTTTTCAACTAAGATAGAAACCCCCGGAGCCGGAACCGGTCTGGGATTGGCGACCGTCTACGGCATTGTGCGGCAGACGGGCGGGTTCATTCTTGTCGACTCTGCACCGGGCAAAGGAGCGAAGTTTACGATCTATTTGCCCCGTATCGCTCCGGACGATGAGGAGGCTGACAATGCGGAGTTGGTAGGGCAGCGCGTTGCGGCTGATTCGATAGCGCCAAGATCAATTCAGCCTGATGCAGATTCGGATGATCCGGAAGTTCTCGCCGCTAAAGTCGGCGCTGCTTTGGCTCAAAGCTCAGCCCGCGGAGATCTGTCGGGTCAGGGTAAAATTCTGTTGGTGGAGGATGAGGACGCCGTGCGTGTGTTTGCGGCACGTGCGTTGAAAAACAAAGGTTACTCGGTCATGGAAGCACGGACCGGCGAACAGGCAATGGACCTGCTGCGGGACTCAGACGATCTCGATCTCCTCATCACTGACATGATGATGCCGGGTATGGATGGCGGCACGCTAGCTCGTTTCGTACGGCTGGAAAGGCCGGAAATGCGCGTGATCCTGATTTCGGGGTATTCTGAAGAGGTTGCCCGGGGGGATGTTGTCGATAGCCCAGACATTCACTTCCTGCCAAAGCCGTTCAGCCTTGGTCAATTGGCCAGTAAAGTTAAGGATGTGCTGGCGTTGCCCCCTTCTGGGGCGGCTGAATAAGCGATGATTGTATCAGTCGGCGGCGTCTTCGATGCGTTCGCCGGCTTTCTGGATATCTTTGCCCATGCCTTCGACCGTGTTGCACGCCGTTAAGGTGAACAGCATACCGGTAGCAAGTGTCAGTATAAAAACGCGAAGCGCTGACATGGCCGTTTCTCCCGCAAACTTACGATGCCCATAAGTTACGGAGTTTGCGGGAGTAACGCCATGTTTTTTGGTTAGTTGGCGGCGTCTTCGGTCTTGCGGCCAATGGACTGAAGATCCTCGCCCACGCCTTCGACGGTGTTGCACGCCGTAAGGCCAGTGAGCACGAAGAGCGAGATGAGGAGAGAAGATAAAATCGACTTCATGACGAGCCTACCTAACATTGTTGAACGATGTTTTGTCCTGTGACGCGGCGATGATCTCACGTGGCCGCGCTCGTCAATTGAACGGCTTGGCACAGGTTTTGGATGCAATTCAGTTCTGCCTATATAGCATAAGTTTTTGTTTTTTTTAAGATTATTATAGTTTGTTCCGATATTGTTCTTTTTCCTGGACATTGAGAACAAAATAGGTACATTGGCATCCGTTGCACACGCCCCAAGGGGGGCTTAAACACGGAGGGCGCCAAGCATGGCCGAAGCAAATCTCAGAGTGGTGGAGAACAAAGACGCCATGGACAAAACCAAGGCTCTAGATGCGGCACTGACCCAAATCGAACGCTCTTTCGGTAAGGGTTCGATCATGCGCTTGGGGCAGCGGGAAACGGCGGTTGATATCGAAGCGATCCCGACCGGTTCCTTAAGTCTCGACCTTGCCCTCGGTATTGGCGGTCTGCCGCGCGGACGTGTGATTGAAATTTACGGACCGGAAAGCTCAGGTAAAACAACTTTGGCGCTGCATGTCATCGCCGAAGCACAGAAAACAGGCGGCGCCTGCGCCTTTATCGACGCGGAGCATGCTCTGGATCCCGGCTATGCGCGCAAACTTGGTGTCGATCTCGATGACCTCCTGATTTCTCAGCCCGATGCCGGTGAACAGGCACTCGAAATTGCCGATACACTGGTGCGGTCCGGGGCGATTGATGTTCTGGTGATCGACTCTGTTGCGGCCCTTACGCCGCGGGCCGAGCTTGAAGGTGAAATGGGCGATACCCATGTCGGCCTTCAGGCCCGGTTGATGAGCCAGGCGCTACGTAAGTTGACGGCTTCGGTTTCCCGTTCCAACACCATGATCATTTTCATCAACCAGATCCGCATGAAGATCGGCGTGATGTTTGGCAATCCAGAAACGACCACCGGCGGTAATGCGCTTAAATTTTACTCCTCCGTGCGCCTGGATATCCGCCGGATCGGCCAGATCAAGGATCGTGACGAAGTGGTCGGCAATCAGACCCGCGTTAAGGTCGTGAAGAACAAGGTTGCTCCGCCATTCAAGCAGGTCGAGTTCGACATCATGTATGGTGAAGGGGTCTCCAAGACGGGTGAGTTGCTCGACCTTGGCGTTAAGGCAGGACTCGTCGAAAAGTCGGGTTCCTGGTTTTCCTACAAGTCTGAACGCATTGGGCAGGGGCGCGAAAACGCCAAGACTTTCCTCAAGGAAAACCCCGATATGGCCGCCGACATTGAGCATCAGATTCGCGTCAACGCTGGTCTGGTCGCGGATACTATGATCGGTGATGTTGAGGGCGACAGCGAAGACAACGAAAAAGACGCGACCGCCGCAGAATAAAAGATTCTCCAGTCCCCGATCCCCTCGGGCCTCGCAGCGGCGGTGTTCCCCTCAACCCGCCGCTGCAGCTTTTTTGTCACACGCTGAATCAGTCTGTGTGCTTGCTCTCCATTTGGTCGTTAGGCCAATCAACGGCTTGTCGCGCTGGCGCCGTCCGTTACCATCATTGGAGAAACTACTGATAAATTTGAACGTCAGATACGTTTGGGAGGGGGCTTCATGCCGGTTTACGATCGTGCCTATTACACGAAACTTGTCGAGCAGGACTACTTTGGCAATGTCATGAAAGAGGATATTGCGGCGGCCTGTGCCTGTTTTACAGAGGATTCCGAAGTCGTAATTTATCACGGCGATAATCCGGTGCGCCGGTTTTACGGAACACCGAAAGATGGGCAGCTGCCGCTAGACGCGTTTTACGAGCATCTCCTCGGGAACTACGGCGCCAAGTTCGAGCATTTCGAACACACCATCGATTTAGAGTACCAGCGGTGCGCTGCGAATTTTTTAGTCACGCTGACACCGAAACCCGGATCGACTTATGAAACAACGGGTACTCTCACACTCAATAACTCAAATTTCTTCCGCTGCCGTGATGGGAAGATTTATTACATGGTCATTTATTACGCTAATCCGACATTGGGAGAAAAACTCGGCGTGCAAACAACGAGTCCGACTGGGTTTCCCAAGAGCTAACACCGTAAGGGTGTCGAATAATGATCAGTAAGCTGAGAGGTGACCGGGCGGCATATGATACGATAGGGCGAACATACGCTGGAACTCGCACCCCGGATCGTCGCATCGAACACCTCATATGGCGCAACTTTGGCGACTCTCAATCAGTCCTGAACGTTGGCGCGGGGACAGGCAGTTATGAGCCTTTAGATCGCACAGTAGTCGCCATCGAACCGTCTATGACAATGATCGCGCAGCGTCGTGTGACGTCGGCACCGGTGGTGTGCGGCATAGGGGAGGCTCTGCCGTTCCCGGAAGATAGTTTTGATGTCGCCATGGCGGTACTGACCGTCCATCACTGGACAGATCAAATAAAGGGCTTGCATGAATTGCGGCGTGTAGCGTCCAAGCGCGTTGTGATCCTCACCTACGACGCCGAAGAGGCGGATACGTTTTGGCTGGTCCGGGATTACCTGCCATCCAACGCGAGGATCGACCGTACAAGCCTCCCAAAATTGGATGTCTACCATTCGGTCTTCCCGAATTGCACTGTCCAACCCGTTCCGATCCCCCATGATTGTCAGGACGGGTTCCTGTGTGCCTTCTGGAAACGGCCGGACGCATATCTGTCCCCAACTGTTCAGGCTGGAATTTCAAGTTTCTCCGTAATCCCTGAAAAAGAGGTTGAACACGGGCTGGCGGCGCTCGAAGCCGATTTGAAATCCGGACGATGGGCCGCCAGAAACCAAGAGCTGGCTTCCCTGCGCGACAAAGATTTTGGCTACCGGCTCATTGTGGCTGAAACCGGTTAAGCCCGTCTCCTGGACAGGGTCCTGGCAAGCGGCTAAAAACCGGCCACTCTATGCATGCTGCGGGATGACGCATCTTTAGAATTCAATCCCGATTTCGTATATCAAATTGACCGGTGCCGCTGCCCCAAACCCTTTTTTGAGATCGCGCATTATCTTATGAGTTCGACCAACGATATACGCAGGACTTTCCTGGACTTTTTTGCGCGCAACGGCCACGAAATCGTTGCGTCAAGTCCGCTGGTGCCGCGTAACGATCCCACGTTGATGTTTACCAACGCCGGGATGGTCCAATTCAAGGACGTTTTCACTGGCAATGAATCACGGCCTTACAACCGTGCCACAACCTCTCAGAAATGTGTGCGCGCTGGGGGTAAGCATAACGACCTCGATAACGTCGGCTACACCGTTCGGCATCACACCTTTTTTGAGATGCTTGGTAACTTTTCTTTTGGTGATTATTTCAAGGAAGAGGCCATCAAACTCGCATGGGATCTCGTGACCGGTGAATTCGGCTTGCCGGTTGAGCGTCTGCTCGTCACCGTTCATTCCACCGACGAGGAAGCGGCAGGCTTGTGGTCAAAGATCGCTGGCTTGCCGGATTCAAAGATTATTCGTATTCCGACATCGGACAATTTTTGGGCGATGGGCGATACCGGCCCATGCGGACCGTGTACGGAAATTTTCTATGACCACGGCGATCACATTCCAGGTGGCCCACCCGGGTCACCTGATGAAGACGGAGATCGCTTCGTCGAAATCTGGAATCTGGTTTTCATGCAGTTTGATCAGGTAACACCTGAGCAGCGCGTGGACCTGCCTAAACCGAGCGTGGATACCGGGATGGGACTGGAGCGCACGGCGGCAGTGCTCCAAGGTACCAATGATAACTACGCCATCGACTTATTGCGGTCGCTGATCGAAGCGGCTGCGGCAGCGGCAGGGACCGAGCCGGACGGAGACCATAGCGTTTCTCACCGTGTCATTGCTGATCATTTGAGGGCATCCGGTTTTCTAATTGCCGACGGAGTCTTGCCGTCAAATGAGGGCAGAGGCTACGTACTGCGGCGGATTATGCGCAGGGCTATGCGCCATGCGCACCTTATGGGATGTAAAGACCCTCTCCTTCACCGCCTCGTCCCGGCCCTCACAGGTCAAATGGGTGCGCAGTACCCCGAATTGGAGCGCGCCCAGGCTCTGGTGTCGGAGACACTGTTACTTGAAGAAACGAGATTCAAGTCCATGCTTGATCGGGGGTTGAAGCTAATAGACGAGGAAACCCGTTCAATGTCGTCCGGCGCCACTCTACCTGGAGACGTCGCGTTCAAGCTTTACGATACCTACGGCTTCCCTCTGGACCTGACACAAGATGCCCTGCGGCCGCGTGGTATCGATGTCGACACTGACGGATTTGCAACGGCGATGGAGCGCCAGAGGGCGGAGGCGCGTAAAGCCTGGGCTGGTTCTGGAGAGGCTGCGACAGACAAGGTTTGGTTTGATTTGCGCGATGAGGTCGGCGCGTCGGATTTTCTCGGCTATGCGACGGAATCGGCTCAGGGCAAGATTGTAGCGCTGGTTGTGGACGGTGCGCCGGTGCAAGACGCCGGAACGGGGGCACAGGTCGCCGTCTTGGCGAATCAAACCCCATTTTACGGCGAATCTGGTGGCCAAGTTGGCGACATAGGGACAATCACCACCGCCGGCGGCGCGACCATTACGATCACAGATACTCAGAAGAAGCTCGAGTCACTCCATGTTCATATCGGCGAAGTGTCCTCTGGTACGGTCAAGGCCGGCGACGAGGCGACTTTTTACGTCGATGCAGCGCGCCGCACAGCCGTGCGCGGACATCATTCCGCCACTCACCTGCTGCACGCTGCTTTGCGCAAGGTTCTTGGCGATCATGTCACGCAGAAAGGATCTTTGGTTGCGCCGGACCGTCTGCGCTTCGATATCAGCCATCCCAAGCCAATGACCCGCGAAGACATCGCGGCTGTCGAAGAGATCGTCAACACGCAGATTCGGGCCAACCAGGCGGTGAGCACGAAACTGATGGATCCGGAAAGTGCCATAGAGGCCGGGGCGATGGCCTTGTTCGGGGAAAAATACGGCGAAGAAGTCCGCGTCGTTTCAATGGGCACAGTAGCTGACGGCGGCCGACACCAGTATTCCGTAGAATTATGTGGTGGCACCCATGTGGCTCGCACAGGCGATATCGGCCTTTTCAAGATCGTTGAGGTGTCTGCCGTCGGAGCGGGGGTCCGCCGGATCGAGGGGTTAACCGGTATCGCCGCTGAACACTGGGTGAGCGGTCAGCAAGAACTTGTCGGTCAGGCGGCACAGACGTTACGTGTGGCACCGCAGGCCATCCCTGAGCGGATCGCGGCGTTATTGGACGAGCGCAAGAAGCTAGAACGCGAGGTTGCCGACCTGCGTAAGAAACTGGTGACCGGTGGTGGAGGCGGCAGTTCCGCAGGCCCTGACGCGAAGACGGTCGCCGGTGTTCCTTTTTCGGGACGCGTGCTGGACGGGGTGCCGGCCAAAGACCTCAAAGGCATGGCTGACGAGCTGCAGAAATCCATCGGAGACGGTGTTGTCGCGCTGGTCACGGTGATGGACGGGAAGGCCTCTCTTGTTGTCAGCGTCGCCGATGCCCTGACCGGAAAATTCGATGCGGTGCAGCTGGTCCGCGCAGGCTCCGCCGCCGTGGGCGGCAAGGGTGGCGGGGGACGGCCAGATATGGCTCAGGCCGGCGGTCCGGATGGTGCAAATGCCCAGGCTTCTCTAGCCGCAATTGAGCAGGAATTGACGAAAAGCGCCAGCTAAACCTATAAAAAACAATAAGTTATTTTTATATTGCGCCGCAAAATAATAATTTGCTGCGGTGCAAAATAATACTTGACCTCTCCCCGCTCATTCCTTATCTTCTTCGCATTGCAGCAAATTATATTGTGCGCTGCATCACAAGTTTCCGGTATGCCGTCTTGAGACGCAAAACGGTATCCAAACGGCTCAAGCCGTAGCTACAGACCAAAGGACGACTGACATGAAAAATTATGATGACATTGTTGCCTTCAATCAGAACAACTTCGACGCTCTTGTCGCCAGCAGCACAGCTGCGGCCAAAGGCTTTGAAGAGCTGACAAAGCAATATGTAGCCTTCGCGAGCGCCAGCTTCGAAGACGCAATTTCAGCAGGCAAAAAGATCGTTGCCGCCAAGACTGTGAACGAAGCAATCGACCTTCAGACCAAGATTGCCAAGGACTCTTGGGAGAAGGCCGTGGCCGAAGGCCAGAAGATCACCGAACTCTCGACCGGTATCTTCAAGGACGTTTCCTCGCCGCTGTCAAAGCGTGTCCAAGCGACCGTTGACGTTGCGACCGAAGCCGCCAAGAAGGCGGCTAAAACGACGAAAAAGGCTGCCTAACTCTCTCCCCTCCCTCTCTGAATTAGGCAGTTCGAAAGGCCCGGTTTTCCGGGCCTTTCTTTTTTTGCCTGTTACAGACTCTTACACACGGGCTGCACGGTTGACATAAAAACGATACGCTTAGCGCCTATGATGTCTATATGCGGGGTGTCTTCAGCCTGGAGACGCTCCAGCTATCACCGCATGCAAGGCCAGCAATGACCCAACCAACAGCAGATCAGGCGCCTGCCACGCCGAGCCAGGAAATGGCAGCCGCTCTCGGGCTCAATGAAGAGGCTCAACCATTTTACAGGCGACATAAGTGGGCGCTGGCTGGAGGTGCTGTGTTTCTCATTGCCGCCCTCGTGCTGTTCAGGCCGGGCGCTGGGGCACAGGACGTTAATTTTCGCACTGCACCGATAACGAAGGGAGATATTACTGTCACCGTCACGGCGACGGGGACGATCGAGCCCCTCAATCAAGTTGATGTCGGCGCCGAAATCTCGGGGCTTATCGAATCTGTTCATGTGGACTTCAACGACCAGGTCACGCTCGGAGCCGTGCTTGCGACACTTGATAAGGACCAACTCTCGGCGCGCGTCCGTCAATCGCGTGCGCAATTAGCGTCAGCCAAAGCCAAGGTCGAGGAAGCGCACGCAAACGAACTCGAAGCGCGAAACAATTTGAAGAGAGCGGAGAGTTTGCACAAGCAAGGGAACGTGTCTGAGCAATCCCTCGACAACGCCAATGCGGCTCATGCCCGCGCGAAAGCGGCGTTGGCCAGCGCTGAAGCGCAGGTCACCGTCGCGGAAGCAAATCTAGCCGCGGACGAAACAAATCTCGCGAAGACAAACATTACGGCTCCGATCGATGGTATCGTCCTGACGAGACAGGTCGAGCCCGGCCAAACAGTCGCGGCGTCTTTCCAGACGCCGGTCTTGTTCACGTTGGCGGAAGATCTATCGGCGATGAAACTGGTAATCGATATCGATGAAGCCGATATCGGTCAGGTGAAGACAGGGCAGCAGGCGACATTCTCGGTCGACGCCTATCCGGGACGGATCTTTCCTGCTGAAATCACGTCGGTTCGTTTTGCGCCGAACAATGAGAACGGCGTCGTCACGTACGAGGCCTTGTTGTCGGTCGACAACGGCGATCTCTCTCTGCGCCCCGGAATGACAGCAACCGCGACAATTACAACGGCGACACGCGAAGGGGCGTTGATGGTGCCCTACGCGGCGCTCCGCTTCACACCGCCTCTGCCGCCGGATGGCGCCGAGCCGGAGGAAGCGTCAAGCCGCAGGGGGGCGCCGGGATTAATGGGTATGATGATGCCGCGCTTTAACCGTAATCGCAGCGAACGCCTGACGCCTTTGCAACCTGGAGCGCCGGGGCGGGTGTGGGTGATGGAGAATGGGCGGCCGCGGCCTATAGAGGTGCAAGTGGGTTTGCTCGATGGCGAACGGGCCGAAGTGATTGGGGAAGGTGTGAGCGACACACTACTGGTCATTGTCGGCATGCAGGTTGCCAGCTGATGCCGACCGATGCCCTCTCTGCGCGGCCGTTTGAGGGTCCGGTCGTGGCATTCGATAACGTTTCAAAAATATATGGCGAAGGGGAGACGGCCGTTCCTGCGCTGGACGGCGTTAGTTTTGAAATTCATGCCGGTGAATTCGTTGCCGTTATGGGCAGCAGCGGGTCCGGTAAATCGACAACCATGAATATACTCGGATGCCTGGATACGCCTACCTTGGGCCGGTACTTGTTCAAAGGCGTAGATGTCAAATCCCTGAGCCGCGATCAGCGGGCACTGTTGCGCCGGCACTATCTTGGATTCGTGTTTCAGGGGTTTAACTTGTTGTCCCGCACGACTGCCCTGGAAAATCTGGAGCTTCCATTAATCTATCGGCGGATCGGCAAGGCCGAGCGTCGCGCCATGGCAATGGAAGCGCTTCGCGTCGTAGGCCTTGAAAACCGCGAACATCATACGGCGTCTGAATTGTCTGGCGGGCAACAGCAGCGCGTCGCGATCGCCAGGGCGATGGTCACAAAACCTTCGTTGCTTTTGGCGGATGAGCCGACCGGAAATTTGGATACAGCACGCAGTCAGGAAATCATGGAACTTCTGGCGCGCCTCAATCAGGAGAATGGGCTGACCATCGTTCTTGTCACCCATGAAGAGGATATGGCGGCGTTTGCGCGCCGCCGGCTCGAATTCCGCGATGGACACATCGTGCATGAGTGGCGGGCCGAAGCGGCCTAGGAGCGTGAGATGATTGGCAACATATTACTCTTGTCGATGCGTGAGATTCGACGGAACGTGTTGCGTTCCATCCTCACGACTCTCGGAATTGTCATCGGTGTTGCGGCCGTGATCATCGTCGTAACACTTGGGGCAGGCACCAAGGCCCAGGTGCAAACGGAAATCTCGAAGCTCGGCAGTACAATGTTGACGGTATTTCCCGGCCAACGGCGCATGGGGGGCGCGGCGCAATCCGCACCTCCGTTCGAGATGGAGGATGTCATCGCTCTGCGCCGAGAGGCTAGCATGCTCTCAAGTGTTGCACCGATGTCTATCCAGCGTCAGGTCGTTGTTTACGGCAATGAGAACCGGCGCTCTCAGGTCGTTGGCACGGACAGGGAATTTGTCACCGTACGTAACTGGGGGCTCGCCGCCGGCCGCCTGTTTTCTCCAGCGGAGGAACAGGCGGGAAAGTCCGTTTGCATTATCGGTGAAACGATAAAAGCCGAACTCTATAAGGGAGCCCCATTCATGGGGACAATCCTGCGGGTCGGCACCGCTACATGTGAGGTTATCGGTCTGCTCGAGCCGAAGGGGCAGGTCATGTTTTCCGGTGATCAGGATGACGTTGTCGCCTTGCCTATCAAATACTTTCAGCGGCGGATCGCCGGTAATACGAATGTGGACCAAATTTACGTCGCCGCGCTCGACGACACGCTGGTCGAAGCTGCGCAGCAAGAAGTCGAAGTTATTATGCGGGAGCGCCGTCCCGCTCAACCGGGAGCGGAGGACCTGTTCTCCTTGCGAGGCGTACAGGAAATGTCGACGGCCTTTCAAAGTTCAACTGCAGTCATGACAGGATTCCTGTCCGCTATCGCCGCGATCAGTCTTTTGGTCGGAGGTATCGGGATTATGAACATCATGCTCGTGTCCGTAACAGAAAGAACACGCGAAATCGGCATCCGGATGGCCATTGGGGCGCGCGAAAAGGAAGTGCTGCTTCAGTTTCTTGTGGAGGCGGCGATGCTTGCCGGTTTCGGCGGGTTAGTCGGAATTCTGATCGGACTCACCGGCGCTTTGGCGCTTGCGCCGCTCCTCAACGTCCCTTTCATCGTGCAACCGGATATGATGGTGCTGGCGTTCGTGTTCTCTGCGATGGTCGGGGTCGTCTTTGGCTACATGCCTGCCCGTCGGGCTGCCCGCCTCGATCCGATTGACGCATTGCGTCACGAATGATCCGAGTTACCGAAACTTGGGCTGATGCTCTTCGGGGTATGGCGTGCCGTCGTTACGGACAAAGCGCACACCTTGTTCATCGGCGATCAATTGCATGTCCGCATCGGGGTATATGACGTGTTCTGGAGTCGATCTGTCACCTACGCATAGATACGTCACAGGTCGGTCTGACTGGTTAATCAGTACATGGCCGTCCGCCACGCCGGCTCGAAATCCTATGCTCATTCCGGGACCTGCTTGGGTCTCGCCTGCTTCACTGCGTACTGTGACTTCTCCTTCGATAACATAAACGTACTCGTCTTGGGCGGCGTGCCAGTGGCGTTCCGACGAGCGCGCACCCGGCGGGAGCGTGACGATATTGACGCCGAAATTCTTTAGGCCGAGCAAGGCACCAACCGGTTTCCAGGCCATGGCCGGGTCAAAGCAGTCGTTATAGGGCGGCGGGTAGGGGGCCTTGGCAGGGCGCGTCGGCACCTTTGCGTGATCCAGTGGCGCCGGATTCATGCTTTCGTCTTTGGCCACAGCTTTTCTCCTTTTACCTGGCGGGCTGCCCGTGTCGATGTGTCAATCTATCACGAAATGCGGCAGCATCGGCTGAAACCGAAACATGGCGGCGGTGACGAAAAATATGGCTATCAGGAATTCCTCCGATCGGTGGGGTGGTGTCTCCATGGCGCTGCACTGGCTCACCGCAGGTATTATTTTTGTTCAGGTCGTCACCGGGTTCCTTCGCTATTTTGAAGTCGTCTCAGGGGATACGTGGGCTACGTTCTATACTTATTGGCATATGCCCGCAGGTATGGCGGTTCTGGCGCTAGTGTTCGTCCGGATATTGTGGCGCCTGGCGCAGCCGCATCCCGACCTTCCGGCAGACATGGCTTGGTGGGAACGCTTGTCCGCTAATGCGGCCCATCTATACCTTTATGGCGCGATGATCGTATTGCCGTTGACAGGATGGATCGGATTTAACGCGCTCAAAATCGAGGTCGCTCCGTTCGGTGTTCCGATGCCGCATCTGTTTTGGGATATTCGACCTCTGTCGTTCGTGATGGCGGACATCCACTTGGTCATCGCGGTGGGCCTTGTGGTGATCGCGGTTATCCACGCCGCAGCTGCGCTTAAACATCACTTTGCGGATCGGGACAAAACCCTATCCCGGATGGTACCGGAGGGGTGGCTGAAACCGCGCTAGCGCGCTATACCCCGTCAGCACGTTCACGCAGATCAGGACCTTGGTGTATGGGCCGCACTCTCATTCAAAAACTCTGGGATGCCCACACCGTTGCCGACCTCGGCGACGGCGCGACGCTCCTCTATATCGACCGCGTATTCCTACACGAGCGCACGGGTTCCGTTTCCCTTAAGGGCTTGGAAGCGGCGGGCCGCGCCGTGCGTAACCCTGAGCAGGTCTTTTGCACGATGGATCACATCGTCGATACGCTGCCTGGCCGCGGCGACGAGACCATTATGCCGTCTGGCAAAAATTTTATAACGACGACGCGTGAGGCGGCACATGCCGCAGGCATTACGTTGTTCGATATCGGAGATAACCGCCAAGGTATCGTACACGTCGTTTCGGCCGAGCAGGGAATCACTTTGCCCGGCCTGACCCAAGTTTGCCCAGATAGCCATACGTGTACCCTGGGAGCCTTGGGGGCTCTCGCCTGGGGTATCGGCTCGACCGAAGGTGAGCACGCCCTCGCGACCAAAACGCTAGCGGTCAACAAGCCGAAGTCGATGCGGGTTGTGTTCGACGGAGAACTTGGATTTGGCGTGACGGCCAAAGATATGATCCTGCATTTGATCGGAACGTACACAGTCGCCGGCGGTGTGGGCCATGCTGTCGAATTTACTGGGTCTGCCATCCGTGCGCTTCCGCAGGAAAATCGCTTTACCTTGTGCAACATGGCCGTCGAATTTGCCGCCTTTACCGGCGTGATCCCTCCCGACGACACGACGTTCGAATATGTACACGGACGGCCGTACGCCCCGACCGGAAAGACTTGGGACACCGCCGTAGGCCATTGGCGTTCGCTCAAAGCGGACGACGATGCCGTCTATGATAAGGACGTCACGATTGATTGCGCTGAGATTGTTCCAAAAGTGACATGGGGTACGAGCCCCGGCCATGGCATGCAAATCGACGGCACAGTCCCAGATCCGTCCTACGCTCCTGACGCCAATGCCAGGACGTCGTGGGAGAAAGCGCTCGAATACATGGATTTGAAGCCCGGTATGCCAATAGAGGGTGTGCCAATCGATGCGGCGTTCATTGGCTCCTGTACCAATTCACGGCTTGCGGACCTGCGCGAGGTCGCCAAGGTCGTAAAGGGGCGGCACGTCGCGGAAGGGATTAGAGCCATCGTTGTGCCAGGGTCGAGCCAGGTCAAACTCGCGGCGGAGGCCGAGGGCATAGACAAGGTTTTGGTCGATGCCGGTTTTGAGTGGCGGGAAAGCGGTTGCTCAATGTGCTTCTATGCAGGCGGAGAAAGCTTCGGCGAGAGGGATCGCGTTATCAGTTCGACCAATCGCAACTTCGAAAATCGTCAGGGCCCGAAAACACGAACACATCTGGCCAGTCCAACATCCGTCGCTGCGTCTGCGCTCGCGGGTAAAATTACCGATGTCCGGAAGCTGAAGTAGGGGGGTGGGCATGTCACTTGCGATGGAACAATTCACAACTCTGTCGTCTATTGCCGCGCCGCTGATACGCGTGAATATAGATACCGATGCAATTATTCCCAGCCGGGAAATGAAGGGCGTCACGAAAGAGGGATTGTCCGAGGGCATGTTTGCCAACTGGCGCTACACCGACGTAGACGCGCGGACAGAAAATCCTGAATTCATTCTCAACCAGGTACCGTTCCGAAACGCCGAGATACTTTTATCCGGTGAGAACTTCGGCTGCGGCTCCTCGCGCGAGCATGCCGTATGGGCGCTGAAAGAATGGGGAATGCGCTGCATCATTGCGCCAAGTTTCGGCACAATCTTCTATGGCAACTGCGTCCGCAACGGGATCCTCCCTATTATCCTGCCCGAAGAGACGGTCAAAGCATTTGCAGACGCGGCCGCGCGCGGAGCAGAGTCAGATGTGTTTATCGTTGATCTGCCAAATCAACAGGTAACAGGACCGGGCGGCGATGTGCACGCCTTCGACATTGCACCCGCAGACAAGGAGATGCTTGTCGAAGGCCTGGACCCGATCGGACTGACCCTGAAACGCGACGGCGAAATTCGCGCGTTCCAGGAGAACGATAAGGCTGCGCGTCCCTGGGTTTACCTATAGGTCCGCACTGAAGCTTATGGAGTTATGGATTCCGCTCACGGTCGCTGCGGCCGGCATCCAGGCCGTGAGGACTGCGTTACAGAAAAATTTGACGGGACGCCTGACCGTATTCGGAGCCACGTTTGCCCGCTTCGTTTTTGGCCTGCCGATGATTCTTGTGGGATTGGCGCTTCTCGTCACCACCGGCGGTCAATCGGTTCCTAGTCCCAACGCGCCGTTCATCGGTTATGCCTGGACGGGTGGTCTCGTCCAACTTTTAGGAAACGCGCTGCTCTTGCACCTGCTCGGTATGAGCACGTTTACGGTCGGTACAACGTTCACAAAGACAGAAGTCATTCAAACGGCCGCGGTTTCGTATCTGATCCTGGGAGATCGAGTCGAAGCGGGTGGATTCTTCGGTATACTTCTGGCGTTTGCCGGTGTCGTGCTGATGGCGGTTGCGCGGGCAGGGTTGTCCTTTGCCAGCATTGTACAAACCATTCGCCACAAACCGGCCTTGTATGGCATGTGCGTAGGCGCACTCTACGCCGTCGCTGCTGTCTTCTACCGTGCCGCGGCACTCGCGCTCGAGGACGGTGACTTTCTTCTACGCGCTATTACAACGCTCGCCTGGGTCACTACTGCGCAGGCGGTTTTCATGGCCGCTTACTTGCGCTGGCGTACGCCGCACGTCCTTGTTGCGACACTTGCGAGTTGGCGCGCCGGGATATGGATCGGCTTTACCGGGATTGTCGCTTCGGCCTGTTGGTACTGTGCCTTCACGTTGCAGAACGCAGCGTACGTCATGGCACTTGGCCAGGTTGAGTTGATTTTCACATACGCGTTTTCGCGCCTAATCTTTGGCGAGCGCATGGTTTTTCTAGAGGCGACCGGAGTGATAATTACATTATTCGGTATCATAATGGTCGCCTTGGCGGGATAGCCGCCTGACCCTGCTTTAAAGGTTTCTGACAAGTTGCTGCTGCAGTTATGCGGTCAATAACTTGTTGACGATTTTCGGTAAAAAGCCTTGTCACATAGGAACTTTACGGGCCATTTTTGGGGGTAAACTAAAAGGCAGGCAATGGAAGACGAGAAACCGAAAATACTGATCGTCGACTACGAGCAAATGTTCGTTCAGTTAATGGATGCGACGCTTAAGGATGAGTATGAACTGACCTTCGCTCTTAACAGTGACGAAGCCTTGAAGAAGGCTTCGGAAGAATTGCCAGACCTCATTCTCCTGGACGTTGTCATGGCCCCGGAAAGCGGATTTGACGTTTGCTATACCTTAAAGAGTGAGCATCGAACAAAGAACATTCCCATTCTATTCATTACGTCATCGGGCACGATGAAGGATGAGGTGCGAGGATTGGAACTTGGTGCCGTCGACTACATCACAAAGCCCGTGAGCCCACCGATCGTTAAGGCGCGCGTGCGCAATCACATGGACCTTAAAAAATATAAGGACCGGCTGGAGAAGATCGCGTCTGAGGACGTTCTCACGGGACTGGCGACGCGCCGGCGGTTCGAAGAAGTGCTGCAGTCAGAGTGGCGGCGTTGCCGGCGCCACGAAGCACCGTTATCCGTCGCCATGATGGATATCGATTACTTTAAGCCCTACAACGATAACTATGGGCATGGCGCGGGGGACGAATGCCTGCGAAAGGTCGGCCGCGCGCTCGGTAAAGAGGTTAAGAGGGCGGCTGATCTAGTCGCCCGCTACGGCGGCGAAGAATTTGTCTGCGTGCTACCGGACACGGATTTGGAAGGGGCCATGGCGTTCGCGCATGCGTTACGCAAGGCCGTGCTTGACTTGGAGATTCCGCATGAACACTCGCAGGCCGCGAACACGGTTACTATGAGTATTGGAATATCCACATTTGTGCCGACAGAAGACCGCGAGCCATTCGATCTCGTTCGCGCAGCCGATAAGAAGCTATACGCCGCGAAACAGGCAGGCAGAAATCGCGTCGAAGGCGGACAATACACACCTGAGGAGGAATAGAATGCGCGTTGTGAGACGCTTGACGCTTGCCGTCATATTGGCGCTCTGTGCGCCGGCCTTGGCTGCGCCAGGGTATGACCAAGGTCGGTCCGATCTTGAGTGGGTGATGGAATATCTGGCCACGCATTTGCCTGGTGTATGGGATTCCTATCCGCAGGTATGGTTTGAACGAAATGTCCGCATGCCCTCCCAGGAAGGGGAGCACGAGCACTGGCATCGGACGTTTGCCCGCATCGATGCTCCTCAGATTGGGGAGTATGTCTTCTATGGGCAGATCAACAATGGCGGACGCGATGGGCCAATTATCGGCGGCAGCCAGGTTCTGTATCACGCCGTAATTGATGAGGAACTGGGTGCGGTTAATATCTTTGGTCAGGGCCCGGCGGATCCTGAGAAATACGAAAATCTGCACGAGAAACCGGAGCTCTGGTCCGAAGTGCAGTTTCGCGAGCGCGATGCGCTGAACTGCGACTGGCTGTGGCGCCGCGACGGTAATCAGGTATTTGGTGTCCTTCAAGGCAACACGCCGGACAAGCAGGCTTACGGTCCCGGCACGTGCTCATTCATCTCGCAACGCACGGGCGAAGAGTTTCGAGCTGACGCTGAATGGGTCCTGACACCTGATCAGCTTTGGCTATATGACAATAACTGGTCAGCCGGATTTCTCTTTCTCGGGCGAGAGGATCAAACCCACATCCGTTTGCACCGTGCTACGCCCTATGCGTGCGAAGTTGAATCCGACGGAGAAGTCGTGAGCGTTGGTCACGATCGTGGGTTCACCATGGCAGCCGAAACCCGCAACGGCCGCCTAATTGATGCAATCCTGTTGCGTGCGGAGTATCCGGCTGAGGACGGATTTGGCCGGGACGATCGGCTGCGCTTAATGATCACGGACAAAGAGACCGCGGAAGTCTTGGCGCATGCTGACGAAGATCCGCTGAGCAAAGGCATCGAAATCCGGTTCGAAGGCCTCGAGGTCGAATGCGAAAGGACCGAGGAATTCGCTCCGCTCTCCATGATGTGAACGCAAATGCCATAATTCGTTCCAATTGAGCGCCAATCCTCCGCTGTGACGCCAGACGTCTGGTAGCAATCACACGGGGGTGAAAAAATATGCTCAAGTTTCCAAAGCTAGTCTGCTTAGTGGTTGGTCTTGGAGCGTGTTACGGCGTTCCGCGGACGCATGCGCAGGACAGCGACGCGCGACGGATGGGGAGGGATTTGCAGGAGCGAGTCGATGACCTGTTAGGGCGCGGTCCAGTGGAGTCGCGGGATTTTGGCTACAGCGGGCTCATTCAATGCATCCTTACTGATTTGGAAGTCGAGAAAAAAGACCGCTGGCACCCAGCGACTGCACCCGGATTCAGCGTTGCGCCTGGAGAAATTGTGGAATTGAAGGTCCGCCGCCTTTACGGCAAAGGAAAAGAGAAAATCTACGCGGAGTGGGACGTCAAGGACGACACTCTGAAGCTGTGCAAGCGCGCAGGAGGCAGAGCCTGTAACGGATCGCGTGTTGACGGACGGCGCTTTGCGCGCGGTATCAGAATGCAGTTCCACTTGCCAGGCGACGCACGTGGCGTCGCCCAATGCCAATATGCGCGTTAACGTGCGTCACCGGTAGGTTTTCAAATCCGTAAGCACGTGCTCGCGGTCCAGGGCTTGGAACCGCCATTTGACGACGACGGCGTCGGGACCGGTCGTATAGAGGTCGATGGCGTCCTCGATGCGGTAATGGCGGGCGAGGAATGTCCCGGCGGGGACCGTGACATCTTTGTCGCCGACATATGAAATGGTTTGTGTGGCAATCTTACCCAGCAGCCCGCCTTCTCCTGCAGCGAGCGGATCGGGATCGTAGACCGTGATCTCTTGAGGGGAATTGCGCTCAGGATCAAGAAGCATGACCCGGAGAGAATCCGGGGTCAGCTGATGTGGCAGAATGGCGAAAGCCCCAGGAATATCCACCATATGCTCGGCCGTTCCCGAAGGACTGCGGCTCACGACCGACATTTTGGGGCCGTCGACGGAGAGGTGCCCAGACGCGCGCCAATCTCCGTCTATCCAATACTGCAGCCAGGCTTCCTGTGGGCGCAGCGCCGCATCTATGCGGTAAAGGGAATGGCGCAGCATATCGCGCGGGCCGTAACGGCTCACCGTCATCAGAGTGCGCGAGCCGTCTGGATGAACTGTGATCTGGAACCGCTCTTGCCCGCGGGTTTCCCCAGTACTGAGCGTACGCCACGAAATCGTACCGGCGACTTCGCGCACGACATTTTTGTTTTCTGGCAGCTGCTGAGCGTTCGCCAGTCCGCAGAGGAAGGCAAGAGCGAGGCCAAAGCCGGCAGCGGCACGCACGGGTTACTCTCCGGCGGCGATGCCATCCTTGATCATCTGTTGTACGGTCGCATCGTCGAACCCAAGTTCAGCAAGAACCTCTTGCGTATGCTGTCCCTGGCGCGGCAGATCGCGACGTACACCGAGACGTTCACCACCGATGGCCAACGGCATATTCGGTAATTTGATTTTGCGGCCCGCGCCGTCACCGTCTGTAAGGGTAACCTCAGACAAGCCATTGCCGGCATTGAGGTGCGGGTCGTCGAATAACTCATGTGGCTTCGCGATCGGAGCAAATGGCATGCCGGTCGCTTCCAGCTTCGCCATCAGGTCGGCCTTGGTATAGCCTTTAAACAACTCTTCGATTTGTGGTTTGAGCCAGGGGCGGGCATCGACCCGGCCGTTATTGAGTTTGAGTTCTTCTTTCGCCCAAAGCTTGTCGAGCCCGAATGCTTCGCAGAATTTCTGCCATTGGGTATCAGAGACGACGCCGACGAATACTTTGTCATCGTCCTTGGTCTCGAACACATCGTAGATCGCCCAGGCTGAGACGCGGGCCGGCATCGGATTGGCGGGTGACCCGGTGACGCCGAACTGTGCCATGTGTTGGCCGACGAGATACACCGTCGTTTCATATAGGCTAGCGGTAACCTGCTGGCCTTCTCCGGTTTGATTGCGGCAGACCAGCGCCGATAATATTCCGATCACACCGAACATGCCGCCGGTGATATCGATCACGGAAGCGCCGGCGCGCAGCGGTTGTCCCGGCGGGCCCGTCATGTAGGCGAGGCCACCCATCATCTGGGCGACTTCGTCGAGGGCGGTTCGATGTTCATAAGGGCCGGACAGGAAACCCTTTTCAGAGCAATAGATGATGCCTTTATTCAGTTTTTTGAGGTCTTCGTAGCCGAAGCCGAGTTTGTCCATCGCGCCCGGTCTGAAGTTCTCGATTACGACATCGGCCTGCTTGATCAGGTCGAGCGCGACCCCGTGGCCTTTTTCATTCTTCAGGTCGAGGCAAATGGAACGCTTGTTGCGGTTGAACATCGGGAAATAGCCGGCGCCGGAGCCCTTGAGGCGGCGGGTATTGTCCCCCTTGATGGGCTCGATCTTGATCACGTCGGCGCCCAGGTCGGCGAGGATGCAGCCGACCGTCGGGCCCATCACCATGTGGGTGAATTCCACCACTTTGGTCCCGGACAAAGGTAAATTCTGTGCGTCCGACATTCTTAAACCCCTTGTTTCTCAGTCATTTAGCATGGGTGCCCCGGGAGCGGCCCTGGACCGACTCCGCCGGTGATCATATATCCTGGGTACCAGACGGCAACCATTCCGGCACGCCCGAATGGCGCACACGTGGGCGCGTCGATGGCGCAGATTTGAAGTTGTCTTGGCCGTGACTCCCGGTGGACGGGCGGCTAAAACAAGCGCAGCCGAGGAAAGGAAATCAACATGACGGACATCATGGATGGCATCGATATTCTGATCAGCGAGGTCGGTCCGCGCGACGGCCTTCAGTCGGTCAAGTCGATCATGCCGACGGACGCCAAGAAGGCGTGGATAAAGGCCGAAGCAGAGGCCGGCGTGCGTGAAATTGAAGTCGGCTCGTTCGTGCCGCCGAAACTCTTGCCTCAACTCGCCGATACAAGTGAGATTGTCGAATACGCTCGCACCATTGCGGGACTGCAAGTCGCGGCCCTGGTGCCAAACTTCAAGGGCGCCGAGAACGCGATCAAGGCGGGTGCGCACAAAATCACGCTGCCGCTGTCCGTGTCCGAGACTCACTCCCAGGCAAATCTGCGTAAGACCCACGCGCAGGTACTGGAGGAAGTGGAGAAGATCGTCGAATTGATAAAATCGCTGCCCGAAGACCAGCGCCCGCATTTCGAGGGCGGGTTATCGACCGCGTTCGGCTGCACGCTGGAAGGCCATGTACCGCAGGCTAAGGTGATCGAGATGGCCGAGAAACTGATCGGCCTTGGCTGCGATGAGGTCGGCCTCGCCGACACGACGGGCTACGCCAATCCGGTGCAGGTCAAAAACCTGGTCAAAGGTATTTGGTCCGCGGTCGGCCGCGACAAGCTGACCGGCATTCACTTGCACAACACCCGGGGCCAGGGCCTGGCGAACGTCATGGCGGCGCTTGAGATCGGGCTGGATACGCTGGACAGTTCGTTGGGCGGTCTTGGCGGCTGTCCGTTCGCCCCGGGCGCGTCAGGCAATATCATCACCGAAGACTTGGTGTTCCTGCTCGACAGCATGGGTCTCAAGACCGGGATCGATATGGACAAGCTGATGGCCGTCCGCGGCATCCTGAAAGAGGCGATCCCCGACGAAGCCCTGTACGGCTTCACGCCAGACGCCGGGCTGCCGAAAGGCTATGTTCAGACGGTTCACGGCGGTACCGGCTGGGGACATGACGAACAGAAGCTCGCCGCGGAGTAGCAAACACATGAAGACAGGTTTTATTGCTTTAGCCGCTGTTCTGTTTGGTTCAGCGGCCGCATTTGCGCAGGACAGTGACATCCGCGCAAATCTCTCGAATCCGATCCTGATCGTGAAGGATTTGGATGCCTCCGTGAATTTCTACTTGTCTTGTTTTGGCTTCGAACGCACGGGCGGCGGCGAAATCACCGCTGACGTATCGAAACGCACCGTCGGTGCGGCACCGGATCAGACGGCTCGGTCGGCCTATATTCGTGCCAAGCCGCTACAGAACCGCGAACCAAGATTGACTGGCTTCGCCATTGTCGAGATCTCTGGCGGGGATGAACCTGCCATCCTCCCGCGCGTCGACGGCGACAATGGTGCGATTCACGGCGAAGTCATCCTGTCTCTGATCGTAGAGCGCATCGAAGACATCGTTACCTGCGCGATGGCCAACGGCGGATCGGTCTTAAATGAGCCCGAACCCAGTTCTTCTGGGAAATCGGTTATCGCGTCTCTGGTCGATCCCGGCGGCGTGCGTATCGAAATGTACGAGTACCTGCCAGAAGACTAGGCGTTGGGTCTACTCGCCGTAGGAGTCAATTGCTGAGTCACCGCGAAAATCGATCTGAATCAGTCCGGCCAAGTCCAGTTCGTTGAGTGGATTGAACCCGTCAAGCAGGCTGCTCACAGCCGGCCCGACAATAGGGACCTTGTCCGGTTGGGCTGTGACAGAACACCCGCTCAGCAAAGCGGCAAGGGTGAGCACGGATACGGTGCGGGGCAAAGGCGGACTCCTCTAATGGGTCATGAACCCGCCGAGGAAGCCAGCCTATTGCGGTCGAACAAGGGCCTAGCCGTGATGATTTGAAGGCGCTCAGGCGCCTCCGGCTTGCTCAAGCGGATTGCCGCCCGTCATCCAGTCCACACGGGCGAGGCTCTCGCGATAGGCCTTGAGGCCGTAAGCGATCAAGAGCGTGCCGAGGGATCCCATGACGACGGTCACAAGCGCCATCGAAAGATTGATCTGCTGAGGGTCGCCGAACACATTGTCTGTCACCCAGCCCATCGCGAATGGACCGACGCCCGCACCTCCGATACCAATCACCAGGATGTAAACGGCTGTAACGACGCCACGGAGCTGATTGGGCGTCATTTCGTTGACCGCAGCGAGGGCTTGCGCGGGCGGCCAGTTCGAGAACAGGCCTGCGACGGCGAACAGAGCCAGGCAGAGTTCGGGCGTGGGCATCAAAGGCGCGATTGTCGTTCCAATCGTGAGGCCTGCGCCGCCCCACATCACCGTACGCATGGCGCCGTCTGCTTTTCCCTTGTCCTTGAACCAGTTGGTGACAAAGCCGCTTGAGAGCGCGGAAATGATTCCGAATATGCCTCCGAACACGCCGTACCAGAATGCAAATTGGGGCACGCTCCAGCCGTGAACGCGCTCAAACAACGAAGGGAGCCAGTTTACCCAGCCGTAGACGGCCATGAGTATGAAGGCGACACCGAAGTGGTGGCAGATCAGTGTCGTTTTATTCTGATTCAGGAAGGCGAATATCTCGCCCCAGGATGCCTTTTCGCTCTTGTCCTTGGCTATTTCCTTACGCGCGGGTTCGCGCACTGTGAGGGCCATGAGCAATGCCGGAATCAAACCGGCGAGACCGATAATGATGAACACGGCCTGCCACGCCGGTATGTCGCCCAGGAAGGGCATCGGGAACATCGCCACCTCTCGGGCGGCCGCGCCGGTAAAGACGATAAGCGCGCCGCCGAAGATGTAGGTCAGGCCGGTTCCAAAGGCTGTTGCCATGGTGTAGATGCCGAAGGCTTTCGGCCGGTCACGGGGTTCGAAATAATCACCGATGAGTGACGCCGTGCAGGGATTCAACGTCGCTTCGCCGATCCCGACACCGACACGCATTCCGAATAAGCCGCCGAAGGTGCGCACGAATCCCGCGCCTGCCGTGAACAGGCTCCATACAGCAGTGCCGGTGGCGAGCATCCATTTCCGGTTGAACCGGTCGGCCGCCCAGCCGATGGGAATGACAAACAGGGAATAGAAGACCGCGAAGGCCAGGCCCTGGATCGCGCCCATTTGGGTGTCGCTGAAGCCGAGGTCGAGCTGAATGGCGGGCGTCAGCAGGCCGACGATCAGGCGGTCCATGAAGCCGAAGAAGTACGCAAAGACAATGACGCCCAGGCAGTACCAGGAATAGCGCGGGTTTGGGTAGGCGGCGGACGATGTTTGGGTGGCTTCGGCCATGGCGTTCTTCCCCTCAAGAAACGGCTGTAACGTCTGTAGCAGGGTCGCGGCGGATTCGCCAGCTTTGCGGGTCTTCCGGGTCATGTATCCTGGCAGAAGTGCGGGAGAAGCTGGGAGGGCCATCATGCATGCACTCAATCACTACCGGATGCTGGGCCGCTCGGGCCTGCGGGTCTCACCCCTGTGCTTCGGCACGATGACCATGGGCCAGCACCGCGAATGGGCGACGCCGCCGGACGACTGCCGGCGCATGATCGACATGTACGCCGATGCGGGCGGGAACTTCCTCGATACCGCGAACATCTATCACTCCGAAGAGGTTGTCGGGGAGTGCATCGCCGACCGGCGCGACCGGTTCGTCGTCTCGACAAAGTACACGTTCGGCATGGACAAGGAGGATGCGAACTACAGCGGCAACAATCGTAAGTCGCTCCGGCGCGGGGTCGAGGACTCCCTGCGCAAACTCAAGACCGACTACATCGATCTCCTGTTCGTACACTTTTGGGAGTTCCGCACTCCGGTCGAGGAGCTGATGCGGGGCCTGGACGATGTCATTGCGTCGGGGAAGGTGCTGTACATTGCCGCGTCAAACTTTCCGGCGTGGAAGATTGCGCAGGCCAACACCCTTGCCGACCAGCGCGGCTGGAACCGGTTCATCGGCGTCCAGGCTCGCTACAGCTTGGCCGAGCGCACGGCCGAGCGCGACATCGTGCCGATGAGCATGGATCTCGGCCTCACGGTGCTGCCCTGGGGACCGCTGGGCAGCGGTGTGCTGTCCGGCAAGTACAAGGCGGAGGACAAAGTCGCGGCGGACGCCAAGGTCGAAGCGGACGGCACGCGCCGCCCGCAGGTGGTCAAGACCGGGCTGACGGACCGCAATCTGGCAATTGTCTCAGTGGTTGACACTGTGGCGCAGGAGCTGGGCGCGACCCACGCTCAGGTGGCGCTACGCTGGCTGATGCAAAAGCCGGGACGGCCACTGCCGGTTATCGGCGCGCGGACGCCGGAGCAGCTCGAAGATAACATGGGCGCGGTCTCAATCGAGCTTAGCGATGAGCAGATGGCGCGCCTGGACAAGGTCAGCGGTATCGAACTCGGCTACCCGCACGACATCTATCAACGCCTCGCCTTCATGCGCGGCGCGGTCGACGGCAGCCACAACGTCGAAGGCGGCTGGGAAGTTAGCTAAGCCGGTTTCTGCGCGGTGCTGACGAACCACTTCATGGTGCCGTCGGGCTGGTCGATCAGGCCGCTCCAGATGTGATCCTCGGGAAAGCCTGCCTTGCGGAACAGGTCGTCCGGATCGTTGGTGGCATAGGTCACCAGATAGGGCTCGTTGTTGAACAACTGATCCCAGCGGAAGTCGAACTGATCGAATAGCGGGAAATCGTTGAACCGCAGGCGCAGGTCCTGGTGCACGGCGATGCCGCCGGGCTTCAGGATGCGGAAGCTCTCCTTGAACATGTTCTCGGTCGTCTTCTGCGGCATCTCGTGCATGGCATTGTGCGAGACGACGAGATCGAAACTCTGGTCCGGGAACTTGGTATCACCGGCATCGCGCTGGTGAAAATGCACAGCGACGCCGAGGCTTTCGGCCCGGGCATGGGCATAGCGCAGAAGGCCCGGCGCGACGTCTATGGCGTGCACGTCGGCATCGGGGTAGGCCATGGCGTACGGGGTCGAGGACGAGCCGGCGGAGCAGCCGATGTCGAGAATCGTCTTGGGTTCGAAGTCCGGATACTTCTGCTTGAGGAAGGCCTGCACGATCTCGGCCTTGGCGTAACCGGTGCCGACACCGATCCCCATCGAGTAAATGTTGCCGCCCCCTTCGTAAAGCGCGCCGGCGGTGACGTCACCTTCGCCGCGGTCATAGGCATAGGTGCCGACCTGGCGATGGATCGCGACCTCGCTGATGCCTTTGGGGACCTGGAAGTCGGGGTCGAGTTCGAGCGAGCCTTTCTTGTCCGGGCTCTCGGTCAGTTTCTTGTACGTCTCCCCGAGGTGGTCGAGATTGCGGAAGATCGGCTCGGACACGGACTCCCACATCAGATCCTGGGCGATTGTGTTGAGCGCGATGGACATTTGGTAGTCGGGATCGTCGAGCATGACATCGCCGATCTCGCGCCAGGACTCCGGCGCGCGGCCGTGTGCTTTCTCGAACGCCGGCTTGCCGCGGCGCTCGTAGATGTCGCGCTTGCGCGGCTGGATCTGCCGCCCGACGTGATGCTTGAGCGATAGCACATACTGCTGCAGTGAACGCTCGTCGTGGTTCGGCGGGCTCAGCATCCCGTGTTTGGGGTTGCGGACCATGGACGTTCTCCGGCGGCGAAGTTGTTCTAGGAATGAGACAAATATGGCGTGCCCCTGATGCCGCGACAAGGGTTCCGGCACACGGCCGCCGCGGGCGGAAAAAAGACTCCGCGCGGCTTTCGCGAGGAACGAGCCCATGCACGCGCCCCGTAAGTCGCACTTCGACTGGTTTTGGCAACTAAATCAGGGGTTTATATTTTATACACACGAGTCCATGCACGATTGCTTTTCACCGCGCCATGACCGAAATCCCGCCGATTACCCCTAGCAGCAGCCGGTGTCCGGACCGCAGCAGGACGCGTCGGTAACACGGGTTTCCGCAGCGATCCCGGCCTTGGTTTCCGACGGCGCGCGCACGGCATCGCGGGAGCAATCGAACGGGATCTGTTCGGTCACTTTCATCTGCGCCGGCACCGCATAGAAGTGATCGGCGTAGGGCTCAGACGTGAGAATTTTGAACGTCTTGGCGCACACCGCCATCGGCTGGCCGCGCACGTACGTATGTCCGTCGTCGTCGCTGACCTGGGAGAAGGGACCCTTGTAGAGGACGGCGTCATTCTCCTCCCAGCATGGGCCTTCCTTGCCCTTCCACGCCTGGACGGTGATCGAGCGGTATTCGATGCCTTCGACCACCTGCCAGGGCTCGGCATCGCGTTTTTCGACGGTGATGCCGTAAAAGCCGACCTCTTCCAGCAGCGCGATGAATTCCCGTTCCTGCAGGGCGCCGGAAATGCAGCCGCTCCACAGCGTATCGTCGTTCTTAAGGTGCTCCGGCGAGGTTTCGTCGGAAACGATGTCGGAGATGGCGATGCGCGCCCCTTTTTTGAGCACACGGTACATTTCGCGGAACAACTGGGGCTTTGCAGTGTCGGCCACCAAATTGAGCACGCAATTGGATACGATCACGTCGATGGAATCGCTTTCGATCAACGGCCGCTCGCGGCGCTGCACCTCACGCGCCTGTTCGAAGGCCTCCAGTTGGGCGCGTGACGTGACAGGTTTTTCTGCCAGCATCGCATCGATGGCATCGAGGTCGGTGGCGAGATCTTCGATATGGCCGCGCCGGAATTCCACATTGGCGTGACCAATGCGTTCGGCGACGATGGGCGCATTGCGGGTCGCGACTTCAAGCATTTCATCGGTCATATCGACGCCGATGACCTTGCCCCTGGATCCAACCACCTGCGAGGCAATGAAACAAATCTTGCCGGTCCCAGAGCCGAGATCGAGGACAGTTTCGCCATCGCGAACGTACTGCGACGGGTCGCCGCAACCGTAATCACGCTCGATCACTTCCTCGGGAATCACCTTCAGGTATTGCGGATCGTAGTCGACGGGACAGCACAGCGCGTCTTCGCGCTGCTGCGCACCCGCGCCGTAGCGGTCTTTGACTGCGCTCTGGGCCGTGTTGTGAACCATATCCTGCATCGTCAGACACCTTCTGCAACCGTTCCGCAGCCACCCCCGCGGACACAAAATTTGTACCACGGGCAAGGGCGGGGGTGCTGCACCCATGCCCCCTACCGCTTCACGTTCCCGTGTGGTTTGGTAGCGCCATGGAAAGACTGACCGCCGCATCCCTGATCTTTATGTCCGCGCTGATCGTGGTATCGGGCCTAGGCCGCGCCGGAGCTCAGGACGTGCCGATCCTCGCCGGTGTCGCCGCCCCGAATACCCCCGGTGAGATATACTGGCAGCGGTATCGCGACGACATCCGCGCCCTCAGCGACGGGCGGTTGGACGCCACTTTGATGATTCGCGGTGAAGCCGGTCCCGAGGAACAGCAATACACCGCCGTGCGCCGAAACCGCATTCAGATTGCGGGCATTTCGACCGGCACACTGAGTCTCGCCGTTCCCGAGCTTGCGGTCCTGCGAGCGCCGTTCTTATTCGAGTCAATGGCCGAAGTGTCCGCCGTCCTCGACGATCACCTGCGACCGGTCGTGTCGGAGAAACTGGCGGAGCACAATCTGGTCTTGCTGACCTGGATGATGGACGGCTGGCAGGACCTGTACAGCATTGATCCCATCCGCGTTCCCGCCGACGTGCGCAGCCGCAAACTGCGGGTTTCCATCGACAGCGCGTCCCAGCTGTTCCTGCGCGCCATCGGCGCCGACGTGATTCAAATTTCTCTGACCGACGTGATCCCCGGTCTGCAAACCGGATTGATCGAAGGCGGTGAGCAAAGCACGCAAATTTTCGCGCTTGCCGGGATCGCCGGTACTGCTCCTTATTTGACGCTCACCCATCACGCGTATTCGACAGCCGTGGTCGTGGCCAATAAGCGCTGGTGGGACGGTCTCAGCGACGCCGATCGTGCTGTCTACGGGCCGGCGGCCCCCGATGCCAATTGGTACCGGGGTCTGGTCGAGGACATGAACGCGGCGTACATCGCCCGCGCGGCAGATGTCGGTTTGACGGTGATCACACCGACAGAAGACGAGCGCGCCGCGTGGCGTGGCGCCGGACTGGCCGTCCATGACGAAGTCGTCTCCGCGACCGAAGGCGACGCGCAAGCGTTCTATGAGGCGGTACTTGCCGCGAAAGCGGCGGTCGCAGCTAAATAACCGCGACCCTGCCAACGGCGATGTCGGCCTCGAAATCACGCATCCAGCCAAGAATGCCGAGGCGCAACAGGCCTTCCAGATTGAGCGGCGTGGATAGGCCGTGGGGCTCAAAGGCGCTCCACGGCAGTTTGACGGTCGTCCATTTGGCCGGCGCGTCGAAGCTGGCGCGGTAGGATTGCTCATACCAGCGCACGTCGGTGGTGCGCAGGTGGCAGTTATAGGACTCGTCATTGCCGTAGACGTCGAGCTCGAGGCCAGAATAGGCGCTGCCGTCGAAGGGCCGGCGGCCCTGGCCCATATCGATGGCGAGTTGGATGAAGCCGCCGCCGCGGGTGTTCACCTGACCCGACAAGCGGATACACGGACGGCCCTCGATCTCGTCGACCTCCGCGCCGCCGGTGCTGCGTCCGCCCATCACCTGGTCGGTAAAGCCCATCCAGCGGTTGCCGGTCGTGGACACGCCGTCTCGGCTGGAAAAATCGTCAATTAGCATAAAATCTTTCGCGCGGGGGCCTGTTGCCTGGACCAATAGGGTCGCCGCAGAGCCTGCCGCAAAGGCGCGCCGGTGCACAATCACCTCCAAGAACTTGGGTCTTCCATCATTCTACGGTGAAGAATCCCAGGTGGATTGCCGTTTTCCTTTGGCGGTGACGCAAAAGCAGACATACTCCCGCCAACAAAACAGGGGAGTGCGCCGCGTGAGCACACACAATCCGGAAGTCAAACTTCCGCTCTTTATCGCTGCCGGATGGGGTCTCGGCACTGTCGTTCCATCCATCATGTACAACGTCACCAGCTTCTTTTTGATGCCGTTCATGACCGACATGCTCGGCATTGCCGCCGGCACCGCAGGACTGATCTATACGGTGTCAAAGCTGTATGACGCGGCCACAGATCCGGTCATGGGTGTCATCAGCGACAAGACCAAGACCAGATGGGGACGCCACCGCCCGTACCTGGTTTTTGGCGCCATCGTGTGCGGCGCCTCCTTGGTGGCATTGTTTGCGCCGCCCAGCGGGATCGTTGGGAATACCGCGGTTTGGTACATGCTGTTTGCGCTGATCCTGTATTCCACCGGATACACGATCTTCAATGTGCCGTACCTCGCCATGCCGGCCGAGATGACTCAGAACTATCACGAGCGGTCGTTCCTGATGTCCTGGCGTGTCGGGGCGATCCAGGTGTCCCAGGTCGCAGCACTGATTGCGTCGTCGTTACTGTTGAGCGCGCTGGGCGGCGGGCGAGACGCCTACGCCACCGTTGGCTGGATTTGCGCGGGCCTTGTTGTCATTGCGGGCTACACGAGTTTCAAGATGACCGAAAAAGCGCCGTTTCATGAAGTGCCGCCGGGAGAAAAACCGAAATTCAAAGAGCAACTGCGATCCGTCGCCAGCAACATCCCGTTTGCGCAGCTGATCGGCATCAAGTTTTTCATGCTGCTGGCGAACTCGTTTACGTTCGGCAGCTTCGTGTACTTCGTGACGCGGGTTATTCAGCAACCTTTCTCGACACTTGGGTTCATGACGACCACGTCGACCGCGACCGCGGCGCTGTCGATCCCGGTGTGGCTCAAAGTGTCCCGGCGCATCGGCAAGCGCAATGCGTTGATTGGGGCCTGTGCGATCCTTGCCTGCACCGCACTGTCCTGGCTGCTGGCCGGATCCGACGAACCAATGTTCCTGGTTTTGTTGCGTCCGGCGTTCACCGGCGTGGCGGCTGCAGGCATCCTGACCATCGGACAGTCGATGCTGCCGGATACCATCGAATACGACCGCCGGCGCACGGGCCTGGAGCGTGCCGGTGTGTTTGCCGGAATCTATACGACGGCGGAGAAAATGGCGTTTGCCTTCGGGCCGATCCTCACCGGCTTCCTGCTTCAATCCATGGGGTATGTATCGGGGACGCAAGGCCTGGCGACTGAACAGCCGGAAAGCGCCATTACGGCCATCTATATCGCTATGGCCATCGCGCCTGCGGTGTGTCTGGCGCTCGCGATCTCAGTCCTGATTTTCTACAGGCTCGACGAAGACATGCTCAAGGCGACGACACGGGAGGGTGCGGTCCCGGCGCAGTAGGCAAAACTCACAAACAAAAACGGCGCCGCTCGGGTGAGGGCGCCGTTTTCACGTTTTGAGCTGCGGACTTAGCCGAGCTTGGCCTGCAGCATCTCGTCGAGTTTTTCAAGAAACTGGCTGGTCGTCATCCAGGCCTGGTCCGGGCCGACGAGGATGGCCAGGTCCTTGGTCATGAATCCGCTTTCGACGGCGTTGACACAGACCTTTTCCAACGTCTCGGCGAAGGCGACCACCTCGGGCGTGTCGTCGAACTGGCCGCGGTACTTGAGGCCGCGGGTCCAGGCGAAGATCGAGGCGATCGGGTTGGTGGAAGTTTCCTTGCCCTGCTGGTGCAGACGGTAGTGGCGGGTGACGGTGCCGTGAGCCGCTTCCGCCTCCACCGTCTTGCCGTCCGGCGTCATCAGCACCGAGGTCATCAGGCCCAGCGATCCGAAGCCCTGTGCGACGGTGTCGGACTGCACGTCGCCGTCGTAGTTCTTACAGGCCCAGACGTAGCCGCCGGACCACTTCATCGCGCAGGCGACCATGTCGTCGATCAGGCGGTGTTCGTAGGTGAGCTTCTTGGCGTCGAACTTGTCCTTGAATTCGCTGTCGAAGACGTCCTGGAACAGATCCTTAAAGCGGCCGTCGTAAGCCTTCATGATGGTGTTCTTGGTCGACAAGTAGACCGGGTAGCCGCGCTGCAGGCCGTAGTTCATGCAGGCGCGGGCGAAGCCGCGGATCGACTCATCGAGGTTGTACATACCCATGGCGACGCCGGCTTCGGGGAACTTGTAGACCTCAAATTCCATCGGCTTGCCGCCGTCGTCCGGCGTATAGGTCATGGTCAGGGTGCCCGGGCCGGGAACCTTGAAGTCCGTCGCGCGGTACTGGTCGCCGAAGGCATGACGGCCGATGACGATCGGTTCCGTCCAGCCGGGGACGTAACGCGGCACGTTGGAGCAGATGATCGGCTCGCGGAACACTGTGCCGTCAAGAATGTTGCGGATGGTGCCGTTCGGTGACTTCCACATTTTCTTGAGACCGAACTCCTCCACGCGCTGTTCGTCCGGGGTGATGGTGGCGCATTTGACGCCCACACCGTGTTCCTTGATCGCGTTGGCGGCGTCGATGGTGATCTGGTCGTCCGTCTCGTCGCGCTTTTCGACGCCGAGGTCGTAATACTTCAGATCAACATCGAGGTAGGGAAGGATCAGCTTGGTCTTGATGAAGTCCCAGATGATACGGGTCATTTCATCGCCATCGAGTTCGACGATGGGATTTTTGACTTTAATCTTGCTCACGTACGGCTCCCTTCAGCGCGGGTGAACCCGCCAAGTTCAATGCGGGTGAACCCGCCATATATGACGCGGATCGTTCCGCATGGTTCTTTCGTCGTCAGACATGGCTGAACGCACCCCGGCGCCCTGGCCCGTCCCCTTGAGGTGCCGGGAAAGTAGGGCAAGCCCCCGTTGCGGCGCAAGCCCGGCGGCCCGGCTTTCAGGGGTCTTTCCGCAAGGTGTTCACGTTTGAGACAAATTCGGGTGCCCAGGCCCCGAAACCTGGGGCATTTTCGCGATTTTGCCGCCGGCGACGGGAAGAATATCGTCCACGCCGGTGACCACGGTGAAGAGACCCTCCATCGGGCCGTAGCCGAAGCCGCCATCGGTGATGGCGGCGCCAAGCGCGATCAGATGATCCCAGTAGCCGTTCCAGTTGGCCAGCAGCACCGGCTTGGCGTGCACGGACAACTGGCGCCAGGTGACGATCTCGAAGAATTCTTCCAGCGTGCCGACACCGCCCGGCAGAACGCAAAACGCGTCCGCCAGTTCGAACATGCGTTTCTTGCGGGTGTGCATGTCCGGGACGACTTCCAGTTTGACCGCGCCATGGCGGATCTCCCGGCTGCTCAGGAATTCCGGGATAATGCCGATGGCTTCGCCGCCGCCGGCCACCACGGCGTCGGCAACCGCGCCCATCAAGCCGACGGCGCCGCCGCCGAACACCAAGGTGACGCCCTGCGCCGCCATCGCCGTTCCCAGATCGGCGGCAAATCGCCGGAAATCGGGGTCTGTTCCCGGCCGGGAGCCGCAAAACACACACAAAGAGAAGGCTTTTGAATCGGCACGGGAATGTGACATGGCGGGGTCGGGGCCGGGTTGTCAGGTTAATCGGAACTCTGTACTGCTAATACGACTGTTTTCGCGTGTGCGATACCCGCCGCGCGGCAGAGTAACAGTGAAACAGGGTTCGGCCGGAGATAACAAATGAAGTTTAGACTTTTGAGTGCGGCGTTCGCCGCGATGGTCATGTTTGCCGGGCTGCCGGCAGCGCAGGCTGAGGATAAAGACGTAATCGATTACCGTCAGAATCTGATGAAGTCGCTCGGCGCCAATGCGTCCGCACTGGGTGCGATTCTGCAAAACAAGGTCGCTTACGGCGACAACCTTGCCCACCACGCCGATGCCATTGCTGCAGCCGCTGCAGCAGCGCAGCTCGCGTTCAAGGACGAAGTGGTCGGCGGGACGGCGAAAGCCGACGTTTGGTCAAACTGGGAAGACTTCTCGGCCCGTTTCGCGCAGCTTGAAGCCGCGGCCCTGGAAGTGTCCGCAGCGGCCAAGGAAGGCGGCATGGCCGCAGCCGGTCCTAAGGTTGGCGCCATGTTCATCTGCAAGAGCTGCCACGACACCTACCGGACCGAATAAGTCATTCGCGACCGATGAAATGAAAACCGCCGGCCGATGTGCCGGCGGTTTTTTTTATGAGCTAGCCGCCGCTGTTCAGAATGAGCCAGGAGGCAATCCCCGCGGCGACGGCGATGACCGCGCCAAGCCAAGTGGCGGCGAAGGACAGCTGCGGTTCCGCCTCGCCCTCGGGCAGGCGGCGGCGCCCTGTGATCATTGCCACGATCAGGTCCTGCTTCTTGACCAGCCAGTAGAACAGGTTGGCGGCGATGTGCACGACGATCAGCGTGATAATCACGTATTCCCACCACAGTTCATGGCGGCCGGTGATGACCTTGCTGGTTTCATCGCTGATCAGGTGGGCCAGCGGGCCCTTGGTGGCGAAGAACGAATCATCCTGCGAGAACATGCCGGTGACGGCCTGCACCAGCAGGGCCAACAGCATGATGGCAACGACGGCGCCGCCGGCCGGGTTGTGGCCGGCAAAAAATTTCACCGGGCCGGTGAACACTGTTTTGACGTAGTCGAGGATGGAGGACGGTCCGCGCAGGAAATTGGCGAATCGCGCCGTCGTCGAGCCGGCGAAGCCCCATACGATGCGGAACACCAGCAGCGCGAAGATGGTCAAGCCGCTCCACATGTGCAGGGTCATGTTGGACACGAAATTGCCCGAGCCCGGCATCGTGAAATCAAACCCGCCGACCTCCCCGGTCAGGTAACTGAGCAGGATGAAGGCAACCAGCAGCCAGTGAAACAGCCGCACCCAGATATCCCACACTTTAACCTTGCGCCCGGCCGTTTGGGCGTTGTCGCTGTGATCCGTCATAATTCTTCCCCTGTCCGTGCGCTTGACCGCGTTTAACGCTGGCTGCTATGCGCTCGGCGGTCATAATAAAGGGTCAATCCCAGCCGGGGCAATCTCGCCGCGGCCGTTAAGGTTCAAGGATTCCGCCGTGGCGAGTGCGCTACTGCCCTATTTTATTCCGTTTGGCGTCGCCCTTGCCGTTGGCGGGGCATTGCGTCTGGCGCTCGGCAGTGAGCGCAACAGCCGCGCCGGGGCTATCGCGATCCTGATCGGGTTTGCCGCTGCCTGGCACTGGCTGCTGCCGCTGCCCTGGGTTCCGGTCGATGCGGCGAGTCGGATTGTCCACATTGCCATTGGCGGATTTTTACTCGGGCTGGTGCTCAGTCTGGTGCAGCCGGGGCTGAAAGTGCAGATTGCCTGCGCGGCCGTGTTCGCGATCGGCTCGATCTGGGCGACGCTGACCGGGGCGCTCTTGGGCGCGCCACCGGACGAAGCCGGCGGCTGGATCAGATTGGTGCTGTATGCCCTCGTTTGGGGGGCGGTGTTCAAGCGCATGTACACGTTGCAGCCGGAAGGGCCGTCGCTGTTGGCGATCGCCTTTATGCTGGCGCTGGGTCTCGGACTGGCAGGGCAGATGTCCGGCGACGGTCAAACGGCCGCCGCGGCCTATTGTCTGGCGGCGGCGGTCCTGGGCTACCTGTTGCTTGCGTGGGTCCTGGCGCTTCCGCTGGGTTTAACGGCGGTCTTCGGGATCGGCGGGTCGCTTTTGGCGGTGCTGATGGCCCTGGCGGCCCCCGGCGCGCCGACGTCACCGATTGCCCTGGCCCTGTTGCTCCTCGTGCCGCTGGCGGACGGAACGGCCAAGCGTCTGCCTCTCGGCCCGGCGGCGCTGCGCCCGGCGACCTATCCGTTGGCGCTGATGGGAGTGGCGCTCCTGCCCATCGCAATTGCCGCTACCGTGGCGTTCTTGTCGGCCGCGCGCTAACCCGCGCCCTGCAGCGGTTGCGATCACAGTTACAGGAAATACACCACCGCAGCGTTGCTTCGCCGCGCGCAATCCCTTAGTAAAAGGAACCGCTTGGCCGTGCTGAGAGGCATTGTGAACCGCTCGTTACTGGTCGCGATCGTCGGCGTTCTCGTCGTCATTGCCGCCATTGTTTTGAACTTCACCTTGGAAGACCCGAGTGAGACGGCGCCGGACACGGCACCGGCGGCGGTGGACGAGTCCGTGCCATCGGCGGACGGCGCCGATCCCGCAAACTCCGGACCGGTACGTCCGAGTTTCGATGTGGTGCGCATTGACCCGCAAGGCAACACGGTAATGGCCGGCCGCGCCGCGCCATCCGCCACGGTTATCATTCTCGACGGCGAAACCGAAATCGGCCGCATCGCGGCGGACGGCCGCGGTGAGTGGGTGTTTATTCCGTCGCAGCCGTTGCCGGCGGGCACGCACGAACTTTCATTGCGCGTGGACCGCGAGGGCATGCCGCCGCTGATCTCCGAAAAAATTGTTGTGATGTCGGTTCCGGAAGGTGAAGGCGATGTGCTGATTATCGAAACGGCGCGCGACGGCGGCACCAGCCGAGTTCTGCAAGCGCCGTCGCAGCAACGGCCGATCGATCTGAGCATCGAGACCGTCGACTACGACGATGAGGGCCGACTGTTCCTCAGCGGTCAGGCGCGCGCGGGTAACATCGTTCAGATCTATCTCGACAACACGTTTGCCGGACGGGCCGAAGTCGACAGCACCGGATACTGGAGCATTGAGTCGACGGAGCGTGCGACGGTGGGGCAGCACACCGTGCGCGCCGACGAACTGGATGCGGAGAGCTCAGTCGTCGCGCGCGTCGAAGTGCCATTCAGCCGTCAGGCACCGGACCCGACGGCAAGTCCGGGCGCGATCACCGTGGTCAAGGGCAACAGCCTGTGGCGGATCGCCCGCCGGGTGTACGGCGAAGGTGTAATGTACACCCTGATTTACGAGGCCAACCGGGACCAGATCAAAGATCCGGATCTGATTTATCCCGGCCAGGTCTTTACTCTGCCGGTGCGCGACCGGTTGTAGGCGCGGAGCGGCAGAGAGACGGGGCTTGGGCCCCGCCCCCAAAACCCGTTAAACTTGAGCACTTTAAAACGCGCGTTTGCCTGAACAGTGGAGATGACCGTGCCCAACGGTGAGATCACGTGGAAAGACTATCTGTTGCCGCCTCTGCATCCGGAGGGGCCGGGCTTTGTCGCGCTGTTTGCTTTCGTGACATTCATATTGTGGCTGATCTGGTCGCCGTTCGGTGTGATCGGTGTCGGGCTGACGGTGTGGTGTTTCTATTTCTTCCGCGATCCCGATCGCGTCACGCCGACACGCGAAGGACTCGTGATCAGTCCGGCGGACGGTGTGGTCCAGGCCATCACCGAATGCGACGGACCGCCCGAGCTCGATCTCGCGGCGACGACCTTTACACGGGTCAGTGTGTTCATGAGCGTATTCGACTGTCATGTGAACCGCATGCCCATCGCCGGAACGGTCGAGAAGGAAGTCTACGTGCCGGGCCTGTTTCTTAATGCCACGCTTGATAAAGCGAGCGCCGACAATGAACGGCAATGCTTGCTCGTCGCAGCCGATACGGGAAAGACTTTTGCCGTGGTGCAGATCGCCGGACTGGTGGCGCGGCGCATTCGGTGCGACGTCCAAGCCGAGCAGCACCTGCAAACCGGCGAACGCATCGGCATGATCCGCTTCGGCAGCCGTGTTGATGTTTATCTTCCCAAAGGCATTCATCCCCTCGTTTCCGTGGGCCAGAAAATGGTGGCCGGCGAAACGGTCATCGCCGATGCGAAATCGAAGGAAACCGCGCGCGAAGGGGAGGTCCGCTAACATGCCCGAATCGCCGCAGGATTCGGTCGAGGAGAAAACGCGCGGTCGTCGCAAGACCATGCCGTTCAATCAGCTGTTTCCGAACATCTTAACGGTCCTGGCGCTGTGCAGCGGTCTCACCGCGATCCGCTTCGCCATCGGCGAAAGCTATGAGCGCGCCGTTATCGCGCTGGTCATCGCCTGCTTTATGGATGGCATCGACGGTCTGGTCGCGCGCCTACTGCGCGGGACCACCAAGTTCGGCGCGGAGCTCGATTCCCTGTCCGATGCCATCAGCTTCGGCATGGTGCCGGCCTTGCTCCTGTACCTGTGGTCGATGCAGCACGCGGGGACGATCGGCTGGGCCTTGTGCCTGCTCTACGCGGTGTGCTGTGTGCTCCGACTGGCGCGCTTTAACACCCATATCGGCGATCCGGGCCTGCCAAATTGGGCGCTGAATTACTTTACCGGTGTGCCGTCTCCCGCGGCCGCGGGGCTGGCGATCCTGCCGATGATTCTGTCGTTTTATTTCGACGCCGGCGTGTTCAATCATCCGGCCGTGGTCGGCACGTTCCTCGCAGTCGTCTCATTCCTGATGGTCAGTAAGGTGCCGACCTTCTCGGTTAAGAGGCTGCGTGTCCCGCGCCAATTCGCCCTGCCGATGATGATTCTCGTTGCCCTCGCCACCGGCTTCCTGGTGACGGAAACCTGGGTGACTCTGGGCATTATGGGTGTGCTGTATCTCGCCAGCATTCCGGTGAGCATAGTCACCTTCATGCGTCTGTCCCGCCGAGGGGGGCCGACACAGGAAGAACTCGCCGAAGCCGAGGCGGACGACTAGGTTTTCCTCGGCCGCCGCTTCACCGGACTTTTCGTTTCCGCCGGTTCACCGGACTTTCCGTTTCCGCCGGTTCACCGGACTTTCCGTTTCCGCCGGTTCACCGGACTTTCCGTTTCCGCCGGTTCACCTGACTATTCCGCTGGCTGATTCACCATCGTACCGCCGCGCCGCGCCGCGAGTTTGGCCTGCATGTCGGTGCGGAACTTCAGTGCGCACGGCGTCACCACAAGCGTCAACACGGTTGCAAATGTCAGTCCGCAGACGATGGCGATGGAGAGCTGCTGCCACCATTGCAGCGATGGCGCGCCGACATGAACGGTGCGCTGTACAAAATCGACATTGAGCTTGAACATCATCGGCATCAACCCGAGCACCGTCGTGATCGTGGTCAACAACACCGGACGGAGGCGCTGCACACCCGTTTGCAGAATGGCCTGCATCGGGTCGGCGATGTCTTTCTTCAGCCGGTCGTAGGTATCGATCAACACGATGTTGTTGTTGACGACGATTCCGGCGAGCGAAATCACACCCACTCCGGACATGATGATGCCGAAAGGCTGCTGAAAGATGAGCAGGCCGAGAAACACGCCGATGGTCGACATAAGGACGGCGCTCAGGATCAGAAAGGCTGAATAGAAGCTGTTAAACTGGGTGACGAGAATAACGCCCATCAGGAACAGCGCGACCATGAAGGCGTTCTTCAGGAAGGCCGCAGATTCTTGCTGCTCTTCATCCTCACCCTTGAATTCCCAGCGCACCGCCGCGTCCCACTCTGCGGCGTCGCGCAGATATTGTTCGATCTGTCTGACCTTGGCATCCGGAATGATTCCGGCCTCGACGCTGGCGATGATGGATACAACGCGTCGTCCGTCGATGCGGTTGATCTCGCCCGGGTCCTGTTTGGCGACGCGATTGACGAAACTCGACACCGGGACATTGCCGGCCGGCGTGGTGACGCGAATGGCGTCCATTTCGTCGAGGGTGCGGTATTCCTCGGGAAAGCGCACGACGATATCGACTTCATCATCGGCATCGTCGGGCCGGTAATCGGAGAGCTTGAGGCCCTCCGTCACGAGCTGAACCATATCGCCAATGGCGCCGATATCGACGCCGAACTTGGCGGCCTGCGCGCGGTCGACCACCAATTCCCATTCAATCCCCGGCAGCGGCAGCGTGTCTTCGATATCGACAAAGCCGCCGATGCGGGCCATTTCGGCGCGGACCAATTCGACGTGCCGTTCGAGGACCGCATAATCATCGCCCATGAGGTTGAGATGGAACTGGCGGCCCGTCGGCGGGCCCATTCTTTCTTCCCAGATCTCGATCTTGACGCCCGGAAGGTCGGCCAAACGCTCGCGCATGTCGGCGACCACTTCCGTTGAAGGACGGCGGACTTCCCAATCCTTATATTCAAACTGTACCGCGCCGACGATGTCAGCCGAGCCGCCATCGCGGTAGCGGGCGCCTTCCGCAGAGCGGGCGTAGACGGTCTTGAATTCGGGCAGGTCGAAGATGCGCTGCTCGACTTTTCGGGTCAGATCGTCTTTGTCATCGACGGACAGGTTGCCGCGGGCGTGAACGTACACGGCGCCGCGTTCCGGCTCGGCGTCCGGCATGAATTCGACACCCTTGCCAAAGCTCCAGTAGAGCGCTTGGGCACCGACCAGCAAAGCAACGGCGCCGATAAGAACCTTGTTCGAGTTGTTGAGGGCGCGCTTCAAGACGCGGGCATAGGCGCCCGTCAGGCCCGGCAACGACGTGAAGTCATTCGTATTACCCGCCGCGATCGCTTTCATCAGGTCCGGATTGGCGATACCCGGACGGCCGACCTGAGCACCGAGTGTCGGGACAAAGATCAAGGCCATCAGCAGCGAAGCCGATAAAGTGGCGATCAATGTGATCGGCAGGTACTTCATGAATTCGCCGAACAGCCCGGTCCAGAACAGCAGCGGCAGGAAAGCGGCGAGGGTCGTGGCCGTCGAGGCCGTGACCGGCCAGGCCATGCGCTTTGCGGCCAAGCCATAGGCTTTGCGGCGGTCCATGCCTTCCGCCATTTTGCGGTCGGCGTATTCGGTCACGACAATGGCGCCGTCCACCAGCATGCCGACAGAGAGGATCAGGCCGAACAGCACGACCATGTTGATGGTCATGCCGCCGGAATAGAGCACCAGAATGCCCATCAGGAACGACCCCGGAATGGCCACGCCCACCAGCAGCCCGGCGCGCAAGCCGAGTGCGGCGACGACAACGATCATCACCAGCAGCACCGCGGTCACGACGTTGTTCTGCAACTCGATCAACATATCGTTGATCATCTTCGACTTGTCTTGGAAGTAGTTGACCTGAATACCCGGCGGCCAGCTCTTCATATCGTCTTCGGCAACGACACGGGCGGCTTCGACGGTTTCGATGATGTTCTCGCCGACGCGCTTGGAGACTTCCAGCGTTAACGAAGACTGGCCGTTGACGCGCGCGTATCCCGATGCGTCCTTAAAAGTGCGCCGCCCCTTGGCGACATCGCCGACGGTAATCGACGCATCACGGTTGACGACCACGGGGAGTTCCAACACGTCTTCCACGCCTTCGATCAATCCGGGCACGTTGATGGCGAAGCGGCCCGACCCGGTGTCGAGTTCGCCGGCGGCGATCACCGTGTTGTTGCGCTTGAGGAAGTTGGTGAACTCGTTGGCGTCGATGCCGTAGGACTTCAGCAGCGCTGGATCGATGATCACTTCCATCTGCTCTTCCCGGTCGCCGGCGATATCGGCTTCCAGTACGCTCGGGATTTCCTCGATCCGGTCTTTGAGCCGTTTGGCAATGGTGAACAGAGTGCGTTCGGGCACGTCACCGGACAGACTGATCGCCAGGATCGGCAGCAGGCTCATGTTGACTTCGTGTACGGTCGGTTCTTCTGCGCCTGCCGGCAGTTCCGCTTTTGCAACATCGACCGCTTCACGTACGTCCTGTAATGCTTTGTCGACGTCGAACCCGGCTTCGAATTCGAGCGTGACGTTGGCGCCGTTGGGGTACGATTGGCCCTTGATTTCCTTGACACCTTCGACCGACCGCATTTCGCGCTCCATCGGGCGCACCAGCAGGCGTTCGCCGTCCGCCGGGGAGATTCCCCGGTAGACCATGCTGACATAGATCGTCGGCACGGGAACGTCGGGTTCGGCTTCCTTGGGGATGTCGATCAATGCAATCGTGCCGGCGATGAGAATCATCGCCAGCATGGAGAGCACTGTGCGGGAGTGGCTGAGCGCCGCTTCGATGAGGCCGGTCATGGGCTGTCCCCCATCCCGCCGGCGACTTCGGTCGGTTCGGCAAACGCCCGGGGTGCGCGAGGCGCCGCGCCTACCTGATCGGAATTTGCCAGGACCGGCTGCACCGTCTGACCTTCAGCCACAAACTCCTGGCCGATGGTGATGATGTCGATCGAGGCGGGCAGGCCCGTCAACCAGATGCTGTCGGCCGTCGCCGAAGACGTCGATGCTTCGGCAAAAGCGACGCGGCCATCTGGCTCGACATATTTGATACCGACCGCGCCATCGTCGTTGAGGGTCAACGCGCTGGGGGGTACGCGGTGGGCCATGACTTCCTGGGCGGGAAGCCTGACGGTGGCGGTCATCCCGTCGACCAGGGTCATGTCCGGATTGCCGACAGAAATTTCAACCGTGAACGTGCGCGTTTCGGGCGAGGCCATTGAGGATACAAATGTCACCGTGCCCTCGACGGAGCGGCCGTCGACCAAGTCGGCGCCAGCGCCGACGCCGGTGCGCACGTCCTGAACGGAAAGTTCCGTGAGTTCGGCGACCACCAGCAGCGGATCGAGATCGACCATTTCGGCAATGTCATCGCCGACACGCACGTAATTGCCGACCTCAACATGGTTACGATTGAACACGCCGTCAAAGGGCGCCCGGATGGTGGTGCGGGCGAGTTCCAGACGCGCCGCTTCCAGCTTGGCGCGCGCCGATTCCAGTTCGGCGCGGGCGTTGGCCAGGGACACCTCCGAGGTAAACGATTTCTTCGACAGATCCTCTGCCGCACGGGCCTCGAGTTCGCGCTTTGCGACCAGGGCCTCGGCCTCTTTGACCCGGGCCGGGCGATCTTCCGCGGCGAGGCGGATTAAGGTGTCACCTTTCTTCACATGGGTCCCGCGACGGACAACCAGTTCGGTTACCGTACCTTCGGTTTCCGAGCGCATGGTCACGCTGCGCGACGCTTCGGTGCGTCCGGCAACTTTGATCTCTCGCACCCGCGGCACCGCGCTCGAGCGGATGACCTGGACCCGCTGCAGTTCGGTCCGGGTGTTCAACGCGGCCTGTTCCACGGCCGACAACTCGACTTCCGCGCCGGACGAGAAAATCATGCCCGAGGCGACCCAGATGGTCGCGGCGGCGGCGATCAGTCCGGCGATGACATACGACTGCCTCATGATGCGCCTCCCGCAGCGGTGACGGGCGTCAAATGTTCAACATTGCTGTTGGCTTCGCCGTTGGCCTGGTTCATCAGGTCAGAGCGGTGATCTTCGAGAAAGGCGATGGCTGTTTTGTACATCTTGAGGCCGAAGTCGTTGACGAATTTGCGCACCGGCGGTGCGTTCTCCGCGCAGGAGCAAGACTCCAGGGCCAACAGGCGGTCCCGGTACTCGGCGATGTAGCGGTCGACCAACGCCATCACATCGGCGCGCGGCAGGTAATCGCCGAACGACAGGACGAACAGCATTTCGGAGCGCATCTTGTCCGGCGCCGGCGGTGTGGAAATGGCATCGAGAAATGCCGCCCGGCCGGACTCGGTGATGCTGTAGACCTTTTTGTCCGGACGCCCGTCCTGTTCCGCGATGCGGCAGGTCACCCATTCGCGTTCGAGCAGCACCGTCAGGGCCGGATAGATGGAGCCGAAGCTGACATCGTGAATGGCGCTGAACAGGCCGTCTTCAAACAGTTTGCGGATTTCGTAGCCAGAGGCGTCGTCATGCATCAGCGCGCCCAGGCACAGGGTTTTTGCGTCCACGGATCATCTCCTTGGGGTTGCTTGAGAGTCCGGGATGCAACCCAATTTGGTGATGTTTATATTGATCTGATATATGCAGGGTCAACATACAATGGCGTCTAGCAGCCATGCTGTCATGACAGAGCTGGCGCAATTCATCCAGACAAATCAGAGGGTTGAAGGGATTATGGGCCCTTGCGGCGCTTCGATTTCTGGCGCCGGCGGACGGCGCGGCCCTTGGCCTTGGCCCCGGGTTCGGGCACACGGGCGCGTTTCTCGCGGGCTTCCCGCTCCGGCCCGGAGAGCGCGTCCGGCGCGGTTTCCAGTTCGAGTTCTTCGAGCCGGTGGATTTCGTCGCGCAGGCGCGCGGCCTCCTCGAACTCCAGGTCGCCGGCGGCGGCGCGCATTTTCTTCTCGAGGTCTTCGATGACGGCGCGCAAATTGTGACCCAGCAGTTCTGTCTCTTCCGCCAAGCCGGTGTCGACGGTCACGCGGTCCTGCTCGTATACGCTTTCCAACAGATCGGCGATGCCTTTGCGCACGCTCTCCGGCGTGATGCCGTTGGCCGCGTTGAAAGCCTGCTGCCGCTCGCGGCGGCGGTTGGTCTCGGAAATCGCGTTTTCGAGGCTGTTGGTCATAGTGTTGGCATACAGCACGACCTTGCCGTCGATGTTGCGCGCCGCGCGGCCGATGGTTTGGATCAGCGAGCGCGTCGAGCGCAAGAAGCCTTCCTTGTCGGCGTCCAGAATGGCGACCAGGGCGCATTCCGGAATGTCGAGGCCCTCGCGCAGCAGGTTGATGCCGACCAGCACGTCGAACGCGCCCAGGCGCAGATCGCGGATGATCTCGATGCGCTCCAAGGTATCGACATCGGAGTGCATGTAGCGCACGCGCACACCTTGCTCCGACATGTACTCGGTCAGATCCTCGGCCATGCGTTTGGTCAGGGTGGTGACAAGCGCGCGCATGCCGCGTTTGGCGACGTCTTTGACTTCCGCCATCAGGTCATCGACCTGGGTGTCGGCCGGGCGGACATGGCAGACCGGATCGATCAGGCCGGTCGGACGGATGACCTGCTCGACGAACACGCCGCCAGTGCGCTCCATCTCCCAGTCGCCCGGGGTGGCGGAGACAAACACCGTTTGCGGGCGCATGGTGTCCCATTCCTCGAACTTCAACGGCCGGTTGTCGCAGCAGGACGGCAGCCGGAAGCCGAATTCGGCGAGGGTCGACTTGCGCTGGAAGTCGCCGCGGTACATGCCGCCGATCTGCGGCACGGCGACGTGACTTTCGTCGACAAACAGCAGGGCGTCGTCCGGGATGTATTCAAACAGGGTCGGCGGCGGTTCGCCCGGCGCCCGGCCGGTCAGATAGCGCGAGTAGTTTTCGATGCTTTTGCAGTGTCCGGTGGTTTCCATCATCTCAAGGTCGAACATGGTGCGCTGCTCGAGGCGCTGTGCTTCCAATAGCTTGCCCTGGGTGTGAAATTCTTCGAGCCGCTCCTTGAGTTCCGCCTTAATACCTTTGACCGCCTGCGACAGCGCCGGGCGAGGCGTGACGTAATGGCTGCCGGGATAGACGGTGATGAAGGGTAGGGAGGCCGTTTTCTCGCCGGTCAGCGGGTCGAATTCCTGGATCGATTCCACTTCGTCACCGAACAATGACAGCCGCCAGGCGCGGTCGGCGTAGTGGGCCGGGAATATTTCGATAACGTCGCCGCGCACACGGAAGGTACCGCGGTAAAACGCCATGTCATTGCGGGTGTACTGCAGCGCGACCAGCTGCGCCAGCAGCTCCTGCCGGGGGAACTCCTTGCCCGCTTCGATTTGGATGGTCATGCGCGCGTAGGACTCGACCGACCCGAGGCCGTACAGGCAGGACACCGACGCGACGATGATGACGTCGCGGCGTTCCAGGATCGCGCGCGTCGCCGAGTGGCGCATGCGGTCGATCTGCTCGTTGATGCTGGAGTCTTTCTCGATATAGGTATCCGTGCGCGGAACGTAGGCCTCCGGCTGGTAGTAATCGTAGTAGGAGACGAAGTACTCGACCGCGTTGTCCGGGAAGAAGCCCTTGAACTCGCCGTAGAGCTGGGCGGCGAGGGTTTTGTTCGGCGCCAGGATCAGCGCCGGGCGGCCGGTACGGGCGATCACCTGGGCCATGGTGAAGGTCTTGCCGGAACCGGTGACGCCAAGCAGCACCTGATCGCGTTCGCCGTCGATCAGGCCTTTTTCCAAGGCTTCAATGGCTTGGGGCTGGTCGCCGGCCGGCGTGTAGGCACTGTCGAGCCGGAAGGCGGCGGCATTTCCAACCTCAGGCTTCTCATACATGGGAACGGCGACGGTCATGCCGGGTAACATAGGGTTGTCGCAGCCTCAGCACCACGTCTGTAAATACCCTCAATAAGGGAAATAGCGAGTAATAAACTTATTAATTGAAAATAGTCTTAGGCAGAATATAGTTTCGGGATAAAAGTATCTGGGCGAGGGAAACAATGAAGAGGCTATGTGTCTGCATCCTAGCGATGTGCTCGGCGTCCTGCGCCGAATGGAACTCCATTCACCGGTCCACAACACTGTTCGACAGCGAGAGCGTCTCCGCGCAATCGATTTCCATCGATGCAAAGCAGAGATTTTTGCTTGCGGGGCAGGTGTACGGTGAGCCGATCTTTTGCTCAGAACCCAGTCCGGATGTGTTCTCGGTATTTAGCGCCGCGTTGGAGGCAAATGCCAGCAATGGCGAAGAACTGGCGGCAGCGTTCAAACTCGCGACGAACGAGACCGGCGCAACCATCGGCATACGCACGCAATCGATCCAGTTGCTGCGCGACGCCATGTACCGGATCTGTGAAGCTTATCTCGGCGGCGGGATTGATAGGGACCAATACAACGATCTTCTTAAACGCTATCAGAAATCGATGGTCACGCTGATTGCCATCGAGCAGCTTACAGGTGCGGCGCGACCGGGCCAGATCGTGATCGGTGCGGGCTCGACCGTAAACGCGAGCAGCGCCGTATACGAAACCAAACAAGCTTTGAACAAGGCGCGGGACGACCACGACAAAGCCGCTGCGGCGAAGAAGTCCGCCGAAGACAAAGTCACAAGCGCAGAATCCGACTTGGGTGGAACATTTGCCGATAAATGCGAGGGACAAGGCAAGCCAGCCGAAACTGACAAAGATAAGTGCGAGGCCGTAACAAAGGCGAAAAGCGACGACGCCAAAGCCGGCGAAACCCTCAAGAAAGCCAAGAGCGAAATGGACGAGTGGCAACAGGTATTCAACAAGGTCGAAAACGCGACGTCGCTTGCGGCGACTGGTGAGGGGCAAGTCATACCCGCCGTCGGGACGCAATTAGATACTTCTACTGTTGCCACTCTGGCGTCATCGGTGCGCGCCCTGGTGCAGGACGTGTTCATGGATGACTTTATCAAAGCGTGTCTAGATGACACGCGAGAGGCGGCACAATCGACATCTCGCATCGGGATGGAGCAGCCGCTCGAGAGAATGTCGATGGTTATTGAAGATACCCGCGATCGCCGGGATGAGTTAGCTGACCGGATTCAGTCCTTAGAGAGTAATCTAGCGGAAACTAAAGGTGAATAGGCATTCTTGGAGTCCGAAATAGAAGACTTCAAACGCGATATTCCGATGTTCAACATGGCCGTTCCCGAACAACGCGATCAAGCGCAATCAATGGAACAAAGGCTTCGGATGAATGAGGCGCGGGTTGTCGAACTTGATAGCAAAGAAAATTCGCTCGGCAAGCAACTCGCCGATCTCGAAGCGGATCGAAAATCCGTAGCTGACCGATTAACAAATTTGCAGGATCAATATACTGCGGCGTCGACCAATGTTAGCCGGATCTCCAACACCGTATCCGCAGCGTCTGAAGCATGCGGAATATTGCTGAGACGGTGGATTCAAAACGCAACGCCGGTCAACGATCCGGTTGAACCCGTCGGCGGCGCCACCTAACAGCCGAGCCTACAACTGCCGGACACAGGCGAGACGGCGCCGGCTAAAACAAATTGGACGTTAGCGGCGGAAATCTCCGAAGGTCCGCGGTTTTTACCCTAATCCGGTTGCGCGCGCGCGGGCGGGGGAGTAGCTTCCGCGCCGTGCCGCCGCGCATGTGCGGCCCCTCAAAATTTGGAGAATCCTCGTGTCTATCATCGCCGACCGCATGTCTGCCATCAAACCGTCGCCGACCATGGCCGTGACCGCCAAGGCCGCGGAACTGAAGGCACAAGGCGTAAACGTCATCGGTCTCGGCGCCGGTGAGCCGGATTTCGATACCCCGGATCACATCAAGGCAGCCGGCAAGAAGGCGATCGACGAGGGCAAAACCAAATACACCCCGACCAACGGCATCCCCGAACTGCGCAAGGCGGTGGCCGGCAAGTTTAAGCGCGAGAACGATCTCGAGTATGACCCCGGCCAGGTTCACATCGGGGTCGGCGGCAAGCAGGTGCTGTTCAACGCCATTCTGGCGACCGTCAATCCTGGCGATGAGGTGCTGATCCCGGCACCCTATTGGGTGAGCTACCCGGACATGGTGCTGATCGCGGGCGGCACGCCTGTGTTTATCGCGTGCACGGAGGCCGACCACTTCAAGCTGACGGCGGAGAAGCTCGAAGCTGCGATCACGGATAAGACCAAGTGGCTCATCCTCAACTCGCCGTCCAACCCGACCGGCGCGGCCTATACCGCCGCCGATCTCCAGGCTGTTGCCGACGTGCTGCTCAAGCACCCGCAGGTGTGGGTGATGACCGACGACATGTACGAGCATCTCGTCTACGACGACTTCGAATTCAAGACCATTGCCCAGGTCGAGCCCAGGCTGTTCGACCGTACGCTGACGATCAACGGCGTCAGCAAGGCCTTCGCCATGACCGGCTGGCGCATGGGCTATGCCGCCGGACCGATGGACCTGATCAAGGCGATGAACAACATTCAGTCGCAGAGTGCGTCGCATACGTCGTCGATCACGCAATACGCGTCGCTCGAAGCGCTCAACGGTCCGCTCGATTTCCTGGCGGAACGTAATGCGGTTTATAAGGAGCGCCGCGACCTTGTGGTGGAGATGCTGAATCAGGCCGAGGGCATCAACTGCCTGACGCCGGAGGGCGCGTTCTACGTCTATCCGTCGATCGCCGGCTGCATCGGCAAGACGTCGAAGGGTGGCCGTAAGATCGAAACCGACTCCGATTTCGTCACCGCGCTGCTCGAAGAGGAAGCCGTCGCGGCGGTGCAAGGGGAGGCCTTCGGCCTGTCGCCGCACTTCCGTATCTCGTACGCGACCTCGACGGACGCGCTTAAGGAAGCCTGCACGCGCATTCAGAAGTTCTGCGCTGAGCTGAGCTGATCCGCCGAGGGCATGGTCCGCCGGATTGCCACTGTCCTGGTTCTCGCCGCCGCGCTCGCCGGCGGCGCGGTCCTGGCGGTCCGGTCGGGCGCGCTGACACCGTCCGATGACTATCTCAAAATGCGGTATACGGATGCGCGCTCGCGCTTCGTCACCGTCGACGGCGTGCCGATCCACGTCGTCGAGGAGGGCCGCGGCCCGGCGCTGATCCTGCTGCACGGGCACCTCGGCAGCGCCCGCCAGTTCGAGGGGTGGGCCGACGTGCTGCGCGAGGACTTTCGCGTCATCCGCCCGGATGTGCCGCCGTATGGATTGTCCGGACCCGATCCAACCGGGGACTTCAGCGGCGAACGCCAATACCAGCTGATGCGCCGGTTCATCGAGGACCTCGTCACAGACGGCGGCTATGAGCGCCTGTATATCGGCGGTACGTCGACGGGCAGCATTCTCGCCATGCGCTATGCCGCCGAGCATCCGGATCGGGTCGAAAAGCTTTTGCTGTCGACCGTGCCGGCTTATACGCCCGGCGCGCGCGTGCCGCCGCCGCTGGCGTTCTCGGCGCTGGCATGGCTGAGCGCCAACGTGCTCAACGGCTACACGCCGGATGTTTATTGGCGGCTGTTTCTCGAAAACATCTTCGGCCAAGACGACCGCGTCACCGCACTGATGGTGCAGAGCTATGCCGATCTCAACAATCGGAAGAATGCTGCGGCCAGCGCGGAAGCGTCGATCATGTCCAAGGTGCGCAACCCGTTCGATACCGCGGCCATCGCCGCGCGCGTGACGGCACCGACGCTGATCCAATGGGCGGGCCAGTCGCCGGTGCTCGGCGCCGACGGGCTCGATCAGGTCACGGGGATGCTGACGTCCGCGCCCCTCACCACCATCCGCTACCCCGACCTCGGTCACAAACTCATGCTGGAAGATCCTGCCCGGACCGTCGCCGACGCCCGCGCGTTTCTGGCCGGCTCTCCGGCCGAATAGCGAACAAAAAAAGCCCCGGACCGAAGCCCGGGGCAAAGTCAAAACAGGGAGGCTTTCCATCTCAAAGGCGGCTGCCTCCGAGACAGGCGGGCCGGCGAACCGGTCCGCATTAGCAGAAAACTGCCAAATACTGCCAAAAGGCAGCATGTACTATCTTTAATACAAATTTGGTCGGTGTTCTTCCAGCGCTGAGCCTGCGGGGCAGACCCGCGCCTCGCGCATAGCTGCGCGGAAAAGGGGCGCGCATAGCTGCGCGGAAAAGGGGCGCGCATAGCTGCGCGGAAAAGGGACGCGCATAGCTGCGCAGCCGGGACCGGGCAGAGCTGATCAGCTGGCTGTTTTTAGGGCGTCGTCATCGCGGGCGATCAGCGCCAGCTGAGCCCGGGCGCGGGTGATTTCCTTGAGCAGGAAATCGCGGAACACGATCACGCGCATGGAATTGCGCAGTTCCTCGGGATAGACGAAGTAGGCGTCGATCGGCGGGCTGCTCAATTCAGGCAGAATCTGCACCAGGCCGCGGCCTTCACGGTAGAAGTATTCGGGCAGGGCGCCGATGCCGATGCCGTTCTTCACGGCGCGATACACGCCGTAGAGGTTGTTGACCGTCAACACCGTTTTAATTTCACCCAGGGTCTTCTCCAGCTGAGTGAAGTACCAGTTGACGTTCTCAAAGGGCAGGGCGCTGCCGCCGAACACCACGAAACGGTGGTCTTTCAGGTCTTCGACCGTTTGCGGCGTGCCGTGTTCTTTCAGGTAATCCGGCGACGCGAACAGGTGGCCCTTCATGCTGCCGAGGTGGCGCTGAACCAAATCCGGCTGCTTCGGCTCATTGAAGCGGATGGCGACGTCGCCTTCGCGCATGGCGAGGTCGAGTTCGCGGTCGTCCAAACGCAGCGTGACATCAATGTTCGGGTAGTCGGCGATGAACTGGCGCAGGCGGCCGGTCAGCCACACAGACCCGAAGCCGACCGTGGTCGTTACGGTTAACGGCCCTTCCGGACTGTCCTTGGTTTCGGTGAGCTGGCTTTCGACACTGGTCAGCTTGGCAAAAACGTCATGAACGGTCTTGAACAGCAAATCGCCCTGTTCGGTCAGGATCAGGCCGCGGGCGTGACGGTGAAACAGCATCACGCCAAGCGAAGCCTCAAGGGCGCTGATTTGCCGGCTGACGGCCGACTGGCTCAGATTCAGGTCTTCGCTGGCATGGGTGAAGCTGCCCGCTTCCGCGACCGCGTGAAAGACGCGGAGTTTATCCCAGTCCAGGCGGCTGCTGCCTCGCGGCGCCGACATGATCGTTCTCCAAAAAAAACATCAACCCGTTAGGTGAGCGGCGCTCTTACGCGTCAGTTCCCTTGCGCCGCCAGGAACCGGTCAGCCTCCAAGGCGGCCATGCATCCGGTGCCTGCGGCTGTTACCGCTTGCCGGTAAGTATGGTCCTGAACGTCGCCGGAGGCAAAGACTCCGTCAATGTTGGTGCGGGTGGAATCCGGCGCGGTGAGCAGATAGCCGCCGTCGTCCATGTCGAGGAGGCCCTTGAACAAGTCGGTGTTGGGCGTGTGCCCGATGGCGACAAACACGCCGTCGACGGCCAGTTCAGAGGTCTCATCCGTCTTGACGTTGCGCAGGCGCACGCCGGTCACACCCAAGGGGTCCGAATCGCCGACGACGTCGTCCAGTACCGTATCCCACAGCACCTCGACCTTTTCATGGTTGAACAGGCGGTCCTGCAGGATCTTTTCCGCGCGCAGGCTGTCGCGGCGGTGGATCAGGGTGACCTTGTTGGCGTGGTTGGTCAGGTACAACGCTTCCTCAACCGCGGTGTTGCCGCCGCCGATGACGCACACGTCCTTGCCGCGGAAAAAGAAACCGTCGCAGGTGGCGCAGGCCGACACGCCGAAGCCCATGAACTTCTCTTCCGACGGCAGGCCGAGCCAGCGTGCGGAGGCACCGGTTGAAACGATCACCGTGTCGCCGGTGTACGTGTCGCCGCCGTCGCCGATGCAGGTGAACGGACGCTTGGAAAAGTCGACCGACGAAATGGTGTCCTGGATCATCCGCGTGCCGACGTGCTCCGCTTGCTTCTGCATCTGTTCCATCAGCCACGGGCCCTGAATGACATCGGCAAAGCCGGGATAATTTTCCACATCGGTGGTGATGGTCATTTGGCCGCCGGGCTGCATGCCGGCCACAAGAATGGGCTCGAGATTGGCGCGGGCGGCATAGATCGCAGCTGTCAGGCCAGCTGGGCCCGATCCGAGGATAAGAACTTTTGTGTGATGGGTGGCCATAACAAACGGAACTTTCAGGCAGAATCAGTCGATAAAAGGAGCGGTAACATAGGTGGCGGCACCCGGTGAAACAAGCGCGGGGGTACCGCCATTCCTGCCACATTCCGGAATTTTTGCCGGACCGGACCACTCGACAATTTCGGTCGCTTTTTTGCTCGCGCTTGTAATATTATTGCGCCTCGTAGGGTACGGGACGCCGTCACACGCTGACGGTGGAGAGCATATGCAACGCGTTAAACTCGATCGCATCGACAGACAAATTCTCAGCGATCTGCAAGACGACGGCCGAATCACCAATGTCGAATTGGCCAAGCGCGCGGGGATTTCCGCGCCGCCCTGTCTGCGCCGCGTGCGTGCGCTGGAGGAGGCGGGCTTCGTCAAAGGGTACCATGCCGACCTCGATCCCGTGCTGCTCGGCTTCAACGTCTCCGTCTTCGCGCATGTCGGGCTCAACAGCCAGGCCGAAGCGGATCTGATCGCGTTTGAAAAAATGGTCAACGAATGGCCGGAAGTGCGGGAGTGTCACATGCTCGCCGGCGAAACCGATTTCCTTCTGAAAATCGTTGCCCGCGACTGGGACGAATATCAGAAGTTCGTGACGTCCAAGCTGACGGCCGCGCCGAACGTGGCGCAGGTGAAATCCGCCCTGGCGATTCGCAGTTCGAAGCGCCTGTCCGGTGTGCCGATCACCGTCCGGCCCGAAGCCGGCGAAGGCGAGAGCTGACCGGCCCGAAGCCGGCGAAGGCGAGAGCTGACCGGCCCGACGCCGGCGAAGGCGAAAGCTAATCCCTCCCGCCCTTATTTGTATTTGATGTCGATGACTTCGTAGCCTTTGATGCCGCCGGGGGCCTTCACTTCCGTGCTCTCACCGACAGACTTGCCGATCAGCGCGCGCGCGATCGGCGACTGAATCGAAATGCGCTTCTTCGCCAGATCGGCCTCATACGGTCCAACGATCTGATAAGTCACTTCTTCATCCGTGTCTTCGTCGGCGACGGTGACGGTCGCGCCGAACTTCACGGTCGAGCCCGACAGCTTGGACACGTCGATAACGTCGGCACGGCTGATGATGTCCTCGAGTTCCTGAATACGGCCCTCGACAAATCCCTGGCGCTCTTTCGCCGCATGATACTCAGCGTTCTCCGATAGATCGCCGTGTTCGCGAGCTTCGGAGATTGCTTTAATAATCGCGGGCCGCTCTTCCGACTTCAGACGTCTCAACTCGTCCTGCAGCGGCGCCAACCCTTCTGTCGTCATCGGAACCTTTTCCATGACGTGTCCTCATTACTTAATGCACAAAAGAAAAACGCCCTGCTCCTATGAACCAAGCGGGGCGTATAACGTCTGGTACCTAGATCAGCTAAAATAAGATTGCAGCGGTGCGACATCAAGGGCGCCGTCTTTTAGGGCGGCGATGGCGTCCACGGCGGCTTCAGCTCCGGACAGGGTGGTATAATGGCAAATCTGCCGGGTCAGGGCGGTGCGGCGGATATCGTAGCTATCCTTGAGGGATTGGGCGCCCTCCGTGGTGTTGATAACCAATTGAATATCACCGGAAATCATGGCGTCGACGCAGTGCGGCCGCCCTTCCAGCACCTTGTTAACTCCCTCCACCTCAAGGCCATTCTCGGCCAGAAATTTCTGGGTTCCCCGCGTGGCGATCAGCGAGAATCCGAGGGATATCAGCTTGTGGGCGACGGACAGGGACTCGGCTTTGTCGTCGTCCTTCAGGGACAGGAAGGCCTTGCCGGACAGCGGCAGGCGCGTGCCGGCCCCCATCTGGGACTTGGCGTAGGCGCGCGGGAAGTCGGTATCCAGCCCCATAACCTCGCCGGTGGACTTCATTTCCGGGCCGAGAACGATGTCCACTCCGGGGAAGCGGGCGAAGGGGAACACTGCCTCTTTCACCGCGATGTGCCCGGTCAGCGTTTCGGTGCTGTCGAAGTCTTTATCGCTGAGGCCGACGTCAGCCAGTGATTCGCCGGCCATGACGCGCGCGGCCAGCTTGGCGATCGGCAGGCCGGTCGCTTTAGCGACGAAGGGCACCGTGCGGCTGGCGCGCGGATTGACCTCGAGGATGTAGATCTCGGCGTCTTTGACTGCAAACTGCACGTTCATCAGGCCGACGACGTTGAGCCCTTTGGCCAGCGCGCGGGTCTGGACTTTCAGCTCTTCGACGATATCCGGCGACAGAGAATAGGGCGGCAGCGAGCAGGCCGAGTCTCCGGAGTGAATGCCGGCCTCTTCAATGTGCTCCATGATGCCGGCGACATAGACGTCTGTGCCGTCGCATACCGCGTCGACATCGACTTCGATCGCGCCGGACAGATAGGAGTCGATCAGCAGTGGGTTATCGCCGGTGACTTTTACGGCATCGCGGATGTAGGCGCGCAGGCTGTCTTCGTCGTGGACGATCTGCATGGCGCGGCCGCCGAGCACGTAGGACGGACGGATGACAACCGGATAGCCGATGCGGTTGGCCGAGGCGACGGCGTCCTCTTCCGTCAGCGCCGTGCCATTGGCAGGCTGATGCAGGCCGAGCTCATTGAGCAGCTTCTGGAACCGCTCGCGGTCTTCGGCCAGGTCGATAGCATCCGGCGACGTGCCGAGAATGGGAATGCCGGCCTTCTCGAGTGCCTGGGACAGTTTCAGCGGTGTCTGTCCGCCGAGTTGCACGATAACGCCTTTGACTTCGCCGTTGCGCTGTTCGACGCGGATCAGTTCGATCACGTCTTCCGGGGTCAGCGGCTCGAAGTACAGGCGGTCGGACGTGTCGTAATCTGTCGACACCGTTTCCGGATTGCAGTTGACCATGATGGTCTCGTAACCGGCGTCAGACAGCGCAAAGGCGGCGTGACAGCAGCAGTAATCGAATTCGATGCCCTGGCCGATGCGGTTCGGGCCGCCGCCGAGAATAACGATCTTGGTTTTATCGGTCGGCTGGGATTCGCATTGGGCGGGGACAGTGCCGTCGCCTTCGTAGCTTGAATACATGTAGGGCGTGACCGCCGGAAATTCGGCGGCGCATGTGTCGATGCGTTTGTAGACCGGTACGATATCGAGTGACCGGCGATGCGCGGCGACGGCGTCGGCGGACTGGCCGGTGAGTTCGCCGAGGCGGTCATCCGAGAAGCCGGCGCGTTTTAGCCGCGCCATGTTCTGGGCGTCTTTGGGCAGGCCGTTGGACTTCACATGGCGTTCGGTGGCGACAAGGGCTTCGATCTGGCTCAGGAACCACGGGTCGAACTTGCACAGCTGCTGAATGTCCTCAAGGCTCATGCCTTCACGGAACGCCTGGGCGATGACCAGAAGCCGGTCGGGGCGCGGCGAAATGAGCGCCGCCCGGAGCGCGCTGTTTTCATTAACAGGCTCGCCGCTCTCGCCGAGGTAGACATCGTTCAGGCCGGTCAGGCCGGTCTCCATGGAGCGCAGGCCCTTCTGCAAACTCTCGGCAAAGCAGCGGCCCACCGCCATGGCTTCGCCGACGGATTTCATCGATGTGGTGAGCAGTGCTTCGGTATCCGGGAACTTCTCAAACGTGAAGCGCGGGATCTTGGTGACCACGTAGTCGATGGTCGGCTCGAAGGACGCCGGAGTCATGCCGCCGGTGATGTCGTTGTCGAGTTCGTCCAAGGTGTAGCCGACAGCCAGTTTGGCGGCGATCTTGGCGATGGGAAATCCGGTTGCCTTCGACGCCAGCGCCGAGGACCGCGAAACGCGCGGGTTCATTTCAATCACCACCATGCGTCCGTCGGCCGGGTTGATGGCGAACTGCACGTTCGAGCCGCCGGTGTCGACGCCGATCTCGCGCAGGCACGCAATCGAGGCGTTGCGCATGATCTGATATTCTTTGTCGGTCAGCGTCAGGGCCGGCGCGACGGTGATCGAATCGCCGGTGTGAATGCCCATCGGATCGACGTTTTCGATCGAGCAGACGATGATGCAGTTGTCCGCGTGATCGCGCACCACCTCCATCTCGTACTCTTTCCAGCCGAGCACGGATTCTTCCACCAGCACTTCGGTGACCGGCGACGCCGCGAGGCCGCTGGCCACGATCTTTTCAAATTCTTCCGTGTTGTAGGCGATGCCGCCGCCTTCGCCGCCGAGCGTGAAGGAGGGGCGGATGATCGCCGGTAAGCCGGTGAACTCAACTGCGGCGCGCGCCTCTTCCATGTTGTGTACGACTTGGCTGCGCGGACTCTCAAGACCCACGACATCCATGGCGTCGCGGAACTGCAGGCGGTCTTCGGCTTTGGCGATGACGTCGCGTTTGGCGCCAATCAATTCGATGTTAAGGCGGTCGAGCACGCCTGCATCGGCGAGTTTCATCGCCGTATTCAGGCCGGTCTGGCCGCCCATGGTCGGCAGAATCGCGTCCGGTCGTTCCTTCTCGAGAATTTTGGTGACCGTCTCGACTGTGATCGGTTCGATGTAGGTGGCGTCGGCCATTTCCGGATCGGTCATGATGGTCGCCGGGTTCGAGTTCACCAGGATGACCCGGTAGCCCTCCTGCCGGAGCGCCTTGCACGCCTGGGCGCCGGAGTAATCGAACTCACAGGCCTGCCCGATGATGATAGGACCGGCGCCGATAATGAGGATTGAGTCGATGTCGGTGCGTTTGGGCATGGGTCAGGCGCTTTTGGACGTTTTGGTTTTTGCGGCGGCGACGGATTCGGCGAACCGCTCGAACAGGTAATGGCTGTCCTGCGGGCCGGGCGACGCTTCCGGGTGATATTGAACGGAGAACACGGGCTTGCCATCCACGCGCAGCCCTTCGACGATGCCGTCGAACAGCGAGCGGTGGGTTTCGATCACGCCCTTGGGCAGGCTGTCACGGTCGACGCAGAAGCCGTGATTCTGCGAGGTGATTTCCACCTTGCCGGTTTCGAGATCCTTCACCGGCTGGTTGCCGCCGCGATGGCCGAGCTTGAGCTTGTAGGTCTTCGCCCCCAGCGCGAGCGCCAGAATCTGATGGCCGAGGCAGATGCCGAACACCGGCTTGCCGCTCTCAATCAGTTCCTGCACCACCGGCACGGCATATTCTCCGGTCGCCGCCGGATCGCCGGGACCGTTGGACAGGAAAATGCCGTCGGGATTGTGGGACAGCACGTCTTCGGCGGTCGCCGTTGCGGGCACGACCGTGACCTTGCAGCCGGTGCCGGCTAGACAGCGCAAGATGTTGCGCTTGGCGCCGAAGTCCATGGCAACGACATGGAAGGCCGGCGCGGTGTCTTGCTTTTCGAGATCGCCGAAGCCTTCGCCGAGGGTCCAACGGGTTTCGGTCCAGGTGTAGGTCTGGCGGCAGGTGACCTCTTTGGCCAGGTCCATGCCTTCCAGGCCGGGCCAGGCTTGGGCTTCGGCCAGCAAGGCGGCGAGATCGAAATTGCCGTCCGGATCGTGGGCGATGACGCCCGTCGGTGCGCCGCCATCGCGGATGCGCGCGGTCAGGCGGCGGGTGTCGACACCGGCGAGGCCGACAAAGTCGTAACTCTTGAGCCAGTCATTGAGATGCTGCGTGGCACGCCAGTTGGCCGGGTCGGTGATGTCCATGCGCACGATGCAGCCGCGGGCCGCGGGCGTCGTGCTTTCCATGTCTTCGGGGTTGGCGCCGACATTGCCGATGTGCGGGAAGGTAAAGGTGATGATCTGCGCGGCGTAGGACGGGTCTGTCAGGACTTCCTGGTAGCCGGTGATCGAGGTGTTGAAGACGACTTCGCCGACTTTCGCGCCGGTGGCGCCGAGACCTTTGCCCCAAAAAACAGAACCGTCATCCAGAACCAATACCCCCGTCGCGCCTTGCGGCTTCGGCGGAGCGGTATTGATGTTGGCCTCCGGCATACGAGTCCGATTTCTTGGGGCCCGAATGGGCCCGGGTTTCCAGCCGGCACGCGCGCCGTTTCTCCCGGGTCTCAGGCTTGCCTGTCTGGTGCGCGCCGAGGAGCCTCGGCAGCGATGGTTTCAACCGGTGGCGGTTGACCTGACAATGGCGGGATTGGACCCGGGCTTGCGAAGCGGCGCGAACCGCCCCACATAGGCTTTGCGTTTCGGCAAATTGGCCGGTTGATAAGCAATCGACATGGCCGAGTCAAGCCTCGCATTGCCCTTGCATTTGTTATTAAAAACAACGGCTTGAGGTTGGCCCGGAAGCCTTTGCGTTGGTCTGCCGAATACGTTAGATTTTCCCCTTAACTTCGCCATTGGAACTCCTTTTCCATGTTGCGCACAGAACTCAACGAAGCGATGAAAAATGCGCTTCGCAATAAAGATCAGCAGTCACTCGCCACCATCCGATTGATCCTCGCCGCACTGAAAGACCGCGACATTTGCGCGCGCGGCCGCGGCAACACGGACGGTGTCGATGAACAGGAAATCCTTGAGATGCTTCAGTCGATGGTGAAGCAGCGCAAGGAAAGCATCGCCATGTACGAGCAGGGCGGGCGCTGCGAACTCGCGGAGCGCGAGCAGCAGGAAATCGATGTCATCAAAGGCTTCATGCCCGAGCAGATGAACGACGATGCCATTCGCGGCGTGGTGGCCGAGACGATCGATGAGCTCGACGCCTCCAGCTTGAAGGACATGGGCCGGGTTATGGCCTCTCTCAAAGAGCGCTACGCCGGCCGGATGGATTTCGGCCGCGCCAGTTCGGTCGTCAAAGAAAATCTTGCGTAGGGCGGCGCCACCCGGCGCGCCCATCCTGTCGGGAGACGGCCGCCATGTCGTTTCCTCCTGAGTTCCTCGACGAAATACGCACCCGATTGCCGGTGTCTTCGGTGGTGTCGCGCAACGTTAAGCTGCAGCGCCGCGGCCGCGAGTTCGTCGGCCTGAGCCCGTTCACCAACGAGAAGACGCCGTCGTTTACGGTCAACGACCAGAAGGGCTTCTACCACTGCTTCTCGTCCGGCGAGCACGGCGACATCTTCACCTATCTGATGAAGACCCAGAACCTGGGTTTTCCGGAAGCGGTCGAGCGACTGGCGGAAGAAGCCGGACTGGAAGTGCCGCGCGCGACGCCAGAAGAGGCGCAGAAATTTAAACGCCGCGCGACACTGCAGGACGCAGTCGAGTTCGCCACTCATTTTTACGAACAGAAACTGCGCTCTCCCGAAGGCCGCGCGGCGTACGACTACTTGAGAGACCGCGGGCTCAGCGACGCCATCATCAAGACCTACCGTCTCGGCTACGCGCCGGGCGGCAATGCGCTGAAGGCGGCATTGGCGCGGGAAAATATTCCCGAGGACGTGTCGATCGAAGCGCGGATTCTCTCACCGGGTCAGGACGACCGTCCGTCCTTCGACTTTTTCCGCGAGCGCGTGATGTTCCCGATCTGCGATGCGCGCAACCGGCCCGTTGCATTCGGCGGCCGCGTCATGGGTCAGGGCGAACCGAAGTACCTGAACTCACCGGAGACGCCGCTGTTTCATAAAGGTAGCGTTGTCTACGGCATGGCCCAGGCACGCAAAGACGCCTCCGACAAAGCCGAGATCATCGTCGCCGAAGGATACATGGACGTCATCGCCATGGCCGAGGCCGGAATTAAAAACGCGGTCGCGCCGTTGGGCACGGCGCTGACGGAAAACCAGATTTTGCTGCTGTGGCGTATCGCGCCGGAGCCTGTGCTTTGCTTCGACGGCGACGCCGCCGGGCGCAAAGCTGCGTTGCGCGCCGCCGAGCGCTGCCTGCCGATCCTGGAGCCTGGTCGGTCCCTGCGTTTCGCGCTCCTCCCCGCGGGCCAGGACCCGGACGACCTCATCAAGTCGGATGGCCGCGATGCTCTGCGCGCCGTACTCGATGGCGCACTGCCGTTGTCGGAAATCATGTGGCGCAAGCTGACCGAGGGGCGCGCCATCGATACGCCGGAACGCCGGGCGGCACTGGAAAAGGATGTCGACGATCTGTCCGGCCAAATCCAGAACGGCTCGGTCCAGGGCCATTACCGCCGCTTGCTGCGCGACAAAACCTTCGATTTGTTTCGGCCGGCACGATCCGGCCCCGCACGCGCGGCCTGGACCAAGGGCAGATCGCCGCGGCCTTCGGGTTCAGGCGCCGCCCGCCAGCCCATGCACGACGGTCAGCACCTGCGCCACCGCATTCTGTTGGCGACGCTGATTACCCATCCGGCGCTTCTCGACCATGTCGAGGAACGTCTCGGGGGCATGGCCTTCGCCGATTCGCGCCTTGACTCCCTTAGACAATCGGCCTTAATGCACCTCTCGCAGTCGCCGAACCTTGAATTTCCGGATCTAGAGGCCCATTTAGCCGGACTGGGGTTCGCCGCAGAGCTGAAGAAACTAATAAGTTCAGAGGTTTACGTTCACGCCGGTTTCGCGCGTCCCGAAGCAACTCTCGAAGACGCAACGAAAGGGTGGGATCACACGTTTTCGTTGTGTCACCGCAGCGACCTGGAAGCCGATATCCGGCGTGCCGCGGACGACGTGATCAACGATCCGACAGACTCCGCGTTCGCGGTGTTTCGGAGCTTGAGAACCGAGGGGCAGACGACCGACGACGGCAACTGACGGCGGCTAGGATACTTTGTCTCCAGTGGAGACTGGGGCACTTCGTCTCCGCTGGAGACGGTACCGGGGGGCGCAACCCTTTCATTGAATGGGTTTGCGCGGATAGGACTAACGTAAGGGAGACGGACGCTCCATGGCGACCAAAACCGCAGCCAAACCAGCAAAGAAAGAAGAGCGCGAAGAAGGCGACAGCCCGCTGCTCGACTCCACCAATGCATCCGTTAAAAAGCTCATCCAGAAAGCCAAAGAAAAAGGCTACATCACGTATGAGGAGCTGAACAACGCGCTGCCCTCCGAGGAAATGAGCTCGGAGCAGATCGAAGACACCATGTCGATGCTCTCGGAAATGGGCATTAATGTCGTCGAAGAAGAAGACCAGGACGACGACGACAGTTCCGCCAGCGCCAAGGACAAAAGCGACTCAGACGACGACGAGAAAGAGTCGACACCGACCGGCAACGTCGGCGACAGCGATGTCGGCCGCACGGATGACCCCGTGCGCATGTACCTGCGCGAAATGGGCTCGGTCGAACTGCTCTCCCGCGAAGGCGAAATCGCCATTGCGAAACGCATTGAAGCCGGCCGCAACATGATGATCGGCGGCATTTGCGAAAGCCCCATGACCATCCGCGCGCTGCTGGCGTGGCACGACGCATTGATCGACGGCAAGATGCTGCTGCGCGACATCATCGATCTGGACGCCACCTACGGCGGCAACGACAGCACCAACAACAATAATAACAATAACGCTGCGGCCCCCGGCGCCGGCGGCGCCGCCGCGCAGCCGGGCGCGGCCAAGCCCGAAGAGAAAAAGGCCGAAGACAAGAAAGCCAAGTCAGACGAAGAGGACGGCGAGGACACGGAGTCCGAAAGCAGCGACGACAATTCCGACGACGATGATATGGACGAAGGCGCCGTCTCGCTGTCGGCGATGGAAGCCGAGCTGATGCCGAAGGTGGTCGAAGCCTTCGAGAAGATCGCCAGCATCTACACCAAAATGAAGCGCGCCCAGGACCAGCGGCTGACCGCGCTCGGTGCCGGCGAGGAAGTCCCTAAGGCGACGGAAAAGCGCTATCAGAAATACAAGAGCGAGCTCATCCAGATGATGGAGGACGTGCACCTGAATAACGCGCGTATCGATTATCTGGTCGAGCAAATGAACGACCTCAACCGCTCGCTGATGATCATGGAAGGCCAGCTGATGCAGCTGGCCACCAAGGCCAAGGTCAAGCGCGACAACTTCATGGAGCATTACTACGGCAGCGAGCTCGATCCCAAGTGGCTGGCGCGGGTGCGCCGTCTCTCCGCCAAAGGCTGGAAAGATTTTGGGCAGAAGTTCAAACCCGAGATCGAGGATCTCCGCAAAGGCGTTGCCGAAGTGTCCGAGGTTGCCGGCTTGTCCATTTCCGAGTTGCGCCGTGTCGTATCCACGGTGCAGAAGGGCGAGCGGGAAGCGTCCAAAGCCAAGAAGGAAATGATCGAGGCCAACTTGCGCCTGGTGATCTCCATCGCGAAAAAGTACACCAACCGCGGTCTGCAATTCCTCGACCTCATTCAGGAAGGCAACATCGGCCTGATGAAGGCGGTGGACAAATTCGAATACCGCCGCGGCTACAAGTTCTCGACCTATGCGACGTGGTGGATCCGGCAGGCTATCACCCGTTCGATCGCCGACCAGGCGCGCACCATCCGTATTCCGGTGCACATGATCGAAACCATCAACAAGCTGGTGCGCACATCGCGACAGATGCTGCACGAAATTGGCCGCGAGCCGACACCGGAAGAGTTGGCGGAAAAGCTGCAAATGCCGCTCGAGAAAGTGCGCAAGGTGTTGAAGATCGCCAAGGAGCCGATCTCACTGGAAACGCCGATCGGCGACGAGGAAGACAGCCACCTCGGCGATTTCATCGAAGACAAAAACGCCGTACAGCCGATCGACGCCGCGATTCACGGCAACCTGCGCGAAACCACCACCCGGGTGCTCGCCAGCCTGACGCCGCGCGAGGAACGCGTGCTGCGCATGCGCTTCGGCATCGGAATGAACACCGACCACACGCTGGAAGAAGTCGGCCAGCAGTTCTCGGTCACCCGCG